>LBTE01000023.1 GCA_000989955.1 candidate division TM6 bacterium GW2011_GWF2_37_49 | reverse complement strand
ATATAAAATTAATCTGATTTTTTTGGCCTAAACCAATTTATGAATTTATTCCAGCCGCTTGTTCCCAAATTTTTAAATTTAATAAGAGCCATTTTTGCTCGTTCAAGTACTGGGTAAAGTCTTTGCCCAGATTTATAATTTAGATAAATGCCCAACAATTTTAATTTAAGCATGTTTTGCGATTTATCCCCGAATCTGCATTTTTGGATCAGGCTTTTAATTGGAACGCCGGATTCAAGTAATTGATATATTTTTTTGTCTGAATCATCATTTTGTGTTAAGTATGACGTTAATTGACCTGGGAAATCTTTATCTTCTAATTCAACTACGATTTTATTAGTTGGCAGCGTTATTTCTGGTTTCGGCTCGACATTGGTGGTCTCTTCTGGCTGTACATCAAGCTTAACTGCAGGCTGCACATCTGGAGCTGCCGTTTTTGCTTGTGTTTCTGCAGTTTCATCTTCTATGGTTTTTTTTACAACCGTTTCCGGATGTATAGTTTGAGTTGTTTGTGCAGTTATTGGTGTTAATTGTGTGATAGTTTCTAATAATTTTATAGCAGCATCTTTTACATTTTCGTTAGCCAAGAGCGCTTTTGCAGTTTCTTCGATTTTAGACATTAAAGCTGGAATTGGTGTTAAACATTCAAGCAACTGTTTGGCTATATTCAAAGCTTTAGTTTTATCTACTTCATCGGTGATATTATCTTGATAAAATGTATTAAATTTTTCATTTTTCAATAATAATTCAGTTAACGATACTGGAGTTAGATTACATTTTTGTAAAAAATTAGCGGAATAAATTTCTTTTAACAACGTGCTTTGCTCCATTGTTAGCCATTGGCCTTTCCGTGAAAAAGTAATTGACCAAATTTTATCAATTATTAAATCAAGCCCTTGGCCTTTATTGATAAGGGCCATAAGTATTGGTAAAATTGTATTATTTTTTGAAAATCTATATTTTTCAATGCATTGAACTACAGTCTGGATATGTTTTTCATCTACTTGAATTAATTTGGCAAGTAAGTTTGCTATTTCTCGCTCGAAATCACTTGTGCCTTGCATTTCATATCTTCTTTCAGTTGCAAATTTTAAAGCTTTGGCTGCTACTTTAATAGCCAATGTGTGCATTTCAGAAAAACTTGAATTAAGCTTTGAAATGAGAATTAAAATCAAATCGTTTAGTGTGTAGTAATTGCCCTTCTCCTTTGCATCGTGGATAGATAAAGACCAAATTAACCTGAAAATATTTGGCTCTAAGTATATATTTTCTTCTTGTCGCATGGTCTGAGTTATGTGCCATAAATATTCAGGCAAAGCCGAAAGTATTGTAAAAAAATCAAAAGACTTGTCTTTGGGTAATTTACCGATACTCGCACGATGTACAAATTCAATTAATTTTAGGCTTGGTAAAAACATATTTGAGCCTGGCAGACTATTGAAAATAGCAGGGATAAGTTCTTTGGCCGTGTTATACTCAATATTGTGCGGCTGAAGCTCTCCATGCCCTGCGTTTACATAAAAATCAAAATTTTTTGATTTGTCTTTTTCAAAATAAATTCTTATAATATCTGTCGAATTGTATTCAAATGTTATGCCTAATCTTTCTTCGAGTTGAGGTAGATATTTTTTCACAAAATCACTTTCAAGTTCTTCTGACAAATTCTTGCCTTCAAATAAATTTAAGCCTAACAGGTAATCTAAAGCTATTATAAAACTGTCTTGCAGCCCTTTCATTTCAAAATAAATGCCGTCTTCTGGCTTGATTTCAAAAAATCTATGATTAGTAGTATCATTTCTCTCTGTACGCGCTTTCCATGTATGTTCGAAGTAGCAAACTCCTGGAATGTTAGCAACAACGTCTGTCCATGCGTCATGTACCGGAATCTCTTCGAGTGAGAATGGGCTAACTGCAACAAGTATTTTTCCGACCTTTAAAGCCGGGTGTTGATTTGTAAGAAATGCCACAAGTTTTGGATTGACGTTAGAATTTTTAATTCTTGATATTATGGAATCTAAATTAATTATTTTATTAACAGGATCATATGCTAGCATGCATATAAAATTCATTATTGTGCTGTCCATGCAATCTTGAAATGTTATTTTTTGGTTGACATCATTACACCAAAGTGTTGCCGTTTTGTATGGCGATATTCTCGGATACCGCCCAGGCAACAAATTTAAATATATAAACATTTTGTAAAAATTTGGGTTATTCAGCGTTTGGATAGTTTTTTCAGGCGTAGCGGTATCATCTGACATTTGTGTGGCGACTTTTTTAAAATCTATCTTTGCTGGATCAAACATTGAATTGACCCACACTCCCCAGTCTGGTTGTGTGTCTTTAAAAAAAATGGAAGTCTGAGAAGCCGCAAGCTGTGAAGCCTTATCAGCTTGCAATTTTGCCTCATCCGTTATAGCTTTAGCAGCTTTTTTTGCTTCTTCTGATCTTGCTTGATAGGCTTCCGTTACGTCTTTTATTGCAGCTTGTTTTTCGGCTTTTGATGCAGTTTTTGTGGCATCCTTTGCAGCGTCTATTGCAGCTTTAATTGTTTCTGCTGCCTTTGCTGTTACCGCTAAAGCTTCTTCATTTGCTGGCTTCATTACTTCTTCTCTTGCTGAATCTGCAGCTTGTTGTTGTGCAGCAGCATTCAATGCCTCGTAGTACGACTTTAGAGCCTGTTTGTCCGATTTACAGCAATACCAAACCAAAGCCAGCAAAACCATGATTGTTTCTTCTGGGTTCTCAAGTAATGCCCATGTCAAGTCTAGTGGCGATATTGATATTTGATTTGCCTCTGATGAAAGAGAGGTCATGAATGATTCATAATTCTTGGCTTCACTAAAGTACCTGGCTGATTTAATAAAATTTTTTAAAGTTTCATCAAATGACATATCTGCCATTACTTTTGTTGTTATTCGTTTTAGTGAGTTTTCCAATTCGTGACATTCAGACAGGTTAGTGATCGGTGAAATTGCCAAATCTTTTAATTGTTTTGGAAGGCTTTCTCTCACCGTCACATCTTTCAACGATGCCAAGAAGTCTTTTACAATTTTCGCTTTTTCTGACAGAGCTTTATATTTTTCTGAAAATGTAACACCAAAAATGTTTGCTACGGCTACTGCAATATCTTGCCTTGGACGTTGCTTTATATTTTCGGTTGGTGTAAATGTTGATGGCCCGATTGTGTTTGGAGGTCTATGAAATGCTTGATCAACAGCGCGAATAAGCGCTGGAGCTTTTTGAGGTTCAATTAATTCATTTTTTATTTTGCGAACTTTAGGATCTGATTCTTCACGCTTCCATCCTAAATCATAAATTTTCATAACCCAGTCGCTTTCAGCCGCATAAGCACCGTGGAGTACCGAAAATTGCCAGTATTCTTGCTTTAGAATAGAAAGCGTACCGTCCAAATATGCTGAATTGATTGTGAAAATTAAACACAAAAATAAACAATATTTTTTTAACATTACCGATCTCCTTTTTAATTAATAGCTTTTAAGCAACAATAATTGAATGGACTTGCTAATGTCAATTATTCAATTTGCATTGAGTCAACCACCTTATTTTTACTGCCATACATCAAAGCTCAGTCTTTACAGCGACGCATTAATCGTGCTTGCCGAAAAAATGGTAAATTTTTAGATGCGAGCTGCCAGGCATGACCTGATCATGGGTTTAAGATAATTTTTCAAAAAATAACAAAAACACGGTGTGGCTTTTAAAAACGTAAAAAATATAAAATTAATCTGATTTTTAATTTATGAATTTATTCCAGCCGCTTGTTCCCAAATTTTTAAATTTAATAAGAGCCATTTTTGCTTGTTCAAGTACAGGGTAAAGTCTTTGCCCAGATTTATAATTTAGATAAATGCCCAACAATTTTAATTTAAGCATGTTTTGCGATTTATCACCTAATCTGCATCTTTGTATTAGGCTTTTAATCGGAGCGCCGGCTTCAAGTAATTTATATATTTTTTTGTCTGAATCATCATTTTGTGTTAAGTATGACGTTAATTGACCTGAAAAATCTTTACCTTCTAATAATTCAAATTTTTTATTTTTCAATTCGTCTATTGCAGTGTCCAAAATGCTGTAGGCAGGCGTGGGTTGTTGTTGTGGTTGTTCGACAGGTTCAACTACTTTCGGCTAGATTTTGGGGGTCTCTTCTGGCTGTACATAAAGCTTAACTGTAGGCTGCACATCTGTATCTACCGTTTTTGCTGGTGTTTTTTCAGTAAAAGTCTCTGTCGGCGTTGGAACTATAATATTTGGTGCTGCAGCTGCAGCAGAATCTTCCGGGTTAGCTTGTTCATGTATTTTAAATTTGGGATTATAAATCTTAATTACTTCATAAGCGGCAGTTACAACTTTCTGATCTTTGTCCTGAAGGCATGTTTCAGCGATTTGATTAATCTGCGCCGTTAATGGATCCTGTCTTGGGGCCGTAGTTAGCATAATTTTCGTTATTTGTAATGCAAATATTTTATCCACAGGATTTGAACTTTGCATTATTTTTTCAATGTACGAAAAGGCTTCAACAAATCCATTATTTTGTGAAAAAAAATATTTAAATATGTGCGGTAAAGCATTTTTTTTAGACCCGAAAAGACCTTTGTCCGCCGCTTCAATAAGACTATTTTTAAATTTTAAAATATCTTCAAATGTGCCTTGACCTAGGTCTTCTGGCTTATGGCCACCAAACCATAATTCGGTAATAATGAATATGTAATAATATAAAATTGGCAAATCATTATTCTGATTCATCCAAAAAATATCAAAAAAAGTTGGTGTTTTATCAGAGCTCTGTGATTTATTTTTTATAATTTTAACAATGTCGGCTTGACTTAAAAATGCTATTTTTATTGTCCTCCAGCTTGGTAAATTTGGTTGGTAGCTTGGCATAGCAGTTGTTATGTTTTGTAGTTCTTGATAACAACTTGCATCTGTATTTGATATTATTGTTATATCAGCATGCAGTCCCGTGTAATTTAATTCAAATGCCGGTTTTTCATCTGACTCGGTACGAATTTTAATCAATAGCTTGTCGCCTTTTACAGTCGCTTTGTGATCGATCTCTTCGATTGAGCATGGGAGCATAAATTCTAGTTTTAGACGAGCTGCAAGTTGTGGTAAGTACTCTCTTATAAAATTATGACGTAAAATTTCAGTATAAATATTTTTGCCATCGAATAAGTTCAATCCTAAAATATGGTTTAGTAAAACTATAAAATTTTTTAACGTACCTACAAGTTCATAACAAATTGCTTTGCCAGGCGTTGATAGTTCGGATTCTTCTCGTCTATGTAAAACATAATATTTTTTTATATACGCGTAATTATTAGGAAGAGGCATGTATGTTTGTGATTTGAATAAGTCTATATATTCTTTTGGTACAATAATACAACCTAATGAATCGCCGTATGCGATAGGCCATGTGTAATCAAATTCTATGTTAGGTTCAGCAATACTAAGGCTGCGCGTATATGCTACACTTGGAATATTTGAAACAATCGAGCTGAAGGCTTGATGTACTGGCATTAAACCCATGGTTTCTGGTGTCACCATGCAATTTGAAGCTTTAAGCACAGGATGATCGTTATTAAAAAAGTCAACTAAATACGCATTAAGCTTTAATCCTGGGATTTTTTTATTTAAATATTCTAAGCTAAAGCATTTGTTGTCTGGATCGAATGCGAGTATGCAAATAAAATTTAGCATCATATTTTCCACACAATCTGTAAAAACTACATTATGTGGACCATTTTTATAATGAATATATGTTTTACCATCATACCAAAACTGCATATCTTTTTGATGCGTAGATGTTTTAGGATATTTGCCAGGCATAACATTTAAATATATAAATTGTTCGTAATTGCTTGGATTACTGAAGTAAACAACAATATTTGCATTTATTGCTATATATTTCATTGCTTCAGCAATAAATTGAAAATTCGTTTTATTTGGATCAAACATTGAATTGACCCACACTCCCCAGTCTGGCGGTGTATCTTTTACAAAAATGGAAACATGAGAAGCCGCAAGCTGTGAGGCCTTATCAGCTTGCAATTTTGCCTCATCCATTATAGCTTTAGCAGCTTTTTTTGCTTCTTCTGATACAGTTTTTGTGGCTTTCCTTGCAGCGTCTATTGCAGCTTTTTTTGCTTCTTCTGATTCATCTTTCGTGGCTTTCCTTGCAGCGACTATTGCATCTTTTTTTGCTTCTTCTGCCTTTGCTGTTACTGCTAAAGCTGCTTCATTTGCTGGCTTCATTACTCCTTCTCTTGCCGCATCAGCAGCTTGTTTTTGTGCAGCAGCATTCAATGCATCGTAGTATTTCATTAGAGCCTGTTTGTCAGATTTACAGCAGTACCAAACCAAAGCCAGCAAAACCATAATCGTTTCTTCAGGGTTTTCCAACAATGCCCACGCCAAATCGCCAGGCTGTGTGGATAGTTGATCGGTGCCAAGTTTAAGCATGTCGACGAATGGGCTAAAATTCGCTGAAAATTGCAAAAAACAAGCTGCGTCAATAAATTGTTTTAATGCCACGTTTTTGGTTTGAGATTTAGATATTTTAGGCATGGCAGCAAGATTAGTGATCGGTGAAATTGCCAAATCCTTTAATTGTTTTGGAAGGCCTTCTCTCACCGTCACATCTTTCAACGATGCCAAGAAGTCTTTTGCAATTTTCGCTTTTTCTGACAGCGCTTTATATTTTTCTGAAAATGTAACACCAAAAATGTTTGCTACGGCGATTGGAATCAGGTTTTTATTGGCTTTGTTGCGTTCTAAAATGTTTTCAGTTGGAAGGAATGTGGATCGGCTGGTTGTGCCTGGAGGTCTATGAAAGGCTTGATCAACCACGCGAATCAGGGATGGCGCTTTTTGAGGCTCAATTAATTCATTTTTTATTTTGCGAACGTTAGGATTTGATTCTTCACGCTCCCACCCCAAATCGTAAATTTTCATAACCCAGTCGCTTTCAGCCGCATAAGCACCGTGGAGTACTGAATATGGCCAGTATTCTTGCTTTAGAATAGAAAGCGTACCTTCCAAATTATTATGCTGAATTGATTGTGAAAATTAAACACAAAAATAAACAATATTTTTTTAACATTACCGATCTCCTTTTTAATTAATAGCTTTTAAGCAACAATAATTCAATGGATTTGTTAATGTCAATTATTCAATTTACATTGAGTCAAACACCTTATTTTTACTGCCATACATCAACCATCAATCTTTACACGATCGAATGGATCGGGCTTGCCGAAAAATTGACAAAATTTTAGATGCGAGCTGCCAGGCATGACCTGATCATGGGTTTAGGATGACCTTTTCGAAAATAACAAAAACTCGGTGTGGCTTTTAAACACGTAAAATATATAAACTTACTCTGATTTCTGTGGCCTAAACCAATTTATGAATTTATTCCAGCCGCTTGTTCCCAAATTTTTAAATTTAATAAGAGCCATTTTTGCTTGTTCAAGTACAGGGTAAAGTCT
>LBTE01000022.1 GCA_000989955.1 candidate division TM6 bacterium GW2011_GWF2_37_49 | reverse complement strand
TCCCGGAGCTAAATTTCCGCCACAGCTTAACCGCGAATGTTACGGGGTAGATCTAAGCAAAAAACCTTCGATAGAAGAGATCAATAAAGCCGGGATAAACCTGGAGTATGTAATAGATGCATACAACAACCTAAACCTGGACGACCACTTCTTCCGTTCGTTCTTCGAACTGCTCATTGGCCGCGACTATGGGAAAATCTGCAGCAGAGATCAAGGCTATGTGGGCAGATGATGTTGCGAAATTCAAGATCCAGCGCAAACCCTATCTTCTATATCCGGAAAAATAGAGTTGCTATAACTTAAGAATCCGCCAAGGGCTTAGAAGGTGACTTCGCGTGATTCGTCGTCAAGAACAGATATCTGCACTTTGAGAGTATCATCGGGCAATATCTGTTCTATCTTTTCCGGCCACTCAATAATACAGAGCTCTCCGCTATAAACATACTCTTCAAACCCTATGTCAAAAGCCTCCGATAGCTTGTCAATTCTATAGAAATCAAAATGATATACCGGTGACCCATCTGCCTTCAAATACTCGTTAATAATTGAGAATGTGGGGCTGTTCACACCATCTACCACCCCCAAAACCTTACATAAAGCCTTGGTAAAGGTGGTCTTTCCCGCCCCCATAGAGCCGTAAAGCGCAATAATCTTATTGTTGCCCGCCATCTCCAAAAAGTTGGCCGCCGCTTTTTCTATCTCCCTTAAACTCCTAAAAACGATCCTATTTTGCATTCTTCTAAATATATGCCTTCAAAAAACTCAATGCAAATATAGATAACTTTAGGCCCTAAGATATATTGTTAGGCGAGAATTGGGAAATCTTTACAAAACTTAAGCAGAGAGATAGTTTCTGTCCGTAATTTTGTGCGGACGAATTTCTTCATTCCCCCATCCATCAACTCACCCAAGCCATTCAACATACCCCTGTCACTCATACTTTCGAGTTGGTCAATGCATTTTTTGATATAACCCTCAAGCGACATTTCCGTACGGACTTCTATAATCTTTTTGTTTAAAGGTGTCTGCTTTTGCAAAAAGAACCAGATATCAAAGATATCTCTGTTCGTTACCTCTCTTCTGTCAAGCAAAGCACACAGTTTATGAGCGAACATATCCGGGGCAACCATTACCTTCATATGTATCCCCAGCAAATTTTTCAGTTCGTAATGGTTATCCCACTGTCGGTTTGAGATTTCAACTTTTAATTTCCGTTCGCCCACTCCGTAATCCAAAACCATAATCGGTCCGTTAAACTTCATTGCCTCATCGAATATTTTACCATATTTCAACAGAATCTTTCGTACCTTTTCATATACCTCTTTTTCTTTTTTCACATCGAGCAGATTAAAATCCAGATCAACCGAGAACCGGGGCAAATCATAAAAAAACATCAATGCAGTCCCTCCTTTGAAACCCAGGCAATTCGCCAACTCAATATCGGAATAGATATCTTTAAGTATCTGCACCAGAAAAAATTTATGCTTGTTGACACTAACCATTTGAAAGCAGTTTTTTTACCCTTACCGAAAGTTTTTTTGAGTTATATGCCGGCAAAAATTTGTTTATTAGAGTATTGTCCAGAGGATTGAGATTATCGAAATGGTATGATGTATTTAAATAGAGAGTATCCAAAAATGCTCGCTCGGGTGTGGCGATATTTACATTGCCCATTTGAATGATACCTTGCGTGACAATCAATGTTTCACTCTTTATTTTTCGATAGGTGTAGATGCTCCCTTCTATATCTACACTCCGGCTCAAATAGCTCACAGCTGTTATGCGCTCATCATACTGAAAAACGATACCAGCCTTTAGAAGTACATATTCAAGTGAGATATAAGAGGGAGTATAGAGTGTGCAGGCCAACTCTTCGGGATTATATTCCTGTTTGACATAAATGCCTTTTCGCGGACGGAACAACTTTCCCTTGTGAACGTAGTAATTCAACCGTTCATTTAGTTTCTTAAAATTACTCTCCCCTATAAGCATAGCGATATCTACAAGTGTGAAAACACTTCGCTTATCACTATAAATCGATAAGATTATATCTCTTTTTGGGGAACTACTCATTGGATTTATTTAAATGTTAAGTTCACAAATGTAGAAGATAATTCTGACTTGTCAAAATGTTTTACCCGCTTAATCTAAGATATCTTTCCTTCGGCAAGATGGGCGGTGGAGATATGGGGGGAGTGGTCGAGGTCGGCAATTGTTCTTGCAACTTTAAGAATCTTCCCGTAGCCGCGGGCAGATAGGTAGTTAGCGCAATTTTCTGCAACAAGATTTTTCTATAAATCTAATAATCATATACATCCTGATGCAAAAAGCGCAATTTTCTGTAACAAAAGACAATAACCTTTTTTTTTACACATCATTATTTAACTTTACTTCAATAAAAATAATGAATAGTTATGAAGCATATGTTTTCCAGTCTTGCAAATTGAAAAACCGCTTTGTCATTAACTAACAAATCAATACCTGGCGAGGCAATAGATTTATAAACTTAAAAAACAAAACGGCATGCAAATTTACCACTTTTTTATTGATCTATCATTAAAATCAATGTTTCATTATTTACTTAATTATAGGTAAATAACAAAAACAAGTTAATCTAAAAATTAAAATCAAAAAAAATGAATAAAAAAATAAAACTAATCGCCTTTATAGTTGGATTAACATTATTAAATACAACTATAATTTACGCCACAGATGATGGAGATGATTCAGGAAGTGGTGGAACAGAAACATACAAGTGTTTTGTTGGGACCTATACCAATGAGGGGGTTGGAGAACGTACAATATGGTGTGGGGATTGTAAGGCCCATTACAAAAGCAACGTAACAGGAGAGGGAACATGTAATAAATAATGAATTTTTTTACTTAAATTTTGCATTTATGAAAAAGAAATTATTTGTAATTTTTATAATTACAACCTTCGTCGCTAATCTCTTTGTTCTATTAACTCCATTTTCTGCCTCAGCTCAAGCTTCTGAAGAGGAAGCAGAGCCACCAGTGTTTTTCCATTGTAGATACGGAGATATCTCATCCGATGGGAATTATAATATTTGGTGTGGAAATTGTACTCCAAAATGGGTATGGCCTCATGGAACTGGAACGTGTAGATTATTTTGATTTATTATGAGAATCTGTTTATACTCTCTAATCTTTTCTATTTTATTCATTTCATGCAATAGAAAGGAGACAATTACTGTTATCCCTGAGAGCAAATTACTAAAAGTAAAAAAGGTTGTTGAATTACCAAATTTATTAATTTCGGATATTCAGGTAAAAGGGGGTAACGTAATTTTGTTAAACTATAGCAAATCGGACAAAGTTCTTTTTGTATATGATGCTGAAACTTTCAAAGAGAAAGAAAGTTTTGGAGAAATCGGCATGGGACCTAACGAATTTCAGATGCCAATGTTTGCAAATTTTAGTGTAAATGACTCAATAATAACCGTAAATGATTTGGCTTTATTCAAGATCGTTGATATCAATGTACTACAGCTTAATAAAACGATTGACAATAGAATTCAACGAATAATGGATATTGATAAAAGTCTTTATTACAGTAATATCCACAAGTTAACAGACACTAATTATATCGTATCTTCTTCTTCAGAATATTATATAGCACTTTTAAACCCAAAATATCAAAGCAAACAATTCTTGCCAATGATTAAAGAATTTAATGATTTTGATTATGACAATAATGTACTTGTTAATACAGTGGATATAGCTGTAAATAATTTAAATAACAACTTCATAGCAGCTATGAAATATTTAGACAGAATTATCATATATGATTCAATGGGGAAGATTCTAAAACAACATATTTTTTCTTTCCCAGAAATTAAGCTGTGGAAAAGATTTGAATTATATTGTGCAAAAGCTATTTGTAATGAAAATTTTTACTATATATTAAGACATGAAAAGGTTAGTGATGTAAACAACTCTAGATTAATGGTTTTAGATCATTCGGGCAACATATTAAAGGTCTATGCATCATCTGTAGGGTTTGGGAAAATTGCTGTTTTAAAAAATGGAAATATTCTCAATATTATTCAAACTGAAAATAATGATTTAATGTATGAAATGTCGGAATGATTTGTTTTTTTATGTTGCAGCAACTACAATTTTGTGGTTGCTGCTTCTTTCCTGTAGCAGAAATATAAGAAATGAAGTAACCCACATCTCACCAAAACTTCTTACTACAAACGAAATTGAAAATCCTTGTTTGGTTTCAATGTCATTAAAACTCAATTATAGCTATCTTTTTTGTATAACAAATTGTGCTAAAAAATATGTATGGCTTATTGATGCTAATACCTTGAAAGTTGCAAAGCAGTTTGGTAATAAGGGGTTAGCGAGAGCAGAGTTTGAAATGCCAATTGAGGTTAAAATATCACAAGAAATAGATTCATCAGTATCGCTTTACGAGTTAAATCTACAAAGGGTAAAAAAGATAGATTTAAGTAATGTGTTCTCTTCAAGTTTTAATGAATGGAATGTAATTACTGATAGTGTGGCAGATAACGCTCTGTTTGGTATAATGGATGACATAACCATAATTACAGATTCTCTTTTATTATGTCAAAAACAAGCTGGAGATAATTATCAGATATTTAGCTACAACACTTACACAAAGAAAATTTCAATAATTGATCAATATAAAGGATTTGATAAAAAACCTTTGTTATCTAGGATATCCTGGTTTAGTAGATGTAATGTTACATCCAGTTACAAAGAAAAGCGATATGCAATCATATTTAAATATCTTAATTCGGTGTCTTTTTATGATTTAAATAATAACCTCATAAAGCACCACTCATTTGAACAGGTAAAACCACCTGAAACATATGAAGAGTACAACAACATGACCACGTCTGCGAATTACTTTAACTATTATTACGCTACTGATAATTTCTTATTTGTTTCCAGATTGATCAATAATTCAGATAGATCTGAGATACTCTGTTTTGATTGGAATGGGAATTTATTAAAAATACTTGATATTGACCACAAGGTGGTTTTATTTGCTGTCAACGATCAATCTTTTGAGCTTTACACTATTCCAAGATTGGTAGGTAGCAGTACTATAAAGATTTATAAGTTTAATTATTCTTTATGAAAAACTTTTCAATAATAATTTTGACTTTATTAAATGCTAGTTTGATGTATTTTGTTTTATCTATAAATTCAAGCTACAAAGGATATAAAGAAGCTGCTGTAAATCAAAAAAATGCATATAATTTTGAATTAAAAGAATGGTATATCAAATCACTCTCTTTTTCTAAAAGCCAGTTGTATGTTTCTGAACAATATCATCAGGATTTGATAAATCTTGTAGGAGACTCTCAAAAAGTGATTATAAGAATACCGATTTCGGCATGTAAATCATGCATAGATGAGTGCCTAAAAGCTATAAAAAGATTTGAAAAGACATTTATCAAAAATAATTTTATATTTATTACATCTTTTAGAGTAACTTCAGATTATGAGTTATTTATTAAAGATAACGGGATAGAAGGTTTAATAACAAAAAATATTCCAATAGAGGAATTGAATATAAATGAGAAAGAATTACTTGGGTTGTATTTTTTTAAAATTAATACTGACTTAAAAATTAGTGATATTTATTTTTATTCCTTAGCAACAAGCTTTCTGTTAGTTGATTATTTTAACATCGTTTTTCAATAACTCATACAATAGCTTTCGATCAAAATATTAGATAAGTTATAACTCAACTCCCCCCATACTGAATTGCTTCGGCAAGATGGGCGGTGGAGATATGTGGGGAGTGGTCGAGGTCGGCAATTGTTCTTGCAACTTTAAGAATCTTCCCGTAGCCGCGGGCAGATAGGTTGAGCCGGGAGATTGCGGTGGCGAGCAGC
>LBTE01000021.1 GCA_000989955.1 candidate division TM6 bacterium GW2011_GWF2_37_49 | reverse complement strand
GAGAAAGCAAGATTTATCACTAATTGCTTCATCGCTTGATTCATATTATTCCGATAACAAAAGCCATCCGCTCTCTAGTAGTTTTGCGTCTGCTGATACTGTTCTGTCTACTTTGGCAACATTGAACTACCTGAATACTATCCCCAAAGATCCAACTGGAAGTGGCAGCTACCAATATAGGTCTGATAGTTATCAATATAAAATAGTAACTGCAGCATCTAAGGCAGAAACGATAAAGGATCTGGGTAGCCTTACTTGTCAGGATACGAAACTTGTAAAATTGGCGGGAGATTTTTGTGACCCGGTTGACAGGACAAGATTGCAAGTCTCTTCATCCGCAACAGCATTGAATTGGTAATGATTGGCATAGATATAAAGGTATTTAAATGAGATCCGATATTGCAACAAGATCAAAGATCTATTTTAGGGGTTTCACCCTTATAGAATTGCTGGTGACAATTTCTATTATAATGTTGATGGCTTTGATTGGTATCCCTTCTTTTTCTAAATACGGCAAGGAGATGGCATTCAAGCAAAAAAATTCTGAAATCGAGACTCTAATTAATCAGGCTAATGTGTCTGCTATGAATCCAGAAAAAGGGGTAGTCAATTACAGTATTGAATTAGATTTTTCGGACGATACTTTAAGCGTTAGCGACTCTAACGGGAAGATAATTAAGGTGGTAAAAGCACTGAGAAACCAAAGCATTAATCAAATTGACGACATTAAAGAGTTGCGTTGCTTTGTTCCAAAAGGCGACTGCGTGTATGTTAAAAATGATAACAGTGTAGTGGTAATCACTAGCACATTAGTTAATTTTTTTAGTCTAACTGATACAAATATTGGAGAGACAGAAACTTTCAAAATTTCTTCTAACCCATTTAAGGTTATTAAAAATGAGCCATAAAAAATATCAAAAAGGTTTTGGGTTACTTGAAGTGCTGGTATCAGTAGTGATAATTATCACTATACTTTCGGCCATGGTTTTTATTGGCAGGTCTTCTTTGAATAACAGTCAATATGCTCAAGAAAGAGCACAAGCAATATACTTAGCACAAGAAGGGATAGAAATCATTCGACAGATGAGGGATAGTAATTGGATTGATGGTGACAATACTACTGAATGGAATTCGTGGGATTATGATGGAAACTTGTTCTCAGAAGTCCAGGACGGTAGATGTTATAAGATCAATGATATTATAACATCTCCTCTTTCTTCACCTTATTACGGTAGACACAACATGGTGTATACCAATCTTTCGAACAAGGGTGCATGCAAGAATGCACTGAAGGATCCTACTAAAACAGGCGAGTGGGGTAAGCGCACGGTAAATAATCTGGATTACTACAGAAATGTTTTTATCGAAAATGTTAGTGGAAACTGCTTATGCAAATTCAGCTTACAAAATAACGGTTTTTGTCCAATGGATAAATCGAGGATCTTATAGAAAAGAACCAGTTGAGGTTTCAGAGATCATTACCAATTGGAGACCTGATTATTAATTAGTTTATGGTCTTATAGACATGTCAAACACAAAACCAAACAAGATTACAAAAGGGTTTACTTTAATAGAAATACTGATAGCATCTTCTATTTTTGCTATTGCGCTTGTCTTCACTACAGCGACTATTTCACAGGGAGGATCATTCTATTCTAAGCTGAAAGCTCAGAAATCTACATCGGAAGACACAAGGAAAATTGCAGACATGTTGAGCAGAGACATAAGAGCTGCGAATACTGGTTTTTCTTATACTTTTAATCCTGCTAATCCTTCGGATGTTACTGAATACAGCTACGGACTAGCTTTGTTGTCCTGTCGTTCACTATGCACTAGTACTTATAATCCGTCAGCTCCTTCAGTAATGATTACCAATGATTTTAATATTAATAGTAATGCACTAGTTGTCGGTATAAAATCAGATAATATAATTAGTTATAATGTATATTATTCAAAGTATTCCCAATACACTCCTGTTTTTACTGGTCCGACCGGAATTTATTTCAAAAGCTTTTCTTCTTTGCCTACTCTTGATCAAATAGCAAACATTACAACAAGTAGCAATTTACTTTCCGACGCTAAAAATGACGCTGCTGTTAGTTTTGCTGGATTTACCCCTGGTTGGTCCGTTAAAGCACAGCCCTTTGTGAAATTTAGAATTGAATCAAAAACAAAAAACTTTGACAATTTACCAGTTCCACAAAGATCGTATAACATTATTGAATCTATGGTAGTAACAAGGAATTATGAAAAGTAATTGCTTTAATTTCTTTTTTGAGCTAAAAATATAGTAGTCTATTAAAAGGAAAATCATGAATAAAATAATATTTTCTGGTGTTCAGCCAAGTGGCAACATTCATATAGGTAACTACCTCGGAGCAATCAAACAGTGGGTAGATCTAAGTAATGATTTTGAAGAATCAATCTACTGTATTGTAGACCTTCATGCGATAACGGTTCCTCAAGACCCGAAAGAATTGAGAAAAAAAATATTAGAAGTAGCAGCTCTTTACATTGCTTGTGGTATTGATCCAAAGAAATCTTCCATATTTGTTCAATCTGACCGACCAGAACATTCTGAATTAACTTGGATTTTAAACTGTAATGCCAGAATTGGTGAGCTTTCTAGGATGACACAATTCAAGGATAAATCCGGGAAAGACCAGGAAGGCGTTTCTATTGGACTGTTCGATTATCCTGTTCTAATGGCAGCTGACATATTGCTTTACGGTTCAACCCATGTGCCAGTTGGAGAAGACCAAAAGCAACATGTCGAGCTAACAAGGGACTTGGCACAGAGGTTTAATGCGAAATATGGTCAAACTTTTACTGTCCCTGAGCCAATTATCAAGAAAGAGACAGCTAGAATAATGGGCCTTGACGATCCTACTAAAAAGATGAGCAAGTCAGCTGCTTCTCCATTTAACTACATTGCGATGAATGATAGCCCTGATATTATTGGACAAAAAATCAAACGAGCAGTAACTGATTCTGGGACAGATATCAAGTCTGGGTCAGATAAACCAGCCATGACTAATTTGTTAAATATATATTCTGAGATGAGTGGGCAATCGATCAGTCAGATTGAAAGTGATTTTTCCGGAAAAGGTTATGGCGAGTTTAAAGAGAAACTAGCCGAAGTTATCGTTGCTTACCTTCGTCCAATTCAAGAAAAATATTCAAAGTTGATTTCTGACGAAGAAGGATTAATTGAAATTCTAAGTGAAGGTAGCCGACGGATTGCTCCTATGGCACAAAAGACTTTGCAAGAAGCGAAAAGCAAGATAGGCCTCGGAGTTAAAAGATAATGTCACAGTTATACTTAAATACAGACGGAGGATCAAGAGGCAACCCAGGTCCGGCAGCTATAGGTGTAGTTTTCTTGGACGATAAGGGTAATCAAATTCATACGCACAAAGAATTTATTGGCCATGCGACAAATAACGAAGCAGAATATTGTGCTATTATAAAAGCCCTTGAGATACTTTCTAAAAGTAAGTGGGCGGAAGAAAATAAAAAAACCGGAAAGGTGATATGCCGACTGGATAGTCAGCTTGTTGTCGAACAGGTGTTGGGGAGGTATAAAGTTAAAAAGGACCATATCTTTCAATTTGTTTCTAAAATTAATAATCTTATCAACAATCTCGATCTCCAATTACAGTTTATGTATGTACCGCGCGAGGAAAACAAAATAGCGGATAAGCTGGTGAATCAAGCACTGGATGAGGTACTAAAAAATGCTGACGATAAAAGTAAAAGTATTAACTAATACAAAAGAAGAATCCATCGAGCAGTTATCCAGCGGAGAATACAAGATCAAAACACGATCAAAGCCGATAAGTGGCGATGCTAATTGTAGTATTATAAGAATTATATCCAAACATTTTAAAGTGAAAGAAAGAGATATCTCCATTAAAATTGGCCAAAGATCAAATTCTAAAATAGTTCAAATAGAAGATGGCATTGAAAAATAAGGCATTTGACATTTTTTTAGTACTATTGCCATTTTTGATAATAATGGTTAGTTTGTCGGTGATCTACAGCTTAGTAGTCAATACTTCTGATTCTGGGCTGACATTAAAGCAGGGGATTTCTATTGTAATTGGATTTGTCTTGATGACCTTGATGTCTTTTACTGATTACCGTTTCTTTAGGGGAACAGCCTGGATATTCTATGTTGTAACATTATTGTTATTGTTATACGTTGATTTTTTCGGTTTTGCTGCTGGTGGAGCAATGCGTTGGATAAATTTAGGCTTTTTTCAGCTGCAACCTTCAGAACTAGCAAAGATATTTTTGATTCTAGCTCTGGCATCATTTTTTTCCCAAAAGGTGACTAAGCTTGCACTGAAGGACATATTTGTCTCCTTTTTTATATTATTGCCCTCTCTTGCCCTAGTTTTAAAAGAGCCAGATTTGGGTACAGCATTAGTTTTGTGTTTTATTTACTTGATTATGCTTTTGGTCGCTCGTCCCTCAAAAAAACAGATATATTTAATATTCAGTGTGCTTCTAATCACCGTTGGAATTTTCCTATTATCTGCTTATAATATCAAGCCGTTTAATCGATTGCTTCACGATTACCAGCGTCACCGGGTGCAAATATTTATCAAGCCTGACCTTGACCCTTACGGAAAGGGATATCATGTCCGACAAGCTCAAATAGCGATTGGTGCAGGAGGCGTGTACGGAAAGGGGCTTGGGAAGGGAAGCCAAAGTCAGCTGCAATTTTTGCCAAAACCTCATACCGATTTTATCTTTTCAGGTATTGCAGAAGCTTACGGTTTTTTTGGCGCCGGCGTCTTCCTCTCCTTGTTTATTTTTTTGATTATGAGAATTATTTCGATTGCAGAATTGGCAAGAGATAACTTCGGCATGTTTATCTGTTTTGGCTTAGTTGCTATGCTTATCTTCCAAACAATAATCAATGTCGGGATGAACCTTGGCTTAGCTCCTGTTACTGGAATTCCGTTGCCATTTTCAAGCTACGGCGGTTCTGCAATGGTGGCTTACTTATTTTTAATTGGACTAGCTCAAAGTATATTTATAAGACATAAAAAGATTACTTTTTAGCAAGAAGGTATTGACTTTTTCAACTGTTATGGTATCCTAAAATAAGTAAGACCGTCGGTCTTTTTTAGATTACGCAGATTTTATAATTCGAAGCGCTAGG
>LBTE01000020.1 GCA_000989955.1 candidate division TM6 bacterium GW2011_GWF2_37_49 | reverse complement strand
AGAGAGTTTCCTATACCCCAATATGTTGATGAGATACTGTCGTATGCTCCGGGAGGATCCCGTCATCACCTGGATCCTCCCAAGAGCCAAGGCTTTGGCGAATGTGGACTTGCCGAGCGGCTTACGGCTATAGCAACCTTTATCGAGGTTCGCTTAGCAAAAGAAGGACACTCTGGAAAAATCGGCATAAACATTATGTGGAAGATCACTTTTGATGTACTGCCGACAATCTATGGTGCCTTATTGGCTGGAATAGACGCGATTATTGGTGGCGCGGGAGTTCCGATGGAGCTTCTGGAGATCGTAGAAAAGCTACGGAGAGGGGAAGACCTTTATTACTCTCCACTCTACAGCACCACGAGTACGGTGGGATTCAAACAGGACGGTATGTCAGAATATCTTTCTCAGTTTGACCTTCCAATGTTGGTACCGATCTTTTCCAATTATACCTTCAGCAAGAAAATTGTGGATGTTTGGACGAAGAAACATGGCAGGAAGCCCGATTTTATAGTCCTCGAGGACTATAACGCAGGTGGACACAACGCGCCTGCTAGGAACAAGATATGTCATACTCCTGAGGTAGACGGGGTAGAAGCCTATTTTGACCAATGTCTCACTCTGGGCGTCCCTCTTATCGTTGCAGGGGCCTATCCACCGGGGGTAAGCTCCTCGGATCTACTCGGATACTGGACAGATCGTGGTGCCTATGGGATTCAGGTTGGATCACCGTTTGCCCTTTGTGAGGAGACAGGGATGCGGTCTGATCTCCGTGACCGGATTATTGCCGGTAATCGTGCGGGTACAACCAAGATCGTGACCAGTCTTCAATACTCTCCAACCAAGTTTCCCCTCAAGGGAGTGATCATGGAGGGGACACTGACGGACCCCGAGGTCTACAATGCCCGTGTCCGAGAGTGTAGATACGGGTACCTAAGACAGGAATTCGAGGGAGCTTTGGTCTGCCCGGCTATGCCTCTCGAACAATACATGAGGCTTTGCCCCAGCAAGAGCAAAGAGCAATGTGAATCGGATTGTGAAGGCAGGATCTGCCTCTGTGAGGGGCTACCTTCTACAGTAGGAGTGCTAGATTGTCCCCCTGTTATTACCCTAGGCCTGAGTGGTTTAGACGTGACCAGTCTCTGTAACATCAGGGAGATCATGGAAGACATGATATCTCCGCAGTATGTTGCGGAACAAGAACAACTGTTCAAGGTCGCATGAGTGTTTTCAAGCGATCCAACTGTGGTGCCGGCTCAATCGAGTCCGGCACATTTTTTATTCTCAACTGAATAAAATAACCCCAACGCAAGTGGTTGGGGGCTTTAGAAATGTGTAAGAGCGAAATTGCTCTGTCCTGTTGTCTAACTGTTAGTAAGCTCGATGGCGGTATCGATTCTTTCTTGGATTCTATCGGGGTATATAGGGTCGTAGATGGCAGCAAGGTTCGTCTGTTTGTTGCAGACATTGCGAAGTTCCTGCTTGATAAATGTTCCGTAGTGAAAAAGCTCGACTCGCTTGCCCTGCTCTTGCAGGAATCTAACCATGCTGACGAAGTGATGATCGTGGGTGAAGAGCATGAGCGTATCGAATCGGTCGATATTACGCCAGACCTCAACCACTAACTCAGTATCGCCGTATCCTTGGGCCTTTATTACTGGATACCGATCAAGTCCTTCGAGCGCTTCGCGTCTGTTGGAGTGTTTAAATTCGACATGTCCGCCTTGTCGAACAATTCTCTCCATGTGCTGTACTCGTCCATCTTCCTGGTCCGTGTCAGGAAATGCCGGAACGAAGTATCTCCTGATAGTATAGATGCGCAGGTCGAAATAGGCTGCCTTCTGTCGATCTTCGACGAAGGCCTTTCTGGGGTCTTCACCTGGCACCCAGAAGCTTCGGTCTTGGCTGACAAAAAGGATGGGGCCAACTTCGCAGACACGATCACCGATTGCTATCTTGACGATTTCTTCTATGCTCGTATTATATTTCACTGCTTCGAAGAAATTCCGAAAGTTATCGCCATCGATGATACAGAGAACTCGATCCAAAACTGTCATCTCTCTCACCTCCAGTATGTTGTCTGTCTGTTGATAATACATATTTTGCCTCGAATCGTCAATCAGCGAGATCTCCATTACTAATGATTACGATTTTTATATATTTAATATTTTTGTTGTATTGAAGGGCAATAATTTTATCTTTTCTTAAGGTTTATTTGATATAGTACATTTGGCAGACATCTCTACGCTTGCCCAGAGAGTGTTTTAGGCGTATATTTTGAAAGAATTATCTTTTTCAGAACCAATAAAAGGAATGATATGGTCAAATACGAACCAAAAACCTCGGAAAGCAAATGTGTCTTTTGTGAAATAGCTATCGGAAACATATCTAAAGATCTTGTCTTCTGGCAGGATGATGAATTCATGGCTTTTTTGTCAATCGATCCGAATACTGAAGGATTTTCTTGTGTCATTCCAAAAACACACTATGGAAGTGATGTTATGAAAATGCCTGACAATGTGCTGCAGAGGTATATCCTTGCTGTCAAAAAGGTTTCGTCAATACTCGAACATTATTTTGAAGATGTCGGAAGAATAGGAGTTTTAATGGAAGGAATGGGCATAGATCATGCACACATCAAGCTCCAGCCGATGCACGAGACGGAGCACCTCAAACGGGGCGAATGGAAACAAATGCTAAGCGGCAAGAACTTCTGGTTTGATAAATACGAGGGATGGATCTGCTCCGGTAGCGGCCCGAAAGCAAATCCGGAAGTATTAAGATCCCTCGCCGATAAACTAAAATCTTCTCAGCAAATCAAGGAGTAAAATGGCAAAAACACTTCAAGAACTAACAGATGAAGCGATGGAGCTTCGAAAGAAATTTGAAAAGATCGAAAAAGAAGCTTGCGGCCGCGAGTGGACCAATGTTGAATTGGCCGCCGCCTTCACTGCCGATGTCGGCCAGCTCTCGAAATTAATTATGCTCAAAGAAGGATTACGCAAAGACAAGCAGGTCACCGACCAACAACTCGAGCACGAATTAGCTGATTGCCTTTGGTGCATATTAGTCTTTGCCAAGAAATATGATGTTGATCTAGAAAAAGCATTGACTCAGATGATGGAGAATGAATAAATATGCCAGAAATTGATTATAACGAACTAAAAAAAATTTTGTTTGATGCCAATGCCAATGGCTATGCTGGCAGTGGCAATAAAATTGCTGAACCACAAAGACCAGGCTTTAAAGAACTTGAATATAAATGCGGCGATTGGCTTATGCATGATTCCTACGCCGGTCATTTCTTTGCTCCCGGACAAGAAATAGTTTACTATAAAGGCGTACCAGTTTGGGCTATGGCGTATGCCGGCGGTATGGAATTCCAGTATCATGGCGATGAAGATCTGGCACATGAAACATTTGTCTTCCTCAAGAAAGCCCTGCTGGCCATGGATCCAGAGAAACCCTACCGCGGACCAGAACATTTTGGGGAAGGGGAATGGAAATACATCTCAATCCTAGAGGGCGATATCAAAGACTTCATCGGTAACGAAAAAATATATTACAAAAGCGATTTAGTATTTGAACAAAACTTCATCGGGGGAGTAATAGTTTAAATTCCATTGGCTCACCCCACCTGATCCATTGAACCAGAGAGATAATAAAATGACCATGCAATCAGAAAATGAGTTGACTAAAAAACAAATACGGGAATTCTTATCTAGTGAATTAAAGGGTAGCCAAAAAATACTTAATGATTTACGAAGAGAAAGACTAGACAAAACACTTTCTGCGATCGAAAAACGCGATAAATTTTCAATTAGAATTGGAGAGCTGTCTTTGGCCATTGCTGCTGCACTAACTCCAATCTTAGTAATTGCAGGCCAGCCAATTAGTAATAAAGAGTATTTAATTATTGGTTTACTGATATATTTGGTTACTGGATTAGTGACAATTTTCAACACAAAAAGATGCTTGGAAGATGAGCTGGACACAATATCATCAATGGGAATAGATCTGGAAAGAGATGTCGAAAGAATAAACCACATCACTAGCAAGTTAATATTTGATCCTGATAATAGCACTTATAAACAAGAATACGTGAAAAATACTAAGGAATTTATCAGGAATCTCACAACAATAAAAAAACGATCTGATAATATTAATTACTATTTAGATTTTATCACAGTAGGGTTTTTAATAGCCACTATCTCATGCGCAAGAGCTGTCTGGAGTTTTAGTGAAATTTCTTATTGGATAACCGCCTCTTTATTTTTAGTGGGTTTGATTATTGTTACCATTAAGAGTGCTTTCAAAGCGAAGGAAAGGCAACTAGGTAAAAATTATCTTCAAAAAGAATTAGATAAAGAAAATAACGAATATACTGATTGGTACAGTAAGAATGTTCTGAAAGATGAAAGGTGATTATGACAACACGATATGAACAACAGCTTCGAATTTCATCGCAAATTCGTGATTCCCTTTTACCAAGATTAATGAGTGGAAAGATGAGGATAGATGTCGGTCTCGGAGAAATTTAAAAACTTTTGTTCAGGCAAAAACTTTCCCAAAGTCAGTTTACAAAAATGACGGAAAAGGTCCGCAAACCAGGATAAGAAAAGAAATATTTGAAGCAATTTATGAACAATACCTGTAATCAATGTGGAGAGTGCTGCAAACTCTTCTTTATCAATCTGAATGAAGAAGAATACAATTCTAGAGAATTCAGAACTATTTTTGACGATCTTGCAGTGGTCGAAGATTATTCAATCGCTTCTGATTGTGGTGCCAATTTTCTGGCCAAGAAAGATGATGGAAGCTGTATATATCTAGAAGATAACAGTTGCAGCATACATGAGAGCAGGCCCCAGGTTTGCAGGAGCTTCTTTTGTGATTCAACAGAGGATGAATACCAGACGATGCGAGAAATCATTAAAGAAGCAAAAAGAAATCTTGATAATGTTATTGATCCAATCTCTAAAAAGAAGTAAGGGGATTGCCACGAAGCAATATTTCTATTAAAATAGTAAAAGTTAATTAAAAAGGGACTGAATTGGG
>LBTE01000019.1 GCA_000989955.1 candidate division TM6 bacterium GW2011_GWF2_37_49 | reverse complement strand
AGTTATAAGTTGCTGGAAAAGATTCTCTCAGATGAAAAATTCACAATTATTCACGTCTGGAATGGTGAAGAGGCAGTGTGTGTTATGAGAGATGACCCGGAAATTTCTATGATTCTTATGGATCTGAGAATGCCTCTCACAGATGGACTTGATGCCGCGAAAAAAATAAGACGTAAATGCATTTTCAATAGATAAAGAGATTGCACTAAATTCCGGATGTGACGATTATGTACTTAAACCTGTGAATAAAAAACTATTAACCGACATAATCGAAAAACATCTGTATAACATTTAATAAAGATGAAAAATATTACACTACATCTGTTTAAGATTAACAGGTTGGTTTCAACTGTCTCAATTATAACTGTTTTGGCTATTTCAATAATCTCAATGATTGGATGGATTACAGGGGATGAATACCTAAAAACTTTAAGCTCCGGAAGTGTTTCAATGAAGATAAACACTTTAGCCTCATTTGTTTTTGTCTCTATCTCCCTGATTTTGTTAATATACTTTCAAAAAGTCAGAACCCTAAAATGGGTTATGAATATTTTGATTTATATAACACTAATCATAGCTGTTTTAACAATATTGGAATATGTATTGGATATAAACTTGCTAATAGACGAACTGCTTTTTAAAGATATTCCAAATGCGGTGCACACCTCATCACCGGGAAGGATGTCTATTTATACTGCCGTCGGATTTGTTTTTTGCACAATTGCCACACTTCTTTACAAAAAAAATTCAGAGAGTCATACTGTTGTTGCTCAAGTGATTTCAGTTTTTTTGTTTCTTATTAGTCTTTTACCCCTTCTTGGTTACCTATACGGATCGTCTGAATTATATAGTATGTACGGATTCACAAAAATGGCACTCAATACATCTATATCCTTTTTTACTTTAAGCATTGGATTGATATTTATAAAGCCATCCAAGGGTATTTTGGAAATTACAACATACGACACAATTGGTGGGCACCTTGCCAGAAGACTCATCCCAATCTCTCTTCTTATATCGATATCTCCGATATGGATTAGCTTGATTTTTAATAAAAATTCACACTTAAGTACAATAACTCTAATCCACATTGGAACAATATTACTAATTGTCGCTCTTATTATTTTTGTGTGGAGATTTCTGGCTTCTCTAAATTTGATGGAGAGGAGCCGCACAAAAGCTCAAAAAGAGACCAAGGATTGGCAGGATCTATTGCAGTATATAATAAAATATGATCCTAATGCAATTGGTGTTATGGATAAGGAGCTCAAATACATTTTTGTAAGCGAAAGGTTTTTGGAGGATTATGGAATATCAGATAAAAATATTATTGGGAAGAGTCATTACGAAATATTTCCGGAAATCCCTCAACGATGGAAGGAGATTCACCAAAGAACTTTAAAAGGAGAGGTTATATCTGCAGAGGAAGATTCATTCCTAAGAGAGAATGGCAAAATTGAACACAATCGTTGGGAGTGCAGGCCGTGGTATAATTCAGATGGAACAGTAGGGGGTATGATTCTCTATTCGAGAGAGAAAGAGAGGTTAAATGAGCAACTTTTCAAACTTGTATCTGTCATAAAAGATCTTTCAATAGCCCATACGGAGTCTCAGGTTTATAAAATTGTGACATTAGCAGCAAAGAATCTTGCAAATGCAAAGGGATCAACCTTTGTAAAGAGGGATGGCGATTTTTGTTACTATGTAGAGGAGGATTCGGATGAGCATCTGTGGAAAGGACAACGCTTTCCACTATCAGATTGTGTTACAGGCTGGGTAATGATTCATAAACAGTCTGCACTAATAGAGGATATTTACAACGATAAACGAGTTCCATTGGAATACTATAAGCCAACCTATATTAAAAGCCTTGCTGCCTTCCCGATAAACATAGAGGAACCAAATGCAGCTATGTGCAGTTACTGGGATATCAGCTACTCACCTTCTTCGGATGAGGTTATATTACTCCAAACTCTTGCAGATGCAGCTACTATTGCTCTAAAAAATATTGAATTGCTTAACAATCTTGAAAATAGAGTAAAAGAAAGAACTCTTCAATTTGAAACAGCAAATAAGGAGCTTGAGGCTTTCAGCTACTCAGTCTCCCACGACCTGAGAGCACCACTTAGAGCAATTGACGGTTTTACGCGTATTCTTGTAGAAGATCACTCAGAGAGTTTGAATGACGAAGGTAAAAGAGTATGCACAGTTATAAGAGATAACACGCAAAAAATGGGTCACCTGATAGACGACCTGTTATCATTTTCAAGATTAAGCCGAATCGAAATTCAAAAATCCGGGGTAGATATGCAAACTTTAGCAAACTCTGTATTCAATGAGTTGACGACAGATAAAACAAGAGAAAAAATCAACTTTATTGTCAATGATATACCTTTTGCATTTGGTGATAACACTATGCTCAGACAAGTTTGGGTAAACCTTATTTCAAATGCAATTAAGTTCTCTTCGGTCAGAGAAAATTCACTAATTGAGATTAGTTGTACAAAAAATGAAAACTTTTTAATATATTGCATTAGAGATAATGGAGTTGGATTTGATTCTAAGTACAAAGAGAAGATGTTCGGAGTATTTCAAAGGCTTCATTCAGTTCAAGATTTTGAGGGGACAGGTGTGGGGTTAGCAATAGTCCAGAGAGTAATTCATCGTCACAACGGAGATGTTTGGGCTGAGGGAGAGATTAACAAAGGTGCATCACTATATTTTTCACTTCCAATGGTAGACAATCGATAAACTGTTATATATGAAAAATTTAAATCCCGTAGATATTCTTATTGTAGAGGATAACCCAAACGATGCCGAACTTACTGTTAGAGCATTAAAGAAGCAAAACCTTGCCAATAGTCTGTTTGTAGTTGAGGATGGAGAGGAGGCATTAGATTTTATTTATTGTAAAGGGAAGTTCAAAGAGCGTAGCCCGAGTTATCCTTTAAAAGTTGTATTTCTCGATCTTAAACTTCCAAAAGTGAGCGGTCTGGAGGTTTTAAAAATAATCAAAAATAATCCTGAAACAAAAAAACTACCTGTAGTCGTTGTTTCATCGTCAAAAGAGGATCCGGATATTAAGCTGGCATACGAACTTGGGGTAAACTCATATGTCGTAAAACCAGTGGATTTTGACGATTTTGTGGCTGCGATTAGTAATTTGGGCCTTTACTGGTTATTGGTGAACGAATCACCGAAATAATTGTTATTTCGGGGAATTGTGAAATTATGAGTGAAAGTGTAAAAATATTAATTGCAGAGGATCTTCCAACAGACGCTGCACTGGCTCAGAGGGAGATACTTAAATTTGTCCCCGATGCTGTTTTCAGGCGTGTAGAGACGGAGATGGATTTTCGCAATGAGCTGGAGAGGTTTAAGCCAGACCTTATCGTTTCCGATTATCAGATGCCAACATTTACCGGGTTGATTGCACTTAAAATAACTTTAGAGAGCTCTCCGGAAACTCCGTTTATAATTCACACAGGATCAATGAATGAAGATACTGCTGTGGAGTGTATGAAGGCAGGGGCAGCAGACTATGTTATAAAGGAGTACATAAAGAGACTCGGCCCTGCCGTTCGACAAGCTCTGGAAAACAGGGAAATAAGGAGAGAGATTGCAAGGTCGCAGCAGGAGCTGGTTACAAGTGAAAAAAAGTACCGATATCTTTTTGAAAACAATCCGCAGCCAATGTGGATTTATGATTTAGACAGCTTAGCGTTTCTTGAGGTGAATTCTTCGGCTATGCAGATTTACGGTTACACAAAGGAGGAGTTCCTAAAGATGACACTTAAGGACATCAGACCTTTGGAGGATGTTAAAGACCTTTTGGAAGATGTGGCAACGACATCAAATCTCATTAACTCAGCCGGAGAGTGGCGACATTTGAAAAAATCGGGAGAGCTTATCTATGTCGAAATTTTATCCCATTTAATTAAGTTTGAAAATAGAGATGCAAGGCTTGTACTTGTTAAAGACATAACTGAAAGAAAAAAAATTGAACGAGAGCTTGTTCAAAGTGAAGAGAGGTTAAGACTTATTTTTGATTCTGCAGCCGAGGGTATTTATGGATTAGACACTTTAGGCAACTGTACTTTTTGTAACAAAGCAGCAATAAGTATGTTGGGCTATACAAATGAAAATGAGCTTATTGGCAGGAATATGCACAATATAATTCACTGTCTACATAATGACGGCTCACCTTTTTTGGAGATTGATTGTAAAATTTACAAAGCATTTCTAAGGAGTGAAGGTACTCACGTAGACGATGAGGTGCTTTGGCGGAAAGATGGCACATCGTTTCCTGTTGAGTATTGGTCATATCCAATCCATAGGGATGAAAAGACCATTGGAGCGGTTGTAACCTTTATGGATATCTCTCAAAGAAAGAAGGATGAGAAGGTGCAACAAATACTCTATGAAATAACCAGCAGTTCAATAACAGTGTCTGGACCCGAGGAGTTGTTCGTTATTATTAGGGAGCAACTTGGGAAGATACTGGATGTATCCAATTTTTTTGTAGCACTTTACGATGCGGAAAAGGGCAAATTCAAAGAGCTTGCCGGAGTTGACGAAAAAGATAAGATTGAGGAGTGGGCAGCGTCAGAATCCCTCTCCGGATATGTCTTAAAGGAGGGCAGACCCCTTTTGCTTAACAGCAGAGATATTGAGGAATACATAGAAGAGGATAATATAAACATTGTAGGCTTCCCTTCAAAGAGCTGGCTTGGAGTTCCTTTGATAATAGAAAACCGAATTATAGGTGTAATGGTGCTTCAGAGCTACACCCAAGAAAACGCGTATGATAAAGGTAGTATTCGGTTTCTTGAAATGGTTGCAAGAGAAATTGCAGTTGTATTTCAACGAGCAGAGATGATTAAAAATCTTATTAAATCTAAGGATAGGGCAGAGGAGAGTGACAGGTTGAAATCGGCTTTTTTGGCAAATATGAGCCACGAGATAAGGACCCCGATGAATGGAATATTGGGTTTTTTACAACTGCTAAGCGAGGGTGAGATCAGTAACGGAGATAGAGATTACTATTTTGATGTAATTAATAAAAGTGGAGAGAGGTTACTGAGTACAATAAATGATATTATTGAGATATCAAAAATCGAATCAGGGCAACTATCTACATCTGTCAGTTATGTTGATATTGGATCAATACTAGATTTTCAATATGAATTTTTTGTAAAACAGGCTCAACAAAAAGGGTTAAAATTGACCCTTTGCAAAACAAGAAACCCTATTATAAAGACTATTAAAACAGATAAGCACATTCTTGACGGGATTCTCACAAATCTTATTAAAAATGCTATCAAATTTACTGAAAAGGGGGAAATAGAGTTTGGTAATTACATTAAGGGAGACGCTATGTTTTTTTATGTTAAAGATACCGGGATAGGAATTTCTCCGGACAGACATCAAGCAATTTTTGAAAGATTTGTACAGGCCGACCTTGACTATAAAAGGCCTCACGAGGGGTCGGGTTTAGGACTCTCTATAGTGAAAGCCTATGTAAATATGCTTGGCGGTGAAATAAATTTAGTGTCTGAATCCGGAGTAGGCAGCACCTTCTTTTTTTCAATTCCTCTTAACGAATAAAAAACCGGTTACTCTAATTTTTAGTTAAAGCAACCGGTCTCTATTTATATAGTGAGATCTACTTTTTTGTGCAGGTGTTTATACCAAGCAGGGTGTATAATCCGCAAAATCCTACAAATCCCGTAAGGATAAAGATACCTGCTACAACCAGCAGAACAATTGCCAAAGTGCCGGTTATTACATTACCGAAGTAGAGAGCTACAATAATAAGGGCAATAATGACCCTTATCCATTTGTCTGTACTAAGTTATTACGATTTGGAGCCTTTTTATTATGTTACCTTTTAGATGCGAGTGCTTTTTTTAAGTTCATTTATATAAGCCGAGGCACTAAGAGCCGCAATGGTACCGTCACTGACTGCTGTAGTTACCTGTCTGTAACGCTTGGTTATGCTGTCGCCGCCTGCAAATACACCCTCAATATCGGTTGACATATCGGGCCCGACTACTATCTCTCCCCATTGGTTCAAATTCACTCTCTCTTTGAGAAACTCTGTGTTGGGAACATAACCTATGAATATAAACGCGCCATCTGTTTTAAAGTTTATTGTCTCATCTGTTTTAAGATTTTTTATATCTACACTCTCCAACCTCTCATCTCCGTAAAAAGCAGTTATCGTTGACTCCATTACAAAGCTAATCTTTGGGTTACTCTTAGCCTCTGCAATTGCGTGTTCGAAAGCCTGGAAATGGTCAAACTGATGTATGATAGTTACCTTACTTGCATATTTGGTGAGAGATACAGCCTCTTCAAGTGCAGAGTTCCCTCCTCCCACAACTACAATCTCTTTATCTGTAAAGAAGTCTCCGTCACAAGTTGCGCAGTATGAGATTCCGCGACCTTTGAGAAGATCTTCTCCCGGAACTCCCAAAGTACGAGAGCGCCCTCCTGTAGCAATAATTACTGCATCACCGGTATATGTTGTTCCGTCTGAAATTACGAAACTCTTAACCTTTTGTGAGAGATCGAACTCCTTAATGGAAATGTTGGACCGAATTTCACAACCAAATGAGAGAGCCTGTCTCTTCATTATGTTTGAGAGTTGATAGCCGCTTACGCTCTCTACTCCCGGGTAGTTGGCAATTTCGTGAGTCAGCACCATCTGACCCCCTATAGTACCCTCATTCAATATAAGAGTTTTAACTCTGGCACGAGAGAGATAGATGCCTGCTGTCAGGCCGGCCGGGCCACCTCCGATGATTATTACTTCGTAGTGATTTGTATTCATTGCAATTTCCCTTTTATAGAATGGAATTAACCCTTGTTTGGTGCTCCAAACTCCTTGTCCAATATAGCTGTAATCATATCTCTTGACTGGATGCTGGATGTTGCCTTTACAATTACTCCGTTTTTGTAGTAGATTGTGAATGGGATACCCATAAAGCCTCTTACCTCAGGGAGGTTGCGTATTACATAAGACTCAGGATTATCAAACTCCATATCAAAAAATTGAACGTGCTTATACTCCCCCTCCAGCTCCTCTGCAATTCCGTAAACCGGGATACACATAGGTCCCATTCTGCCGCATATAACCATTACATTCTCATTTTCGCTCAATAATTTATTATACTGTGCTGCAGATTCAATATGTTTAAGATTTGTGTATAACATTGTGTTAAATTTTTAGTGTTAATTAATTTTTGTTAACCTATTTGTTTTCTGGTGCAAAGATATGGCGGTAATAATTAATAGCCACTAGTTTGTCCCTCTTGTGCAACAACCCGGCAATTGAGATTAGACAACTTTTTAATTGAATTAGATTAACTTTGTATTGGTACATAATTCTATTCCATTGATTAAAAAATAATTGAGATGAAGACTATCGGCCTGCAAGATCAAGATTATATCTGTGACATTAGTGCCCCCTGCTTCCAGATGCTCTCACAACAAGAGCTTGAGATAGTGAGGGAGAGCAAAACTCAGGTACTATTCCGCAGAGGGGACTCCCTAACTAAACAGGGTGCTTTTGCCTCCTATATTCTCTTTGTTATAAACGGATTGTGCAGACAGTACATAGAGGGGTATGATGGGAAGAGTTACAATTTGAGAGTAATTCAGCCGGGTGAATTTGTAGGTCTATCTCAGGTATTTACAAAAAATATTTATAGCTACTCTACAGTTGCACTTACTTCCTGCCAGGCATTTTTGGTGGAAAAAGAGGTAATATCCAGAGTGATAAAAAGTAACGGTGAATTCGGGCTAAACATTATAAAGCGCTATTGTGAAGTAAATTCAAATCTCTTTGCTAAACTCAGCACAGTTTTGTACAAACAGATGAATGGCAGGATTGCAGAGAGCCTTCTCTACCTGGATAGTTTAAAACCCTCACATCCGGACATATTTCATCTTCTCTCCCGTAAAGATATTGCCGAATTTGCCGGAGTTTCAACAGAGAGTGCAGTAAAATTGCTCAAGAACTTTGAAAAAGATGGCCTTATCTCACTTAACGAAAAGGATATTGTGATCTTAAAGAGGGATGCGCTAGCTGAAATAAGCCTAAAAGGTTAGCAATCACAAAGAGAAAGCACGACTATGGATAGAGCCGGGTGATACTCCACTCTTGTGAGCCCTCTAAAGAGTAGATAAACCTGTCGTGAGATCTTCCCACTCCACCCTGCCAAAATTCAATGTGATCTGGTTTTACGCTGTAGCCGCCCCAATTGTCCGGGCGTGATATCTCTGCTCCACTTCCGAGCAGAGTGTTTACCCTCTTATCAAACTCATCTCTGTTTTCAAGTGGTGAACTCTGTTTAGAGAGTGCAGATGAAGCTTTGCTAAGAGCAGGCCTTGAGTTGAAATACTCATCAGATTCAGAAGGGTCAATCTTAAAAGCACTCCCCTCGACTCTAACCTGCCTCATTGTTTGAGGCCAATAGAAAAGAAGGGCTACCCTGTTGTTAACAGAGATATCTCCACCCTTTTTACTGCTATAATTTGTAAAGAAAATAAAACCATCCGCGGAGAAGCTTTTGAGCAGCACAACTCTTGCCGAAGGAGCTGAATTTGAGTCTACTGTGGCAAGAGTCATTGCATTGGCTTCGTGGGGCTCAAATTCAAGAGCCTCTTCAAACCATCTCGAAAATTGCTCAAATGGGTTATCACATAAGTGCTCTCTCTCAAGTGTGCTTTGCGAATACTCTTTTCTCATATGGTAGAGATTTCGATTGGTCATAAATTAAGTTTAAATGATATAACGGCACCCGAAGAGATTTGTTTATTTTTTATCGATAAATTCAGAAAGATTTCCTAAATTGTAGGTCAATATGAGCTCATAAAAATTCTGTTTTTCAGAAATATTATAGATATAAATACAGATATATGAATCTGTTTAAGAGAGTCCGCTTCGAATATGGAATAACTGCGATGTACTTGGTTATTGGTGGTTTGTGGATTCTATTTTCTGACTTGCTACTGGAACTTACTATTTCGGATGACAAAAAAATACATAATTTTCAAACATATAAAGGTTGGTTCTATGTAGTTATAACCGGCATAATCTTCTTCTTTTTTATTAAAAGGCATCTTGAAAAGTTGCGCGAAACAGAGAAGAGAGCAAAGGAGAGCGACAGGTTGAAATCTGCCTTTCTTGAAAACATAAGTCACGAAATTCGAACACCTATGAATGGAATTCTCGGATTTTCCGAGCTCCTTAAAACCCAGAATTTAACAGGTGAACAGAAGAGTGAGTATATTGATATAATTGGTAAGAGCAGTGAAAGAATGCTTTTGCTCATTAACGATCTTGTTGCAATCTCAAGGCTGGAGACCGGAGAGATAAAGGTATTCTACAGCAGGATAGATCTGAATAATCTGCTTGACACTCTTCTCTCAGGGTTTGAACATCAGGCAAAGGAGAAAGGGATTGAACTCTGTATAACACAACGCCCGAAAAACAATAATTGTGAAATATACGCAGATAAAGAGATGCTCACTGCAATCTTGTCTCATCTGTTAAATAACTCAATAAAGTTTACATCTAAAGGAGGAGTAACTATCGGTGCAGAAATTGATGGGAGTTATGCTCATTTTTTTGTCAAAGATAGCGGGATAGGAATTCCAAAGGAGAAACTCACACATATTTTTGACAGATTCGTTCAGGCAGATAATGTTGTTAAGATGGCATACGAGGGACTTGGCATTGGGCTCTCAATTGCCAAAGCCTATGTAGAGATAATGTTTGGGAGGATATGGGTTATATCTTCAGAGGGTGAGGGTTCTAAATTTGAATTTGAAATTCCGGTAAATAAACCTGTAAATTATAACTAACTATAAATTTGGATTATTTTCATATCTTTATACCACTTTTATAACACAATAGTTTTTCTTGAAAGGAGGAGATAAAATGTCAGATGATATAAACGATCTTACCAAACCAAAGCAGACGGAGTGCATCTATAAGCTGCTCCTCGCCGAAGACGATTTTGCAAATGCAGAGTATGTAAAGCTTGTAATGAGACATCAGAATATAAATGTCATCCACGCTAAAAACGGATCTGAAGCTCTGGATATGTTTAAAAATACTCCTCTTGTAGATATTATTCTGATGGATATTAAGATGCCGATAATGGATGGCTATGAAGCCACCCGCGAGATAAGAAAACTAAACTTAAAAATTCCCGTAATCGCCCTCACTGCATTTGCCCTGGACGGTGACCGCGAAAAGGCTCTTAATGCAGGTTGCACAGACTATCTCACGAAGCCTGTAAGTAAAGATATTTTGCTAAGCGTGATTGGATCCTATTTGGCCAAAATATGAGATTTCTTATTATCATAATTATCTCTTTAATGTTTGCACAGGGATGTAGGTGGCTGCAGGAGTCTGAATTCAAAGCACCGGTGCAGCTGGACATAGAGGTTAAGATAATTGAAGATTTTGAAGGAGATTACTATGGGATTCTACCCTGTTCTGCCGGTGCCGGAATACGAACGACTCTAATCTTAAGAAAAGACTCCACCTATACTCTCAATATGGACTATACAGATAATAAATCAAAAGGGTCAAGTGAACAGGGGAGATTCACATTGTCTAATAATATAATAACAATTTCATACAACACCGGGAACAAGAGATACTTCCTTCTTGAAGATGGGAAAGCTCACTCTCTGGATAAAAATAAAAACCGAGTTGAGGGTATCTATTCAGTATACTACACTCTCATAAAACAGTAGGAGTCCACTCTTAAAACCTACTGGAATGAAAATATTTACATCAGGACAGATAGCACAAATTGATAAGATTACCCTAAAGAGTCAATCTATATCTGAATATGAACTCATACAAAGAGTTGCAGATGTTCTAAGTAGATGGCTCACCTACAATATACCTTTACAAAACAGGAGAGTGTTGATTTTTGCCGGACCCGGGAACAATGGCAAAGATGCAGTTGCTCTCTCCTCTCTTTTAGCCGAACAAAAAATTAGCTGCGAACTTTTCCGGATAAATCAGATGGAGAGCATATCGGATATCCCTCAAATTGATCAGAATTGTTTGGTTATTGACGGAATCTTCGGAACCGGGTTAAATCGTAGTCCGGAGGGGATATATGCCCGGGTTATCA
>LBTE01000018.1 GCA_000989955.1 candidate division TM6 bacterium GW2011_GWF2_37_49 | reverse complement strand
AAACCCTTCCGTAAAAGGGTTACTTTTTTATTAAAAATGTGGTATAGTGTTTCAGTCCAGCTGTACAATTCTGTAAATCGGGGGGAGGTTATACATGCGGAAAGCCATAGTAGTTATCGTACTGGCCATCGGAATAGTTGTCTATTTCAACTGCTTCTTTGGGATGAGAAACTGGAATATCAAACCAGTAGACAATATCTCTGTTGGGATAAACATTGATGTAGATGGGCACACGCTGCAGCCCTACTCAATCTGTAGTCAAGATGGCAGTGAAAGTTGTTTGGTCTTTCTTGATCCCAAGGAGATCAAAGAGGCTGGCCAGGGAAGGAAAACCATCACTATGCGAGGTAGATCACTTGAACATGTGATGGGACAGCTCAAATATGCCCTTCGAGTTGATATCGAAGATCAACAAACAAACCAAGAGCCAGACGATTCTCCGGCAGCAAAGGGAGAATTCATCTGACCATATTATCCGTGATAACAGTCCTTTCCAGGCCTCATGCGAGCCTGGATTTTTTTTATAATAAAAAGCCCGCCAATACAAATGGCAGGCTAGGTACTATCGACAGTAGACACCTCCTTAATTGCAGCTACCAAGGCAGATTCTATATCAGGAAATTACGATTGCCTTCAATGAGGTCGGGCATCGCCCCCACCAAGAATATTCTTCCGCCATTTCCCAATACTGCGCCGATTTCGATTAGACCACCCTTGAGCTGTTCTCCTTCTTCACGATAGATGATCAATATCCTCGATCTTTTACAATCATCGATCATTTGTTCCCAAGCCTGGGACATTTGATTGCTATCTTCCGGATCGAGATCCATAAATATCCAGCTACAACAAAGTGGCCAGCCTTCTTCAGCAAGCTTACGCCATTTTGGAGCGTGCTTTATCTTTGAAGTAATATAGATAAAACCATCGAGCATTTCTATCACCCCCAGGATAATTATTACCAAATCATATGAAGATTGTATTTTGCAGATTAATTAGCTAAAATTGTTGTCTATAGTGTAGCAATGAAGATAGAACCATTATCACCAAAAGAGCTCGAACCAGAAATTGACAATTTTGACATATCGAAGATCATCAAGAAAATACCTGAAATGCCTATATTTATCGGAAGAAAAAGGGCAGAGGATGCGCTCAATTTTGGATTAGATATCAAAAATGGAGGATACCATATATTTGTTCTGGGTCCCCCAGGTATAGGAAAAAATTCGACTATCGCTCATCTTTTGGAAGAGCGTTCACAGAAAGAGCCCGCACCAAGTGATTGGTGTTATGTTTTCAATTTTAAAGAAGAGGAAAAACCAATAGCACTTGAATTACCATTTGGTTGCGGAAGTCAATTTAAAGAAAGTATGGATAGCTTTATCGATGATCTCAAAAGCCTAGTGCCCAGAGTTTTCGAAAGCGAGGAATATGTTAAGCGTCTTGACGATATTGTGAAATACGAAGAAATGCAAAAGAAAAATGAATTCAAGTCCCTTTCTCTCATGGCTGACAAACTTAATTATCAAATTGGTCAAACTCCCTTTGGAATCATGCTATCACCTGCACTAAATGGTCGCCCTCTATCGGAAGCACAAATCGAAGAATTAGACAAAAGAAAAAAGGAAGAATATGAAAAAAATAAAGAACGGCTACTCGATGAAGTTAAGTCTATAAACCGTCTGACTCGAAAAATAGAACGAGACGCAAGTGAGAAACGCGAGAAACTCAATAAAGATATCCTAGCGATGGCAATTGACCCTTTCATTGAAGAACTAAAAGATAGGTTTAGTCAATTTTCTCCCGTATTAATCTTTTTAGATAATGTTAAAAACGATATTATTGAAAAAGCCAATCAGATAAAAAGCACACTCGAAGAAAAAGGCACAGAAAATATTTTGGAGCAAACACTGCTTGGTCGGCATAGCTCCGAGACAACCTTTAGCAGATATTCTGTCAATCTATTCATAAGCCATAGAGAAAAAAACGCCCCTATCATCAAAGAACCATTGCCAACTGTACCTCACCTTGCTGGCCGTTTCGAATTTCGTTCACAATTAGGTGGTGTCACAACCGATTTCAGGATGCTTCGACCTGGCGCACTTCAGCTAGCCAATGGAGGATATCTTGTACTTGACGCTATTGAACTATTAACCCAGCCATTTAGTTGGAGTGTTCTCAAAACAGCGATCCAATCGGGGCAAATCCGTCTTGAAGAAATCGGAGAACGACTTCCTTTCAGCGTGCCCACTCCAACACTGAGACCAGAGCCAATTCCTCTAAGAGCTAAGATTATTCTTATCGGTCCGCCGATAGTTTATTACCTTTTGGCAATATATGACAAAGACTTCCTTGAGCTCTTTAGAATAAAAGCTGACTTCGATACTGAGGTTGAGCTATCTGAAAAAAACATGGAAAAATTTATTGCCTTTATATACCATTTTTCCCAAAAAGAAATCAAAACCCAAATCGATGAAGATGCGATCAGCCAATTAATTAAGGAATCACATCGCCTCAGGGAGCATCAGAAAAGAGCATCTCTAAACTACCGGCAGCTAACTGACATTCTCAAAGAAGCAAGCTTTTGGGCCAATAAACGGGATAGCGTAATCAACAGAGAGGATATCAAAAAAGCAGTAAACGAGAAAGTATTAAGATCTAATTTAATTGAAGAAAAAGTTTTCCAAATGATTGAAGAGGGAACTCTATTTATAGATGTCAGCGATAAAAAAATAGGCACTGTAAATGGATTATCAGTTTTACAGCTAGGGGACTACGAATTTGGCAAGCCGACGAGAATAACGGCCAGAACCTTTGCTGGAAAAGAGGGAGTGGTTAATATCGAGCGAGTATCGCAGCTATCAGGACCAATTCATGGAAAAGCGGTTATGATTTTGGCAAATTACCTCGGCGGAAAGTACGCACAGGATGTACCGTTGTTTTTGAATGCTACTTTGACATTTGAGCAGGAATACGGATTTATCGAGGGAGACAGTGCTACCGTCGCAGAGATAGTTGCATTGATTTCAAGCTTAGCAGACATACCTGTGCGTCAAGACCTGGCCATTACCGGTTCTGCTAATCAATACGGCGATGTTCAGCCGATCGGAGGAGTGAATCAAAAAATTGAAGGATTTTACTCAATATGCCGCATGCTTGGATCAACTGGTACCCAGGGAGTAATCATTCCCAAATCCAATCAAAAACACCTGGTACTGAAAGACGAATTAATCGATGCAGTAAAAAGGGGAGAGTTTCAAATATATACAATCGAAAGCATAGATGACGCACTCGAAATTTTGCTTCAAACCGATATGAAAACTATTGAGGAAAAGGTCAAAAACCGATTGGTTCATTATGCCGAGACTTGGCGTAGATATGTAAAACCTACTGAATAACAACCTGAGCGTGCTTGTGAACTACCATAGACTTCATCAGCAGGTCTTTCTGTTGACTTTTTTGTAGTTTAGTGGTATAATTATAACATTCTGTTGCAAAGTCGCGGGTTCCCCAATAAGACCGGACTTAAAGGAGAGGCAACGTGAAACTCAGGGTTTTTATGATGACAGCAGTACTGGCTGTGATAGCCATGATAATGGCTGGATGTAGTGGAAACAGCGGCGGCGGTTCTGCCAAGTTTATAACGGCAGACAAAACTGCGGTACAAGCACCACATTCAGACACCAAGACTACAAGTGCACAGCCGAAGGATGAGAACAAAACCGTTCTAACGGTACGCAGAATTGATCGTGAAGTTATCGCGACAATTACCGGGACTCCCAAAAGTGTACAGTGGGCTAGCGGCAAGACCTTTATCCAGTACACGGATGGAGAGACGGCTGTGATAGATGACACGATTAATGTCACGCCAGGCAAGAAAGTTACTATCCGTGGTGGATACAACAAGGAGTCCAGAGTGTTTGTGTATGGAATCAAGATAATCGAATAGAGTCAGTCCTTCGTCTTTGAGCATAGCTCAGGGCGGAGGACATTTTTTTAATTGCCTAAATCAGGGTAATGATGAAAAAGTAATTATTTTAAACAAAAAAAACCGGCAAGTACATGACCTGCCGGCACTAGATTTAATCTCCTAGAGAAGGTTTATTTCTTCTGGGAGATCTCCATATTGATGATAACACCCTTTACAGCTTGGGGCTGATTGGACACGTGTATAATCTGCCCATCTGTAACGAAGTGTTGGTGGTAGATACCCCTCGCATCCCACCAATAGATGTATGGTTCGGATTCACCAACAGTGCCATCTTCGCCCAGTATCTCATCAGTATAGTAAGTAAGACCATTCACATCAAACGCAAATCCATATGTGCTATCTGCTGTTCCTACTATCCTGTTCGGGGTCAGTCGTTTCTTACTGCTCGTTACTTTCCCCTTGACAGTACTATAGATCAGAACCTGCCCACTATAAGGCGAGATGATATACAGATGCTTGATAGAACCCGGCCGGTTGTCCATCTGGATTCTATCAGAGATATTCTGCTGCTCGACCGTCAAGCCGTTGGCATTCTTCTGGATTGCTCCTGAACCAGCCATCTTTGTTCCTGACACAGACTGAACAGTTTGCGCAGGTCCGCAGCCAGCAATTAACGAGATAGCAACGAACGCCAATACTACAAAAACATATCGTTTCATGCGTATATCCTCCCTAGTTCTCAGTGTAGGGTTTGTATTCCCGGGGGAGAGGCATCGTAGCCCCTTCGGGAAGGTCGCCCTTGTTGGCAAAACGCCAGTTGAACTTCATCATCTGAGCATTATATTGTGCAGCCAGATCGTTATAGCTGGCCTTAACTCCAGCCACTTCGGAGACCCAAATATTGTACTGCTCTCGGTCCTCTCTAGGCCAATTACCACGTGATTTACCTTGGTAGTCTTCTTTCATCGCTGTCATTCGCGACTCATAGACCTTGATATCGGCCCGCTTCTTGTCCAACTGAGCACTGACATCCTTAAACCATTCATACTTCTCGAGCATTGCCTTTGGCCCAAACTCATCATGTGCTACCTCTGTTGCCTCGCCAAACCAACCTAGAATAGAACCGAGTACCATAACGCCAATGAAGACGAGTATGATAACAGCTATTACTCCTACGGTCGATTGACCAGTATTTCCACCGATGATCCTTCTCACTTACACCACGTCCTTTCTTAGAACGAGGGGATAGATTCTCAAAGAGCTAAGCACTCATTGATCCCCTCTGCCTATTAATCTCACTCCAGTACCTCAGATAAACAAACAGAGGGAATAAAGCAATTCCAACGATGAATTATAACATATAACTAATTATAAGTCAATCGTTCAGTCAGCATAAATATAATATAACGAATATAGATCCCTTTAAAAATATTTTGATATAAAAAAACAGGTCTAAGCCTGTTATTTTTTTTGGTGGACCCGAGGAGACTTGAACTCCTGACCTCATCGCTGCCAGCGATGCGTTCTAGCCAACTGAACTACGGGCCCGAATAAGACTGAAACTATTTTAGCTCATTTCAGACTTGTTTTCAACCTCGGGGCTGACTTTCAAAGTATCAAAGAGGCTAGTTCCAGTCATCTCATCAGGCTTTTGGATATTAAATATTTGTAATATCGTTGGAGCAATGTCTGCCAATATACCAGTTGTCTGCAGCTCATTATCTAATTGTTTGTTTTTCAATTGAAAATCAGGGTGAGCAATAATGAAAGGCACAGGGTTAACTGAATGATTTTTATCAGGACCACCAGTAGCTTCATCGATCATACACTCAGCATTACCATGATCAGCGGTAATTAGAATATATGTTTCAGGAAGAAACTCCATCAGTTTTTTTAGCTGTACATCGATAGTTTCGACGGCTTTGATAGTAGCGTCAAGTTTTCCAGAATGACCGACCATATCAGCATTTGCATAATTGACAATGATAAAATCAAACTTGTTTTTTTCGTTTTGAGCCAATATCTCAGCCGTTATACCAGATGCGGACATCTCCGGCTTAAGGTCATAAGTAGCAACACGGGGTGATGGAATAAGATACCATTTTTCCCCAGAAAAAGGAGTAGTGTTTCCACCATCGAAGAAGTAAGTTACATGTGCATACTTTTCGGTCTCGGCAAAATGACCCTGTGAAAATTTGTTGTTGGATAATATTTTAGCCAACGGACTTTTTACTTTCTCGTCAGGATACATTACCGATACAGGTAATAGCTCATTATAAGTTGTCAATGTAACTACCTTTATGTTTTCCGGAGGAGAAGTTCCAATATCATTTCTCTTAAATAGCATCAACTCAGTGATCTGACGCATCCTCTCTGATCGGAAATTCCAAAAAATAACTCCATCACCTGGTTTTATGGTACCGCTTTCCATATCATCGGACTGCTTTTCGGAATGGAGAATTTTGTTTACCAAGCCTGCTTTTTTATTTGATGTTTTTATCACCACCGGCTCAATGAACTCATCTGTCACATCTTTTTCGTACTGAACATCTATGGCTGAGAGGGGATCATCAAATGCTTCTCCTTGTTTCTTAGTAATAGCCAGGAAAGCCTTTTTTGTCCTATCCCAATTGCTATTCCGGTCCATGGCGAAATATCTACCAGAAACACTTGCAATCTGAGCATTTACGCCAATTTTTTTGATTTCTCTTTGAAGCTGACCAATATAGTTTTTTGCGACCTGAGGCTGAGTGTCTCTTCCATCAGTAATGATATGCAAATATACATTATTTTTAAATCTCTGTCTTTTGACAACTTGTAACAAGGCAAATAAATGACTCTGGTGGCTATGCACTCCTGCATCAGAAAGCATGCCAATAAAATGGAGC
>LBTE01000017.1 GCA_000989955.1 candidate division TM6 bacterium GW2011_GWF2_37_49 | reverse complement strand
CCCCGGGATTTTATTTAGCTCCCGTACAATATCGCTCCGAATAGGCTCGGCAAGAGCAAGAGCCATCATTATGAGCACAGTTATCTGCCCGGTAAATGCTTTTGTAGATGCCACCCCTATCTCGGGGCCTACGTGGATATAGGAGCCGGAGTGTGCCGCACGCGAAATTGAGGAGCCTACAGCATTGCAGATGCCGTAAACAAAGGCCCCTCTCTCCTTTGCAAGTTCCACTGCGGCAAGGGTATCTGCAGTCTCCCCCGATTGAGATATGGCTATCACAATATCATCCGGGTAGATAACCGGGTTCCTGTACCTGAACTCAGACGCATACTCTACCTCCACCGGAATCCTGCATAAAGACTCAAGGATATGCTCCCCAATGAGTGCAGAGTGCCACGATGTCCCGCAAGCCACAATTATTATTCTCCGGGCATTCCGGAACCTCTCCCTGTTGTCAATTATCCCCGAGAGGGCAACATTTGTCGTCTGTGGCTGCTCAAAGATCTCCTTTAGCATAAAGTGTTCGTAACCGCACTTCTCAAGCTGCGAAAGGGTGAGGTCAAGTTTCACCACAACCGGCAGGAGCTCCTCGTTACTGAGATTTAAAACTTTGAGCCCCTCTTTTAGGTCAACTACCGCAATCTCTTCGTCGTTGATATAGGTCACAGATGAGGTGTGCTCTATGATTGCAGATGCATCCGATGCAATAAAGTACTCATTGTCTCCAATACCCACAACCAGCGGGCTGCTCTTTCTTGCGGCAATTATACAACCGGGGTTGCTCCTCTCAATTATTGCAATCGCATAACTGCCCACCACTCTGCTCAAAGCTATCTGCACAGCAGGAAGCAACCCAACCCCCTCGCTCTCCCTCACATACTCTATAAGCTGCACAAGAACCTCGGTATCGGTTGTACTCTTGAACTCATATCCGTTTTGAATAAGCATCTGCCGCAATGGAGAGTAGTTCTCAATAATCCCGTTGTGGATGAGTGCTATCTTCTCGGAAGATGAGTAGTGGGGATGGGCATTAACCCTGTTTGGTTCTCCGTGGGTTGCCCAGCGGGTGTGAGCTATGCCTGTATGGCCATCTGCTGGCTTATTGTGCATAAAGCACTCCAGATCTGCCACTTTACCCTTTGTTTTATAGATGTTTATCTCCCCCGAAGAGTTGATTAGTGCAACCCCGGCGCTGTCGTAGCCCCGGTACTCAAGACGCTTTAAACCATTGATTAGGATTGGACACGCGTTGCGTTGTCCGATATATCCGACTATACCACACATATGAATGTTGTATTAAAGTGTGGATAGTCTTGAAAGCAGCTCCCGGGCCAGAGCAGATTTCACCTCAATGTGTTTATGAACTGCAGATATAAAGGGGTTACTTTCGAACTCACCCCTTACCGACTCAAAATCTTCGAGTTTCTCCATCTCCGAACCATCTACACCAAAGCCAATCATTGAGGTGATTGAGAACTCCTTCATAGCGTCTTTGTATATCATCTCGTCCAGAGTGACTACAGACTCGCGCCAGCTCTCCACCAGCGACCGGATCTCATCTGCAGTTATCTTCGAGAGATCTATGTTGTAGTATCTCTGCATTGTGATATATGCCCAGCTCCACTCCATATCGTAGTAATCCCGGTGTAACTCCCGGAACCGCTCCTCTATCTTACAAAGAGTTATCTGCCCGTTCTCTACCTGCTCTATAATTCTCTCAACCTCAGATTTTGGGACAAAAAGACCCGAGAGGTCTACCCACTCTCCCTCACCTAATTTATGAGTTGGTTTAAGCTGCTCTCTTACCTGATCTATGTTTTCGAAATTAGTCTTTTCCAGCCTCTTTATAAGTGAGTTGCCAAAGAATTTATTGATAGCTTTCTCGTAAAGAGTGATTCCGTTTCTCAGAGATGAGTTTTTAATTTTTGAACTTCTGTAGGTGTATGTTTCGGAGGTCTCACCTGAGACAACTCTCAACTCTGTAAGAATACTCCTGCCCCGTATCATCTTCTGGATTGTGTAGGGGCTAAGCAGATTATAGTTGATCATATCCAGTAGCTGCGGGTCTGTTCTGGTATCCCTTAGTGGCCACTTTTGCGCATCCCTTATTGTGCCCACACTCCTTAGATTCACTCCGGGAATGAGATATGTATCATCCGATTTCTCAATCAGATATGAGAATGGCATATCGGAGGTGTCCGAATGGCGGTAGTGCCTTCCCATCACCAGCGAAAACGCACCCACCTTGGCAGGCCACAATATGTAGGAGTCACTGGTGGTCTTTGAGCCTCTCTCTATAATTCCCTGATGTATTGGCCCCAGCTTATACATATGGTTACTCTGGTTGGATCCGCTCCCTGCATTTAGAAACGAGAGCATCCCGGCAATGAGCAGGCTGGATTTATGTATAGATACGGTAAATGGCCCGGCAAAAACTGCACAGGCCTCTCCGTTTTCAAATTTACAGTTTGCAAACAGAAGCGAGTCGTGAGCCGAAAAGCTATGCGAGATATGGCACGACTGTCCTGCAAAGCACTTGCTTACCGTTGCGGCATCGGCCACATAGGAGCCCGAGGAGAAGATAAAATCTTTGGCTATAACGCTGTCGCCAATATATACCGGGGCCAGTTTGTTGCTGTTGACAGTTCCGTTCTCCAGCCTGGATGTGTTCACAATTTTGGCATAATCGCCTATACGAACGTGCTTTATTGTACCGGTATTGAGAATCTTCACCCCCTTACCTATAGAACCCATATCTGACCCACTCTCCCGGGCATATTTCTCAATAAGTTTTTCAAAATTCTCTATCGCCTTTTTCTTATGGCGGTAAAGGGCAATGATATAGGCGAGTGAAGATGAGAGTTTGTCATAAATTGGTACCTCTCTGCCCCCCATTTCGTTGAGCACACTCACGCGTACATTGTTCCCGAATGTAGAGAACTCCTCCACGGCAATTACATTTACATTCTGGATATAGCAATCCTCTCCAATAGTATAATTGGAGATATGGTTGAGTACGTTCTCTATGAGAACATTGTCGCCAATTTCACAATTGTGAATAGTTGCATTTCTGATGCCTGAGTGGCGGACCAAACCGCCGGCAATGGTAAAAGATTTCTCAAAATGGCCAAGTACAACCCTCCCCGAGAAGCGGGTACTGTGTACATAGTCTGCTGAGAACCTCTCCGACACAAAGACTTTAGTCCAGTCTTCCGCCACACAAAGATTAGCTATCAGTGAGCCAATCTCGTGTTGAGATAAATTCCTCATTATTTCAAATTTTTGTTAGATAAATTGCCGGCCGCTCTCAACTGTAGTGATTGCTACCGGCTTTCGGGATGCGAAGATAATAAAAATTCTTATTCTCTTCAATAATCAAACTTTTCGGTGAAGATAAAATTTCAATAAACCTACATAGGTGGAGAGGAGTTCTTTTATATGAACCTTAGAGAGCAAAATAGTTATCTGCCAACAAGAAAAAACCGGAGATTTTGACCCCGGCTTTTTCACTGTTAAACAAAACACAATTAACTAACCAAATTAATTTTCTCTCTATTTATAACGATAGCATAATATATATCGTTAAAGTTTATAATAACCCAGATACTCTTCAATCTCCATTTTCTCTGATGGTCGCGGAGCGAATGCTGTTATTATCCTAAAATTTTTATCAATAAGGATAAATCTAGGGATGGTTCTGAGCTCCCAGATTTCTTTTATTGACGATTGGTCTGCTATAAACTCCTTAATAGTTTCTCTATTCTCGGAGATAATCTTCTTTTTCCACTTATCTTCATCTTCATCAATAGAAATTGCGACAAAAGTGATACTTCTGTATTTTTTACTTAACTCGGTATACATTGGACCCTGAGCAAGGCAAGGCAGGCACCAGGTAGCCCATAAATCTATATAGAGTACTTTGCCTTTAAGATCGCTCAGATTGAACACCTTACCGTTTCTATCTTTCATCTCGAAATCAAAAGCAGCCTTCCCCTCCATTAATGCCTCCCTTTTAAGGAACTTAAGGCGGAATGAGTTTTTCAACTCCGGACTCGATATTTTGTCAATATACGATTTTAAACCTGCATAATCCTTAATATTAAGACCTCTATCCATCAGTCTGCTATTGTCGATTACTGAACACAGCTCTGTAAAACCGGCACTATTACTTCTAACGAAGAAATCATAATTCTTACACTCCAGAAGCACTTTTCTAACAGATTCTATGTCAAGATAATCATCTCTATTTATAATTATTTCAAGTAGTTTATTTATTTCATCGGCAAAAGAGCCATAAAATTTGTAAAGTTTCACATTTTTAAGGCTATCACTATCTTTCCAATCATAAATGCGTCCATAGTTAGCATAAGTAAGACGGGCAGATATTCTGTCGGCAGTAATTCTTGCTATCTCTTTTTCTATCAAGCTCTTATCGTTTAGTTTCAGCTCGTTAAGATCCTGAATTCTTAATGCGGCAAAACTGTCTATTACAACCTTAATCCTCTCATAAGATACACCCAGATTATTCAAAAAGATCTTTTTCTTCTCAACCCAGCTAACTCCTTTCAAATAGTTATTATACTCTGCGCCATCGCCCGTAATTTCAGTCGTTTGTGAACTCCTAAAAAGTTTTAAACTAACTGAGTCACCCGGTTTCAGATATACAGTATTTGCACCAACTTTATAATAGGATGGGTTGTCTGAGATAATTTCGGTTTTAAAAAATCCGCTACTCTCAGACAAGACTTTGACATCTTTGTCATTATTTATTTCAGCTGATGCTCCGGAATAAATAATCTCCGGATTTTTATTGTTGTAATCGTTTACCCAACCGGTTATCACAACTTTCCCCTGCCCGGCTGTTATCTGGTAAAATAACACCGATAATAGCACTGAGATTAAGATTTTCCTTTTAAAACACATTACTTATCCCTCTTATATTCATATTTGAAAATTACTTCACTGCTCTCCAGCTCATATTCCTGATTTTAACAAGGCCGGTCCAATCGGATTGAGGATGCAAATTTAGAGTTATGTTGTCCGGACTGGTGCCAAGAAAATATTTACGCAGAGTACCAATACCGGGACTATTATAAGTTGCTATGTACAACGGATTTGTAGATGGTTCTATTTGGGTGTCAAACTTTATCATTGAGATATTATCGGTCTCAAAGCCGGTAATTTTAAAGAATTTTTCATTGCCCGGATTGTAGTCATATGCATAGAGATCTTTTCCCTTAGAGTAGAATACAACCGTTCTTTTTGATGAGAAGGCATAAAAATCGGCATTAAGGAAGTTGGCAGCAATGGACTTAACTGTATAGAAGGCCCTCTTCTCTATATTGGTTCCTACAAACAATTTATATATGAATGCATTACCCGATGCATCCTTCATTATTGCAAATGAGTTACCGCCTGTTGAACCGCCATCTGTGTTTGTTGTATTCTCCCCGTAAACCAGAGTTCTTCCCAAAGTTTTATTGTTCCAGGGAAAGATATCACCGGGAAGATCGGCAATGGCATTAGAGACAGCTGCTGATGCACCTACCTGCATAAATCTCTCACCCTCTTTATCATACCATAGAAATCCCTTATAACTTAAATTTGCATAAAACATCTCCGGACGAGCCATAATAAGTTTTGAAAAATTTGAAGCCTCCCTGTTAACAGGTTCTGTGTAGTAATCACCCCCGTTCAAAGCGAACATAGTATTGAATACATATCCGTTTTTGCAGATTACACCTCTGTAAAGCGAGGTAGACATTGCACCGGCTTTATCCTTTATTCTCGGACACATATTTACAGGTATCAGCTCCTCTGTAATTGGATCAGCAGTAAATATTGAGTTTTTAAACACATTAGGTGCCGAACATTTCTGAGTGAGCCTGTCAATTGCATAGGCTCCCGAACCGGTCAATACCCAAAGTTTGATATAACTCTCCGATCCGCCTGTATGAAAAACATCTACAGGATCTTTAAGGTCGGGCAAACCACTGTTTTTGAGCATATCGGGGAAAAACAGAGTATCTGACACCATTGAGAGCATCTGAACCTGCGAATGTCCCTGACTGTTTTCACCAATAAGAAGAATTCCTTTTGTGTAAGGAGTTCCAACCACAAGTTTTGAAATTGTAGACCAGGTTACACCTGTTTGTTTATCAACAATTTTCAAATAGAATTCGTAGGTGTCCGGTGCAAGCTTAATGTTGTATTTAAGAGTCCGTGTTTTGGCCAGCGTATCCTTAGTTGAGTAGGCCTTAACGGCAAGCCACATATACCGGAATCTGATTGTATCACTGAGATCTCCGTCCGTCATAGTAACGACCGGGTCAATAACGAGTGTATCAAGATCCCTCATAACATTGTAAGCGGAAGCAACACCCGTAACCTTGATTTCGTTGATGTCTTGGTATGTATAGTTTCCCTCATCCTTAAGACAAGAGGTGAGAGAGGATAGTAAAATTGTAAAAAATATTAGTTTAGTTTTCATCATAAATCAATTAAAAGGTTTAGATTAACGAACCCACGGTACTCCCGGAGATGATTCCCAAGTACATCCCGAAAACCACATAAGTCTTCCATCATCTTCAAGAATAGGCGTACCATTCTGATACAACTCAATCAGATACCTTGACATAGTTTGGTAGATAAGATACTGTAAAACAGATGGCATAGTTGTAGTACTCATAAAATCGTTATAGGTGAGATTGAACCTTTCACAAATGAGGTTTAGTTTCTTCTCCGAAAATGCCCCCCATAGCCCTGCCTCTTTTTAACAATAAAATCGCTGATATTGATAGTGTGCATTGTAGCGTCAAAAGTGGGGACAATGGTTCCTGATGTAAATCCTGCAACTGCATCAAAGGCCGGAAATGAAAGAGCCAGATCTTTGGTTGCGACAAGTTTAATTCCAATTTTTTTAACTGAAGCTTTTAGATCGGCCGATCTTTTAACAACTATAGGTACATAGGTAAACCACTCGTTTGCCTTAATTGTACACTCGGCAGGCAGATCATTAAAGTGAACACCCTTCTGTGAAGTGGTACTGTCCGGATTGATTGCCACACCGAATTTCCTATCATAATCCTTAACAGGACCTGTTACCATCACTTTAAGCTGAACAGTCGTTTCGTTACCAAGCACCTTAACAAATTCTAGATTCGAAAAAGGCATATATGGCCAGGTTTTTTCATTTCCGTAAGAGGTGCCCCACTGAACTGCAAAATAGACCCCTTCGCTGCCTTCGTAAGACATCAGCTCC
>LBTE01000016.1 GCA_000989955.1 candidate division TM6 bacterium GW2011_GWF2_37_49 | reverse complement strand
GTTAGATAGGAAAGCAACACTTACAGGGTTGCAGCAACCGTGAAACTCATCGATTCCTGTACCACGCTGGCCAAAAGCGATTGTAGGAGCACCTGTAAAATCATAACCGTTAACACGGAAAGCACCCAGGTTAGCTACCAGAACCTCGTTATTGTTACGAACTCCAAAATCCAGAATACCGCAGCAAGTGCGAAGTTTCTCGATTGCAGATTTTTTTGCACCAGTCTCAAGATCGTAAATGTTAATCAATCTGCCGCGGGTATCTGCAACCAGAATGTTGTTTTCCGATACTCTAACGCCGGTAGCTGTGATAAGACCTTCCAGTTTAAGATCTCTAACCTTTACACCTTTTGAGTTCAACACAACGCACTCAACCCCTGTAGGAGTCTCTACCTGCATAGATCTTCCTCTGGATTCAACTGTCTTCTTCTCTACGATAGTTCCAAGAACATAGATATTATCTGCCTTGTCTACTGCAATTACAGCCGGCTTAGAGGTGAGTACAGATTTGAACTCAGCTACTTTTGCACCTGTTGGGCTAACCACCAGGACCTTACCATCTGCAGTGATAGCACAAACATTGTCGTTTGTCATTACTGCCAGGTAAATTACATTTTTATGATCTTTTCCTGCAAAAGTGTTATCTACCCCGTAAGTTAGATTGCTGGCCTCTGTGATGAATGACTCCATAGATACCTCTGTCTTCTTCATCTCTGTAACTGTCTCACGCATCTTAACGACACTTGGAAGCTGGGCAAGTTTTGGATCCAGCATATTTATATACTCCTCAACAACTGCTGCACTTTTACCTGATGTTGCGCGGCCAACCAAAATTACAGAGAAGTTAGCTTTTGGAAACTCCTTAATATAATCAATGGTAAGTTGTTCGCTCTCTAAAGTGTATGTATCAAGGATGGCTTCAATCTCTTTTTTCCTCTCCTCGGTTACAACTCCCTGAGCACCTCTTGAGTACATCTCGGTTCTTAACTCATTTACTTTGAATTTCTCGCTAAGGGCTTTAACTCTGTCGCTGTAAAGATTGGCTTCATCCTGAATTTTACTACCCTCAATCACAGCTTTGTTTAACGTATCTGCGTGACCTTTGATGGTAATTTTGGCGTTCTCATTGTAAAAAGAGAGTGTAGACATTCTTTTGCCATCTACCATAAGGTAGTACATAGATGGCTCCTCTACACTACCGGTGAAGGTAAAGGTTCCGTTCTCTACAACTGCTGTGTCTGTCAAAGATCTGTTTGACGTAGACATTAGGATAACCTTGCTGCCATCTTCGATGCCATCCAGGGTTCCTGTAATTTTGAAAGCGGCCAATACTAATACCAGCATAAAAGCACCAAAGCGCGAAAGATTTTTTGTATTCATAGTAATTTTATAAAGTGTTTATTTTAAAACAAATTTAATTTTGGAATATATTTTAATATTCTAAAAGCACATTAACAGCAAAAAGGGTGAACCCGTACCTATATAAGTACAACTTAAACCCGTTTCTCCCTAAACTCAATTTGCAAAAAGTGTAAATATAAAACAACGCCGGTACTACATTTTTGCAATTCGGTGTCAAAAATAGTAATAATTGTGAGCTAAAACACTATTTTGGTTTAATCTTGTAAAGAAAATCCAAAAAAAGATAACCGCAAGATAATATGTTTATTTTTAGTGTGGATTAATAAATTTGTTTCATAAATTTGTGAAAGTAAGATAGAAACAAATTTTATTAGCAATTCCAAATAATTATGGAAAGTAATAAGAATCTAAAAGATTATCTAGAGAAATTTTCCACCCTAAACACTAACAAACAACAAGGTAAGATAGCTCCTCACAAGGCAGTTCTGCTATTGTCTGTAATAGATTTAATTGGAAAAGGAGATATTCAATCTAATAAGGTTGAGTTAACTGATAAACTAGAGAGTCAATATAAGTTGAACTGGGAAAAATTTGTTGAGAACAAAGATATTTTTAAACCAAATATTGGTGCTCCTTATGTACATTTAAGTGGAGAGTCATTTTGGAAGTTAATTCCAAAATCGAGTAACAAGGATGTAGATTTATCTGCAAGAATAAATTCGTACTCAGTTAATCATCTAAGGTCTCAATTTCTACATGCCCAAATAGAACAAGAATTATTTGAACTATTATTAGATTCTAATAGTAGAGAAAATTTTAGAGAAGTACTCATTTCAACATATTTAATTTCAAAGAAATCAACTACCATGAAATTTTACGATCAATTATTGAAATTCCTTGAACAGACAAAAACAGAAAGTTTGCAAACTTCGGGGTACTCACATAGCTATAATAATCTATTAGTGAAATTTGGATTCGGTATAGGGACAAGATCTCAAGTCCCATGGATTGCTTTTTTAAGAGATGGTCAAACTGTACAAAAAGGAATATATCCCGGGTACTTGTATTATAAACAACATAATATTTTAGTGCTGGCATATTGCTTTAGTGTAACAAATATTCCAAGAGATAACTGGCGAATAGAGAACAAGCAGAGTATTACTGATTTTATGCATAATAAAGGCGTTATAGGAGAGATTAGGTTTGGTAATTCGCTAGTATTTAAAGCCTACGAAGTTTCTAAGCCACTCGATGAAGATACGATAAATAAAGACTTACTAGAGATTACCGACTATTATAATTCCTTGGATTTTAACACTGATCCTATCACTAATGCCAATCCTATTCCATTTCCAGTAACTCCAATAATTCCTCCGGCTTCTATGCCTTTTACATCTATTCACTCTGAGTTTTCTAAGTGGCTAATGGAAGCTAAATTGGTTTTTAATGAAACGCTCGTAGTAAGGTTTATCTCCTCTCTACTAACTAAACCATTCATAATTCTTACCGGTCTATCGGGTTCTGGTAAAACAAAACTGGCTCAATCTTTTGCAATGTGGTTGTGCGAAGAGAAGAGCCAGTATTGTCTTATTCCTGTTGGGGCAGACTGGACAAACCGAGAGCCTTTATTAGGGTTCCCAAATGCTTTAGAGAATAAAAAATATGTAAAACCAGATAATAGAGTTCTAGACTTAATCTTGAAAGCAGTGGAAGATAAAGAGAGACCTTACTTCCTTATACTTGACGAGATGAATCTGAGCCATGTTGAGCGTTACTTTGCAGATTTTTTGAGCACAATGGAGTCTAAAGGAGAGATTTTCTTACATGAAGATAGTGGAGACTGGGATGGAGTTCCCCCAAGCATTGTCCTGCCTAAAAATCTTTTCATTATAGGCACAGTAAACATAGACGAAACAACCTATATGTTTAGTCCAAAGGTCCTCGACAGAGCCAACACAATTGAATTTAGAGTAACAGAGAGAGAGATAGAAAAATTCCTTGACAACCCCGGGAATTTAGACCTTGAAGTTCTTAAAGGAAAAGGTGCCGAATTTGGATCTACTTTTGTTAACATTGCGAATGAACCTGTTAGCTATCAAAATAGTATAGAAGAGATTAATATAGCTTTATCTGGGGCAGAGTTTGGTTATAGGACAGCAAGTGAAATTCAACGGTTTACACAAATAGTTCCATTATTGTTTCCAGATACAAATACGAGCGAGATTATTGATTATGCAATCTTACAGAAACTCTTACCTAAGGTACACGGATCAAAAAGGAAGTTAGAACCAGTTCTTATAGAGCTAATTAAAATGTGCTTGATGGATGGTGTTAGTACAAGTAACTATACAACTGGAAAAGCGCAAGTAGAGACGCTTGATCTAAAAGATATCAAATACCCATTGTCACTTGAAAAGATAGTGCGGATGTATAATAATCTGGTGCAGAATAGTTTTACTAGTTTCGCAGAAGCATAAGATATTATGCAGCTAACCTCGATTGAAATACCTATTGATTTAAAACATCTAACGCTGATATTAACTATACGGCCAGAGAGCTCTGTGAATAGTGTGCTGGCTGTTGTAGATGATGCTTTAGTAAATGGCGAGGCAAAGTATCAGATTAAGGAGGGTACGTTTTATAGCTATGTTTTGAGTGATTCAAAATATTGTCTAGAAGAGAGCGAGATTGTAAGCAGATCTCCATTCAAAGAGCTAATACATACCGGGAGAATATCTCCGAATATCTATGTAGGAACGCTTCAAATAAATGTGCTAGATGCAGAATCTTTATTGAAACTTGGCGAGGTTTTTCTGGAGATCACTTCCAAGAAGGTTAATTACAGAAATGAGTATAAGTTTATGCTTGAGGAGATTACGGAAAAGTGCACAGAGCTTCTTTTTGAACACAGCTCACTAGTATCTCAATTCTTTAAACCAAATTACGAACAGGATCCAAAAGTACTATATCAAAGGTTTGCCTTTGTCAAATCAATAATCGATTCGAACGAATTTGACGATTCCGTAAATAAAATATTAACCTCACCTGTCACTAGATGGACTAATAGCGAAAGTGTTAGAGATATTAGAGGAGTAAGGAGAATGGGAAGTTCTCAAGTTCGACAAATATGCTCATCGAAAAACAGAGCAAACACTCCAGATGGTCACTTTCTTAAAGAAAAACTAAGTTCCCTCCCCCTTAAACTGTCGGTATTTGAAAAATCGGAAATAGTAGATACACCCGAAAATCGATTTATAAAGCACTCACTATCTGTATTTCAACGATTTTGCAATGATATATCTACAGTAGCTCCCAAGAAGAGTAGACTAAAAAGTGAATCTGCCCTCCTGGATGAAAAGTTATTAAGTAGCCTATCTCACTCAATTTTTAAAGAGATATCTGCACCAAAGACCCTACCCCTAAACAGTCCTATCCTTCAACGAAAAGAGGGTTATAGGGAGATTCTCAAAGTATGGCTGATGTTTGATCTTGCGGCTAGTCTCTCTTGGGATGGTGGTGAGGAGGATGTTTACAAGGGTGGAAAGAAGGATGTTGCGACACTTTACGAATATTGGCTATTCTTTAAGTTACTTGAACTTGTAGAAGAGACTTTTGGTATTACACCTCCGAAAATTGAGGAGTTGATATCGATATCGGAGGACAAATTAGGGTTAACGCTCAAACAGGGGAGACCACTTCATATTTCAGGAGTTTATACTGCAAAAGGTAGGCAGCTAAATATTCAGTTTAGTTATAACAAATCATTTGAGGGCGGAAAGAGTTACCCTAGTGCAGGGAGTTGGACTAGAGCAATGCGGCCAGACTACACTCTTTCATTCTGGCCAAGTGGGTTGGATTTGAAAATTGCAGAAGAGGAGGAGCTGGTTGTGCACGTTCATTTTGATGCAAAGTACAGGGTTGAAAAGATTGAGGATATTGTAGGCTCAGAAGATAACGAACTTAATGAGGAGAAGAGAGATAACGCCAAAGGAATATACAAGAGGGCAGATCTCTTGAAGATGCACGCATACAAAGATGCTATCCGCCGAACAGCTGGGGCTTATGTCCTCTATCCAGGAGAGAACGGCAAAAATTTTGAACCACGGGGTTTCCACGAGATTATCCCCGGACTTGGTGCTTTTGCCGTAAGACCATCCAAGGTTAACAATGGAACAACCGATTTAAAAAAATTCCTTGAATCTGTTGCCGACCACCTCATGAATAGGGCTTCCCAAAGGGAGAAGATCTCTTACCATACATACGATATTCACAAAACTGGCTTGACAGCTCCTCTAAACGCATCCCTTCCCGAACCTTATGGAAAAAACAGGAGCCTTATTCCAGATAATACAAATGTCATTATTGGATACTATCGTAAAGAGAACTGGGGTTGGATTGAGAGCAAACTGCTTTATAACCTTAGAGATGACACTAATTTCAAAACAATAGGACCAAGAGTGGCAAGTGCAAAGTTTCTGCTACTACATACAGCCGGAGACAAATCTACTGACCTGTTGTACCGCATTACTTCTCCCGGGCCAGAGGTAAAATCCAGAGAGGAGCTAATTGCTTCGGGCTATATAAACCCTAGTGAAGATTATTACTTTGTATTCGAAATAGAACCAGCATTCGACTCTGCCTTTGCCGGACAGAGCTGGGACCTCGAAAAACTCTGCGGAACCCCTATCTCATCCAAACCTATCGTAGTTAGTCTAACGGAGTTGATGCGGGTTGCGTTTGGTCAGTCCCGTGAAGATATATGATAGTGGTACAATTAAACTATGTCCTTTAAACAAGGGGTTCGACACATTTAGGGGTTCCGACAACTCAACGATATACAAAGTGGCCCAGTATCCGCCAGAATGGCTAATTTGAATACGATTTATCGGATACTTACAATTTTTTAAGATTTTCTTCACAAATGTCATTAATTGAATATTCCCAAATTGTTATTACTTTCCAACCAAGAATTTCTAACTCCGCTTTACTTTATAATCTCTGCCCAGTATCCACGAAATGGCTAATTAAGATGCTATTTATCGGATACTTACGGTTCTGGTGTTTCGGAAATCCTTTTGGTCATTAAAAAAAGTGCTAACGTTTACTTGTATGAATAGAGACTTATTGCGGAGTAATTTCTTGCCAGACCGTTATGCAGTTTGAGCGGGCTACTGTCCTTGATATTTAACACATTTCCTACAATTTCTTATACAAAGTGTTATGCAACGGTTTTAATTAAATACCGAATTCTAATACATTTTGATAAGAATTGCTTGACATGTAATTCCAGATACTATAATCAATATCTCTTCTAGAAACATTTAACATGTCTGCAGTAAATTCTACAATCCTTTTAGCACACTGATAATTATTAAAATTTATCTCTGCTTGATTCAAGAATTTAATAATATGTCTATCTACGGCAATTGTATCGACATGCATTAGCTTGAAAAAGTAATCTATTGTTTTGTTCCCAATTCCTGGAATAGATAGGAAGCTTTGAATATTTGAACCATTATTTAGATGAATAAGTAATTCATTTGTAGTTTGAATAGAGTTTTCAATTAGAAAGTCTATAATAGATTGAAATCGTTTTAATTTTATATGATTTTTCCAGTTTAAAAAACTTTCTAAACCAATATTATTAATTGTAGTAATTAAACTATCCAAATCATGTGCCTCATTATAATTATTATAAACACGTAAAACTCTCGGTAAAACGACTGTTTTATAATTTAATCCTGCTTGTAAAACAATGTCTGTTAAGACCGCACCAAGATGATTATTATAAAAACAAGAATTACTTCTTATAATACTGAAATCCTGTTTGTTCTCAATGAATTGAATTAATTTATTTATTTCAATATTTTGACTCATTCAATTAATCTTTTTAATGCTTCTAGTCTATCAACACAATTTGGACATGCTCCACAAGGAATGTTAGGAGAAGCTTGACATGAAAAGGTTTTACCTATTGGAGCTCCTAATTCAATCCCTAATTTTGCGACTTCAAATTTAGAAAAATTTTTGAAGGGCATTTCAATCTTGACAGTACCATATTCCTTAAGAAGATTTTCTAGATTATTAAAAAAATCATTCGAACAATCAATTTCTTTTGCATGATTGCTATTTATAAATGCAGAATATACATAGTTAAAGCCTAAGGTTCTGGCAAATGATGCAGCAATCGTTAATATTAAAACATTGCGGTATGGTATGTATAAATCTTCTGCAGTTATTTTTTCTTCCCAGAGATTAGATGATTTTATAAATTTTGAGTTTGAATATTTATATATCTCTGAAACATCCAATATCTCAATTTTACTCACATAATTCTCAGGAAGTACTCTATTTAATCGTTCCAATTCTGTCTCAAAACAGTGTTGCCCGTAATTTATAATTAACGGAACAAATTCAATATTTTTTTTTATAAATAAATAGCATAGAGTCGTTGAGTCTAAGCCACCAGAAGCAAGAATTATTCCTTTTTTTAAGTTTTGCATATCTTAGAGCTTTTAATAAACGTTTCACTAATTATTTCATCCATATTATTTGTTACAATACTACATGAATGTGATAGCATACAATTTTTAACAATATTGTATGGGTCATAAAGTAAAACTGGTATTTGTTTTTCAGATGCAATTCCAATTTCAACTAGTGTTCCTGGGTCATTATATAATAATACACAAATAACTATGCAACATTCATTAAGAAGTCTAATATCTTCAAAATAGAATTGTTGTTTTTGTTGTAAGGTGTCATTTTCTTTCATTTGACCATTTTCTCTTATCGGTCTTCTTGGTGAGAAATTGTGATATAATAAACTCTTTTCAAGAGTGTCTATCAAACTAGTATCAACGAAATCAAAATCAGGTGCTGCAATGTAAATATTGATATTCTTTCTATGTTCCCAATTTAATATTGTCCCTTCCAAACTAACTAATTCATTAATTGGAATATTCAATAGTTGTTCAACTGAATTTTTGAAATTCTTAGGATATGTTGTGCTTGCATATTCCATTGCAATAAATGAAGCGAGAGCTAAATTCTCATCAATTTTGTTGGAAATTTCGGATTCAAAAATTGCATTAAAAACATCACCTACACCTACTGAATGCTGAATAGGTTTTGTTTGGGAAGATACTTGGTGAACCTCATTCTTATTAAAATTATAAACTCTCGTTCCCCCTCTATTTTCTTTAAAGACCAATGTGTCGCAGAATCTCTTAAATAACGATGCAAAACTTTCAAAATTGAAATAATTATTTTCAATATATTTTTGGAAAATTTTACTTGATGTTGAGATATAAATATTTTTGAATTTATAATTTAAGGCAACAAAATCTTCAATACTTAAATTTGCCAATTCAAGGCTGACAGGGGTTGTTCCTGTCTTTTTTAATATTCTTGAAATATCATATTGACCTGAAGTAATTAAAAAACTATCACATTCGGGGAAATCGAAATCTTTATATTCATAGTTGTTATCTTCTCGTAATATTAACTCATAACCTTGATTTCCAATTTCTCTAGCTTCCTCAATTAAAATTATATTAGGAGCATTTAATGTTTCTGCAATTTTAATAAGTTTTGGACTATCATAATGGTCGAAGAAATCATGTATTCGTGTGTCCAGATATTTTGGGGAAATATATCCGAGGCTATAAGATGATGAAATTGCCCATAGAGCTCTTGCTGAATGAGATATTCCTCCAAGTCTCATTTTCAATTCTTCGTTCTTATTTTTTAAAGTTACATCAACTAAAATATCTCCAATTAGGCAAATGTTATGCATCAGGTGAAACATTTATAATAATTGAATTAATAGGAATTGAAGATGTATTTGAGACTATTCCTGAATAGGTATATTCATTCATACATTTGCGTAGATAATTATATTTAGTTGGTAAATTTCCTATCTCTATACCATTAATTGTTGCAACAATTCTGTGTCCATTAAATTCGATGATTACTTCTGCATTTACATCAGGTATATGCCCTATTGAATTGTAATATTCAGACGTATCAACGTCTTCTAATTCTGTTCTAAATGCTTTTTCGCATTTGTTTTCGTTGGATTCTCCACCTTGTTTAGGATTGTTTCCAGAAAATCCTTGATAATCAGTAAAATTGCCTGAGCCTGTACTTCCCATGAGTTTTGTTTTTTAAGTTAGAAATTGCGGTTTGTTTAAATGTTGCCTAACGGTTGGCAATATGACCAGTGGCGGTTTACGGGCAACATCCCTATCCACCATTACAAACGCCAGTGCGAGGCAGACGTTTTCAAGCTACCACTGCGCCCGCCATTGGTTATATTGCGTGTTAGTATTCGTTATTTCTTCAATCTTGGTTTAAATTCAATGGGTCTAGGAATTGAAATTTCTCTCATACATTCTATCGCAAACTTATCTGTCATGCCTGAAATGTAATCAGCAATAATCTGTTTGCCTAAATCGCCTTCTGTCCATTTATTTGCAACCTTTTCATTTTTGTAAAACAGTTCCATACCTTTTAAATAGTTTCCAAAAAATTTGTCAAAATTTAAATTATCCTCTTTCAAGTACCACTCAAAATCCCAATGATTTGAACAATATAATTTTGACAAATAATCATAGAGAGTTGATATTATTCGTTTACAATAAACTTTGTACTCTTTAATTCGTGGATTATTGTAAATCGCCTGATAATTAAAGTCTTTCAATTCAACCATTAAATCGTGGCATTCTTTAGAGAAACTGATTTCTTCCTCTGTAGAGCTTTCAATTAAATTTAGAATCAAATAATTAATGATTTCTCCATTTGATGTACCTATTTGACTTTGGATTGCTTTTGGTATTTGCTCTTCCTCAATAAATCCTGCAACAATAGCATCCTCAATATCTCGTCCCAAATATGCAATTTTATCCGAAAACCTTACAATGCAACCTTCCCAAGTAGACGGATAGTTCTTTCTATCTTTTATTTTTTCTAAATCTTTTACTATAAAATCAGGTTTTATACTTTGTTCAAAATTCTCTCCATTATGGCATATTATTCCATCTTTAACAGCATATGTTAAATTCAATCCTTGACCTTGTCCAATAAGTTTTTCAACAACTCTATAACTATTTACTTCATGAATAAATGAATTTCCACCACCTAATAAATAGGATAATTCAGATTCTCCTGCATGTCCAAATGGGGTATGACCTAAATCATGTCCCAGTCCTATAGAGTATGCAAGGTCTTCATTTAATTGCCATTTAGAGTTTTCCTTTGATTTAAGTCCTCTGCAAATTGTCGCTGCAATTGAAGCTACATGTAAAACATGTTCTATTCGAGTACAAACATGGTCATCATCTGGACTAAAAAAAACTTGAGTTTTATGTTTTAATCTTCTAAATGGTCTTGAATGAATAATCGCTGTCTGGTCACGGTAATAACACCCTCTAATATCTTCTTCACGAAAAGCCGTTCTCTTTTCAAGTTCCTCTTTTGAAATTTTATTTGCACTCATGGTTTATATTTTTTAATACCCACTGACATGTTTATATATGTAATAAAGTACATATAAGCTCACATATGTATTGGCCTTGAATCACCTTTTTGGTGTTGTTTTTTTTAAGGGAATTGTGTTGTAAATTGAACTCATCTGCAAATTCTTTTTGTGGTTTGAGGCCTGGGGTGCTTAGTGGGTATGGGTTTCCGTTGTTTTCTGCATTTGCGACCGGGAAACTCTAGATTAGATTTCAATCTTACCCACGCCTCTAATTGATGAGTTGCATAGCTTTGTCGCAAACAATGCAGGGTAAAGTTATACTTTATATCTTTATCTGCCAAATGTTTGGAGAAATTATTTGGAAAATTAGGTGCCAATCTTACCCTGGCTATAAATCTTTCACGCAACGAACGCTTACTCCTGCATTTTTTTCAAAGTATTGACCGTAGCCGACTCTTAGATTATTGGGATCGGAGTACAAGTATGTATAGAATGGATATGTATTGTTAAAAACAGAGTTAGTCCACCAGTAAGCGCCACTCCCTAACGAATAGTAGAATAATCCGTCATCTCCTCTCCAGATAATGCCTAACGCACTAAAACCACTACTATTGGTTCCTTTATTGACTCTTATCTTTGAAGAGGCAACATTATCTCCACCCAAATAATTAATTAACACCAGCCACTCTTCCCGGGTGGGCACGTGCCATCCTGCAGGGCAAATATTTCTGTTGTGACTATTCTGGACCATACTGGGCCAGCATTCTGGCGGATAGTGGGCCACCATTCTGGAGCATACTGGGTCATTTTATAAAATAAAGGAGGAGAGCAGACCCTCCTCCAGTTACAGTTTTCAAGCACTCAGGTTACTTTTGTAGTTACGACACAAAAAAGAACCTAACA
>LBTE01000015.1 GCA_000989955.1 candidate division TM6 bacterium GW2011_GWF2_37_49 | reverse complement strand
CTTAAAAGATGCTATCTAAACAGAATAATTACCCCTGAAAAATGGTCTACTTTGCAGAACAACCCGGCCATTAAAGAGCCCAATGATATGCCCAATCTTATTTGTGAATGTAGTAATATGATCGGAATTCCAATGCGCCACAAGGATGGCCGCTTAGCATACAGATTGGAAATCGGAAGCTTTAGAAAAACAAAAGAATAGGCCATTGACATGAATTCATCTCATACGCTTAGAAAATAATTTTTTAATGTTAACTAAAACATCATTGAAGTCATCAAACAAATTATATGGTATCTTGTTTGTTTTTAAATAATCCGCCAGAGCTTTTTTTGCAAAAACAATATCACATTTGGATGCTGCGCAATAATCACTTTTACCATCTCCAATGTAAATGCTAAATTTATCTATATTTATATGAGAACTTTTGCAGTTAGCGCATTTTTTTAAACAGTCTCGGTTAAGATATGGGAAAATAACCTTGCCAGCACCTTTATAAATATTTGACTTAATATTTTTTATCGCAATTCCATTATTATTTAAAATTCTCCCTATATAAAAGTCCAATCCATCGCTCAAAATCTCGACTTCTATATTTAGATCCAAGCAAAATTTATAAAAAGATTTAAAATACGGATCAATTTCTTGCATGTCGATCAGCTTCAAAATTTCCTCTTTACTCGCGGATCTCAACAGACTTATTTGTTTTTTTATGCACTTACAAGAAGAAATTCTGCCGTTTAGCCATTCCTCGTCATAACCTTTCCATTTAGCATTTGCAAAATGCCCTAGAATTTCATTCATGACATCCTTCTTGGTAATGGTCCCATCGAAATCTATATATATTTTTATAAGATTCCACTTTTTTGGAAAACTCAGATTGGACTTTTTCATAATAAAATGATAATTTAACGTTCTAAGGACAAATATGAATCAAGAATTCTCTTTCAATTCAAACATAAAGATTAATAGTTGTAAAATTGAAACCTTACTGGCTTCTATAGGCCAAGAAGATTTACTGGTTTACTCACCTACTTCACTAAGACTACTACCAAATATTCAAATTAACGCACAAAAAATAAACAGTTCTGATTTCGGAATTCAAAAAGACAAACTTGACTCTTTCGCCGACGGGAAAATATTTCGTAGAATATATAGCGTTGGCAATGGCAAGACTACAGATATAGCCAAGTACCTTGCCGGCAAATTGAAAATTGGTCTCAGCTCAATGCCATCCGCACTAACAGCAAATGTATTTTTTACAAACAAATCCTTGTTAAAAGATGACCGCCAATCAGTTACATGCGATGCTAAAACACCAGACGAGGTGATTATAGATTATAGCTTCTTAACAAAAACACCTTTTAAATATCACCTTTACGGTCTTTGCGATGTTCTTTCGATTTATACGGCCTTATTTGATTGGGAGTATTCCCACAAGATCAATGCAGAGCCGATAGAACCTTTCATTTTCGAGATGGCAAAATTAACATTAAACCAGTTATTGGCGAATATTGAAGTAATTCTCCAAAAAGACGAAAAAAGCCTAGGCATAATAATAAAACTAATAATGATGTCAGGGTACCTAACCAACATTGCAGGATCGGGTCGTCCGGAAAGTGGGTCAGAACACATAATCGCCAAGCATATTGAAAACAAAATCGACATTTACCATGCGCTCAGTGTAGCTTTGGGCATATTAACAGCGATGGAAATACAAGGAAGTAGAAATCCTGAAATTGTACGAGCGATTAAAGAATTTGGCTTTATTGACGCGATCAGAAGCAATAAAAAAGGCCTTTCTGTACTTATGAACAGCTATAGCGAAATTGCACCGCGATCAGACCGCTTTACTATTCTAAACAACCGTCAGATTGAAAAGGAACAAATAAATGCTATGATTACGGAATACTTCACAGATAATTCAAGCATACAAATTATTAGCGGAGTTGGTGCGGAATTAAAAGAAATGCCGGTTTGATATATGAAAGTATTAATAGTTAGCCTTTGGCCAATAAACAAATCCTCTATCGGCGGAACCGAGAAATATGTTATTGACCTCGCCACCATGCTTAAGCGACGGTCAGTTGATTGCAATGTTCTTATGCTTTCGGGTAAGAAAAATATTATCGACGGCGTTAAATATCAACCACTTATATTAAGCTCAACTAAAAGGTTGGACGAGTATTCGATTAAAAATGAATTCTTTTCTGATTTAACTCCGGACACTTTAAAAAAGTTTGCCAAAGAAGTCGAGTCTAACTTTGATTTTACGGATTACGACGTGATACATTTTAACTCACTATTATTCTTTTATTGTGCGAGCAGAAAGAAAAGAGTATTCACCATTCATGAAAACCCTTTTGAATTCGATCAATATTGGGGAGAAAACAGTTTCGCCTTGATAAGTAACATCATCGAGAAGGAAGATAATAGAAACACAGTGTTCATAGCGCCATCAGAATATTATTCCAAAACATACGAACGATTTACCAGAAAAAAGGTCCTAACAATTCCCCACTCTTTCTGCCCCTTTAAGCCAGCGAAAATACTTAATGATACTAAAAATAGTCACGACACAATCGATATTCTGGTGCCTGCCAGATTAGAAATCGAGCAAAAAGGCCAAGACTATCTGTTGCACAGCTTGCATTCAGTTCAAAATTCTTTGGCTCCATTTAAAATAATATTTACTGGAGTAGATGATCAATACCAAAAAAATGTCGAGATACTGAAATCATTAGCTGAAGGATATTCAATCTCGGTCAAATTTTTGAAGTTAAAAATGAATGAGATGAGAAATGCTTTTTTATCAGCTGATTTAACCGTGCTGCCAAGTAGATCAGAAAGCTTCGGTTATTCGGCTCTTGAATCATTGGCTCTCGGCAAGAAAACAGTGCTGTCGGATATACCAACATTCAAAGAAATAGCAAAGGGTAACCCCTTGGCATATTTGGGCCATGCGCACAATCAAATTCTATTTGGAGAAACAATCAAAAAAGCCATCGCAGCAAAAAAAGTTGAGACTAATTCCGAATGGATTAAAAGATATTCCCCTGATTTATGGGTTAGCCAATATATCGATTGCTATGAACAATTTTAATGATCAAAGATATTTGATGCTTCCTCACTTCTCCCTGAAAAAAGACGGTGTATTTTTTCTGGAAAAATATCATTATCTTAAATTCGGCCGCCAAGACATAAGTGCCGATATTAGAGAAAAAATCTTTATTGATGAAGGAATCATAGTTGAAAAAAAGAATTATTCCTGGAAAACCGATCTCAAAGTCCTTGTGTTAGAACCTCATTCTGATGATTTTGCCTTATCTGCTTCTGGTTTTGTCCTTGACAAATTAAAGTATGGAGTAAATTTCTCAGTATTAAACTTATTTTCTCGGACCGCACTGAATAATTTCCCTTGGAAACATAAATGCCACTTATCAAGTGAAGAATACGAGGCACTAAGATTGAAGGAATCAAATTTTGCCATTGTAAAATATTTAGGCGGAAAATTTGCTTCCTTAAAATTTGAATCTTTAAGCTTAATAAAAAAACCAAATCAATTTAACGAACAATTCTTCCAAGCAATCTATTCAATCATTCATACGAAAACTCCGGATGTTGTCATGCTCCCGATGGCAGTGCAAGAACACCCCGATCATATCGCAACATTTGAACTTGGGCCAAGACTGATACTTTCATTTCCTAAAATAAAGTTTATATTATACGAAGATCTTCCCTATGCAAGAAATAAGTATGCCTATATAGAAAGATTGGGTCATATAAAAAAGAGATTAAAAATTTCAGAAATTTTAATTGATTGCGAACACCTAATCAATTCGATGGCAGACCTGGCGATAATATACAGATCACAATTTGACGACATAAATCGAGCTCAAATGAAGGCCATAATTGAACAAGACTGCAGAGCCGTGGCCGCAGAATCGAATTTTAGTAAAGAATTCGCCAAGCGCTTCTTCGAAGTGGAAGGAATTAAATGAAAATAAGTTTTCTTGATGACGAACCGGAAATTTTTCCCAACCAATATGGTGGCAAAGCCAGGACTATTTTAAATCTAGCTCAATCGTTTGCAAAATTGCCGAAAGTTGAAAAGGTTTCGATATTAAGTCGAACTATTGGTTACTCTGAAAATGAATTCGAGTGGAATGGCGTTCATTTCAAAAAGCTTTCTGACTACGGCATAATCCGGCAAATCGTGGACGAATCTGACTCTACCGATGTATTAAATGTTCACACTTGTTCTTTTACATTTCCATATCTCGAGAATAGAAAGGCTATCCTCGTCAACCACTTACATGATATTATTTTTGCTACAGTTGATGCAGGTAGCCATCTCGACAAAGCAATCGGCGGTAAATGGGATGCCATCATAACTCCTTCCGACTTTGCGGCTACTACGCTAAAAAATGCAACTTGGTGGAACAATATTTACGAGAAAACGCACGTGTTACCAAGAGGCATCGATAAAAACAAGTTTTTTCCGGCAGAAAAAAAGAGAGCGCTTGAAAAAATAGTCTCTCTGGGTCACCCCCAAATTACCAAGAAATCACCAATACTGTTTTTCCCCCATCGCTTAGATTCCGGCAAAGGAGAATATTTGCTCAACCAAATTGAAAAAATCTTAATTAAAAAATACCCCAACTTATTAATTCTGACTACGGCTAGCCATAAATCAAGCTCAAAATATATCTACAATATTGGCTGGATCGAATCGGACAATTTGAATGCTTTCTACTCAGTTTCCGATGTTATAATTGCCACCTCTTTATTGCCAGAATCATTTTCGCAAGTTTGCCTTGAAGCGATAGCTTGCAATATACCGGTCGTCTCATTTAAATTTGGTAATTTATTTGATCTTTCAAACAAAGTCCCGGCTATTAAAAGTTGTGAACCAGACGCAGATAATATTGCTCGCACCATCGAAGAGATTCTTTCACAAAGCGACGCCACCGCTAACAACTTGACTATCTCAAGGGAGATCATTAATAGCGATTATTCACTAGATATCATAGCAAAACAATACTTAGAATTGTATGAAGCCATCATACAGCAAAAAAAATCTGATAAGGGATACCGCTTCGTAAGCAATGTGGACAGGCAAAAAAAACGGTATTTTAGCTCTCCTTTTCTTGCAATCTATGGCCGGAAAATCTATCTTTCCGAGAACAAAGAGCTTCAAAAATTCACACTATCTGAGATTGAAGTGGATATCATAAAAACATGCAAGACTGTTAAAATAATCGAGGAAATTGTTAACTCCATGAACACCAGTGATTCAATAATACAAAAGACTATTAAGAAATTGGTTAAAAATAAATTAATTATAGAAGGGTAACATGAAAACAAATTTTGTATTCAATGACCTATTGGTATTAGAAGAATTTTGCAACTCGCGCTGTCAATACTGTGGCGGATTCTATCCCACGGAATTTGTCTTCAGACCTGATGCCGACGGTAAGCTCAAAATGCCACACTCGTGGAAAGAAAAAATAGCTGGCGATAATACATTGTGCTCAAAAATATCTGCAAATCCAACAACAAAAGATTTTTTTAGCTTAGCCCTCGATGTTCTGGACCATGTGGACCAGATCGCTGACTGTTCAATTCTTAAGCTCTCAGGAGGAGAAATTTTTCTCCATAAAGATATAGTTAATTTTGTGAAGAAAATCCACAATCGTTATACAGCAATCCAGCTACTAACCAATTCAATGGCCTTAACAGAAGATCAGATCGATCAATTGTCCAAACTAGAAAACGTCTACTTTCAGTTTTCCCTTGATGGAACAACTGGAGAAACCAATGCTTCCCGAACACGAAGCGACCAAGTGGTGAACAAAATTCTTTCAAACGCAAAAAGAATTTTAGACAAAGGGATGGGACTAGAGATTAATTGTGTCTTAACCAAATACAACACCGACAAGTTTGGAGAGATGCTGGATTATTTTAAAAACAGCAAAAATTTAACCATAGCCCCACGACCCGTAAGAGGAGAACCGAGATCGATTTTGGATTTTGGGGAGGATCAAATTCAACTTTTTGAAAAAACCGTCATAGACAAATACTCTTCACACGAGGATATCTTGCCACCCAAACCTTACCTTGACCAATTGGTTTCGCTCATGAAAAATCGTGCAAGGAACTGGAGCTGTTATGTGCCTTTCTTCGTTTTTGGAGAAGATAATTATGGCAACATCGGAACTTGTACGAGATCAGACGAACTACCATCAATTGGAAATATTTTCAAAAATCCGAAAGAGATCGCTCAAAAACTAGAGAGTAGAAGCTATTACGACCCGAAAAAATTACCGACTCCTTGTGAATATTGTATTATTCAGTACGAAATAATGAATTTATTTGCCGAAGACGAGATCAACGAAAATGAACTTAGGCGAATTCCCTCATATCGATTTGATGAAGTAATCGAGAAAGCAAAAAAGATCAAAAAGGAACTTGGCGAGCTTAAAATGTTATCCGATAACAGTTAGCAATTTATTATTTCTCTAAGTTTCTGCTGATTTAAGTCGATAAGATCTATTTTGCGTAGAACAGAATTTAGGATTGATTTAAGTTCGTCATTTTCGGAGTCCTTTTCGAGGAGCTGTACCACCTCAACGGCCAGATTGATATTTCTAATTTTCATAAAGGGAATAATAACGGCTGTTTCTTTTTCATCCAAAGGAAAAAGCGCTAAGTATTTTTTAAAAAATGTTTCCAGGGCATTCCAATCAATACCGTAGCTCTTTGTTATGAAAATATGAGTAATCAATATTGCCAAATCCCAGGCGATATAATCATAATGGCAATCGCCAAAATCAATGATTGCCGTGACCTTGTCCTCATTTTCGTCAACTAATATATTTTGCCGTGTCAAATCCCCATGTATTACACCCTTGCGCAAATATATAGTATCCAGTTTTTCTGAGCTCTTAATTATGCTCTGTCGTAGTCCATTAACCTCTTTATCTTTCACAAGGCCTTTATCAATAAGAGATTTTTTAACGTGTAAAGAATCAAATTTTTTATTTTTTAGAAGTCGATGCATTAATGCGATTGTCTTCGCAATGTCTTCAGCAAGATTATCGCTCAAGTTGTTCCAAGTTATAGGCACGCCTGGGCAATATTTAAAAATAGCATGTTGCTTGCTTCCTTCTTTAGTTGTTATTTGACCATCAATATTCCTAAATACTTTAGGAACAGGCAATCCCTCTGAAGATAAGTAGTCAATCACCAAAGGCTCAATTTTAGAATTATTTGAATATGACTTTAATATGTATTTCTTATTATGACAATTAATAAGTATTGTTTCTTTATTCAAACCAAGAGCCAGTTGCTTAATAGAAAAGTCACTTTTGATTCCATATTTTTCAAGAACTTGTCTGATCATTTTTAATATCAATTATTGAATAAGTCTTTTGCAACAATAATCATTCTATCTAATTTCTTTAGCAAAATCAAAAATAATGAGAATAATCGAATAACATTTGAGTGAATCGTAAACTTGGCCATTTTTATATCAACAGCTTTGTTGTATAATAAAAACATGAAAAAAGTGATGGGGAATACTCATTTTAAAAAATTTGTCATTTCTGGGCTGATTACCTCCTTGTGTGCTCCAGCAATTTCATACGCTCTTTCCGTTATTTTTGAAGTACATTTGACATTACCATTCTTACTTATAATTTATTTTCTTCCCCTTACAATATATTTCTTTGATTTCTCTTATAAACAATATCGATTGAGTTTTTTGGCATTTTTGCCCGCTTTTTTTTCTGTTGGGCTTATCTTAAAATACTCTGAAAACAAGTTCTTGCTTATATATTTAATCGCTTTAGTTTCATCCCTTTGTTATCCAATTTTTTTAAAAGATATAACTAAAAAAATACCATTATTTAAAAATTTTGTAGTAGCAACAATGTGGGCAATTTTAGTAATTATTTTTTCCACTTATTTCGAGTTAAGTTTTAGTTATTTATATTGGATATTTTTCCTTCTTGTTTTCATTCGAACTTTTGTTGATATTTCTTACAGTGATTTAAAAGATATTAATGAAGACAAATCAAGAGGGGTCAAAACACTTGCAGTTACCGTAGGCATCGATAAGACAATTATAATTTTGCAATTGTTAAACCTTCTTTCCGGATTAATAATTATAATACTAAGCCTGTCTGGCATATTACCTTTAATATCGATAAGTTTATTAGTGCCAATCATATTTAGCACTCTGTCTATCTATTACTTTTCAAGACGCTCAAACTTCTCAACATTAGTTGTAGATCTTGAATATTTATTCTGGTTCTTGTCTCCATTAATAGTAAGGATCCTATGGAATCAATAGCTTTGGTACAGAAATTATTATTGACAATTATATTAACACTTTCTTTTTTACTGGGAATTGTCATTCTTTTGGCCAATAAAAAATCAAAAACTAATATTTTCTATTTTTTTACCGCTTTAACAATTATCGGATGGGTACTATTTGGCTTTATGGTTTACTATGAACCTGTGTCTAACTATCGATTATTAATGGGACGATTGAATTTCTTTTCGGTTGCATTATGGTTTGTTTCGATATACGCATTTATATTAAACTTTCCTACAGAACAAAAAAAATGGACTCTATTTAATATATCTTTTATTTTCTCAGGAATAATTCTCGCAGCCATCTCTTTGTTTTCTCCATATATAATTGAAGACATTCATATCGACAAGGATTCAAGAGTGTGGACATTTGGACCAATAATAGTGGCCTACTATGCGTATGCTATTTTAACTGCGCTTATAATGATACTCCGCCTAATACATAGCTACAAAAATGAATCACCTAAAAATCGTATTAAGGTTGGTTATTTTGTAGCTGGCATAATTTCAGTTTTAGTATTCAATATCATATTTAATGTTATATATCCCTATATTGTTGGAAATAGTAATTATTATTTTTTGGGTGATTTTTCAGTAATATTTATTTTAGGTTTTACTGCTTATGCAATCGTAAAACACCAATTATTTAACATAAAAGTAATAGCAACAGAGACTACAGTTATACTTATTTCAATTGGTCTTATTATAGAAGTTTTTACATCCACAAATGTAACCGAGGGATCACTAAAAGGAATTGTTTGGATACTAGCGACATATGCTGGATATGCTCTTATTAAGAGCGTTAAGACTGAGATCAAGCAGAAGGAAAAGCTTGGGGTGCTTGCTAGAAAACTTGAGCAAGCTAATGATCATCTGAAAGAACTTGATGAAACCAAGGACAACTTTCTTTCCATGGCAGCACACGAGCTCAATACTCCTATCGCCGCTATCAATGGATA
>LBTE01000014.1 GCA_000989955.1 candidate division TM6 bacterium GW2011_GWF2_37_49 | reverse complement strand
CCTCAGATTTTAATTTGATGATTAAATCCTTCTGAGAGAGTACATTTTTTTTGTAGATCAGACTAGATCAGATGTTCTCAATTTTTGAGGAAGTCCTGTAATGAAGCATTGAATACAAGTAAGCCTCACATAGCTGCACGTTTTGGCGTTGGTTTAGCTAGAGAATTAGTCAAGATCGTTGGATTTGGTCTGCCAATTTATGCCATGTCGGTTATTGATGATGAAAATACTTATATTGTTAATAATGGTTTAGCAGCATTATCAGTCGTTACGCCAATTCTTGCTGACAGATTTATGCACAAAAAAGACTATTCTCTTGCAGCTTTACAAGCACTTGCAAAATACGTAGCAACTTTGAAAACCGAGCAAAAACAGCAAATAGCAACGCTTTTTAATGAAAAGTATGCAAAATCTTTAAGTGCCAAAATTTTAGCCGAAAAAGATGGTTTTATTACAGAAAAGATAGGCGGTGGTGTTGAGATTGTTACTCCTAGCATCACTGTTATTGTGCTTCTAGCACTGTGCCAAAACAGCGAGAACAACGTAATAACAATGCTTTCAAGCATCCTTACCGATAACACTATTTGGAAAAGTGGCGTAAACACCATAATTGTTAGCTTACTTGCAGTTACTTTACACGGTTATTATCAAGTTTATAAAAACATTACAAACTCCAGCAACAAACAAAAAGCGGCTGCCTTGCAAGCAATTAATGCGGCATTGAAATAAGACTTTTTTAGAAAATTGATACAGAGCTTGAATTAATAAAAGTACTCAGACTTTTAGGCTTGAAACTCGATATTTTTACTGTTTAATGCGTAAGCCCTGGGGCATGGTTAATGTATAACGCTAAATATTATGATTTTGGCGTGGGCTGAAAAATCTGCAAATTATTTTATTTTGCGAATCAAGCTAACTATTTCATCCAAAGAGATGATATAGGCATCGCAGTTAATTTTTCACCAAAAGCTAGACTCGTTGTTCCTGCATACAGCAATACCCCATGTTTAAATTTTTCTCCGGCGAATGCTTGGAAATTTTTTAAGCCTTTAAAGTCGTCATTCGATAGAGATTGACTACTTTTTATCTCAATAGCAACAAGATCACCCCCAGGCCCTTCCAAAACAATATCCACTTCAGATTGTGCATAGTCTCGATAGTGGAACATTTGAATCTTCATATCGCTCCAGGAGATCTGCTTGAGTAGCTCAAGAATAACAAAATTTTCGATAACACTTCCAATCAAAAATGGATCATTGCCAAGCCTTTCAATATCAATATTAAGAACAAAAAGTTGCAACGCAGTGTCACTTAGATAAATTTTAGGCGATTTTACCAAACGTTTACCTAAATTACCACTCCATGCTGGCAAAAAATGTACAAGAAAAAGAGTTCTCAACAATTCTATGTATCGCTGCATGGTCACGGCGGATAGCTTTACAGTTCTTGCAAGCTCCTGCGTATTCAATAATCCACCAACTCGTGATGCAAGCAACATCAACAAATTTGGAATTTGATTTATGTTTTCTATTCTTGATAAATCAATAATGTCTTTCTGAAGAACTAATGAAATGTAGTCGTTAAACCATTCGTTTCGTTGAACGTCTGAATGCATAAAGACTGAAGATGGGTAGCCACCTTTTGCTGCGCGAAGCAACAAATCTTCTTTTGAACATGGGTATGTTTTTCCGGTGAGGGCCAATGGTTGATTAAATACCTGATCAAGAAATGTCTCGGTTCTGCCTTCGATTTCTCCTTGAGAGAGCGGCCAAAGCGTTAACAGCCGCATTCTACCAGCTAAAGAATCACCAAATTTGGGGATAAGCAAAGGATCTGCAGACCCCGTTAAAAGGTAACGCCCAGGAGTTCTATTCTCATCCACGTCACTTTTAATTGGAAGAAATAACTCTGGAACTCTTTGTATTTCATCTAAAATCACAGGCTTGTCCAACCGAGATATAAAGCTGACAGGATCATTTTTTGCTGCAAGTAAAGACGGTAGATGGTCAAATGTTATGTAGTTATATTTTTTTTCTTGCGAGGCTACTATTTTAGCCAATGTTGTTTTTCCGGTTTGCCTTGCCCCTATCAAAAGCACAATTGGCATATATTCAAGAGCTGAATATATTTTTGGTAGTATATTTCTTTTTAACAAAGCGCTTCTCCTTTATTTTTTAGTATTTAAATTAATTTAAAAAATCAGTAAATTATAACTTTCAATATTAGAAATTCTAACACATGGCTGTAGATTTTTGCAATTATTGGCAAAAAACAATGATTTCTTAGTAAAAAATGTTACATATTTACCAATTTTGCGCAATCTTACATAAAAGGCGGAGAGTTCCACTCTCCGCCTTTTATCGATATTTTGATAAGCAAGAAAATCGCAAACAATCGTTTGTTTAAAGCGTAAATATTTTAAATAAACACTAAGAATGGTGCACTTACAATAGCATTACGTCATCCTCGCGTAAGCCATATTTTGTATTCCTGGATTCCCTTTTTCAAGGGAATGACAAAACGACGTTGTATCGTTTTTATTTTTAATCGTCGTTTAGAATATTTTGTCTCTAAAATCTGTCGCTTTTACTGATCCGTAGCAGCCTCTTGTTGTTGACGCACAAACATAGCCATAAATGACTTAAATCGCGAAACAAATCCTTTTTTAAGATTAACGCCCAACCGCTTCGCGTGTTGATATTTACGCCAAGCATCCCAGCGCATTCTTTTCAGCCGCGAAAGTTGTGATGACTTCAATAATTCAACAATCGCTGTTGCGTTGGGATAAGCGTCAAGCAGTAAATATTGTGGCGCGTTTGGATCAATGATAGATTGATCAATGATAGATTGATCAATGATCTCATTAGGTATGTCGTGATTCCTGTTAATACAAAATTCAGCCAAATCCATAGCATTCACTTTTGATTTGTTTATATGGCTACCAGGCTCGAAAGGCACTACAAAATGATCTGTTGCTACCTTCTTATTTTTTAGTAAAAATGGCGGATAAAAGGTGTTCGAATTGTTTGTTGAATATGCTTGTGCCGCTCCATCAGCGCCATACGCCAACAATGCATTAACTGCTTCAATGTTATCAGCCAAAACTGCCTCATGCAACGCTGTCATGTTCCAAATGAAACCAGCGGAACTAAAAAAGTGATAACTTATGTTTGGATTTGCACCGTAATCTAAAAGCAATTTTACGCCATCATTGAATCCAGATATTATTGCATAAATTAGTATTTTAGAATGACAGGTTCGTGAAACTCTATAATCGGTGTCAATATGTTGATGCAATATGTCATACATTACGCCCCTTTTTATTCGTTCAAAAAGTGTAACCGGCTCACGGATAAAGTCTATGTCAATTTCAGCATTCGGATCAGCCTTTGCATTTAGTAACATCTCTAGCACTGTGGCATTTTTAGTTACAAGCGCTAAACGTAGAGCTAAATGCCCATCATAACACAATTTGTTTGCGCTTGCGCCCAGCTCCAAAGCAGATTGTACATGTTGTGCAAATTTTTGATTGTCAATATTATCGTGAGAAGAATACATTTGAGTTGTTATCCAGGTTTTATTTTTAGTATCAAAACGTGAAACCATCCCCCGAACGTCTCCAACGCCACAGCACATAAAAACTGCAAGCCACAAACACAGAAAAGTTCGTCGTTGTATTCTCCCGTCCATTGTTATTCTCCCGTCCATTGTTATTCCCCCGTCCATTGTTATAAAGTATAAAAAATGGACAGAGCAAAAATCAATGTTTGTGCAAAATTTTTGCAATCAAATTCGATGGCACTTTTCGCAATTCCTAAAAAAATTATTCGCCAGACCGCTCCCAATCGTTGCCAGCAGGCCGCATCTAAAAAATTGTCAAAACTCATGCAAGTGCGATACGCAGCGGTGTTTAAGCTGGCATGGTTAATGTATAAGCCTGAAGGTTATGGTTTTGACGCGAGTAATAAATGTGGTGAATTTTAAAGTTATCATCTCGGTTAATTATCAAATTTTTTCGCTAGATCTTTATTTTTATTAATCATATATTTCACATCAGAAAAATGTTTAATTTAGAGAAAGGAATGTTATGAATATTCGCAGTGCCTTGATTGTTTTTTTAACAATCTTTAGCATCACCACCGCCAACAGCATTTTTGCTTGTGCCCAGCATCTTCCGACTGATGTTGAAAAAATGCAGACCGAAAAAATAACGTTTAATTTTACAGAACAGTTTTTCGATTTATTTAGTCCAGAAACTAATTCTATCTCTACAATGCCATACTACAATAGTATTGCTGCAGCATTGCGTAATGCAGTGCCAATATTAATATGGGGAGTATGCCAGAGCTCTGACTCAGTTTTTTTTATAGATATTAGACAACTTTTTTTAAATTTAGATAAAGCACCGGTTGATTTTATAAATCTGGGCCATATTATTACGTTACATGCCATGCTACTGACACTTGAAACGTTCTTGCTTGTCCGGAGTTTAGCGTCATACGAAGAAGATTTCATACGTCCGTACAATGAAGCGCCAGAACATAAATATGCTTCTTTGAAAGTGTACGCGGATGGCCAAGGGGCTGAGCAATGGTCAGAGAAAAATCGATTTGAATTTCCGTGGAAGGTATTAATCAATCATATACGCTGTGGTCTTTTGGAGTTGATCGATGTAATCCATAATTTAGAATTTCTCATAAATAAACAACTGCCAGCCGAACAAATTGTTAAACTTTTACATAAAAATCCAAACGTTCCTACAAATCTATTTGTTGCAAAGGTAGAAAGTGCATCGTTTTTGGGGTTATAAACTGCAATGCGCATTATTCACGCATTAATGAACCAATATGGCTTATCTCTGACAGGTAACAATGAATCTTTGCAATTGTTTTTTATGTGCGCCAAAAGTTCCTTTGCCTCAAAATAGCTCACATAATCGTTTTTTTGTTTAATTAACTCATGTTGAAATTTTACAACCTCAATGTCCATATCATCTTTAGATCGATTAAACGTTGCAGCCTTATAAACAAACGCCTGACACTTAATTTTCAATTTATCCATTTCTTGAACAACAGATTCAGTATTTTTAACTTGATCATCAAAAAAGTAAATTTGGCTTGGCCGCCACCCAATTTTTTCAATAAACGCCTTTAAGACTATTCCCTTCGGAAAGCAACCGGTACAGGCTACCCCCTTATAAAATATAGCAGGACTTGGATCTACGCCCTTTTCGATTTTATATTTTGAAGGATATTCGGTTGTTGCAAGCTCATCAAATAAAATTTTTTGTTGCTCAAAACTTAAACTAAAATCAAGCCCCAAACTTACAAGATCCTTATAACGCCAATCTTCCAAGTGCTCTATCAGGCCAAACTCTCCGGTCTTAAACGATGTAAGCGCAATAATTTTTATATTTCTTTTTTGAAGGCTCAATATTTTAGAAATCAAAGCCTTTTCTACAGGCTGATTTTTAGATTTTAATCTAATTTTGCTAGCAATTGTCTTTCTGAAGCTCTCAGGATTTTTCTTTGTTAAAATAAATGTATTGAAATTATCAAATATTTTTTTCAACTCTGGATCGCTTAGATAAAACCTAGATTGCATCATGTGTTCAATTGGCTCGAAGAGAACATCGTCAATATCAAAGACAAAAAGATCTTCTTTTGTTGCCTGTTCAAAAACCATCTCAGCTTCATGAATGCAATTTATTTCTTTGATCTCTGATTTAACAAATGAATAGACCAAAAACAATGCAAAAAAATGCATTAATTTATTTTTGAATCTAAAGCTCATTTAAAATTCCTTTTTTAGTTAAAATTTGAAAGGCGAAGCGTTCCACGCTCCGCCTTTCATCAATATATTGATTAGCAAGAAAATCGCAAGCAATCGCTTGTTTAAAATCTGTCGCTTTTATTGATCCGCAACCGCCTCTTTTGGTTGACGCGCAAACATAGCCATAAATGACTTAAATCGCGAAACAAATCCTTTTTTAAGATTAACGCCCAATCGCTTCGCGTGTTGATATTTACGCCATGCATTCCAGCGCATTCTTTTCAGTCGCGAAAGTTGTAATGACGTCAACAAATCAACAATCGCTTGTGCGTTGGGATGTGTTATTGTAATACTCCCAAAACCATCTGGGTTAACAACATTATGCGTCAAATTAATGCATGTTTGGGCAATTTGCATAACACTAACTTTTGAGTACACATCTATAACAAAAAAATCATCCGGATAATTTATACGAATAATCGCATTCTCATATCCCGGCATATTTAACAAAAATGGCGCAGACTGTTCGTAGTTATGCATTTGTGCAGACCCATCTGCACCATGCATCAACAACAGCTTAACTGCTTGCTCGTTATCAATCATAACAGCCTCATGCAATGCAGTCATATTCCAAATGAAACCAGCGGAACTAAAAAAGTGATAACTTATGTTTGGATTTGCACCGTACTCAAGAAGCAACTTTACGCCATCATTGAATCCAAATATGATTGCGAAAATCAGCATCTTAGGTCTCTTAGAATGTGGAATTGCTCCGTCATATTGACGAAAAAAAAATAGAGCTTCAAATTTAACAAATTCCAACCACGTACACAAATCGCGAGGGACGCAATCCATAGGCATTTCAGCGTTTGGATCAGCCTTTGCCTTGAGCAACATCTCCAGCACTTTGGCGTTTTTAGTGAACATCGCCAAATCTATGGCCAAATGCTCGTTATAGCGCAACGAGTTAGCGTTTACACCTTGTCTCAATAATGACTTTACTTGTTCTTCAAAAGCACTTGAATCAATTTCGATTTTATTCAAAGTAAATAGGTATTGTTCATCAAGACCGTATATATTTAATCCTTTCTTAAGCATTTTAATCGTCCCCTTGAAAGCATTACGATCCATTCCCATGATTCCCCCAACGCCACAGCACATAAAAACTGCCAGCCACAAACACATAAAAGTTTGTCGTTGTATTCCACCGTCCATCGTTATTCCACCGTCCATTGTTATTCCCCCGTCCATCGTAAAGTATAAAAAATGGACAGAGCAAAAATCAATGTTTGTGCAAAATTTTTGCAATCAAATTCGATGGCACTTTTCGCAATTCCTAAAAAAATTATTCGGTGGCTCGCTCCCAATCGTTGCCAGCAGGCCGCATCTAAAAACTTGTCAAAACTCATACAAGCACGATGCGCAGCGGTATTTAAGCTGGCATGGTTAATGTATAAGCCTGAAGATTATTGTTTTGACGTGGGCTGAAAAATGTACAAAATATTCACTAGATTTTTATTGTTATAAATCATACAATTCTTACCAGATTAAATTTGCGCAAGTTTAATTATGTTGTAAATAAAGTGTTGAATTTCTGAATTTAATGAAGGTGAAATTATGAATAATCGCTGTATTCTGATTATTTTTTTAACAATCTTTAGCATCACCACCGCCGACAGCATTTTTGCTTGTGCCCAGCATCTTCCGACTGATACTGAAAAAATGCAACTGGAGGCTACATATGCCGCCGCAACAACAGCACCTGAAAGTATCACTTTTAAATTTGAGCAACAATTTGCGGATATGTTTCGGCCAGAGCTATCAGTATATTGGGCCACTCAGTTTCATAACGATGCATTGCTTTGTAAGTTGGCGATGAGTAATGCCTTTCAAATATTATTATGGGGATTGTGTCATGAACATGACGCAAATTTTTTTAGAAAAATTAGACAGATTCTTTTTAAATTAGACAAAACCCCGATTGCCTTTATAAATGGGCACGCAGATGAAATTGTTAAATTGCAAGAGTATTCAGAAGAGCTTCTAACAGATTTGGAGAAAACACGTTCCGACAATGACCGAAAAAGACTCTTATTGAGTACGTACAACAGCGCACCTGAACATCAAAATGCCCCTTTGCAAGTACGCATGGATATGCAATATAAACTTCCTTACTTTGATCCTGTCTATGTTGCCCTTGATGCGAAATGGACCGAAGAAAAACGATTCAGCGAGCCGTGGAATTTTCTTCTTAACGGTATGATAATTGGTGTAAAACAACTACAAATAAGGATTGTGCAAAGATTAAATTTTCTCATAAATAAGCAATTACCAGTTGAAGAAATAGTTCAATTGCTTTATGCGAATCAAGGAAATTCAGAAGAGATATTCATTAAAAATGTAGAAAGCGCAATGCTTTTAGGGGTTTAAGCTTTGTCAGTTAATTTTAGAGTGAGGCGTAGCTGTTGAATTATTGGCAGCTAGGCCTTATTTTTTAAAGATTTTAATTCAGATTTAATGATAAAAAAGTTGTTAGAATCAAAAAAGTTTTTTATTTTTTTTTGAACATCTGAATCATCTGGCAACAAAATTAGAGCTAGCCCGCCGCCGCCTGTTCCAGTTAGTTTTGCGCCGAGTGCACCGAGCTCAATGGCCTTGTTTACGATATAATCAAGCTCGGTACATGAAAGCCCAAGCTTCTGCAATAATTCATGATTTTGATTCATGCATTGGCCGAGCAAAGCTAAATCAAAGGCTTTTATCGCAGCCAAGCCCGAGTTAAACACTGTAGTGTATCGATTAAAAATGTCTGCTGATTTATCGGGTTCATCATTTAAAAATTTATTAACTTTTGAAATGAGTGATTTGGTATCGGTTTGTTTGCTGCTGTCGACAAGCAAAATTTTAATTGGTTGTGCAATGTTTATCTGCGTTAATCCGCCTTGTTTGGAATATTCAAATATGCCGCCAAAAGTTGCTGCTGTATTATCTATTCCGCTGGGGGTGCCGTGAATAGCTGATTCGGCAAATATTGCTGCGTCGTTGATTGTTGCATCATTCATATTTAAATTTAGAAGCCGATCAAATGCTTTGATAATTGATACTGCGCAAGCGGCACTGGCTCCGATACCTCCGCAAGTGACGGTCAGATCGCCTGAAACGGTGATTGTAAAATTTCTTTGGCTGATTTTCAAAAAAATTAAAATGTTTTCCAGCATCTGGCTGTAGGCTGCAGTTTTGCTGGCAATAAAACCATGCACTAGAGGGCGATTGTCTGTGAATATTAATTGATCTGAATCATTGAATACAACAATCGCTTGAGTTTTAAGTGGCAAAGCAGCGACTAGCGCAGGCTTGTTGTGCACCACAAAATGTTCGCCCAGAATTATAGTTTTTCCAAAACCAAAAGATTCTCGCATTAAAAATCTTTCGGAACAAATTTGAGGCCGTATTCAACAATTCCATCATCATTATTTGAATAAAATTTTCTGAATACCGATTTTAAAGGCATGCCTATTTTTAAATCTTCAATTTTAACATCAGCAAGCTGTGCCATAATCATCGGGCCATCATCGAGCTTGATTAGGCCGATACAGTACGTTGGAGCGTCTTTAAGCTCTGCTGATGGACTGGTAATATTAGTGAAAGAAAACAGCGTTCCTGTTCCTTTAAATTTACACTCATCAAACTCTGTTGAACCGCAGGAGCATAAATATTTTTGTGGATAAAAAGGCTTTTTGCAACTCTTACAAACAACGCCCTGCAGGCAATAACGTGATTGATATTGGCGCCAGCCTTGAATAGGACTTTTGTACATCATAGTTACTCTTTTTCAAAAATATGAACAACTGAAGTAGTTCCAACTCCGCCCATGCTGTGGGTAAGCCCAATTTTAGGGCTCTTTGCTTGTCTTGCCCCGCAAACACCTCTCAACTGATTAACAATCTCAACGGCTTGCGATAAGCCGCTTGCACCCACTGGGTGACCCTTGGCTTTTAGACCACCAGAAGAGTTAATTGGAATATATCCGGTTAAAGCCGTTTTGCCCAGAATAGAAGCAACTCCTGCCGTTCCTGGCGCAAAAAATTCAAGATCTTCAAGTGCGATAATTTCCGACAGACTAAAAGCATCGTGTACTTCAGCTATGTCGATATCTTTGGGTTCAATGCCAGCCATGCGATAAGCCTGTTCAGCTGCAATTTTTGTAGCCTTAAAGCTAGTCCATTCATCTCGTGATGCTAGATCCAATGCGTCGGTACCCATTCCAGTTGCAATTATATTTATTCCAGTGTTTTCAATTTTTTTTGCATAATCATAACTCGAAATAATCATTGCACATGACCCGTCACTGACAGGCGAACAGTCGATAAGCCGCAATGGATCAGCAACAATTGGTGATTGCAAAACATCGTCTAAAGTTATTTTTTTTGAAAATTGTGCCAGCGGATTTAGCGTGGCATTAAAATGATTTTTGATACTAACTGACGCTAACTGCTCCTGAGTGAGCCCATATTTTTGCATGTAAAGCCGTGTAACAAGAGCAAAGAGCGATGGAAATGTTGCGCCTGCAAAATGTTCTGTTTGATAAAGAGCAGCTCCCATCAATGCGCTTGTGATCATTGGCGTTGGAACATCGGTCATTTTTTCAGCCCCAATTACCATCACAACTTCATGCATCCCGGATAAAATCGCTCTTACACCCGCAGCAATTGCCGCACCACCAGAAGCACACGCGCATTCAATTCTAAGACTTGGCACGTTTAAATTTAAATTTTGGGATGCCATAGCACCAAGATGCGCTTGGCCTTCAAATTTTTCGGCAAGCATGTTGCCTACAAAAATTGCTTGAACTTCGCTGGGCTGTAAGCTGGCATCTTTTAATGCCGCTAACTGAGCCTCTGCCATTAAATCTTGCAAGCTTTTGCCCCAGAGTTCTCCAAATTTGGTACTTGCTACGCCAAGTACAGAGATCTTCATATCAATGTCCTAATAAATCGAATTTAAAATTTTACGGTATTCAAAGCTATTCACATAAATTTTGTTATCGATGTAGGTTTGGGTTTTTGTAGCAGCATTAGCAACCGCTTGTATATTTTCAGTTGTCTTCAAAATAAACGCATCGCTTCCGCTTCCACTGCCATAACTGACAAGTAAAATTCGCTGGTCAGGCATTGCTTCATCCAAAACAGCGGAAAGACCGAGTAAAGAGCATGCGCTGTACGAATTGCCAATCTGGCCGACCAACAATCCGGCATGTAACTGTTTTTTTTCAAAACCCAACAGCTTTGCTGCCGCGAGAGGGAATTTCCCGTTTGGTTGGTGAAAAACAACGTGATCAAAGTCTTTTGGCGCTAGCCCATTTTTTAAAAGAATGGCATCTGCCGTTGCACAAACATGTTTAAAATAAGCAGGTTCCGCTGTAAATCGGCCAGCATGTTGAGGATGTTTTTGCAAAGCCCTGCGCCAAAAATCCGGTGTATCCGATGCGTAGGATATAGAATCCTCGATGGTTGCAATAATTTTTGAAGGATCCAAACCAATAATTAAAGCCGCGCTTCCAGCTCCTGCTCCAAATTCTAAAACATCTCCAGGAGTGGCCATTGCCACATCTGTGCCGATTGCCATCCCAAATTTAGCCATACCAGCCTTAATCAGCGCAGTACAGATGCCAAGTGCAGCGGTTCCAGCTTTACATGCAAATTCAACATCTGCGGCGGAGCTAAATTCATTTATCCCAATCGCCTGGCCAACAATAGTTGCTGTGGGTTTTACCGCATAAACAGGGCTCTCGCTGCCAACAAAAATAGCGTTAATTTCTCTCGCATCAATATTTGCACGCTGAATTGCGTTCTGGGCGGCGCTTACAGCAAAAGTAACTGAATCTTCATCTGATGATGGCACAGATTTTTCTTCAATGGCTATACTTGCGCTTATTTTTTCAAAATCTTTATCATACGCAGCAACCAGGTCTTTGACCTTAATTCTGCCTCGAGGTATGTACGCACCGTACCCAACTACTCCTACTTTCATATTTTTCCACTTTTAATTAAGTCCAAAATTTCTCTGGCACTATCAAAAGATATCGTGTTTTTAGCAATCATTTTTTCTGCAACCAAATCTATTAAATCTTCAGGAATACCTGCATTGACGGCAATGTTTTTGCAGTGCAATTTCATGTGTCCATGCTGTATTCCATTACTTACGATTGCGTTAATAGCTGCAAAGTTTTGTGCTAGTCCAACACTGGCCATTATCTCGGCAAGATCCGAAGCCTTGTTTACACCTAATATTTCAAGCGAAAGTTGAGCAAGATGATTAATTTTTGTAGCTCCACCAATAACGCCGACAGCAATTGGCAATTCAATCTTGCCAACCAAATTACCATTCTCGTCCTTTTCATAATTTGATAGTGGTTTGTACAAACCTTCATAAGACGCAAAACCGTGAGCTCCAGCCTCAAGCGCTCTAAAATCGTTGCCTGTCGCTATTGCTACCGCATCAATCCCGTTCATTATCCCTTTATTATGTGTAACAGCTCTAAAAATATCAATTTTAGCTATCTCGCTGGCTAAAATTATTTTTTCAATCAATTCTGAACCTAATTCTTGTTCGCTCCAAACAGCAGAAGCTCTGGCAATACGATAAATAGCCAAATTTGATACGATCCTTATTAAAGCCTTTCCGCCTGTCAGCCTTTCAAGATCGGGGGCTATGGCCTCAACCATTGTATTAACTGCATTTGCGCCCATTGCGTCTTTAACATCAACGACAAGATAGATGATCAGAATATCTTCATTAATTTGTTTGAATTTTATATCTATGGCACCACCGCCGATGGCAACAAGCGCGGCGTCTTTTTTGTTTGCAATTTCAAGTAACTCTAATTTATGCGTTTGAATAAGCGCTTGTTTTTTTTGAATATCAGAAATATTGATTATATGAACTTGACCAATCATCATGGATTGATCTGCTATTGAGTTAAAGCCTCCAGTTGATCGACACTTTTTAGCCGCATTGCTAGCGCCTGCAACTACGCTGGGCTCTTCGGTTACCATCGGAATTAAGTAATCTTTACCGTTGATCAAAAAATTTGTAGCTATCGAATATGGCAATGAAAATGCAGAAACAACATTTTCGCTCATTTTTTCAACAAACGCGTTATTTTTTATAGAACTGGTTAAGAGCTCAACGCTTGAAGAGTTTAGTTCGGCAAATTGTTGTAATATGTTAAGTCGCTCGTTGCAGTTTTTTTTATAAAAATCTTTAATTCTGCTGCATTTTTTTATCATCAAATAAGCCTTTAAAATTAGCACAACAAAACCTTTTAAAAGTTGTTTGATTTTGTCGAAACAATAAGCCCAAAGCCACCAAAGAACTATAGAATCCGTGGTGATTTTTGTCAAATAGATGATATAATTAAAAAAGTCTTATAAAATAGGGATAAAGTTGAAAAGACCTCAAAAAAATATCCACCCGAGAAAGTGATTGTGCAAAATAAAAAATACACAGAGCTATAATCTGCGGAGAGAGCGTAATGAATAATCAAACAATTCTTGTGGTCGGCGGAGCAGGATATATTGGGTCACACACATCATGGCTGTTGCACCAGCAAGGTTACAATGTTATTGTGCTAGATAAACTTGTACACAAACAAACATTTAATCAATCCTGGGCTCGGCTTATAAAAAGCGATTTTTCTAACGAACAAACACTAAAAACAATATTTACAGAAAATAAAATCGACTGCGTTATGCACTTTGCTGCATTCATTGAGGTGGGCGAATCTGTCAAAAATCCCAAAGATTTTTATCAAAATAACGTTACTAAAACATTAACTCTTTTGAATTCGATGCTTGAACATGGGGTAAATAAATTTATATTTTCATCAAGTTGCGCTGTTTATGGTGTACCACAAAAACTACCACTTGAAGAAACGCACCAATTCGCGCCAGTAAGCCCATACGGCAAAAACAAGCTGGTCATCGAATATGCGTTACAAGACTATGCTAAAGCATATGGTCTACAGTATATTTCATTGCGCTATTTTAATGCATCAGGAGCATGTCCTGAAAAAATGCTTGGCGAATGGCACATTCCAGAAACGCATGTCATTCCAAAACTTTTAAGAGCAGCAATGAATAATCAGACCTTTTTGGTCTGCGGCGATGATTATTCAACTCAAGATGGAACATGTATTCGAGATTATGTGCACGTGCTTGATATCGGCCAAGCACACATCCAAGCATACGAGCACCTTAATAAGACTGGAATTTCTGATTGCTTCAATTTAGGCTCAGAATACGGATTTTCAATAAAACAACTTATTTCGGCAGCTGAACAAATTTGCAAAACAAAAATTAAAATTGGCATCTGCAATCGACGTCCAGGAGATGTTCCTATCTTGATAGCAAACGCATCCAAAGCCCAAAAAATTTTGGGATGGCAAGCAAAAAATTCAAGCATCGAAAATATATTAAAAAGTGCTCTCGAATGGGAGAACATATTAATTAAAACAAAATATTTTTCATTGACTCCTCGCATCTAATCGTGCTACAAATTAAAAAATCTAATCTTAAAGGGAGACTGTGATGATCAAATTTTTGCGTGCCAATAAATCTTTTTTAATCTGTTTATTTTTGTTTTCATTTTTAATTCGAGTTGTAGTTTTTATCGCATATTTAAGCAAAAACGAAAATTTTTGGCAGATTGATTCAAACACTTATCATGAAGTTGCGACTCAGATAGCCGATGGCAAAGGCGTAAGCACTTTGCAAGGCGCCCCAAATTTTTATCGCCTGCCCGGATATCCAATATTTTTAGCCATTTATTACAAAACATTTGGTGTAGATAAAAAAAATGTGCTGTGGCTACAAATATTTTTGGCCGCATTTATCCCCCTGCTAGTTTTTATGCTGAGCTTGGCACTATTCCCTAAAAATTTGCTTCTTGCAAAAGCCGCTGGAATTTACAGCGCAATGCACTTGGGCTTAATTTTATACTCAGGCTTTTTTATGACAGAATCGTTATTCATATTTTTATTTTTAATCTTTGCAATTTTATTTTTGGCATCGGTTCACATTCGCTTTTGTCCAAGAAAAAATTCATTCGAAGGTATGGAAGACAATCCAAAAGATGTTCCATTCCGCTATTTTGCGCTACCAGACCCAATTGCGTCAAGTGAGCCATATTTAATGTTGTTTGAAGAAATGTTTTCATCGGATCTTGAGGCAATGGCACGTTCGTGCTGTTACCAGGCACAACCACAACCAACATACCCGCTTTTTTTTTGTAGCGGAATAACCCTTGGACTCGCTTCTTTGGTGCGCCCCGTCGGACATTATTTAATTATTTTAGCGATGGCGCTTGTATTTCTTTCAAATGAAGCATTGATGTTGAAAATAAGAAAATGCTTTTTTATGTCATTTGGCTGGTTTATTCCGGTGGCGTTTTGGTTAGCCAGAAATTATATGCTTGCTGGCGCATTATTTTTCCACACATTGCCAGGCGGACATTTTTTATACCTTTCAGCAAGCCGCGTCGCAATGCATGTTCACAACTGTTCTTATCAAGAGGCACGAGTAATTTTAAAAAACGAAGTAGATGGGCTGATTAAGCAGAAAGAAGACGAAAAAAATAAAGCACTGTCTGAAATTGAAAAATGTAACGTGCATGAAAATCTAGCAATAAAATATTTTAAAATGCGACCATTTTTAACGCTAAAATACTGGTTCACAGATATGATGCGCACAAGTCTTTCGCTGTATTCCGCAGAAATTTTATACTTAGAATCTGGACGCCAAGAATTTGATTACTTCAATAAAGATCGACCGACAGGATCAATGTTTCAGCGTTATCTATTTCCTCAAACAAATAAGCTCTGGCTCAAGCTTTTGATCTGGTTTGAAATTCTTTTATATTTGTTAACGTTGATTGGACTTTGTGCAGGTGCACTCAAAATAATTATTCAATCGATTAAAAATTGGACAGACGAAAATAAAAAACTACTCTGCGCGTGGACCGCATCAGTGCCATTCATGACATTATTTATTTTTATAGCCCTTGCCGGAGGATACGCCAGAATGCGACTACCTATCGAACCATTTTTGATTATATTTTCACTGAGTTTTTGGATTCCACTTTTAGCAAATTTTAAAAACAATTCATAAAAACTCACACTGCTCAAAATTATTATAAACACTTGCATACATTAACCACAACTCCAGTGATTACGCGTTTAAACAAGTAAATATCGAATGGAAGCCTGTAAAATGGTTTTTATACATAAACTCCTGAAAATAATACGCCAACCATTGCATTATTATTGCAATATTTATTATAGTTAAGTTATGGGAAAGTTGTATTTTTTATATTAATCATAAAACAAGGAGAATTATTATGCGCATTGATAAAAACCTTATATCGATGCTTCTTATAAGCGGCAGTTTGTTTGTGTTAAATGCCGAAACACCAGTAACACCTATAAAGGCAACACCAAGCAAACTCTCATTCAACAGTAATTTACGCAATCAGATAGATATTAGAGATTTAAAATTTGCTGTTGAAAATTTAACAAAAGATATAAATTCATTAAAAGCTGATGTACAAAAGCTGAAAGAACAAGCAGTTGGCAAAAAAGAGGACCCAACGCCACCCAAAGACTTGGAAAAAACTGATGAAAATATTGATGATTCCACACTTTTATCAGAAATAAAAAAAGAGTTATACTCTGACGTGATGTATGCTGATTATGTAAGATCACCTAAAACACATGACGCCCTGGGCATGCTTGAATGCAAACTTCTCGGACCAAACCCTCATTTCGAATACCCAAAAAAAGTTACAATATTTTCTGATTGGGCAATGCGCTTAAAATCCATAAAAACAAACATCCCCGATTCACTAAAAAAAGATTTTACAGCAAGATTTGCGAAGATTGTTAAGGCTAGACCAAATTACCAAGAATTTATAACCGCTTATATAAATGCTGAAGCTAACGATAAAAAAAAAGCTGAAGTATTAAATAGGCGATTAATTACAGTATTGGTATCGCTAGCAAATATTCTAAAGCATGAATTCCAAAACAACCCAATATTTTACCCTGCAGCCTATCCAGATATAGATGCCGATGCTAATGCAGTTTATAAAGAATGCCAGGAAATTAACGGTTCTTTACCACAACGAATGGGTGTCTGAAATGCAAACAAACGGCTAATCCGCCAAAATTTTTAATAAAAAGAAGCCGTCCGATATTTAAGTCGGACGACTTCTTTTTATAGTTTCAAAATGGGCATCAAAACACTCATTAACTGGACGATTCATCAACAACTACGCATTACAACATCGAGCCCGCCGGGCCTGCCGAGAAATTTATAATTTTTTAGATACGGCCGGCAAGCATTGATCCAGTGCTGTCTGCAGAAAACAATTTTTCAAAACTGCAAAAAGGCCGACCCTGTTTTAAAGAGTCGGCCAATTCATGATTTTGACGTTTATACAGGAGTTACGCATCGAAGTGACCAAAATTCTTTGAAAAGCTGGTAAATCTATTGATCAAAAAATTGACAGATTTTCGCTCACAGCGTCTGAGAGCTTGTTCTACATTATCAAGCCTGGATTTAATCCGTTCAATCTGGGCAAAAGTATATGCAAGCAGCACCGCAGCTACGTGTCTGTGCTGAGTTTCAAGTTTTCTGAAGTAGCATTCCTCAAGTCCAATTTTTTGTTTCGTGATTATGTTGATCATTTCAACTTTCCAGCGATTTGCATAATTCAAAACATGCTCCAGAGGCTTTGCTTTGTATGTTGCGATTTGGAAAACTATGGATTCTTTACCGTTTTTATCAAATCTGCGAACGATTGTAAGCTCTAAATCCACAGCATGCCACTTTACTGATATTCTTCTTGCCGTTTGTCGGCCAGTGGGACGGGGGCCAGCGGCCAACACAAAGATTTGATTTCTTAAAAAAATAACGTTATATTCGAAACTCTTACTTTTAGATACATGGAGAATCTTCAGTATTTTAATTTTTTTAAGAAGGGTTACAGTACTATGAATAAATACCTACTGTCTTTGGCTGTTTGCGCAATTGCTTTGCCTGCTTGCAGCTTTTTTGGATCAAAAGAAAACAAATCTGACGAGGCGAGTGTGCAAAAAACAGAGGATAAGATCATGAAAAAAACAATATTTACATTTTTTGGAGCCCCTGGATCAGGCAAGGGAACTTTGGCTGAAAAATGTGCTACCGAATTAGACTTTAAAGTTCTATCAACTGGAAATTTATGCCGTGCAGTTGCAACAAAAGATGATGAAAAGTCAAAAATTATCACCTCTATTATTAGCGAAGGCAAGCTTGTTCCTGATGAAATGATTGCAGAGATGGTTGAAGAATGGCTTACAAAGGAAGCTGCAGATGCAAAAGCTATTATTCTTGATGGATACCCAAGAACTCAAAAACAAGCAGAGCTTTTGTTTGATATCTTGAAAAATAAATTTGCGGATTATAAATTTAGAGTTATTTCTCTTGTAATTCCAGATGCAGAAATTATCGAGAGACTTACCTGTAGACGTGTTTGCAGCAATAAAGATTGCCAGTCAACCACATCGCTCAAGCTATTAAAGGACCCAACAAAGCTTATTTGTGAAAAATGCGGCTCAGAACTTATTCAAAGAAAAGACGATTCTGAAGAAGTTATCCGCCAACGCTTGAATGTTTATGCGCAACATAGCGGAAGCGTGTTAAACTTCTACAAAGAAAATGGTGTTAAAATCGAAGAGTTGAATGTTTCAAAAATCACAGTTGATGATGTGTTTGAAAACTTCAAAAAGATGCTTCAATAAAAACATCCAGATTGCCACGATGATTTGGCTGAAATCATCGTGGCAATCTGGATTAAATTTCAGCTCAATGAATACGCCAAATTAATAATTGGTAAATAAATTATCCAAATTAACACACCAACAATCAGGCCAACAATAACCAACAACAGCGGCTGAAATAATGATGTCATTAAAACCGTAGATCGCTTTAATTCATTGCCAAAAAATTGGCTGGCTTTATCAAGCACGGCATCTAAATTGCCAGCCTTCTCCCCCACTCTAATCAACGAAGACAGCATTTCAAACTTGTAACACCCCTGCAAGCAATTCAATGACTCGGTAAGGCTTTTGCCAACCGTCAACTGATCGGCGACTTCGTTTATTTTTTCTTTTAAATAATAATTTCCAACTGCAGACTTAGCCGTCAAAATCGCATCTATAAGCGGTAGCCCTGATTTTAAAAGTAAGCTTAGTGACTGCAAAAAACCAGTCAGATCGGACAATACAATCAAACGTGAAAAAAATGGGCTGTTTAATAAAATACTGTCTTTAAATTTTTTCATTTTTACCTTACCCACGGCAAGACTCAATGCCAGAGCCAAAATTGCCATGCCACCAACGCAAAAAAACGCGCTACGCGATCTTAAAAAATTGCTGATCGCAAGCAGTTTTTGCGTCGAGCTTGGAATGTTTTTGCCCAGCGATACAAAAAAATTCTGAAACTGCGGCACCACACCAATAAAAATTGCCAAAATTATTGCGAAGGCAAAAAACAGCGTAAAGAGTGGAACAGCGGCTGAATTGATCAAGTCTCTGCGCAACTCGTACTTCTTTTTAAGAGACTCGGAAAGCTCTGTCAAAGCCAACGCCAACTGCTCACTGGCCTGACCAACTCTAATCATCTCGATGATAAATTCGTCAAAAACATCAGGCGATTTTGTAAGCGCAACCGAAAGAAGATTGCCACGCTCAACTTCAGCGCCGATAGATTCAACAACATTTTTAATTTTATGATCTTGCGTCTGAGAGCTTATTGTGCGCAGTGCAGTCAAAAGCTCGACGCCACCGCTAATTAGAATGGCAAGCTGTTCAAAAAAAGCCGCAAATTCGTACACAGACAGGCTTTTGCCTGCAAAAATATTATTTATTTTAAACATTAAACTAGATTTTGGCTTGGCGCTCAAAATGGCTATGCCTTCTGCCAATAACCGAATCTTTAAGTCATCAACATCGCCTGCAAAGCGATACCCAGACAACTCTTTTCCAGCAAAATCAATGCCTTTCCAAAAATAATTTGGCATACAAAACCAATCACAATTTATTTTGAATTTCCACACCCAACAACAAAAGCGCATCGTGCACGGTTGTTTGCGTATCTATTTTTAAAGTTTTATTGCGAGAGGTGGCACCGCGCAAGAGTTTAATATCATCAGATGCAACACTTAATTTTTTAGCCAAAAATTTAATCAGCTCTTCGTTGGCCTTTCCACCCTCAGGCTTACTTTTTAGCCTGCATTTCAGGCGGCCACTCGAATCTTGCTCAAAACCCTGAACCTTAGCGTTTGGTATCACTTTAAATTCCAACATCCCACAAAAAATTTTATTTTTTACTAGAAAAATACGTTATTTCCGTTAGTATATCATATAATACTTTTGAGCGCAGGCTTCAAGCATTAAAATATCCGCTTTAAAATTAGCGCCCATAGCTCAATTGGATAGAGCGTCAGACTACGGATCTGAAGGTTAGAGGTTCAACTCCTCTTGGGCGCACTTTAGCTCATCAATGTTCTTTGAAAATTTGTGTTTGATTTGTACGGAGAGATGGCTGAGTGGCTGAAAGCACTTGCCTGCTAAGCAAGTATCTGGAGAGATCCGGATCGTGGGTTCGAATCCCACTCTCTCCACCATACTTCGCCCTCG
>LBTE01000013.1 GCA_000989955.1 candidate division TM6 bacterium GW2011_GWF2_37_49 | reverse complement strand
ATAGGAGCATCTTTGAAAGATTTAGGAAAGAGATGGTTTGCTTTTTCAGTGTTAGATTTTGAAGTAACCGAAATATTAAAGAAACTTGAAGATAATGTGTCTAAATAACAACGTTTCTTAACACACGTTAAATCCAATTAAAACGGGATTTTACCGCGAAAACGTTAGCAACAAGTTTAAAAAAGCACATCACACCAAATAAAGAATGAAAAATATTCCAGACCAATTCCAAGAATATTATAGTCAGTTAGAGTCGATTACCATATTTGACAGATGGGAATTAATGAAGCAACTAAAACCTATGAATGAAATGTTCGATTTTGAATGGAATAATTTATTAAATGCAGAACATATAAGTTTACGATTCGCATTACGAAAAGGACAGCTTATTTCTGATTTTTACTCTGTTGATGAAAATGGAAAAGAAATTGGGTTCCCTACCCCTGACCTATATTCAGAGGAACAGATAACTTATCTTAAAGAACGAGCACAATTAGTTAAAAATCCAGTATTAATTGCACGTTATAATCACATTCTATTTTGCATTGATAAAAACCAGAAATATTGTACTAATGCTATTAACGCTTATAAAAAGCTATTAAATATGTTGTCGCCGAAGCAGTACAGCATAAAAGAGTAAATATATGCCATTGCTCAGCAACAGCACACGCATATATTTACATTGCAGTTTCAGAATAATATTATCATAAAAACAGAATTCAAATGAATAAAAACAATATTCATCGCTTAGTAGAAAAAGGGCCAAATGGCTCGAGGTTTAATTTGATTTTTGATTATGCTATTATGGCTTTAATCGTTTTAAATGTAATTGCCTTGACACTTGAAACTATTCCAAAAATTAGCGAATCAATTGGAGGCTTTTTGCGCAAATTTGAGTTTGTTTCTGTTATTGTGTTTTCAATTGAATATTTGATAAGAATTTATATTTCTAGTCTCACACATCCTTCTTCAAGTAAATTTAAATCAGCATCAAAATTCATTTTCTCCACTTATGGCCTTATTGACTTATTAGCGATAATACCTTTCTATCTGCCTTTATTAATTAAAATTGATTTGCGATTTCTGAGAATACTTAGGCTAATGAGATTTTTCAGAGTATTTAAGATTAATCGCTATAATAATTCATTGAATCTTATCATATCAGTGATTAAAGAGAAGAAATCTGATTTGGCTTTAACAGGGTTTGTTGCATTATTAATACTTTTTGTAGCATCATTTCTGATGTATTATGTTGAAGGGAGCGCACAACCTGATAAATTTCCGGACATACTTTCTTGTTTATGGTGGGCTATTGCAACATTGACAACTGTTGGTTACGGAGACGTTTATCCAATAACCGGACTAGGGAAGTTCATAAGTGGGATAATAGCTGTACTTGGGATAGGTTTAGTAGCGCTACCAACAGGATTAGTAAGTGCCGGATTTATTGATAAAATTGGTCGTAAAGATAAAAAGTGCAAAAAGTGTCCACATTGTGGAAAAGAGGTTGAGTAAAGCAGCTATATGCAACAAACACATCATCTGTGATTAGATTTAGCTCTAATCAAAAACCAATTGTGGTATATTATTGATTATATGCTAATTAACTATTGCTCTTCCACCCTCTTCTTTAGCAAATCCTCTCTGAATCGCCTTCTCAATGCCCCTGCGCATAGCCGGTTCTACAATATTACCTAGTCTTGTAAATCCAAACAATTTTGCAGTCTCCCTTATCAAATCATCAAGAGAAAGGCTAATCTGGGCCTCTAATACCTCCTTCACAGCAACGCTAATTTCTTCAGGAGAGATATCTGCCGCATTAGTCATAAAAGGCCTATAATTGAGATAATTTTCCGGATTCTGGTCTTCTCTCCAAAAATAGCGTATAATACCGTCACCCGTTGATTTAAGATTCATTCTTGAAAAAATCCTACGAAAATGAATGTCAATCCGGCTTCCAATCCTGGAGATCCCCCACATTGACAACACTCTTTTGCAAAGCTGATCTCTGCTTATAGGAGCTTCACATTCCAGAACTTCCAAAATTTGCTTCATTATAAGTCCCTCCCAATTAGGAAGAGTAAATTCCTCTGCTAAAACACCAGAATATTCTAGGGGGGTAACATTATAATTTGCGAGATAAGATTTAACCCCCTCAAATCGGTCATTAGAGATATACTCATTAGCTATTACTTGACAGGACTCGATAGATGGTTCAACTGTTTTAACTATATCTTTTTCTTGACTTTCAGGCGCATTTTCTATAGCTTCAACTATATCATCTATTACCTTTGCCTCATTTTCCAGCCAATCCATTGTCCAGACACGATGAATTCTCCATCCGAGAAGTTTAAGTACATCTATCTGAATAACTTCTCTGTCCCTGACCGTTTTCGCAGCTTTGTAGTTTGCCCCGTCACAAAGAATTCCGAGAATATATTCCGATTTATTTTCAGGATTAACAACACCGATATCTACTCTGTATCCGGAACAACCGATATTTGTATTAACCTGATATCCAAATTCTTTAATTCTGTTTGCAATAACATCAAGAAGTGATTTACTCTTTGATTTAATATTTTGAGACGAAACTGCAACAACATTCTTCCCCTTTTCGGCATATTCAAGAAACGCTTTAAGTCCGGCAACTCCTTCTGCAGTAGTTCTTGCCAAATCAATCTGGTCGGAACTAAGTGTAGAAAATACTTTCATTTCATATCTTGCTCGAGAAACAGCAACATTCAATCTTCTCCAACCACCCTCTCTGTTTAGTGGACCAAAATTCAGACTTACGCGGCCTTCTTTATCAGGGCCATATCCTACAGAAAAGAGAATCACATCTCTCTCATCACCTTGAACATTCTCAAGATTTTTAATAAACAATGGTTCTGCAGACTCTAATGCAATAGCTTCAAGTTTAGGATTTCTGATGAATGCCTCATTAAGTAAATCTTCAATTAGTGTTTGCTGAACGGAACTGAAAGTCACAACTCCTATACTCAGTTTTGACAATTCAGGATTAGCTAACCGAATAAGTATCTCACTGACTATTGCATCAGCCTCTGCTTTATTTTGTCTACTCTTTCCTTTGTCATAATAACCTTCAATATGATGATAAGTAACTTTACTCTTAATGTCATCCGGAGAAGGAAATGTTAGTAGATTATTGTCATAATATTGAGAATTACTAAAAGCAATTAGACTCTCATGTTTGCTACGGTAATGCCATAGTAAATGCTTTGATGGCATTGAAAGAGCTAAACAATCATCCAAGATACTTTCAAGGTCTTCCTTATCAAGATTTTCTTCATCAATAGTGTTTGTTGAGAAGAAATTTGTAGGTGGCATCTGTTTAGGATCTCCAACAACGATTAAGCTTTTACCACGAGCAATTGCTCCTACTGCTTCACAGGTTGGCATTTGAGATGCTTCATCAAATATAACTAAATCAAATTGCAAATTATCAGCATCGATATATTGAGCCACTGACATTGGACTCATTAACATACAAGGATTAATTCTTAGTAACAAAGTGGGTATTGTGTCAAACAGTTTGCGAATTGACATCCCTCGACCATTGTTCCTTATGTTTCTTTGAAGTATACCTACCTCTGAGCTTAGTGATGCCTCTCTCACAAATGATGGAATATCAGATGCTAGTTTCGTAAATAACTCCTCTCTTGTAATTTTCTCAAAACTACTGGTTAACTCTTTGAATTTTCTTATTTTTTCCTCAAACAACTTTCCGTTAAAACTTGCCAAAATAGAATGTGTTTCAATAGAATAATTAATTATTGCCTTAAAAAGTGCTTTGTCTAATGCTCCTGATAATTTACTGATGTCATTTAAAGATATATAATAAACAAATTGATTCAGCCCTATTTCAGATGCCTTATTCTTCAAGTTGTTCCAGTTACACCAGTCCTTCAGCAAATCAATATTTTCATATAACCTTTCAGTAAGAGCTAAATTATCTTCTATCCAATTGTCATTAACAAACGTTAATCCATATTTTGATGAGATTGATTCATTTACTTCCCTTAACGCTTTGAAAGTTTCAATAAATTCAATTAATTTATTATCATTTAAAGATTTAAATGTGCTCAGACCATTCGACAAATTAAAAGCAAGACATTCACAAGTAACTAAACCCTTAGAGATATCACCAGTAAGCTGCATTATCTTCTCTCTTACTAATATTGCATTATTACAACACGCCTCCATCAAGTCCCATTTCTCCCATCCAGAACCAAAGGTATTGCTATAAAAACCTGTTTTAGTATTAATCAAATCCTTTTCTTGCTGATATTTCACTACTAATGAAAGTATATGTACTACATTATTTTTAAGTATCTTCCCATTTAAAGAATATACTCTTAAATCTCTACCAATTTTATTCTGAGAAAAGAATCTTGTCAAAAACCACTTATTTTGTGCAATATTCCAGTTTACAAGAATTCTGTCTGCATCAATATCAAGTACCGATTTTGAGAAATTGGCTGTTAACTCACTTTTAATTCTGTCTCTTTCAAATCCGTGAGATATAACCTCTCTTAATTGTGATATTTCATTTTCAAAATTTTGCAACTTCAACAACGAACTAGCAAAATGCTTAATGTTAAAAAGAACTTCAGCCATCTCTGCTAGCAACACATATGAATTAAGAGCGTTACATTTGTACTCATCTCCTAATAAACGTATTACCTCATTTGTCCTACTCTCCAGTTGATGTGATAACTCTATTTGTTTACCTAAAATGTCAAATAACTCTAATTTAACAGTCTGTGAAAAACTACTTAAAGTAATCTCCTTGAGAGGGTGTTTAGAAACAGAACCATAAAGATCTGATAATATTTGCATTTGCTCTACAATATCTTTCCATTCACTCAACTTTGACGAAGATATCTCAGGTACAACAGAACTAGGAAATTCAAATTCAGAGCTTATATCTGAGACATTATAATAGTAATATAATGCATCATACAATGATATACCTGATGGTAATTTCTCGTGCAATATTTCAACATAGTCGCGTAATTCTTCCCGAATTTTATGAAGCCTTTCAGATTCAAAAGAATAATTCTCCGGTGAAGACTTTTTCAGCACCTCTGTCGTAGCCTTTAACTGCTCAAGGACTGCTGATTTTTTGGATTTATTCGAATGAAGTTCAAGACAAAACGGTGCAATACCAATTTCTGAAAGCCTTTTTTGAACAACTGATAATGCTGCCATTTTTTCAGCAACAAAAAGAACTTTTTTCCCACTATACAGTGCATCTGCAATGATGTTAGTTATAGTCTGGGATTTGCCGGTACCTGGAGGGCCATGCAAAATAAAGCTATTTCCGGTCCTTGCATTGCATACTGCCTCCATTTGAAATGAGTCTGCACTAATTGGGAGTGCAATATCTGCCGGTTTAAAGTCTTTATCAAGGTTAAAGTCAACTTCCTCGCCAGGCTCCCACTCAATTATTCCCGATATTAGACTTTTTACAATCTTGTTTTTACATAATTTGTCGGCGTTATTATGAATATCATTCCACATAATGAATTTGCTGAATGAGAAAATACCAAGTATCGCCTGCTCTTCTACATTCCATCTTCTTTGGTCCATAATACCTTTTCTGATAGTGTTAAATACAAGCTTAACATCTACTCCACTATCGTCTTTAGGTAAAATCTCTAAACCGCCAATATTCATCCTAAAATCCTGACGAAGCATTTCAAGCAAAGTGATGTTCATCATTACCTCCTCTTCTCTGGAACGAATCACATAACCTTTTGCAGCAGATTTACGTACTATCTCAACCGGCAATAATAGAATAGGAGCATATCTCGGGCGTTCACTACTTGGTGTTTCATACCATTTAAGTAACCCTAAAGCCAAAAAAAGAGTATTTGCTCCATTCTCCTCCATTGAAGATCTCGAGCCACGGTAAAGCCCTGTTAAAGATTGGCTCAATTCATTTTCACTAAGATAAGACCTTAGTCGTTTTTGAGTAAGCTCTTGTTTAACTAAATCTAAGATTGGATCTGTCTGATTAATGGCCTGATATATTCCAGCATCCATCATATCATTATCCCAGTCAACAGGTTTAGGTAATACTGCAAATTCATGTCCATCAGCAAGCGCGTCTTCAAGCAAGTTTATGTTAATTGAAATTAACTGTAAAGTGCTTTTAGTTAAGCGTATATTTAGCAAATTATTCCTTAATGATAAATCAAGCAATTTTCTCTCCCAGAGTCTCTGCTTTGTTACTTCAATTCTATTATTATTAATAACTCTTGAATCAACAGATATTGATTCCGGAGAATTATTGTCTCTAACAGCAGAAGGTGATTCAATTATTTTTATTCCATCATTGTCAGCAATTCTAAGTGGCAGCGGCCTAAGGGATGCAAACCGGCACCTTTTAATATCAACAAATAAAACAAATCTTGAAGAGTCGTTTAAATGATCTTCTGCAGCTGAAACCGCTAAATCGAAATCAACATTATTCCCTGCATTCATACAAGTTGCTTCTACAACTACAATCTCATTTATTCCTTTGGCAATTCGCTTTGTTAATAATGAAATATCATCATTTACGCTATCTGAAAAAGTATCATTAATCATCCATGCACCTGCGAAAGCATGTCCTCTTATTATTACAATTAATGGATTAATCCCCACTGCCTCTAAACAAGAAGCATAAAGAAGTGCCATATCAATACATGTACCAATTTTTGCTGGCAAAATTGTATCACACATTCTTATTCGTTGGCCTGTTGACTCATAACTTGCTGGTGGCGTACAATAGACGATATTAAGCTCAGCAATAGCTTCATAAATTGCGGCCATCTGCTTCTTAACCCGGTCAGGATTACGACTTTGATATTCATTTAAAGAGGGATTCCCAGTCCATTTCTCTAAAAAATGCGATGCTCTGTGAATAATAGCTGAAATTGACGGATAGTTAGGAGTTACAAATGCCGAGATCATTTCTGGCAAAACTGAAACCCCGGCCCACTGATTAAATGGAAGAATGTCTAAAGGATATTTTTGAGTTAGGATTAATATCTCCCCATTGTATATAGATATCTGTATATCACCACATATCTTTTCAGTTAATTCAGATAAAAAATTTGGCGAAATATCAAGATTAAAATCTTTTATTTCAATAGTGGATTTTGGAGGGATTAGGTCAAGATACTTTTCAAATTCATCTGAGATTTCAGGTGAAATTGAAACTTTAATTTTAATATCTTCAATAATTTCATCTTCATCATTGACTAGAAGAATTTTTCTGATGACAGGAACATGGTTTTGCTGCATTGCAAAATTCACAGCCGGGCTGTAAATGACATCAAGGTTAATCATAGCTTTTATCGATTATTGAGTAGAAAATGTCCTTAAAGATATAAAATCTTATAAAATAATTGATTATCAAGCATTGATTGATTCTCTTTTTATTATATTTGTTGACAAACAACGGATATAACATTTTCTTTTTCTGATTTATAAATAAATCCAATATGTCTTATCTCACCTTCACCGCCATCGATATAGAAACTGCAACTTCTTATCAGGCAAGCATATGCCAGATAGGGTTGGTCAGGGTAAAAAACGGATCAATAATCAGCCAGGAATCGATCCTAATCCAACCGCCCGGCAATGAATATTCGGCCAGACATAGCTGTATTCACGGCATTCACGCACTGATGACAAAAGAGAAACCCCTCTTCCACGAGGTGTGGGGCCAACTCAGAGAGGAGCTCTCCACTACCCTCCTTGTCGCCCACAATGCCAGTTTTGACATGTCCGCTCTATACTCGGCTCTAGAACACTATAATCTGGAGGCACCGGAATTCAACTATAAATGCACCTACCGCCTCACAAATCTGAAACTGACAGAGCTTTGCGACGCTCTGGAGATTTGCCTGACAAACCACCACGACGCACTGGCGGATGCAATAGCCTGTGCAGAAGCATTTATTAAATTGAAACTGGGCATTATGCCGAACCATTCCCTTATTAAGAATTCAAAAGCGGAGAGCAGTTTTGCTGGTCACGAAAGGATCACAGGGGACCTTCTTAAACCCGATCTCGATTGCGCAGATAAAGAGCACCCTTTCTACAACAAGAAAATTGTATTTACAGGAGTATTAAGCAAAATCAGTCGCGATGAGGCTGCCCAACTCGCCAAATCCAATGGTGCCAATATTGACACCGGCATCTCCAAAAGAACCCAATTTGTAATAGTCGGCCACGGTGCCGGCCCCTCCAAACTTAAAAAAATTGAAGAGTACAATGCCTCCGGCAGCAATATAAAAGTTGTCTATGAAGAGGAGTTTTTGAGGATGGTAGGTAGATAAAAAAGTAATTGAATCCGGATTCGGCCACAACCACAAAATATTGTTTAAAATATTATAACAGGTCACAAATTGTGACCTGTTATTCTGTGTGCTAATAAATACTCAACATCTAGAAGATTCTGGCAGGACACACATAGGTTTGGTATAGTGATTTTCAATAATTTGTCAGGTGCCGATATTGGAAATGAATTAATTAAGTTTTAATTTTATAGCGGTAAAAATAACCCGTAATAAAGGTTAGGTTAGCCCGTAAATTCTAGGAGCTAACCTTAATTTTTGTACAGTTATTAACAAGTTAGGTGCAAGCGCATAAAATTGATTAATAATAATTTATATGGCAATTGACATATCCCAAATACATGAAATAACTCAAACATTGGAAAAGCACATTGCTTTGATTAGACCTGAGCCCAGTATAAGACCGAGACTAGATATTGGTTATGAATTGACAGGTAATAGTGTGTTTTTAGTCGAAATTAGACCGGCGTGGAATAATCCATGTGAGATTCAAAAACATCCGTATGCAAAAGCAACATTTGTTAAGAGTAAGAAAGCATGGAAAATATACTGGATGAGAGCAAATTTAAAATGGTATCCATATGATCCAATGCCAAAAGTGTATAATCTAGAAGCATTTTTGAAAATTGTTGATGAAGATGCTTATGGATGCTTCAAGGGATAATAACTGTGCCAGCACCTAACACGCCGTATATCCCATTAAAACGGGATTTTACCGCCAAACCGTTAGCCGCAATTATAAATCAACGTAACGATATGTTTGAAAGTGAAAAAATAATATAGCTATGGATACTCAAAAAAACATTACAGACTGGTTGAAGACATTAAAAGGTTGGCAAACAGAATTAGCATATCGAATCCTTACAAAGATTATAGAAGACGCCGATATGAATGATTTTATCTCTATGATAAAATCTAATGCAAATTTTGAAGATAAAGCATTCCCCAATTTCTTAAATACTAACAATGAGAAGCAGGTAAAATTATTATCTATTGAGTCAATCCAAAACATAGAAAGTTTAGCCCCTAGAAATCCTCTAAAACTTGAAAAAGATAAAAATATAGCTGTTATTTATGGTTCTAATGGTTCGGGAAAATCTGGTTATACAAAAATTATAAAAAAAATTAGTGGAAAACCTCGTGCAATCAATTTAAAATCTAATGTTTTTAATCCTAATCCAAATGGGAAATGCGTCGTTAAATATTCAATTGACAACATAGAACAGGAAGTAGAATGGGGTATTAACAATAGTCAAATAACAGATTTAAAAACAATTGATGTTTTTGACACTACTACAGGGAATGGTTATATTGATGAAGCCAATACTGTTACGTATACGCCTAGATTTGTAAAATTATTTACCGCTATATCTCACTATTATTCCAAAATTCAAGAAAAATTAGAACATGAGAAATTAATATTAGCAAAAACATTGTCCAATATTCCACACGAATATGCTTTAACGGAAGCTGGAAAATTATATAATAGCTTAAAAAAAGAACATACGGTACAATATCTTACTAGTATCTTTACTTGGAATGATGAAAACGAACAAGTAAGATTAAGTGTTGAAAAGCGGTTGAAAGAAAAAGACCCAGCCAAGAGTGCTACTGAAATACGAAAACAAAAATTAGAGATTGATAAAATTGTCAAGGAAATCTCAGAAGCTTACTCGCAAATAAATATTGATTCAATAAAAGAGATAAAAGCATTAAAAGATGACGCCCTAAATAAACGCAAGATATCTCAGGATAGTGTACACGTTATTGCTAATAAATCTGAGTTACAGGGTGTAGGAAGCCAAGTTTGGAAATCTTTATGGGAAGCGGCAAGAGCATTTTCACTTCAAGAAGCATATAAAAACACAAATTATCCAAACATAGGTAACGATTCTAAGTGTGTACTATGTCACCAGCCATTGAATGAAGTTGCTAAAGAAAGATTATTATCTTTTGAAACATTTGTTAAAAGTCAACTTGAAAATGAAGCGACTCAAGCAGAGAAAAAATACTCTGAAAAAATTAACAAACTGCCAATTGCAATAAATAAAGAAAATCTTTCAACAAAATGTAATGCGGCAAACCTTAATGAAGATTGGTTGAATTGTTTAGTTAAAATATGGCAGCAGATAGATACCGCTTCAAACTCAATAAAACTGAATATTGATTTCACAATAGATTCAAAGTTTATTGCGGATAATATTGACATATTAAAGTCAAATTCTGTAGTGTATGAAAAATCTGCAACCCAATTTGAGTTGGATGCAAAACAGTTTAACAGAGTAAAAGCTTTGAATGAGTTGTTAGAACTGAATGCTAAAAAATGGTGTTGTGGACAAAGGGAGAATATTCTAAAAGAGGTTGATAGATTAAAAAAAGTTGCTGATTTAGATAGTTGGATTTCACAATGCAATACTCGCACAATTACTACAAAAGCAAGTGAGATATCAGAAACTGCAATAACAGAAGAATATGTAAAAAGGTTTAATTCAGAGTTGTTGGCATTAAATGCTGGCAAAATAAAAGTAGAATTAGTTAAAGAAAGAGCAGCAAAAGGAACAGTTACACATTCTCTAAGATTAAAAGGGAACAACGGTTATAAACCTTCTGATATATTAAGTGAGGGAGAACATAGAATAATTGCTCTTGCCTCTTTTCTTGCTGATGTGACAGGAGGAAACAACAATAATCCTTTCGTTTTTGATGACCCAATATCTTCTCTTGACCAACAATTCGAGGAAAAGACAGTTGAGCGTTTAATTGAATTAAGCAAAACAAGACAAGTTATTGTTTTTACTCATAGGTTAAGTTTATTAGGTCAATTAAACGACAAATGCAGTTCAAGTGCTATTCAGATAATTGGTATAAGAACTGAAAATTGGGGAGCAGGAGAAATTGGAGAAACTCCTCTTTTTGCCAAGAAAACCATACCTGCGTTAAATAATATTAAAAATGAAAGAATTGCAAAAGCAAAAAAAGTCTTTAACGAACAAGGAACTGATGCATATTATCCTTTTGGTAAAGCTTTGTGCAGCGATATAAGAATATTAGTTGAGCGCATTGTTGAACTTGATTTTTTAGCAGATGTAATTCAGAGATACAGACGGTCAGTAAATACAATGGGGAAAGTTCAACAGTTAGCTAAAATCAAAAAAGAAGACTGCGATTTGGTAGATTATTTTATGACACGATATTCATGTTACGAACACAGTCAACCAACAGAAACTCCTATAGAAATTCCAGAGCCTGTTGAAATTGAGAAAGATGTTAATGATTTAATAACTTGGCTAACTGAGTTTAATAATAGATTAAATTAAGATAAAAAATAATTGCGGCTTATAAATAGGACTCTGAGCGGTATGCAAGACCGAGCGAGGAGTCGGTGTTGAACTACACCTGCGGGGCCAAAAGCTATGTGCTTAATGGCGGTTTTAATGATTTTTTGGATTAATACATAACAAGCGTTCTTTGAAGTATTGCAGTTTTTTGTGCTTTTGAGTTATTATACAGGAATATACCAGTCGTTTGTGAGGAAGTTTTGTGCACATATCCCTTTTTGGGGGCATAGAACTCCCTGTTGCGTATAAGCGCAATTTGGTAATGATCAATAATTCAGAGCTGGAAATTGAACAGGGAAGAAACAATCCGGAGCCCTTATCCGCGGTAGTTCCCTGATTGCCACCATTCATCCGGATTTGCACAACGGGCATGTGCATGGGTTGACCCCCGTGAGTCTTTCGAAGCGTTGCAGGCCGGTCTCCGGAGGATTTTGGCGGTTGATCAGGGCATCGACGTCGGGCTTTTTCTCAGGGACAAACAACAACCCCATGTGGCTTTTGACTGTATGGTTATAAATACCATAATGCCTGATTTTCACGAATCTCGAGGGCAGGATGTGCAAGGTGAATCGGCGCAGGAACTCCACTCCTTCAAGGGTTACAGGTTTATTAATGGCATTGTCCCGATAATCTTTGGCAATAAAGGTCACTTTTCCGTCTGCTATGTCCAAAATACGCTTGTTTGTGATGGCTACCCGATGCGTGTATTGTCCTAGGTATTTTACCACATGATCCGCATTAGCCAGAGAAGGTTCACAGTGAACTACCCAACGTGTCTTGTATGCCATTTGCACCGTATCGAAGAACAGCGACATTTTTTCCTGTTTTCGTAAGGTACGCTTGAGACTATCGAGGAATTGGGCTTTGAAAGACTCACTTAGTTGATTGATTGGATATAAATAGTTTCCGGATGTCCGATTTCCTTCCATTGCCCATCGATGGTATATCCGGCAGCAGGAACAATACAATGGATGTGTGGGTGGAATGAAAGGTTTTGACCCCAGGTGTGCAACACCGCCACAGCCCCGGTTTCAACACTAAAGTGGGAGTATCCAAAGGCTCTGAGTGTATTCCAGACTGATGCAAACAACAAGTTGTAAAATACACTTTGGTTGTGCAGGCAAACGGCATTCAAAAGGTGGGGGACAGTGAATACAAGGTGGTAATGCTTTATGGGCAAGGTTTTCTGCACCAGGTCATCGATCCAGAATGCCTGTCTTGCAGCCTGACATTTGGGGCAGTGCCTATCGCCACAGCTGTTGTAGCTGTAGCGCTCCGTACCATAACTGTCGCACACTTCCTTATGCCCACCTAGTGCCGCAGTGCGGCAGATTGCGATCTTTCGCAGAACCTTAATTTGAAAGGGCGATAATTTGACGTTGGAAATCAGCTTTGTACCGAAAAGGGTCACCACATCGGCCAGTTCAAACCTTGTCCGCATTTTTTGGATAGTTATAGAGAGTATCCAGCGGGCTGTGAGGTTTAATCAATGGACACTGTGCTACATGGAGGTAGATCATGGTGGTGGTTATGTCGGCATGCCCCAACAGCTCTTTGAGGGTCACAATGTTCAGTCCCTGTTCCAGCAGATGGGTGGCATAAGAATGACGTAGGGAATGCAGGCTCACCTCCTTTTTTATGGAAGTTTTTTTCAGATTTTCACGCATTACCCAGGAAAGCCCCTTGACACTGTATCGGCCATCGGGCTCTTTGCCATTGAACAGCCAGAGGTGCGGGTTTTCTGCCGCCAAGTATTTTTTCAACCCTACGGACATACTCCCAGCCAGCGGAACCACCCGATCCTTTTTGTACTTGCTTTGCCGGATGTGGATGGTCTTTCTTTCAAAATCGATGTCGGAGATCTTCAGATTGATGACCTCTTGTCCGCGAAGCCCTGCCGAATAAATCAGGGCAAGAACAACGCGTTGTTTTAGAAGAGACGGAGCAGCAAGGAGTTCTTTGAGTTCGCTTTGGTTCAGGATCACCGGCAGTTTTGTGTCTCCTTTGAGTGAAGGCAGGGCGATTGCACTTTTATTCATCCCAAGAAGCCGATAATAGTAACGAAGTCCGTAAACCATGTGTTTAAAACTACTTCGTGACGGAGACTTCGGATCCCTGGCCAGGGAAACAAGGTAATCGTTGATTTCTTCCGGATCGATTTGCTCGGGCAGCTTCCCGAAATGAATCACAAACAAGGCAATCCTCCTGATGTAATTCTTCAGCGTACTCGTACTCTGACCGCGTAAGGTAACTTGCTGCTCCAGCCTCCGGACAACCTTTTCAAACTCAGGAACAAGCACGATAGCCTGCTCTACAATGGTAAAACCCGATTTTTTTCTCATAATCATTGATTTTTGTTGTTAATAATCTAACGATTATAGAAAAAATCGGGTACTTTTGAAAACTGAAACGAATAGCTATCCGCGTAGGCGGATTTAGTTCAATAACGTGTATAAAACATTAGGGTTTAAGTGATTAAGTCAATAGTTCTGCCCCGCATCGGCGTTTGTGTCGGCGGATAGTGACGAAGCCCGCAATCCCCAACGTTTCATACACGCAACCGTTAGCAGTAATAGTCGGAATCCGGTTCCAGAAGATAAACGAAACTGAAAAGAGATAAATTTGTAGCTTAAAGAAACAAAATGGATAAACGATTTGCGGACATAATTCAACTCATTAAACAATCACGGACAAATGCAATAAGAGCCGTAAATGCTGAACTAATTAGC
>LBTE01000012.1 GCA_000989955.1 candidate division TM6 bacterium GW2011_GWF2_37_49 | reverse complement strand
GTAGATAAAATTTTAGCTCGCTCAGTAGATTTGCCGAGCTTGTGGGCCTTAAAGCTTTATATATCACAGCCGAACGCTGTGGATCTTGATTTTTATGATCTGTTTTGGCCTACGCATAATTTATTAATGTTTTTACAGGTGAGTCAAAAATTGGATGAACGAGCATTCGATTTTTTTATTAAAGGTGCCGATAAGATTACGAATTTGAACGAGCGAGCGTTAACATATTTACAGTTGTTGCGATTGGCGCCAACTGTTGACTGTGTGTTATTGAAAAAGGTTTTGGCGCTCACAGATGCGCTGATACAGCAAAATGATCGGTATTATGTTCCGAATTTATTTGTGGCTTTGATTGATAAAGGTTGTGCGCTCAAAGAGGCCTTAGATGCGGCAAAAGAACTGTTAAAAGTTAATATTACCTACGCAGATGAAATACTTGGAGCTTTAGTTAGCAAAAATTATGAGTTTGAAGGAATTGATATTGTAGCGCAAGATTTTTTAAAATTGGGCAGGACTGATTTGCCTGCGAATTTTTGGAAAGCTTTAATTAAGCAAGGTTTGATGCTCAAAGAGGCTTTAAGCGCTGCAAAAGAAATGTTGAAATCTAATAGTTTATATCCCAGCCACGCTGTCAAAATTTTGGGGGAATTAGCTAACAAGGGCTATGCGACTGATGAAATAGTTACAATTGTACAAGGTATTGTGAGCTCGAAGATGAATGATCTAAACCAAATAGCCTTCCAGAATGAACTTTTTGCCACTATAAGCAAATTTCCTGCCAAAGATAGAGATAAGTGTTTGATTGAATTTTTAACCAAAATTGATGTGGTGATGCGCAAAAGATTTATATTTAGAACTTATTATTACAATAATCTGAAAGAATCTGAACTGCGCAAACTTAATGCCATAATAAATTCAATTAACTTTGTAAGTCCTGACATTTTAGATAAGACAACTTCGGCTTGTGCTGCGGTTTTTGCTCGTCGTTGGTTGATACTGAGCCCCAATCCGAGTTGGACAATGGTTGATTATGCGTTATTGATCATTTCGGCATTGATTAATAAAATGTCGACTGAAGATTTGCAAAAACCTGAAAATCGTAAATATTGTGATAGAATGTTGACCGTGTTGACAGGGAGCGCTTATTACCAAGCTACAGAGGGTATCAACTTGCTTGCCTGGGATAAGTTGTTGAGTTGTAGCATCGGGTTTAAGGAGGCTATTTATTCAATCAAAAAACAGCGACAGCGTGGTCACGTTGAGGGTGCTGAAAACTTGCTAAACTCTCTGGAAAAATATCGTGCCGGTGATGCAGAAGTCGTAAAACTCAGGGCTTTGTTGGGCCCGGCTGACTAGGCAAATAATATGGTTTTACTTAAATTTTTGATTTGATAAATTGAAGACACTGGTTCAGTGTCGTTGGTTTTGCCTTAATAAATTAACAATAGTCAATTTATTTTAATAGTCTTTATTTCCTTTAAAAACTTTCATATAATTAATTTGATGAGTTGTAAGACTTTTGTTTTATTGTTCTTGATAGGGTTTTAAATGTTTGACACAGAAAAAGATGCATCGATTAATTCTGATATTAGTTCTGAAGTGGAAAACGGTTTGCAGGAAGCGCCTCAAGAGGCCAAGAACGTTGTTGACTACAGAGATCTTTTTTTACGTTTAAATGCCGATTTTCAAAATTTTCAAAAACGTATTGAAAAGCAAAAAGCTGAGTGGCTTTTGATTGGCGAAGAGGCCATAATTTTAAAGCTCTTGCCTGTGTTGCAGGATCTGGATCGTGCATTAAATGCGGCTACTGCAGGGACAAATGAGCAGCCCGAAGCATGGAGTGAAGGTTTGAGTGTTGTTTATAAAAACTTATTAAAAACAATGACGGATTTAGATGTTAAAGAGGTTCAGGTTTCAGGTGATTTTAATCCTGAGCTCCACGAAGCAATAGCACAAGTCGAGTCGTCAAATCACCCATCTGGTCAAATAGTTGACGTGGTAAGCAAGGGGTATTTGTTTAAGGGCAAGGTTGTTAGATATGCCCAAGTAACAGTTGCAAAATAGTTTTGTTTTAAGGAATTTTATATGTTTTCGAAAAATTCAGACAACGCTGTAAAGTTCCAACCGAGGTTAAAACAAAAAAAAACTCGTTTTAATAAATTCAAAAACATTGAGTTTAAAAAAGGACTGCAGATCATTCCGAATATTTTCACGCTTGGAAACGCGCTTTTTGGCTTCTGCTCGATAATTTTTGCAGCTGAAGGTGAATTTGTTGCCTCTGCTTATTGCATATTTTTTGGCTCGATGATGGACTCGCTGGATGGCCAGATTGCAAGATTATTCAGAACGGCCAGCAGTTTTGGTCTTCAGCTAGATTCGCTTTCAGATGCCATAACTTTTTGTTTGGCGCCTGCGTTTTTGGTTTACAGCTGGCAGCTTCACAAATTCGGGTTTTTGGGTTTATTAATTTGCTCTTCATTGTTGTTGTTTGGCGTTTTGCGCCTTGCAAAATTTAATATCACAGCCAGCGATCAAACTCATTATTTTATCGGGGTTCCAACTCCAATCGTTGCATGTTTTTTTGCCTCGATTATATTAAATTTTGGTGTAGTAAATCCTCATTTTTGGGGACGGGTAATATTAGGATTGTTGATCTTTGTTTGCTCTGGGTTGATGGTTGCAACAGTACGCGTTCCAACATTTAAACATATTCGCAAAGAATTGTATGTTGCGGCAGTAGCGGTGTTTATATCTGTTGCTGTTGTTTTTAGTCTAGTAAAAACGCTTTTATTGCTATTCGTTGCTTATTTTTTATTTGTTGTTGCTAAAATGCTGTACATTTTTGTTTCAAATCTGCTGTACAAGCCTTTGAATGAAGAGGATTTGCACGATTCAGGGCATCATTTGGCGTAACTCGTTTGAGTAATTTTTATTTTGTGTAAACGTTTTTCAAAATTCAAAACGAGCACTCCACCGGCGCCCTCAAAGCCGATGCCATTTTTTGCATGTTTTGAAAAATTCATTCGCCAGTCCGCCATGGATCAATGCCGGTATGCCACGTCTAAAAAATTATCATTTTAAATACAAGGCCGACACAATGCGGTCTCCGGGTAAGCATGGTCAATGTATAGCCCTGTTTATGAGCCCATTGTCTTATATCATAATTTGTTTTTTATCCTGCGCATCTAACAATATCATACGTTCTGCCACCCGTTGAAACAACGGAGCAGCAACTTCAGATGCCCAAAGATGGACTTTTTGAGGCCTGTTAATAAATGTTACTATTACTCGCTTGTAATCACCCTTTTCCACAATACCAGCAAAAGTGTACAAGTGCTCAGATTGAGAATAACCGTGGCCTTGAGCACAGCGCGCAGTGCCAGTTTTGCCCATAATAAGGCAGCCTTTAATATGGTGCAAATCTCCAATCCCCTTTAACACGGATCTCATTTCTTGAATTATTTCATCATCATAAATCTTTGTTTTTTTAGGATATTGTCCATTTTTTTTAGGTTCCAAAACTATTGTTGGCTGGACCAGGTACCCTCCGTTAGAAAATACGCAAAAAGCTCTTCCAAGCTGCAACAAACTCGCCGTAATTTCGTATCCAAATGACATCACGAGTGGTGATGACCTGCTCCATCTGGACGGAGGATTTACAAATCCGTTACGCTCTCCAGGTAGCTCAATTCCAGTCTTCACTCCAAAACCTATTTTTGTAAGATGATCATAAAGCTTTGAACCAAGCCGTGTAGAGACTTTTGCACACACAACGTTACTAGAAAATTTAATACAGTCGGAAAAAGGCATAACTCCCAGACTCTTCCAGTTTTCAACTTTAAAACCATTTACGTAGGCAATTTTGCCCTCGCAGTCAAATATTTCATCAGAAGTTACAACTTTTTCTGCAAACCCTGACATCGCCAAAAAAACCTTCATTACTGATCCAAGCTCAAAACACTCTGTAACTATAAAATTTTTTGTTATAGAAAGATCTGTGATACCTTTTTGATTAGGGTTAAATGTCGGATAATTGGCCATCGTAAGAACTTGACCTGTTTCTGGATCCATCACTAACACAGAGCCAGAAATAGCCTGGTAATGCTCAACAGCATCTTTAAGGGCTTCAAAAGCCAATGTTTGTAACTTTCCGTCTATTGTTAAAACCAACGGATTGCCCTTAGCGCCAATCTTATCTATATTTTTTTCAAAATAAAAATTATTGGACCTAGCATCTCGCTGAACAGTTAAATGGGCCTGCTTACCGGCAAGCCATTGCTCAAATTCTATCTCTATTCCAGAAATACCCCTTCCATCAATATCAGAAAAACCTATTAAATGGGCTGCAGCTGCGGATGGGTAAACCCTTCTAGGTTCATCAATAAAAATAATATCCTTTAAGTTATAACTCTTAATTTTTTTAATTTGGAAATCCGAAAGAACCCTGTCCACCCAAAAAAAGTATTTTTCGGGATGGTTTTTAAGTTTTTTATAAACAGCCGGATAATTATGTTTTAAAAAATGTTCTATTTTCTTTGTTTCTGTGAATTGGTGAGGCAAAATAAAGGCAGATTGAGCGCTACAATTAAAGGCCAATGGACATTGACCAGTTCTATCATAAATTACACCTCGAGGCATATTAATTTTCATTGATATTTGGTACTGATTTAGTGCAAGTTCTTTAAAAAAATTTTGTTGATAAATTTGCAACAAAAAAAGTCGTACCACTATAACAATGTATATAAGAACAAAGCCACACAAAACAAACGCCAAACGAAGTTGATAGTCTTTAAATTTTTTAAACATAAAAACTGTATTCCAAACTAAAAGCCCGTAAAGGTCATAACTTGTGAAAATTTTAACTTATCCATATTTAACGACTCTTGCACAAAGGTTGTCACATATCTTGGGTCTTTTAAAAAGCAAAGTTGACTAAGTAAATCATTTTTTTGCTTCTTTAGTTGACTTTTTTTGATCTCTAATCGCTGATGCTCATAATTTAACCGTATAATCAGATTATGCTGATAAATTTTAATAAAGACCATGCACATGAAAGTAATTATAAGCAATCGGCCCGACTTAAAACGAATCATTTTGCTCTCTTTGTAAATAAAAATTTAATATAATTCCTTTTACAGAGATCATATCTATACTAATTTAAATTTTCCAGATATTATAAACATCAGTCGTTTTATCGTTTTAATTATAATATTTATTTTTAAAGGATTTTTTTTATGATGAAAAAGTCATCATTATTATTTGTTGGTATGTTTACTTTGGTTGCCCTAACAGGATGCAGCTGGTGGTCTAAAAAAGAAGAAGTCACGGCTACAGCAACTGAAACAGAAGCAATCGCTCCAGTAACAACAGAAGGCGCAAAAGAGGAAGCAGGGGCTACATCGATCAAAAATATCGAAACCAAAGAAGAACTTGAAGCGACTCTCAAGTCTGACAAAATAGTTGTAGCAAAATTTTATGCAGAATGGTGCAGTGTTTGCAAAGAAATGCAATCAGCATTTGAAGAAGTAGCAAAATCATATGCAGATAAATGTGAATTTATTGCAATCAACATCGATAAATCAAAAGAATTGGCAGAATCACAAAACATCAAGGGCGTTCCAACCGTAGTTATTTTCAAAAAAGGGCAAGAGCTCGACAGAACAACAGGTAAAATTAGCAAAGAAGAGCTTGAAATTAAGGTCAAAGAAACAACTGAAGAAGAAGCAAATCAATAATTGACAAAGAACCCTGACTTAAGAATCAGGGTTCTTTTACTTTCAACGAGGATGATATGTTTGAAATAAAACTTACAAACAGTTTAAGTAAGAAAAAAGAAATATTCGTCCCACTAAGAAAAAATGAACTTAAAATTTATGTCTGCGGTATAACTCCATACGATTATTCTCATTTGGGGCACGGTAGATCTTACGTTAATTTTGACGTACTTGTCAGGCTCTTTAAATTTCTTGGATATGACGTTAACTACGTAAGAAATTTTACAGACATTGACGACAAAATATTAAATAAAGCGCAACAACTAGGCAATATTGGTTCTTATAAAGAACTTGCAAATGAATTTATTGAAGCATATCATCAAGATCTGGCAGCCCTTGGTTGCCTTAGCCCAAACTCCGAACCACGAGTAACTGAATATGTTCCACAAATTATAATTTTTATTAAAGAGCTCTTAAAAAATAAAAACGCTTACGTTATTGATTCAGACGTTTATTACGATATCTCAACCTTCAATAACTATGGAAAGCTCTCTGGAAGAAGCTTGTATGACCAGCAGGCCGGCGCACGAATAGAGGTTGACTTTCGTAAGAAAAATCCAGAGGACTTTGTTCTATGGAAGGGAAACAATGATGAAATGTTTTGGAATTCGCCATGGGGTTATGGTAGGCCTGGTTGGCACATAGAATGTTCTGTTATGGCCAGCGAATTACTCGGCAAAACTGTAGACATTCACGGAGGGGGAGCCGATTTAATATTCCCTCATCATGAAAACGAAATTGCTCAATCCGAGGGCTTGCACGGTTGTGTTTTAGCAAATTATTGGCTGCACAACGCATTTATAACAATCAACAAAGAAAAAATGTCAAAGTCGTTTGGTAATTTTGTAACACTCAAAGATATTTTTAAAAAATTCGATCCAATGATTTTAAGATATTTTTTTCTGCAACATCACTATCGAACTCCAATCGATTTCAATTGTGATGAATTAAATGCAAGTCAAACAGCTTACAAAAAACTTGTTGCAGCATTTGGAGATCATCAAATTAAACAGACATCAACAAGCGTTCCACAAAACGAAATTGCACTAAAAATGTTCGAATCTTTATGCGATGACCTGAATACACCAAAGCTTATTGGCTTGATATTTGAAAATTTATCGGAAATAAAAGCAAATTCAGAACTTATTAACTTTACCAAATCAATTCTTGTAAATATTCTTGGTTTTTCACTCAAACAAATTTTAGAAGAACAAATAGAAATTACTCCACAAATTCAAGAGCTCATAAATCAACGAGAACAAGCTCGCCGAGATAAGAATTGGGCTTTGTCTGACAAATTACGTGATCAGCTCAAGGTATTGGGGTATGAAATTCGTGACACAAAGATCAAGCTCTGAGTTTATGAAAATAAATTTTATTCTTACCAGACATGCACTAATCTAAGCCACATTCAACACACTCAAAACCGTCTCTCAATCAATTGTTTTATTTTTTTTATTTCAATATATACTATCGAATCCTCATTGTTTTATTTTTTAAATATTCTTACTTGAGGTTGAAAATTTACTCTGATAAAATCTCCAAAGCTCAAGATAATTTGTGATTATGAACTTAAAAAAATATCATTATCGATTATTATCTAATTTTGGGGGCAGGGTTCTAAAGTTTTAAAAATTTTAAAAAGAGGGTCAATATCATGGGAGGAGCTTACATAGCCCGCATATGCACGTCGTTTATCGACGTACCGAATAAAGTTGCAGTTGCCGTATATTTTGCCGGATGCAGCATAAGATGCAAAGGGTGTCAAAACTCTATTTTGTGGGAAAAATCGAGTGGAACACTCACAACGATGGAACAAGTGATCAATAAAATACAGAACAATGAGCTAGCGGATAGCATAGTTTTTTTGGGAGGAGAGCCAACCGATCAAATCAATTTTGTAATTGATTTGTGCAAACAAATTCCACACTTTAAAGCAATGTACACCGGGAGAGAATTTGAAGATTTGCCAGATGAGCTAACAGACACGCTAGACATGATTGTATGCGGACCGTACAGGCAAGATCTGCACGTTAAAAGTTTTCCTGCGTCAAGTAATCAACGAGTCAAAATTGCAAGTAACATTTTCACCAGAATTTATAAAAGTTTACAATGAAATGCCTCAGGCGATTATGGAATTGGAAGGAATTGCACCTAAAAATTTAGATATCCCAAACATGGCCAATCTTTACATGACCAAACGCACAGCAGACATGTCTATTGACGACAATGCAAATGTCAGTGAATCAAAGGCTTACGGAAATTATTTAAGCGAAGTATCAAAAGGTTGGTATAAAATTTTAGGTTATTACGAATTATTTAAAATACTTGAAAAAGCATCTGGCACAAATCGTGCCTCCGAGCTCATGAATGCGGTATGGAGCGGAGACTTATATTTTCATGATAGCACTTCAATCATGCTTCCGTACTGCTGGGCATACTCAACGTCGTTTATTCTTTTTGAAGGAAGCCGCTGGGGACAACTTCATTCCCTACCAGCAAAAAACAGAAAATCTTTTGTTGATCAAGTAAAAGAGGTAACAATCGAATTAGCTCAACAAGCCAGCGGAGCCATCGCAATTGGAGACTTCTTTGTTAATTACACATATTTTGTGCAAAAAGAAGGACTCGATTTAACAAATATAGAACACCGCAAAGCAGTCGAAAATGACTTTCAGTCGATGGTTCATACGCTTAATAAAAAACTGCGTCCATCGTTCCAATCACCATTCACCAACGTATCAATTTTTGACAGGCCTAATCTGGAAAAACTTTTCGAAGATCTTGTTTATCCAGACGGACTTAAGCCTAATTTTGATCTGGTTATGGAAGTACAAAAAATATTTGCACAATGGTTTAAACAAGGCGATCCGGTATCAAAGTTGCCATACCGCTTTCCAGTCGTCACATTGAACATTCGAATTGACGATAATAAACAAATCATTGATAAAGAATCCTTTGAATATTTTTCTGATATCAATCTTGAAAAAGCAAGCTTTAATATTTATATTTCTTCAGGAAATAAGATTGCTAGCTGCTGCAGGCTTATCAATGATATAGATCTTGCAGGGATAGACAGCTTTGGAAATGGTGGCATATCTTTGGGCTCTCACAGAATTGTTACAACAAACTTAGCACGCTTAGGCCGTCTGGCTAGCAAGTCAGAAGAAACTTTATTTCAATTGCTAAAAAAGAGCCTTGATGACTCAAAAGAGTTACTCCAAGCTCATAGAAGCCTTTTAAAGGCCAACATTTCTGCAGGCTTTTTGCCGTTCTTTTCTCACGGAATAATGGCAGATAGCCGCATGTTCAGCACATTTGGCCTTAACGGAATTTATGAATGCCTCCTTGAAATGGGATACTCTATGATATCTGAGGATGGTAAAGCTCTTGCTCATAAAATTATGATATTCATTAAAGAATATGCCGCACAATCTCATAAAGAAACCGGAAATCCATTCAACATTGAGCAAGTTCCTGCCGAAAGCTTAGCTGTAAAATTCGCAGCTAAAGATGGCCTGCTTTATGGCATGGACTATCCACTTTATGCCAACCAATTCATCCCTCTTTGGGTTGAGTGCGACATTTCTGAACGAGTCAAGCTAGACGGCGAATTTTCAAGATCGTTGACTGGAGGCGGAATTTCACATTTAAACGTTGGTGAACAATTAACACATCCAGATCAAATGAAAAAACTAATTCAATACGCAATCAAATGCGGGTGCGAACACTTCGCTGTAAACTACAATTTTTGTCGATGCAAAAATAACCACGTAACAATATCAGGACCGTCTAAAACATGTCCTCAATGTAGTGCCCAAATCATTGAGCAACTTACAAGAATAATAGGTTACTATACTCCAGTTTCTGCATGGACAAAAACAAGGCAATCAGAACACTCTAACCGCATTTTCAAGAGCGAAATGGCAATAGATCAAAATTACGCCGGTCATACAAACACGCAAAATCAAACATCTTTATAATCAAATACGGTATTGATACGGCCTAGCCGAGATTGTAGACTAGGCCGTATCAATACTCCTTTTCAGTTATTGCGTAACTCCTGTGAATAGTTGCCATGTTGCGAAAGTCCTGCTGCTAGACAGCTCCCAGTCGTGGCTGGCAGGCCGCATCTAAAAAAATGTTAAATGTTTGGTCGGGCCGATGGGGTCTTGAGTTTAGAGAGGCATATTTAATGTATGCCTCTGAATATCATTGTTTTGGCTCTTATACAAGTTTATAAAATTTATGCTTGCCGACCTTGACTGTGTCGCCAGAGTTCCATTTAATTTCGGCTTTAAAGTCGGTTACGGATGTTTCGTTAACCGCCACTGCGCCCGACTCTATGAGCCTTTTGGCCTCTGAAGAACTTGTGACTGCTCCCAGACGTTTGATCAAATCTGCTATCCAGACGGGGTTTGGAGTGTCGCTTGGCAGCACAATTTCTGTAGCCTTGGAATAATCTTTTTGTTGAAACAAAGCTTCGAATTGTTGCTGCGCATCATCGGCGTCTTTTGTCGTCCAGAAACGGTGAACTATGCCGTGAGCCATTGCTTTCTTCAGCTTCATTGGATGCAGAGCATTGTTTGACACACCGATCTTCATTTCATTAATTTCGGCATCGGTCTTTAAAAGTAGCAAGGAATAATATTTCCACATCAATTCATCAGAAACTGACATGAGCTTGCCGTAGGCTTGGCCTGCTGGCTCCCACAATCCAACGTAATTGCCCAGGCTTTTTGACATCTTTTGTATGCCATCAAGACCCTCTAAAATAGGCACCGTTATGATTACCTGCGGCTCTTTGCCAAACTGTTCTTGTAAAAATCTGCCCATCAACACATTAAAGGTTTGGTCTGTGCCCCCAAGTTCCACATCGGCTTGAAGCGCGACGGAATCGTAGCCTTGGATCATTGGATAAAATAGTTCATGAAATCCGATTGAAATATTTTCATTCATTCGCTTTTGAAAGTCTTCGCGTTCGATCAGGCGTGCAAGCGTTAATTTGCCAGCAAGCTGAATTACTTCGTCAAAGCTAAGTTTTGAAAGCCATTCCGAATTGTATCGGATTTCTGTTTTTTGCGGATCCAAAATTTTGCTGATTTGTTCAAAGTAAGTTTTAGCATTTTCTTTGATTTGTTCATCGCTCAGAGGTGGGCGAGTTTTGGATTTGCCAGATGGATCGCCTATTTTTGCCGTGTAGTCACCGATCAAAAAAATGACCGTGTGGCCAAGGTCTTGAAACTGTCTTAATTTGCCAAGAACAACCGCGTGGCCAAGGTGTAGGTCTGGCGCGGTTGGGTCCATGCCAAGCTTGATTCTGAGAGGAATTCCACGTTCCAATTTTTTTGCAAGATCGGCTTCCGGTGTTACTTGAACTGTGCCGGTTTTTAGCAGCGTTAAAATTTGTGTTACATCTTTTTTCATTTTTAATCCTTAAATTACTAAGCTTTGTAGCAAGATTTCTACAGCCAAGATTGTGCGAATCAAAAATGCCTGCACAGGCGGTAGAAGTATCAAAATTAATAAAATAAAAAACGAGTATCGATAGAGCCAAAGAATAAATTTTGGGTATCGGTCCATAAGCATGACTGTCAAAATGTGGCTTCCATCAAGCATTGGCAGCGGTAATAAATTGAATACTCCAAGCATTATGTTGACATAAGCCGTTGTTGCAAAGATTTGGACAAAGGTTTTGATGATTGCAGGCTCTAAGTTTGCCATCGGAATGTATTTTACGGCGTACAGGCAGACCAGGGCCAACAAGAAGTTGGCAAACGGGCCAGATAGTGCTGTAATTACCGAGTACAATTTAGGGTGCTTGAAATTGCGATGATCGAACGGAACAGGCTTGGCCCAGCCAAAACGTATTAATATTAAAAATAGTAAACCAATAAAATCTACGTGTGCTAGAGGGTTTAGCGTCAATCGCCCCATTTTTTTTGCAGTATCATCGCCAAGAAGATATGCTACCAATGCATGCGAAAATTCGTGAAATGTCAAAGCGAGCAAGAACGCAGGCAATATTACTGCAATTTGCGCAAAAAAATCTGTCCAGCCATTTGTCATGAAATATCCTTAAATTAAAAGGCCAAGCATCAATTGTTTGATGATTTGGCTGATTGATGTGATCAAACTAAAAAATCCGTCGCTTACAACCGGTGCAAAAAATAAAACAATCAAAATTATAAAAGCGTATTCTTCAAGCCAGTCTAGGCCTGACTGCATTGAGCCTGGTAAGATGTAGCGAAGCGCTTTTCCTCCATCAAATGGAGGTATTGGTATGAGGTCTATGACTCCAAAAATTATCGAAATATTTATGATCGAATGTAATACTCCAAAAATACTTAAAAATATGCTTTGTGCTGGATGTATCGATATAAGCAGTTTAAGCCCAAGAATGGCCAACATTGCTAACATGAAATTGGCAATTGGTCCTGCCAGTGCGGTTAATACTCCGCCCAGGGTGTGATGCTTAAAGTTGCCATCTTCGACTGGTACAGGCTTGATCATGTGAGCGCCAAATGCAACGAGTATTATAAACAGCATTCCTCGCGGAATACTTTCTGAAAATAAGCCAGCTATCATAAAGTAAACGGCAAGTACTGTTACTAGGCCAAAAATGTCGATGTGGGCAAGCGGATTAAGCGATAAAAAGCCGGACTCTCTTCCTGTGTCGTCACCCATTAATTTAGCGAGTAAGGCCTGAATAAAGCCTTTGAATGTGAATAGTGTGAGAAAAACGAAAAAAAGAATAAAGACATCATTTAAGAGCGATAGATATGTATTATGCGGTAGCATATTAATTCCTAAAAAATTTGGTTTTACGTTATTTTTGAACAAAATTTATGTAAGCCTGTCTTCATCATAAGAAATAAATGATTTATGGTCAAATTTGTGTTGAACGCCTTTTTTCTGTTAGTGTTTTTTGTAGTATAAAGATTTTTGTTAGGAGATATTAAATGCTATGGTTTAAACGTATTCTAATTTGTTGCTTTATTTTTTTAGGTTTTTATTCGCTCAAATCTGCACAAAGTTCGGCTTTTCCTGAGTTTCTTCAATCAGATTTTAGCTCTTTGTTTGTGCAATATCCTGAGACATTTGATAGACTTCAGGTCTTTGCTCAAAATTTGGCAAGTCGTGAGCAGCGCGTTATTACTTCCAAAAATTTAGAAACATTTTTGTCTGCAAAAGATCTTAAAACGTTTGCCAGATACCTTTCTAGTGAGCAATTTGCTAAGCGACTTGAAAAAATTCAGGAAAAAAATCCAATTTTGGTTGCTCTTGCCAAAAAATGGATTCGAAACGCTGCACTGAGAGTTTTTGCCGATCCACTAAGATCTTTTATTGAACCAATCGCGAATGCTTGTGATGCTACGGCTGGCAAGGATAAATCTATCGGAAAATTTGGACTAGGATTTTTTTCAATTTTAAGTTTTTTGTCGCATCAAGAAACTGATGGCGCAATAATTAATATCAAAACGGCTTGTAGATCGGACTTTGAACAAGGAAAGTTATTTGCTTACAGCATGACGTTTGAAAAAACAGGTTCTGATATTAGTGTTTGGGATGATCTCACCGTTAAATTCAATCAATTGAAAAATGAGGATCTAACACAATTTTTGCACGAACTGAAACCATCGTTCAATACTGAATCTGATATGCCGACTGGCACTATTGTTTCGATTATTCCAAAAAATAAGCAAAGCAACTTTTCGAACGCTACTTTAAACGCTTTAAAAAATTATGTTGGTTACATGACAAATTATTGCTGGGTGCCTATTTATTTGAATGATGATATCGAGCCTGTAAACAAATGTGCACTAAGCCTCGAATCAATGATTGGTTTTCCGATTAATGTTTTTGTTTTACCAAAAGAGCTTAAAGTTGTGGATAGAGGTTTTGGAATAAGTATTCCGGTTGCGCTTTCTAACTTATTGATTCCATCATCTTCAACCAAGCCTAAAATAAAAGTGCAGACCGTTGATCAAAAAGAGCCTTTGGCGGCATGTTTTGTTAGTTTACCGTATAAAAAAGATGTTACAGAGTCACATTTTTTGATTACGGTGAATGGCTCTGTTGTTGTTGATAGAGTTATTAGTACACAAATTAAAAACGAAAATGGTAGAATTATTGATTTTAAAATTGAATTACCTCAATCGACCCAGTTGACTACTGCGCGTGATGAAATTTTGATTTCGGAAAATGGCAAAAGTTTTGAAGAGGCGTATTTAAAGAATGTTATTACCAAAACAATTGTTGATGTTATAAATTGTAAAATTTCAAGTAACCACTTAATTGCTTTGTACAACGGGCTTTTGGCATGGGAGACACAAAGTGCTGCCAGGTATATTAAAGGCCGATTTACAGGCTACTTTAAGAAGTCTCTGCAAGAACAGCTTCGAAAAAGTGAGCAAGCAATTGCGGTTCCTATCGCCAATTTTGAACAACTAAAAAAGATAACAGAATATTTTGCAGGGACTAAAAAAAGTTCATTTTCATTGTTGCCAGTCGATGGCGTATTGGTGAATCATGATTTTAGCAAATTTGAAAAAACGCTTGTGGAGCTGGCTTCCAGTAAAGTGTCCCAGTTTGATGAAGCGACAGAAGCGTTAATACGAAATGCTTTAAATTTTCAGTTAATACACGGAATGCGAGTCTTTTTTGTGCCAGAAAATATTTTGGATAAAATTTCAACGCTGGGAATGCAGACGCTGCTGTTTGTTACAGAGAACGAATTGGCTGACCTTACAAATGTTGCAGAAAATGTTGTTGCCAAGTGTGTTGAGCTTGATTTGGCCTCTTTTGACAAAAAAGCGTCAATGAATACGACATTACTGATTAGCACATTTTCAGACAGTCTTGTATTTGCTGCTGGACAAACTGTTGACGTTGGTGAAATTGTTGGTAAAAATTTAGCCCAGCAATTTTTAAAAGATCATCGTTTTTTACTTCAAAGCAAAAATGGCCAATTGGATGGTATTTTGACCGATAAGTTTATTTTAAGCCTTTTTGGAACGATGCTATTGCCTTCATACGATGATGCGGAAAAATATTTAAATTTTGTTTTGACATCAATGCTTTCTAGATTTGGGATTAACGGCAAAAACATGAATAGTGGACAACTTTATTTTTCAGACACGCTTGGGCATTTTGAGCAATTATGGCCATTGACAAGTGTTTCGGCTGAAAACATAGCCAGATTGTTTGTGGCTATTATTTGGTATCAAGTTAATAATACAGAATTAGTTTTTTCGGACAATATTGATTCTATGATGCATGCAAAAGATTATTTTTTGCGGCTTTGTTACAGAGGAATTTCGACTTGGTTTGGTGAGAAATTGCATCTATCGTACGAATCTGTGTTAGGACAGGTGTGGCATCCTGACCTAAAAGAACGCTACAATCCAATTATTCAACCATTCAATTTATTTGGGTTCGATCTTCGTCTCAATGAAGATAACCTATTGAAGCTGGTTAATATTACATTGCCGGTATTTATTGGTCGATATGGTGCATCGCAAATGGCTCTTCAGTCCGAGGTTCAAGAATTGATTCAATTTATTGCTCCTGCTGCAAATTATGATCAAACATTAAAATTTTCCTGCAACAATTTTAATTTAGTGAATGCGTTTACGCACTTGTTTTTGGTGAAAAATGCATCAAAAAAGATAATTAAAAATAAAGACCTGCAGATGCAGGTTTTAAGCTTGATTGACGCGCTTTCAGGTTTTTATCTTCAGTACTGCAATATTCCAGAAAATGAGTTTCACAAGGTTTATGGACATAGTGGTAAAATTAATGTGATTAACCCAACTCCACAGGTAGATGTTGGCATGATTCTGGAAATGCTTAATTCTCTTTGCATCAGGCCTCCAGTCTTTGAGCGTGTTTTGCAGTTGCAGATCGATGACTTTGCAAGGCAAACAAATATTGAACTAAGATCTGCTCAGCTTGTGCAGAAACAACTTTATCTTCCACTCATAACATCAAACACTGTTTTGTCGATTCTTGCCAAGTTTTTTTATTCATTGTCAGAAGTGAATGCTGATCGAAGGCTTGCGATAATTTGTCAAATTATTGATTTGGCGCAAGAAGCGCAAGATCTTGTTTTTGTGCTACAGATTTTGATGATCGATAATAATTTAAGTCTTATTAAAGATAGAGTAAATAAACAGACTGACTCACAATTTCTATCTTTTATTGTTCAAATAAAAGACCTTGTTCAGCGCTATATTCATGAAAAGGTTGATGTTTTCACGATTTCAGATTTTTATGAAAAATGTCGTGATGAAAATTTTGTTACATTTGACAGTCGATTAAAAGCCCTTGCAGATAGTCCAATAGCCAGACTCGTTTATGAATATCTTAAATGTACATTATTCGACTCTAAGACCTTTGAGCGTCAAGGCTATCTTGCCGAGCTTGAAGCTTTGACTAAAAATAGAAAGCCTTTTACGTTAAGAAAACTGATGCGTGCCCACTTCACTGGGGAAGGTTTAAGTGCTGAGCTGTTGCGCAATGATTTAAAATCGGTGCTTAAAAAAGTACATAAAGTCAAAACGCCCGTAGATTCGTGGAAAATAACTCAGGCAGTTGAGGCTGGCAGCCAAAGAGATGCTGCCGAGGCGGCAAGTGTTGAATGTCTACAAAACTCTGTTGATGCGATTAAAGGCTTTTTTAGAAAATTAAAAGACGATTCAGATCAAAATATTGTTCAAAATTTTGCATTAAGGCCTGACAAATCTGAAGATTTATGTTCGATTAAATTTTATTTAAGCCTCGTTTCTGGAAGTGCCGTTGACACTGCACAGGTTTTATTTGAAGAAAAAGATCCTATTGGCATGTATTCAATGGAGACAGTGTTGGCAGATTTAGTTTTGCCGGACTATAGCAGAAAAACTCCTGCCCAAGGCAATATTGGCGATATGGGCAACGGTACATTCAAAATTTTTCAGGACTCAAAGTTTGTGGTTGTGACTACTCGATTAATCAGTGATCCAAATAAAATTTTTGTTTTGCATATCACGCCTCACAGAAATGATGAAGGGCTTGTTGATGACCTTGATCTTATCTGCGTCCAACACAAAGTTGACGGTCAGTGGCAGAATTTTTGGGGAACAAAATTTGAAATTTTATTTAACGAAAAAAAGCGATCAGACGCATTGGTTAGTTTGGTTGCAGCCAAAGATTTTTTGAAAAATTGTGTTGGATCTACAAACGTTTTAATTGATGAACAACAAAAAAATATAAAGGTTTATTTTAAAAACGAGTTATTGAATAATTTTTCTGAACATGATTTATTGTATCAACATAAAATGCACGAAAAAATATTGTTTAAGGTTTATAAGCGTGAAAATTCTTCACTGCCGAGCTATTTAACGACAGGCGGTGTTCCGTTTCGACCTTTGTCTCCGGTTGCTCATGAGATGGCCTTGTTGCCGCAAAATTTTATTTCTGGTATCAACTCTGGTTTAATAATAAATTTTGAATTAGGGACGTATCAGCCTGTCCAGAGCAGAACTAGGCTGAATATTTCACATGAAATAAAGCAAAGCTTAAACGAGTGTTTATTGGAGGTGTTTTATATTTATACACTTGAACAACATCAAAACGATCTAAATTTCTTGGGGTCGATTTTTACGCACCTTAACAGTAAACTAAGTGATTTTGCCCAGCTTAGACTTGATAAGTGTGAAGTTGCTAATTATTTAGATCATAAAATTTTAGATAAGCGAGACTTTTTCTGCAATTACCAATCTTTGGTGGCTAAGAAAAATTTGAGTCAGCAACAAAAAAACTTTTTTGATTTTATTAACAAAGAGTATAAAAATGGCTTAGTGCAAAACATTGAATCTATGCAGGCAAGATATCAGTCTATCGTCAATAAAGCTTTTGCGGATGTGGGCTTGACCGACGTTGGATACGAAAGTTTTTGCGAAAATCAAAAAGAACAACTTGCGACTGAATTAAACAAATTATTCAGTGAATGGAAGTCTCAGATTTTATGTGCAGAGTATGCACCTTCGGCTCTAATTCATGGTGTTGTTGTTCCATGGTTTGAATCCAAAATTGGACAAGTTCATTTAAAATTAAAAAAAAGAGGAGAAGAAAAGAAATCTTTAGAAATTGTGGCTAAGCATAAAAATCAATTTTCAAGAATTTCGTTGAAAGATTTAAATTCTGTTCTAAATGATGTATTGACTGCTTACTCAATTTCTTATTTTAAACTTAATAAATTGAAAGATAAAGCTCCAAAAATAGCATTAGAACATTGCTCTGAAGGCGTGCTTGGTTATTATTTAAAACAGTCTAATAAAATTGTGATTTCACCTATCAAGCCGATGCTGATAACCAATATATTAAAAATGGCGCAGGCCTTGGTTGAAGGTCAATATCAAAATGTTAAGAATAATGCTGCACACGATATTTTGTTTGGTATTCGCAGAGGTGTTGATTGCGGCGTAATAGTGCATGAATTGCTACATGCGGCTACACAAACTATAGATTCATATCATACAGCCGATTTTGAAGATCGAGCTAAGCAGCAAGTGATCGACATTGTATCAGAGCTTTATACTGAGTGGAGCAACCAATTTATTCAACTTTCAGGTAAAAATAAAACTGCAATCTTGGAAATAATAAATAAAAATATTCAAAATATTGAAAAGATTGAGCAAGAAGATAAAGCTGCGCTTTTAAATATATTAACCTAAGTTGTGACCTTATAATACCATTCTAATTTTAACATCTACCAAACGCTGCTCCATTCCAAAACATGCATAGGTAGGTTGATACATCGACTATGGTTTCTCGCATGCGGCTATTCATCAGAGCTGCAAAGAAAATGATAATTTTTTAGACCCCGCCGGCGAGCAGTGATTGGGTCGTGATTATCGAGCAAAAAAAATGAAAATAACAAAAAATGGCTGCAGGTTTGAAAGGCTCGAACAGACAGAGGTTTTGAATGTAGTCAAAAGTGGCTGATTTAGGTCTGGTAAATATTGCTTGGGAAGTAAAACGTCAGGAATATATACAATTAGTTCAGGCCGTTTTTAAGCAGTAGATTTTGTTAAGCAATATTTATTTGCTGATAAATGTCTTTATAAATCTCCGGTTATATACATGAAATTTTCATGAATTTGCATTGAGAATATATCAATAAAACTTTAGAGGATAAGCCTCTGGATTTTTGAGAGAATTCACGTCAAGATCAACATCCAAATTTTTCCAATAAAGATGGTCTCCATGAAGAAGCTGTAAATCATAAATTTGCTCGATTGTTGCCTTACGGAACCAGGGATATTCGGAAAACGGAAGGAAAAATTCCTGTTCGTTTACAGAAATCCAAAATCCCTTTTTAGAAATAATGTTTATCTCAACGGCCGCAGCTGTGCTTTTTCCACGCTTCTGTAATGTCTTTGACATGATCTTTAACTACCTTTTCGAGTTCCCCTAATTCGCGCTTGGTCAGACCTTTGTAATCTGCAAGGGCAACGAGAGGCTCAATCCAAAATTTCACTTCCCCATCAGGCGATGCGATATGAACGTGCATTCTGTTCTCCTCACGAGAGAAGAAATAAAACCGATATTTTTTATATCTAAAAACTGTTGGACTCATAATTTGGTATTCCAATTTAAAGTCGACCGACACATGTATATAGACTAGCATATAAAAATTATACAGTCATTTTTTTTGAATTTAGACGCCAACCGATCAAATATTTTATCGAAAATTGGTCTAGGACAAAACATGCATTTATACTGCTATACATCAACTATGCCAATCTAAACCATGCACCCATGCCCTCTGCCAAGAAATCGACAAATTTTACAAATCCGCCGGTAAGCAACGACTGGAAGCGTGTTGCCGAGCGAAAAAAATGGAAATAACGAAAAGTGGCTACAGACTTGAAGGACTTGAATTGGACGGGGGTTGGATGGTACGCAAATGTGGCTGATTTATGGGGTTTTTAAGGAGTCTGCCTAACAGGATTATTTTAGAACTTTTGTCTTTGGTTTATTTATGCCAACAACAATCCATTTTGTCGTCAAAACTTAACCCGGCCATCTCTCTTGCTTGAAACAATTAATTACGTTATTTTCATTGTATACACTTTTCGAAAATAGCGTGAAAGCATTCAAGAAATTGTTGGTATTTTTCAAACATAGTAAAAAGGCTGGAAACCACCTGCCGCAATTTAATAATACAATCATTAAAAAAGGGATGAAAAACTATGAGAAAGTTATATTTATTTTTTTGCATCGCATTTGGCTTAATGCTATCAAATTTTTATTTATATAAAATGGCAGTAAAAACAAAATCGATATCTGATTTGGATTCATTCTCGCACGATGAACGAGTGCTCTGTTTAATAGGTGGTATCAAGGACTTTGTTAATCAATATTATAAAGATTTCATTCCATACGCGATTAAAAAAAATCACGTTGTAATCGATAAAACTGAATATGTAAGAAATATTGCAACAATGTACGACATAATGCAGCTACAATTGCATTTTTATGCTCGTGAAAAATCTGTATACGGGATTAATTCTAATGTCCTAAATAAAATCAATGAAAATGCAGATTGGTATTTATCAATATATAAAAAAAATCCATCATCTATGCGACAAGCATCAGCCTTTTTAGCATTGCTTTTGAGAACGTTTTCAAATGTGAAGTATGAAAATGATATTAAACAGATCACAGAGACTCTTTATCAACAAATAGACGAACTAGAGCCACAATTTGAATTAGGTGAGGTGCTGATGGCTTTGAGTATTTTAGATCCTAAGAAAGATCTTTTAAATGATCAAATTAATAAAATTATAAAAAACATTGAAAAAAATGTACCAAGCCTTGATGACATATTTCAATACAACTGGTTATCTAAATTCATATTGGTTTATCATAACGATCATTCAAGAAGAATATTTACAATTCTTTGTGAAAAGGTAAGAAATGTTCTACGACTGTTTACATATGAAGAAGAAACTAATTATTTAGCCGTTGCATTTGAATGTTTAGCCTCACTGCTTTTATACGATAAATCGATTGATGTTGTAGATTTGATAGAAAATTTAACTGAAAAATTAATTAAACGACAAAATCATACGTATGGGTTGTTTGAGTTTAAAAATGGCGATATGAGATTTGATATTACTGGTCACATTATAAACGGTTTTGTTTGTTTGGATAAAGGGAACCTTAAGAGCCTTCATTAGCTTTCGTCAGGTGGGAATAAATCCTGCGTTTAGAAAATGCAAAATTTACCAGCCATTAGGGCTTCTTTTGATCTTTATTTATATCCTCAGCGGAGTACTGTCCTTGTGTTCAAGATAGCTTCGCCCAATAATTTGTTCCCAGTAATACTAATCGATTTTGCGGCAACATCCTTTGAGATACTGTCGGTAAATAGCTGCCATGCCGTGTCATCTGACATTTTAATTTTGGCGTCAGGCGCATTTTTTAAATTTTTAACAAACTGCCATTGAGTCTCTGTTTTTTCGAGAAACCAAAACCCTCCACCATTGCCAATAATATGGATCTCAATTCCACAATTTAGGTCAGCATTTGTATCTTTGAAAACATGTGGCACGCCTTTCATAAATGTGTCGATTGCAGGATAAAATAATTCACTTGAATTTATTCCTGGCTTATTTACGGCCAGTCTAATTTGCATTTGATGATGCCATTTTTCGGTGTATTCTCTTGCGATATCAAACCAATTTTGTGATTCAAATTCACCGGCCCACGTTACGGGAAATTTGGCTTTATCACTTGGATCAAGTGTTTTCAAGTATTCATAATTCCATTGTTCGGAGAATTCTAAAAATGAAATCAGTATGATTGGGCTGAGTCGATGAGTCGCTTCAATCCAGGTTTTATTTAGCGCTTGAACATATTTTATTAAATCTTCATTAGACTCAATTTTGGGGCCATTTGCATGGTAATTGTCTCTGCACATTGATAAACGCCTTAAAGATCCATCCAAAATGTGTGATGCTAAATCTTTTACAGTTCGTCCTGGTAGCACGGTAGGCTTATGCCAGTCATTTTCATCGAGACTTTTTAGTAAAATAATTAGTTGTTTGTTGATCTCGGGAAATAGCGACACTGTTTCAATTTGTAGCGAACTACTTGGAATCATAATAAAGCTCCGGCTTGCAATTTTAGCCGCATTCGCTCTGCAATCTTTAAACTTTCTTTCGTGTATGTGGGTATGTTTTCATCTGCAAGTATTTCATCTATCGTCATCCACGCAACAGCCGATAACTCCTCGGGCTGCAGAGCTCTCGGTTCTCCACCATTATAACGACAAAGCAGCACAATATCGATGACAGTAGATCCAAAATCAGCAATAAAAGAACTACTTTTTACGTAGTAAATATCATCACAAACAGTAATTCCAACTTCTTCGATGACTTCACGTTTGAGTGTTGATTCCAAGATATTATTATCATTTTGAGCGTTCTCAACTTTACCACCTATCATGGAATAAAGGCCAGCTGCATGATTTTCTTGATCGCTACGCTTACCCATCAGCCATTTATCTTGCTTAAATATTGCAGCTTCAACATTAACAACGTACGAGTTGTTTTTTTTCATAAAGATTCCAAATCTAAACTATAATTAGGTATTCCAAATTTAAAGTCGACCGACACCTGTACGTAGGTTAGCACATAAAATTTATGCAGTCATTTTTTCGAATCTATATGTCAACCAGATCAAATATTTTATCAAAAAGTTTTTTGGCCAAAATATGCATTTACACGGCCATACACAAGCTATGCCAATCTAAAACCTCGCTCCGATGCCCTATGCCAAGAAATCGATAAATTTTATAACTTCGCCGGTTAGAATCGACCAGAAGCGGGTTGCCGAACGAAAAAAAAGGAAATAACAAAAAATGGAGCAATTCGGCCCCACCAATAATAATTTTTTCGATCCTTGATTCCCGCCTCACCCATTCGATACAATTAATGTAGAAAATATTTTCATTAGCGTGTTGTGGGATAAGGGGAATTAATATGAGAACGATTTCAATTTTTTCGTTAGGCTTTTTTGTGATATCAATCTTGGCGTATGCAAACGCAAAAATTATAGATAATGAACAAATAATTAATGCCTTTATGGATCAAAATGTAAAATCAAGTCAATTTAAAAAATTGATAAAAGATACACCATCAAATGATATCAACATAGGAGTCGATCAACTTTGGTCAGCAATAACCCAAAACTTATTTTATAATGATGCGATAAATTATAATGTTTTAACAAAAAAAACCTACAAACTATTGGAATTGATTGATAAAAATGCTTGTCTAAAAAATATTTATATTGTGTGTTTAAAACTGCTATCAGAGTATGCAAAACGAGGTGAGCCAGCCAATGGCTATTCAGTAAGATGTCATGCAAAAGCAATAATTAAACACTTAATATCAAAAGGTTTTGTTGTACCTGAAGCCGATATAGAAAAATTAAATAGCTTTGGGATCGATGTCCCAAATGTAGAAATGTATTAAAAGATTATAAAGCAGAACTAAGCATTTCAAAACGAACCTTTGATCTTGAATGAAGAGCTGATCATTTTTGACTTTCAGTCTGCCGTGTCAAAGCCGTGTGCGAAGGCGGGTACCAACCTCAAAATTACGCCTAGCAGTCTTCGTTAATACTGGCTGTGCCAGGCGTAGCTCGATAGAGCGAAGACTGGTGTGCCTAACAGGACTCGAACCTGTGGCCTAGCGATTAGGAATCGCTCGCTCTATCCACCTGAGCTATAGGCACATATGATATTGAAAAGTGGATGGCCAGTCCGCTGAGGCCTCGGTAAGGTCAGTCGTCTCTTTCAGCTATGCCGGACAGTCTTCGCTCATACTGACTGCACCAGACGTAGCTCGATAGAGCAAAGACTGGTGCGCCTGGCAGGGCTCGAACCTGCAACCTGCGGATTCGAAGTCCGACACTCTATCCAATTGAGCTACAGGCGCAACTACATCAATACTTTTACCAAAAAAAGTTAAGATTGGCTAGAAAAGGTTGATTTTAGTTTGATCTACGAGCATGCAATATTTGAGTTTTTTTAATTTTATGAGTGGTTCAATTTCAATTTCATGATAAAGCATATTATGCGTGTGTTCGTGTTTTACGATACGTCCGAGACAGAACCCCTCGGGAAACACCAGGCCTTGGCCGCTTGAAAATACCAAGTCGTCGTTAACTACTTCCAGCAAGTGATTCACATAGCTCATCTTGCATCGGGTTATGCTGTTTTGGCCAATTACGATGCCCTTTGAATCGGTGGCGTTTGCAAAGGCTGCAACCTTGCAGTTTTCATCTGTTATAAGCGTTACCTTGCTGAAGTGTGGATACACCTCAGTAACTTTGCCGAGCAGTTGAAATTTATACACGGCGGCCATATTTTTGCGCACGCCGTTGTTGGAGCCACAGTTGATTATAAAGTAGTGGCCGTTGTTTGATATATTTTTGATAAGAATTTTTGTCAAAATCATGTTATCAATGTTGTAGCGTTCTTGAAATGCACGCAGGTCATTGCTTTCTTCATAAAACTTTTTTATAGCATTTACGCGTATAATCTCGCTCAACATTGTGTTGTATTCGGCCTTTAATTTTTTATACTTTTTCCTAAGCTTTTCGTAAGAGTCTTTTTGCTTAATTTTATCGTGTACATAGTCTGAAATAGTGCTTGAGCACCAGATTGCGGGATAAGTATTTTCAAGCCCGCCTTTTTCAGTAAGAAAAATTAATCGATTGAGTAGAAATACCGAAGATAAAATAAGTATTAAACTTAATACAAATTTTTTGCTTATATAAAACATATTTTTAAGTTTTTATCGTTAGATTTTGTTCTTTATAAATTTCACTAAAAACGTTTCGCATTTCTGCTTCAGTTTGAGATCTTAAAAGTCTCATTCGCCACTGTGCAGCTTGTGGAATATCCCGTACATACAAGCTTACCTGCTTTTTGAAAGGAATAAAACCATTCGGTCCATAAAATTGTATGTTTAAATCCAGATGCTTTAATGCGTATGTAAGTGCCAATTCAACCGATGATTTGAATTCTCTTCCTGCTGCAGCCTCGGTAAATTCTTTCATTTTCCATGGAGCTCCCCAAAGTGCTCGTCCAATCATGTACCCGTCGCATCCGGTTAAATCATAAACTCTTTGAGCTATGTCAAAGCGTGTTATGTTGCCAGAAAAAATCAGTGGAATTGAAAGATGGCTTTTAATTTTAGCTGCTAAGTCGTAATCAAGCCGTGAAGCAAAGCCTTCGGGCTGCGTTCTTGGATGGATAATTATTGCGTCCACACCGCTGTCTTGGGCGAGTTGTGCAACATCAAATGCATTTTTTTTTTTAAACCCAGCACGTATTTTTACGGTGAACGCTTTGCGTCCATCAATTGTTTTAATGAAAAATTTAATCAATGTTTCAAGATGTTTCAAATCTTCCATTAATGCTGAGCCACACCCTGATTTAATCACCGTTTTGGCCGGACATCCACAATTAAGATTGATAGAAGAGAAGTCTGCTGCGATGACTTTTTCTACAGCTTTTTCAACGAAATCGGTTTTGTGTGTTGATATCTGATATTCCATCGGCATTTCGACTTTGTTGTATCGCAGCGATATTCCAGTTCGTTCATTTGCCACCAGCGAAGCATGACGCATTTCAGTGTAAAGCAACTCGTTGGGAGAAAAATCTCGAACAAGCTGTCTGAAAGGGGAGTCAGATACTCCATCGACTGGTGCAGACATGAATCTGGGATAATAATTTTCTCTAATTTTTATTTTGCCTTGCCAAAATTCTTGATTACTCATAATTTCCAGGATGTTTTAGATGATAATCAGTGCTTTGCTCAAACGCGTAAGCCACCTTTAACAATAATTCTTCAGACAACCGTGGTCCCAATAATTGAAAACCAATCGGTAAATTAGTTTTTGAAAAACCGCATGGGATAGATATTCCAGGGGTTCCGATAACACAATTTGGAACTGAGAACAAATCGCCCATATACATGGCGATTGGATCAGATGCTAATTCACCTATTTTGAATGGAAGCATTGAATATGTTGGGCTGATTAAAATGTTAACGTCTTGAAAAGCCTGGTCAAATTCTTTACGAATTATTGCCCTGACAGCCTGTGCTTTGTTGTAGTAAGCATCTTTGTGGCCAGCAGACAAAACGTAGTTGCCGGTCATTATTCTTAGCTTAACCTCGCGGCCAAAGCCTTGCTCTCGTGTCTTTAAATACATATCAAACAGGTTGTCAGCGCCTTCTGCTCGTTTGCCGTACAAGCTTCCATCATAACGCGATAGGTTTGATGCGCCTTCCGCTCTACTTATGATGAAGTAAACAGCATTGCCGTACTTTAAATGTGGCAGGTCAACCACTTTAACTTTGGCGCCAAGTTTTTTGAGCGTTTCAATTGCCTGATTAAATGCTTGAGAAACCTCGCCATTGATTCCATCGGATTCAAGGGCATCTTTAATTACGCCAACTGTAAAATTTTCTGGCAGTTTACCGTCTAAATTTTTTGTGTAATCTTTTGGCTGTATTTGAATGGTCGTAGAATCTTTGGCGTCCTGTCCGGACAAAGCCGTTAAAACAAGGGCATTGTCGTAAACTGTGCGAGTTAAAGTGCCGACCTGATCTAGTGATGATCCAAACGCCATGACTCCATATCTTGAATGCAATCCGTAAGTTGGATACATGCCAACTAAATTACAAAAAGATGCTGGTTGTCTAACTGAGCCACCAGTTTCTGTTCCAAGAGCAAATGATGTCAGTCCCGCAGCAACAGCGGCTGCTGGTCCAGAACTTGATCCACCGGAGACCCTGGATTCATCCCAAGGATTATTTGTTGGGCCGTACCCAGATGCTTCACCCGATGCACCCATCGCAAATTCATCACAGTTTGCTCGGCCAATGCTTATCGCGCCTGCTTTTTTTAATCGTTCATTGACTGTTGAATCGTAAGGAGCTTTGTAGTTGGATAAAATTTTTGAGCCACCGGTTGCAAGCCGACCTTTTTGAAGAATAACATCTTTGACCAGATATGGTATGCCGCCCAAAAGTGCATCTGTGCCGATGTTTTGATCAGCAATGTCTTCAAATGCTTCAAGTACGCTGTTCAATTTAGGATTGTGATTTTTTATTCTATCAAGGTAAAAACGAATAACTTCGCTTGTATTTACCTCTTTTTTACTGATTTTTTCTCTAAGTTTTTTGATTGTAATAAATGGGCTAAACATTATGCTCCTTTGGTTTCATTTAAAATTTTTGGAACAACAAAATAGTTTAATTGTTGCTCTGGAGCTTGATTTATTACGTCTTTGGCATTGGATGAAAGAATTTCATCTTCTCGAAAAATGTTTTTATTTCGTACTTGCTCGATATTACCCTGTGTTTTGACTTCAGTGATCTGGTCAATGAAATTCAAAACCTTTTTGAGTTGTTCCCCAAAAGATTCGATCTCTTGTTCATTCAGGTCCAGTGCTGAAAGCTTTGCAACCTTCAATAAATCTTCTTTGTTAAATTCAGCCATTTCCTACCTCATTTAATTTATTTTTTTCCCACTTGTGGCTTTTAATTCTATACAAGAAAATAAGGCCCATCATTGCCGTGTTTGCATAAAATGAGCCGTAAATTAATGTAAATTTAATTGTTGTACTTTCGATTGGAAGTATGCTTAGAATATACGAAAATGGGACAAAAAACAGCGTGCAAGATAAAAACCTTCCCCACATCACGTATTTGACGTCTCCAGAACCTCGCAAGGCTCCGGCCAAAATCAGCTGTATGAAGTCGAACACAACCAATGTGCTGATCAGTGGAAAGGTGGTTGCAACCATTGCCGAAAATTTATGTTTTGGGTCAAAAAAGCTAGCAAAATATCCGGAATTTATTGAGAAAATTATTAGCGTTGCAAGCTCGATTATTCCGGTCAGAATAAGTATTTTTTTCATGTTTGCGGTAGCACCTTTTGCATCTTTTGCTCCCAGCCGGTTACTGACCAAAAATGTGATAATTTGAGCACTTGCGATTGCTGGCAAAAATGCGAATCGCTCAAGGTTTTTAACTACGTCATACGTTACAATCGCGTATTTGCCAAGCGGGGCGATTATTTTTGCGAGCCAAACGTATGATAGCGCAAGTGTGCCTTTATCTATCATTATCGGCCAGCTCAGATTTATTACATGCATAATTCGTTTAGAATCGAGAATGTATAAAACTACGTCAGTGAAATACTTTTTGTATTCAGGGTTTTTATAAATATAAATTAGGCCTAGCGCAATCATAAACCCGTACTGAATGATTGTTGCAATTGCAGAACCGGTCAAACCCATCTGTGGAAAACCAAATTTACCAAGAACAAGCGCATAGTCAAAAAATATGAACATGCTGATGCCAGCCATATTTAAAATCATTGGCATAGTCGTATTTTTGACTGCTCTCATGAATCCGATAAGTCCAGCCGTTATAAATATCAAGAAGGCGCCCAGTGATTTTAGCTTTAAAAACGGTACGCCGGCAGCAATCATTTTTTGCGGAACGTCTAACCAATAAAATATTGCTGATGCTCCAAAGAATACCAAAACTAGCTGAGTTAGGCCCAACAGGCATGCGGTCCAAAATGTTGCTCCAAAATATTTTCCGCACTCATCGTATTGCTTGGCTCCGTTATACCGTCCTATCACGGCCATTGCGGCAACAGGTATAGCCTCGGAAAGCTTACTCAAAAAATGCAAAAAAGTGATAGTCAGGCCCATGGCGCCGTACAAATTATTAGAATTTAAGCTGGAAACAATGTAAGAATCAATTAATGGCGGCAGGCAGAAAAGAACTGCATTTGAGATTAACTCTGGAACCCAGAACATAAAAATGTCTTTAAATGAGTCGCCTAACATCAAAGATTTCATAAATTTTTTCATAAACAGCCTTTTTGGTAGAAGGGTTTGGCGTTGATCCTAACCAAGATTTTAATGATTTTAATATTGATGTAAAGCAGAGAAATAAAGTGTGAAAAATTATGGGTTGGCAAAAGCCTTATAAATACGATTATACATTAATGGTTGTTTGTTGTTTGTCAGAATGGATCGTATTTGTCGATAAATTGATAATTTTTTGGAGTCGGGCTGCCGCGCCTTACTGGATGCTGATTGCGGATGATGAAAAACAAAAATAGCATAAAATGGCATTGATTATGATAGTTGTGAATTGAAGGCATGTTTGCACTCTGCATCGTTTTAATATTCGATTTAGACGTTATTTTTGCTTTGTCTGTCTTAATTTATTGTACGTGACTAATTAAATAGAAAGATAGCAATCGCAATTTTTCACAATGCATCAATGTTTCAGAGCGAGAAGGCTCCATTTGAGGCATAATAAGTGCGTCAGCTAACATGTTTAATGCAATGTAAGCTTCAGATGCGTGATCTTTAAAATGTTCAAACTCAAATTTATTAGTTGGCGGCGTATTAATGTATTTATCTACCATTGTAATGTTGTAATGAAGGTTTACAAAAAAACCATAAACAATGTTACTAAATAAGTTTAACTCGAGCCCTGTACGTAGGCATATTTTATTTGCTATTGCCGTAAATGGAAGAGGCTTTGTTCCAATACCAAATATGCCCAAAAAATATTTTTCGTAATTATTTTTACGTTCATATTTTTCTGCAAGAACATTCTCGAGCTGAATTTGTCCCATTTGTAAGCTAAAATGTAGCATGCATTCTAAGCTGCCGAATTCATGGGGTCTGCTTTGTTTTAATAGTTGATTAAGTTCTTCTAATGCATAAATAAACCTACTTTCTGGTGAACGAGATTGAATTAGTGTTAAAAGTTGTGACAATGATATCTCGAGTTGAAAAATATGAGTACAGATCTCATTATTTGCTTGTGTGTCGCATAATTGCTTCCATTCTTTGATTAGATATTCGAAATATCCTTCCAAAAGAATTATCATTTGTGGAAGTGCATTTAATTGTGTTATTTTGCAGAGTTTTTCAGCAAGTCCTCTGCAACTACGATCTTGTCCAGCAAGCCTAAATGTATCAAAAAGTTGTTCGTTGTAAATTTGAGTTGACTCAAAAGGTTGTTGTGTTGCGCCAAAAGTTGATTGAGTACAAAGTATTATGAATAGCGTAGAAAATAAAAAATTTCGAATCATTGTAGTTCCTTAAAAAAAATTGTTAATTCTGGTTACTCTAGCAGTAAAATTGATGGAAATCTATATTTTCAGTTTGCTGCAACTTCAAAAAGCTCAGGCAAAACCTTGTTACTCGCAGTCGCAGGCGCTGGTACGTGCAAGATTTTGGCCAACGATGGTGCAATTTGCGTTGCCAAAACTTTGCGCAAAACCGCTTTATTTGACAGTACACCTTCTTGATAAAAAATAAGCGGCACGTGTGTGTCGTATTCGTACGGTGAGCGATGAGTTGCGCCCTTGGAATGCTTAATTATCGTACAGTACGGCTGAGACATAACAACGAGATCGCCAGATCGACCAGGATAAAGCTGATTTTTGAACAGTTGTTCGTAGTGATTTTTGGAAAATTTAGTTTTTACAAGCTCATCGTGCGTCCAGCTGCATTTGATGGCTGGATATGTTGATAAAAATTCTTGAAGGCTAGAACAAATTTCTTTTCGCTGTTTTTTGTCCACGCCAGTCAAAGCCTCTTTGTTAAAGTAAAATTGATTTGTTCTGAACTCTTGAATTATGTTATCTATCTCAAATTTTTCTTTGACATGAGCATTCATGTCGGCGGTCAGTTTCTTTGAATCAACGCGGCTTGGTATTGCAAATCCTTCATCCTCGAGTATTTCTTGAATTGGTGCTACGCCGTGGTCAGCCGTCAAAACAAACAGCACGTTTTCAGCGCCGAATTGGTCTTGTGCGTGATGAATAAACGGTTCCAGCTGCATATCCAGGTTATAAACCATATCGATGACTTCCATGCTGTACGGGCCGAAATCGTGGCCAATTTTGTCAAGACTGGAAAGCGAAATCCACAGCAACATTTTGCCAGTATTTATTTTTTCGATGTTGGTATCGATGAGTTGACGTCCCATGCTAAGCAGCAATTCATTGCCGTACGGAGTTTTTTGAAAGATAGAAAAATCTTTATCCCCATTAATTTTGATTAATTGACCTGCAAGTCGATTTTGGCTTTTGCTGTGTTTGTAGTTTTGGATATTAAAAAATTTGTAAGGTTCGCTGTTTGGCGGATAGCTTAGTGTCCAGTCAATTTCAGTTAATTTTTTTAAATTATTTTCTTTGTTAAATTTTGTGAGCCAGCTTGGCCATTTTTCAAAGTAGGCTTTGCTGGATGTAAACTTGCCTTGATCGTTATCAAACCAAACTGCTTTACCCATTTTTCCAGCCATTCCGATTGCGGCTCGTGATTTTAAAGACAGCGAATAGACGTAGTTTGCGTCGTCTGGTCTTGAATTTATTATGAACTGATCAGATATTGTGTCCGTCATTATTTGATGGGCTGAATGGCCGTAATCTGCGGTCCCATTTTTGGTAAGCTCTGCTGCTTGAGGTGAGTCGTCGCTTGAAAATTTGCGATGTATGCCACTTTCGCTCCAGCTGTTCAAAATAACGCCGTGGTCTTTGGCCAGTGCTCCTGTGCTCAGCGTTACATGGCCTGTGGCGGTTGTTGGGGCGGCGTGTGGGTGATGAGCGTTCTGAAAATTAACTCCGTTTTCTTGCAACAGCTTAAGCCCGTGAGTGAAGTAGGGTGATAGCCGTTGAAAGTAGTGGTATGCAAATTGGTCTACCACCAAAACGATTGTGAGCTTGGGTGTTTGGCCAAAACTGTTTGGCACTGCGACCCAAAAAAATAATAAAATCTTAAAAATATGCTTCAATTTCATCACAACCCCTTTTTAATTTTTATCTGAGTTTTATAGGCAAAATATTCCAAACGGCTACTAAAAATGGTGGGTATTAAGTTGTTATTAACTCACGATATTATTTATACGTCATTCCCGGCTTGACCGGGAATCTAGGCTTAAGCATTGCTATGGATCCCCGCGTTCGCGAGGATGACGTGATGTGAATGCGTTTATTATTGCTGAGCAATGCAAGCTTGTTATTCTTGATGGCCGTTTAAAATATTTGCACTTTACATAATTTTATGATATTTAAAAACGCCTGACCAAGTAAATAAATAGTAAAAAAGGCGCAAGACCAGCAATTTTACAGAGCTTTACAGTTTGAAAATTTTTACTTGATTGTTGTAAAAAGTTGTATACGATATTTATTTGAGAGTAGAAGCGGAAAAAGAGATAAGGAAAAAGTGGTGAAGTAGGTTTGCAAACCTTAGGGCGATTTTTCGCAATTTTTCTAAAATTCATTCGTAACTCATGATCTGGTCGTGGCTTGTAGGCCGTATTCAAAAAAATGTAAATTTCTTTCTATGCATGATTTAATCAATGCTTTAATGCGTTGTGGTTGATGTATGAGCCTGAAGATCATAATTTTGACGCGATCTGTTTTTTGGTTTTTTAAAATTAACTGAATTATTTTATTTAGTTGGAATTATGCATTCCAAACCAGCACCAAAGACTTTTGTTGAAAAGTCTTTGGAATCTAAGCAATCAAAGGAGAGCCTTTGAAATCCCTGGCTCGGTCGGCTGCTCTGATGTGGTTTAATAAAAGTGGACACTTGAGTTGAGAGGGGTATATTAAAAACCTAACTCAAAACAAAGGTGGTTTATGTCAAGAAAATACACGTTGGA
>LBTE01000011.1 GCA_000989955.1 candidate division TM6 bacterium GW2011_GWF2_37_49 | reverse complement strand
AAGATAGCGGCTAATACGTTCACCGTTGTTAACGATTATGTAAACTCACAAATCGGAACATTAACTTCATCTGAAATTACAACATTCAAAGCAAGAATAATTGATCCTGGCAGCAGTCCAGACGTCATGGTTGCGTTAAGAACAGCATTGGCAGCATATTTTGGAGCACGCGCACGGTCGGTAGATACACTTGCTGACATAACAGCGGCTCAAATTACTGCTAAAATAACAGCTAATACATTCACTGCTGTTAACAATTATGTAAATTCACAAATCGGAACTTTAACTTCATCTGAAATTACAACATTCAAAGCAAGAATAATCGATCCTGGCAGCAGCAGTCCAGACGCCATGGTTGCGTTAAGAGCCGCACTGGCAACATATTTTGGCGCACCGTCGACAATAGCTACACTTGCTGACATAACAGCGGCTCAAATTACTGCTAAGATAGCGGCTAATACGTTCACAGTTGTTAAATCTTATGTAGACGCCCAAATCGGAAGTCGAACCTCATCTGAAATTACAAATTTTAAAGCAAGAATAGTTGATACTGGCAGCAGCGGTGGACGAGGTGGAAGAGGTGGAAGAGGCACAAACGTAGGCGGTACAAATGTAGGCGGCACAAATGTAGGCGGCCAACGTAGGGGTGGCGGAAGAAGCCGATCAACTGCTGGCGGCAGAAACACCGCAGCAGTAAGATAAAAAAACAACAACAAAGAATATTCAAAACTAGAGAAAAAGGAGGTTTTATGAAATGGCTTGGCGTGATATGCAGCATTCCGATAAGTACAAAGGTGAAGCTTTGGAATGCTGCGTGGAAAGGATTTACATGGATTAAGGCCATGTTTGGAATCACTTAAATGTTGAGTTACAGCATAATTTAAAGCTTAAAAAAGGTGATGCGTATCAATATTGATACGCATCACCTTTTTTTGCTATACTCAATCCTCACAAATTGTTTTTTTATAAAATAAAGGACCTTTATGATATACCACGCTGCGCAAAGCCTTCAATCTTACTGGAGTTTTTTGAACATATTTCATTATGTTTCTGTTAGAGTAATTTGCACACTTCTGTCGTCGTTAATTTTTTCTTTTATTTTTGGCGATTGGTTCATAAATTTTTGTCAGAATAATTTTCGATCAAAAGTTAGAGAATATACGCCAGAAACGCATCAATCCAAAAATGATACCCCAACTATGGGAGGCATTTTTGTTATTAGCATCTTTATAATCAATGTTTTGCTCTGGTCCAACCTTGCCAAACTCAATGTATGGCTGATGACTTTATGCATAACAGGCTTTGGGTTGATAGGTTTTTTGGATGATGCCTACAAAATATGGTACAAAAAAGGTATCTCTGCATCACTCAAATTTAGACTTCAGATTTTGCTTGCATTCTCGCTATCTTGTCTGTGGTACTTTTTTGCAAGTCCAGATCCAAGACTTTGCATTCCATTTTTAAAAAATTTCATGCCAGCAATCGGTTTCATGCTTATTCCATGGGCAACTTTTATAATCGTAGCAACAAGCAATGCGGTTAATCTGACAGATGGGCTGGACGGACTTGCCACAGGCCCACTGATTTTAAACTTCTCAACATTTGCAATAATCGCGTATCTTGCAGGCCACGTTAAATTTGCTAACTATCTTTTTATACCGTACGCGGGAAGCGCTGAGCTGACAATTTTGGCCGCAACACTCATAGGATGCTTACTCGGGTTTTTATGGTATAACACTTATCCTGCGCAAATTTTTATGGGCGATGTAGGCTCATTGGCTCTGGGTGGTGGGCTTGCCTTCATGGCTTTGATGACCAGGCAAGAAATTTTATTGTTGATTAGTGGAGGTATTTTTGTTGCAGAAACTGTATCAGTAATTTTGCAGGTAACATCATACAAATTAACCGGAAAACGAATTTTTTTGATGGCCCCACTCCATCATCACTTTGAACTCATGGGATGGAAAGAGGCCAAAATCACAGTCAGATTTTGGATTATCTCCATCATTCTTTGCGTTCTAGCAATTCTGACGCTTAAAATTAGATAAACTTAAGTGCTGCGCCAAGTCTATGATATTTAGGACTATACATTGCCACTAACACTTTAAACAATCGCTCCAATCGTCCATGCCAACAAATTAATAATTTTTTGAATGCGGCCTACCAGCATTGATTGGATCGTGTTTTACGAGAAAGTTTTACAGAAACTGCAAAAACATTGAGGCCGCTCATCCAGAATTTGAAATATGAATAAGCGGCCTAACATCAGTTATTTAAATCAAAATTAGATCAAAGACTTAGGCGCATTATCTGTAATGTATTTATTTATAAACGACAACGTGCTCAAATCAACAACATCACCAAGTTCCTTAATCTTACGATAAGCAGGTGAAGAATAAAATTCAGCCTTATGTTCATTAACAACTTTACGCATTTCCCTAATTAAAATCGCCTGAATTTTTTTATAATTATTTATATAATCATCACTACTTTCTGAAATTATATCACAAAAGACAAGTCCGTTATTTATGCAAAAATAAGGAATTGCATCCAATAATAATTTTATATAAGCCTTAATCTCTTCATCATTTTCAAGTACATCCTTAGTAACATGTTGTTGCAATTTAGATGCTAAATGACGACTTAACCTTATTATCCTTTTTTGCATTTCAAAAGCAATCGCGTTGCGCTCAAGTATCTGACTAGCATCGATATAATACTGTGATAGTACTGGCGCTGGTGCTGGAGCCGATGAACTAGAGCCAATTCTTCCTTCATCCTCCTTAGCTTTTCGTTTTTTAAATGGTTTTTTAGTTAAAGCTGTAACTATCACTGGAGCTGGTGCTGGAGCTGGTTCTGGAGCCGATGAACTAGAGCCAATTTCTACTTCGTCTTCGTCTTCATCTGAACCAGAAGATGAGCTGCTAGAACTAGATTCTTCTTCGTTTGAACCAGAAGATGAGCTGCTATAATCATATTCCTCTTCATCTTCTAAAGTGGTGCGTTTACGACGTTTTAGTTGTGGTGAGCGTACACTTTTTTGTTGTTTATCATGGTAAGGATGTATTGAATCAAGGCCATCCCGCTGAGCATCTAGAACTAAATTGAAGGGATTTTTACCTCTAGGGGGCATTCTTTTTGGCAGATTTTCCATGAGATAGGATTTGTCAATATGTTCAAACGCTACACCTAATTTCATTAGAATATATACAATAATACCGCTACGGTTTTTTTTGGGATCCATCTCAAGTCTTTTTAAATATATTTCCAATGCATTTTTTCCATCTGCATTTTTGCAATTAAAGTTAATATTTGATGCTTTTAGCATATGGATAATCATATTTTCAGACATAATATGATTATTAGCGGCAAACTCTATCATTGCTTTTCCAATTGTCAGTCTTGTTTTTACATGAGATGGTTGTTGCATATAAGAACGGAGCGTTTCAACAGCGGCAAGCAGGCTCTCGGCTGTTGAAATTGGCATCAGATGGCCTCTAATATATTGTTGTATATCCTCAGGAAATCTATAGATAGACCTGCTCGCTTGAGGCAATTGCGCAGGTCTAGGCATCAGATGGGCCATTGGAGCAGCAGCTGCTGACACTGGCGGCGCTGATGCTTTTGGGACCTTTATTTTTAATCGTATATGTGGAGCTGTATCTCTTGCTGCTGCTGACGTTTTTTGCATTGATATCATCGCCAAGGCTCTACTGATAGATTCATGCAGTTCTGTTCCCAATTTCAATAAAAATCGTATGTGGCGACTTGCTATGCCATTATCCATGTCAATGAATGCAATATTAAATCCAGCAATTATTCGTGTTATAGCGTCTTCATTCTGTTCCATCCATTTATCTATCGCCGCAAAATTCGTAATATTTATATTATTCTCATTCAATCCTTGTTTGATGAATGACTCAAGATAAGCTATCTGACGATTTATTAGTGCGGATTTTTCTGTTTCTTCGGGATCTTCCATGGCATTAACAGGATAAAAACTAACAATCGTTAATAACATTATCAAAATTAAATACTTAAATTTTTTCATTTCACACTTCCTTCAACTAATACCTCAAAACTCTTTCGATACTCTAACAATAATTTTTTGAAATTAGCCTCCCTGCCCCTGATAATAAACTGTTAATAATTTGCAAATTATGCGAACAATTCAATTGAAGCTTAATTTCAAAATATCCAAAATAGAACATTTTAAGCAAGCATTTTATATTTAGTAAAAAACATATCGTCTAAGACCATCATATCCAGGGCAATACATTGCCACTAACACTTTAAACAATCGCTCCAATCGCCAATGCCAGCAAATTAATATTTTTTTAGATGCGGCCTACCAGCATTGATTGGATCGTGTTTTACGAGAAAGTTTTACAGAAACTGCAAAAACGTTATCGTTGATAAGAATAAATCTTTTCAAAAATTTTTATCGAATAAACTGCAGAAAAATGGTACCATTCTGTGAACTATGCGCTCTACGTTGAATTCAATTTAAAGCTGGAGTTAAAATGTTTGATTTAAAAAGCAAGATTTTAAATATAAAATCTGATTTTAAAAATGAAGTAAAAAACGCACAAAGCTTGAAGACATTGGATGACATTCGTATAAAGTTTTTAGGCAAAAATGGGCTGATAACCGCTCTGATGAGTGAAATTAAAAACTTGTCTCTTGAAGAAAAAAAAGAATTTGGGCCAGTAATCAATCAATTTAAAATTAGCGCAGAAAGCGAGCTTGAGCTGGCAAAAACCAGCATAACAAAACAGCTTGCGCAAGCCGATGTTCTAAAAAAACAAAGCTTTGACGTCTCCGCCACTCAACCAAACGCAAAGCAAGGCTATTTACATCCATACACGCATCTGATCGCTGAAATTGAAGACATTTTTATTTCGATGGGCTACGAGATTGCTGATGGACCAGAGGCTGAATCTGATGAATACAATTTTTCCGCTCTTAACATTCCGCATGACCATCCTGCTCGAGATATGTATGATACTTTTTGGCTTGATGTGCCTGGCATGCTTATGCGCACACACACATCACCAGTTCAAGTACACGCAATGCGCAATAAACCTCTTCCATTGGCCGTTGTTGCGCCAGGTAAGTGCTACCGACATGAAGCAATAGATGCCTCACATGAAATCATTTTTATGCAATGTGAAGGAATGTTGATAGATAAAAATATTAGTATGGCTAACATTTTTGCAACAATTCAAACATTTTTAAAAGCATTATTTAAAAAAGACGAATTGGACATCAGGATAAGACCTGGATTTTTTCCATTCGTTGAACCGGGCGTAGAAATTGATATGCGATGCCCTTTTTGCAAGAATGGTTGTTCTGTGTGCAAAAAATCAACATGGATCGAATTATTTCCAGCTGGCATGATTCATCCAAACGTATTAAAACAAAGCGGCATCAATCCGGAAGAATATTCAGGCTTTGCTTTTGGCTTTGGTCTTACGCGTCTTGCAATGTTGAGATACGGAATTGACGACGTAAGGCTATTTTACAACGGCAAAACAAAATTTTTAGAGCAGTTTTAAAAGGAGTATGAAGAGATGGTAATTGCAAAATCAATCATTCCTGCGGGTGGGCTTGGAACACGTTTTTTGCCAGCAACAAAAACAATGCCAAAAGAAATGCTTCCAATTCTAGACAAGCCAGCCATTCAATACATAGCTGAAGAAGGTGCAAAATCAGGAATTAAAACATTTATCGTAATTACCGGAAAAAATAAAAAGGCAATCGAAGATCACTTTGATTCACCCGACACAAGATTAAAGGACAAAGGCAAAGAAGGATGCTTTGAAAGCTTGAATAAGGTTATTGAGTCAACAAATTTTGTTTATATCAGACAAAAAGAGGCTCTTGGTCTTGGACATGCTGTATGGTCAGCAAGCCACTTAATTTACAAAGAACACGTTGCAATTATGCTGCCAGACGAAATAATAACCGGGCCAATTCCAGCTATCGCACAATTAATGCAAATAGCTCAACAAGAAAAGTGTAATGTTGTAGGAGTGCAGGAAGTCCCACTAGATCAAGTTTCAAAATACGGGATCATAGGCATTAAAAAGCAGTTTTCGCCAAATCTATTTCAAGTTAAAGAATTAGTTGAGAAGCCTTCGATTGCAAATGCGCCTTCAAATCTTGCATTAATCGGAAGATACGTTCTTTCACCAAATATATTTACAATGCTCGGCGAATCTAAGCTTGGAGTTGGTGGCGAAATACAGCTCACTGATGCAATGCAAAATTTGCTTTATTCTGGCGAAAAAGTTTTCGCTTACAAAATTCAGGGCAACAGGTATGACATAGGCAATCCGCTTGGGCTTCTAAAAGCAAATTTGGATTTTGCACTTAGACACGAGCAATATTCAGGTCCAGTCATGGAATATTTAAAAAATTTAGAAAAAGACATGATTATTCTTGAAGGTCAGGCATCCAGGCAAACTTTGGTTAAGCCCAAAAGTGCAACTTTACTTTAAAATCCAATAAAAAAGTCTACCTATCTATGCCTGATTTTTAATTAAATTGAGCAGCTTTTTATTGAATTACGCCTTTTATTAATAAAATTATATGTTTTTCGGCAAAACTAATTTCAAATAATTGACTATTCGGCCATAAATAAAGTATGTTTATATCAGGGAAATGGAAGGTTTTTAAGTAACGCTGCGAAGGAGGAAGTTTTATGAAAAACATCAAAAAAGAAATCAAGTACGACAAAAAAATATCAACAAAATGTAAAATTCGTACAAAGTCTCACTTTCCGGAAAGGATTTGGAGTATTCCAAACGAAAATAAAAAAGGACATAAAATATAATCCTTAGAATTCTTGACTAAAGACAAATTTAAAGTAAGCTCAAGCTACGAAAAGTTTCTCCAGCTTTATGTTTAAACCTTAAAACCTTTGGATTGAAAATGAAACAACTTCGTAGCTTTTTTTTTATTATAATTTCAATATTAGTTTTATCTTATTTTGAATGTTCTGCTACGCATTCTGGTAATCGCTATTTTTACTTTTTTGAACGTCCAGAAAGTTATGTGACAAAAAAAGAATCTATAATTACACCTCAAATCTTTTATTCAAAAACATCAACAGCTTTTCGTCGATATGGTGGAAGATGCGGCATTCCGGAACTGTGGGGTAAGTATGACCTCAAGGATGTTATCACCAGCCTAAAAACAGTTTATGGCAATAATATTGATCCAATCTATGCTATTACCGGAACGCATGAGCTTGATGGAAAATCGCTAAAATATAAGATCGACGGAGAAATAGAGACAGTCGGTTTTATGCTTGAATACGAACAAAATTTGAAAGCTCTCAGGCTAAAAGATTTTACCGTTGGATTTTGGCTTCCAGTTTATCACATGAATACAACAAGTCGCTTCGCATTTGACTCGCATGCTTTTTACAATGCTTATCATCAAAATTTAAGTTCTGCTGAAATTGTAACAATTGATAAAATTAGACAGCTAACCCACAGAGAAATAGGCATCCAAGGCACCGATCTAAATCGTGATGGTTTTGGGGACTTAGATTTACACGTGCGTTGGAATTATTATGCAGAACATGCATTGATGATGCGCAGCATCGATGCGAATATTCAGCTTGGCGCAATAGCTCCAACAAGTCCTAAAATGAATATCAATTATCCTGGCACTGTACCATTCATGAATAATGGGCACTGGGGAATGTATTTGGATATTGTTCCAGAATTTGAGCTAAAACAAGACTGGAAATTTGGTTTGATACTTGGAATGCTTGAGCAATTCAATGCATCAAGAACTACAAGGCTTGCGGTTGGCAATGAACCTACAACTTACAGCGCTCTTGTTGGAAAAATTGAAGAAGATGCTGGACTGACGCTAAAATTTTCGGCATACTTCACACTTGAAAATTTAACTGATGGTTTGCATGTTCAGTTTAGATATTCATATCTTAGACATCAAATGGATCAGTGGTTTGACAAGCGTGAAGATAAAACAATAAATAGTTATATTGAAAAAAACACATCCAGCGCTGGATTAACGCAGCAAGAATCACTCAAAAATTTTGATGATAAAAGCGAGTTATCAAAGTGGCGCGCACATTATTTTACGTTTCAAGCCGTTTATGATTCAAAAGAAGGTCTAAAAAATTGGTTTATGCGTCCTAAGTTTTTTGCATCTTATGATCTACCAATAACTGGTAACGGTATTTGTAAAACGCATCAAATTACACTTGGTGCACAGTTACATTTTTAATTTTAAGGTAAAATAAATGAAATTTTGGCCAGCCACTAAATTATTTAGCCTATTTTCCAACGACATGGCAATCGATCTGGGAACGGCAAACACTGTGATTTATGTTAAAAATCGTGGAGTTGTACTTAATCAACCGTCTGTTGTTGCTGTAAAATCTACTACAAATGAGGTTCTTGCCGCTGGAGACAAGGCAAAGAGCATGCTTGGCAAAACACCAGAAAGCATTGTCGCAAGTCGACCAATGAAAGACGGTGTCATCGCCAATTTTGAATTGACAGAAAGCATGCTTCGTTATTTTATCAGTGAAGTACACAATAATCGTCGCACTTTGGTAAGACCTCGCATGATTATTGGCGTTCCATCAGGCATAACTCAGGTAGAAAAAAGAGCAGTAGAAGACTCAGCCAAACAAGCGGGCGCTAGAGAAGTGTACACAATCATGGAACCAATGGCCGCTGCAATTGGCGCCGGGCTTCCAGTAAACGAACCAACTGGTAACATGATCGTAGACATTGGAGGTGGAACAACTGAAGTAGCAATAATTTCGCTCAAAGACGTTGTATACTGCAAGTCTGCTCGTGTTGGTGGCGATGAAATGGATCATGCCATTGTTCAATACGTTAAGAAAAAATATAATCTTCTGATTGGTGAAAAAACAGCCGAAGATATCAAAATAAAAATTGGGACAGCATTGTTGGATGCAGATGTAAGAAAACAGGTCTCGGTAAAAGGCCGTGACTTGGTTACAGGCGTACCAAAGACAATCACTCTCTCTGATACAGAAACGTTTGAAGCATTGACAGAGCCAATATCCGTTATAATCGATGCTGTAAGATCAGCTCTTGAAAATGCACCTCCAGAGCTTTCTTCAGACTTGGTAGATCGTGGAATTATGATGTCCGGTGGCGGATCTCAACTTAAAAATCTTGATGTATTGATTTCAAATGAAACAGGTCTTCCTGTAAAAGTAGCAGACAATCCACTTCTCTGCGTTGTTTTGGGAGCAGGCAAAGTTCTTGATGAAATCGACAACTTCCGTGAAGCGTTAATGCGATAACGTTTTACCAAATTAATTTATTGAATCGAGCAGAAGATCCCCAGGGCTTTAAACCTGGGGATAAATAGGCATAAAATGCATCATGTGTGTTTTCGCTATTTCCATTTTTTTCATTCTAAAACCGTGATCCAATCGTTGCCGGCAGGCCGATGTATAAAATTTATCATTTTGATGATAAGCCTCATGCTGTGCAGGGTTTGAACTGCTATGCTAGATGTATAACCCTAAAAATCAAGCATTTGACTTGATTGGAATTCGTATAATTTTAGGCTGATGCTTCATAATTTCCATGCACTTTAAATGTGCTTTTTTCTGAACCTTGCGCAACATATCCGCCTGGATGTCCATAGCTGTTACGGTTCCGTGATTTTCCAATTTTATGGCGATTGGTATCGTTAATCTTCCCGGACCGCAATCTGCATCTAAAACACTCATGCCAGGCTCAAGTTGCAGGTTCTCAATGATAACGTGTGTGCGGTTAGTTTTTGTAAATGGATTATCAAGCTCGACCATCCAGCTTAGCCACGAGGGACATGGGAGAGATACTCTGCGGGATGAATATCTCCATAAAAAACTAAGCGCAATGAGTAAAAATATTAGTCCTAAAATTATATAAATCGAAATTGGCATATTAATTCCTATCGCTAACGACGCAAATAATTTGAATCCGAATCCGGTGCATCAATGCTGATAGATCCTCTTTTATGCGTGCGAGCCTTTGGCGTAACATTTATTGTTACATCTTGACCAAGTTCATTTAAAAAGCGAAACAATCGTTCCAGCGAAAAACCTGTAAGTTTTCCGCTGGCAAGAGCCGAAACCTTTGGCTGATCAATACCAAGTGTAAGAGCGGCTTTTTCTTGGGTTAGCTTTTTTTTCTTAATTATTAAATGAATTTGTCTTGCGAGCTCAGCCTTCGCTAAAGCCTCTTCTGAATTTGACAAGTTTAAATCGGCAAAGACGTTACCGCTGCTTTGTTCAAATTTTTTATTCATGATTTTTGAAGACAATTTCATTTATTCCTGCCTGCCTCAAAATACTTCTAAATGTTCCCAACGGTATTTCCTTTTTATTCATTGGCAGAATAACAACTCGTCCTGAGTTATTTTTTAATTTACCGTGGGAGCCTTTTTGACAAACAAAAAAGAAGCCTAATTTTTCCAGGATCCTTTGAATATGATCAGAGGAATACAATTTAGACATTGATTGTTTCTTTGCCCAAAAATATTGATTCCACTTCGGGGATAACGTAATCAATCTCTCCCTGAAAATAAAGCTCAACGGCCTCTTTCAAATTTTTAATGGCATCATCAAGCGTGTCTCCATGCGAAGCCACATCAACATTTAAACATTGTGCCACAAACTCGGCATTCTCTTTCCATACGATAAAACTTATTGTTTTCATGAAATCTCCAAAATCAGCGATTTACAGACTTGATAACTATGCCAAATTTAGCATAAGTATGCGTATTTGTACATCGGGATGTTGGAGTACATCAAAGCTGTGTTCTAATGATGCAAAGCCTGCGTCATGATATTTTTAATCTCAACGTCCGTACGAGGCTCTGGCCATGTTAGTCGATTGCCCGGTTTGTAGATTATTTTGGCTTGGGCTGATTTTTTTTAAAAAACTTTTAAGCAGTGGAAAGAATTTTTCTGGCTCGTCAACAAATATCATGTGGCCAGATTTTTCAAAGATTTCAAGTTGAGCTCGTGGATGTTGTTTGCGCATGATAGCCACTCTATCCATATCACCCCACAGAACGTCCAACTTGCCCTCTAAGATTAATGTCGGAATATCAAAATCGTCAAATTTACCTTGCAGATTTATTTTGGCAATTTCTGAAATCATTGTGTCTCTAAATCCTGGAGCTTGAATAAATCCATGGTATAATTGCCTAATTAGTGCCGTTTCAGGTGGTTTATGATAAAATGCAAACTTCCAATAACCACTCAAAAATCTATTGTAACTCATTTGCAAAGAAGTAAGCTTCCCCTCTTTTGCCTTTTTCTCAAGATCTGCCCATGCATCAAACTCTTTTTGTGAGATAAACTGAGCTGCACGATTATATTGTGGTCCAATTCCAGTATACAAGCCCGCATTCCCACCGAAAGGATCGGCTGTGCTGAGCACCATCCCAGTACAATGCATGGGATATTTTAATGCATAAAGTTGAGCAAGTAACCCACCGTACGAGTGGCCAAGGACAACCCATTTATCAATATTTAACGCTTGTCTCAGGCTTTCTAAATCTTCGACAGCTTGTTTAATGGTGTAAATTTTACCGGTGTCATCGCTGCCAGATTTACCTGTTCCTCGCTGATCGTAATAAATTATTCTGGTAACATCTTTGAGTTGTTAAAAATATGGGTGGAAAGTGTGATGAGTCCCTCCAGGGCCTCCATTAATCAAAACTAGCGGAATACCTTGCCCCTCTTCTTCGTAATAAAGCTTGCCGTCCTGAATATCGGCAAAGCCATTTTTTAGACCCGGAAGTTCATCGCACAATGGCGGCAGTTGAGGGATCTCAAGCACCAATTCTTTTGGTATGTTGACGATTTTATCAAAAATTGTTTCTCTGGCGGAGCTCTTGCGGAACCAATCACAGCCGGCTAATGCGATTGCCAGGGCAATGGCGGCAACGAACATTAAATTATTTTTTTTACACATAAGACAATTCCTCGTTACTTTTTATCTGCTTCGTCAAAAATTGTAAGGTTTGTGTCAGGCTTTGTGTTTGTTTTGTTACATATCAAATTAAATACTTTATGGGCAATAATTATTGCCGACTCAACGTCAGACCTATTAATCTCAAAATAGTCATCCGGATATCTTGAATAAATTGCGTATGGAATCAATGTAATTACATCTTCGGATAAAGTCTTTAAAGATATATCAAAACGACACAAAGCTCTAAAAGCTTCTCTAAATCATGTGTTCTTGGTGGTACTCTGTTATTAAAAACAAGAAAAGCTTTTAGTGTCTTTTCTACACATTGTTGAGTGTGATATGCAGCAGTGTCAAGCGTTTCATCGTCATCTTTGGACAATTTTTTGGCTGACTTCAAATCACTTTTTGCTTTGAATAGCCAATCGTTATGCTCTGACATAGATCACCTTTCCACGAGACTTGACTTTGTGGGACAGTGACATTTCTTTTTGTGATGCATGTTCAAATTCGCTGCTAGTATAAACAATTATATCTTTGGAGATGCCAAGTCCCCACAACGCCTTGTATCCCTCAAAACTTCTTTTAATTGCTCTCTCATCTGATTTATCAACGACGATCAACAAATCTAAGTCACTGTCTTCGGTGGGCGTGCCCCAAGCATATGATCCAAAGAGGTAGATAGCGATTGGGTTATAAGTTTTGACAAGCCGATTTTTAACCTCTTCAATTGTTTCTTTATTTATCATAAAAATCCTTTATTTACACGCTATTTTTTCGCTTTAATTTAACCCTTCAAAAGACTGATTATATCAATTCATTCAAAGTAGATGCCAGTTTTCGCTATTTCCATTTTTTTCATTCGAAATTCACGTGCCAATCAATGCCGGCCGGCCGATGTATAAAATTTATCATTTTGATGATAAGCCTCATGTTGTGCAGGGTTTGAACTGCTATGCTAGATGTATAACCCTAAAAATCAAGCATTTGACTTGATTGGAATTCGTATAATTTTAGGCGGGTGTTTCATAATTTCCATGCACTTTAAAAATTCCTGCAATGGCATAACGACGGTCATATCGTTTTTCAGTGGATGAAAACCAACAACATCCAATTTTAACGCATCCTCATCCAAAACAAATATAATTTGATTTTGTCGATCAAAAATAAGGCCGAATGGAGTTACTGATCCAGGCGTGACATTCATGAGTTCAAGCAGCTCCACCTCTTTACCAAAAGAAAAACGAGCACAGCTAAGCTCTTGGCTCAATGCGTTAAGATCGACCCGTTTATCTTCAATAACACTGACTAAAAAAACTTGTCCCGCTTTATCTTTTAAAAACAGTGTTTTAAAATGTGGTCTGGGAACATCTTCATTTTCAACATTCATGCCATCAATTTTAGTAACAATCGGTTTATCATCAACAGTAAAAACTGGTTGATGCTCAAATAATTTGTAGCTTATATTGTTTAGTTTAAAAAAATTTAATAAAGCTTGTTCAATCATTGTATCAATCCATTGAGTTAGGAATATAAATTGCTTTCAGTACAACATTCATAGTATCACAAATTAAGTTAATTTCGTCCTGGGTGCATGCATAGATAATTTTAGTTTCGACATCTTTTTTCATTGGATCGGCCGTGCAAAGAATGCCGTTAATTTTTTTGTTTTGGGATGTACCTATCCAGATATCGATTTCATTGCCATCCGAGGCCTTTGTGCCCTTCAAAAAGCCATAATCGACAGGATAAATAAAATCTGGAAATTTTGGATGAGCTGAGTGTTTTGGCCGATCAATAACAATTTCAGATTCATCAACAAGTTTGCATAGCATCACCCAAAAATCATCGCTTTTTTCTCGAGCAGCACTCGAGGTTCCATGCGTAATTTCATGGTACTTATCACGATTGGAGAGATAACGCTTAATCGCGGGATTATTTTCATCAACTTCAATTGCCGAAATATATATTCCATCATTAAAACCGCCACGTTTTACGTTTTTGGAAATACGAGCTTCTTCAATTTCGGCAAGATCAATGTTTTGAGCTGATGCGATTGCAGTCAAAACCTCCATCACATCGGCAAGCTCTTCTTTTAACTCGTTAACAGATTTGGCTTGCAGTACTTCATGCGCCTCTTCAAGTAGCTTATTTTTTAATGCTTCTACAAGCTTGTCGCCATGCAGCTTTTTACTGTGCACAACGCTTCCCTCGGATTGAATCATTTCTGGTATTTTATCACGAACTAATTTATCGAACTTAAATATTTGTTTTGTCATTAGCGCTCCTTTTTAGTTCAGCTAAGCAAATCGCCTGCTGAGTGCCAACTTACAATGCGTCCCTTTTCCGTATCCCAATCTTTATCACCGCCATAAATAAGCACATTATTTTTTTGCACCGTCTTTGTAAGAGTATTCCAAGGTAGCATTTTTTCTAGTGCTTCAATGTCTGCAGTCTTTGAAGTTTTTATCTCAATTGGGGTTATATTTCCACCTTGCTCAACAAGGCAATCAATCTCAAAATCAGATTTATCTCGCCAATAATAACAAGATGGTCTAAATCCATGGTTTAACTGCTGTTTTACAAAGTCTGCTACTATCATTGATTCAAATATGTTGCCTCGCATGTAATTTGCAAAGAGTTGGTCAGAATTAGTAAGGCCAAGTAAAGAGCAAACAATGCCGGGATCATAGAAGAATATTTTTGGGGACTTGATAACGCGTTTTCTAAAATCTTTGTGATACGGCTCCAATAAAAAAATTATGTAACAGGCCTGCAACACCGACAACCATTGCTTTACGGCCGTTACGCTGATTCCTAAATCATCACTTATCGATGATAAATTCAAAATTTGTCCGTTGCGGCCAGCACAAAGTCGCATGAAATAGCTAAACCTATCAAGATTTGTAACATTTTTTATTTGACGAACATCTCTTTCAAGATAAGTATTAATATAGCTGCCGTACCAATCGACAATGGAGATCTCTTTTTTATAAAGCTCAGGATAAAATCCCTTGAAAAGCGTTTCATCTATCGATGATGAAAGTACGTTTGCCTGCGTTAACTCATTTATTGAAAGTGGTAGCAAATTTAAAATGGCCACTCGACCAGCCAAGCTCTGGCTGATGGATTCATTTAATAGAAAATTTTGAGAGCCAGTGATTATAAAATGCCCTGGTTTATGGTATTCATCGATATAAATTTGTAAATACGAAAACAGTTCGGGAACATTTTGTGGCTCATCTAAAATAAGCCCAGGGGCGTCCATAAATTTTTTTAAAAAATTATGGGGATCAGCCCGAAAAATGGATCGGGTATTCGGATCTTCAAAGTTGAAATACTCGTAGTTGGGAAAAGTCTTTTTTACAAGGGTTGTTTTGCCAGATTGTCTTGGCCCAGTAACCGAAATAGCTGCAAACTGAGCAGCTAAAATTTTCAGTTTTTCTTCTAAAGTTCTTTTTATTATCATTTTTCACCTCAAGGACAAGTTTAAACTCTAAGTTTAAACTTGTCCAGGTAAGCATGAAAGCTCGATAAATACTGCGATTTTAAAGCTATTTTTATGGTTTTCTTAGAATTTAGTGCTTCGTTTGATCAATTATTTGCCTAAAATTCTTTGTATTGATCAACGCTCCATTCTGGGGCTGAAATGACCAATATTTCAAGATTATCGCCATTAACCCAATACCATTCCTCGCAAGCCAAAAACAACGCATCGTTTTTTGCAAGACTAAAACTGCCGTCTTTTGTATGAACTGTACCGCGTCCTTCAAGAACAAAATAAATTAAGTCACAGGCGCTGTTTACAACTTTTTTATCCTGCTCGGCAGGGTATCGTCCGTTAATTGTTGCTAGGGCAATTCCAATATTCGGTTGATTGAATAAATATTCGATTACTTCGCACGTATCGTTATTTTTCTTTACATGTGTTTGATTGAATTTAATAAGCTTTTTCATTAGTTCTTCCATTTCATTTCAAAATCTCAAGTGCACATTCATATTTATGCTTGACGATATCTTGTGCCTCTGGACAAAGTTTATTCCAAGATCGTTTGAGCTTTTCTCTAACCCACGTTTTGCCATCTTCTATCGATTTGCCTCTTTCATTGAATGCTGCATACAATAAAGATGCAATTTGATCTATGTGTGCCATGGCGTCCGCGCTTGCCACGCATATTTCTTCTGGAGAGTTCTTTTGAATAACAACGCTGCCTCGATGAGACAAGACGCATTGTTTTACTTTTTCGATCTTATCATCGGGGTAATTGAACGCTTTTAAGATAGTTTCTGCTTCCTGGGCCCCATGAATGTGGTGCTCTTCGCTGCAAGCAAAATCCTTTATCCCTGCATAATCATGCAAAAGTGAAGCGATTTCAACAATCTCCTGGTCGGCGCCAAGCATCTGGGCCAGCATCTTGGAATATTTTACAACAAAAACTATGTGATGAGTCCAGATTCCTTGGCCAAACGCATTTGTTTTGCGCATGCATGCGTCTCTGACTAATGTTTCTATAGAATTTATAATTTGTTCTTTTGAATATGTATTCATATATTCTTTCAATTTTACGCTGTTGATTTTCAAAAATTGGCTTTTTTCATTGTTAAATATTTTGTCTCAAAATTATTGCTTGAAAACTCTGCCCAGTCAAAGTTTTGCAAAATTTCTGGATAAACTGTTTTGTTGGCGAGCTGTTTTTTGTCGTACCAACCGACGTCGATTATCCCTTCAATTCGAGCCTCTTCCGTTTTTGCAAGCTCTCCACCGACGACCGAGCACAAAAACCATACCTTGATTACACGATATTTGCTTGCAAGCAGGTCTTCGACAACCAGCATTTTGCCGGGGTTTACGTGCAAGCCCGTCTCTTCCAAAACTTCGCGTTTGAGTCCGGCGTGTAGGTCTTCTTCGATCTGAACTCCACCGCCGGGTCCAACCAAAAATGTACCGCCGTTCTGACCTTTATATCTGACGAGCAAAACCTTTTCTTGATGCAGGATTACGCCCGCAGCCGACAACCTAAAATCTTTCATTTTTATCATCTTTCATTTTTGGAATACTGCCTCAGAAGATAATAATTCAAGATAAAAATTAATCAATGAATGCAGTATTGAGAATGCCTTTTTAGAGTTCTTTACTAAAGTAATAACTTTTTAAATATTTTTCGTGTTACCTTGTTGTTAAAGCACCTAAAATAAAGCTTTTTGCGTTTGGTTGCAAATCTACGATTGGAAGCTAGCTGTAAATAGCATGGGCATTTTTCCTTATTTTGAAAATTTTCATTCGGCAAGCCACATCCAATCGCACGCTGCTGGCGAGGTGCAAAAATTCATCATTTTCTTTGCAGCTCCGATGAATAGCTGCATGCGAGAAATTGTGGTTGATGTATCAATCTGCCAATGCATGTTTTGAGATAGAGCAAGGTTTGGTAGATTTTGAAATTAGAATGGTATGAATAAGCTTATTTATTAATAAACGTTTATTGTTGAACGTTGTCTGCCTACAATGCGGTTTCGTTGAGTAGGAACCTGACGCCTTCTAGTTGGGCCTCTGTCTTGGGTTTGTATGCGTGAGAATTTGTCGGTTGAGGGTGGTGAAGGTTGTACAATTGGCTGGATTGGAGGTTGGGGTTTTGTGATAAATATGCTATTTAATTCGCTATCTATTGTTGCGATAAGTGCAATAATTACGGTGTTTTGTGAAGTCGATACGAAGTTTTTATCTTTGGCACTTATAAGTAAATTTTTTAGATTTGTATAATATGTTACATTTTTATTTAAAGGATCTGTTCTTGAGTTAACAAGCCCTTGTATTTTTGTAAAAATCGAATTTGATGTTTCGTTTGGATAATTTTGTAAATATGTTTTATTGTACTCCAAATTATTGATTATTACGAGTAATCCATCGATTGTTGTTGCAGCTCCAAGATCTGTTGCAAACTTTGATTTTATTGCAATTGATTGATCATTTGCTATCGTTTGAATGTTGCAAAATTGAATAATATTTGAATATCCTCCAAAACCAACATATCGAACGTTAGCGTCCAACGGCTTGGCAAACGTCCAACGTACAGCTTCATTGGTTCCTACAGTTTGGCCTTTTCCAAAAGAAAGAGTTTTGTTATTTTCAATTTTTACCCAGTAATCATCCCATGTAGATCCATCGCCAGGCAATCCACCTGTGATTAAGGCACTTGAGTTTAAAACTTGATTTCCGATTATTAGAGTTGTTGCGCCAGCTGTGGTGAAATTTCTTACCCATGTTAAACTATTATTGTTTCCTCCAATGTTTAAGTTATAAACATTGCCAACGGTGGCGCTTGGGTTTGGAGATAGTTGAACATAGAGATCTTTTTGTCCTCTCGCTTTAAATTTAACTGCAAAATTTCCTTCACTTCCATTTGGGGCCATCCATGCAGCCGCATTATAAACTATTGAATCGTTTCCATATTTACTAGGGTCAAAGATGAATGTTGGAGTGATTGATTCTGCGCTTCCTGAAATGGATGAACTTTCTGATCCAGCGCTTGGGATTACGATGTTGCTTACTTCATTAGTTACTGTCGTGTGCAATAAGTTAATATCTGTTATTTTGGTGCTTGGTAAAAAAAATTTATTTTGAGCGGCTGCAAGCAATGATTGTAGGGCTATCAGATCAGCTTTTCGTTTTGTTGGATCTGGTTGTGTTGCGGCTGTTGATCTTTGATTAAAAAAAGTTTGTATTTTTGTGTAGATATTACTTGTTGTAGATGGGGCATTTTGAAAATAGCTTCTATTATACGTTGGAATAATAGTTTTTAATTGTGCTACAGTGGTTGCTCCTGAAAAAGCTGAATTGAATCCATTTATTAATGTTATGTCTTGAGCAACGGTTGCTGCCAAGTTTGTGACATCTGTTTGTTGGGCAGCTGTTAAAAATGATTTTGTTTTTGCGTTGATGAGTGCTGATTGTAGATTTGTCAGAAAATTTTTGTCCGATAAGTACATTGTTTCTCTGGATGTAAAAAGATAGTTTAGAATTGCGTAAATTGAATTTTTTGGGTCGGGATAATCTTGTAGGTAAGGTTGCGAATAATTTGTATTTGAGATGATATACGCATTTAATTCGACCGGGTTATTTTTATATGTTGTTAGGTAGTTGTTAAAGTTAGTAAGTAATGCATAAAGCGTACTTTGTTCGTTGGATACAGTAGTAATCCAAGAGATAACTGAAGTGTTTTCAACGTTGGTTAAGAATTTTTTACCATTTGCTGCGTTTAAAAGATTAAGTAAGTCTTGTAAGAAATTGATATTTGTTTGAAGATTGGCGGTTCTATTGTTAAAAAATGAAGTTATCATAGCAAATATTGAGTTTGTAGCAACTGATGTTGAGGCGTATGGATAGTCTTGGTAATACGTTGTATTATACGATGTTGATTGTACGATGTTAGTTAAAAGTTGGCTTGGTGTTGTGCATGTGGCCAAAAATTTTGGGAAATTATTGTAAAGCATTGATTCGCTAGCTACTGTGTTGAACCACATAGATATGGTTGCGACTTGACCAGAAAAAACAAAGCATGCCCTGCCTTGAGCATTACTGAGCGTTTGCAGTAAGATTTTTTGGTAGTTTGCGTTTTGGGTTATTCTTGCATCATAAAAAAATTGCATTTTATCATAAATTGAATTTGCTATACCGCTTCCAGGAGTCACAAGCATCATAGAGCTGGAATTGATAACATTATTGTTGAATGTTGACAAATTGCTAGCATTTGCGACGGTCATTGAATTAAGAGTGTTTTGGATGTTGCTACTTCCAAAAATCGCAAAAGAATAATGTTGGTTTAAAAATGTTAAAAAAAAGAATAAAAACAATTTAAAGAAAAGAGCTATTTTTTTTAACACAATATTTCTCCTTACTTTCATTTTAAAACTAAATTCTTTATTTTAAAGTAACAAAGTTTTTAATGAAAAATCTAGAACTAAAATATGTGAACCATTAATTCAAGTATAATAAGGAGAAATGATGAGTAACCGAGAATCAAATCATGATGTTAATAAATTAATTTTACATCGCTGGTCACCGCGAGCGATGTCTGGTGAAGTAATAACAAAAGATGAGCTTATGACGTTATTTGATGCCGCTCGTTGGGCGCAGTCTTCTTACAATAATCAGCCATGGAGATTTGCTTATGCTTTTAGAGAAACTCCTGTCTGGGCTACATTTTTTAATTTGCTTGTTCCATTTAACCAGGATTGGTGTAAAAATGCAGCCGTGCTTATCGTGGCAAGCTCAAAAAAAGATTTTGATTTCAACGGTAAACCATCTCGTACTCACTCTTTTGACGCTGGAGCAGCGCTGCAAAATCTGGCGTTGCAGGGCTATGAGATGAACTTAGTAATTCATGGAATGGAAGGCTTTGATTATGATAAAGCCAAACAAGAGCTTTTACTGCCCGATGGATATGCAATTGAAGCAATGTTTGCTGTTGGCAAGCCAGGCGATAAATACGGACTTCCCAAAGAGCTGCAAGAGCGTGAAGAGCCTTCATGGCGCAATGAGATAGCAACATTTGCCTTTGAAGGAGGTTTTGCGGAACTGGCTAAAAAATAAAATTTGTTTTTGACAAAAAATGTGCTAAATTTTTAGCTGAATGCGGGAATAGCTCAATTGGTAGAGCATCGCCTTCCCAAGGCGAGGGTCGCGGGTTCGAGTCCCGTTTCCCGCTCTCAGTCATGATTTTAACCATAAATACCTGATTTTTTATTTATAGGTCGACATATTGTTTGTTTATGCTAGACTACTCTTAGTTGGTGAAATTCATTTTTAGGAGTATTCTGATGAAAATTTATGTTGGCAATCTGTCTCGTAATTTAACTGAGGCCGATCTACGCCAAGCTTTC
>LBTE01000010.1 GCA_000989955.1 candidate division TM6 bacterium GW2011_GWF2_37_49 | reverse complement strand
AGTCTCTCAGACGGCTTAAGACGAAATCTGTGAACTTTCTAATCGATAGATTTTCTAGGTTTTCAAAAGGTTTTCAGCACTTTGATACGTAAGTCCTGTATTCATCAGAGCTTCAAAGAAAATAATAAAATTTTAGACCCCGCCAGCAACGTACGATTGGATGTGGCTTGCCGAATTAAAATTTTCAAAATAAGGAAAACTGCTCCTGCTCTAAACTCCATAAAAAGAATTCTAAAGAAAAGAGCCCTCTCGATTTCGAGAGGGCTCTTTTTGAAGCTAGCTTAGAAATTATTTTGTGGCACTTAGAGTTGTACCACGTTGGTTATTACTGTTAATTTTGTTGTTCAACCATGGTAATTGTTCTCTAAGCCAAAGTGTAGCAGGATCTTTTATGTATGCGCTAAGTAAAATCGCTACAGGTACACCAATCACAACGGCTGCGGTAGCAATTGTTGTCCAGAAAGCTGCGCGGGCGAGCTTTTTGTGCTCAAAGCCAAGCCATTCTGTATCGACATCTTCAATCAGCATGTCATGCAGACTCTTGCCAACTTGATGTGTCGCATAATCAGAGACGTCGTAGCTCATTTGTTTAATCAATGCTGTAATTTTAGCAGCACGTTCATTTGCCTCTTGATTTGAAATATCGGCTACGTCAAAATATTGGTCTAAAAATGCTAAATCTTCTTCGGTCAAAGCGTCTTGATTTTTTTCAATTTTCAAAACCAAAAACGGCTTTTTTGTGGCCGGAGTTGTTACATTCTTCAAAAAATAATTTTTAAAGCCTTGAAACTCTTCGACAGAACCAAAAACCCACATCATATCCATTCCTGATTCATACTCAGAAACAATGAAAGGTGTTTTGAATTGTTCTTCGTAATTGTCTGAGCTGATAGCCTTCATAACAATTTTATCGACAACAAAGCCTTTATATTTTTTTTCTGTGAAAATACCAAGCAATGGCCAGGCAACTTTTAGCTTTGCAGGTACAAGATTTGCAAAATCTTCAGGGTCTTGAACAAAATCAATCGATTCATCTTTGTCGCAAGCAAAAAGAATGTCACGGACTTCATTTTTTCGAGGGTAGCTAATGATGGCGTGAGGATATTTGCCAAAGCTTTCAAAGAACATGCAAGGCTTATCTTCTGCTGACGCCTTAATAACGCGGGCAAAAAGTTCATCTCGGCCTTGTGCTTTTGTTGCAACTTCAACAACCTGAGCAACATCAACTGCGTCAGCCTCAACAGCTGAAGCGCTTACTTCTGCAAACGATGAACCAATCGTGCATGCGACTAAAACCGCCAGAGTAAGTTTTTTAATTAATAAATTCATATCTAGCTCCTGATAAATCTTTTAAATAAACATAATTCAACTACACATGTATTATTCTAGTGATTTATGAAATTTTTTCAACAGCTATACGCCTAAAACTTGCATTTTCGAATAAAATTAGTAAAAAAGATTAAATAAGTTACAAACAGAATCAAAAAGTAGAAAATTAACAGCAACCATGGATTTATTCCAACTGAAAACATGAAATCTGACATGATCGAATATCCAACAAAAAGTGGATAAGGGGCGAAAATAGCAACCCATTTTAAGATATGGGTATGCCAAAAAAATATGAATAATGCGAACGTTAGCAATGGATAGAGGATAAATTTAAGATAAAATCCAACCTTATTCGTTATCTGGTGCTGCAGCGAGCGTTGGACTGCGGGTGGTAAAATGCGTTTGTTGGCGAAGTTTTTGAGCAAATTAAATAGCGTTGCTGGCTCAAAATTTATCTTTATTTGTGAAAAAAAAGTTGGCAACGTTATGTGTTTATTTAAAAATTTTTCCTGCAAATTGTTGTCAACGTCAAAAGAGGCTCCTGATCGAATAATTATTTCATTAATCTCTGGCTTTATTTCAAATGTTTGGCCACTTAAAACTTTTTGAATCGAAAAGTCTGGATTAATGAACAAAAGCATGAGGTCTGTGCCGCTGTTGGTCGAAAAATCGAGCATGCTGAAATATGCAAAAATATTTGGCGCGATTTCAAGCCACTTGCCCATAATTTTTTGGGCCGATTTTTGTTTAAAGTTTTCCATTTTAAACTGTTCAGAGTTAAAAACCATGCGCTCAACAAAGACTTCTCTAAAAATAAAACTCAAGCAAGCGATCGAAAGCCCCACATAAAAAGCTAGTTTTAGTAGTGTGCGATTGTTAATGTTTAGAAGAGCTATAGATTCCCACTCGTTTTGTTGATAAAATTCTTTGATAAGCAGACATGAAGCAAGCCAGCATGCAATCGGCAATAAATCAAAAAAAGATGGAATAAGGTTTATTCCTACAAAATTTAATATCGTATGTATGCTGGCTTGTCGGACGTGCACAATTTTCTCGAAAAATTCAATGAAATTAACAATGCAAGCGAGTAGGACACTGATTGACAAAAAATACTTAAAAAATCGTGCAAAAAAATATCTTGTAAAAACCATGTAATTAATTTTGTTTATTTAATGTTTTAACTGATTCTGGGGTAATCAAACCGCATGAAACAAGCGTTTTTAGAGCTTCTTCAAACGAAATATTAGTTTTTATTATTTCGCTTTCCGGCATTATAAAAAAATATCCCGAGGTTGGGTTTGGCGAGTTAGGCATAAAAACTTTGCAAAACTTTTCGCCTGGATGATCTTTAAAATTGTCTGGAATAATTTTTTCGTAGCTGTCTGCGGCTGATTCAAGCAAAAAAGCAAGATGGTACTGGCCTTTTTTTGGATAAGGAATCAAAACTACCTGCTTTTGGACAGTGGTAGATTTTGGCATATTAAAAAAATTAATCAAAATTTTTGAGGATGAATAAACAATTCTGATTAAAGGAATACGGTTTATAACTTTTTCCACTTCATGAATAACTGTTTTTGCAATCACAACTTTCAAAAAAACACCCAAAACAAGTATAACCAGGGTTAAAACGACAAATTCAGCACCTGGTATTTGTTGAAGTATAGATGGTTCCATGCTGCGTACTGGCTCGATCATCCTTTTAACAAACCCGTAAGCAAAATTCATGAAGAAAACGGTTGCTGCAATCGGTATAATTGTGAATAAACCGCTTAAAAACAGAGTCTTAAACTCATGAGCAACAACGTGCAGAACTTCAGATATTTTCATTTTTATCCATCCTTACATTAGTTAGTTAGACAGTGCTTCCTGCAAAAAATTTGCCAAATTTTTTGCAACCGAATTAGCCATAGCATCGGTGCTAGCTTCAGTTAGTATACGCAAAAGATTCTCTGTACCGGAATATCTTACTACAATTCTGCCATCTTGTATGGATTCTCTGCATTTTTGGATAATTTCTGAATAAGGTTTTTGAGTAAGATCGCGTTTGTTTTTTACTGGGATATTAATCGAAACCTGCGGATATTTTTCAAAAGTCTTTAAATCCCAATTTTTATTTAAAATAACAGCTTCCAAAAGCTTAAGTGCCACAAATATGCCATCACCTGTCGGCATGTAATCCTTCATAATCACGTGGCCCGAGGTCTCGCCGCCCAGCAAAAGGTTGTTTTCGTCAAGCGCTGCCGCAACAAATTTATCTCCGACTTGCGTTCTGATCAGGTTTTTGCCAAGTTTTTTGAGCTCGGATTCAAGCCCTTGATTTGCGGTTATTGTAGAAACCAACGTTTTTGTGCTGCTATAATTTGGATTGCCAAGTAATAACATCAAAACATCGTCTCCATCTTTAATTTGCCCAATTTTTGAAACCACCAATAATCTGTCTGCATCGCCGTCGAAAGCAAAGCCTATGTCGGCTTTAGCGTACAGAACGCTTTTTTGAAGTAACTTCGGATGTAACGACCCGCAATCTCGATTGATATTTTTGCCGTCCGGTAAAGCTCCAATTTTTATAACATTGGCACCTAGTTTTTCAAAAATATGCGGCGCTATGTCAGAAGCAGCTCCGTTGGCACAATCAAGAACTATTGTTAATCCAGATAAAAAATTTGGCTTAAAGTATTGGATTAAGCTTGCTGTATATCTTTGTTTTGCGTTCTCCCAAATAACGGCCTGGCCAACTATTACAAAATTTAATAGGCTTTGTTTTTTAAAATAGTAATCAAACAATGTTTCAATTTTAACTTCATCGTCTCGTTCTAATTTGCATTTTTTAGCGTCAAACAACTTAATTCCATTATCTTGGAATGGGTTGTGTGAGGCTGAAATGGCTATGCCAAAGTCAAACGATGTATCAATGCTTATAAGCCTATAAATAGCTGGTGTAGTCAATACTCTTGCGTCAACAACCTCAATTTCAAAGTGAGTTAGCACATCTATCAAATCTTGCTTTATTTCTGTACCTGAAATCCTTGAATCGTACCCGATAAGGACCCTCGGACTAATTTTTTGGTATTTTTCCAAAGCCCACTCTGCAATTGCTGCTCCAAAAACCCTTAAACCATCGGGATTAAAAGGATGTATGCCAACTCTTCCCCTCACGCCGTCAGTGCCAAAAGAAATTGCATTTTTCATGAATTTACCGTACCTAATATAATTAATTTAAATATTATATACTAATTGAAATAATTTTAGTCTATAATATTTATAGGGACACAGGACAAACATTCAACACCATGTTTACCATGTTAAATCATGGTGGTAGAATCTATAATAAAGAAATTATTTTTAAAATTAAGAGGAATTTAATGAATTTCACGCTTTTTAGAAATTGTTTTTTAATCGGAGTTACGGCTGCATCGGCTGTTGGGCCTATTTTTGTTTTAATTTTTAATCGTAGTGCGAGTTATGGATTTAAAAGGGGTTTTGAGACGGCCATTGGAGCAGCTGTTGGCGATGGACTTCTTTTTGGGCTCAGTATGCTAGGTATTTTGCAAGTTTTAGAGACTTCTCGTAAATTTTTAATAGCCATGGATCTTACGGTAAGCGTTTTGTTGATATATCTTGGCATTATAATGTTCAAAAAACAGCAACATTATCTTTCAGAATCTATGAATTGTACTGAAAATTTCTTGATAACGATTGGTAGATCATTATTTTTAACGCTGGTAAATCCATTAACTGTATTCTTTTTTATGTTTATAAGCGTCAAAATTATGCCAGAAAATGTAGTTCGCCTCGCTTCTCCTGACTTTATAATCGCAAGCACAATGCTTTCGCTTGGCTCGTTAACTACATTTTCATTGGTTGCACTCGGAGGCAAACTTCTTGGACACAACCTTGATCGTAAGCAATTATTTATTACATCTTACGTCACAGGCGTGCTTTTCATCTGCATAGGTCTTTATTTTTCATTCGATTTTGTAGTCCAGATTTTAAAAGCGACTGGCATTGTTAGTAGTTAATTTATAAGTCATTGAATTTTTCAGCCTGTAACGCAAAGCCTCGAGCTTTGTTGGTCCGTAGCACTGATAGTAAAATTCATACCTAACGAAGCCGCTTTTCGCACTTTTTTCCAAACCACTTCGCCAGACACGACCCAATCGCTGCTAGTAGCCGGCATCTAAAAACTTATCAATTTCTCGACAATAACTATTGGTACGTGGCTTCAACAAATCATAATCGATGTATAGCTGTAAATATTGCACCTTTGACGTATGCATACTTGCTCCTAAATTTGCGTTCAAAGTCATAATTCAGTATAATTTTGTTACAATAAATTTTAATTGTAGAGGATATAAAACATGAAATTTCAAAATCGTAAACCTTATATTTATTTGATGTTGTCGCTTATTTTTCTTCCAGCATGCTCATTTTTTAAATCAAATATCAAAGAAATTGCATCGCTCACACAAGTTAGTGATGTGCTTGATAAAGCCAATGAAAATACGCTTGTCGTGTTTGACATGGACGACACATTGATTGCTCCTGCAGATAATATGTTTCATTTGACCTGGCGAGAGGCCAATGATTTTGACGCAGCAGATGTTAAGTTCGTAAAACAACTTCGTAAAGATTTTGAAAAAATCGCTTTCAGCAAAAATGATCCTGATTATTTGAATAAGTTTAGGGCAGCTGTTTTTGCTAAAACTCAATTTAATTCGGCTGAACCTGGCACAGTATCCATTGTCAAAAATTTACAATCACATGGCGTAAAAGTCATAGCTTTAACTTCCAGCAATACGGGTAGGTTTGTGGTAATTGAAAGCATGCAAAAATGGCGCCAGTCTAACTTAAATCAGGTAGGTCTAAATTTCAGCACGAGTTTTGAGCTTCAAGAAGCTTCTTTTTATAAACTTGAAAAGATGTTTGGTTTTTATCCGGTATTTTACAAGGGAATTCTTTGTGCCGCGGGCAATCCCAAGGGCAAGGCTCTGGCAGCCTTTATTGAGAAGGTCGGATGGACGCCTAGCAATGTTATATTTTTCGATGACGGCTATCATCATTGTAAAAGTGTAGCATCTGAGATGAAAAAATTGGGTATACCTGTTAAATGTTTTTGGTATAAAGCAGCATGTCAAACAAAAATAAAACTCAATCATGAAGTTGTGAGATATCAATTCAATCATTGGGTTGAGCGTGAAGAATTTTTGACTGATGAAAAGGCTTTAATATTCTTGCACCATTAATTCACGTAACACTTGCAATTACCGCACTTCAAGGCCCGCTTGAGGGTGTAGATAAAAAGAATTTTATTATTGGAATGTGCGTGTCTACTGTACCCAGGAGCAAGTTGTATAAAATATTAAAAATTTAGCGCTTTGAAGGTCTAGAGTCTTTGTTTTAAAAAGGAACCTAACATGAAAAATTTTTTTCGTTCATTAGGGAAATTGGTTTGGATCGTTATTTTGTGTTGCATGCACTTGCGTGCCAAAGAGGTTGATAAGGCAAGTATACTTGATGCCATAGCCATTCAAACCTGTATATCGAACAAAGACACTTATATAGCGCTTTTATTTCCATGCGTCCATGGACATGATGAAAAAATTAAGAAGCTGTTTCAACGTTATGGAAAAATCGTGTATAAAACAACAGTTAATCTAACGGGAAATGGCCCACTCAATTTACTCAAAATAGCCTACAAAAACTTTACGTTATATTACAACCTAAAAAAGAGGTTTACTATTCCACAAGCAGACGGCTCTTATCAATTAACGGTCGTTGTATTTGAGGCAAAGTCTCTAAAAAATGTAAAAAAATGCAAAAAAAAGATCCGGAAATTATTTAAGATAGGCCATTATCCAATTCATATTAACGATACACATGAAGAAACAATAGAGCTTGCACAAACGCTGTTGATTTCAGAAAACCTCCACTTTATCAATACGGAAACACTTTTGAATTTTTAATTGCTTCATCGAGGGTAAACCACTAGTTTGACTGATGAAAAGGTTTTAATATGCCTGCACCATTAATTCACGTAGCACTCGCGATTATCGCTCTTCAAGGCCAGCTTGAGGGTGTAGATAAAAAAAGTTTTATTATTGGTACAAGCTTTCCTGATATACGGTATCTGAATGTTATTGATCGGAAAAAAACTCACATAAAAAATGTTTCATGGGATCAAATTTTACAAGAAAAAAATCCCTTCAAAATTGGGTATTTATTTCATTCCTTTGTGGATCAGTTATTTGATGATTTTATGATAAAACAAAATATTTATGAAAAGCTACCCAAGTCCCAGTTTACACCACAAAGCTTTAAACTTTTTGCCGATAAAGTTTTGTACAAACGAATGAGACGGCAATTACCAGGCATTATCGACTGTTTTGATGATGTAATTTCAGAAGAATTATCATTTGAGATCAAGCGTGAAGATATTATTAGATGGCATAGTTTTTTAAAAAAATACTTCAGCTCCCAGTATCAATGCGATTTTTGCGCTCTTGCAAAAGAATATTCCATGCTCCAAGATAGCAGCGTAGACGCAATAAACTCAAGCATTACTGATCTGAATGATGAAAGCAGTCTGGCAAAAAAATTTGCTCTAAAATTATACAATTTTGCATCTAAGCATATAAAAGAACAAAAAAAATATATCCTCTCTACTTAAATGTCCAAATGGCCATATCGTTTTCAAGTTCGAGCGTAGAATTTTCAAACTTGTGAACGTTATGGGAGGCAATTCTACGATTCAAACTCATGCGCAATTTTAAAAGCTTACACGGTTGCCCATCCGTTGACGATTTTAGTATAAATGTAACACCTGGGCCGCGACAAATTGTGAAGTCTTCAGCGTCCTGACAGGTATATCCCAACAACAACTGTCGTTTAATAAATTGTATTTTAATTTCATCACTTAACAATAACGTTACCTCTTCGATGTCTTTAAACAGTTTTGTTTTATCAAATGGTACGGCATTATATTCTTTGTTGTAGTCTTTACGCGTGATACTATCTGAGTTCAATTTTTTACAATAATCTTTATGGTACGTCATAATCCAGGCGTCAAACTGCGGCAAAACAGTTGATACTGTTACATAATAAAACCAAGGTACCAACGCATTATCAACATTCTTTTCGTAAAGCCCATGCGTTACGTTGCTATCAACTTTTTGCTTAAGTAGCTCAATTATTTTTTCAATTTCTTGAAATAATCTATCTTAAAAAACTTAACCCGCCAGAGCCACTTTTGGCCCACTTAAAATGCTTGTGCAGATCAACTCTTTAAATACCAATGCGACTTTTTGCTATTTTTCTAAAAAACTCTTGCCCGCCTCGACCCAATCGCTGCTAGTAGCCGGCATCTAAAAACTTATCAATTTCTCGACAAGGTCGACAAATACAAGGTTTTCGCAAGCCATGATCGATGTATAGGCCTAAGTATTGGGCTTTTGACAGGTGCTTCCATGGCCTAAAATTTGCGTTCAACACAACAATCCTGTATAATTTTGGTACACTAAATTTTAATTGCAGTGGTCAAATGTGATTGGGATAATCGAGGAGCAAATTATGAACGATAAATTTAACAAAGAGCCTGAAGTTGCCGATGTTGTTAAAAAATACTACTCGCAAGGCGGCGAGGCAGAGCGGCTTTCAACTGGGCAATGGAAGGTGGAAAAAGCCAGAACTGAAAGCATTTTGAAGAGATTACTTCCAAAAGCCTCTGCTACAATTGTTGATGTTGGCGGCGGTGCCGGAGCTTATGCGCTCCCGCTTGCCACGCAAGGTTATGATGTTTATTTAATCGACCTAGTTCCGCTTCACATCGAACAGGCAAAAGAGGCTGAAAAGCTCCAGCCAAATCATCCACTCAAAGCATGCATGGTCGGCGATGCTCGAAAAATTGATCTACCCAACTCAATGGCAGACGCCGTTTTATTGCTTGGGCCGCTGTATCACCTTCCGGATAAAAATGATCGGCTAAAAACTATTTCAGAGGCGTTTCGAATTTTAAAACCTGGTGGCTTGGTGCTTGGCGTCGGCATCTCTCGCTATGCCTCGTTTATGAACGGCATGATTTATGGAATGTTGAAAGATCCAGTGTTTGCCGAAATCGTCAAGAAAGACATGCTTACCGGTCAACACATAAATCCGACCGATAAAATCGAATATTTTACCACAGCCTACTATCACCAACCCGAAGATCTGAAGGGTGAATTCATTGAATCTGGATTTAAAGATGTAAACGTGATTGGCGTTGAGGGGCCGGGGTGGATTATGCCGCACTTCGACGCTGAGTGGGACAATCGGGAGACTCAACAAACGTTGATGAATTTTCTCGAGATCATGGAGACAGAGCCTGGTTTATTGGGCGTTAGCGCGCACATCATGGCGATTGGAAAGAAATAAATTATTTTAACGAAGAAGTATTTGAGAATTTTATGATAAACAAAGAAACGATAGAAGAAGTTAAAAATAGGCTTGTCAAAACATACGACCCAATCGCCATCTACCTCTTTGGATCATACGCTTGGGGCACGCCAACCGAAGACAGCGACTTGGATTTATTGATTGTCGTTGATAAATCCGATGAAACAAGATCGCTTGATTGCATTCGAATTGGACATAGAGCATTGTTTGGAATGGGCCTTTCTAAAGATATAATTGTACAAGCTAAAGACGTATTTGAACGTAAATCTAATGAAATAACTACACTTGAATATAAAATAAAAAAAGAGGGAAAGGTACTTTATGCACAGGCCTGATGAATGGCTAAGAATAGCAAAGGAAGATTTGGCAGTTGCAAAAGCCATATTAAATCTAGAGTTTTTTGCCACAGTTACATATCACTGTCAACAGTCATCAGAAAAGGCTTTAAAGGCTTTAAAGGCTTATATCGTTGTTAAAAACCAACCAATTTTGAAAACACATGATTTAGAAAAGTTATTGGAAATATGTTTAAGTTTTGATAAAAACTTCATAAAACTTAGTAAAATCGCATGATGAAGATGTTGCGGCAAATAAAGCGCTAGCTAAACAAAATGTTTTGGATGAGTTGGCGAAGTGAAAATTTGTTTAAGGAAATGAAAATCGGAACTAATTATGCAAAAAAAATTTAAATGTGAGGCCTAAAAACTTTTGCCGGTTAAGCCAAGCGTTTCTTAGTCGTCTTGGTGTCGGCTGCGCATTTTTTTGATCATGCTACGATGAGACTTTGATTGCAGGCGCTTTTCTTTGACTGCCATTGATACACGTGTTGCTTTGCGCTTTTTTGGCACATAAAGGGCTTTGCGAACCTCGGTTGCAAGCTGAGTTAGAGCAGACTCTTTATTTTGCTGTTGACTACGCGAAGAGCTGTTGTGTATGATTAAGTTGCCCTCGCTCGTTAACCGCGATTGAAGATTTTGCATAACACGAGCTTTTTGAGCATCATTCAAAGCCGTGGTTGTATTTACGTTCCAGCGCACTGTTATGCGCGTGTCTGTTTTATTAACGTGCTGACCGCCCGCGCCACCCGACCTGCTAGTCGTTATTTCGATTTCATTGTCCGGAATTATAATTCCATTTTTTACAAAAATATCATTTTTCATGGCAACCCTAAAATTAAGCCTTCTACTTTTTCAGGTCTCTATAAAAATTTTCATGCGATCCCAAAACAAGCAAGGTCAACTGATTGGCGTTATCGTCAAATTGATAGGCCAGCAGTGTTAATTGACCAACCATCTTAAATTTATAAACCAGTACTCCCGCTAAATCACCCTTTTTTTGATCGCCAATCACTGGATTATTTACAACACATTCCACAGCCTCGTCAAGATCGCTTTTTTGATTTTTATGTAACTTTTTAACCTGCTTGTTGAATGTGGGTGTTTGCAGTATTTTCATGAGTTACTTTTTAGTAAAAGTGTAAGATTCAAGCTTGCCGGCCTGAGCTTCTTGTTGAGCCACAAGAATGTTTTTGATGAGCTCATAAGTTAAATCTGGATTTTCTTCCGCTATTTTACCTATTTTTGCCCAATATTCTATTTGGCCAGCCACAGACCGATTTAGCGCCTTTGACATAACCTGCGCCTCTGAAACGATATTGTCCGACAATTTAACTGCCATAGCCATAAATTTTCTCCAACCTTAAAAACACGAATAAGACAACCCCTTGGCGCATTATAACACCAAAAGCCACCCAATGCAACTCTATGCATGTTCTGGACAATTCATGTGAGCCAAAATATCAAACTACTTTGATATGCAAGTCCTGCAACAACCTCTTAGCCAAATTAATTCGAGCTGAATTTACTGATTCATCCGCCAAAACTGGCACAATCGAATTAAGATAACGATCAGTCGGGTCCAGTGTTTGGGGAGAATACTCTAGATGAACGCCTGACAAAATCACAACTCCATTGCCTTGTTTAATTTTCACAATAGCAGGCAAAAGCTTCTGCGAAAGGCTTTCATCTTCACCCTGAGAATAATACCCGTACATTTGGTCTTCGAGGGCTTTTTGATTAGTAGGTGTAATATCGCAAACATACCAAGCAAGAACTTTTTCGTTACTTGGCAGTATTTCGCAGGGAAACGAAAAATACGGCCCACCGTTATAAAAGACAGTAATGTCGCTTACTTGCTCTTCATTAACATTAATGCGGATTGGGCATGCCCTTGCCCCACTAAAACTTAAATAATCGTATGGAACCAATGGCCCGACTGCGTCAGCTTTAGTAAATTTGAGTTCACGAGACCCACAAACATCATTTTTTCCTCTTTCATCAAATCGAACAACGCTTGCAGCATAGTAGGCTCCAGCACAAATTCCAAGGTACGCACCACCAGAATTCACAAAGTCTTTAATTATGTTATTTCCCTTGCCGTTCAGTGCTGCGCAATATCCAAGATCTGCGCCTCCAGGCATTATTAATAAATCACAGCAACTCGTCCAATTTTGTTGTAGAATTTCATCCGAATTTATGGACTTTATTTCGTAATAATTTAAATCAACAATGCCATTTAATAGTTGACACAAATAACAGAAGGACTCTTTTTGTGCGCCATTTCCAGTATAAATATATATGACGCGCTTAGAAATTGTATCTGGAATAATTTGTGAGGTTTTGACGTGGTTTTGATTAATTTTAGAGGGAAGTTTATACGATGCATCTTGGTTCAATTGACCCTCTTTATAAAAAATTGGCCTAAAATCAGGTTTGGCTGAATCTCCAGTCCCAACGGTTTTGGGCAAATCCAGCTGGACATAGGAAATATTATTTAAATTTGGAACACGCCCATCGCATAGCAACTTCTTTTTGGGAAAAAATCGCTTGTAAACAACGGCCACGCCAACAAGAGTTCCCAACATAGCGCATCCCAACGATACCGCTAACATAGTATTATAATTCCCGCTTATCTTCAAAGCGGCTACTTGTACATATGATTGGCTAACCCTATCAAATTGAGAGCCTGTGCATGCATTCGAACATGGACAAGCAATCAAACAGTTCAATAAAATACCAATAAAAATAATCTTTTTATTCACAAATATTGCGGACACCACTTAAACTCCTCGAAAATTAATAACTTCGTAGCTTAACACTGACAGGAAGCCGTGGGATGATTAGGCCCCCCGCTGTTGATAAGTTATATTATTTGCGAAGACTTGCAAACGCTGCCCTGAATTCCTGATCCACCTCCAGCTTTTTATCGTCAGGCAAAAAGCTCGCATGCAAAGCATTTAAGCTCACCTGTTCTAAGTCATCCAAATCAAAGCCAAAATTGTCCACCAAAATTTTATATTCGTTGTTCAAATCGGTATCAAACAGAGCTGGATCGTCAGAATTAATAGTTATAAAAAGGCCTGAGTCCCACAGTTTTTTTAATGAATGTGTTTTGAAATCATGGAAAATGCCCAAGCAGATATTGCTTGTCAGACAGACTTCCAGCGGAATTTGTTTTTGTTTTAAAAAATCCATCAAAATCGGATCTTCGACACAACGCACGCCGTGGCCAATTCTGTCGGCATGAAGTTGTTTTATAACACCACAAATACTCTCTGGACCGCAAGTTTCACCAGCGTGAGGAACTATGCCAAAACAATGCTTTCGAATATTGTCAAAAGTTTTTACAAATTTATCCGACGTAGCAGCATTTTCATTGCCTGTTAAACCCAGCGCAACAACGCCTTTATCTCTTGAGTTAAGCACAACGTCAGCCACGAAATTTTGGGTATCAGGTTCATCGCGTAAAATATCAAACACCCAACCACAATCAACACCAAACTCAATTTTAGCCTTGGATCGGCCACGATTTAATGCTTCAAGAATATCTTGCCAAGAAAGGCCTGTCAGTCGGCAATTTGTTGCCATCGAAAAAGTAACCTCGGCGTAGCGAATGTTTTGTCTTGCACATTCGCATCCGAATTGATATGAAATTAGCTCGTAATCGTCAACAGCTTTAAGGCAGCTTGTAATAAGCGTGAATACATCAACAAAATGCTTAAAGTCTTTAAACCTAAAAAAGCTTATTACATCAGCAAGTGTTTTGATTGGTAATTCGATATTATTTCGTTGTGCCAACAACAGCACCGTTTCGGGTTTAATTGATCCTTCCAAATGCACGTGCAGCTCAACCTTTGGCATTCGCTCAATAAATTTATAAATCTTGTCTTTATTCTGCATCACTTTCCAATCTCCAATAATTTTCTGTACAGATTCTGCACAATAACTCGCTACATAGGCCACGTTGGCGAGATACTTTTTAACTCTCTTTGCAGTATCATAAATACATCGCTTGTAGGAATAGTTTGAAATATCGCATCACCAGAACTTATTGCGTCGGCTATTTGATATATTTCTTCAATAGTTGCAAGCCTTATGAAAAGTCCTTGTTGAATCCTCGAACCTACAAGCACAGACATTCCGCCACATGCTCCTTGAGACATCAACCGCGCCATAATATACCCTGTCTCTCCATCGAAATACAAAGAACCTCCCGATGGCTCAATATATCCATACCTAAGCGAAACATCCGAATTTATAGGATTTCCATCGACGATTTTCCTATGTACAAAATATGGACGTTCATCGGTTAGATCAGCTGAAGCTGATCTGTAGGCCACTACACGTCCTGCAAACGGACTTACATCTTCCCACGACCTAATCACTGACATAGACGCGTCTATTAAGGCCATGGACGACCTTTTACCTTGGTCTTCCATTATTTTATTAATGCAAGGTTTAATATTTTCTAGGCAAGGCAACCTGCGTACGCGTTTGTTTTCCGGCTTATATTTAAAGGCTTCTGCATAACTAGAAATAGCACTAGCAACAGCTTCTTCTATCGCAGATGGATGCAACTCTCTGCCTGCCATTTCTTTTATAAGCAAAGTTTTTTCTGCAAAATGTGCTAAGCCAAATTCTGAAAAATATTGCGCTAGTCTGTCTGTATCAGGCATGGTTACCGTACTTTCACCTTCAGGGCTAGCCATATATTCATCTTCATAGCCAGAATCAGGCTCCATCGCACAACAAAATTGGTTATGCGATATGGCTAACAACAATATTAATAAAAATTTCTTAAACATCTTCCCTCGCATTGCTTGGTTGGCCTACAACTTAATAATAACTCATCTGGCAGATTATAATGTACAAAATTTAAAAGTTCAAAAATTTATACATTCTGCTATCCTCCAACAATTCGGCTGATTCATTTAAATCAAAAAAATCAGTGATTTTACCCTCATCAACCAAATAAACTCGATCCAAAATCATTTTTACAAAAGTCATATCCTGACTTGAAATCAAAATCGCAATTCCCTGAGCACACAGGCCTTTTAGCAAGGCAACAAGATTTGTGGTATTTTCCGGATCAAGTGCCGAAGTCGGTTCATCGAGCAAAAGTGTTTTGGATCCCATGCAAAGCGCCCGAGCAATTGCAATACGTTGTTTTTGGCCACCAGAGAGGCTTTTATGGTATGCAGATAAAAAATTGCCCATTCCCAAACTTGAAAGTTTTTCAAGCGCAATCTCCTTTGCGGCCTGTGCGCTTAATTTTTTGACCACAATTAGTGGTTGAATGCAATTTTCAAGAACCGTCATGTTTTCAAATAAATTAAAGTCCTGAAAAACAAAACCCAGCAATGAGGCCTGTTCAACGCTGCCAAGCGCAACAATATTTTTTCCGTCTATCTCAATTTTACCCTGGCACTCAAACGTATTTAATCGTGCAATCGTTCTTAATAACGTTGTTTTGCCTGACCCACTTTTTCCAATCAATGTGGTAATTCGTCCAGCCGGAGCCAAACATGACACGTTATTCAAAATTTGTTGTCCGGAAGATATTTTTACAGATAAATTTTGTACTTTTATCATGACAACCTCCGTTCAAGACTTGTCGTTAAAAGATTTAACCCCGTCGACATCGTCAAATATATTGCCGCTATTGCGAAATAAACCGGTATTGGCCGCATTTGAATTGATATTATATTCAACGCTGCCCGTGTTAATTCAAGTACCCCAATCGACGAAATAATTGATGTACTCTTTAAAAGCTGATCCAGTTCACCGTTAATCGACGGCAAAACATTGCGCAAAACCTGCGGAATAATGACATATTTCAAAGCCTGAATTTTGGAATAACCCAGAACAATCGCCGCTTCCCACTGCCCCTGCGAAATGGCATTGATTCCCGCACGAACGATCTGGCTGATATACGCAGCAGAACACAGTCCAAGCGATATTATTGCGCAAGAAAATGCTGACGGATTAATGCCAATCAAATCAGGGACAACAAAATAAGCCAGTAAAAGCTGTACATAAAATGGGATGCCTCGCAAAACAAATGTTACAAAATCAAGAGACTCTGAAATCCACGTAATTCTAACATTTCTGCTGCGTAAAACCCCAAACAAAACACCTAAGCTCAACGATATTATTGCAGCACTTAGCCAAAGTTGAATTGTGGTGCCCGCTGCTTTTGCAAGCAGCGGGGCAGATTCGTAAATTAAATTTACAGAGTTCATTTTTTCTCCCCAATTTCCAATTCCCATTTTCTTTCAAGAGTGGCCAACGTGCCGTCGCTACGCAGATTTTGAATTAGGGTTGCAACTTTCTTGGTCAACGCGCTGTTTTTGGCAAAACCAATGCCCATGCCAAAAGTCTGAAAATCAGCAGGCAGGGGTAGTTCCAATTTCTTAAGATCCGGATTGCTGCGGATAAATCGCTCAGCCACTCTAGGCTCAACAATCATCGCCAGAGATTTGCCATATTTTACGTCAAGAATCATGTCTTCAATCTTCGAAAGTGACTTTGATTGAATGAATTTAAACTGATCAAGATATTTTGCCTGCGCTGAACCCGGCTCTACGCAAACGACTGGATCTACAATTTGTTGTAAGTCTTGAATCGATGAAACGCTGGCTGGAAGCTGGTTCCAGAAAAGAAGATAAAATGATCTTACCGCCTGTCCCGTGTACGGAACCATGTCCATGATGGCCAGACGGCTTGTAGTAATATCAAGCCCAGACATCACAAAATCGATCTTATTTTGCTGCATGGCCACAAGCAATGTTGATAAAGAACCAAAGTCTTTTATAACAAGCTGTTTACCAAGCTTGTCCGCAATTTTTTGAGCAACATCAACATCAAAGCCCTCAAATTCACCATTTTGATTAACGGTCATAAACGGAGCCCAACCGCTCATCATTCCCACAACAAGAACATCATTATTATTTTCGGCAGGTTTAAAAACAAAGTAATTAACCGCAAAAAATGCAGCAACCACTACCGAAATGAAGATATATTTAATATTTTTAAACATAATTATTCCTTTAAATAAATTTGCACGATGTTTACGCAAAAACGCGCAATACATGCATGCTAAATACAATAAAAATACAAAAAACAAGTCAGGCTTAAAACCTGAAAACAAAACAAAAAATTATAAAACGAAAACTGCAGAAATTAGTTTGAATGATGATGGTGATGATGATGTGCGTTTGAAACGCAAGAAAGATATGAAACAAAAGAATAAGAATTTAAAGCAACCAAATCAGAATAGCAAGCCGGTGCGGCAAGGCTTCCTGATAAATTTTGAATGGCGATGTTGCCGTTCATTTTAAAACTCCTAAAAATCAGAATTTCCTACAATTTTACCATCAACAAATTAAATCTTAACATTTATATTCAAAATGTCAATAAAGGCCGATCAAAGGGCATAAATTAAGTTATTCGCTCAAATTATGCCCTTTTTAAGATCTTTTGAACTATCTCATTTGCTTGAGCCACTGCCGCATTAATTCGGACGTTTCAGTATCAGCTGGAGGATATGGCACAGTCTTATCAATATCCATCTTCCCATCTTCAAATATTTGAATTTTTGAATGCGATACATGATTAGCGGCTATATTCGCTTCTATCTGTAATTCTTGTTTTATTTGTAAAATAAGCTTTTCTTTTGGGCTTAAATCACCGTCTGCAACCATTCGCTCTATTCCGTGCGATTGGGCTAAAACATCGACACCAAGAGTTACGCCGTGTGAAACAAGTAACTTAGCAAGATTATAAGCATAATAATTTTTAGAATTTAATGCATAAGATAAAGCCTTATCTAAAGCCGTTTCATTGTTATTTGTTAAGGCTTTAAGATCAGTATGTTTATTGTTAATTAACATCTCAATAATAGCTTTAAAAAATGACCCCATTTTAAAGCTATTTAAACAAGCAGCAGAAACTGCAACGTGAAGAGGCGTATATCCATTTTTTTCAATTTTGGCATTTAACGCTTCTTTAACAAATTCCGAAACATCATCAAAATATTGCCCACGCTCCATGTCAGATAATGCTATCAATATACGTTTTATAGCATAAACTCGTTTTTCTGGCTTATAAAGCCCTTCGTATATCAAATGATGCAACGGTGTTAATCCATCAGAATTGCGAGATAACAACACCCCCGGCTCTTCATAAATTATTTTTATCAACGCATCTTCATTAAAAAATGATTCTCTTAAAAATTGGAATATATAAGGCTCTCTAGCAACGACATTCAGTTCGGAGCACATTTTTTTGTTAGATGGGCCAAAAATGAAAAAATCGTCCGGATTCGACAAAATAGAAACTGCAGGCCCTGGGCTTGGCAAAGGACTTTGCGACGGAAAAGGTAAAGATAAACTTACTGAAGTTGTTGGTTCTGGTATTATTACATGCAAATGAGTTATATCAGCCAGAGGGGCGCGAACAGGAGATCCACAAGCAGCTTCTTCATCGTCTTCCATGCAAATTACCGAATTAAAGCCACACAAAGATACAAACAACAAGATCAAAATAAAATATTTTTTCATCAAAAACGTCCCTAAATATAAAATAAAAATTAAATCCACGCCCACTAGTTATTAATATATACATACTTATACTAACCGTCAAAAGCATGCAGAATGAGTTGTCCCAATGAATAAAGACATCCATACACTAAACATAAATTGCAAATAATTGACTTTTTGCAATTTTTATAAAAGCTATTCGATAGCCACGATCAGATCGTTGCTTGCAGGCCGCATCTAAAAAATTACAATTTTCTTATTATAATCGATCCAGAGATAGTTTTAAACATATACCATGAATGTATAATGCGATGAATCACAACTTTGACTAAGCCAAATTTTTGTGCAAAAATACCCCAAACGATATGTTTTATAAAAATCTTAACGAAGGAATAAAAATGACAGTCAAAAAGATTGGGTTAGCATGGATAGCCGTCTCTGATTTTAAAAAATCAAACGACTTTTTTAAAAATGTTTTAAATCTCGATTTATGCGAAAGCAATGAGCAATTCGGATGGGCGGAATTTAAAGGCGCGGATGCAGGATGTTTATTAGGTGTTGCAAAAAGTTGCGACCAAGACCCATGCGATATAAAGCCTGGAGCCAATGCGGTTGTAACGTTTACCGTCGACAATTTGGACCAATCAATCGCAGAACTCAAAAACAAGGGCGTTGAGTTTGTCGGAGATGTTTTTGTTGTTCCGAATGGACCCAAAATGATTTACTTCAAAGATCTGGATGGCAACGTGTTTCAGCTGGTTGAGGAATAATAAAAGATCAACATGGATAAAGTATTTAAAACACAATTCCCAGTAACCGATAACATCGTCAAATCGTTGGCTGATAGCGAGGTTGTTGGCAGGAATAAACGGTATCAAGGGTTGTACGACGGTTTTGCAAAGTATTACACCCCAATTCAAAAGATCATGGTATTTTTTTATACGTTGTTTAAAAAGGGTTATGTAAACCCACTGCTTCAATACATCGCGGATCTTGGAATAAAGCCTGGCGACAGGGTGTTGGAGGTATCAGTTGGCACCGGAGACAATTTAAACGATCTGCCCAAAGATATCGATTTTTACGGGCTTGATATATCGCTGGGCATGCTAAAACAGTGCCTCAAGAGACATAGCAAAACCCGCAAAATAACACTCGTTCATGGCATGGCCGAAAATTTACCCTTTCAGGATGAGACATTTGACGTAGTCTTTCACATCGGCGGAATTAATTTTTTTAATGACAGGGCGCAGGCAATCAAAGAGATGATAAGGGTCGCCAAACCTGGAACAAGATTTTTAATCGCCGACGAAACAGAGAAAGTCGCAAAAGAGTGGGAAAACACACCGATTGCCAAAAGATTTTTCCAAAATCGAGATGAAGTTATTGTTCCGCCAGTTGACTTGGTGTCCAAAGAAATGTTAGACATTAAACTTAGTTATTTAACCAAAAATGATGAGCTGTACATCATAACATTTACCAAGCCAAGCTAAGCGGCTAGAGCCAGACATGAATAACATTATTAATGATGTAAAATTACTAGGCTCACCGGAAAAAGCCCAACGTTTACAACGATTTTTTAAAACAGGTGTTGGACAATACGCGGAAGGCGATATATTCTTGGGCGCCACCGTTCCATCAATTAGAAATGTTGCTAAAACCTACAAACATCTAGACATCGCAGATCTTGAAAAAATGATAGCACATGAAGTACACGAGGTTAGGCTTTGCGCTTTATTGATAATGGTCTTTCAATCCAAAACATTGCCAGAGCAAATGTACGATCTATACCTTAAAAAAACAACCTTTATTAATAACTGGGATCTGGTCGACCTTTCAGCTCCAATCATTGTTGGCAATTTCTTGCGAAATAAAGACTGTTCTATTCTTTATAAGTTGGCAGAGTCAAATGTTTTGTGGGAGCGGCGGATTGCGATGGTTTCAACATACGCGTTTATCAAACAAGGACAATCCGAGCATACGCTAAAGCTTGCACAAGTTCTCATGAATGACAAGCATGATTTAATACACAAGGCTGTAGGATGGATGTTACGAGAGATTGGAATGCGCTGCTCACAAAACATTTTAATAACTTTCCTTGAAAAACATGCTTCAACAATACCTCGCACAATGTTAAGATACGCAATTGAACATCTGACGGACGAAGAGAGAATGTATTTTTTGCAGGCAAAAAATCGATCAGTGCTGTAATAAAAATAAAAAAGGAGAAGTCATGAATATAAAAAAGGTAGCAATAAATGTATTATCTGTAAGCGCATTATTTTATGTAACAAATTTACATCCGGCAGCAACGGCCCCTAGCGGGTTAAATCAAAACATTGGTGTAATGATCAATACAGAATATTATCAAAGAATAGTACCAACAATCGTATTCAGTGATGATGGTACATGTGTATTTGCGACAATCGCACGCAATGAAAAATTTGATATAACGATTAGATCATGGTTGTTACAAAATACAAACCCACTCAGACAAACAATGTTGATACAAAATGCTTCAATTTTACAAGAAAGATTCCCTGGACATAAGTCGATTATACAAAATGTGGCAATAAGCCCTGATGGAAACCACGTAGCAGCCATATTTGACGGAGGTATGCATGTTGCAATCTGGAATACTTTACTAAAAACGCTATGGTTTTATGGATCAAATCTTGTCGTAAATGCAGCAACATTCACTCCAGATAGCAAACAAATATTAGTGCAACACCAAAGCCTACGTAGCAAGAGCAAAAGAGGTTATAAAACAAATATTACATTTATAAAATCAGATCTTGAAAATCCAGAATATGCTAAATCGGTTGACAGGTTAGAGGCAACAATTGGCTCGTTTGATTATCCTTTTTATTGCGTATCAACTCAAACAATAAACCGAGATGGTTTAATTGCTTGTGCAAATCCTACACAAATCAGCAGCAACAGCCCTAGCCTTGATGAAATTAGGATTTACAATCCTATAACCAAAGAGTGGATTTGCATAATTGGTACCAATCAAACTATAACATCAATAGCAATAACTGCGGATGGTAAACGAATAATTACGGCAGGGTATCGACAACAACCAAACAAAACTCCGGCTGAAAGTGAAAAGGTTATCAGTTTCTGGGATGTAGAATCAAAAACGTGTATCCATGAGTTCAACGTTGGAAGTCTGCCATGTCATGTAGCAATTGGTCCAGATGATACGCAAATTGCAGTATGTTTAGAAAATGGAATAATTATTGCTTATACTGATAAGCTTGCTAAAGAAAATAAGTCGATTGAGCCATGGACAGTTGTATTTCAATCATAATATTCGCACGGAATCTTTATAAAATTTATTGATTTATTTCTAGCGCCGACGAGCTATGGGTTTTGTGCGATTATAATCAATGTATAGCCCTAAATATAATGCTTTTGGCAGGGTCTAGTTTTTTGAAAAAATTTACTCAAGCCAATTTTTGCGTAGACAAGAAATGAGATAACCGAGTAGATGGTTAACAGTATCAATGATATGTTGTATGTTTTGACTGGAATCCAACTAAAAAAGTAGCAAGCGAAGATCCATGCAATAAAAGCGAGTTGAAAGAATGTTGTTAGCTTACCCCATAAAATTGGTTTTACTTCGAAGTTTGAACAAGCGATGATTAAGATCAAACTGCCAAGCAGGATCAAGATCTCGCGGACAATTATCAACCAAACAAACCAGGCAGGTACTAAAAACGATGGTGTGTTGATAAAAGAAAGCGAATAAAACGAAGAGATTAAAAATATTTTGTCGGCTACAGGGTCTAGCATGCGGCCAAAGTGGGTTTGCTGATTTAATAATCGAGCTAAATAACCGTCTAATAAGTCTGTTGCGGCAGCCAAAACAAAAATAAAGAACGAAAATACCCAGCAACTGTAGTACATTCCAACAATCACTACAGGTGCCAAAAAAATACGAAGCGTGGTAATGATGTTTGAGATGGTAAGCCAGTGTTTGTCTTGAAATATTTTACTAAAATTTTTCATTAAAAATCACTCAAATTTTAAAGTTATGAATCATGTAAAGCGTACTGTAAATCTACAAATATTCAAACTTTAATTGATAATCGTTTGTATAATCATACAAAAAAAGGCGGGTCAGTTAATTAACCGACCCGCCTTTTTTAATATTTTGATAATATATTTGACAGCTTAAAATTTACATTATTGCGCTTGCAATCTTTCTACCAAGCCAATCACGGCCTTCTATTGCCTTGCCTCCAACCCAATAAGCGCCATCGGTAAGAGTTCCCTTATCTCTTATTTGATTGCCAATCGTCTGATTAAGCAGCGGTACGAAGACTGTTTTGCTAAGAACGCCAGCAAAGATGCCAATTTTAATTTTGTCTGCAAGAGCCTTTGCAAACTCCACATCCAGCCTTCTTGATATTCTTAGCAACGCAATTTTAGGAGCAAACTCTTTACTGTTAACCATTTTTGAAAAATCTTTTGCAAGTACAATACTAAATTTGCCAAGTTTACCGGTGAAATCAACGATAAACTCTTCGCTAATCTCTGCATTTTTCATTGAAGCAATAATTGGGGCCAGTCGCATTTTTGCATCATATGTTTTCATTAATGAATACCCATCGGAGTAACTGAGCACTCCGAACTGAGTTAAAATTCTGATGATGCAAGTAACTGTTTTCTTTTGAGCTATTTCTGGGGTATCGGTAGGTAGAATGCGCAAAAACTGCTGCTTCAACATCATGCTAATCATCATTGTTCCCACATCACCGCCTTGCATTGCTGCAAGCATGTCTGGACCCTGTGCATTGCTGGAGCACGCCGATATCAACTGGTTTATCATTTGTGGTATCTCGTCAAACATCCCTTCAAAATCAGATTTAAGACTGCTTAGGTCGTCTCTGTCTTCTTCGCTGAGGATATTAAGAGCTTGTCCCAGACTCAATATCTTTTCTGTTGTATAATCAAATAATTTAAATGCTGTTCCAAACAACGGCTTTTGGAACCATTTTACTGTGACTTGGGCTAATTTTGTACCAAAGCATGATATGATATGCGATACCAGCATTGACTCTATGATGTACCACTGAATGCTTCCAACGTGGTGGCCGTCTTGCTTAAGCTTCATATAACGGACAGCTGTTTCTCTGTCTATTACGCCATTTTTGATAAGTTGGACGATGCTTGATTCGGTGTTTCCATCTAGATTTTCTGCATTGACGTCTGCCATCCATCTACTGAATAATAACCCTTTATTATTGTATCGAAGTGTTTTAATTGTTTCGATTGTGCTGTCGTCTGTTTCGGCTTGTGCAAACAGCGTAGCTACCGTATCATCAAACTTTTCTTTAAGCAAGTTTGCCGCTTTTGTTCGTATTTTTGCAACATCGGCTTCATCGTCAAACGCCTGCCTTAGAGGGTGATCCTTATCTAAATCTTTTATCGTAGCCGTCTTATTTTTTGGATTCTCTACTAAGTTTTTTAGCAGGCCCGCGTCTTGTTCAGAGTCAGTTTTAATTTTTTCATGATTAACTGCGGATCTAACGCCAACGGCTACCAATGTCCTTCTTAAAATGCCGTCATTTTTGTCGGCGTAAAACGGAAGCGCTTTTATGTTAGCAATTGCTTCGACATTACCTTCAGCTGCTTTGGCAAATAATGTTGAATAATATTCATGATCCAGGTACTTTTCAAGGTAATACACGGCTCTTTGACGTTTAGTTCTTGGAAGTTTATCCTCATTATCGCCTGCTATGTCGTTTTTCCATTCAGTCAGTTTTTCATTATTAAATCCAGGATCGCGATCCATGAAGCCCGATGAACGGATCCAAAGGTCAAATATTTTTGGAGTTAAGCTTGAAAATATACCAGGATTTACAATTCCCGCCGTGAATCTGTCACAGTGCGTCCAAAACGATGGAAGCAATTGATCAATGGCGTTGGTTGTCCAATTGGTTATCCCAGCAACTTTATCTTTACCGTATATTCTTATATCGTTTCTCATGTCGTAAGATGGGTATGCTGACAGTTGTCCGCTACGACAATATTCTCTTCCGAATTGCCAAACGTACTCTGTTGCAAGTCCTTTTAGATCTAGCGAAAGAGCTGCAATGCGTGGGTAATTGCCAAATAAATTTATTAATGATCGACTTAAACCTCTTGGTGTATTCGTAACATTTACAGCATTGAAAAAGAATAACCCGGCTTTCATAAATCGAGCTTGTAATCCAGATCCGCCCATCATTCCAAGCACCATGCTTTCCATCATTACCATTGGATCTACGCCGCCAGAGCTAATGGACGAAAGCATTTTGCCTATCATATCCATCGGAGATGCTGGTTTGCCAAGCTGTTCCCCATTCAAAACGTGAGCATCGAGTTGAGGCTTTGATTTGTTGAAATCTTGAATTGTGCGCATCCACCAAGTAAATGCCACGTCTACTCCAAACTCGCACCACCACTGCTCAAAACCACCCCAAGTGGTGTGTTTTTCAAGCTTTTCTTTTAACCAGAAAGAATAAATAGGTCTGACAAGGTCGTAGATGAATCCAGCTTTATCAAAAAGCCAGCCACTTTGACCTAAAACAGAGTTTACGGATGATTTTAAACTTTCGAATTTGCGTATATTGTCAATTGATTTTGTGACATCTTCAATCCAATAGCTATATAAATAGACTTGAGCTAATACTTTAGGATCGTTTTCACCAAGCTCAAAATTTTCAATACGTGCTTTTTTGAGCGGAATCAGCTCCTGATTAAGTAATTTTTTTAATCCCCTCAAACCGCGTGAGGCCTCTTTTTGAAGAGGGAACACTAACTTGAGATATCTTTTCACCAATTCAGGTTGATTATCTTGTTGTACCGTTATGACAATATTTCTAAAACTTAAAATGTCGGATAGAAGTTCAGCATCCTCAGCCTCTTTGATATCTTGAAGAATTTGGCCAAATGAATCGAAAAGGTCGATGAAATCTTTTTCTATAAATTTACACTTAAGCTCTGATTCTTCGTTTTTCTTGTCTTTTTCATCAAAATTTAATTGAAAATCTGCCAATCCTGCTAGTTCACCGGTTGCTCCATCTTTGGCGTTAGTTTTGGGGTTTGCTCCAGCTTTCATGCGTTCAATTAATTCGGCTAAAAAGTTTTTTTGAGCAGTTTTAGGAATTGCTGGAATTTGTTTAAATGCGCCTGCAAAAAGTGCTTCTTCAAATTTATCAAGGCCTTCCTTGACCACCTTAACATGACTGCTGCATTCAGGATTTTGATTTTTTTCAGCGAGTGAATCGAGTTTTTTTCTTATTTTGTCGCAAAGATCTTTTAAGCCATTTTTGATATCTATATGTTTTAAGAACGTTACATATTTTTGATTGGCTGCATTGTATGCGTCTTTAATATGTTGAGGAAGATTTTCGAAATTTGCTTGTTTGATTTCAAGCTCTCTTGCCTGCTCCTTTTCCATATCTTGGCCTAGGCCGGAGAACATTTCTGGCGAAAGCAGTTGGTCAAAAGATGGCATTTCTTGAGCTTGCGCTTGAGGTTCTTGGCTTTGAGCAGGTGCTTGTGCCTGGACAGGTGTTTGTGTTGCTCCCAAAACTGGCACAAAAATGGCCAGCTGCAAAAACAAAAGGCAAGTCTTGACTAGTTTAGAGTTGTAGATGAAACTCAACATTTCATAATCCTTTAAGTTTTAAGATTCAATAAGTTAAACCCCCACAATTATTCATATTTTCAAATATGCCATTTATACAAAAAGTGTCAATGATGCAATGATATTAAATTCATTTTTTATAATAAATTACACCAACATTCTGCCAATGTTTTATATTTGAAATATTTTAATTGCGTTTTGTATTGAAAATTTTTAAAAAGATACTGATTTTGAATAAAAAAGATGGTTTTTATTCAAAAGTAAAGATTTGTTTCTACGTGAATAATGCGTCGCGCCTGCCGGATGTGAGTGTTTCAGGCTGAATATGGAGAGCTATGCCTGCTCAGCATTTCGTGCAAAATTGGATATAAGTCCTAACATGCAAAAAAGCGAGAGCAGGGCGGTTCCGCCATAGCTTATAAACGGTAGTCCCAGGCCTTTGGTAGGCAAAAGTCCGGTAGTGACCATTAAATTGATTACAGCCTGTAAACTTATAAAAATAACGAAGCCCAGGGTCGTAAAAAAGGCGAATGGATCTTGAAATTTCAATGCTAGTTTAAATCCCCAGTAACAAAGCCCAAAATAAAGCAATATTACTAGAGCGCATCCAATAAAGCCTGTTTCTTCGGCTAAAATCGAAAAAATGAAATCTGTGTGTTGCATTGGAAGATAGAAGAATTTTTGCTTTGAGTTTGAAAGACCAAGCCCCCAAAAACTGCCTGATCCAACTGCTATCAATGATTGAATGATTTGAAAACCTTTACCCTGCGGGTCTGACCAGGGATTTAAAAATATTAAAATTCGGTTTAACCTGTAAGATTTGGCCAAAACCAAGTAAACAACCGCTGGAATCATGGCCAGCACTGTCATGCCCAGATAAAACAGGTTAAACTCAGCGATAAAAAGCAGTATTATAGCTGTTGAAAAAAGTGTTATTACTGAACCAAAATCAGGCTGCTTTAGAAGAACAAGCGAAGTTACGCCAAGAATTGACAAAAATGGAAGATAGCTGTTAATGAATGACCCGCTGACAAGCTGTTTCTTTTCAAGGAAAAAGCCTAGGTAAATCAGTAAAAACAATTTTAAAAGCTCGCTTGGCTGAAAGCCAAACCCGCCAATTCGTAGCCATCGATTTGATCCGTGGCATTTTAGGCCCAAAAACGGCACAAATGTAAGCAATGTCAAGCATATCGCGCCAAAGAAAAAAAGCGGCGCATTTTTTTTCCAAAATTTAATCGGGGTGGCGGTAAAAACAAAGAAACAACCGATTGATAAAATTAAATAAAAGAATTGTTTTTTTAAAAAATAGCTTGCGCTTCCAAATTTTTCCATCGCAAAAATTGAGCTTGATGAATATATAAAAACTAGGCCTATAAATGTTAGCGCAAGTGCAGACAACAAAAATTTACGCAAATCACTCTTTATCGGGTTTGTTACAATTGACATACTCTCTCCCTTTTTTTTAAAACCGTACTGGTCAAAAGCGATATATTCAGGCACATACATTGGGTATAATTTGCTAAAGCGTCGTGTAGGTCGGCTGTTTCAAGATAATGATAAGTTTTTAGCTCCGGCCTGCCAGCTATCTGCCAGAGCGGACTTTCAAATGATTTTTTAAAAAATTTCAAAAAGTGCCTGCGTAGATAAAAATAAAATTAATTAAAGATAAAATACAATATTTAAACAAAAACAAGGCGCATGTCATTGTAAACATACGCCTTGTAAGTTAAGATTTGCAAAAATAGTAGCAAAGCACTAAACCCAGCTCAATTCTTTTGCCTTATTCAAAAGATTGTCGATTTTTAATCCAAATTCCTGTTTTCCATCAACGTGGCGCAAGGTGATTGTCCCGGCCTCGACCTCTTTTTTGCCAAGTACAAGCATCCAAGGAATCTTGTCTAGCTGAGACTGACGGATTTTTGCAGAAATTTGATCGTTGGATTCATCAATTTCAATGCGTATATCGTGTTTAAGTAATTCGGTGTAAATTGATTTAGCATATTCCATCTGCTGGTCAGTGATTGTAAGTATTCGTGCTTGTATCGGTGCCATCCAGAAAGGGAAGTGTCCTTTGTAATGTTCAATTAAAATACCCATAAACCGTTCAAGTGAACCGTACAAGACTCTGTGAACCATGATTGGTGTTTGTTTGGATTGATCTGCTGCGATATATTTTAAATCAAAGTTTTGTGGCAAGAAGAAGTCGACCTGAACTGTGCCACACTGCCATTCTCGGCCCATGGCGTCCTGGATCATCATATCGATTTTAGGACCATAAAACGCACCGTCGCCTTCTTTGATGAAGTAATCAATTCCATTTTTTTCAAGGGCAGATTTGAGCGCAGCGATAGCCTTTTCCCAAAGCTCATCTGAGCCGATAGCTTTTTCTGGTTTTGTAGCAACGCCCATGCGAACGTTTTCAAACCCGAAAGTTTTGTATGTTTTGAGAGCTAGTGCAACTACGCCCCAGATCTCGCTTTCAAGCTGTTCTGGTGTACAATAAATGTGTGCATCGTCTTGAGTGAATGCGCGAACCCTGAAAAGGCCGTGCAGTACGCCAGATAGCTCGTGTCTGTGCACAAACCCAAACTCTGCCATTCGGATCGGCAACTCTTTGTATGAGTGAGGCTTGTCTTTGTATGCCAAAATTCCGCCCGGACAGTTCATCGGTTTGATGCAGTGCGCGTTTTCGTCAATTTTTGTGTAGTACATGTTTTCGCGATAATGAGAGTAGTGACCAGATGTTTTCCACAGATCTTCATTCATGATCAAAGGCGTTTTGATTTCCTGATAAATGCCTTGTTGAATTTTGCGCTCAAATTCAATTAATTTATTAAATATAGTCCAACCTTTGGGCAAAAATATTGGAAAGCCGACGGCGGCATCGTTAAATGTGAATAAATCAAGCTGTTTGCCAATCTTTCGATGATCGTTTTGTTCGGCATCTTCGATTTTTTTGAAGTAGTCCTGCATGTCTTGTTCGGTCAAGAAAGCGATGCCGGTGATTCTTTGCAGCGCTATACCGTTGCGGTCGGCGCGCCAGTACGCTCCGGAGATTGATGTAAGTTTGAAATGCTTAATTTTATCGACTGAATCGACATGTCCGCCCTTACAAAGATCGTAAAAGTCGCCCTGAGAATAAATGCCAACGGTTTCATCAGGTATTTGATCTATGAGTTCCAGTTTAAACTTATTATCTTTAAAGAGCTTGCGAGCTTCGTCTTTGCTGACCTGTCGACCTTCAATTTTATATTTGCAGCCGGCAATTTCATGCATTTTATTTTCGATTAACGTCAGGTCTTCTTCCTTAAAATTTTTTTCAGGTAAGAAGTCGTAAAAAAAACCAGTTTCTGTGACTGGCCCGATTGTTATGATTGTTTTGGGAAATAACTCCAACACTGCCTGACAAAGTAAGTGCGCAGCCGAATGGCGCAGGTTATGCAAACGTTCATTGTTTTCCATGATCAATCCTCTGTGAATGCCGACCCATCCTACTTTTTACTCGAGTAAATTCTTGCATGGATACGTGAAAAAGTCCAGATTATATTTGTGCGACAAGTTTTTGAAATATTTATTAAACATTATTGCTTGATCATGTTCAACATTGGTACAATCTCAAACAGAGGTATTTTTTAACACAAAAAAAGGATTTCGAAATGGAAGATAAAAACCTAAAACCAACAGAAATCAGAACATCGCGTGTTTTTGTGCTAGATACAAACGTGATTTTGCACGATCCCAACGCGATATTGTCATTTAAAGGCGTAGTTGTTGCCATTCCATTTATTGTCCTTGAAGAGTTGGATAAGTTTAAAAAAGAAAATAACGAAAAGGGTCGCAATGCGCGTGAAGCCATCAGGCTTCTTGATGACTTGCGTAAAAAAGGGCATTTGAGCGAAGGCGTTAAGGTTAATAGCGATATAAACACGATTTTGAGGGTAATACCTAATCCACAAAAAATTCTTTTTTCTTGTGTAACAACCGATATTCACGAAGTTAAGGATAATCTGATTCTCCAAACTGTCCACGACTTGATGAATCAAGGTATGGAAGTGACTCTTGTTACCAAAGATATTAATGTACGAGTAAAAGCCGATGCCCTAAAAATTGATGCAGAAGATTATACGAAAGGCAAAGTCAGCTATGATGATTACTACAAGGGCTGGAGCCGCATTCAAATGCCTGCAGTCGATTTAAAGCTACTCAGTTTAAAGGATGTTTTCAGTATAGTTGATGCAAATTATGAAATTTATTCCAATGAATTTATAATTGCCGAAAATGTTGATAATCCAAATAATTACAGACTTTTTAGATATCTTGGTGAAAAGAAATTTAAAGAGGTTCAAAACATTAGATTAATGAATACTTTTGAAGCTAAAAACGTTCAGCAGTTGATGGCTTTAGATCTTTTGATGGATGACAACATAAAACTTGTTACATTGCTTGGCCCTGCCGGAACAGGAAAAACCTTTTTGGCCTTACTTGCCGGACTTTACAAGGTTATGCATGCAAGAGCCTATCGCAAGCTACTTGTTGCCCGTCCAGTTATTGCGCTGGGAGCCGATGTTGGGTATCTGCCTGGAGATTTGCAAGAAAAATTGCATTTTTGGATGCAACCAGTTAACGATAATATTGAATTTATCTACAGCCACCTACAAAAAACTCCGATTCACGAAGATGAAGAATTTGATTCAGTCAGACCAAGAAAAAAATCAAAATTTCAGGATCAGCACCATCATCAAGATTGGCATGTTCAGACGCATTCGATTGTTGAACAGCTCCAACGGAAGGGAGTTTTGAGCCTTGAAGCTATAACTTACATGCGAGGTCGCTCCATTCCGTATCAGTTCGTTTTGATTGACGAGGTGCAAAATTTGACGCCACACGAAGTCAAAACCATTGTCAGTCGCGCGGGTGAAGGGACCAAGGTGATTTTGGCCGGTGACCCATACCAAATCGACTCGCCGTACCTTGATTTTACCAGCAACGGCTTGACGGTAACGACCGATAGATTTAAATCGAATGATATTTTTGGCGGAGTGTTTTTAGAGACAAGTGAGCGAAGTGAGTTGGCCAAGATTGCTGCCGAAATTTTATAAAATTTCGCTTTGCTTACCCCAAATGTTTAAACAATAAAAATGCTTTTAATATCAATGGAATCGCTGTTGAGGCAAGAATAAAGCCCAGCAGCGATTTTAGCTTATCTTTGGCCGATTCGGATTTGGCCGAAAATATGTAATAAAAAGATATTAAAATTAGTAAAGCAGCGAGTCCAACGTAAAATTTGTACGGTACCAAAAACGGTTTTATAAAAAAATATGACATTGTGATGCATGCAAAAATAAGAAATCTCAGCAATCCGCCCAGCATGGCCCTCATAAGCGAGAAGCGGGTAACCAGAAGCAAGAATAAAATGGTCAGTACAATGATAATTAGATAAAGCAGAAAAAAATCAATTTTGTCGCCAATTTTGTCGATTCGATTTAACAAAAACGTCCATAAATCTTTAAACTTATCTACGATAACATTGCCTTGTTCCGCTTCGATTTTTTTGTAATTTGAAGGATTTTTTACGCTATCGCCTATCTCGTTTAACGAAGATATGTTTTGAATTTTTGTTGAGTCAATCGTGTTGTCAAGTAAGCCTGGATTGGGTGTTCCTGATTCAATATCGATTGGGCAGCATATGTTTATGGGTCTTGTTCGGCCATTTTTTTCGATAGCTATGCAGGATGCGTGAAGATTTGATGCCTTCAGTGTATCAATTAAAACATTGGTATCGTTTTTTTGCAAAAGTGTTTTGATTTTTAGTTCGCAGTTGAATGACTCTGGAAAGACCTTTTTGCTGCGTTTAAAATTTGATAAAAACTGTGAAATATGACGCTGTGCACACGACCAGTCCACCACATCGATCTGTGGATGATCAACAGAAAATTTTATTGTGCTACAAAGAACTGCCTGAGTTTTGGAATCAAATGTTAACCGCACACCAATTTTATTTGTAGAAGCAATGTCTTTAATATCATTTGTTACCGCAATATTCATGGCACAAACTTCTGATAAAAACAGTATAAATGAGCAAAGAATAATTAAAGTTTTTTTAGTCATGGCAACAATTTCTTCAATTTACTTGATATTATTTTTTTATTTTATGTAAATTCTACACAAATAAATTTGCGAATACAAAAATGTTTTTAAAAGGAGAAAAAATGTTATTAAAAAAAATACCGTTGATTTCAGCGTTTTTGTGTTGTTTTGTATTTAATCTTTTTAGTTGTGATGAAAACGATAAAAAACATTGCATCAGAACGCCAAAATTGGCTGTAGTGCTAATTGTTGACCAATTTGCTTATCATTACATTTCCAAAGTTAAACCGTTTTTAAAATATGGACTAAAAGACTTTTTGGATAATGGTGTAGTGTTCGAAAACGCCTACCATCCGCACGGTATACCCGAAACAACTCCTGGCCACCACGGGTTGTGTGTTGGAACGTGCGCAAAAGATCATGGAGCCGTGGCAAACGATTGGGTAAAAACTGATGGCACAATAGAACAATACGTTGATGATCCTGAATGTCCAATGATAGGCGCAGGTCAAACCGAAGATAAAATTGGTAAATCAAACAAAAAAACTCGTGTAGACGGGCTTTCGGATCAATTTGTTTTAAAATCGACAAACAAAAGTCATAATAAAGTATTTGCTCTTTCACTCAAATCACACCCTGCAATTGCAACCGCATGCCGCATGGGTAAGGCTGTTTGGCTTGATTCATCAGCTGGACAATTTGTTTCAAGTACGGCGTATTTTGATAAATTGCCAGAGTGGCTAATAAAATTTAATGAAAAACATCCAATTCAAAACATGTATTCTAATGTTTGGCAAACAGCTTATCCAAAAGACAGTTCAGCCTATGATTTTTTGTTTTGTGATAACTATGAATTTACAGCTTACAAGGAATCGATGATCGGTCGAAGTATCGATGATTTTTGCGATAATTGCATAAAACGTTCTAGCAATACCGATAAAGGTGAGTGTTTTGTCAAAAACCCTCAATCAAGTCAATTATTGCTTGACTTGGCAAAACAGTGCATCAAAGCCAATTTTAACAAAGATGGAAATGAACGAATGCTGTTGTGGGTATCTTTAAGTAATTTAGATTTATTAACACATTTTTATGGTCCAGACTGCATGGAGCCTCTCGATTTAATTTATCACATTGATAAACAAATTGGCGATTTTACAAAATTTTTGAAAAAGATTGTGAATTCAAAAGATCTTTTGGTAGTGCTTACAGCAGACCATGGTGTTGGACCAATTCCTGAAATAGCTCGCAAAAAAGGGCATAAACTTGCTTGCAGGATCATGGCCGAATCTCTCGTTAAAAAAATGAATGATTTTATCAAGCAAAATTTCGGACTAGAAAAAGTTGTGCTTGATTATGAGCCAACATCGTTCCGATTGAATCGCGAAGTTATGCAAGGCTTGGGTAAAACTAAACAAAGAGATATTATGTTGCATTTGACGCACTTTTTGAAATACCAGCCAGGAATAAAAAATGCATGGATTTGCGAAGATCTCAGAAATTCAACATTTGAACCGTTTGAGCTTGAAAATTTTTATAAAAATCAGATCTACAAAAATCGCAGCGGCGATATCATCTGCCAGCCAGAGCCTTACTGCCAAATTACCAAATATCCGACGGGCACGTCGCATATGACGCCGTATGATTACGATACGCACGTGCCTTTGATGATATATCAAAAAGGCCAATTCGAGCGTAAAAATATAACTTTAAAGGTTTGGATTCCTCAGCTGCCGGTGACTTTGGCCAAGGTTTTAGGTGTCGGCAAACCAAGTGCCAGCACGTTTGAACCACTGCCCGGGTTTTGATGCGTCTGCTACACCTCTATAATTATTTGAGTATACAGGCAGCTTTTTAGGTTGTTAAATTTAAAGTGCAAATATTTTAAACGACCATCAAGAATAACAGGCTTGAATTGCTCAGCAATAATAAACGCTTTCACATCACGTCATCCTCGCGAAAGCGGGGATCCATACCAATGTTTCAGCCTGGATTCCCGGTCAAGCCGGGAATGACGTATATATAATATTGTGAGTTAATAACAACTTAATACCAACCATTTTTAGTGGCCGTTTGGAATATTTTGTCTATACTACTTTTCTTTAACATCTATGCCTAAAAGATTTGTGATATCTAAGTCGCTCATTTTAGATATATTCTTACCGTTAAGCACAGGATCTAGACCATAGCCAGAATCATTAAAATATGCTATTGCTTGGACAGTTGCGTTTTTAACGCAAAAAAACGCAGTTTTGTTGTTAATCATAGGCTTAAACTGTTCTGCGAATGTATGACCATCTGCCTTGATCAGGGTATAACTTATGTACCCGTTTTTTATGCCCCACTCCAAAAAACATTTTATATTGAGATGCTTGTCAATTTTATTGTTACCACCACCTGTTATTTGCTCAATCGTCTCTGCATTAACTGGTTGGTTAGCCGCTTGCAACTCTGCTTTGGCCATTTTGTTAAGATAAACAGGGAACAGTTTATAAAACCGTTGCGCTTCGGTATCTTTGACTGATAAATCTGGGATAAAAAGAGCCTGTTCTGGATGTGCTGTCAAACCGTATTGATCCTGAAGATACGTTATAGTTGCGTTGAAACAACCTCCCTGACCTTGCTCAAACAGTTGAACAATTTTTTGGGCGCCAAAATAAGCATAAGCCCTAGAAATTAACTCGAGGCCCTCTTTTATTTTTTCAACTTCCGCATCAAGCACCTCACCAAAGTCTGCCACAGACATTTGCGAAAGTGTCTGTGCGTCTATATTTAAATGTACGGTCCCTGCTAAATTTTTCTTATGAAATTCTAAAAGCTTAGACTTTGCATCCATGGCTGGGTTTTGAACAATAGATTCAATTTGTGTGAGTAGGCGTGTGCGATATATTACGTCAGGTTCACTAAATTTATTATTTGGGTCTGCATTGTTTATTAGTTGCGAAATTTGACCTTGTAATAAGAGCGGTTTCATAATGTGAATTATTATTGGAAACATATCTTGAATTGTTGTTGGGGATGGGTTTGGCAATTCGGCCAACCCCTGTAGCGGAACATCTTGTGGTTTGGTGGCGCTGGCAGCGGCTGCTGCTGCTGGTTGGGCTGCTGCTGCTGGTTGGGCTGCTGTTGCTGGTACTGGCGCGTTGGTCATCAATGTTGATGGATTTGTTGGCAACGCATTTTTACTACGCCACAACGAGTTGCCTTTGGCTATCATAGCTGTAAACAAATTTTTGACTGATTGACTAATCCAATGTTCGCGCACGTAATGATATCCTTGAATAGAACGATTTTTTGCGCCTGTAAGCATTTCCCAGATTTTTTGCTTTATCGCATGAGGTGCTGCTTGAAGTTTGGCTGTAAATTTCGTCCAGTCAATGCTTTTGCGTTGTTGTGTCGTATTCGATTCTGAGGTTGGATACATATCAACAAAACCGCTACTGACACAAAAAACAATAAATAATAAAACAATTTTTTTCATTGCCAATTCCACTTGATAAAATCTGAAATCGACTTACGCTAATTTAAAGATACATGATAAGCAACGCATTTTGGAAGATTATTATTATTATGCAAAACTGCGGGTTTATGTACGGCAAAGTTTAGCGTTTCGCGTGTGATGCCACTTTTCGCTATTTTCAAAATTTGCCCCCGAAACTCCGCATCCAATCATGGCCAGTAGGCCGTATTCAAAATTTTATCAATTTCTCGCCAGGTGCGATTAGGCGCGGGTTGCGAATGGCGGTGGTTGATGTATGAGCCTAAAAATAATAGTTTTGACGTCTGCTTGTCATCCTGAACTCGTTTCAGGATCTTTGGATTATTTATTAATTTTGTTGATCCCGGATCAAGTCCGGGATGACAACTCAGCATTCGAACGTTAATTAAATTATCATTACGCCAAGTTTAAGTTATCGAGCTGGCGTCTACTTAGATTCTGAATTATTTTTATAAGAAACCAGCGTGATTCCCAATTCTTGGGCCAGTTTTATGAACTCTTTTTTTTGTGCAATCATCGTTTTATCGCAAAGCCAGGCCAGCACCTTGATTTGTCCGGGTAAAATGCCGCTCAGTGACTTTGGGCCAAGCGTTGGAAGATCAAACTTTTTGTTCTGATTTTGCCAGGCGGCTTTGCAGACCACAACGTCGCCGTGCCCAAGCTCGATGCCGCGCTGAATGCATTGATCCGTGCCTTCAATTGCCTCAATTGCCAAAATCATTTGGTTTTTGACCACGACTGTTTGGCCGATATCAAGCGCTGATATTTTTATTGCCGTGCTGATACCAAGCTCGATATCTTTTTGTAGTGCATCGGTAAGTTTACCGGTCAAAACGCCGGCTGGCACGAACAGTGAGTACAAAACAACGCTTTGATGCAAAACCTCAATACCGTTATTTTCAAGCTCCTGAACAAGCCGTTCCATGATCGCTGCATCGCTTTTGTAAAGCAGTGAAGCTAATATTTTGATTGCTAGCCAGTCTAACTTAAGATTTTTTAAAAGATGGCTTTTGTCCACTTTGCCGATAAATAGGACTTGTTTGGTTTGTTTGGTTTTGAGCAAGTTTAAAACCTGCCCGGCTTTAAAAAAGTCATGAAAAACGACTTCGGCTTGGCCTTGAACCGTTTCTTGCAACGCTTTTAAGTTGTCTTCGGGAAATAAACATAGTACGAAGAACTGTGAGCCACGATTGAGTAGACTTTTGCATGCTTCGATGGGAAGTGTTCCTGTTCCAGCGACTACGGCAATCATCACAAAATCCTAGCGAATTCCAAGTAGTTTTTCTATTTCAAACGTTAGCTTGATGGCTGTCAAATTCTGCTCTGGATCAATTGTGTCGTTACCAGTTTTGACGGTTTTAATGAAGTGTTCAATTTCTTGCTTCAGAGGATTGTCTTTATAAACAAAAAGTCGCTCTGTGAGGGATTCTTGTCTGTACTTCATTTCGTCAGATCCGATCTGGACGCTTGTGTTCATCTGTCTGTGAATGGCGATATCTTGAGTTGTAAAGTCAAGCTTGATGTACTCGTTCTTTTGATGAACCGTCATGGTTCTTTCTTTAACTTGTGAAGCTCTGCTTGCAACCAAATTGGCGATTACGCCATTTTCAAAAAGAAGCTGAACCGAAACGATGTCGCACGAATCGGTGTGAACTTTTTGGCCTTGTGCTGAAATACTTTTTACTTTTGAATCGACTAGCATCAAAAGTAGGTCTAGATCGTGAATCATCAAGTCTAGGACCACGCTGTCTTTTTCAACGCGCGGAGCAAAAGGCCCCATTCGATGGGTTTCTATAAACAGTGGATTATCAATAATTTTTTTAAGCTCTTGGACGGCGCCGTTAAAACGTTCAACGTGTCCAACGTGCAGCGTCAAATTGAGTTTTGCTGCTAGAGCTAAAAGCTCTTCAGCCTCGGCAATGTTCTTGGTAATTGGCTTTTCAAGCAAAACGTGCTTGCCTGCGAGCAAACACTCTTTGGCAACCGGATAGTGATAATCGGTAGGTACGGCGACAATAACAGCATCAACTTGATATAGCCATGTTTTGTAATCATTCGATTTGATTACGAAAGGTGCTGTGATTTTTGAAAGATTTTTTTCGTTCAAATCTGATACCCCGACCAATTTTATCGCTTGCAAGCTGTGAAGCTGCAAACAAACATTAGCGTGATATCCGCCCATTTTTCCTAGTCCAATTATACCAACATTTATCATAAAACTCCGATTGTTAAGCTAAATCTTGTTCAGCGTCGTTTGCAGCATCTGAAACGCAACGCCTGGAAACACCGCGAGTACTATTTTCAACAAACTCAATAAAATATTGTACGTGTTCGTCCTGCCCCCAAGTTGGCTCTTCTGCTGCCAATTCCTTGATTTTATCCATCAAAAGTTTGTCTTTATAAAACAATTTTGTCAAATGTTTGATAGCATTGATGCTTTCACGCTTAACTCCTGCTCGACGTAGCCCGATGATGTTCAATCCTGCGAATTTTGCCGGTTGTTCGTTGAAAAGACTGAATGGCGGCAAGTCTTGACGTGTGCCACTGTACGGTGCAATGGCTGAAAATTTACCGATTCTGCAGAACTGATGAGTGGCAGAATTGGCCATTATTATTACATTTTTTTCTACGTAGGTGTGGCCACCAAGATTAACGTTGTTTATCAAAGTTACATTATTTTCAAGTATGCAATCATGGCCGACATGCGAAAAGTTCATAACATAGCAGTTGTCGCCCATTTTGGTCTGCCCGTCAGGGTATCGTGATGCATGAATCGTAACAAACTCACGCAGCTCGCAGTTTTTGCCAATCTCGATCGTGCCCAAACTTTCCTTGGCTCCAACAACTTGTGCTGGATACCCGACTGTAACGTTTGAGTAAAGTCGGGTTCCGGAACCAATTTTTACGTTTCCAACGACTATGCAAAACGGCCCAATTTTGACGCCCTCTTCAAGTGCAACATTCTTTCCAACGATTGCCGTTGGATGAATAAATGTTTCGTTAAAACTAAAAAAAGCTTCCTCGAAATCGGAAGCCTTCCCCTTTTTATCATCTTTAAAATCAATCACAGGAAAACTCACTAAAATGGTTGGGGTGGAAGGATTCGAACCTCCGGTGGCGGGACCAAAACCCGCTGCCTTACCACTTGGCTACACCCCAAAACGAATTGTTAAACTATAATGCCAAATTATTCTTCGGAGTGATCAACTACTCCAACTCCATCCGGGCCGACTGTTTTGTTGTACTCTTCGATCACGCGATCTTCTATCAATTTACGTGTCTCGGAGTTCAAAGGATGAACTATGTCTTTGAAAGACCCATCCTTTTTCCTTCTAGAAGGCATAGAGACGAACAATCCTTTGTCGCTCTTGATTATTTTCATGTCCCTGACGATAAAGCAAGCATCAAAAATTATTGTTGCATAACCCTTTAACTTACCTTCATTAGCAGGAAAAACTTTTACTTCTGTTATTTCCATAAGCTTCCTCAGTTACGCCCAGGTTGCGCGTGACGTCTTATGCAATTTG
>LBTE01000009.1:3783-37052 GCA_000989955.1 candidate division TM6 bacterium GW2011_GWF2_37_49 | reverse complement strand
GAGAGTAGGATGAAGTCGCCTTGCCGGCGACAGAGGCAAAAATGAATGTTACAAAGTCCTCTCAATTTTTTTGTAAACTTTTACTTGACCAGAACACTCCGGCCGCAGCCAAACTCGCCAATGAGGAGGTGCCGTCCTTATTTCAACTAATACTTCCTCACTCGAACAAGTTCTCGCTCGTCAGTGTAAAAAAAATATTCACATAAAATTACTCCGACGAGTAAGAGCTTTAGCTCGAACGAGGAGGAATTCGATAGGTGAGGATGACACCACCTTGTCGGCGAGTTCTATCGAGTCGTGGGTTCCAAGGGCTTGCCCTGGTTGCTTTGATTCGAAAGGGTTTTCAATAAAACCCTTTCGTGCGGGTTTGGGGCGCATAGCTCCAATTAAATAAAATTAGTTCAAAATAAATGTACGCAGGTGTGGGGTGCGTAACTCCACAAGTCTTTCGTCAAATTCGACTTTTGATAACTCATATGTTAATTTAAAACATATGTTTATTTGTTAGAAAGGCCAATTATGAGTATCGATGAAAGCTACAAACGAAAAATTATTAACCTGATTGCGGCGCTACACCCAAACGTCAAAATTTATCTTTTCGGCTCTCAGGCCACCGGCACCCAGGTCCACGGCTCGGATATCGACATCGCGCTTGATGCAGGCCAGCCAATGATTAGATCGGAAGTTGGCGAAGTGCGTGAAGTGTTGAATGCGACGGATATTCCGTATAAAATTGATGTTGTAGACTTCCACTTTGTTCATGACGACATGCAAAGAATGATTTTGAAAGAAGGGATATTGTGGAAAAGCTGATCTTGAGGCGCAACGCGCTTGCCAAAGCTCTTAAAACTCTGGAAAATTCGCTTGCTAAGCTTGACCAAAAAACTTTTACCGATTATCAGGAGCTGCGCGATTCCATCATCCAGCGCTTTGAATACAGTGTTGATATTTTCTGGAAATATCTAAAAGACCATCTACGCGTTGTTTTGGGCGTTAATATCGAAATTGCGCGTCCAAAGTTCGTTCTCAAAGAATGTTACGACGCCAAGCTGCTTTCCAAAGAAGAATTTGAAGTTTGCATCAATCTAATCGAAGACCGGAACCTTACTTCACACGGTTATAACGAAAATCTTGCCGAAAAAATAAGTAAAAATATTCCAAAATATTTTCAGTGCATGAAGCTGATTTCAGAAAGACTATGCATTTAAGATGCTAATTTTCCAACGACTATCAAAAAGATAAAAACTATACAACGTTGTTATTGTCATCCCCTTTAAAAAGGGGATCCATGCCAATCACTCGATCAGATTTGACTTTTGAGCGGCTCTGTGCTAAATTGGCAATTGAATGCTAAAAACGCACAAGGAGTTAATGATGATATTTAAAAGAGAGCTTGAAGACGCACTTTTACGTTTTTCTAAATTTCCGGTTGTTGGGGTTTTTGGCCCTCGGCAGTCGGGAAAAACAACGCTTGTAAAAACATTTTTTGATAAACATAAATATCTAAATTTTGAGGATCCAAATATTCGATCATTTGCCGCGGATAACCCTCGTGGGTTTTTGCTTGAGTACGAAAATGAGCACGGAATTATTTTGGATGAATTTCAGTACGTACCGCAAATTCTTTCGTACATTCAACTTGAAGTCGACGAGAAAGATCGGCCAGGATACTTTGTTTTGACCGGGTCTCAAAATTTTTTGATGAATCAGGCAATCACTCAATCTCTTGCTGGTAGAATTGGGATTTTGACATTATTGCCGTTTTCTATCAAAGAGTTGCAAAACAACCAGCTCATCAAAGAGAATGTTAATGAACTGATATTCAAAGGAGGCTATCCTCGGATTTATTCAAAGGATATATCACCGCTAGATCTTTATCCATCATATATTCATTCGTATGTTGAGCGCGATATTCGGCTGCTTGTGAATGTTGAAAATCTAGAGACCTTTCAAAGATTTATGCAGCTTTGTGCCGCTAGAATTGGGCAGCTTTTGAATATGTCAGATCTTGCTGTGAGTTGTGGGATTGATCAAAGGACCGTCAAAAAGTGGCTTTCTATCCTTGAAGCGAGTTATATCATTTTTTTGTTGAATCCGTATCACGTAAATTTTAATAAACGACTAACCAAGTCATCAAAGCTATTTTTTTATGACACCGGTCTTGCTTGCTCGTTGCTTAAAATTCGATCGTCTGAAGAGCTTGCGTTGAGCTCATTTAAAGGCCATTTGTTTGAAGGTTTCATCGTTGCTGATATTTTCAAACAATATTTTAACATGGGTGCCGCGGCGCCGATCTATTTTTGGCGGGATTTAAACGGCAGAATCGAAGTAGATTGCTTAATCGATCTGGGGATAAAATTGGTGCCAGTCGAAATCAAATCTGGTGAATCTGCTTTGGATCGATATTTTGACTCACTAAACTTGTGGAACACTTTAGCTGATTCAAAAAACTCCGATGGATACGTTGTTTACGGCGGCCAACATTCGCACCAAGCCGCGCTTGGCAACCTGGTTAGCTGGTTGGACTCTGGAAGCTTGGTTCAAAAGTTGTCAAAATAAAATTTGCACACAAATCAGAAACCCCCGGCACGTTTTATGCACCGGGGGCTCTTTTTGATCTAGTGCTTAGATGTTATTTCTTTGCGGCTAGCTCTAGTCCTTTCTTTATCATCGCATCGTCGTTAATAATTTTGTCGTAATCTTTGATTGATCCTGCGGCGGTTGGCGAGAAAAGTGTCTTTTTTAACGTGTTGTATATTTCATTAACTTTTGTTACTTGCGCATCTGATAGCTTGTCTCCTGAAATTTCACCAAGTGAGTACATATCATCTTTTAGTGCTGTTATTTTAGATTGAAGTTTGGTGATTGAATCAGAAATAATAGCTACGCAGGCAAGAGCTTTCTCTTTATCCGAATATGCATTACAAGTAGAGTTGAAGGTTGCTGAGAAAAATAATAGTACAAAAATTATATATATTTTCATATTTATCCTAATCTTCAATATTGTCTAAAAAGTCATCAAGTTTCGAATATGCAGTCGTAAGGTTTGTGATTGCTTCAAACTTTGCTTTAAGCGCATCTTTTGTTGTATCTATTTCCGCCAGTGTTGGAATATTGCCATCATAAATCTTTGCTGTCTGCGCTGCCTCAATCTTATCATTCAAAGCCTTCGCCATCTCTTCAGCTTGTGCTTTTGTGAGCTTGTCAAGTTTGGCTACAGCCGTCAACGCAGTTGTAAATGTTTTCTTAAACTCGGCTCCGTCCTTGGTGTTGATACCGGTAACATGTTTTCCTTTTTCTTTGCCGCTACCATTGATTAACTTCATTGCTTTGGCAAAAAGATCTTTAGCTTTTGGTGCAGGCTTTTCTTCTTCTTTCTTTTCTTCTTTCTTTTCTTCTTTCTTTGGCTCTTCAGTTGGCTTTTCTTTCTTTGGCTCTTCTTTTTTCTCTTCAACCTTTAGCGGCTCAAAAATTGCGAAGAAGCCTTTGAGCTCTTTATCATCCTTGATCAGGTCTTTGAATTTGGCCTGAAATGCATCTTTGTCGACCTTGATGCCTGCCCAGTCTGGTTCTGCAAAGAATGGTTTATACTCGTTTCCAATCCACCTTCCGGCTGGAATAGTTTTTTGTGAAGCTTCGACTTTAACCCCAAGATTTCTGGCCAATTGACCAGCTTGCTCCGTTGTCATATCCGGTATAGCATTGATTACTACGATTGCTTCTTCGAGTGCTCTTTTGAAATCTTCAGATTTAGTCTCTTTTTTGACTGGAACAGCTTGAATTGTCTTTTTTGCTTCACCAAACAGCTTTTTATTATTGTCGCCAGTCTCTTTTTTCTCAATTAACGCAGCGATATTCAAATCTATTATATCGTTGCGTGCTTTCTTGGCATCTTCGCTGAATTGTTTTGCATTTTCAAGTTTAAGATCGTTTATTCCTTCAATGTATTTGTCTTTTGTTTGTTGAGAAATACTATCAAATGTTTTATCACCTAGCTCGTCAAACTGGTCGAATGTTTTTTTTATTTTATAAGAAGCCTCTTGTAATATCTTGTCGGCTTTATTCATTATTTCAACAAATTCTTGAGGATAAGATGTTTTTATCCAACCTTGTTGTGCTAAATAAGATTTACCTACTTCTATATCGCGGTATCCATAGGCAAGATGCGCGTAACTTAGCGCAAGATATGCGAGTTTGTTAAGGCGCTCTATAGCCATACCGTTACTGTTTAATTCTGTTAATCTTCTCCACAATTTTATATTGTTGGAATATTTTAATTCTTCAACATTATTAACAATACCGTTTTCATTATACCCTATGAGATTAATAGCATCAGTGACTGGAAAAAGCTTATCGGCTAAACGACCAACATTTATACAGTTACGATGATATTTAACATCACCAGGAAGTTTAGGATCAACATCAATAAAATTCGGATTAGTTACGCCTGGAAATGTATCGCCATCCGTATCTTTCTTGCTGTCACCTGAAACTGGATATGTATCGAAAATTAATTGCACAGACCCTACTTTTTCGACCAAACTATCAACCAAGACTGGTATTTGTGTCGTGGCAGCTTTTGTCAGTTTATCGTGTATTGCTTTGTTGACTGCAGCCAGCGCTCCTGGTAGTTGTTTATCTAAAACAATAGATTTATCATCGACTTTTACGATAATCTTGGTGAAGGTGCCATCATCGTTAAAAGCGGAATCGGTGGATACCCGTACATAATTTACAATTTTTAAAAAATCATCTTTTTTTACATCAACTTTATTAAGCCACTCAATCGCTGTATTTGCCGCTAAGCTGGGGATGCCGGCTCGTTTTATTATTAAGACGATAGACTCTTTGAGCCTTGGGCTTAATTTATCAAAGTCGCCTTGCCATTTTTGAGTTTCATATGATCTAGCCTTGAGCGTCCACCAGCTCGAGTCTTTTCCGAATTCAACCACAGTATTTACTTTTTCTGGATCAACGTCTTTGACCAGATTTACAGCTGCTTTGTACAGAACAGTCATTAATTGCATTTGTTCGGTAAATTTTTCATTGCACTTGCCAATTGCTAATATGTATTTAAAGCTTGAACGTGAAATCTCTTTCAGAAATTTTTCAAACTCGTCTCTGTTCCAATCTGATTCTTTTGTAAAATTATAAACTTCAACGATTTCCATTTCTATGCTAGAAGTATCTACTTTTTCTTTGATTGCTGAGGCATTTTCATCAATATAAGCTTTGAAACTTTTTCCAATCGCGTTAAGCATTTGGCGATATAAGTCAATAGATGATATAATTAATAGCTTAAGATCGGTTATATTTGATGTTGTTTGTAGTCTTGTTTTCTGCGAATTAATTAATTTATAGATAACTTCAACTACTGATTCGTCGCATGTAATTTCGACAGGAATGAAAATATCAGCTACACCTACACTGCCGAACCAACCAGTTGTTTTAGATTGTTCTTTAATTTTAGCAAGTTCTGAATCTAGACCTTGCAGCAAATCATGAGTGTCTTTTTGCGAGGAAATAACACTTTTAAGTGTGGCTAAATTAGCTAGAGCAGTATTCAAAAATTTTTCAGCCAACATCCTTAACACTGATGCGCTGTCAGCAGTGTTTTTATTCTTAGATAATTGGTCTATCTCATTGGATAACGATGCGACTTGTTCTTGGAGTAGTTGAGTCGTAATAGCATTGATCGCGCTTTCAGTGTGTGCGCCTATTATTTCAGCTTTTGGCTGAGCTTCGGCATCATCTGCTAGTTTGGCTTCTGATACGGCTTTCTTAAGGATTTCTTGTTCTGGTGTTACTTTTTTTGCTATTTCGGCCAACTCTTTTTCGTGTGCGGCTTTTTGTTCAGCAAGTTGTTTTTCAAGGTCGCCTTTTTCTTTTGTTGTTTTGTCCAGATTAGCTTTTGCTTTATCCAGTTGAGCCTGCAGCTCGGCGAGTTGTTTTGTTAAATCTGCTTGTGCTGTGCTTGTTTCTTTTAATTGAGCATCCACTTTTTCTCTTGCCGTTTGTTGTTCAGTCAGCCCTTTTTTTGCAGCGTCTATTTCTGAAGTTGATTTAGCGGCATTTAAATCTTTTGTGAGTTGCGCTAATTTAGCGACCATTTCAGATTTAGCTACATCAGCAGATTCGAGTTTCTTTTTCAATTCCTCGATTTGTGCTTTAAGTCCAGTATCCTGTGTTCCAAACAAGCTTCCAAAAACTCCGGGTTTAGCCTTTTGAGCTTCAGCTAAAGCTACTTCTTGTTTAGTTAATTTTTCGTTTTGTTCAGCCCTGGCTTTCTCTGATTCTGCAACTTTTACCTGTTCTTTGGCTACTTGCGACAAGGCCTCTTGTTTTGCTGCTTCTAATTTAGTAGCTTCTGTTTTTTGACGGTCTGCCTCTTTTTTGGCTGTTTCAGCAGCGGCTGCTTGTTCGATAGCCTCTTTTTTAGCTTCAAGCAATGCCTCTTTGGCTTCTTTAGTTTCTTCTTTGTGCTCTGCCAACTCTTCTTCCAATTTCTTCTTCACGTCTGTCAGTTCTCCCGTTGCGGCGAGCTGTTTGGCTAGCTTGGAAAACTTTTTGGCGTAGTCATCGAACTTTTCAAAAAAGCTTTTATTTTTTACAGATCGCGCGGTGGTGAATGCTTTTGTGAATTTACCTTGTAAAAAGCCGGCAAGATTTGTTGTTGGTTCAACAAGTGCTGCGGATGGGTTTGCATTAATTTTTGCGATTAAATCGTTTAACGCAGCTTCAAATTTTTCTTTTTCTGCAGAAATTTTGGGAAGTAGCTTGAGAGGGACTATGTCAACGGATGCTCGAGGACCTGCTAATTTGGTTGGCTCGACTTTTAAAATTTTTGAAATTGCGTCTGTTACAGGTTCTTGGCTGGCTGCATCTGTCAAATCAGCAAAATATTTACTGCCAGATATATTTAATAGCTCTTTCGTTTTTGCAGGATCAATGGCAAATATATTGATTGGGATGAGCAATGTGAGAAGTGCTGTGTAAATAAAACTAGGTTTTTTTAGTAATATCATTTTTAATCCTTTCGACATTTTTTAATTTAGAACGATATGCCAAGCTTCAGCCACAGAGCGTATTGTTCTAGTGCTGAATTATCTTGAGCAAATTCGTATGATCCGCCGATTGCTGCCAGCGCTGGGCACTTTTTGACGATGTTAAATTGGTACCCAAGTCCAGCAAAAATTTTGTGTGTTGTTTGTGACGGCGTTTTTGCGGATTCTACATTCAAATCATCTTTGGTCAGGAACCCTCCGATGGTTTGGTTAGCATCAAATGCAATGCTTGCATCATAATCCGTTGCACTTATTCCATACATTCCATCTTGCCATCCTTTTATCCATGCCTTTTCTTCATCTTTGTAATAAAAATCGTAACCGAGGTCTATCACAAATCCGCCACTCTTAAACGAAAGAGCAAGCATTGCTTCCAGCTGACTGCCTGGTTCTACGCGAACGCCTCTGGTCAAAATGTTTGCGGCTGGAAATAAAGCTTTTCCGGTTTGATCTTTGAATCCTGCAAGATAGTACTGAGACATGAAGCCTGAAGTTATTGAAGATTTTGGAGTTACAGTTCTGTCTTCAGTTGCGCTGAAAAGATAGTGATAATCTAGGTCAAACAATGCGCGGACTGCGGCATGTTTGTTTTCCCAAATCTGTACGCCCGAATCCATGCGTACGCCAAGTCCAACGTGGTTGCCGTTGCCCGTGACAGCATCAAACAAATATTCGCCGCGAGACTCTTCTTCCACTGGAACAGTTAAACCCAAGCTCAAAAAGAGGTGCGATTTTTTTGTTTGATGGAATTTATAACCAAGACCAAGCTCAATATCGCCAAGTCCGACTTTGGATCTTTTGCCGTTAATTTTGCCTTTGGTTAAAGCTGATTGCTGGTTATAAGCATCCATGGCTTCTGTTACTTCAACGTTGCCTGCAAAAAAGTCGGCCAGTGAAAATTCTGTGCTGCCGAATGTTACAGGCGTGCCATCTTTAATCTCCATGCCCATGTCGTTTTGTACGTAAACGATTGGCATGCTGGCTCTGAAAAATAGATTTTTGTAAGGGTGGTCAATGTCTTGGAAGAAGTCCAATCTTACGCCCCATATATCTTGCTTTGGATCGAATGTTACTTTGCCTGCAAGCAGAGATGCATCTTCGCCTTGATCATCTCGATTATGTATCAAATATCCACCAACAATGTCGCCATGTGCTGGTACATCGGCTGCTTTGGCTACTTGAAAGCCGTTGCCTTTGCCTATTCCAAAATATGCTCCGGTGTCATGTTTGTCTGTGCTTGCTTGATAAAATGGTGTTACATCAAAGTGGCTGCGGACTTTGTGCCCGCCGTAAAGATCCAATTTTTGGTATGCATACTCATGCCAAATAGACTTCTCCATCGGCAGGTTGACGCCAACCGCACGTGGTGTTAAGTGCGTTTTTTGTGAGTGTGTTTCTGCGAAAGCAGAAGTTGCTGTTATTGCTATTAACCCAAGTATAAACTTGATGTCCTCATCTCTCTCCTTCTTAAATAAAACCGTAGAATTTACGCCATATTAAGCCTTGTCAATAAAGCTATACGATTGAATTTTTATGATCAAGCTTTTTATAAAAAAATTTAAAACTGAATTAGAGCAACGCTTTTTTTGTTATGCTGAAGTTCGTGATAATATTCTAAACGACCATCAATAAAAATAGGTTTGCAAAGTTTCATCCCTGGATCCCCTTTTTCAAGGGGATGACAACTCAAAATTCACACGTTAATTAAATGATCATTGCGCTAAATTTAAGTTATCGAACTAGTGTTATAATTAGCGCATTTACACCACGTCATCCTCGCAAAAGCGGGGATCCATCAAGAGCTTTCGAACGAAAATTTTGTCTGATTAAATTTAAAAACGGCGCGAGCGTTTTTCGCAATTCTCTAAAAAATCATTTGCAAGACAGCTCCCAGTCAATGTCGGTAGGCCGTGTTTAAAAAATTATCAGTTTCTTGTTGTGGCTGATTGGTACCGGTGTTTGGAGTGCAATGGTTGATGTATAGCCGTATTTATTATGGTGTTGTCGTGGTGTATGAAAGGTGTAATGACTATTTAATTAACGTGCGAATGTTGAATTGTCATCACGGACTTGATCAATAACTGTCCGAAGCGCACGTGTGACGCTTGATTCGCACACTTGTTTTAGAAGAACTTTCCGGTATAAAAACTATTTCTTATAAATTTTGATATCGGCAAGTTCTTCAATTTTAGATAATGCAAATGCGCCCTGTCGCAAAAGATATATTTTTTTATCTTGATCAAAGCATGAAAAATCTAGAATCGTTGAAAATTCTGACGAAAAACATCTATCACGATCATCAACAGCAAGACCTACGCTTGAAAGCAATTCAGTAGCAATATTATCGATTAAATCTGGCTGTACTTCACAACTTTTATTAGCACTTGTAGAAAATAGTCCATCAAAATTTTGCAACACACTTAAAAGGCCGAAATGGCTTGGACAACGCATAGCAACCGTATCGCTTTCTGACTTCAAAAAATCTGGCATTCCTGGCTTGGAGTTAAAAATCACTGTCAGCGGACCAGGCCAACAAGACGAAAGTATTTTTTGAACTTCCGAAGTCAATGCGCAATCATCAGCAAAATAGGCCAACTTTGCCATGTCCGAAATTAAAATAATGTAAGGCTTGCCCTGCCTGCCACCCTTAATTTGGTTCAAATTATCAAAGCCTTGTTTAGTTGCGTTTGCAAGCAGCCCAGGAACTGTATCAGTTGAAGTAATTAAAATTTCATTCTTTTGTAACTTATTAATTATTTTACTCTGAACGCCTGCGTCTTGCCAATAAAGCTTCATAATAATCCTCATCAGATTCACAATAAGTCTACTCAATAAAAAAGCCTGGCTTGAAGCCAGGCTGATAATTTGGTTGCGGGGGCTGGATTTGAACCAGCGGCCTTTGGGTTATGAGCCCAACGAGCTACCAGGCTGCTCTACCCCGCGATATATTTTTAATTTCAAATTTTAAAGTAGTTTAAGTATAAGAACAAGCATAAGATTGTCAAACAAAAACTATAAGTTTATTAAACTAGCGCCAAAATCGCAAAAATCCGCTACTCATTTAAAACTCTGTCCATGCTTCAAATTATGTAACAACGTTTTCATGTCTTCTGGCACAGGTTGAACATATTCAAACTTTTTGCCATTGTATTCAAAAGAAAGCTTCCATGCGTGCAATGCCTGACGATCAATTAATTTTGATTTATATCCGTATACTGAATCTCCAACCAACCCATGGCCAAGCGCAGCCATGTGAACTCTAATTTGATGAGTTCTGCCAGTAATAATTCGTACGGCCAGCAATGAGCTATCTTTGTAATAAGTCAAAACATCAAAAAACGTTAGCGCATCGCGACATCCAATGCCTTTATGGGACATTTTATGTCTGTGCACTGGATCTCGACCGACAGGTAATTCAATTTTCCCGATTTTATGAGGATGGCGAGCGACAACTGCCAGGTAAGTTTTATGAATCTGCCTATGCTCAAACATCGAAATTAAGGTTCGTTGCGAAAACTCATTTCTAGCAACAAGAATCAATCCAGACGTTTCACGATCGATTCTATGAACAACGCCAGGCCTCTGATCATCTGTAAAATTCTGAAAATCCTTAAACCTGTGCAACATTCCGTGTATCAACGACGCTTCATCTTTATTATTATCTGATGGATGAACAACCAGACCTGCTGGCTTGTTGATTACAACAAAATCATCGTTTACATCAACAACTTCAAAATCAACATGCTTAGGAGTAAGGTCGTATTCTTTAGCTGGTGGAAAATTGACAGTAATTTTATCGTTAACTTGAACGTGCAAGCTGCCCTTTTTTACAGGCTTATCATTAATTAAAACACATCCTCTGTCGATAATATCCTGAAAATAAGATCGTGAATAATTCGGAAATTGCAAAAAAAGCACTTTATCTACGCGTTGTTCTGCAAAATTTTGCTCAACGCAAAAGACGCTTACAATTTTTTCAGCCATAAAAAAAATCCCGTCCGCCCAAAAAATTAATTTTTAAATTTAATAAATTTTTGATTTACGATACACTAAAAGCCCGGATTTGAAGAACTATTTCTCTTTCATTATATTTTTATGTAGAATAAAGTCAAATAGCAAATTAACCATTAACATACTTTAATGTTTAGAGTGATTATTGGAATAAAAGGGTTCCGAGTTGTATAATGGCCCTGGTCATTCAACTGTACCGCTTTTTTGAGTACTAAAATTTAGTAAAAATTGGGGAGCCTTATCATGTTGTCAATTAAAAAGATATTGCTACAAATTGAGAACAATGTAGAAAGCATAATAAAAGAGGATAACATCCTTGGTAAGGATTTATGGTTAATTTTATTGCAACAACACCCTGCAGATATAGCCCTAATCATCAACAATATTGAACAAGAATTTCAGATTAATTTATTCAAAAAACTGCCAAAAGAGCTTGCCATAAAGGTTTTCGAAAAAATACAAGAACCAGTTCAAGCAGATATACTTTCGCATCTAGATCAAGACGACGTCGAATTGATTATAACACAAATACCGGTAAGCGCTTTGACAGAGCTATTTGAGCATATTTCTGACCAAGATCTTGAAAAATATTTAAAATTGCTTCAAGTAAAACAGAGAAATGCCTTAATATCATTGCGCAGCTTTCCGCCAGAGTCCGCCGGTGCACGAATGCAGTCAGATGTTTTAACTCTGCAAGAAAATTTTACGGTCAAACGCAGCATCGAAGTATTACAACGATTAACACCAAAACAAACTTTAACACGTAGAATATACATAACCGATAAAAACAATGTCATAGTCGGTTATCTTGATCTAGATAAATTAGTTTTAAATAAGCCAGAAACGCCGCTTGCTCAAATCATGGAAAAAAGTGAGCTTCTTGTCACGGTTGATGAGGACCAAGAAGATGTTGCAAACCAAATGCGGCACTACAACCTCGATTCTGCTCCGGTCATAGACAGAGAAAAACATTTTCTCGGAATAATTACAGTTGAAGATGTGTTTGAAATTATCGAAGAAGAAGAGAGCGAAGACGTTTATAAGATGTCTGGTCAGGCGCCGATGGAATATAGTTATTTTGCTACACCAACTTGGACTCTTGTTAAACAGAGAATTCCATGGCTCATCGGCTTACTGCTATTACAAAGCTTATCCAGCATGATTTTGGCTAGTTACGACGACATGATCAGCCGCTACACGATAATAACACTATTTTTAACAATGCTTATCGGAACAGGAGGCAATGTTGGCAATCAATCAGCAACACTAGTTATTCGCGGACTAACAACAAAAGAAATCACCAGGCAAAACGGAATAAAAATGTTGCTGCGTGAAGTCACAATCGCATTAATTATTGCAGGCATTGTTGTTACGTTCGGATTTGCAAGAGTCTACCACGCATCACACGATCTGGTTAGCACAATAGCAATCAGCTTGTCACTGTTTTTAATTATCGTAACATCAGTAGTACTCGGCACTATCATTCCTTTGACGCTTGAAAGATTTAACCTAGATCCGGCACATTCTGCTGCACCATTTCTGACAACATTGATGGACATTTTAGGCGTAATAATTTATTGCTTTGTTTGCAGTAAAATCTTAGGTTGATAAAATTTCTTTGACGAGCTAGATCTGATGAATGAAATAGCGTTTATATGCTTAAATTTGAATTCGCAATACATATCACCAAAATTGATACCAACAAAAAATTAAATCGCAACTTCATCACACCCTCGAAAACAATTTAACACTTCGGACAGCTATAGACTTGATTCGGGATGACAACTGACGTGAAAATTAATGTTTTGCAAGTGTTTAATTACCGAACGCATGTATTTATTTAAAATCATTTAATATCAAATTTGTAATCTGCGTTTTAATTTTGTTTGCGATTTCACTTATCCACTGCAGGTTTGCATTCCCCATCGTTAATCGTAGTTCCGGATCGGCCAACAATTTTTGTGAAGCGGATTTCAGCTCTTTATAGTTTTTAACTTTTATAAGTCCGCCGGAATGTTCCATTTCATCGGCATTGTTTTTTGTGTTTTGGTGGTGTGGCCCTATTATGCATGGGTTTGACCATGCTGCAGGTTCCAATAAATTGTGCCCGCCGATGTTAACAAATGTGCCGCCAAGATAAAAAATATCAGTAAATTGATACAGATTAAAAAGTTCACCAAGCTTGCACAAACAGATGATGTCATAATTTTTAAAATTATTATCCAGCGCCTGAGCGATGTTTTGGCCAGATTTAACTATGTTGTTTTGTTGAGTCCAAAGCGTGTACGATAAATTTGTACTTTTTATTTTGTCTTCAAGTTCTTGCTGCCATGTGAGGTGGCGTGGTGCAATGATCAGCCGAAGTGTTGCGTCGAATTTTTTTAGTTCACTGAACAATTTTAGATACAAATCAAGCTCGCCTGAGTGGGCCGAGCCGACGAGCAGGGTGGTGTAGTGTAATTTTGTGTTGTGCGAGCTGTGTTTCTTTTGTATCACGTTGTAGGCCTTGATGTTGCCAAGCGTTGAAAGCGTGTTGTGGTGTACTCCAATTTTTACAAATCGGTTTGTATCGGCGTCGCTTTGTGTGAGAATGTTTTGGAACGAATTAAAAATTGGGGAGAAGAAAAATTTTAATGATTTATATCGCTTGTACGATCTTGTGCTGATTCGTGCGTTGATAAGTGTTTTGCTAATTTTGAGCCAAGAACTTATGATTAAAAAGTTGGGCCAGATCTCTGCCTCAACTACGATTATTGACGATGGTCGGATTCGCCAAAAAGCAAGCAGCATGCATGGCAAAAAATCGTATGGCATAAAGCTGATGTAATCGGCATTTAAACTTTTTTCTGCCATTTGCCTGCCTGTAATTGTTCCAACGGTTACGTAGCAAAGTGAGCTTGGATTATTGCTTTTGATGTCGTTTATTAAATTTTGTATTGATAGAACTTCGCCGACAGAAACGGCATGCAGCCAAATAATTTTCTTTTTATGTGTTGTGCGTGGCACAAATCCGAGCCTTTGCCACAGATTGCCAAGAATATCTTTGCCTTTAAATATTCGGTAAATTAAATAAAATACAAATATTGGTAAAATTAGCATCTGTACGATGTTATAAATAATAAAAATTAATAAAGTTTGCATGCAATCCTCATTTTGGCCGTATTGCTATATTTATTTTTCACATTCATAAATTTTAGCACTCTTTTTTTTAATTTATATCTTCATTTGTGATATAACATGTTTTTATGTGTATAAAATGCGTGTCGAAATTGTTGATAGATTTACGCTTTCTCTTTGAAATAAAATTGAATTAATGGTTGATTTGGTGCTTAATGTTTAATTTTAATTAAAAAGATTAATACAAAATATTAAAAGATTTATCGATTAATTAGTACTTTTTCTTGACAAAGAATTAATAAGCCTTTAAATTTCTCACAGAAATAGAGTTGTGATTTGTATGGTGTAATGTATGTTCAACTAATTTTAACGGGAGCTTGGGAGATTTATTATGAATAAGACCGAATTGATAAATTCCTTGAGTGAGGAAACGAATTTTAGTAAAAAAGACATTGCTAAGGTGCTTGCATCTTTCACAAGGATCGTCGAGAGAACCTTGAGAAAAGGTGGTAAGGTTTCTTTGACTGGATTTGGAACCTATTGGTTGTCAAAACGCCCAGCAAGAGCCGGTATCAATCCTGCAACAAAGCAGAAGATCCATCTTCCTGCAATTAATGTTCCAAGATTTAAGCCAGGCAAACATCTTAAAGAAGTTGTACGCTCTGCTTAATTTTTAGGTATCAAACTTGATACCGATACTTCCCCCCCCACACCTAAATATGCAGAAGTTTTGGAAAGTTATTGGGCCGATTTTGTTGTCGGCCCTTTCGATTTTTATCTCCGCTTTGATCTTGCAGCCAATGGCTTGCTGGTTAGATCCAACGTTCAGTTTGTTAGCAAACAGAGGCATTGGAAAGATAGGCATCACAGTCTTAGTGATATGGCATATTTTGTTGCTGTTGTTTTCAACAAAATCAATGCTTGCTGATTTCTTTCAAACGAATGTTAATTTTTTTAAAAACAAAAAATGGATTTTTTCGTTTTTAAAAATGTTTGCCATCTTTGCTTTTTTGCATGCGGCATTTTTAGCTGTGCTTGTTATTGCTGGTTATGCAAGCATCGTTGAGGTTTCTGTTAAATTTAATTTTTCACTTATTTCCAAAATATTTGTTGGCTTTGTAGCTACGTTTTTTTTGGCGTGGACAGAAGAGATGATATTCAGGGGAACGGTTTATAAAATATTTGTTCAAGAGTTAAATCCACTTATCAGTGCGTTGTGTGCATCATTAATCTTTACATTGGCGCACAATCTTACCAATCCAATTGCGCTTGTAACGTATGATTGGAAGTTGGGAGCAGGGCTCTTTTTGTTGGGGCTGCTACTTAATCTCATATTTATCATAACAGGCAAACTATACGCAGGAATGGGTGCTCACGCAGGGCTTGTATTTGTTAAGGTTTTTCTACGTCGTGTGCCATTTCTGATATTTTTGTCTTCAGCTGAATTACCATTTTTTATGGATAAAGATCTACGTCAGTCAGTTTTAGTTCATCTTGTTTTTGTTATCGTTAACTTGATTTTAATTTATAAATTTAAAGATAAGCTTTTAAAAAAGACTGCTTGATTAAAAATTGGGTTTTAATTTTGTTTTATTTAAAATATTGTTCATCAAATTATAGTATTTTGGAACCTGTTGACTTATCTCTTCAACCAATTTTTCATTGTATCCGTGCGTTGTCAAATTTCGATGATCTGTCATTTCAATTGCCTGGCGCGTTGTTTCTTCAGAAAGGATATTTGCTTTAAATCCTTCGCGAAATACGGATTTAGGTGTTTGTATTTCAATTTTTCTACCTTGCGATTCAAGGTAATCATTCAAATATTTCCAAGTTTGATCGAAGGAATATTCAAATCTTTGAATTAATGAATCACGAAATGTTCGGTAAATAAATTCAGGATATTCTTTGCTTGATTTTGCGATTGAGTCTACTTTGTTCATTCCGTCTATCGCTAACCGAAGTGACTGAACAGCATCAATGGCTTTTGTATATTTTTTTAGTGATCGTTCTTTTAAATTTTCCATACCATACAATCCTTTAAAATCTGTATTTTAAAATCGTTTTGTACGTTGTTAATATCTACAATATCTACCGTGAATGGGATTATGCATTCTTCTATGTTTTCTTTTATTTTGCTCATAGTTTGTGATTCAATTTTTTGTCCGATGTCTATTGCTAAATCTATGTCTGATTTGGGCTTGTTGTCATTGCGTGCACGTGAGCCAAAAAGGCATATTTTGGCGTTTGGTAGCTGTTCTTTAATTATATTTATCAAGATAATTTTATCCAGATCATTCATATTACTTAACTTTCGATTGTTTTTATAAGTGTACGGCTTTAATTACTGTTTTAGCAAGTAAATTGGAACATCCTTTTCTTTGAAAACAATAGTGCAGTCTTTGCCATATTCAAAATTTTGAAATCCACCAATTTTTTCTTCTTGTAATGTGAATGGTACCAGTAGAAGCCAACTTGCAACAGCTGGATGATGAATACCATGATGAGACGGCTTGTAATTTTTTTTCTTTTTCAAATCCGTTATTTTAAGTTCAATATTTGTGATGCGTTCATGGCTGGGATAGTGTTGTTTATAAAAGCCGGCTATTTTTTGAACTCCGTCTCCACGAGAATAAAAGTTGAAAATATGTTTAATCACTTTCATTTGTGGCGCGTATTGTTTTTTATCAATTGGTGTGCCCAGCTGATAAACACAATCAATTTTATAGGTTTTTGGCGATTGTTGTGAGGATTTAATGTTTCTTGAAGTTGTTGTTAAATCCAGTCCAACGAATTCATGGTTTTCGTTTATTGGCATGTCGCATGTGTTAAACATTTCTTTTTCAAGATTTTCTTCTGTTATTGTTGATACATTGTCTAAAATTTCAGCGCCGATATCAAGCAAGTTTTGACTTGCTATATTTATTACGTTGCCTCCATGGCTGTGGCCAATAAGCGTTATATGCTCATTTTTGGGATAACTGGATATTAGTTTTGCCAGCATTTTACCGGCCTTTTTGATTTCATTTTTTGTTGGCGAACCTGACCAATTAAATGTGACTAAAGTTTGATCCATTAAATTGGCAGTCTTTTCAAGATTTTTAAAAAAGGCGCCCTCAGTACTATGCCACGATGAAGATGATGAAAATGCGCCATGAACAATGATTACAACAGCGTTGCTTAAATTGACCGATGAAAATGCAAAAAGTAAAATTAAATATATCGCTTTTTTATTAAATCCGATTAGATCGCTGTTTTTAAGCATCGTAATTAGTATGAGTCCCGTGCAATCATATTTTTGACTACATGTAAGTTTTTATTATTACAACAAACTGGTATAAGTTTAACATAAGAACTTGTGGCTTGAAATAAAAAAAGGGAAAGATTGTTAAATCTTTCCCTTTTTTACCAAAATTTATAAAAATCTAGTTTAATTCTTGGAAGAAGATTGTAAGTTCGGTTTTCGCTGTTTCAGGAGCATCTGACCCGTGAGTTGCGTTGCTTCCAACGTTTGTACCGTAAAGTTTGCGCATGGTGTTTGCTTCTGCTTTTTCTGGGTTTGTGGCTCCCATCAAGTCGCGCCATGCCTTGATGGCATTGTCTTTTTGAAGTGCCAAAACAACGCATGGGCCGGAGATCATGAAATCTACCAATTCTTCAAAAAATGGCTTGCCTTTGTGTACTGTATAAAACAGTTCAGCGACGTTTTTGGTCATATTTATTTTTTTCATGCCAACGATATTAAAGCCTTCTTGTTCGATTCTGTCGATAATTTTGCCTGTGTTTTTGGCTTTTACTGCGTCTGGCTTGATTATTGCAAATGTTGTTTCCATCGATTTCCTTATTTTTATTTAAATCAAAATGGGGTAAAAGCACCATGACGGCCTTTTACCCCATTTTGATCAAACTACTTTAATTACTCAGATTTTTTGCTTGTTTTCATTTTAGCTGCGTGAGCTTCAAGTGCTTGTTGTAAAGAGCCCTTAGCGGCAGGAACGCTGGATTCTTTGCTTTGTTGTTGATGTTGTTTTGAGGGTGCTGATTTTTTGTGTTCTTTAACCGGTGCTCGTTCCGCTTTTTTAGCATCTGTTTTTTCAGACGCATCTTTTGGCTTTTCAGCTTGTGGAGCCTCTTTTGGCTCAGTTAAAGCTTTGAGGCTAAGTCCGAGTTTGCGTTCTTCAGCGCTGACCTTGATAACTTTGAACTGCGCCACTTGGCCAACTTTTAATATATCATCAACTTTTGCAATTTCTTTGTCTGAAAGTTCAGAAATATGTACAAGTCCTTCAATGCCAGATGGAAGCTTGATAAATGCTCCAAAGTTTGTGATCTTTGAAACTATGCCTTCAATGGTGCTGCCTGATGGATATGTTGTGGCAACCGTTGTCCAAGGGTCATTTTCCAGCTGCTTGATGCCGAGCGATACTTTGCGATTGGATGCGTCAATTGAAAGAACTACTGCATCGACCATGTCTCCTTTTTTATATTTATCGGCTGGATGAGCAATGTGCTCTGTCCATGAGATGTCAGAGATGTGTACAAGTCCGTCAACACCTTCCATCAACTGCACAAACAAGCCAAAGTCAGCAATGTTTGTGATTTTACCGTTGATTTTGTCGCCAGGCTTGAATTTCTCTGAAACTGCCTTCCATGGATCGTCCGACAACTTCTTGACACTGAGAGACATTCTTCTGTTGTCTTTGTCCAAAGCAACCACAACAGCTTCTATCTCGTCGCCAAGATTGAAGTGTTTAGCAAGGTTGTTGATTCTTTCTGTCCAAGAAATTTCGGAAATGTGTACCAGTCCTTCAATTCCTTTTTCAACTTCAACAAACAAGCCGTAATCAGTGATGCTTGAAACTCTACCTTTAACTTTGGTTGCGATAGGATATCTCTTATCGATCTCTTCCCAAGGATTAGGTGTAAGCTGTTTCATGCCAAGTGATATCTTTTCGTGTTGTTTATCAAAAGATATGACCTTAACTGTGATTGTGTCACTAATTTTTACAAGCTCGCTCGGATGACCGATTCTTCCCCATGACATGTCTGTGATGTGCAATAATCCATCGATTCCACCGATATCAACAAATACACCGTAGCTGGTGATATTTTTGACGATACCTTGCAATACTTGTCCGTCTTGAATTGTTTCAAGAGCCTTCTTTTTGTCTTCTGAACGTTGATCTTCTATGAATTTTCTTCTTGAAAGGATGACGTTGCCACGTTTTTTGTTAACTTTTAATATTCTGCAGGTGACTTCTTGTCCTACGAATTGATCAAAGTCTGAAACTCTCTGAACATCGACTTGTGAGCCTGGCAAGAATGCTGGGATGCCAACATCGACACTCAAACCGCCCTTGACCTTGTGTGTTACAACGCCTGTGACAGGCTCGTCTTTGGTTGCCAATTCAGCAATTTTATCCCAAGCTTTGATGGCTTTGGCCTTCTGATACGATAAAATGACTGAGCCATTTTCATCTTCCAGTCTATCAAGCATAACTTCGATTTCATCGTTTGGCTTGAATTTCTTGAGTTCATACTCGGAGAATTCATAGGCGGGAATTAGGCCGTCAGATTTGTAATCAATGCTGACCAGCAGTCCGCCGTTGTCTTTTAAAACAACTCTGCCTGTTATTACTCTGCCGACTTTAAATTTGGCTTCAAAATCTTCAAACATTTGACTAAGAGTTTGTTGCGAAGCATCGTCCACAACCAACTCTTCTTCATGAAGGTTGTTATTCAGAATATCTGAAAACCTATTTAGTTTATTTTTTAGCATTAAAGAATCCTTAAATTTATGCTAAATCACGAGAGCTCAAGCGAATAAGCATTATTGCCTGGGAACCCGTTCTTAAGATGGTTAAACATATAAAATACAACACCAAGACGATGGTATCAAAAAAAATGCGATCTAGCAATTTAATTTTACCGAGTGGGAGCGGGGTCTAGGCGTAGTTGAAAACCTTTACAGTTCGTAATTTTTGAAGACAGGCTGAGTATTTTTACTTTTTTCCAAACTCTTTCGCTAGACACGTCCCAGTCAGTGCTGGCAGCTCGCATCTAAAAAAATATAAATTATCTGGCAGACTCGATGCCGCGCTGTGTTTGGATGACGATAGTTGATGTATGGTCCTGAAAATAATGATTTTGACTGTATACAAAAAAAGAAGTGGGCGTGTCGATGTCGGCACGCCACCTAAATTTATTGCTGTGTTGTTGGTGATGTTGGAGATGTCTCTTCAATTACATTTGGCTGTTTGCTGTTAATTAACGATTTAATATTTGTAATCAATTTTTCAACAACTGAATAAAAAGGCGCTTGTTGTTGATGTTTCATGTGAATGTTTAAAATAATTAATTTGTCTTTTGTTACATCAATATTCTGCGGAAATTGAACTGTAAGCCTTAGCCACTCATCTACAAGCCACATATTATATCGGTAAAATTTTATAAAATCTGCTACAAATGAATGTTTAATTTTAATAGGATCAAACCCTTCAGAGTTTTCTTTTTTTATTTTAGCCGGCAATTGCTTGTTTACAATATCCATTATTGACTCGATTGTTTCTGGATTTTGAAAATTAGGATTTTGAGGAATATTCGATATAATTTGTTTTAACGTTTTTAAATGAATTTCTTGTTGTTGTTGAGGGCTTAGATCATTTTTAAATACGATCATCATAAATTTTAGTATAACCAGGTGTGAATATGCTATTCCTATATTTTTAAATACGTTTTTCAACTGTTCGTCATTAAGTTCTATTTCCGTGTTATTTTCAACATAATATGGAGCTTTTTTGTTTGGATCACCTCGCATGTCAACGCCTAGCATTTGGAACAGATTCATGAAATGTTGCATATACTGAGCTGGATTGGCTACATCCTCATTAAGCAAATGAATTATCGTGCCTAATTTATCTGATGTATTTGATTTTCGTAAATTAATTTTATTGAATGATTTTTTGTCAGGGCTTAAATAAAAAAGTTTTGTTTTTTCCGATATTAGAAGTGTTGATTTTTTTAACAGTTCAGTAAATTTTGTAAGAGTTGCGTGTTTTATGCATTTCAGTACAAATTTAACAGACTCGTCAAGTTGGCTTACAGCGGCTTGGTTTGTTGTTGAGCGTGCGATTAATGCGAATTGTCTTAAATAAAACATTTCTTTAATTTGCATTAAATTGATAAATAAAAATGCAACATAGCTGTTTGAAGTATAAAAATCATATTTAGCATGATTAATTGTTTGTTTTAATTGTTCTGTGGCCTGCGTAGTTATGTGTTCTCTTGGTTGCGTTAGCGGTTGTATATACTCCTGCATGTTGTCTGGTAGATTATTGAATATGATTGTTGTTATTTGTTCGTTATTTAATTGAGTGGGCGATGCTAGAATTTTATTGATAACTGGTATGATTATAAAATTGAAATTTGTATTTGTTATTCCAAACTCATTTAATTCGGGGTTGGCTTTAATGTTGAATAGCCATAATTTTAACAATGCTGCAAAGCACGCATCTGTAGCTGTTTTTATTTTATGCAAATCGAGCTTTGATTTTGGAGCTAACAACTTCTCATCCCAGCTATTTAATGTATCTAATCCTGTATTTGTGATAGCGGCTGGTGTTGGTTGTTGATGACGTAACATTTTTATGCGTTCCCGATCGTTTGCAGTTACGGCATCTGTATAATATTTTTTTAATAATTCAATGGCGATTTTATTATATTTTATTAAAATTTGCTTGTCTTCCTGTGTCATTGCTGCAGTTGGTGCTGCCGCTGCAAAAAGATTCGATCCAGAAAGAATCAGAACTAGTACCGATAAAATTTTACTAAACTTGTTCATTGACCAATCCTCTCTTTTTTATATAAGACTGACAATTTTTGTTTTTAATATAAATTATTGTAGATGCGTTTTTCAAGTTTCTTATTATTATTATTCTTCTTCTTGCGCGCATAAGTGGCGATCTATCTGTGTATTCCTGGATCCCCTTTTTCAAGTGGATGACGATAATTCACACCACGTCGTCCTCGCGAAAGCGGGGACCCAGCTTATAATCAATAACGACATTGGTTTTTTTAAGCGAGTGCCACTTTTTGCACTTTTTTCCAAACTCTTTCGCCAGACAGCTCCCAATCGTTGCCGGCAGCTCGCATCTAAAAAAATATAAATTGTCTGGCAGACTCGATGCCGCGCTGTGTTTGGATGATAATGGTTTATGTATGGTCCTGAAAATAATGGTTTTGACTGTATGCAAAAAAGAGTGGGCGTGTCGATGTCGGCACGCCAGTTGAAGTCTGTGGATGTAATGAATTAGTTATCACCAGACAGAATATGTTGCAGACCATCAATTAATTCTTGGCTAATATATTCAACGCCTTTGTTTTTGCCTTTTACCCTTGAATGTCGAAGTATGAATATATCTTTATCTGGATGAGTAATCTGTATTGAGCCCAATGATGCAGTTTTATGCGGACTAACCTTCATATTCTTAATTAATTCTAAATATTTGGCAGGATTTTTTTCTAAAGCATCTTCAATTGCACCTTTTTGATCGGCTGTGTCAACTTTTATGTCTTCTGGTTCTTCTTGTTTTATTCTAGCCTCAGCTTCTGCGTCAGTTTTTTCTTGTGCTGCTTTTTCTCGTTGCATTAGTGTTGCATCTATTACTTGCTTAGCCAGGCGAGCAGCTTCTGCTCGTCTTGCTTCTTCATCTTTTTGTTGCGTATATTTTTGTAACTGTCTTGCTTGTTGTGCAATGCGTTCTTTACTTATTCGTATTTCACCTCGTGCCCATTCAATCAATATGTCAATAATTTTATCGTTCAGATGCGCTTCTGCTCGTTGTCCCGCCAGCTTATGCCATGTACGGCTAGCCGTACGAGCGATGACGTTTTGGGCCTTGAACGCGTTTTTTTGAGCCTTATAAAATCGCTGTTGTTCCTGCATGCAGGCAATTAAGTTGTTGAGTGTTGGAATGTAGTGATTGTAGAAATAGTTTACTTTTGTAAGTTCAACCAGCATCGTTACAAGCCAAACGTTTTGTTGACAAAAAATAGGAGCAAATCTGGCAAGATAGTTTTTAAGTTTATGAGCTTGAATTTTTTTAGCGCCTTCTTCTTCGGATGTTTCATTAACGTCTTCCTCGCTGGTTAGATAGGCATTTTTCTTCATTTCTTCTAACCATGCGTCGTTGAATGTAGTATAAAGCCACGACGGAGAGACTGACATTGTTTGGCCAGGCTCATCAGGAATAAGAGCTTTAATTTTGTTAAGCATTGTTGTGTTAAGATAATTTGTTGCTTCAGGCCTATATTTATATACAATTTCATCTTTAAATATTTCGACTTGAAGTTGTGCTGCGCAATAAAGCATGTAAGCTGTTTCTATGTTTTTGTTTTGAATGACGAGATTGTTGCGGTCTACTTCATTTGAAAAGAGGTCTTGTTTGTCGAATAAATAGTATTTCTCACGCAAGGTTAGTTTCTCCGCTATAATTTTTTGTAAATCGCTTGAATTTGGGTCAATGTTGTTACTATTTTCAATATATTTAATCATGATATCGACAATTTCTCTATCCTGCGAATTATTAAAATTTTGTTTTTGAATCTCAAGATTATTTTTGAATTGCAAACTAATATCGACATGATTGTTTAGGTTACAAATGTTTAAAAATTCATTAACTAAAAAGCAGTTTCTTGAATAAAAATCGCGTTTGGCAAGTTCAAATGTTAGGAAAAGCCTTTTATTAGATGGGCTTTTGTAGTGGCCAACAGCCTTGAGCATTGTTTCCAACCAGCCAGGCTTCATGTGCTTTTGGATATTGTCGGGTAAATGGTTTAATGCAATTTTTGTTATTTCAGCGTCTGACAAAGCTTTTTCAGTAAATGTCGCAGTTGCAATCTTTGGTTTGATTTGTTCTATGACATCACCTTCATCATCTATACCAAATTCGCCTAGGCTTGGATTGCCTGACTGAGTAAATAACGTTAATTTTAATAAAGCGGCATTGAATGCGTGAACCATACGTAATTGTTGTTGTGGATCTAGGCCTTGCGGTATTTCATTCGACTGAAAATGACGTTTTATCTTATCCTGATTATAAGTTACGTACGAATCTTCTTCCTGCGATAATTCGGCTTGTTGATCTGTGCTTGAAGAGCTTGGTTGTGGGTGCCCTTCGTGATCATCCATCGCAAAAATGGTTAGCCCTGATAGCATTAAACCAAGCATCAATGCCAATATTTTACTAAATTTATTCATAGATCAATCCTTTCCCTTTTTTACACAAAACTGACAATTCTTGTTTTTAATATAAAGTATTGGGTTGGGCGATTGCAAGATTCTTCTTCTTCTTCGATGAAGGCTAAATTTTAATGTGGAGCTGCGCGCTCCACACCAGCGGCAAGGGTACCGGTGCGGGTACCCTTGCATCCCTCGCACCAGGGCAAGCCCTTGGAGCCCACGACTCGGTAGCTCGCTCCGACCGCGAGCTAACTCGCCGATAAGGTGGTGTCGTCCCTACATAATTCATCTTCCTCTCTCGAGCCACAGCTCTCGCTCGTCAGAAAACCTTACGTAAGTTTTTCTCTGCCGATTGAAAACGAAGTTTGAAAAACTGAGTTTGAGCGAGAAGGAATGTATGAGGTAAGGACGGCACCTCCTCTTTGGCTTGTCGGGTCTGCGGCCGGAGCAGCCCGTCAAGCCAGGGGTTACAAGGGCTCTCCCTTGTTTGCTTAGATTCCAAAGACTTTTCAATAAAAGTCTTTGGTGCTGGTTTGGAATGCATAATTCCAATTTAATAAATTAATTCAAAGTAAATGTATGCAGGTGTTGAGTTACGCACTCCACACTAAAAATTATTTGTCGCTATCGTATCTTTCCCATCTTCAACAGTTCAGATATTGTTACGAATTTGTAGCCTTGGTCTTTCAGTCGTTGAATGATGATATTCGTTGCTTGCACTGTTTGGCTTCGATCGGTTATTTTGTCGTTGTGATCACCATCTCCATCGTGCAAAAGAATGATTGATCCGTGGCGAACGCTTTTCATAACATTTTTAACTATTTTTTTGATTCCTGGACGTGACCAGTCCCAGCCGACAACGTCAAACAAAACATTGAGCCGTCCTTTGTGGGCAAGAGTTTGGGATAAAGTGACGAACTTCATGCCCTTGGGCGATCTGAAGTGTATTGGGCCGGTATATCCAAGCTCACGTATTAATGCATCCGTTGAGTCAATCTCTGAAATAATAAATTTTTTGGATTTGCCAACCAAAACATGGTGTGACAGGGTATGGTTGCCAATCTCGTGGCCGGATTGGTAGGTGAGTTTAACAGTTTCTGGGTATTGCGTTGTTCGTTCGCCTACAACGAAAAATGTTGCTTTGACTTGATGTTTTTTTAATACATTTAAAATTTGTTCTGTGAACGGAGGATTTGGCCCGTCGTCAAACGTTAAGGCAACTATTTTTTCTGGCGTTTTGACTCTATGCACGGCTTGGCCAAAAAGTTGAGGTGAGTTGGGGATTGCAATCCACGTCATGGCTGTCAGTGTTAATGCGACTAGCCCCAAAATTGAGATGACTACGGAGCCGTTTTGGCGAAATATCATGATTTGATCCTAATTTAAAAATAAAAAATACAATGTCGTTATTGATTCTGGGCTGGGTCCCCGCTTTCGCGAGGACGACGTGATGTAAATGCGATTGTTATAAAACCGGCTCGATAACTTCAACTTGCACAGTGATAATTTAATTAACGTGTGAATGTTGAGTCGTCATCCCCTTGAAAAAGGGGATCCAGTTTCTCAAGTTTTCAGCATAACAAAACATAAAGACTTATCAAACTTGTGTGCACTAAAATCTATTTTTTTTTGCGTGTTTTTATATACTCAATTGACTTTGTGTGTTGTATGGCAGTGTTGCTTTATTTTATTGAAGGGCCTTTCGGTGAAAAAATCAGTAATTATATTTAATATTGTTTGTTTGGTGGTAGTTGATTTTTGTTATTCCAAGAAAAATGAGCATAAATCCAATAAAACCGAGATTGTTGCGCCTGCACTTACATCAGATGTTGCGACAAGGCGGCCTAAAATTCTTGTTTTTTCAAGTAAGGGTGGCAACGGGCACATGGCGGCCTGTGCAACATTAAACGATGTTCTGCCGAATTGTGATATTAAATTGGTTTATCCGATCGAAGACTTTTTTAAAAAAACTGGGGTTGGCGAAGATTCGTACTGTTCGCTTGTCAAGGATGGTTGGGTTAATACAGTAAATTTTGTGGTTAGGTATCCGACACCGGTGTTTTTTAGAATGAATACAAAATCATTCAAAAAACGTTTTATGAAATATTTAGCTGATGAGAAGCCAGATTTGGCCATATCTGTGATACCATTTTTGAATTATCCAGCCGCTTGGGCAGCTCAGCAAAGCAATATTCCGTTTATGCTCATAACACTTGATGCTGACCTCACAAACTGGTTTTTAAATATGGGTAAATTGAAGAAATATGATTTTCCGATAACTGTTCGAGTTAAAACTCCAAGAATCGAGAAACAGCTTGCAAGACGCCATATTCCTATTTCATGCGTCAGAGAGGTTGGTTGTCCACTCAGAAAAGAGTTTTTTATGCCCAAAAATAAGCCAGCGATCAGAAAAGAGTGGAATATTCCGGATAATAAAAAAGTAATTCTGTTGATGAGAGGCGGCACTGGTTCTAATAAACTTATTGAGTATGCGCAGCGATTGATGGACCTTGATATTCCGTCACATCTTTTAGTTTGTATCGGTAGAAATAATAAATTGGTACCCAAGCTAAACAAAATTAAGCCAACAAAAAATGTAACATTTTCAATTGTTCCGTTTACGCCGAAAATACATGATTTGATGGCAATATCTGATTTGTTGGTTACTCAGCCAAGCCCAAATGTTTGCAACGAAGCAATGTTTGTGAAGTTGCCGATTGCTGTCGATATGTCGGGATCATGCTTGTTCTGGGAAAAAGCTACAGTTGATTGGCTTGAGATGGCAGGCGCCGGTCACATATTTCACCGCATGAAGGATCTTCGTAAAATTGTTTCAAATATTCTTGAAAACCCAACTCAACAGTATCAAAAATCAAAAAAGTTCTGCTCAAGCGATTTGTTATTTGATGAAGAGATCAAAAAGGTGATCCTTGAACGATTAAAGCTAAAATCAAATTAAATGCGTTGATCAAATCGACGATCTAGTCGGATTTAAGTTGTGCCTCTGTACGTTGTAAGCCTATTTATAATGGCTGCAAAATGCAGAGGCACTTTTTATTATTTCCAAAAATTTTATTTGGCATGCAGCTGCTGTACTTGTTTGACAGCTCGCATCTAAAAAAATATCAATTATCTGGCAGACTTGATGCCGCGCTGTGTTTGGATGATGATGGTTGATGTATGGTCCTGAAAATAATGGTTTTGACTGTATGCAAAGAAGAGGTGGCGTGCCGATGTCGGCACGCCACCTCTTCTTTTTTGAAGTTACAATGAATTAATCATTTGCATCTGTTTTTCGAATTAAATCTAGTACATTTTGTGGAGTGGTTTTTCTTCTGGCAATTTCTTCTACAACCAGCCTGCGTTTTTCTTCGCCTTCGGCTGCCTGGATTGCTTTGTTAGCGTTTTCTTGTAATTGTCTCTCAGCTGCAGCCGCGGCTTGTAGGGCATTGAACTCTTTAAGGCGTTGCTTGGCTTTCTTTTTTTGTTCTTTATTTGTGGTCACTGTCGGTGTTGCTTGTCTTGTTTCATCAATGGCTTTTGCTTCCTCGGCCAAGCGACGTGTTCTTGCCTGATACCATTCTTCGTCTGCTTTTAATGATTTTTCTTGCTTAGCCAGGCGTTCAGCTTCTTGTTTTTTTCGTTCTTCTATAGCTTCTCGTTCTCGTTGTTCATTAGCCAGGCGTTCAGCTTCTTCTTGTTTCCATTTTTCTATAGCTTCACGTTCTCGTTGTTCATTAGTCGGGCGCTCAGCTTCTGCTTTAATCAATTTACCAAGCATTTCATAGATCAGATGCGTTTCTGCCGCCCCAAAAATCATGCGCTTGGAGTAGTCTATGGCGCGAGTAACACCAAATTGTTGTTTGTAGGCGTCTTTTTGGGATTTATAAAATTTTTGTTGTTCAATTATGCAGGCAATAAGTTGTATTCGAGCTTGTTTGTATTGATCGCTTTGATCGCTTTGATCGATAAAAAAATATTGATTTACGAGGACAGGATTTTGATGACAAAAGGTGAAGGCAAGTCGGGCGAGGCGGTATTTGATAATGTCGTGGTTTTGCTTCACCTCTGGAGGCAGTGCGTTGGTGAATTCATCGTAAAGCCACAATTGTGAAAGTGATATTTTGGCTGGCGGTGTTGGGATTAGTTCAATGATTTTAGATAAAATATTTAATAAAATAAATAATAGTTGTTCTGTTGAATCATTGTTAAATATTTCAATTTGAAGCTGCAGGGTAATAAAAAGTAAATAAGCGTTTTCGATGTTTTGGCAGGTTTGAAGTACGTTTTGATCTATACCTTTAATTTGATTAGGATCATCATACTTATTATCACGTCTACCGTCCCAATCACCCATTCCTATCATTTTTAGTAAATTGTCAAAGCTATCGCTTGTGCTTTCAGACACAAATCCAATAGATGAATTTGTAAAAGCATTTTTCATTTGTTTTAATTTATAAAATGCTGAGAGCTGTTTGGTTTGGTCAGTAGTCCAATTTCTATCTGTAGATAGTTTCTCAATTTTAGTGTCAACAGCTTGGATCATAATTTGTAAAATTTCTTTGTCTTGCGAGTCGCTGACGTTTTGTTTCTGATTTTCAAGGTCTTGTCTGAATAATACGAATGATTTTAGTGTTTCGGTTGAATTTTTGCCAAGCTCGGTTATTGATGTTAATTCTAAATACTTATTACCCAAAAAGCAGTTTTTTGAATAAAAGTCGTGTGCGGCAAGCTTGACTGTGTGGAGTAGGGTTTTAGAGGAGGATGTATTAAAAAAAAGCCTTGTTAACCATCCTGATTTTAGGTTATCACGTGTATTTTGTGGAAGATTTGTTAATACGATTTTTGTTATTTCAGCGTCGGTTAAAAATTCGTTTTTGGTTGTTACGAGTGTGTCAAGTATGTTAACTATTGCACTAACGTAGGCTTTGTTGTCATCTTTGGCGTCTTTGTCATTGCTTTTTATTAATCCAAAATCACCCAACTCTGGATTAGCGTCACGACAAAATAAATTTAGTTTTAATAATGCTGCAAAATATGCGTGAATTACTTTATTTTGTCTGGTTAAATCTGTTAGTTCTGATTCTGATTCTGGTTTTGCCCAATTTGCTAAAATATGTTTAGCTGAATGGGTAACGGCTGATGGTTGATCTAAGGCTAGAATGTCAAATACTGCAGTGTCTTTTTTTAATAAATTTAATGCTTCGGTATAAGATTTTTGTATTGATTGAAGCGTCGATTGAATGTACGATTTTTTTTCTTCCAAAATGGCTGGTTCGATTGGGTCTTTTGTTGTGGGGGACGTTTTAATTTGATAGGGGGGAGGCGTTTCTGTCATTGGTATTTCTTCTTCCATCGCAAAAACGGTTAGCCCTGATAGCATTAAACCGAGCATCAATGCCAATATTTTACTAAATTTATTCATTGATCAATCCTTTCCCTTTTTACACAAAACTGACAATTTTTGTTTTTAATATAAATTATTGTAGATGCGTTTTTCAAGTTTCTTATTATTATTATTATTCTTCTTGCGCGCATAAGTGGCGATCTATCTGTGTATTCCTGGATCCCCTTTTTCAAGGGGATGACGATAATTCACACCACGTCGTCCTCGCGAAAGCGGGGACCCAGCTTATAATCAATAACGACATTGTTTTTTTTAAGCGAATGTGACTTTTTGCACTTTTTTTCAAACTCTTTCGCTAGACACGTCCCAGTCAGTGCTGGCAGCTCGCATCTAAAAAAATATAAATTATCTGGCAGCCTTGATGCCGCGCTGTGTTTGGATGGTGATGGTTGATGTATGGCCCTGAAAATAATGGTTTTGAGCGTGCAATATTTATGTGTTTTGTTTTGTCAAATTTCCACAAATTTTGAATTCATACCTGTTTACGGATATGTGAAATGGAGCTTTTTTGTTTTGTGTTGTTTTTAGCTTCTTTAAATAAGTTAACTTCGGCGCGTTGATGTGATGGTTGTTATCAGAAAGCCGTTCCATAAATTTAAGCGGCGAGCCAATTTTGTAGCTGTACCCAATAATTTCTAGCTTATCTGATTTTGGAACGATGCATTTAGCCTTCTGTGGCTGATTTTGAGAACTTTTGGCTTTGTAGGCATCGCCTAGTTCAATTTTTGAAAGCCATGCATTATTTGGTATCTTTTTTGTGACGATATTTAATAGTTCGAGAGGGTTATTGTTTTTAGACACGTATTCTTGCGATTTATTAATTGTAGAGCTCAGTGCATCGTTTTGCTTGCGTAGATCGTTCAAGGAGCTGCTTTTCGCCTGCATTTGGCTGATGGATGACTGCAGTTGACTTTGTGATTGAGTAAGGCTGCCAAGCGCTGCAAGATTGGTTCGGCTGATAGATAGCACTAAAAATGATGCGCAGCCGATGACTGCAATTGTTGTGCCTAGCCAAATTAACGGATTGAATGGCGACTTTGCCTGAAGTTGTTGAAGTAGATTTGTGTGCGTGGTGGTGTTGATGATCGCGACGGTATTATTAATGTATTCCAGTTGCGTCAAATCAGTGGTTGATTGAGGGATTGCAATGATTTTTTGTATTTTGATGTTGGACTTGCTTAAGATTAACGCAAACTGTAAAACGGCAAGAGTTTGAAGAATTCCCTCTTTATTATATAGTTCTGGGGCATTAATTATGGTGGGTGTTTTTTTCAGTTTATATATATGTATAAATTCATTTATATGGACAAGTATATTCTGTGGATTAAATATGACGCCATCATTTATGGTTTGAGGGGGAAGGTCGATAATTTTGTGAGCGCAGACTTTGTTGTTATTGATATGTGCGAGTAGTAGAGTTTGGTCGTTAATTTCTAGATAAAGCATATTTATTGTGGCATTGGTTTAAGTTGTTGAATGAGATTGGGAACTAGCTTTGCTTTGACCAGGAGCGCTTCATACGTCAGGAGTCCATCTTTTGCTCCGATGTGTTCAAGAACCGATGAGCTGTTTATAATGCCGTGTTTTAGCGATGTTGGTATGTCATAACCATGCATAAGACTTGCAACAAAGCATGAGCCGAAAGCATCACCAGCTCCTACGGAATTAATGACTTTTGCTTTAAGGCTTGGATGGAAGAGCGTTTCGTCGCTGGTGGCCGCGTACACACCGTTTTTTCCGTTGGTTACGACAACAATTTTGGGCCCCATTTTCAAAACCTCTTTAAAGAAATTTTGTAGGCTGAAATACATATTTTCATAGGTTATCGGTGTTTGCAAAAGATATGCATTTTCCGATTCCATGTTTAATCCGCATAATTTTGTGGAGGTGCTGCATTCAAGGGCCTTTTTGTAGCTTTGGTCGCTTTGCGTCAGAGCAAACATAAACATTTTGGCTTCATGGCTATTTAATATCAGTGTATCAATGTTTGCCAATGACTCTTTTAGCTTCAAAGTGCCCTTGGTTAGCTGACTTATGCCTGGGTTTATGGCGACAGGTATTTGATTTTTTTTTGCAAATTCTGCAATGGTAGGCAGTATTTGCGCGGAGTTATGGCTTAGAGAGGTGATATAAAATTGGCTTGCATTTTTTATGTCACTCCAAGGAATCTCGTCGGACTCTATGAATCCGTTAGCTCCTCGGTATGCAAAGATTGTGTAGTCCCCTTCCAATGAATTTACGATAAATGAAGTTGCTGTTTTGTGTGATTGTGAGACTTTTATGCTTTTGGTATCAATTGATTCGGTATTAAGCATGTTTAAAATATCTTGTCCAGCAGGGTCATTTCCAACTTTGCAGAAGCAACTGGCAGCTATTCCCATTCTTTTAAATGATACTGCGGAATTGGTGGCACCACCACCGGTTTTGTAGACCACATCGTCGATTTCAACCTTTTCACCTGACTCAAAAAGCATAAAAGATGTATGCTTTTGTTGTTTAACCAAAGTCATAATTTCTGTGCCGTTGTAGTGCATAAAAATGTCTTGTGCGGCGCCTCCAATGGTCTGTATTTTCACCTATTTTCTCCTATAATTTTTCGTGTTTGTTTGTTACTTAAATGTTGTATCATTTTGTTATATAAAAAATCAAGATAAAATATAAAAATTGCAAAAAATTGAGCGTGAAATCGGCGATTGCGTCGAGTGTTTGAAAAATATGTGGAAAATGTTTAAAAAGTGCTTTACATTGTTTTGGAATGAGCTATAATTCTTTTCATGAAGTTGAAATTAACGCAAATTGAATAAGTCAAAGAGAAAGTGTTTTTAACAAGCTATAATTGAGAATTTGTTAAAAGCAATATGAGAAAAAGTAAATAAAAAAAGCTTGATAAAAGAAAATAAAAAAGTATACTTATTCAAAATTGCAAGTAAGGCAAAAAAAGTGGATGGGAATAAAAATTTTTATCTTTGAAATTATTAAGTAGATGGTAATTAAAAATTACCTGAGTTTGAAGGACCTCTAATATAATTTTGATATGGAGAGTTTGATTCTGGCTCAGAATAAACGCTGGCGGCGTGCCTAACACATGCAAGTCGATCGAGAAAGTCCGAAAGGATGAGTAAAGTGGCGGACGGGTGAGTAACGCGTGGGAATCTACCCTTTGATGAAGAATACCTTTGAGAAATCGGAGTTAATACTGCATAAGTCGATGAATAATCGAGAAAGACGGCCTAATAGCTGTCGTCGAAGGATGAGCCTGCGTACTATTAGCTAGTTGGTAGGGTAAGAGCCTACCAAGGCAAAGATGGTTAACCGGCCTGAGAGGGTGTACGGTCACAATGGAACTGAAACACGGTCCATACTCCTACGGGAGGCAGCAGTGGGGAATATTGCACAATGGGCGCAAGCCTGATGCAGCGACGCCGCGTGGAGG
>LBTE01000009.1:0-3735 GCA_000989955.1 candidate division TM6 bacterium GW2011_GWF2_37_49 | reverse complement strand
AGGGGGATGACGGTACCACTAGAGAAAGCACCGGCAAACTTCGTGCCAGCAGCCGCGGTAATACGAAGGGTGCGAGCGTTATTCGGAGTTACTGGGCGTAAAGAGCATGTAGGCGGTTTATTAAGTTGGTTGTTAAATTTCACGGCTTAACTGTGAGCGCGCAATCAATACTGATAAGCTAGAGCATAGAAGAGAGAGGTGGAATTCCCGGAGTAGCGGTAAAATGCGTAGATCTCGGGAGGAACACCGGTTGCGAAGGCGGCTTCTTGGTCTATTGCTGACGCTAAAGTGCGAAAGCGTGGGGAGCAAACAGGATTAGATACCCTGGTAGTCCACGCCGTAAACGATGGTCACTAGATGTGGGTTGGGCGTAGCTTGATCCGTGTCGAAGCTAACGCGTTAAGTGGCCCGCCTGAGTAGTCTCAAAGAAATTGACGGGGGTCCGCACAAGCGGTGGAACATGTGGTTTAATTCGACACTACGCGAGGAACCTTACCTGGGCTTGACATGTAACTGCTACCGATGGAAACATTGGGTTTCTGTAGAAATACAGAACGGTTACACAGGTGCTGCATGGCTGTCGTCAGCTCGTGTCGTGAGATGTTGGGTTAAGTCCTTTAACGAGCGCAACCCTTGCCATTAGTTGCTACCTTTAAGTAGAGCACTCTAATGGGACTGCCTAGGAAACTAGGAGGAAGGTGGGGATGACGTCAAGTCCTCATGGCCCTTATGTCCAGGGCTACACACGTGTTACAATGGCGAGTACAAAGGGTAGCAAAGCTGCGAAGTGGAGCTAATCTCACAAAGCTCGTCTAAGTTGGGATTGAAGTCTGAAACCCGACTTCATGAACCTGAAATCGCTAGTAATCGCATATCAGAACGATGCGGTGAATGCGTTCCCGGACCTTGTACACACCGCCCGTCACACCACGAAAGCCGTCCGCACCCGAAAGGAGGCGGGCAATGAAGGTGAAGAGGGTGATTGGGGTGAAGTCGTAACAAGGTAGCAGTACGAGAACGTGCGGCTGGATCACCTCCTTTCGAGGGAGATTAAGCCTTAAATGGTTATAGGTGTGAAAAAATTGGAACCTTCAAGCTCAGGTATCTATTCTACTTAATGATAATAATTAAAATCTTTGGTCTTTGAAATAAATAATAGAGAATATTAATGGGTTAATCATTAGACAGATGATGAATGAGAAGTTTGTAGATAATTGAAAAGGGCATTTGGTGGATGCCTTGGCATCAGAAGGCGATGAAAGAAGTGGGAGGCTGCTGTAAGCCTCGGGGAACCGCCAACCAGGTTTTGATCCGAGGATTTCTGAATGAGGCGACTCTCTTGGAGTAATCCAAGAATCTTTATCCGAATATATAAGATAAAGAGGCGAACGGCGTGAACTGAAACATCTAAGTAACGCTAGGAAAAGAAAACGAATGTGATTCCCTAAGTAGTGGTGAGCGAAATGGGAAGAGCCAAAAACTTGTGCAATGTAAGATGATACTCGTTGTTGTACAAGGGATACGGGAATTAATTGTCGAGATGTATCAGTCTCGAGTTCTATGACCAGTTTAGTTGAAGTGCTTTGGAATATGCTACCGTAGAAGGTGAAAGTCCTGTAAATGAAAAGCTGATAACATGGAATTATTAATCTCCCAAGTACCACGGAGCACGTGAAATTTCGTGGGAATTTGCCCAGACCATTGGGTAAGGCTAAATACTATCTGATGACCGATAGCGAACAAGTACCGTGAGGGAAAGGCGAAAAGAACCCCGGGAGGGGAGTGAAATAGAACCTGAAACCAAATGTCTACAATCGGAGGAAGCACATTATATGTAAGTGCAACCTCGTACCTTTTGCATAATGAGCCAACGAGTTACTTCTGTATTGCAAGGTTAAGTCTTGTAAGGATGGAGCCGAAGCGAAAGCGAGTCTGAATAGGGCGTTAAGTAGTACGGAGTAGACCCGAAACCCGGTGAGCTACCTATGGCCAAGGTGAAGTCCAGGTGAAACTGGATGGAGGCCTGAACTTGTGTGTGTTGAAAAATGCTAAGATGAGCTGTGGGTAGGGGTGAAAGGCCAATCAAACCGGGAGATAGCTGGTTCTCCTCGAAATATATTTAGGTATAGCCTTGGAAAGTAGGATGTGGCGGTAAAGCACAGTTTAGGCTAGGGGGAGTGATCCTACCAAACCTTTACTAACTCTGAATGTTACATGTGTAATTCCAGGAGGCAGACTGCGGGGGATAAGCTCCGTAGTCGAAAGGGAAAGAGCCCAGACCATCAGCTAAGGTCCCTAAGTGTCCGTTAAGTGGTAAAAGATGTTGAAATACATAGACAACCAGGAGGTTGGCTTAGAAGCAGCCATCCTTTAAAGAAAGCGTAACAGCTCACTGGTCAAGTGTCTCTGCGCTGAAGCATAAGCGGGGCTCAAACGGACCACCGAAGCTATGGATGCATATGAAAATATGCGTGGTAGAGGAGCGTTCTCTGATGGTGAGTTTGACTGTAAAGACAGATGACGAGTCAGAGAAGTGAGAATGTTGGCATAAGTAACGAAAAAACAGGTGAAATTCCTGTTCGCCGTAAGCCCAAGGGTTCCGTGAGAAAGGTTTATCCACTCAGGGTTAGTCGATGCCTAAGCCGAGGCCAATTGGAGTAGGCGATGGGAAGCAGGTTAAATATTCCTGCACCACTTTTAGCGTTGAGCGATGGGGTGACGCAGTAAGGTAAGCTGACTTAGCGTGTGGGATGCTAAGCGAAGTATTTAGAGGGGTTTTGAAGGAAAATCCTCAAAACCGTTATCCTTGAGATATGACAGGCATATCAATCTAGGTGAAAGATATGTTCAGCCGGACCTACACTGACCAGAAAAACCTCTAGTTAGCAAAAAAGTGATCGTACCGGAAACCGACACAGGTGGGCGAGTAGAGTATACTAAGGCGTTGAGATAACTCTCATTCAGGAACTCGGCAAAATAGCCCCGTAACTTCGGGAGAAGGGGTGCCATCGATGTTATTAAGTTTACTTAAGAAGCGTTTGGTGGTTGCAACAAAGAGGCTCAAGCGACTGTTTAACAAAAACACAGGGCCATGCAAACTCGAAAGAGGATGTATATGGTCTGACGCCTGCCCAGTGCCGGAAGGTTAACAGGAGGAGTCAGCTGAAAGGCGAAGCTCCGGCCGTAACTATAACGGTCCTAAGGTAGCGAAGTCCCTTGTCGGGTAAGTTCCGACCTGCATGAATGGCGTAACGACTTGAGCGCTGTCTTGATGAGAAACTCAGTGAATTTGTAGTGCTTGTGAAAATGCAAGCTACCCGTGGAAGGACGGAAAGACCCCGTGCACCTTTACTGCAACTTGGCATTGATCTTTGGATTAACATGTGTAGCATAGGCGGGAGACTTTGAAGTTGTGGCGTTAGCTGCAATGGAGTCATCGGTGAAATACCGCCCTTGTTCGTTTGAAAATCTAACTCCTATCCGTAATCCGGAAGGAAAACAGTGTCTGGTAGGCAGTTTGACTGGGGTGGTCGCCTCCCAAAATGTAACGGAGGCGTTCAAAGGTTCCCTCATAACGAATAGAAATCGTTATAATGAGCGCAAAAGCAAAAGGGAGCTTGACTGCGAGACACACAGGTCGAGCAGGTGCGAAAGCAGGATTTAGTGATCCAGTGGTTCTGAATGGAAGGGCCATTGCTAAACGGATAAAAGGTACGCCGGGGATAACAGGCTGAT
>LBTE01000008.1 GCA_000989955.1 candidate division TM6 bacterium GW2011_GWF2_37_49 | reverse complement strand
GAGAGTAGGATGAAGTCGCCTTGCCGGCGACAGAGGCAAAAATGAATGTTACAAAGTCCTCTCAATTTTTTTGTAAACTTTTACTTGACCAGAACACTCAGTATGAGCGGGGTAGTGTGTATGAATCCGCTCCCAGCCTACGCGTAAAGCTTCGGCGGGCAGGCCGTGGTGCCTGTGCTCCGAAGCCTTGCCTGCGCGCCATAGCCTTGGCGGCGGCGGGGCGTAGGAGTAAGCTTGTCGAACCATTTTAACTGATTCATTCGTTTTAGAATAATTATCCCCACCATCATTTTTTGCAATTTCTCCAAAACTCATTCAGCAGCCAGCTCAAGCACGGGCCTGGCAGGCAAGACTGTACGGAGTGACAACTAGGCATATTTAACCTCTTTTGTTTCTGAACAATAACGCTCTCTAAAGATTTGAACACTTCCACCACAGCACTGAACAATGTCGGCAATGACCTCATTTTCAAGTTCGTGCGTAAAATACATTTTGACAATTTTATACCCTGAACGTTTATTTGATATTTTGTAAATTAAATTAAACTGCTGGCAAGAATGTTTGTGCTAGCGAAATGGTGTTAGCTTCTGGAGTAACTTGATCACCGCTTGACCAGTTAACTCTGCCTACGCCTAAAATTCTGAACAGATGAGCGAGAGCATCAATTTGAAAACGATTAAATGCTTATTTCGATTTCAACGCCAACATCTGTTTGAAATTTTGACAAAGCTTCAAAGTTGCATGCAATTTTTTGGCGTGAATGCAGCGTTAATTTTTGATCGTTTTCCGAAAAATTGAATTTTAGAGGAATTTGGCCCTGCGGCAGACTGTTTTTGAGTTTATCAAGTATTTCTGAACTCAAAGCCCCATCGAAATTTAAGCCAACGGCCTGAATCTCTTTATACTCATCAAAAAATAGTTCGATCGGAACAATAGAATTAGCCTTTATTTTGCACTTATTTTGCGAAGTGATATCAAGTGCCCCTCTGACAACAAAAACGGAGTATTCATCAAGCCAATTTTCAACGTTTTTAAAAACCGACGGGAAGACCACAATTTCGCAGCGACCAGAAAAGTCTTCAAGCTCAAGAAACGCCATCCGATCACCCTTTTTGGTTGTGATTTGTTTACAAGCATGCTTGAACCCAATCGCTGACACAAACGGCTCTTTGATCGAATTAACCTTTTTAATTTTTTCAAGACACTCAGCAAAAGTCAAAACCTTAATCCACTTCAGCTGCGGATAGCTTTTGAGCGGATGTGAGCTTAAATAAAACCCTATAACCTCTTTTTCTTTTTCCAATTTTTCTTTGTCTGGCCACTCGGCAAGCGGTTGAAATGAATAAGTGCTTAAGTCTTCTGAACCAATACCCTGATTCTTTGCAGTGGAGAATCCAAAAAGATCCATCTGCCCGGTGGCTTCGCGCTCTTTTTGAGCCTGAGCAACTTCAATAATTTTATCAATTTCAGCCATTTTTTGGGCACGATTGCCAGGCAAACAGTCAAATGCACCTGAACAAATCAAGCTTTCGACAACACGTTTATTCGCAGTACGCAAATCTACTCGCTTACAAAAATCAAGAAGGTCGATGAATGGCTTTTTATTGCGCTCATTCAAAACATTGAGTAATGCGGCTCCACCAACGTTTTTTATACCCTTCAAACCAAACACAACTTTGCCAGCTTCTGCCTTAAACTCTTCGTCTGACAAGTTAATATTCGGCGGTACAAGCCCAAGGCCCATGTCATGAATTTCTTGCAAATAAAGCTGAAATGAGTCTGGATTGCTGGTTTCAAACGAGATCAAGCTTGCCATAAATTCGTGTGGATAGTGCGATTTGAGATACGCGGTGTGATAGGCAATCAATGCGTAGGCGGCAGAGTGAGACTTATTAAAACCGTACCCAGCAAAATATGCCATCAGATCAAAGAGTTCTCCCGCCTTAGCTTCGTCAAAACAACGTTCGATTGAGCCTTTAACAAAAAGAGCTTTTTGCTCGGCCATGACATCGGCTTTTTTCTTACCCATCGCTCGACGTAAAATGTCTGCACCACCAAGCGTAAAACCTGCAATGGCAGATGCAATCTTCATAACTTGTTCTTGGTAAACAATGACGCCATACGTTTCAGCCAAGACTGGCTCTAGCTCAGGAAACATGTAAGTAGTCTGCTTGCGCCCATGCCTACGATCTATATAATCGTCAACCATGCCTGAACCCAGCGGACCTGGTCGATAAAGAGCGTTAACGGCAATTAAATCTTCAAATTTGTCTGGCTGCAGCTTACGCAAAACCTCTTTAATTCCGTCGGATTCAAACTGGAATATGCCGTTGGCATTGCCCTTGCACAACAATTCAAAGGATTTAAGATCGTCCAGCGGAAGCGTGTCCAAATCTATCACTACATCGTGATTTTTCTTGATAGCCTTTAAAGCCCGATCGATAACCGTTAAGTTTTTAAGCCCTAAAAAGTCCATCTTCAAAAAGCCGAGATACTCCAAATCCGTCATCGTGTACTGCGAAACCAAATCATTAGTTTTTGGTGGAATGTAAAGTGGCATAGTTTCTTGCAACGGAGTCGGGGAAATAACCACACCAGCAGCATGTTTTGACGCATGACGGGTCAATCCTTCAAGTTTTAAAGCAATGTCAAAAAGCTTTTTGACTTTTGGATTTGTGTCAATCAATTCTTTAAGCCTAGGCTCCTGCTCGATTGCCTGACCGATAGTAATTTTTAACTGTTCTGGAATCAAGTCTGTAATCGCGTTGGCATCCTGAAACGGAAAACCTAGCACGCGAGAAACGTCTTTGAGCACGCCTTTTGCCATCATCGTACCAAAAGTAATGATCTGGCAAACACAATCATGACCATATTTTTCTTTAACATATTCAATAACGTCTTCTCGACGCTCGATGCAAAAATCTATATCTATATCAGGCATACTTACACGTTCTGGATTCAGAAATCTCTCAAAAAGCAGATTAAATCGAATCGGATCAACGTTGGTTATCTCAAGCGTCCATGCAACCAACGATCCGGCAGCAGAACCTCGGCCAGGACCGATTGGGATCCCTTGTCGCTTGCCCCATTGAATAAAATCACTGACGACCAAAAAATATCCAACAAAACCCATCTTTTCGATAAGGTCCATTTCAAGCTTTAATCGCGCATCATAATTATCGTGCTGATCGGCTGGAATAATACCCCTATCTTTTAAAGTTGCCAAGCCTTTCAAGCACAGATATTCAAAAAAGCTGTCAGGTGTGTAATTTTCAGGAATTGGGAATTCAGGGAAAAAAAGTTTTCCAAACTCAAACTTAAAATCGCATCTGTCCGCAATTTTGCCTGTATTCCAGATCGCTTCAAGTGCGACAGGATCATCTTTAAAAGCTTCTTGCAGGTCAGCCTCTGTTCTGATGTGACCCCAAAAATCGCCGAATGAGAAGCGGTCAGGATTATCGATTTGATCTTTGGTTTGAATAGATAATAAAATCTCGTGGGCTTCACGATCTTCTTTATTAATAAAGTGCGCATCACAACCAACTGTTAACGGCACATCCCACTTCTGGGCATATTCAACTAACAGATCTTTTGTTATGCGTGAAATTTCAATCTCGGGCGGAGAGATTTCAAAATAAAATCTGTCCCCGAATAAATCTTTCATAAATTTGGTTCTAGCTTCGGCCTCTTCAATTTTGCCGTCGCGAAGCAGCGTTGGAATGTGGCCACCAACGCAAGCAGTCGTTACAATCAAGCCCTCAGAGTGCTTCTCAAGCTGCGCGTAGTCAATTCTTGGTTTGAAGTAAAAACCGTCCTGATAAGCAAAGGCAAACAACCTACACAAATTTTTATAACCCTGCTCGTTCTGAACAAGTAAAAGAATGTGATAATATTTATCTTTGTGATCTTTGATTTTTGCATCGGGAGTAAAATACATTTCAACACCAAGAATAGGCTTGATGCCTTCTTTTTTGGCTGCCTGAAACAGTTTTACCGCACTAAAAATATTGCCGTGATCGGTTATACCAATCGCCTTCCAGCCCTGCGCTTTGGCAAATTTTAAAAGGCTGGGGATCTTGATTGCCCCATCCAGCAAAGAAAACTCGCTGTGCAAATGTAGGTGCACAAAATGCTTATCCATAAAACTCATTTTTTATAAAATTTTAAATCTTCTTTTTGTAAGTTCTAGAGTTTAGCCAAATTTTTGACAAAAGTTTAGGAGAAAAAATAATAAAATTTTTATCTTTTTTTATTAAAAATACCTCACGTCAAAAGCATTATAAATACGATTATACATCAACACTCAAATATCAAAACATCGAAGCAGTCGGCGATCTCATAAAAACAATATTTTTTTAGATGCGCCCAGCAAGTATCGATCTAGAGCCGCATAGCTAATACTTTTTTTAAAAATAATAAAAAATGGCATTCGATTTGTAAAAGCCTATCTAATCACATGTACAAATATAATGTTTATATAAGCACTGATAAACTATTAATATTTGAACAAAGCTATGGATTTTATTATTTTTTTATTTAAAATCCATAGTCCGTAGTTAATTTTTATTGATAGAATATATTTCGACAAGTAAGGAATAATATGAAAAAATTATTTGAGATTCTTGCATTATTTTTAATAGCAACGACTATAACAACTAAATATACAAATGCGATGGAAACTAGTACAAAAGATTTACAACAATCTGACAGAACCACAAGCAAAACAGTACTGGTTCAAAAAAACATTGATTGTTTAAAAATAAAAAAATATATTGTGGCACAAAAACAAATGTTTATTGCAAAAGGATGTTTTTGGCAGACCATTCCTTCGACATTAGAAGCCATATTCAAAATACTTGAATCAAATATCCCTTTAAATTGGGCCTTGCACACAAATAATCCTCTTCAAGTAATTTCAGCAACAAACTGCCTGTTTTTATGGTTAAAAGATATAGCTCACAAAGATTTATGCTCAATTTATTTGTTATTAGCTTATATTTACAAGCATTTAAATATTAACCCAGAAACACATATCTCAACAAAATCGCATGAATGGACTCTTTTGCACGCTGCTATCAAATATAAATATACTGATATATTAAATATGTTTTTATGTTGGGGAATGGATCCAAACACAACCATCAATGACAATCCATTAATTTACACAGCGGCTTGCTACTTCGATATAAATATCATTGAAATTCTTACGAATTTCAATGTATCATACAAATGTCCAATACTAGCGCTGTTTGTAGATTGGAAGTTAGACAAAAATATGCAACAAAAAGGAAACTCTTTACTTCATGCTGCTGTAGAATATGAACCTAAACAATTTTCACGTAAAGATACCGTAGAAAAACTACTAGCATTAGGTATGAATCCAAATATAAAAAACAATGCAAATGAAACACCGCTTGACATAGCAATTAGAAATAACGACACTGCTACCGCACAATTATTATTAGAACATGGGGCAATTGCACACTAATAAAAAATTAAAACTAATAGTAACATTTTAACAATATGTTTTGTATAAAAAAGAGCCTCGACGTAAAATCGAAGCTCTTTTTACATTAAAATAATTTAAAATCACAAAGCCCTGAGCTCCGCAGCCTTTTTATCGTGAAAATCATCGGTCTTTTTGACGAACTCATCAGTAATTTTTTGCAGAAGATTGCTTAATTTTTCAGCAAAATCTTCTGATACGATGTGCTTTTTGTCGGCATCACGAATCTCGTTGTGAATATCTTTTCTGGAGTTTCTGATAGCAATTCTGCATTCTTCAGCCTTTTTGCCCAACAGCTTAACAAACTCTTCTCTGCGAGATGCGCTCATCTGAGGCAGCTGAATTCTGACAATTTTACCATCATTGACAGGAGAAGCGCCTAAATCTGATGCAATAATTGCTTTTTCGATTTCTCCAATCACAGATGTATCCCATGGCTGAATAGTAAGTAATCGTGCATCTGGAGCTGCCAAAGTTGCAACATCACGCAAATTCATGAGCTGACCGTAACATTCAACCTTGATATTTTCAATCATAGATGTATTTGCTCGACCAGTCCTGATTGAAAGAAGCTCTTTTTCAAAATGTTTCAAAGCAATACTCATTAAATCTTTTGCAATTTTTTCTATACTTTTAGAATCACCCTCTATAAATGCTATCTCTTCCATCTTTGATTCCTTGTTAGTTAACTAAAAAACACTTATTCAATTGAACTACCAAAATTTACATCATTTGCAGCGTTAAACAAAGCATTTTTTGTAAATACATTAAAAACTTTAATTTTTACGCCATATTTTTGAGCTAAGGAAATGGAGGTTAAATCCATCACTTTCAAATCTTGTGCCATAAATTGAGAATAACTCAAGCGTTTCAAAATTTTTGCATTTAAATTTTTATTTGGATCAAAATCATAAACACCGTCCACGTTAGTGGCTTTCCAAACAAGTTTTGCGCCAATTTGCAAAGCTCGCAACACAGCACATGTATCTGTTGTAAAAAATGGATTACCTGTACCACCAACAAATATAATTATTTTGCCATCAACTTGGGCGGCTTCAATACGCTGATTAGATATATTTTGCACAACACCTGAAATTTCAAATGCACCCAAAACCTCTGCCACAACGCCAGATCTTGCAAAAAAATCTTGCAATAAAAGTCCATTCATGACAGTCGCAAGCATTCCAACAAAATCAGCAACTGGTTGTCTAATTCCTAGAGCTACACCCTGCCTTGACGCACGAAAAAAATTTCCTCCGCCAATCACTATTCCAATTTTGCAAGATTGTTTCAAAACCTTTATCTGATCAACAATAGACTGAATATGTTGATAATTTGCATTGTCAGCCGCTGAAACGCCTTTGCCAAAGAGACATTCTCCACTTAATTTAATTAGCACAGAGTTCATTTGAAACATCCTAAATCACAAAACTGAAGCAAATTTATCTACCAATACCGATTCTGATAAATTCTTTTACTACAATCTTGTTGCAAAGCTTTGCAGAGCACTCATCTACATACTGTTGAACCGTCGCTTTATCATTTTTGATAAAAAACTGGTTTAACAAACAAACATCTTCATAAAATTTCTTTATCTTGCCATCAATAATTTTTTCAATCACATTTGCCGGTTTACCAGAGGCTTTTAGCAACTCTTCAGCAATTTCGCGCTCCTTGGCGATAACCGATGGAGCAAGATCTTCTTTAGCAACAGCTAGCGGCTTATTTACAGCAATTTGCATACAGAGATCTTTTGCAACAAGCTTTAAATCGTCAAGTTGCGCTGATGGATCTTTTTCTGTTTCAAAACGAATTAAAACACCAACGGTTGAACCAGGATGAATGTATGAACTTACTATTCCAAATTTTTCAACCTTGAATGTAATAACCTTGCTAACCTTTATGCTTTCTGCAATCTTTGCGATTAATTCGTCTAAATGGTCTTTAAGTGTAAGCTTTTGGTCTTTCAATGAACGTTGTTGAAGCAAAGAATCAGCATCTACAACTCCTGTTGTTGCAGCGATCTCTGCAGCCAGTTTAGCAAAAGCCTCCATATCCTGAGTTTTTGCAGAAAAATCAGTCTCACAAGCAACTTCAACCAATGAACCACTTTTATAATCAGAATTGATAAAGCTTTCTACTCTGCCATTATTTGTTGCATTGTCACCACGTTTTGCAGCAACTGCTGAGCCCTTTTTACGCAAAATATCAATGGCCTTTTCAATATCGCCATTAGCCTCTTCCAGGGCCTTTTTGCAATCCATCATACCAACTTGAGTCTTTTCACGTAACTGCTTTACCAAATCCATCGAAACATTAGACATAATTCAAACTCCTGTAAGATTTAAACTATCAAGCTTTGATTCATAAATCATTGATTCGAACAACCACTTGCTATAAAAATTAATTTGATTTTTACCACAAAGTAACATCGGATCAAAAATACCGCTAAATCATTGCTATAACAATAGTAAATGTTGCTTTTTTTTTAACATGTAGTATCATTTTGCCAGAGATACTTAATTTTTACAAGAATAAAACTAAGGCATCTTAGAGATAAAATAAAATCATAAATTAAATACTTAAAGAATGGTTTTATTGATATTTTGACGATTAGTACAAATGTTAGAATCAGTAGGAGTTTACAATGCCAACGCCCAAACGTAAGGTGTCTAAAGCAAGACGCGATAAAAGATTTGCAAATAAAGGTTATAAACCTAAGGCAATAACAGGCTGCCAAACATGCCAAGCCCCAATTCTTCCACATCAATTATGTAAAGAATGCGGCTACTACAAAGGCACAAAAGTTATCAGAACCAAGGCAGATCGCATGTTTGAACGCGGCAAAGCTCGACAAGCCAAAGAGCAAAAAATGCAAGCCGGTGCTTCAGAATCTACGCAAGCAAACACAGAAGTCAAAGCATCTAAATAAATTTTTTATAAATTACAGGCGAAGCGGCGTTTTTGCCGCTTCTTAGTTTAAGGCTTTTTAATGATAGCGATAGATGTTATGGGTGGGGATTATGCTCCATATCAGATTTTGATTGGCGCATTGAATGCGTCCAAAACGGATATCCCTATAATATTGGTTGGTCCAGATCAATTCATAAAAGATGAGCTTTTAAGGCTAGATCCTGACTGGCAAACATATCCAATACAAATTCAACATGCGTCGCAGGTAATAGATATGGATAATGAGCCAGTACACAACGTTCGTCAGAAAAAAGACTCCTCCATCGTTAAAATGATAGAATTGGTAAAAATTGGAAAAGCTAATATCGCTATTTCAGCCGGTAATTCTGGCGCAGTTATGGTCGCCGCAAGCTTGATACTTGGCAAAGAAGACAATATTGAACGTCCAGCTATTGCGGGCCTGCTCCCGTCTATTTCTGGAGAAAAAATTTTAGCCATTGACCTTGGCGCAAACACCGATTGCAAATCAAAATATCTTTATCAATTCGCTGAACTGGCCAATAAATATTCACAAAAATTTATTGGCATCAAAAAACCACGTATCGCGCTGCTTGCAAACGGACAGGAAGACAGCAAAGGCTCGACTTTAACTAAAGAAGCGTTCCAATTACTAAAACAATCAAAATTGAACTTTATTGGCAACGTAGAACCATTTGACATCTTTAACAATAAAACAGATGTTGTCGTATGCGATGGATTTTCAGGCAATATCCTTTTGAAAACGCTTGAAGCATCAGTTGAAATGTTTGCACATTTGTTAGAGAAAGACCTAGAACATTCGGCACATCCTCAATTGTTTCAAATTGAAAACATCTCAAAAAGACTTGCCTCTGCTTCTAGCGGAGCATTGTTACTTGGAGTAAAAGGCAACGTTGTAATATGTCATGGCAATTCAAATTCTCAGATAATCGAGATTGCAATCAAAAATTACACGCAATTTTTTCAGTAAGAAAACACTTTGTTACAAATAAAAAATTTCATAATTTAAAATATATTTTTCTGGCAAAAATTATTCACTCGGGTATACTTAAGAAAGTTATCAATTGACATTAATCTGAACTTAAAATACAGGCCCGTAGCGGGTATTCTAAGGAGAATATATGAACGTTTCACGCAACCCATTTTTGACATGGCTAGACCGATCAGTAAATGAATGTTTGAAGTATAAAAAACAAATAGCTTTTGGTTTAGTCGCAGCATTGCTGGCATCAGGACTCGTAGTGGGATATCTTTTCTTCAAAAATAACGCAAATACCTCTGCATACAAAGACTTTATTACAGCATTAAAACATTATGATGGCGTAGTTATGACATCACAAGAGCGATTTAACGATCCAAGCGTTAAATATTTCACAACAGAACATGACAAATGGACCCAGACTGAAAACATTTTCAATCAAGGATATCAAAAACACAGCAGAACTAATCTTGGTTGCATGTTTTTGGCGTTCAGGGCGGAATCTTTGTTAAATCTTGGCAAGATCGATGAAGCAACAACCTTGTTTAATGAAGCTATCAATAAAATGCCAAATAATGATATTAAAGATTACTATAAAGTTAAAGTTGCTTTGATAAAAATGGATAAAAATGATACGCAAGGCATTGAAGAGTTGCAAAAAATGGCCGACACCGAAAATAGCATTGCAAACGATTTAGCACTTTATAAACTCGGAGCCCATTATTGGAACCAAAAGAAATTTAAAGAAGCTAAAGAATATTGGCAGCGCTTACTCGTAAAAACAGGTGGAAGTCAAACTGGACATTCTTCTCCATTTGCACAAGAAATTAAAGAAAAATTAAATCTTTTCAGCACAGAAAATTTATAAAAAAGAAAAAGGTCAGGGAAGTAATAAAAAAATTTGTACCGCGCCCACCCAAAAAGTGTGGTATATATCTTTTGGAGGTTATTTAATTTTTAGGTGGTGTTATGAAAATAGGCATGATTTTTCCTGGCCAGGGTACTCAATTCCTTGGAATGTGTAAAGAGCTCTACGATAGAGAACGTATTATACAAGAGCTTTTTGAACACGCATCAAGCTGTCTTGATCAGAATTTTGTTCGTTTGTGTTTTGCATCTTCTGAAAAAGAGTTAAAAGAAACTATTAATGCGCAAACATCTATCTTTCTTGCAAGCGCATCAATTTATACTTTATTAAGTAGCAAATACGGAATAAAGCCAGATTTGGTTGCTGGACATAGTTCCGGTGAATATTCCGCCATATTTGCTGCTGGAGGCATGACGTTTGCTGATTCTCTATATCTTTTGAAAAAACGAGCATTGTTTTTAGAAGAAGCTACAAAAAAATATCATGGTGGCATGCTTGCAGCATTGGCTCTGCCATTCGAAACAGTTCAAGCAATTTGTAAAAAATATGATGATCCATCAAGCAATGAAAAAGTTGCAGAAATTGTTAACTACAATTCGCCAACACAGTTTGTTATTTCAGGAACATTACCAGAACTTAACGCTATTGCATCCGATATTAAGGCCGCTGGCGGTAAAGGTATTGCGTTAAACGTTTCAGGAGCTTTTCATTCAAGATTAATGAAAGAGGCTGAAAAAAATTTCACAACATATCTAGTCAAAGTTGATTTTAAAGATCTACAAGCTCCTTTGGTAAATAATGTTGAAGCTAAAATGGTTCAAACAAACAAAGATATAAAGACCTCTTTAGTCAAGCAAATGAGCTCCAATGTGCTTTGGTGGCCAGCAATGGAACAATTCAAAAATATGGATTTAATCATAGAAATCGGTCCAGACTCAAAATATTCAAAGATGATTAAACGTGAGTGGCCTACCGTAAACATTGTTTCAGTGAATACGCCAAAAGATGTCGAACAATTACTTGTTACATTGAACATTGAAGTTGAAAAAACTGAGATGGAACTTATTCTTGAGAGTGAGCTTAAGAAAAACAAAGGAACGATTAGTGGCGCAGTTTAATTCGATTGTAACCGGTGGAGTTCAAGGAATCGGCAAATCCATTGTTGCAAAGCTTTTAAGTCGCGGAGACAATGTTTTTGTTTTTGACTGCGTTGATAGCTCCAATGACTTGGTGCGTGAAATTCAGCAACTTGGCTCCAACTATGTTCAAACAAATATTACATCGGTACAATCAATTAAAACTGCTTTTGATCAAGTATTTACCCAACTTGGTAATTCAAATCTTGATCTACTCGTAAATAACGCAGGCGTAACAAAAGATAATATTGCTATTCGTTTAAGCGAACAGGATTGGGACCTGGTACTTGATGTAAACCTGAAGGGCAACTTTTTTTGCTCACAACACGCAATCAAAAAAATGATGCAACAACCTAAAAGTTATATCATCAACATTAGCTCCATCGTTGCTCTTCATGGAAACGCTGGTCAAGCAAATTATGCAGCCAGCAAGGCAGGAATTATTGCCTTGACAAAAACACTTGCTCAAGAATATGGCAGCCGCAACATACTCATCAACTCAATTGCCCCAGGCTTTATTCAGACAAAAATGACCGAAAAACTACCAAACGATGTTAAAAATCTCGCACTGCAGCACATAGCTTTAAAAAAGTTTGGAGCCCCTGATGATGTATCAAATTTAGTTGACTTTTTATCATCTGGAAAGGCTGATTATATAACCGGGCAAACTATTGAAGTAACTGGTGGCATGCGCTGAAATCACGACCTATAAGGGCATACATCAACTACAATAACTCAAACACGCGGTCCAATAATGCCTGCCAAACAATTGATAAGTTTTTAGATGCGAGCTGCAAGCATTGATTGGTGGCTGGCAGTCGAATGATTTTTTATAAAATTGCAAAAATCGGCATCACCATTGAAAACCCTTATCTATGAATTATTTCGAAATGCACAGTTTTTACGATCTAGTCGAGGCATATTAAAATTTCAGTTTTAAAACTTTAAAACTATAAATCGATGATTTTACTTAAATACAGCCATGAAATTCCTATTTTCTAGAATTTTATTTAAAAGTCGTATATTATAATCCTTACGTCACTAAAATTGAATTTTAATTATTGATATTAACTAATTTTAATTAGGAGCGTTATCATGTCGTTCTCAATGGAAGATTCACAAAAAAAAGTTGTTGCTATAATTGCTGAAAAACTGAGTATTCCTGCCGAAAACATAACACTGGAATCTACTTTCAAAGATCTTGGTGCTGACTCACTCGACATCGTCGAAATAATCATGGCATTTGAAGAAAATTTTGGCATCGAAATCAAAGACGAGGATGCTGAAAAAATTAAATCTGTTGGAGAAGCCGTAAATCTCATACAAAAATTCAGAACAAAGTAAATAACTATGCCCAAGCACAGTGTAGTGATAACGGGGATAGGCATCGTATCGCCGTTAGGCAATGATGTCGACACAACGTGGAAAAATTTAATTGCAGGCAAGTCTGGGATATCATACTTGGCGGATAAATTTCCAAGTCTTGCAAATTATGACTGCAAAGTTGCAGGTTTTGTAAGAAACGAACAAAGTCTAATCGATGAAATTTTAACAGCAAAAGAACAACTTCACACAGATCGATTTATCCACCTTTGCCTAATCGCAGCCAAGCAAGCAATGAATGATTCTGGGCTATCAAATTCATTACCAGAACAAAGAGACCGCTTTGGATCGTACATTGGCGTTGGCCTCGGTGGCTTATCTCAAATCGAAAAAGCAATAAAAAAATACGACACTGACGGACCTAAACGATTATCACCATTCACAATTCCAAGCTTGATAAGCAACGAAGCTGTTGGCTGGGCTAGTATAAAATGGAATCTCCAAGGCTCAACCGCGATCATAACAAATGCATGTTCATCAAGCAGTAATGCTCTCGGACTTGCAATGCGAGAAATAAGAGATGGTTACGCTGATTATGTTCTTGCTGGCGGAACAGAAAGTTGCATGATCCCCGCAGCAATAGCGGGTTTTGGCAATATGCGAGCTCTTTCGACATGGCAAGGCAACCCTGAAAATGCAAGTCGCCCGTTCGATTCACAAAGAACCGGCTTTGTTATGGCTGAGGGAGCTGCTATGTTAATTCTTGAAAGAAAAGATTTGGCGATTAAACGTAATGCAAAAATTTATGCCGAAATCGTTGGATATGGCTCCACAACAGATGCCTACCACATCACAGCTATTCATCCTGACGGCACTGGCGGAATCAAAGCCATACAACAAGCCCTTCATGACGCGCAAATTGAGCCCTCACAAGTTGATTACATAAATGCGCACGGCACAGGCACAAAAATGAATGATGCCGTTGAAACAAAAATATTAAAGCATGTTTTTGGACAGCACGTTAATTCAAACAGCAAAAGACACGCTTACATAAGCAGCACAAAATCAATGACTGGCCACATGCTGGGAGCAACAGGTGCAGCCGAAGCAATCTTTTGCGCGCTTGCAATTCAAAATCAGATTTTACCTCCAACAATCAACCTTGACAACGCAGATCCAATATGTGATTTGGATTACATACCAAATATCGCTATCAAGGCAAACGTAAAATATGCTATCTCAAATTCATTTGGGTTTGGTGGAAATAATGCGACGCTTGTATTAAAGACACCATAAAAAAATAGACTTTTATTTTTTTATTTCATTTTTATTTTTCTTAGTTATATAATAATTCGTAGTTCTTAAGTAGTAGGTTTATCCGTTTAACTTTTTCGTAAAAGGAGATCGCCCATGATGGAAAATACAGCAAAGAGGCTGTTAGCCATATTTATGTTCTGTTCATTGTTTTCAATAAAAACAAGTAATGCTATGTATGATCAACCAGGCGATGGCATAGGGTCTGCAGAAGAATCAGTAGTTGGTGCTCAAACAACTTATGATGAATCAGTATTACCGGAAAACACATACAATCTCGATGACACAACAGAAGTATTACCAGATGAGACAATGGCAGAGCCAACATATGACGAAACAACCGTAGAGCCAGTAGCCGTCGAAGATATTAAGATCGGAGAAGATACAGAAACAGCAGCAGTAGTTAAAGGCAAGAGAACAGCTAGAACTGGAGTGCCAAAAACAATTACTCGAGCAACAACACCCTCAAGCAGATTGTCAGGAAAAAAATCAGGCGCAAAAGGACCAAGGAAAGAGGCTATTGTTAAAAGTGAAGTCAAATCAGGCTTCAAAGCCAGAGCAAAAAAGGTCAAAGGTGCTAAAAGCGAAATAGCAACATTGGCTCAACTTGACGAAGCTGGCACAATAGAGTCGTTTAATGATGCTGTAGATCGATTAACCACATACATCTCAACAAAAGAAATCTTGTCTGCTGCAGAAAAATCTGAGCTGTACAAGGCATTGTCAGAGATCAGATTTAGTTTAAATAAAGAAGGATTTAACACAGAAGATCACTATGAAGCCGTTATTAAATTATTAAATGCCGCCATAGCAAAAGAAAAACTTTTTAGCAGCCGTCAATTAAAATTATTCAAAGGCTGGCTAAAAACGGTTGTGGAGGAAAAAGCTGATCCAACAAAACGCAAAAAAGTAATTTCAAGAGCCAAAAAAACAACAGCAAAAAAATCCGCTAGCCGTACCGGTCGTACAATTAAACCTAATCAAAAAATAAAATAATTCATAACTTTTCAATAAAAAAGGCACTGGTAAAATTACCAGTGCCTTTTTTATTGAAAACAATTACTATCTAACAGCGCCGCGAGGCCTTGCGCCGCCTGCAGTTCTGGTTGGACGAGCTGGTCGACCACCAAGACCTTTACCAGTGCCTGCTTCGGCACCGGTTACACCTACGTTTGTGCCGCCGACATTTGTGCCGACAACGTTTGTGTCGACTCGGCCTCTTCCACCTTTTCTACCTCGTCCTCTGCCGCTGCCAGGATCAATTATTCTTGCTTTAAATGTTGTAATTTCAGATGAAGTTAAAGTTCCGATTTGTGAGTTTACATAATTGTTAACAACAGCGAACGTATTAGCCGCTATCTTAGCAGTAATTTGAGCCGCTGTTATGTCAGCAAGTGTAGCTATTGTTGACGGTGCGCCAAAATATGTTGCCAATGCCGTTCTTAATGTAGCCATGGCAGCTGTATTGCTGATGCCAGGATCATCTTTGCTAATGCCAGGATCATCTTTGCTGATGCCAGGATCATCTTTGCTGATGCCAGGATCATCTTTGCTGATGCCATCCGTATTTTCCGTTGATGGAATACTGGTAGAACTTATAGCAACGGATATTGCACTGATATTTACACCATTATTTAATAACGCTACCCAATCGGCAGTCGAATCATCATCTATCTTATCAGCATAAAATAATTGCCCGCTGCCCATGCTAATAAGTTGGCCACTGTCAGAAACGGCAATTTTTAATGTTCTTCCGCTTGTTAAATGGACCCAATCGCTAGCGCTTTTACCATCAAGATTATCAGCTTTTATGTAATACATCATACGATTTGGAGTAGAATGCATAAATAAGCCATTAGCCGCTGCAACTGATTGAGCATCTGTACCAGGGTGAGCCTGCCAGTCATCTGAAGTGCCGGACACTTCACCGTTAGGACCTATTTTCCCACTCTGATAAAAAATAAGACCACTTGCATGCATAAACTGACCCTTCGAGTTAATTGCAATAGGTCCAGCAATAGTACGATCTTTAAACGACTTCCATGCCAACTGCCCATCATTGCCAGGAGCTGTAAAACAATAATGCAATGCGTTGTAATCATCATCATGACCAAAAGCTGCATCGCCACCATGAGCAAAATCTGCAGCGCCCCTTCCTACATATAAAAATTTATTATTGCCAGCCGCAGCAATTGATTTAACCCATTCAAATGAGCCTTGTCTAATCCAATTAGCAACTCCATTGACTACACCGCTTGAGTAATAAAGACCATTGTTTTCACCAATGGCAAGCATTTGGCCATCAGAAGCAATTGCAATATCTTTTGCAGGTAACCCGCCTGTGATATCTATCCACTTCAAATTACTGCAATTCGCAGAAGATACTTCACCATCGTAATAACGAATCGTATTATCCGCTTTATTAATATACGCAATTCTTGTTCTTGTTCGCATGCCTACGGCATTTAAGCCGCCAACAAGCATAAAAAACAAGTATAACTTTATAAAAAAATTAGAATAGTTCATAGAACTCTCTCCTTAAAAAATACCCAAACCTTACAACTACAACACCTTCTAATTTAGACTATAAACCTTTTAAACAATGTTTTTCAAGAAATTATTTTTTTTATAGCCTATAAAAAACACCAGGTTTAATGTTTCTTAGTGTTGAGAGCAGGTTTTTTCTTGTTAATTACTGGAATTTTAACAAGAAAAGGAGATCGTGTGAGAGCGTTGCTCAAAACCTCGTCCATGTCTTTGACATAAACAAGTTTTAAAGACTTATCCAGCTCACTTTCAAATTCTTTGATATCTTTTTGATTTTGATAAGGAACAATGATATTTGTAAAACCCATTCTTGACGCTGCCAAAATCTTCTCTTTTAGCCCACCTACAGCCAAAACTCTGCCACGCAGGGTAACTTCACCAGTCATGGCGGTGTCTTTGCGCACAGATATCTTGGTCAACGCAGATGTTATGGCCGTGCAAAGAGTAATTCCAGCTGATGGACCATCTTTTGGAATAGCTCCTTCGGGGACGTGGACGTGAATGTCTTGCTCGGAGTAAAAGTTGTCTTTCAATCCAAAATCTTTGCCCCTGGATCTGATGTAACTCATCGCAGCTTGAGCAGATTCTTGCATAACCTCGCCAAGTTGGCCTGTAAGAGTAAGACCACCCTTCCCCTTCATAATCGCAACCTCAACCTCAAGAACGTCGCCACCCACTTCAGTCCATGCAAGACCAGTGGCCATGCCGACAGTTTCTTCAAGCTTGCGATCATCACGCCTAAAAATAGGAGCTCCTAGCCATTTTTCTACACAAGCATCATCGATCTTTAATGTTTTAATCGATTTATCGCGCAATAATTCTTGAATACTTTTGCGTAAAATTTTGGCAATTGTACGCTCAAGCTGTCTAACTCCAGCCTCTTTTGTATATTCATCGATAGTACTTTTTAATATTTCATCGCTAAGCTGTACAATATTAGCTTTCAATGCATGCTCTTTCAACAATTTTGGAAGCAAAAAGTCTTTAGTAATGGCAAGCTTTTCGTCAAGCGTGTAACCATTCATATAAATAACTTCCAATCTGTCCAAAAGAGGGTATGGAACGCTGTCTACAACGTTTGCAGTGGCAATAAACATAACTTTAGAAAGATCGTATTCAACTTCAAGAAAATGGTCCACAAAAGCCTTGTTTTGCTCTGGATCTAAAACTTCAAGAAGAGCTGATGCAGGGTCGCCGCGAAAATCAACAGACATTTTATCTATCTCGTCAAGAACAACGACAGGATTAACAACCCCGACACGCTTCATAGCCTGAATGATTTTGCCTGGCATTGCACCGATATAAGTTCTGCGATGACCACGAATTTCAGCTTCATCACGAAGCCCTCCAAGCGAAATTCTAACCATTGGTCGACCAAGCGAATCAGCAATTGCTTGCGCCAACGACGTTTTACCAACACCCGGAGGCCCAGCCAAACAAATAATCGGAGAACGCTTCAATTGCTCGCCGGCATATTTTCTTGCAGCCAAAAACTCTATCACACGCTCTTTTGGCTTCTTCATTCCCGAATGTGAAGAATTAAGCATTTTTTCGGCTTGGTCTAAACTTACAGTATCCTTAGAAGCTTTGTACCAAGGCACACTCAAAATCCATTCAACATAATTTCGGCTGACAGATGCCTCAGGCGAAGTTTGCTGCATTGAATCAAGGCGCTTAAGCTCAGCTTCAACCTTTTCCATAGCCTCCTTGGAAAGCTGCAACTTTTTGGCCTTCTTACGCAATTCATTGATTTCAACCTGGTAATCTTCTCTGCCAAGCTCTTTTTGAATCGCCCGCATCTGCTCGGTCAAATAATAATCTTTTTGATGTTTTTCAACCTGAGTTTGAACTCTTTTTTTAATCTTTTTTTCTGTGCGTAAGATCTCGATCTCTTTTTTGAGCAAGATGCAAACACGCATCGCACGTGCTTCTAAATCAAGCATCTCAAGAATGTGTTGACGTTCAATAAAATCAAGTGTCATGTGAACAGCTATGACATCGGTTAGGTAATCTAAATCTTCAGGCCCACGGAAAAGGCCCAAAATATCGCCTGATAATCGCTCGCTCAGTGCTATATATTCTTTAAACAAATCAAGTACATTTCGCCACAAAGCCGCCTGTCGAGAAGAGTCCTTGATTGGCATTGTTGCAATGTCTTCTAAAACCGCGTCCATAAAATGGTTGGTCGTTCTGTACTCTACAACTTTTGATCTGGATACACCTTCGACTAAGATCTTTAACGATCCATTCGGCATTTTGGCCAATTGAACAATCACGCCACGCGTACCAAAATAAAACAAATCTGACGGATTTGGGTTTTCTACATCAACGGCTTTTTGTGCAACAACAAATATATGCTTGTTGCCCTTCATTGCCTTTTCTACTGCTTTGATAGAAAACTCACGACCAACTACTACCGGGATTATGCTTTTGGGTAATGCAACAAGGTTTTTAAGCGGTAGAACCGGCAAAATAACCTGTTTACGATTGTTCAAAACGTCTTCCATGTATTCAATAAAACCTATTATTTTTTTTTATAATCATGACCTGAAAAAGGCCACTGCCTATCTCGACAATTATTCTACAAAACTAAAAACACATTGTAAATATCAATATTTTGTCGGCTTTTACAAATGATACTCAAAAAAATTACAACTAGTCAAAGCAGCCATATTCAGGGGTATACATCAATGATAAAACACCAAACCATGTGCTAGATCAGGCATGCAACGAAAATAATATTTTTTTAGATGCGGCCTACCAGCAACGATCTAGTCGGGCTTGCCAAACGTTTTCATAAAAAACTGCAAAAAACGCCCCTGCATCTGAAAACCTTGAGTAGAAAAATATTTTGACCATATCGCTTTTGTGCGAATATTAAGCCTTTTTTAACCCTAGTTCGACATTATAAAAATTAACAATTTGCTGGTAAACTAAACATAAACTCACTGCGCAGAGATGAGCACGATAAGCAAAAAGACTAAAAAATTAGAATTGTCAGAAGAATTTTCGGATTTATGCCTGGAGTTAGTTGCATATTTGTGTTAATTTTGGCCGTGCATACCAAAATAACTAGCCTGAATGATCAATCTTTGTTAGAATCCTTTCTTGTCACAGCCTTGCGTAAAGTTTGCAAAATATTTTCAATCATTAATAAATCGAGGGTTTACGATGGATAAAAAGTTTTTTATGGCGTTAATGCTTTCAGCCATTACTGTTTGGGGATTGCAGTATTATTTTACTTCGAAAAATGAGGCTACCAACAAGCCTGGCGTGACCTCGGTTTCTGTTCAGCCAGTTGCCGGTCAGCCAATGAAGGTGCCGTCCAGTCAAGATCTTTATCGTCCTTTAAATTTGGACATAAAATTTAAAGAAGAAAAACTTGAAAACGAGGATCATCAAACTGTTGAAACCAAGCTTTATAAGGCATCTTTTTCGAATTATGGTGGCGTGCTTACAAGTTTCGAGTTTTTGAAGCACTTGGGCAAGGATGGAAGCCCTATAAAGTCAGTTTACAGAGATACTGTTTTTAATGAAAAATCTCGTATGGATGGTTGTTTTTTACTTGCGCTGGAAAATGATACACCTTATCTTTATAAACTTTTACACAAACAAGATAAACACATAACAGCAGATGAAAAATCTGAAATAAAAGAAGCGGATGTTGTAGAAATTGCGTATCAGTCTGAGACCGAATTTTGGATTATCACAAAAATTTATACGCTAGATCAAAATTCTTATCGAATCGAGCTTACAACTAAGTTTGAACCAAAATCTTTAGAAAATGCTGAGATAACTCCGATTCGTGCAAGGCTTTTATTTGCTGCTCCGTTGGTAAGTGAAGTTCAGGGCGATCAGTTGGGGCTTTTCATTTATAATGAAACAAAGAATGTTATTGATAAAGTTGAGTTGGCAAATACCAAAGATTTGTTTTGGTATTGGGGTACTTCAAAGGCTATGATTGGTGCCGAGTACAAGTATTTTGTTAATTCCTTGATTGAGGATTCATCAAAATTTGCGCAGCGTGGTTATTTCAAGTTGTTTGATAATAATAAGGTTTATCCGGTACTTGAGGGGCCAGAGCTTAAGTCGGCACAAAGCTTTAAAATGTCTTTTTATATTGGGCCGAAGGTTCTTGAAGATTTGACTGCGGCTGATGAAAGACTTGTAGATCTTTTATCTTTTGGATGGCTGTCTTGGCTTTGTAAGCTGCTTTTGTCATTGTTGCAATTTTTGTTTTTCTACATAAAAAATTATGGCCTTGCAATTATTGTTTTGACCATTTTATTGCGTCTTCCGTTTGTTCCGCTTTCAATTTTTAGCAGAAACAAAATGGAAGTGTATCAAAGATATCAACCAACAATTCAAAAAATACGACAGAAATATCGTCAAGATATTACGATGCAAAACCAAGAGTTGATGAAGTTTCACAAAGATCATAACTTATCAACGGCAACTCCGTTGCTTGGTTGCCTGCCATTGCTCATTCAAATGCCAATACTGTTTGCGCTTTACAAGGTGCTTGGTAGTTATTTAAATCTGTACCATTCGCCATTTGTTGGTTGGATTGTCGATTTGTCTGCAAAAGATCCATACTATGTTTTGCCAATTGTAATGGGTATTACAATGTTGTGGCAGCAGGTTATGACTCCATCAAATGATGAAAAACAGAAAGTTATGATGTACTTTGTGTCGGTTGTTATTACAGCGCTTTTTGCGAATTTTCCAGCAGGATTGGTGCTTTATTGGGCAACAAACAACGTAATGACAATTGCTGAAGATTATTTTAGAAGATACGTTTTAAGATAGATCTAAACAATGTTTGCAGATTTACAACATTTTCAGAGGCTTGTCAGGCAGCTACAAAAAGTGCCATTTTTAGCATCAAAAAACGTTTACAGGGTTGCTGTATATTTTTTGATAAATGATAAAAAAGAGGTGGAGCAATTTTGTAAAGTTTTACTTGATTCAAAAGAGAATATTGGATTTTGCAAAGTGTGTTTTAATTTGACAGAGAAGGCTGATTTGTGCTCTTTTTGTAGTTCGACAAAAAGAGACAAAAGTATTGTTTGTGTTGTAGAAACATTGCACGATTTATTTGCTATTGAAAATTGTGGGGGTTATAGCGGAGTTTACCATGTTTTGGGTGGAGCACTTTGTCCGTTGGATGGCGTAGGCCCAGATAGCCTTAACATCGAGCCATTATTAAAAAGATTGAGGCTAGGCGAGGTAAAAGAGGTGATATTTGCAACAAATCCTACTCCTGAGGGTGAGGCTACGGCAAGTTATATTTTTTCTAGGATGAAAGATATGCAACTGGCTATATCTCGCCTGGCAAGTGGTGTACCGATAGGTTCCAATCTTGGCTTTATGGACAGAGTTACAATATCCAAAGCATTATCAGGCAGAAGGCCATATTGAAATAGATGATCAAATCAAGATTTTTAAGGGCTTGCATAAAGCCCTTTTTCATTCTTATTTTTTTGTACAGTCAAGCTATTTTTACCGGTTTAAAGGCTTCAGCTACCGGTAAGGTTTTGCGTATCAGCAGTCTCAAGCAAAATGTTTTAGATGAAAATAAAATCACTTTCGAGGGTGAGGTTGAGGCTATAATTGATCAAAAACTGCATCTATGTGCGGATAAAGTTTATTTTGATAGAGAAAAGCAGCACCTAATTGCAAAAATGCAAGATAGAGGCCCTGTTAAGTTTGAGACCAATGATTTTATAATTTTGGCTGACTATATATTTTTAGACCTTGGAAAAAAGACTGGCAACGCTAAAAATATCAGAATTCACGTTGATGAAGGATATTTTGCAGCACAAAGTGCTGAACGCGTCGATGAGTCAACGTGGCGGTTAGACGATCTTATTTATACGGCTTGTGATGAGCCAAATCCTCACTGGAAGTTCCATGCTGATCGGGCTGTGGTTCACGGTAATTATTTTGTCAGCTTAAAAAACACAGTGTTCAAAATTGGAGGTGTTCCTGTTTTGTACATTCCAAGCTTTGTTTGTCCAATCCAAGGTAAGTCTAAATCTGGATTTTTATTGCCAAAATTTTCTTGGGATTATCGCTGGGGGGTTGGGGTTAATCTTCAGTACTATAAATATCTCGGACAGCACATAGATACGACTTTGGGTATGGATTGGAAATATCGGCTGGGTGTTGTGTTTTCAGATGAATTTAGGTGGGCAAGATCGCCTGATTCTTATACCCAAGCGTTGGGACAATTTGCGATAGCAAATAATGCTTACGTTCTTAGAGATAATAAAATTATTGAAGTTACTGACAGGCGTTATTGGATTCAGGGCAAAGACTTTGGCAATCTTGGACACTTGTTTGGCGGTAAATCGCTTAGAAGTTTAATGCGTGCAGATTTTGGTACAGACAAGCGTATTTGTTATCATTTTTTTAATAACACTGATGACGTGGACGATACTTTTTCCAACTCCGTTATTTTAAGAGCTCATTCAAAACAAACTTTATTCGAAATTCGAGGCGACAACGACAAGACCAGTAGAAAAAGTTTTTATGATGTAAGCGAAGATGAGTTCAATTTTGTCAAAAAATTGGCTACTGAAAGTGCGTTAAGCAAGCAAAAACGTGATGGCAAAAGTAATGAAAGCTCCGAATTCGTCGTAAAAAAAGAGTTGGATGATAAGTTAAATGTAACCAAATTGCCACATATTGAGTTGGTCATGGCTAACAAAATATTCAAAAATATTTTGTTTTACAAACACGACTTTTTCTTCGACCAAGTTTGGTATCGTCAGAGCCAGACTGAAAGGCTGTACGTTAATACTCAGCTTATAAAACAAAATAGAATTATGCCTCTTGAAAAAGGCGAGGTTTTTAGGCTTGGATACAAGGGTTTACTGCAGGCCAATTTTAATTTAAAAGAAAATAATATTAGGTTATTTGCCGAACCGCAGCTTCAATACAGAAGCGATGTTTTAACTGATGTTATAAGTAAAAAAAACGTTATAGAAGGCAACTTTTTGGGTAATGGTGCCTACAGAATATTTAGTAAAATTGGTGCTGAATGGGCGTTGCCAGAAGGTGCGGAGTACAACGAAGATTTTAGTTGCTCATACTTTGTTCAGCCTGTTTTAAAATGGAATTATTTACCAAAATTTTATCAAGATAATTGGTATTACATAGATTTTTGGGACAGAGCATATCCAACAAATGAGCTTGCTTTTTGTTTAAGAAATAATGGAAATTGGAATGATTTTCAAATCGATTTGAATATGGAGCAGGGAGTCGATTTTTATGATCAGAGCGATATTTTTTGCATGCGACGTGGTGTTTCTAGTAAGCATCTAAGCCCGTTTAATTATAATCTTAGCTTTGGATATGATATTTTTAAAATATGGATTGAGCAAGACATTCAATTCGAGAAATCTAAGCTTTTGCAGTCACAGTTTGGTGTGGGTGTATTTAAGAATAAGATTGGGGCGTCGGTGTCTTACCTATTTCAAAACGAGCACTTGCAACAGGCTCGTGAGCAATTGACAAACATTCCACACTTTGTTTTATTGAATTTTTCAATACCTTTGAGTAAGAGCGCTACATTGTTATATGATGGCCAATTTTATGACGAGGATAATAAACATTTTGCAAATTTTGGCAAAATACAACCGTTGATCCATCGCATAAAGTTTGATTATACCGGGCATTGCTGGGGGTTTTATCTAGGATTTGAGCAGAAAAAATATAAAGAGTATGGTAATAAAAGAACAGAAAATGCTATCGTTTTTGCGCTTAGACTAGATTCGCTTGGTTCAATTGCTAAAAAATTTAGACCACCTCAGATCTTGCATAAAGATTAAGTTTATTCAAGGAGAGATAATGTTTTTTGTTCCAAATAAAAATTTTGATATCTTCAAAAAACGTCGTCAGCAAGCTATTCAAAAGATTCGTAGTCAGATGGGTAATCCCAACAAAGGGGTTCTATTAATTTGTTCAGGGTTTGAAAATCACCGATACAATTTCAGGCAAGAGAGTTCATTTTTTTATTTGACTGGAATTTCTGAGCCGGCTTCAATTTTATGTTGTTATTTTGATGGGCCAGATGTTTTGTATATCCCTTTTTATAATCAAAACCGCGATCAGTGGGTGCATTCACAAATATTTATTTCAAGTTCGCCTCAGGAATTTGGTTTGGATAAAATTCGATATCAGGGTACGCAAATTTCAGGTTATTCTTGTCCTCCGCTTTTTACCGTTGAACGTTATGCTGATTTAGTCGCTGATTTGAAGTCTTATTTGGGTAACGATGGAGTAATTTATACGTTGATGAATGATAGTGGCTGGTTTTATTTTCATCAGATGCAGCTTGTCTCAAAATTAAATGGGTGGCTTGAGCCTCAACACGTAAAGATTGAAGATATATCAGATATAGTCGATGATTTGCGGAGGGTAAAGGATTCATCGGAGTTAGATTTAATATCAAAAGCGGTTGATGTGACGATTTATGCACAGCATCAAGCGGCATGCGTTATCAAGCCGGGCAAATTTGAGTACCAAATTCAAGCATTGATTGATTCAGCGTTTAAAGACTATGCAAACTGTTCTCCTGCATTCCCAAGCATTGTTGCTTCGGGCAAAAACTCAACAGTGTTGCACTCACTTGATAGCACGCGTGAACTTAAAAATGGAGATTTGGTTGTTATTGATATCGGCGCTGAGTTCGGTATGTATTCGTCCGATATTACGCGCACTTACCCCGTTAGCGGCAAGTTTACAGAGCGCCAAAAAGAGGTATACAACATTGTTTTGGATACGCAGCTTTATGTTCAGTCGATAGCCAAGCCTGGCATGTATCTTAACAATAAAATTGCTCAAAATATTTCGTTGCATCACTTGGCCGTAAAATTTTTAGAAAAACATGAATACAGTAAATATTTCGTTCATGGAATTGGTCATTTTATGGGGCTGGATGTGCATGATGTTGGCTGCCACGAAAAGCCTTTGCTGCCAGGCGATGTTTTTACGATTGAGCCAGGAATTTATATCGCAGAAGAAAATCTTGGCATAAGAATTGAAGATGACTTTGTAATCACCGAAACTGGCTGCAAGTGTTTAAGTGAAAAACTGGTCAAGCAAGCCAGCGATATTGAAAGTATGATGTGGTCAAAATATTGATTTATGCGGCCATACATTCACGGTCACATCTTAAACCCCTTATTAAATCGTGGCTGTAAGCAAAATTATAATTTTTTAGATGCGGCCTGCCAGCACTGATCTGAAGTTGGTTAGCGGTGGTTTTTTTAGAAAATTGCAAAAACGGTCCCTGCTTGTTATACGATTCTAAACGACGATTAAAAATAAAAACGATACCATGTCGTTGTTGTCATCCCCTTGAAAAAGGTGATCCAGGCCGCCACCCTACGCGGCTTTCAATCGTCGCTTTGTATGCATCGTCATTCCCGGCTTGACTGGGAATCCAGGTTGAATCGCTGCTATGGGTCCCAGCTTTCGCGAGGACGACGTGGTGTGAAAGCATTTATATTTGTTGAGTAAAGTGAGCTGGTTATTCTTGATGGCTCTAAAACATTTCAGGCCGAAAATGCCTTTGTGTAAAGCCTTTTTGTATGATAACTTATGTGCTACAATAAACTGAAAAATTTAATTTAGTTGGCTATGAAAGGCTTTTTATCATGAAACGTTTTTTTATCTCGTTATTATTTGTATTTTCGTTTTTGTCGGCCGAGACTACGGCACCTGTAGAATTGCCGGGAATTTATAAAAAAATTTCGCAGGAAAATTTAAAAACATTGGCTCAAAAAGATGCACAAAGCGACACAGGCACGCTGAATGATCTTATTAATGATGAAAAAGAGTTTATTGATATTGTGAAGGAAAAAGTTGAGGCGCAGCTAAACCTTGATCCGTACACAAAGCGACAAGCCATTTTCAATTTACTCAATACTTACGAAGAAAAACATGCATTTCATGTTACCGATGTGCTTGAAGATGGCACCTGGAAGGATTTGGAAATTTTGTGTGGGCCAAAAACTCTACCGAGTCTCTATCTAGCAGCCAAAGTTGACCGAACTGTTACAGAAGTTGGTCGAGCAATGCTTTATCGCAAAATAATTCAACCAACCGATAATTTTGAAGAGTTAACCAAACAGCAAACAATAGTTAAGACGCTTGTTGAAAACGATGCATTATTCAATGACTTGGACAGTAATTTAAGAAAACTAGCTGTTCCCGAGAGTGTTTTTCTCTCTTTTTGGGGTGAAGATATTTTAAGCAGCATAATAAAGCAAAATAAAATTTCCCTACCGTTTGAAGACAAAATTGCGTTGTTGAAGAAGATAACAACTAGTATTAATAAAAATGAGCATCTTTTGATGACAAAAAGTGTTGCCAACGAAATGTTTTTTATCCTTTCATTGGCAATACTTGCAGCAACGACAGCAACAGTACCGCTTGAGACTGGTGCAAATTATTTTGGATGGGATTTGGGTAAAAATGTTTATGGAGGCGAAACAACGTGTGCGGGCTGTGGTTGTTCAATGCTTGATGCTGCTAAGTTTAATCAATGTGCAACTTGCCACAGCAATACCACTCCTAACACGAACAAGTCGTTTGGCGATCGCATTCACGAGCTTAATTCTATGGCTCCAAAGCAAATAGATTTGTTTTCTATGACTGGAATGATCGCAAAAGTGCTAGAATTTCCGTTAGGTGATAATAAATACTATAAATCGACTGTGAGGTTATTGGCATTTAGTTTTGCGGCCTATCACGCTTGGACGATGTTTAGATGGTTTCGTGAGGGAAATCAATTTGGGGCTATGATGCATAAAAAACTTGCAAACTTAGCAACTTATGTTGATTCGGTTAATAACATGATTCGGTCAATTAAAAAGCATGATGAAATATGCCGCTTGATGCCGCAAATTGCAACGCTTGATGTAAAGATGGAAGAGTTGCGTGCTTTGAATGAAGATTTTGATCATTTATTAAATTTACTTGCAACAAACACTTTTAAAGGGGAGCATTCATTCTTTTCTTTTTGGAGTCGAAAATCTGTTGCTTATCGATTAATGGAACAAGAAAAAGAAAAATTTGATGAAATCATGTTTGCGATTGGTGAGCTTGACGCGCAAATGTCGATTGCACGTCTGTACAAAGAGATGAAGGGTAAGCGCGTTGAATACTGCTTTCCTGTTTATCAAAAATCTGACAATAACCGGCCGTTTATAAAAATTAACGATTTTTGGCATCCTTGCCTGGATGTTGAAAAGGCTGTTCCAAGCTCTATCGATATTTTGGGTAAAAATATTGTGATAACCGGGCCAAACGCTGGCGGCAAATCAACGATTATGAAGGCGCTTGTGATAAACATCATCATAGCTCAAGCGTTGGGTATTGCTGCTGCAAAAAGTCTTGAATTTACGCTTTTTTCAAAGATAGTAACTTACATGAATATTACTGATGACATTGCCGCCGGCAACTCGCACTTCAAAGCTGGAGTGATAAGAGCAAGAGATGTTTTGAATGAGATTGGCAAAATAAAAGATGACCAATTTAGTTTGTCTGTTGTAGATGAGCTTTTTAACGGAACAACGTTTAAAGAAGGTCAGGCTGCAGCTTATGGCTTTATTAATCAGTTGGGGCAAAAAACTAATAATATTGTTATTACGACAACGCACTTTCCGTTGATGGCAAGTCTGGCTAATACAAATGATCGATTCTTGAATTATAAAGTTTATGTAACTTATGATGAAAACGGCAAAATAGTTTATCCATTCAAGCTTGAACAAGGGGCTTCTGATCAAATCGTGACGTTGAGGATTTTGGAAGAAGAAGGATTTAATGATCAATTTATGCATGACGCCAACGCTGTTTTGGGCGTCAGCTAAAAATATTAATGTTAATCCGAGAATTAATTTATATTGCGCCAAAAAAGGCCATATATTTTTAATCGCTTGAAATCAAACAAGCTGCCGATTCAATATTTTGACGTTGTAATATTTTATCCTAAAATATAATTAATTTGAGGGATTGGCATGAATACGTCAAATTGTCGATTAACTAGATACATTCAAATAAGTTTAATTTTTTTAGCACTATTAATTGTTAATAATGACGTCTTTGGAATGCAGCGAATTTGGTCGCCTTTGTGTATGAATGAAAATCCGATTATTCCAGGCAATATATTTAATATTGCAAATCCGGAAGGGCTTTGGGAATTTATGATGCATGATTGGGTGACAAAAATAAGCAACAAAACCATTAGTTATGATCCATCAGTTCATCCTATGTCAAAAATAGTTATTGGTGAGGCTGGAGAATGTTATTCGCTTTTGTTTGCGTCAAATAGGACAAAAAGACCAATGCCGCAAGTGAAACGCACATTTGGGCGTGTGGACCGACACAGGCAATCCACTTTTTCTGATCGAGATTTATCTGTTGAAGAACGACGATTTATTACAGAAGAGCTTATACCGCGTGAATTTGTTGAAATTTGCGATGGATGCTATCATTGGCTGCTAAGCCGATGTGATCAAGTTTTTTTTGATGAAGAGGCTGCCCATATATCCAAGGCCGAGATAGACTTGATAATAGCTCTTTGGAAAAAAACCGGTGCCGAATTTAATCCATTTCAATCATATTTTGCGTATGCAAGATATATTTTTGGATATATAAAATCAGAGCTTAGTAATCGTATGTATTGTATTCTTGAAAACGCTTTTCCTATTTATTCTCCGCATTTTCTTATTACATCGACTATTCCTGACAAGCCTCAGTGCATAGCCGATGTCAATGAATTATATGATTTGTTGGACTTACAAAAATATATGTCTCATATTCCTAACAAAAATATTCAGATACACTTTAACAGCAACAATGCTGGCGATACTTTGGGTGGCGCAAGTGTTAGCGTTTGGCATTGTCAAGTTGCGGATCTGGGGCTTGGAAATCCTTCACATTGGGCGATTGATATTTTAAAGCAATACGGGGATGTTTTGATTGGTAAATATAAACATTTGATGACGACTCATCGACTTTTTATCAGTAACAATCAGATTAATGTTTGTCGTGCAGCTTTTGCGTATATATCAATTTTACATAAGAATAATAATGCATACAATGTTTCATTTTTTGTAGATACTGATTCAAATTTTATAATATTGGTAACGATTCGTGGTAACTGGTTTGAAAAAAATGCAGGACTTGCGTTTCAACACTCAGACAATCCAGCATTTGCAGAAGTGTCCGGTTCATTTATTTTTACTAATCCTGAAGAATACGAATTAATAAAGGCAAAGCAGTTGGAAGAAATTAAAAATATAATTGATTTATGGCACCAAGCCGCATCTCAAGAGATGTCTATAGTAGCATCATTTGATCAGAAATTTGACGAGGCTTATATCGGACATTGATCAAAATACATTGATTGTTGATCATGGAACGCTCGATACAATCAGGTGTTCCATGACTTTTGTAAGTCAAGTCCTAATTTATGTGTAAAATTAAAACTTTAGCCGATAAATATCGTAACCGAAGAAAGCGCTTTGATTTATGAATAAATTTAATATCTGTAATTTATAATTATGAATAACAGAATTAGTTTGGGAAGAGTATAATGAATTAATTATCACATTAAAGCCCCACTCAATAAGAATGGGGCTTTAAATTTAATCCTGGCAGTACCTATTTTACCGGTCAGTCTCCCGACAAGTACCTTCGGCGTAACAGACTTAACTGCCGTATTCGGAATGGGAACGGGTGTTTCCCTGTTACTATCGCCACCAGGAAATTTTTAGTCTGAAAATCAGACAATCCTCAATATTCCAATAAATTTTATAGATCTTTGGGCGGTTGCTCGAGGGATTTGCCCTCGAGCAATAATAGAGACTGTTAATCACTCAACAAAATGATGTCAGAGAATTTATAGTGTAGATAAAACATTCGATTTATTAGTACTGGTTAGCTCAACACATTACTGTGCTTACACACCCAGCCTATCAACCTTGTAGTCTTCAAGGAATCTTATGAGTCTTGCGACTCGGGATATCTAATCTTGAGGTGAGTTTCCCACTTAGATGCTTTCAGCGGTTATCTCGTCCAAACCTAGCTACCCAGCTTTGCTCTTGGTGAACAACTGGAACACCAGAGGTTTGTCCATCCCGGTCCTCTCGTACTAGGGACAGCGCCTCTCAAATATCCTACGCCCATGGAGGATAAGGACCGAACTGTCTTACGACGTTCTGAACCCAGCTCGCGTACCGCTTTAATTGGCGAACAGCCAAACCCTTGGGACCTTCTCCAGC
>LBTE01000007.1 GCA_000989955.1 candidate division TM6 bacterium GW2011_GWF2_37_49 | reverse complement strand
TGGATTTCTGGCATTGGCAACAAGGCTTATGCGGCCATTTCTTCAGGCGTTTTTGCTACAAAAAACTTTTTTTATAGTGTTGGTCGTAAAATCGCTGAATTGAGTACGAATGTTACTGAAATGTTTAGAAGCCAGAAGCCTCCTGTAGCTGAGCCTTTGGAGTTGCCTGCTGCGACTAAGCCCGTGGATGTGCCTGCTACTGTGCATGGGCACGGGTTGTTTAAGAATGTTTTACATGCTATGCAGTCTGTGAAGCCTGTAGCTAATACCGTGGATGTGACTAAGCCTGCTTTGACACCTGGCAATCATCCTGAGTCTGCCACTAATCTCGTGGATATGCCTGCTACTGTGCCTGTGACTAAGCGTGTTGTGCCTGCGCCGGCTCCTGCACCTGCCCCTGATCCTACACATGCTGTGAATGTGGCTGCGAATCCTGATCCTTATCCTGATCCTGCTCCTGAGACTAAGCCTGCTCCGGTGCCTGTGCCTGCTCCTGTTCCTGTGCCTGTGCCTGTGATCCATGCGGCTGCGGCTGAGGCTGCAGCAGGTCCGACGTTTACTGATCCTCGCCTGATAGCATTAAACCACAAACCGCCACGACAAGATGAAGACTTTACAGGAAGGTGGTATGAGGATCCAAAGATTCCTGGCAGACTTGTTTATGAATATTTGGTCGATTGCAGGTGCGTTGTGCAGGCAATTACTGGAGTAGATGAAATGACGCTGCGGCAGATGTTTGTGGGTAATGAACCGCTGCCTTTTGAAATTTATAATCGAGATAAATGTTTTTTTATAAACAAAATCAATAAAAAAGGATATGAATGCAGCAACCCAGAGTATGTTTCTGTTGGAAATATTCGAATACTTGCTACTGAAAAATTAGAAAAACAACAACAATCAGAAGTAAAGCAACGTCCAGCCTTTAAAATTATTTCAAGTGATAAACAATGTTTACCTGGTTGTAAAGGCAATTTAATGGTAGATATTGGGAATATGCAGGCAGATCCAGCATATCGCAAAGCAACGTTTATGGTGCCAACCAACTTTAATGCTTTGTGTGCAATGCATAAAGATGATACTTATAATGATAAAGAGAAGATGTTTGATGGTATGCCAAAACCATTAAGTGGGTATGCAGTCAGATGTATACCAGCATCATCTGCGTATTTATCAGCAGCTGCAGCAACAATTAAAAGGTTGTATTACTGTTTTGCACAACCTGATATTGATTATAAAAATTGGCCACAAAAACTTTGTGATGAAAAAACTGAAGGACAAGAGTTAAATTTTTTACGTGATATTGGAATTAAAACAATAAATGGATTTATAGTTTCTGAAAACGATGAATTAATTAAATGCTTACAAAATTTAATTAAAAATCAAAATGATATTAAATTTTGCAGTCAGATGAGCGTTCAGGTGTCTGCGTACGACTTTATTGATTATGGCGATATGCAAAGAAAGTGCCACAAAATATTTCATGATGAAAACCAAATAATAGATCAGGTCTTTTGTGCAATGTTAAATGGTACTGTGGTTGAATTTTGTAATGATGAAAATAACGCAGAACTAGCGTTAAATGTTTTGAAGGTTTGGTTATTATTAAATTACGATGTAATGATAAAACAGGCTTACGCTTTTGGCCGTAGTAAGGTTGTGTTAACCAAATTTGACTTAACTCCATTCGTTAAATTTTCTAGTCGGGCAGCTGAATTGATCAATGAAGCGATTGCGTTAGCTGTAAATGAAAATATTAAATTAATTCAAGCTGGCCGTATCAGTATTATTTTAAATAGCGGTAAGTATGTTGATGATGAAGATTTTGAAAAGGACAAAATTCTTATCAGTAAAATTACACAATATTTTGCAGGCGGTGTTTGTATCGATGTGTATGGCGCGAATGGTGATGTTGTAATTACTTATAATCCGTCAGAGATTCCGGAAGCAGCAGGCGCAAGTAGCTCAAGTTCAACATACCCTCAATAACTTCTGTGGAGCGGTTGTTTGATGATGTTGACACCAAACAACCGCTCCAGTTCATTGTTTTAAAACGCAAGTGGCGTTTGTGCACTATTTCTCAAACTCGCTTGCCAGCTGGCATCCAGTCAGTGCTGGTAGCTCGCATCTAAAAACTTGTCAATTGTTTGGCAGACCTGATCCCGCCGCTCGTCCTGAGCTTGTCGAAGGATGTATGGCTGTATAAATCATTAGATTGTCGCGAGCGTGTTTTTAGATTTTTGGCAAGAATATTGCTTTGTGGTGGGTTTTTGTTTTACACTTTAATTGTCGATAAAGCATCTGTGGTGATAACGATAGATGTAAAAGACGTAAAGGTGTTGGGGGGATTTTATGGATAGGTATTTACAATATTTATGTTTAACTGCATTCATGATGTTGGGTGTGGTTGAAGTCAATGGAATTAGCGATGGTGAGCGTGAACTGATCTATGCCGTTAAAAACAACGATACTTACAAAGTAAATGAATTATTGAGCGATGGCGTAAGTGCAAATGCAACGTCTGACGACAAAAGATCGGCTTTGTGCTACGCAATAACAAATAAGAATATTGAAATATTAAGGGCATTGCTTGAATATAATGCTGATCCAAACGCAGAAATTTCAGCTGTGGAGTGTGATTTTACTAAAATGAATGCTGAACGTAGCGGCATTCAGATGGTAAAGTATGATAGCCTTAAACGAGCGCGTCGGAGAGATTTGTTTTTTGGTGTAGATTTTCACAGTATAAAAAATTTAAATTTTCATGCTTTGATAGCGGCTATTTTGTTGAAATTTGATGAAGGAGCGAATCTTCTTATTCAATACGGTGCCGATCCAAACACAAGTTACAGTTGCATTATTAAACTGTTTAACGATACACAACCAGTCCTAACGTACATGGGGCGAAACATCGATGAACGACGTATTTATGGAAGGACTGCTTTGCATGATGCTGTTGAGAATGGTAGCGTATCTGTGGTGGAAAAATTGCTAGAATATGGCGCAAATCCATTGAAATGTGAGTGGATTTGTCCTGCTGATGATTCGGCCAAACTACAATCAGAAAAGCCTTCCGAAAAGTGGGAACCAATCGAATATGGTCAGTCAACAGAAATGGGGAATGTGTTGGCGAGTGGTGTGAATATTATTGCAAATGGGTTGGCCAACATTAAGGGTGGCTTGGCAGACGCTAAATCGTGGCTATACACAAGCGTGAGTGTGTTTGAATTGGCTCAGTTAAAGGCTAACAGCCTCACGGAAGGCCCCGCTTTCGATATTCTTAACAAGTTGAACACGCATAAAATGTCGCGGCTAAGCAGTACAAGGCTAAATTTATGGCGCAAAGGACAAGCCTTAAAAAGGGCTGGTGCTAATTCTATAAAAAGATTAATGAATACGACTGTCGCAAAAAAATTACAGCAAACAAGGGATTCGCTTGTTGATAAGTTTTCTATTCATGTTGCTAATCCTGTCTTGAATGATTAACTTTTTCATTTAATATTTTTATAAAACTTGGAATAAAAAGCGAGACATAATCGGTCTCGCTTTTTATTTTTAATTCCGGCATACAAATTTTCTAGTAACCTGATATAATTTTTACAATATTTTTGTAACACAAATTTAAAAATCTGGAAGGATTATTCATGAAAGTATTTATGCTCAAGGATGTGGAAAAAGTAGGAATGGCAGGCACGATTGTTAATGTATCTGACGGATTTGCCTCGAATTTTCTTTTTCCAAGAAAGCTGGCTCTTGAAGTTACCGCAGGCAATGAAAAGAAGTTTGTTGTCAAAGTTTTGAAAAAAGAAGCCCAAACTCAGGCTGTCAGCAGCAAAATTGGAATGCTTGCAGAACGGCTCAAGGACATGGTTTTGACTGTCAAAGAAAAAACTCACGATGACGGCAAACTTTACGGCTCAGTCGGTGCAGAAGAGGTTGTTGCTCTGCTTAAAGAAAAAGATATTTCAGTCGACAGAAAACAGATTGAATTTGCAAAATCGATTAAGTCTGTTGGTGAACACAAGGTCACAGTCAAGCTTTCATCCAAGCTAAAGCCACAATTCACACTGAAGGTTGTTGCCCTCGCATCAAAGTAATTAAACTTATAACAAACGAATTTAAAGATAGATAAATTAATGGCAACGCAGCAAGCTAGAGACGATTATTCGAATGCAAGGGATTTTCATCGATCACCGGAGGCGGTTTTAGGCAAAAAATTACCTTCAAGTCATGAAGCTGAGAAATCAGTTTTGGCGGCTATACTTTTGAACGATGAGAATCTTACGCTTGTTTCAGATGTCCTTAAATCGAGCGATTTTTCGAATAAACAGCACTCAACTATTTATCAAGCAATTATTGATATCGCTCAATCAAACAAAAAAATAGATTTGCTCGTGTTGCAGGACTATTTGACTTCAAAAAAATTGCTGGATGGGGTTGGAGGTCTTTCGTATTTGATTGAGCTTCAAGAAGACATTCCGTCGATTGGGCTTGTAGTTCAACACGCCAAAATTGTTAAAGACAAATCCATCCTGCGTGATTTGATCAGTTCTGCTGCTGATATCATTTCTACGTGTTATGATCAAGACCTTGATCAGATCGAGGGCGTACTTGATAACGCTGAAAAGAAAATTTTTCAGATTTCAAATAAACTTTCTCCAACAACATTCATACAGCTCGATATTTTATTGAAAAAAACGTTTCAAAATTTGGCTCAGGTCAAAAATTCTCGCGAAGGCGTAACTGGCATTCCGTCGGGCTTTGCCAAGTTTGATGAAATTACTTCTGGCATGCAAAAAGGTGATTTGCTGATTTTAGCAGCTCGTCCGTCAATGGGTAAAACCGCTCTAGCTCTTAATATTGCCATGAACGCCTGGCACAGCGGCGCCAACATCGGTGTGTTTTCGCTTGAAATGTCGTCAGAACAGCTAGTGCTTCGCATGCTTTCTGCCGAATCGCAGATTCCGTATCAAAAAATCAGAAATGCTGCGGTCACGTCAGATGAGTGGATGGATCTTACAAATACTGCGGCGGTTCTTTCGGATGCAAAGATTTTTATTGATGATTCGCCAGGTCTTTCTATTCTTGAATTACGTGCCAAGGCAAGAAAGTTGAAGGCTAAGGAAAATATTCAGTTGCTTGTTATCGATTATCTTCAGCTGATAAACTCGACCAGTCGGTACGAAAACCGAACGCAGGAAATTTCTGCAATTTCAAGATCGTTAAAGGCGCTGGCCAAGGAGTTGAATATCCCTGTTTTGGCGTTGTCGCAGCTTTCGCGTTCGCTTGAAGGTCGAATGGACAAAAGACCTATGCTTTCAGATCTTCGTGAATCTGGAGCAATCGAACAGGACGGCGACGTTATATTCTTTATTTACCGCGATGTTGTTTATAATCCTGATACTGAAAATCCAGATCTGGCCGAGGTTATTATCGGCAAACAACGTAACGGCCCGACCGGTACATTAAATGTTAAGTTTAGGGGCGATATAACAAGATTTTATGACGTTTCTGACGGGTATTAAGATTTGATAGCCGCTAAACATAATAGAGATTGAGTGTTTGTTGACTTACGATAGTCGTATCCGTCGTCATCGCGAACGCGGGGACCCAGGCTAAGTTTCATCTTGTTATCTGAGTTGAAGTTTGATGTGAACTGGATCCCCGCGTTCGCGAGGATGACAATGAAAGGGGAGAGTGAATAAAGATTCTGTAATTTTGGGTGTGGATCCTGGTTTTAGCGTAACCGGTTACTCAATTTTAAAGCAGGACAGCAGCAAGGTTTATCTTATCGATTGTGGATATTTAAAAATGAAATCGACCGATTCGTTATCAAAGCGGGTCGGTATTTTTTTTAACTTTTTTCAGGCCAAGATCAATACACTGTCTGTAACGCAAGTTTCGCTTGAGACCTCGTTTTTGGGCAGGAATGCACAAACATTTTTAAAATTGGGTTTTTTGCGTGGAATTCTTTATTTGTTGGCCGATCAACATAATCTTGAACTGCGTGAGTTTGCGCCACGAGAGATCAAGTCAGCCGTGACAGGTTTTGGCGGTGCCAGCAAAGATCAGGTCGCAAACATGGTTTTGCGCATGTTCCCAAAACTTGCGCAAATCGGAAAAATAGAAAGATCCGATGTTTCCGATGCGTTGGCCATCGGTATCTGCGGAATCTGGCAATCAAACAATATTTTGCATAAGCTTAATAATAAGTAGATCATTAATTTTGATTGGAAATTTTTTTAGGGAGAGGGTGATGAAAACTTGTTGGCTAAAGCAATCGATTTTATTAGTTGTTTTAATTTTTTGTTTTTGTTCGATTATTAATGCGGCTGATGAACAACCTATGCAACCACCTGCGCAACCACCTGAACAGCCGCAAGCTTTGACTTGGCGTTCAAAGGTGAAACAATTTCGTGAATGGGCTGGCCCGAAGATTATACAGTTTTTTAGAGCGGCAAAAACTCGATTTGGTGATGGTTGGCATTGGACGCGTGAAAAAGCTAGCAGGTTTAAGGCTTTGTTGAAGCGTAAATTTTGGGCGAGACCTGTTCAAGAATTGCCTTCCGAATGCTCGATTTGCCAAGACCGCTTGATTTGCGCACAAGATAAACATAATTTAGTTGTCGATCTCGGCTGTTTGTTTTCATTGATTTCAAGACCTGGGCCAATCGATTCGGAAGAGGATCGGATTATTGTTCCGCTGCACTGGTCGCCAGAGGCCAGACCCGAGCAGCTTCACTGGGTTCATCTGTCGTGCCTGGCGCAGCAATATTTTAATCGTGAAAATATTGAGATGGAGGTGTTGCAAACACCGATAACTCATGCAGATAGAGTAGCGCAAGCGATTGAAACTTATCGACAAAACCCTGAAATGCATGATATAGAGGTGGCAGATTTGCAGCTGATGGCAGAAGATGATGTTGCTGGTCAAGAGTTGCAGGAAGGTTTTGCAGAACAAAATATTGAGGAGATTAATATTAAAAGTGGTGCGCTGCCAAGTTACGATCAATGCCCAACTTGTCGTGTAAAATTTACCGATGCTGAGCGACTTATCGTTGAACATTTTTTAGATGTTACAGGTCCGCGTTGGATGAGGGAGGCATATTCTCCGAACTGGCTTCAGGCGTATGAGTGTCATGTAACGCAAGGTTTGATCAATAGCATACTACCTTGTGCACAAGCCAGCCTTCAAGCCCGCCTTCAAGCCCGCCGTGATCCGTATCAAGATTTTTGCAGGAATCATCAGATTCGGGACATCTATCATTATGCCTCTGTTGCCAATCAGCTCTTAACAAATGAAATTCAGCTGGCGGCAAGACCAGCGCTTGTAAGGCGAGCATTTAATCTTGCCGAAGAACTAAATAATCAACAGCGCCGATGTGTAGAGCGTTTTAACAGTTTTAACAGAAACTGGAATTACCCGTATCCGTTTTATTATTTATTTATGAAAGAACTGGGGCCAATTTTTAAGGGTGATGCCGAAAACATGGTTCGGTACTGCGATAATATGAATAAAATACGTAATTCAGAATTAGAAGAGCATCAACTTGATCGACAGCCTCCAATTTTTCAGATTCCTGTGCTTTATAAATTTGATCCAGATTTGATTGGAGGAGCTGGACTTAATCCAAATTATGCGGCTAAAAAGGATAATTTGGATAAATACTATAATCTATTTTTTTGTAACATATTTGTAGCGAATAACCAATTTTCATTAGCTGATTTGACTGCAGTTTTAAATAATAGATCTGTATTTGAGAAATGGGCGTTTGTGGTTAGAACGCCAGTTGTGCTTGGCACAGACAATTTAATTGCCGATGAAACTAATGATGAAACTAATGATGATAAAAAGCAGCAGCTAATTCAACAATTCAATCAAGGCAACAAAACATTCATAATCTGGATTGTGCCAACGCATGATGAGGAAGATCCTGGTCACAATATTTGCATACTCATTCGCAAAAATGTGCAGCAGCAGGTTGAATTTATAATTGCAGATTCGCTGGCCAAAAATCGGCTCAAAGATAAGATTCTGTTGGATTATCTTAATGCGTTTTACTAAACTTTTTAGTGCGCCAACTCAATGATTTTTAGGCATATACATCCACTATCATGTCTTAAACCATGCTGTGCGAAGGCTCTACGGAGAAAATGGTAAATTTTTAGATGCGGCCTGCTAGAACTGATTGGATCGGTTCTAGCGAAGAAGTTTGGTAAAAAGTGCAAAAACTTGATTTACAAATTTTATCTAGCAACCAGACCAGCAAGATTAGTTGGATAGCTTCCTACGCCGCCCGAACGAATTTCATAAGAAATTGTGACATTTGTGTCGTAAGTTGGTTGATAGAAGCCAAAAATATAACTCGGGGCAGTATACGTTAATTCAATGGTATTTGCGTCAGGAGTTAGCGCAGTGGCATCAGCTCTGGCGTATTGACTAAGCATTGTAGGTGTTGCCATTTGTCCGTTTTCATTAAAATAATTTTCAGAAATGCGTATAACAATTGGAGTATCGCTATAATTTAGCCGAGATATAAAATATTTTGCTATAAAACATTCAAGGTGAACTTCATCAGGCAATTCAGCCCACTTGGTGTTATTTATGCCCATGTAAGTGATATCAGCTGTTCCGATGTAATTATTCACGCCTGCAGGAAGAATTATTCGCAGCATGCTGACTGTTGCTCCTTCCTGGCCGCCCAATCCAATGTTTCTTGTTCCAATAATTAGGTTGTTTTGCAGAACAACTGTGCCTTCCAGGGATGTTGTGCCTTTTACATCGAGCAAGCTGCTTGTTGTGGCGCCAGCTACGTTTACATTGCCGTGAGCATAAAGTCCACAAAAAGCTGCAGTACATGTTGCATGTAAATCTGTGAATCTGCCTGCTGTTCCAGTTACGTTACCGGTTACTATCAAGTCTCCGACAATGGTATCGCTCGTGTATTTTGTAAAATTGGCTAAACATAATGAATAAATAAGCACAGAAGAACAAGATAATAAAAACAAAATCAGATTTTTACTAAGGCACAACATTGTTTAATCCACATCCATTTAATTTTCTTAATCTACAATCCCACTTTCCGGTATAATATTAATCTTTATTGCCAAAACCGGGCAGGAGAGTCCCTGCCCGGTAAGCTAAAATAAATCCTAATTCATAATTATAAGATTTATTGTACTATTTATCTAGCCCATAGACCTTGAAGATTAACTGGATAGTTACCTACGCCACCAGAACGAATTTCATAAAGAATTGTGACATTTTTATCTTTAAAGCCACTTGGGTCACTTGATGGGGTTCTGTATCGTAGTCTAATGGTGTTTGCATCTGGTGTCCATGTAGAGCCAGTTTCGCAGTCAAGTGATGTAGCATAAACTGCATTATTCGAAGGTGTCGCAATACCTCCTCCATTATTCATATATTCATCTGACAGGCGCTTTATTGTTGCTGTATTTGTGAATGACATGCGAGAAATAAGATATCTAGTTTTGAATATTTCAACATCTTGCAAGACTTCGCCAGCGTTAACTATATTTCCAATGTATATAACATCTACTGTGCCGATGTAGCTATTTATGCCAGTTGGAAGCGAAATTTCTAATAAATCCTTTGTTTGATCTTGGCCTGTGCCTGATATTGACCGTGTTCCAAACATTACGTCGTCTTGCAGAACAACTATGCCATCCAGTGATGTTGAGCCTGTTACGTCGAGAACTCCGCCTGCATCAATATCTGTAACTGTGATTGAAGGAGAACCTGTTAAACCAGCTGCAGTTGTTGCAGTAGTGGCAGTTGTTGCTCTACCAGCGGTAGATGCATAATTAGCCCAGGTTGTAGTTGCGGATGTAGAAGCATATGTTGCAGTACCAGCAGTAGATGCATAATTAGCCCAGGTTGTAGTAGCAGATGTATCGGCATTTGTAGCAATTGTTGCTCTACCAGCAGTAGATGCATAATTAGCCCAGGTTGTAGTAGCGGATGTATCGGCATTTGTAGCAATTGTTGCTCTACCAGCAGTAGATGCATAATTAGCCCAGGTTGTAGTAGCAGATGTATCGGCATTTGTGGCAATTGTTGCTCTTCCAGAAGTAGATGCATAATTAGCCCAGGTTGTAGTAGCGGATGTAGAAGCATATGTTGCAGTACCAGCAGTAGATGCGTAATTAGCCCAGGTTGTAGTCGCAGCTGTATCGGCATTTGTAGCAATTGTTGCTCTGCCAGAAGTAGATGCATAATTAGCCCAGGTTGTAGTAGCGGATGTATCGGCATTTGTAGCAATTGTTGCTCTGCCAGAAGTAGATGCATAATTAGCCCAGGTTGTAGTAGCGGATGTATCGGCATTTGTGGCAATTGTTGCTCTACCAGCAGTAGATGCATAATTAGCCCAGGTTGTAGTAGCAGATGTATCGGCATTTGTGGCAGTACCAGTTACGTTACCAGTTACGTTACCAGTTAAGTTACCAGTTACGTTACCAGTTACGTTTGCATTGATCGGACGTGAGAAGAAAGCCTCTTTCTCGATTGTTAAAGTTTGGTGGAAAGATGCAGTACTTGTAACATCCAATACTCCTGAAACCGTTGTATCGCCAGAACTCGTAACTATGTTAAATAAATTAGTACCACTTTCATTTTTAAGTGAAAAAGAGTCAGTGCTGGCTGGCGATATCGTTATATATGCGCCAGAGGTAGGATCTTTGAAGACTTGACTTGTATACTCAGTACCTCCAACCAGTGTTGCGGATGAAAAAAGCACTAAAAAAAACGCTAATAAAAATAACATTAACCATCTCCCTTGCTTTAAAATAATTCACTTCTATCTACTATTTTTAATCCTCCAAATTTTAATTTAAGCCTTTCCCTCCTTTCATTTATATAAAATGGTAATAAATTTTAACTGTTAAATATAAGTAATAACATCAAGGTTTAATTAATTTCTAGAGAATAAAAAAAAACTCATTTTTTGCCTTAATTAAACAATTTCACCAGAATAATCAATTATGCCTGATCTAAGGTCTATTGAGCCGCCTGGTAAAATATCCACGCTGCCAAGGATTATTGCTTGAGATAAACTTGATGCGCCATCATTATAAAATGGGCACTTATTTTTGATCATGATTGTGCCGTTTGCCAGGTTGAGTCCAGTTGTTGTTACACTCAACGATGCGCCGGATAATTTTAGTGAAGCGCTGTCACTGGTCATGTTTAAAAGTGAGTTGCTAGCAATGGATGGGGCGTAATAAAAAGAGCTGTTGCGTTCAAGGCTCAGGCAGCTGCTGTTGTTGATAACGCTTGTCTGATTGGTAAAATAATTAAATGAGTTGCCGCCGGTGATGGCGCATTGGTCAAGGATGCTAAAGCTTCCTGTGTTAAAATTAAAATCATCACTTAAAACAATTTTGGCCAGTCGAAAAGATAATTCACCGGCGTTGTTGACGCATCGAATGTTTGTGCCAGAAACGCCTTTGAGTATCACATTGTTAAATGTAAGCGAGGAAAAGGGATGTTCAAGAATGATATTTCCCAAATCGCCCAATGTAAGGGCATATCCGTTGCCGTCAATTTTGCAATTTCCAGAAAATGTCCAGGTATAATTAAGTTCCTGATTATCGTTGAGTTCGATGGTGGTTTGATCGCCAAAAATTAGCTCCGAACCTGCACCAAGCTCGATGTAATCAGGTGAAAAGTCTTTCAGAATAATATTTTCCGTCACTGCGGTTATATCAATATCAGTGATCATGAGCGGTAGGTCGGTTTTGACGAACTGATATGTCAAAAATTGGCCATCAAGCGTTGGATTACCGCTGTTAAAAATAATTGGATTTTCAAAAGTTATTAATGTATTTATTTCATGAATGTCATTGATAGGGCCATTGTGGCCTACGCTGATGTATGCGTATTGATTTTTGAGGGTTCCGATGGCTGTAAATGTTTTGTTACTAAAAGCATCAAGGCCTGTGTTGTTTTGTATTTTAACTGAAATTATGTTTGTGGACGTATCAATCTCAGGTTCGATGAATCGCATAAGACTTTCATTTGTGTATTCATGAGTTAGGTTTGTAAATGTTGACTGAGCATTGTATAGCATGGAGCAGTAGAAATCATCATCTTTTACATAAAATAAAAGCGTCATTGTCGACTGGCCTGTTTGGAGTACGGCATTGGATACGTCGTGTACATCGGCGATGTATAAAAGATTAACCCAGCAAGTGAAAGGTTGTGTAGAGTCACCCGTTCTTGCTGTGTCTGGAACTTCAATCGAAAAAAGTGTGATGGGATCGCTGTCGACCGGAAGGTCTACGTAAGATTTACGCTCTGAATAATAACTTGATACCGTGTAACTCTCTGGTGGTATACGTAGGGCTAAGTCGCTGGATATAATTTTGCATTGAGCATTTGATATGCAGAAAATAATTGATAAAAACAAACACCTGATAGATTCAGTCTTTTTGAATAATTTCAACATCTCTCTCCTTTTTGTTATCGGCTTTCCGACAAACCTTACTCTCATGTTTACGATAACCTAATATTTAACTTGTTTCAAGTTGTAACGTGGAGTTGGTTTAGGTCTAATTATTTTGAATGTAATAACGTTGTCATTTTAGACTTAAATATTTTGGTTTGGATAGTTTTTTAATAAATTTTATATAAACGCGCAAAAAAGGCATTTTCAGGGGCATACATTAACTATCAATTCTAAAAAGCAAGCCGACATCGGTGTTTAAGCAAGAATAATATTTTTTTAAACCCCACGGGCGCCGTAGTTTCAGATGAGTAGTGAAGGCTGAACGATTTGAGTCAAAATGGCGAATTCATGGTATAGAAGCGGTTATTAGCTATGACATAATATTTAACGTCTGATAATGATGATTATGTTAAGCTTTAACGACTATAATTATTTTAAAACTAATTATAATGTGTTATGCGGGTAAAAACCCGCATAACTTTTATTAATACTAATAATTAAATAACTATTATTACCTATGCATATAAATTTCTCACCAATCGCACGATAAGTAATAATTCTAACCCAACAACCAATACAACGAAAAACAACATTAGCAATACCAATTAAGATAGGGTGTCATTAATTTCCAGCACAACAACTAAAACACATAATTAAATTTGACCTAAAAAGAAAAATCGGCCGCTGGAGCCTGAGCTGAGAAGGGCGGATGTTTGGACAAAAAACAACCGCCATGTAAAAGACTTTACATGGCGGAAAAAGGAGAAAGGAGAGTAGTAATGAAGTCTATAAAAATTTCATATCTTATTTAAACAGGGTAAGTTAACCACTTTACTCACCAACACAAGAATCAGTCTAAAGCTTTCTAAGGGAAAATCAAGTACTATTTTAAATTCTAGTACTTAAGTTGAAAATCGTTAAATAATTTCAAGCTGCAATAATTGCGCAATGCGTATTTCTTAAAATAAATCAAATACATTAACCATTCGGGAATATGATGTTAAACCAAACAACAGCAAAGTCAATGCGCAATACGCATAATTAACGAATTAGTTGAATCAAAAATACAGTCTGAATTAGGATTTGTTAAGAAAACTTGAAAATCTTTATATTTAAGTAATTCAAGCCCAAATTTTGAATTCTGTTTATCAAAGTCAGTTAAAAAATCATCCAACAAAAGAACTCCAGGTTTACCGCAAGATTTCATAAAATCCAACTGCGAAACCTTCATTAAAAAAATGATAAGTTTTTGTTGTCCGCGCGAAGCATAAATTTTTGCCTTTTTACCAAAAAAATCAATCGCAAAATCATCGATATGAGCACCAAAAAAACTACGTCCCTGCTCTACTTCACTCGAATAATGCTTTTCATAAAAAGTCGGCCAAAATTCGTTAAATTGATCCTGAAAATCAATATTTTTGGAAATATATCTGAATTTAATTTGTAATTCAGGCTCAGTTACGCAAAAATACTCTGCCAAAAGCCGATTTACATTTTGCTCCAAAGACTCAAGATATTCTATCCTCATTTTTTTTATTTCAACAGCCAACTCCCACATTGTTTTTGACCAAACCGTAATTTGATCAAAAACTTGACCACCCCGCCCTCCAGTATGCCTAATCTGCTGCAATAAAATTTTACGTTGCTCAACAATCTGTTTATATTTTTTAAACATCGAATAACGAGCAGGATCAAGCAAAAGTACCGATTGATTCAAAAAATCTCGGCGATAATCCGGCTCACCACTAACAGCAACAATGTCGTCAGCACATAAAGAAACGGCTCTGTACTGCAAAATTAGATCTCTGTATGTTAGGATTGGTTTTTGATTAAATTTGACAACCTTGCCCTGAACACTATCAAACCCAACAGCAATCTGATCGCTAACTGAATCACTGTAAATATCTATCTCAATAAAAAAGTAATCCTTATCAAGCTTGATTAAATCTCGATTTGAATGAGTGCGGAATGAGCGCAAATAACAGGCGTAATGCAAGGCCTCCAGGATACTGCTTTTGCCGGCCCCATTTTTGCCCTCTAACACAATAAACCGCTCCGAAAAGCTATACTCTTGCTCCTCAAAACATCTAAAATTTTGCAATTTTAACCTTTTAATAAACACGTAAAATACCTCTGAAACGAAAGGTTTGAGCAATAAACCTACAAACCTTTCGCTCGTTCTAATCTAGTTTTGAGAAATTGATACAGGCATTACGAGATATGTTTGAACGATATCACCTTCCTGCGATTCAAATATAATTGGCTTAGCGCCATTTTTGATAAAAAACTGTAAATTTTTTTCTGAAAATGCTTGTAATCCATTTAAAAGATACGGAGCGTAAAATCGGCTTTCGACATCTTGTGCTGCATAATTTTCTAACAACAACTCTTCATCAAGCTTACCAACTTCTTTGTTATGCATACTTACTTTTAATAGACCTGGCGTAAATCGAAATGTTGATGAAACAAATTGCCCTGCCAGCAAGCAGCTAGTGCGTTTCAATGTTTTTAAGAAGGCATCTTTAGACATCGCTGCAGGCATAAAGCCTTCTTTATCCATCACAGGCTTGTATTGAGGAAATGGATCTGAAATAAGCTTTGTAAAAAAGTTAAAATTTTTACCTGAAAATACTAATTGATTTCCACAAGTGCCCAAAAAAATATCCTCTTCCTGGCTACTGCTCTCAAATAACTTTTTAAGCTCAAGAACCGCCCTTTTTGGCATCAACCATCTTTTTTCTTCAGCCAGAGTATACTTCTTTGTCACAACCTGAGCAAGGCTGTGACCATCTGTTACGACCATATTCATTTGTTCATTATTAATCTCAAGCAACATCCCGTTTAATGCGATATTTGCATTGTTTTGCGGAATCAAAAAAGCAACTTTGTTTAACATTTGCAAAATAAATGCTGCTTTAAAATTCATTAAATTTTCAATTCGTTCTGGGAATGGTGGAAACTCCTCAGCTCCCTTAATGTTAAGAGCTAAATCTACCCCTCCAGACTTCAATGCGAGCTGATTTTCATGAACGAAAAATTCGATATTTCCATCCATTTCTTTGATTATTTCAAAAATGCGCTTACCTGATATCAAAAAGCTCATGGTTTCAGTTAAATTGCTATCAATAAGCATACTTGACTGCAGGCTAATTTCCAAATCTGTCGCTTTAAGCGTAAGTTCGCGTGGCGCCACCTGAAAAAAAATGGACTCAGTTACATCAAGCGTTGTTTTTTTATTACAGATCGGTTGCATAGCAGACAAAAGCCCTAGTAACTCTTTTTGCGTGACAATAAATTTGCCATCCATAATTTTGCATCCCTCAATTTAGTCTTAATTTATTAAATTTATCGTTTATATCACACTCTTACAAACTTTAATTAGTATACAAAATAGCAAGGTATCAGCCAAGCCATAAAATATACTAAGAAACTCGCAACTCAAATAAATTAAAATATTTGACACGAGTTATACACAATTATTAATCTGGCAACAGTTAGGATTTGGTTGTGTTTTGGAAAAAGGAGATCTTATGAATAATTATTCAAAATTTTTTATTGTTTTAGCAGTTGTTTTTGCAACGTCAACAGCAAATGCTGTAAAAACCTATGTAGTAACCAACAATTCATCACTAATAACTGGCATAGATTTTTATTACTATACCGATTTATTATCTTCCAATTTAGTTGCGTCCAATTCAGTTGCATCCAATTCAACAAAAACAATTAATGCTTCAGACATTTCAAACTACGTTAATATACGCCCATACCCAATTGGTTCGTGGTCAGGGAATGTAATCAGAATTGATTTGACAAACATCAAAGATTTTAAGTTTATAATTAGATCTTCAGTCCCTTCCAATAACCCTAACAGCATAAAACTTGATGTACAAAGCATTGATGGCAAACTTATTGATTCCGGAGTATTTATAAAAAGATTAGGGGAAAAAAAAACAAATTTCAAAAAGGCTATAGATGATATATCTAATTAGCTGAAACTTTTCAACAATATATTCTGTTGATCGGACAAATCAAGCTCTTGGATGTTTTTTGTCATAAATTTTTCTGACCTGAGGATCTTCAAGATGAGTATAAATTTGAACAGTCGACAAATTTTCATGCCCCAAAATAAGCTGCAATGACCTAACATCCGCTCCATTTTTTAAAAGATGTGTTGCCAACGAATGCCGCAAGCTGTGCGGAGATATATTTTTAAAAATTGAGGCTTTAACAAGCACTTTTTTTAAAGCCATCCAAAACATCTGTCGAGATATCGGCTTGACGGCATTATTCTGCGTTGAAACAAACACATAATTAATTAATTTATGGCTAATCAACATTTCTTTGGATAACAATTTTGGATATATATTTTCTTGATAATGCCTTAGCAATTTAAATATATTTTTTGGCAGCGGAATCGAACGTTCTTTATTGCCTTTGCCAATCAAATTAATGAATCCTGTATCAAAGTGGATCTGATCAAATGTTAGATTAACCAACTCAGAAACTCGCATGCCAGTTGCATATAATAAATAAATCATAACCTTATTTCGCTGTCCTTTTAGCGAAATATCTTTGTCAGCGGTCAAAAGAAGCTGCTGTATCTCTTGCTCAGAAAGATAATTTGGCAAAGTCTGTTCGACTTTAGGAAAAATTAATGAGTCGGCAAAATTTTCTACGTTATGTCGCTTATTTAAGAAGGAATAAAACAGCTTCAGTGATGTTATTTTGCGAGAAAGACTCTTTGCGGCTAAGCCATTGGTTTTTAACCATTTTAGAAAATTTTTTAGATGCTCAAGCTTACAATTTTGAACACTCAGCCGTTTATTTTTCAAAAACTGATAAAACTGCTCGATATCGCGTTTGTAAGCCAAATATGTATTTTGTAAAACCCTTTTTTCAGTTAAAAGATATGAACAAAAACTCGACGCATAATCGGTTACATCGCCACTTTTTTGCATAAGATTTTCCGTTTAATATTTTTAGTAAGCTTTAGCAACTACAACGTCAACGTTACTTAATTTGGAGCAACAAAAACAAGTTTCATGTTTTTGTTCATTTAGAAGGCATCTAATCGTGGCTTTGTAGGCCTTAAGTTCGGCTTCACATTTTGCATCACCACACCACCCAACTTGGTACATTCCATTTTCTGAATCCATTTTAGGACCAAAGTCAGTCATTTTTTCAGCTTCAAAATATTTGGCCTGCAACCGTTTTTTTGCTGATTCAAACAAGTTTATTTGTATGTCGAATAACAATTTTTCAAGTGATGCATTTATCCCATCAATTGCAACAAACTGCTTTTTCTTTGTTTTATCCTGTTCAACTCTGTTAACTAGGACGGCCTGATTCTTTTCAACATCTTTTGGCCCAATTTCTATGCGAACTGGCACACCTTTTAGCTCCCAGTCATAAAATTTGGCACCAGGCGTTTTGGTTTCATCCAAATCAGCAACAACACGCATGCCTGCCTGAGTAAGCATTTGCTTGACGTATTCAACTTTTTGCAACACTAATGCTTTGTCTGCATCAGCCTTTAAGATAGGAATAATAACGGCCTGAATTGGAGCGATTTTAGGCGGCATTACAAGCCCGGCCTGGTCGCCATGCGTCATAACCAAAGCGCCAATCGTACGTGTAGTAAAGCCCCACGATGAGCAGATTGGTGTTTTTACTTGTCCATCAACATCCTGAAATTTGATATCAAACGAGCTTGAAAAGCTTTGATTGAGCACGTGAGAAGTACACATTTGCAGCGCCTTGCCGTCAGGCATCAAGCCTTCATTGGTGTAGGTGCAATGCGCTCCTGCGAACTTTTCGCTATCAGATTTTATGCCGCTAATCACGGGAATAGCCAAATATTCTTCTAAAATAAATTTATAAATATCTAACGCCTGCTTGGCCATATCATCGGCCTCAGCGTGTGTAGCATGTGCGGTGTGGCCTTCCTGCCACAAAAACTCTGTTGTCCTCAAAAAGGCCCGTGGACGCATTTCCCAACGTACAACGTTTGCCCATTGATTAACCTTGTAAGGCAGATCGCGCCAAGATTTTATCCAACGCGAAAACATGTAATAGATCATTGTTTCAGAGGTTGGCCGCACAACAAGAGGCTCTTCAAGTTTTTGACCACCCGCATGAGTAACTACAGCTAATTCAGGCGCAAAGCCTTCAACGTGCTTTGCCTCTTTTTTCAAAAATGATTCTGGAATAAAGAGCGGAAAATAGGCATTCTGCGTACCAGTTTCCTTGATTTTTTTATCAAGCACCGCTTGTAGATTCTCCCAAATAGCGTATCCATACGGCATAATCACAAAAGTCCCCTTGACCGGGCTTTGATCAATCATGCCTGCCTGATAAATAACCTCTTGGTACCATTCAGCAAAATTTTGATTTATATCGGGTAATTTTTCCATGCTTTCAACTCAATTTTTCAGATCAATAATAAAAAATTTAAACGCATGTAAAGTATAACACGTTTTTAAAAAGACGCGGGCACTTTTTGCAATTTTTCTAAAACTCATTCGTAAATCAGCTCTCAATCGCTGCTTGTAGGCCGCATCTAAAAAATTGTTATTTTCTTTGTAAGACTGATGCAGTCGGCTATTTAAACAAGCAAGATCAATGTATGGCCCTGTAAATCGGTATTTTGACATGACTATTTATTTTCTATTAAACTACTATGCCAAATTATATTGATTTTGATTATAAAAAAGATACAATCAAAACATGTCTAAATAATAAAAAACAAAACTAATCGAAAATTATAATATTATGAAAAGCATAAAAAAATCATTGTTTTTATTAAGTTTTTTAACTTCGTTGTTTTCTAATCAACTGCCAGCAATGAATACAATTGCTCCACAAATTATCAAAGCACATTATCAAGGAATGGAATACTCCGATGATTTGATAACTATAATATCTCCATGTAAAAGATTTAAATTTGTATTAGATTACAAGTACGAAAGAGTTTCAGTATTGTATGAAAAATTAAATCTAGATGAAAGCACAACAGACGTAAAACTTTGTTGGATTTCTCTAGATATTGGAGCAGCAGCACAAATACACGCTAATCCATGTGGACATAGTGATAATTTTGTTTTTATAACTGTATGGAACAAGTCCACAGACATCGTTGCTACTGATACAAATGATGATCGACGACTTCAGATTTTGCTTTTTGACGCAGTCAATGGCACGCTTTCTGAAGTGCTAACTCTTGGCTACCCAATCTTACCAGATGAAGAAATATTAGGCGCCGACATTGTGTACCCTGTCTTAGCACTAAAGACATCCAAACGAGAATTCGAGTTAATGTTTGAACTACCTAACCTGCTTTTTGCGTAGTAAAATTACCGCATCGCCAGCCATTCATCCATGCTGTTTGCCATAAAATAATTATATAAAAACTCAGCGCCCCATTGACTTCTTTGATCGAGATGAAGAGAGTCTTCGCTGCAAATGTGAAACCACGCAGAACCACCTCCAGATCGTGTAATTTCGTAGTGCAAAAAGTGAGCCCCACCGTCAGGCTTAGTCGTTCGCCTAATCGGCCCCACAACTACATTAATTTGTGGAATTGCACCACTGAATAATTTAGTTTTTTCGCCATCCATGGATAAGGCGAAACGCTTTCTTACAATGTCCAATAACATGTGTGAATAATCAACAAATACAATGTTTGATTGATTATTTGTGCTTAATTTAATATTTTCTAGATTAATTAAATCTTCCACATCATTGTTATCAATCCAGTTAAAAATTTGGAACGAGCCAACAGGTATTTTTGCTAAATCAGTTTCAGATTTTCTTGCGCGCATCCAAGCATCCCACTCTTTAAATTTTTGATTACGAAACGCTACGGTCTGACCTTCAGGAATCTTTAATATTCGCTGCAAAGCCCTTGCAACTGCAACACCGCCGCAAGAAGCCCCTTCTTGCCTTGCAATATATTTCTGTTCAAAAACATCCGCAGGAATATTAGCTTTCATGAAGTCAGAAACTATTATATCGTCAGATGTATCTGATACATTTATAATTTTATAAATGCCACCCAGAGTCAGCGGCAACAGTGCAGCCGTTACAAGGATTTCAGGATTTTTTTTACCCCACTCAAAAGGCCTTACAAATGCAGTATCTATAAAATTATCAATGAAATCTATGCCGAAAACATCATCTTTTAATAATTGTTCCTGTAAAAATGTGATTAGGTGCGTAATGTCTTCAAGCAACACCGCTTCGTCAGATGACGACGAATTCTTGTATTGCTTTGAATAATTTTTTAGAACTTTATCAAAATTTTCCAGCCTAGATCTCAAAAACCTCAGGTCGCTAGCTCCAATTTCGCTGCATTTTTTAGCTTTAAATGCATTACTTGTCGCCACGAACTTTTGGTGCATAAAAATAAATTTGCCGTGATTAAACCAGTCCACTATCTTGTCTAACCTGATTAATTCGGCCTCAATCGCATTCAAAACTGTTAAATTTGGCATTGATTCGAAATATTGCTTGGCATCGCACAAAAAGACACGCAATGCCAAATTTTCTATTTTTATACGGTAAGGATTGGCCGATGTCACAATGCTAGGCGCCACTACTGCCGATGCGCCTATAACTAAAGCCAAGGTCAAAAATAAGGAACTTAAAACCTTTTTTAACATCTTTTTTCACGCTTAATAAAACTTAAAATTATCTCGTTTTAAAAAAATCATACAAAGCTCTAGTGACCCAAGTATTATCATGATTGTCGTTAAAAGAATCGGCATAAGCAAGCTTTATTTTATCACCTTCTTTATAAGCTCTGTAATAAATCCAATGCAAAAATCCACCTTGGGCCCCTACACCTCCCATGCCAATACGGCCTAGATTAACGATAAAATGAATAGGTGTTCCATTCTCCCACAAACTTTGGCGAGCATCAATTAGGCCAACCCTATTACGTAAAAATACATCCTCACCATCGGCTGAACGCACTCTTACACTTGCATCTCCACCAATAGTCAAATTCATTTTTAAAATAGCATCTTCGATCAATTGCGGCGTAATACTTCCATCAACAATCTTTCCTCTATCACGTAACAATGGCCTAACAAAATACGTCCAAACCCCAGAGTCAAAAGGGTCAGGCTTCGCTGCACCATCAAACTCAAAGTCTTCAACTTCTTTGCATGATTCCAAATAGTTTTTCGCCAAAGCCATTTGTGATGCTACCTCTTCCGGTTTTACTCGAAATCGACTTAATTGCGTTGTTTCGCTAATTAAATACGTATTTTGCCAGTGTTGATCACTAACTTTCTTTGCTTCAATATCTAATAAACGTTCTACATAATCACCAGGAATATTATTAAATACCCCCTTTCGTATTTCTGGGTTAGGGCTCTGGGCACAAGCTAGCAATTGAGCTGCATAACGTATATCACGCTCACTACGATCAAGTCGGCTTTGTAAATCTGCTACTCTAGCACGCTTTTCATAAACATGATCCAAGCACTCTTGCCGTTGACGTGATATATCAGGGCTTTCTTTACCAGTAAGCCAATCCACAAAACTACGTGTTGGAAATTGCGAATATTTAGCTTCTAATGCAGCAATTTCGGCTTTAGCATCGACTATTTGTTTGCGCTGATAATCTAAATTTGCACGCCTAGATTCAATCACATGTTCAGAATTTTCAGCTTTTATCATTTCGGCAACTTGATCGGCCCATTGCTCCTCGGCCGCAGTCCTTTGCTCTTCAGTTAATACTCCATTTTTTCCATCCAATGCGGCCTTAAGATTCATCAGTGCATGCTTGGCACACCAAGCTGCATGCTGTTTTTCCACAGATTTTTGCGCCACAATTGCATCTGCAGAAATAGCAGTTCCACCAATATCACCACTCTGACGTTGCGACCGTTTATACAAATAAATAGAAATGATTGTAACGATTGTAATAACAACCGCGGCCGTAATATACGGATGAGCCTTCATGGCTTCAACTGGTCTATGAACGGTCCAGTCGACAACTCTGTCAAAAACATCGATATCAAAATATTCATAATTCAAACAACAAGAGACCAAAATTTCATTGAACTGAAAAATCTTTTCGCATAACGCTATTTCATCATTTGATAGTACAGCGCGACGCTCTGCAACATATTTTTGAATACAATCATCGAATTTATACACTTTATTTTCAAAAATTCTTAGATGGCGCGGCTCAACCGCTTCACGATTTTTAAAATAGTTGCACAAAGCCATAAATTTAAGCTGTATGAGTGGATTTTTGCCTTTATTAAATCCATCAACAATCTCTGTAAATAAGGCTATTTCTTTATTTATAAGCGACAAGGCTTCTCGCAGATCCTGGCCATCGCCAATTTCGACTATTTCAAGATAATTGTTTGATATAATTTTTTTAGCATTCAATAAAACGTTATACAATGCCAATTTTTCTATGTTTATACGGTAAACACTGGCAGTTTGTATAATGCTAGGCACCGATGCTGCCGATGCACCTACAACCAACATCAAGCTTAAAAATATGAAACTTAAAATTTTTTTTAACATCTTTTTTCACGCTTAATTAGAGTTTAACAAACATCAAGTTTTTAATATTTACAAATGCACAAATGATTGCTGAAATACCATATCCTACGCAATTTCAACCAACCATTAATTTATATCATAAAAATAAGATAAAATAAAATGCGATGAGTGTTTAGGTTTTCATGCTGAAAAGGATTTTATGTTGAAAAATGCCAAATTAAAGGGCAAGTTATTTATCATAGCGGCTCCGTCAGGAGCCGGAAAAACGTCTGTGACAGCGGGCGTCGTTAAATTTTTGCAAAATTTAATTTCTATCGAAAAAGTGATAACATTTACAACCAGAAAACCTAGGACATGTGAAGTTTTTGGCAAAGATTATAATTTTATTTCAACAAGCGAATTTTTAGCTTTAAAAAACGAACATTATTTTCTTGAAACAACGGAATACGACGGCAATTATTACGGCTCGCCAGCCACAATTATTTCAAAGCTAAAATCCGGAAAATCACTAATCATGATCTCTGACCGTGCCGGGGCAAAAAATTTTAAAAACAATATTTTGCCAGATTCTGTAACAATTTGGTTGACTGTTCCAAGTATTGAGGCTTTGCGTCAACGGCTTGAACAAAGAAACACCGAAGATAAAACAACATTATATAAAAGGGTGCAAATTGCAGAAAATGAAATAGCTCAAGAAGCTGATGAGCCTTTTTTTCAGTATCACGTACTAAACGACGATCTTGAAAAATCAATTCGATCTGTGGCCAAGATAATTCAACAAGAAATTTCATCAAAATCAAAATGAGTCAATCCTATGATATTCAGACACATACATCGACTATAACTACTGAAAAACATCTGCAAATCGCACCTGCCAAGAAAATAACAATTTTTTAGATGCGGCCTGCAAACACCGACTGGTAAATAGATATGGAATGACTTTTCCGAAAGTTGCAAAAAGTGCCATCTCTTTAAAAAAGCTCGATCAACAGAAGCCGTCATATCAAGAAGCATCGAACGGCGGCAGCTGAGGCTTCTTTTTGAGTTCGTCTCGATAAAAAATAAATAAACCCGAGGCAACAAAAATAAGTGATGTAATATGCTGCCAGCCAATTTTACCGCCAAAAAATAACCACTCATAAATCGTTCCAAAGCTTGGCGAAAGAATGCCCGAAAATGTCAAAAATGTGATTGTATAACGGTTTAGCAACCATCCAAACATATTATAAAAAATAATATTTGCGGCCAAAATTAATAAAAATAGCCACACCAAAAAAACAGGCCAGTTTGATACCGGATGCGATAAATCTTCAAACGCAATGGCCGTACACATGCTTAAAATGCCACCGACAAGCATCGCCATTCCATTGATCATGCCAAGGCCATAACCTCGTTCCATCAAACGCATAACCAAGAACCAAGCATACGCACCAGAAATTACAGCTAAGAACAAAACAGCGTCTGGCAAGGCAAAACAGGCAATGGCTTTAAACTCTGCCCCAGTTTGTACGTGTAAAGATATTATCGGCACCAACCCACCAATTCCAACTATAATCCCAATAACCTTTTTAGTTGATAGTTTTTGGCTTAATAAAAAGTAGGCCAAAATTGCCGAAACAAATGGCGTTGCTGTAAAAATCAAAGTTGATTTGATGGCTGATACATATTGAAGCGCCCAGAACTCAAGGTTAAACGCGAAATAAATATGGAATAACGCTGTTTTGAAAAAAAGAATATAATCTTTTTTTTCAATTTTGAATGGTTTATTCGAAAAAAATCGTTGATATAGAAGCAAGATAGAACCCGCAATAATCATTCTAAAACCGATTAAAAAAAATGGAGAAGTATAATTTAAAGCCTTTTTTGCAAAAACAAATGTCAGGGCTAAAATTGAGTACATCAAAACTACTAAAAACATGGCTACTCCGACATAAAAAATTTAATACATAAAAATAAACATAAAATTAATGGAAGATATAGAAACAATATCAAAAAAATAAGGCTTTTGCTAACAACTTGAGCAAGCGCAATCGAAATGTATGACGTCAAAAAAATTACGCCACTCGTTATTACGGCAACAAGCATGTTACTTTTTTTTCTACCAAAAATAAATATTGAATACAGTGCCAAAAACGGGAATAATAGTAGCCACATAAGTTGTGCCAACCGTTTAAGAATCTCAAACAGCACATCATCGTTATCTTTTAACATTGATAAAAGCTTTTTTATATTCCAAAACTTCAGTACGTCCATTGTTTTGTCGTTTTTTTCTAAATTTAAAATTTTATCCAAATTTATTGTTGTTTCCTTAAAAACAGCTGTATATCGCTTATCAGTACATATTGTGTGAACCGAGCCATCAATCATTAATATTTTGTTTTGCTGAAAATATCCCTGATTTGCGGTAAAAATATAACGCTCGTCTTTGCTATGAAACGCAAGAAAAATGTTATTAAACCTAGGTTCACCACGTTCATGTTGTTTTTCTTTGAAAAAAAATGTAAGTCCTGGGTATGGACTATGAAATTTTTGAGGCTCAAGGTGCGAAAATTGGCGTTTAGCAAGATTCAGAAGAATGCGTTTTCCTCGCAAATAGCTTTGCGGTGCAAAATCAAAAACTAGTGGAGCATAAACGATAGTTAGCATCAAAGAAAATGTAGCTGTCGCCAGGATTAATGCTTTGCGAGCAGATCTAAAAAAATCGATAACCAGCAATTCATCATTGACTAACAAATCGCCAACAACCTTTTGCACAGCCACTCCGGCGGCAAGTGGCGTTGCGTAAATTGCCATCAGCGGAAGCATTACAAAAAAAACTTGTATCATGCCACAAAATCCAGAAAAAAATTCAGCCCGCAAAACCAGATTACTTGCGCCAAGAATCAAAATAATAATAAAGAATACGGTTAAAAATTGGACTAGGAAACGCTTTAGAAAAAATAAAAAAAGCATCTTAATATCACTCGATTGAAGCTGATCTCAAATTTTTGTATAATTCGTCATCTATAACCCTAATTGCTTCGATGCTCAGAGCTTTGCCACTTGCTGTATCAACTGATATAACAGCACCGTTTAGTTCAAAAGGGCCTGATAATTCTACATCGAATTTGCCCATTTTTTGAAAATATAAAAACTTTTTCAAAACGCCCTCGGTCTGCATGCCTATAACCGAGTTTAAAGCGCCACAACAGCCTAAATCTGTCTGATATCCTGTGCCCTTTGGTAAAATTTGAGCATCTGATGTTTGTACATGAGTATGCGTCCCCAAAATACCAGATACCTTACCATCAAGATATAGGCCTAGAGCCTTTTTTTCAGATGTAGCCTCTGCATGAAAATCAACAAAAATAATGTTTGTTCTAGGTTTTATAAATGATAACAATGATTCGACTGTTCTGAATGGACAATCTAATAAATCCCTTACAAATACACGACCATGAAGGTTAATGATCGCCACAGAATGCCCCTCTAATTCAAAAAATGTATAACCCTTGCCTGGACATCCTGGAGGAAAATTTGCGGGACGAATAATATCGTCCCGCTGATTCAATGTATTATAAAATTCACGATTCTCCCAAACATGGTTTCCTGTCGTTACTACAGCAACACCATTGTGCTTGAAAAAATCAACTATTTTAGATGTTATCCCACGACCATTTTTGGCCCCGTTTTCGCCATTAACTATAACCGCATCAATTTGATGTTTTTCTTTTAGTTTTGGTACCCATTTCTGGAATACAGTCAAACCAGGCAAACCTACGACATCACCTATAAATAAAAACTTTAAAATACTTTTCATTGTTTACCAAACTTATCTTGCTGCAGTTATAAATCGTTTTTCTCGGATAACATTAACTTTAATTTCTCCAGGGAATGCTAAATCGGTTTCGATCTTTTTAGCTAAATCTCTGGCTAGAATAGCTGCTTTATCATCATCTAATCGGTCTTCATCAACTATTACGCGTATTTCACGTCCAGCTTGTAAAGCATACGCTTTTTTGACACCTTCAAAGCTATTTGCCAGTTCTTCAAGATTTTCCAAACGCTTAACATACGTAGAAAGAGTTTCTTTTCTAGCTCCAGGACGAGAAGCCGAAATGGCATCCGCCAAGTGAATTATTATGCCGTAAGGGCTCGTAGGGGCAACCTCTTCATGGTGACTTGCAATGGCATTGATAATAATTGGATCTTCGCCATACTCCTTAACAAAATTAGCACCCACAACAGCATGCGGTCCTTCAACTTCGGCAGAGATAGCCTTTCCTATATCATGCAACAGACCTGCTCTAGCAGCTATATCTGGATCAAGTCCCAATTCTGCAGCAATCATTCGTGAAAAGTAAGCTACCTCTTTACTGTGTGAAAGATTATTTTGAGTATAACTAGTTCTGAAATGAAGCCTGCCAAGCATCTTAATAATTTCAAGATTCATACCACGAAATCCAAACTCAAGAACTGTGCTCTGCCCTATCTCTTCAACTGTTTGTTCAAGTTCTTCTTCGCACTTTACAACAGTTTCTTCAATTCTGCTTGGATTAATTCTGCCATCTAAAATAAGCTTATTTAAAGCACGTTTTGCAACTTCTCTTCTTATCGGATTAAAACCTGAAATTGTAATAACTTCTGGGGTATCGCCTATAACAAACTCCATTCCTGTAGCCATCTCAAGAGCTTTAATATTTCGGCCTTCTTTACCAATTATTCTACCCTTCATTTCATCGTTTGGAAGGTTTACAACGCTGGATGAGTGAAGAGTAACTGTATCAGCAAGATAACGTTGCATTGAAGCTGTCAAAATCTCAATTGATTTGTCTTTAGCTGTTTCTCTAACATTATCTTCTATTGTTGATATCCATTTTTGATTAGCAAGCTTTACTTCGCGCTCCAATGATTCAAATAAAATTTTTTTGGCTTCGTCTTGCTTCATTCCACTGATTTTTTCAAGTTTCTGAACAAGCTCTTCATACAAGCGTTTAATTTTCATTTCATCGACAGAAAAGGCGTCTAAGCGCCTAGATAGATCTCGTTCCTTTTGTTGCAATTCACGACGTAAATCATCTAGCGCAGACTCACGTAAATCTAAAGCATCTTCTTTTTTTTGGCACTTTGATTGAAGTTGCTGCAATTCAATCTTGTTTTTTTTAACCTCTATTTCAAATTCTGTACGTTTTTTGTGGAGTTCACTTTTTAGATCAACCGCAGCATCTCGACGATCTTTTTCGATCTGATCACGGGACGCTTGCAACATATGTTGAACACTTTGTTTTGTTTGCAAAACTTTATTTTTTTGTAGAAAAAAATATATAAAAACAGTTATGACACCAAGCAAAAGCCCGGTGCATAAAATTAAAAATTCGAACATTCCGATCATTTTAATCCCTTAATCTCAAAAGTAATAAATACAATAAACGCTTAATTACCTTGTGAGACAGAGACCTTTCAAGAGGACAATCCTAAAAACACAAAGATGCAAAGATAACAAGAATTGTCATAATTGACACAACTTATGATAAGGAAATTTGTATTAAAATCACTTTAACGCAAATTCCAATAACTCATTTAACTTGAAAACTCTATCTTCAAAAGAATTACTTGATCTTTTGAATTTTCCAAGATCCGTGGCTAATTCCAAAGCCGTAACCACAGCAACCTTTGTTTCATTAGTTATCGGAAAATTTTTTATTTTTTCCCTCATCATGTTGTCAACCAATTCAGACGCTTCTAAAACATATTCCTGAACCTCATCTGTTGTTACCAGATATGGCTTTCCAAGAATTGATATTTTTAAATTATTTGCCTTTTCCATGCTCATTTACTTTTCATTGAGAGCTCTCTAACGAATTAATAGTACTCAGCAAACCTTCTACAACGTTAATTATAGCTAATTTTTCGTCTTCAAATGATTTCGCCGTTCCTTGTTCTTTCATCAGAGCATCTTCAAACCGGTGAGCTTGTCCTCTCAAAACTTCATTTTCCTGAACAAGTTCACCAATCTTAATTTTTAACTCTGTATTTTTTTGGATAAGACGAAGAACCTTACTTTCTAGCTCTTCAAGGCACTTCATTTCCTCTTCCTCTTTTCTCACAAAATAAATTCAATACAACCAACTCTAAATATAATAGCCCGTTGGTAACAAAAATTTCAATATATTTTTATTTTTTTGCCATTGCGACTAATTCAGCAAACGCTTTTGGCTCAAAAATAGCTAATTGGCTGAGCATTTTTCTATTCAAACCAATTTGCAATGTTTTCATTTTATTTACAAAACCACTGTAATTAATTCCAGACGACTTACATGCTGCACTTATTCTAGAAATAAACAACCCACGATACTCTCTTTTTTTCAGTTTGCGACCTACATAAGAAAAACGCATCGCACGAAGCAATGTTTCATTTGCACGACGAAAAACATTCTTACGTTGACCCCAAAAACCCTTGGCTTTTTTTATAATTCTTTTATGTCTTTTTCTGGAGACAATACCACGTTTAACTCTACTCATTTTAAAACCTCAAAATATCAAATGTTATTAATAATCTTATATGAAATAATTAATAAGGCATTGCAGATGCTATTTTTTTAGCAAATGTACCTTCCATGTACATACCAGCTCTTAACTCACGCTTTTGCTTTTTAGACTTTGCCCAAGCATGATGTCTTTTAAATGCACGAGATGTTTTTACTTTCCCTGCGCTATTTTTTCTAAACCTCTTCTTGCATGACGAGTTTGTTTTCATTTTACACATTTTAAACCTTTAAAATTTAATTAATTTCAGAAAATTCTATGCTCATTTATCCCTTGAGGAAATAAATTTTAGACCAAATAACTCCGCCCCTGCTCTCTTTTTCTTCTAGCAAGTTCGTAAAACCCTTGGCAACGAGGTCTTTTGATATTCGTTCAAACAATTTGGTTCCAAAATCTTCCATCTTGGGAACCTCTCGACCTTTGAATTGAACTGTAAATTTAACCTTCATGCCATCTTTAAAAAATTCTTCGGCCTTATTTAGCTTTGTTTTATAATCCTGCTCTTCAATACTTGGCCTAATTTTAATCTCTTTTATTTGGATTGCTTTTTGATGTTTTTTTGCTTCGCCGAGCTGTTTTTTCTTTTCGTATATGAATTTTCCAAAATTCATAATCTTAGCAATTGGAGTTCCATCTTTTTCACCAACTTGAACCAAGTCAAGATTTGACTCACGAGCTAACGTTAAAGCCTGACGCTTTGATATAACACCATGATTTTCGCCTTTTCCACCGATTACCAGTACATTTTCTCCACGAATCTCTTCGTTTATCATGTACTTATCTTGCATGCCTGTGTTCACTGTATCTCTAGACATCTTATTATTCACAAACAAATCCCTGATTATTTAACTTATCAGTAACCACCTTAACTATATTATCAAAAAAAATCGGATCTTCCTTGAATTTTTTCAAACAGTTTTCACGGCCTTGCCCAATTTTTTCATTTTCATAGGCAAACCATGCTCCAGCTTGTTTAATTACACCCAATGACAAAGCTGCATCAAGAACTTCCAATTCTGGGCTAATACCCTCACCAAAAATAAGATCGACTTCAACTTTTCTAAACGGCGGAGCAACTTTATTTTTTACTATCTTAACAGACACTCTGTTTCCAAAGGCTTTGTCGCCTTTTTTTAATGTAGCAATTCTGCGAATATCAATTCTTATCGAAGAATAAAATTTCAAAGCATTCCCACCAGTTGTTGTTTCTGTTGGCCCAAAATTCATTCCGCCTTGATTAATTTTACTTCTAATTTGGTTGATAAAAATTAAAACCGTTTTTGATTTGTGCACAACAGCTGTTAATTTTCTAAGAGCTTGCGACATCAATCTTGCTTGTAAACCCATGTGTGAATCACCCATATCGCCTTCTAGCTCGGCCTTGGGAACCAACGCTGCAACAGAGTCTACAACAATCCGCATTGGAACGAACAAGCATCTCTGTAATTTCAAGAGCCTGTTCGCCAAAATCTGGCTGTGAAACTATTAATTCATGCACATTTATTCCAACACTAGCAGCGTAGGAAGGATCCATTGCATGTTCTGCATCAATAAATGCACAAACACCACCCTTTTTTTGAGACTGCGCAATGGCATGTAAAGCCAATGTGGTTTTACCTGATGATTCAGGTCCAAAAATTTCAATAATTCGACCCTTTGGCAAACCACCAACTCCAAGCGCAGAATCAATTAATATTGAACCTGTTGAAATTGTTTCGAGTTTATCGGGCTTTTGGCCAAGCATCATCACTGATCCCTTACCGAACTCTTTATCAATCTGCTCAAATGTCGACTCTAAAGCTCTATATTTTTCTGGAAGCTGTATTCTGTAAATCTTTTACTGAACTCATTAATCTTCTTTCGTGTAATTGTTTTTATGTCCACTTAGCACTTTTTTATCCATATCTATCTTAGCATTTCTTTGTAATGATGCAATAAAAGCCGAAACTTGCTTTCTTGATGCATTATATTTCTCTTTGTTAATAATTGAGTGCAAGTTTTGTGTATCTTTAACAGCCCCAGCCTGTTCTTCAATCAATTGAACCAAATAATAGGTCCCACCGTTGTTATCTTGCAACACCTGAGACTTATCGTCCAACACAAACATCTTCTTTAATAAAGGCAAATCTTTTTCTAGACCGGCTACAGGATCACCGTTTTTAATCAGCCCAGTGGTGTTGGTTTGCAGAATTCCAATTTTACCAGCACCCTGCTTAAGCGTTGCTGTACCACATAAAATGTCGGCTTTAATTTTTGCAATATTTTTCTTAGCCATCAAATCTGCCTGATAATTATAGTAATCTTCAATAACAGTGTTTTTGACCAACTTTAATTCTGGAAGGTAGCTCTTTTCTTTTTGTAACAGCTTATAGATGACGTATTTACCGGATGTTTTTAGATAGCCATAATTGCTTTCTCGTCCAGATCCAAGCACTTTTTGTGCAAGTTGGCCAACTACATCAGAGCCGGCCGCCTCTTTTTCAGAGATCCAACCTGTCTCTTTTTCAGCTAATCCTTTTTCTGCTGCAAATTTTTCGATGGATTCATTTTCGGATCTAACATCGTGCATCAACGTTCCCAACTCGCCCTGCAACGTAGCAATTGCACGCTTATTTTTCAACGTAGCAGCTATTTCGTTTTTTACGCTTTCAAAAGGTTTTTCCACAGCTTTCATTCGCTCAACCAGCTGTACCATCTCAAAACCGTCTTTTGTTGTGATTATGTCAGAAATTTCACCTAAATCTTTAAGTTTGAATGCGGCTTTCTCAAAATCTGGATCATATTTACCCCTGCTGAAAAAGTCCACCAACCCACCGCTTTGAGCTGTTAATTTGTCATCTGAATATTGTTTTGCTAAAGCGGCAAACTGAGCTGGGCTTTGTTTAACTTTTTGGTGAACATCCTGTGCAAGCTTGAATCCATCTTTCACTTTGCCTGACTTGATTAAAATTTTTCTTACCTTGACCTTTGGAGCAATTCTGTAGAGCTGAGCTTTATTTTTATCATAAAAGTTTTTGATTGACTGCTCATCGAGTTCTATCTTTTTTTCATACTCATCAACGCCAATTTCCCAGTATTTAGCTTTGGCTTTATCGGCAACCCTGTATTTTTCTTTATCTTTATTAAAGAAAGACTCCAGCTCTTTGTCGTCCGGTGCAGACTTTTTTGCATCATTCAAAAAATATTTTTGAGGGATCGCCAAAATCTCAAAACTCTTCTTTGAATTTTGTTTTGCAATCTCCGCTTGAACCTCTTTTGCAGATATATAGCTTGAGTTCGCAATAAAACGCATTGCCAACTCTCTTTTAAACTCACCCTCTTTATGTTTTTCAAAATCGGCAGGAGTCGTCGAAAGCATCTTCATGTATTGTTGATACATTTCCATGTTTACCTTGCCATCCTGGCCAATAATTGTAGGAGGCATCATTTCAACAAGCCTGCCATTAAATGTGTCGTTATCAATCTTTATGTCAAAACTTTTTTGTACACGGTCCACAAGTTTTTCTTCAACACACATATTAAAAGCCATCTCGTCGATATTGCCCATCTGGCTGAGCAAAGACATAACTTTATCTTCAGACATGCCATACAACTGAACATACGGAGCTATTATATTTTTTAATGTTTTCTTATACGCCTTAAATGTAATCCCTTGACCATCCACACGGCCAACGATAGCCTCTTCGGGCCCTCTTCGTTTATAAAATAGCCCAAAACCACTTCCAAGAGCCATCGCTGCAAAAACAAACCACAAAACGGTGTGCCATTTTTTCATTTCTTTTCTAAACATATAAATCATTGATAAACCTTTCAATTTAATAACATTTTCCAAGTTCTCCATAAAAAATACACGTGTTCAGTTTACAAGAGATTGCGCTTTTTTCCAACATTGATTTACACAGAAGACATATTAAATCAAAACCATGATATTTAGGCTTATACATTGATAGCTGTATTTAAAACACAGCTATCAATGAGTGCTACCAAACTTTTGATAATTTTTTAAATGCGGCCTACCAGAAAAGACTAGATGCTGACTTTCGAATAAGTTTTTCCAAAACTGCAAAAAGTGGCATCGAATCGTTGTTTTGACTACGCCTTTTCCAAAACATTTTTTAAAATTACCAGCTTTTCTTGAACTTTTTTGATTGAATCTTTTACCCGATCTACGCTATTTTTTAAGTCGCCAAGTTTTTTATGAAGTAGGTCATCGTGCGGTTGGATTGACTTTTTGGAAGCGGCTTCAAGCAGCGCAATAATTTCGCTAAAATTTTTATAGCGTGCATCAATATCATCTTTAGTTAATACTGATGTAACGCTATCGCTGCTTAACCTTAGATTAATTGCCAACGTTAAAGGGCTATTGTTATTCTTATCAGCTTTATTAACATCGGCGCCACTCTTTATAAGCAGCTCTACTTCATCTTTACGACGCTCGAGTACTGCTTTGTGCAATGGTGTTTCGCCTTGATTGTTAGCTTGGTTAACATCGGCACCATTTTTTATAAGCAGCTCTGCCACCTCTAAGCCCTTATTGCCCATAGCGTTAAATAATGCGGAATTGCCGTCATTATCAACAGCGTTAACATCAACTTTTCCTAAAATCAGCTTTACTATTTCAATATTTTTATATATCGCTTTGTGCAGAGGTGTGCCAAAATCATTGCTGTCACATTTCGCGCCATGTTCCAACAATAACTTAACCATATCGACTTTATCAAGTAATATAGCATCAGCCAGCAAGTAATTGCCGCGTGTATCAACTTGGTTAACGTCGGCACCAGCATCCAAAAGCAGCTTGGCGATATCTTTTTTGTCATTGGTAACTGCCAAATACAATGGTGTATAGCCATCATTGTTGGCTTTCTTCACATTAATGCCTAGTTGAGCTAAAATTTTTTTTACATTCTCAATATCACCTTCATCAATGGCACTAAATAATTGCTGAATTGTGACTGGTTCCACTGCCACAATTTTAGGATCTTCAGTTTTTGGCGGGAGAGGCTCTTCCTTTTTTTCTTGCGGTTTATCCAGCAAAGCTTTAATCTCGTCACTTAAACACAGTGCTGCAGGCGTCATCCCTGCTTTTTTATCGATTTGATTATGATTAGCTCCATGCTTCAAAAGTAGAATTACCAGATCTTTATCTTTATTAATAACAGCCGAAGTCAATGGGAGATAGCTGAAGTTATCGGTTTGATTAGGATTAGCTCCAGCTTCCAAAAGTAGCTTTATGATAGTAACATTACCACGCGAAATAGCCAAATACAATGGTAAATTGCCATACTCATCGGCTAAATTAGGATTAGCCTTGTACTCTAAAAGTAATTTTACAATATCTAAACGCCAACACCGAACAGCTTCAGTCAAAAGTGTTTTGCTCTTAATACCGGCATCAACTCCGCCTCCTTGTTTTAAAAAATTTTCTACCACTTCGCGACTAATAATTGATTGATTAGACATATCCTCAATTAATTCGTTTGCAGTTTTAATTTAGAACATTTACAACTAACAACGGTATTAACAATAATCCAATTTTTTTCATATCTCAAACTTTCAAAAATAGAATAACATTTATATCTATGACCGAATCGCTGTTTTGACTACGCCTTTTCCAAAACATTTTTTAAAATTACCAGCTTTTCTTGAACTTTTTTGATTGAATCTTTTACCAGATTTACGCTCTTTTTTAAGTCGCCAAGTTTTTGATGAAGTAGGTCATCGTGCGGTTGGATTGACTTTTTGGAAGCAGCTTCAAGCAGCGCAATAATTTCTTTATGTCCATTTTGAGTAGCAATTTGCAAAGGAGTTTCGCTGAAGCCTTCTTCCGCAATACCCTTGCTAACATCAATGCCATTTGACTTTAAAAGTAATTTCACCACATCTTTATGTCCATTTTGCGCAGCCACATATAACGGGGTCATCGTTCCCATGTTTACATCAGCATTGCGAGCCAAAAGCAATGTTACAATATCTTCATATCCGCTATCAGCCGCAAAATACAATGGTGTTTTTCCGTAGTTGTTAGTTTTATTAACATCAGCGCCAGCCTTCAAAAGCAGCTCAGCTATGCGTGTATTTTCTTTTTTATTACTGCAAATAGCCGCAATTAAAGGGGCTTCTCCGTATTGTTCAGCTTTATTAAAATCAGCGTTATTATCCAAAAGCAACTGAACTAAATCAACGTATCCCTTCTCAGCTGCCAAATACAATGGAGTTTTGCCGTTGTTGTTAGCTTGGTTAATATCTGCACCTTTTTTCAAAATAGACTTAATTGCGTTTTTTTTATCAGAAATAACAGCATGAATTAAAGGAGTTTGCCCTTCATTGTCAGCTTTATTAACATTAGATCCTGCGTTTAAAAGCTTATCTAAAATTTGTTCATTTGAATTAATGGCTGAAATCAATGGAGTTATACCATCATCGTTAGCCTTATTAACATCGGCCTTTTTATCCAAGAGCAACGATACAATATCACCACGCATATTCGATATAGCCCAAATTAACGGAGTTTTGTCGGTTTGAAAAATCACATCAACTGGAAAACCTTGTTCTAATAATGTTTTTACTTTTTGAATATCACCTATGGCGATGGAATCAAAAAAAACTTGATTGTCAATATTCATTGCAACAACATTTACAACTAACAACGGTATAAAGAATAATCCAATTTTTTTCATAATTTTTTCGATTTTGTTAGTACTTCATTCAGGCACTACATTAAAAATTATAAAAATTACAATTTAAAGTTGCAAGCAAATTAAAAAAAACAAAACCATTGCGTTAACTAACTGATTTTTAGAGCTATACATCAACCACACTCATCAAAACCTACGACCAGGTGGTGCCTGCCAAACAATTGACAATTTTTTAGATTCGACCTGCAAGTATCGATCTGGAGCTGTATACAGAATAAATTTTTATAAAATTGCAAAAACTTACATCTTTGAAAATCGTGAATTTATCGAATGATAAATAATGTTCAATAAATTGCATGCTGTTAATCGTTTTACACATTCCGTGAATAAAACATCAAATATTCACATTCGATGAGTAGCGGTCAAATTTGAAAGAATATTCGCGCAGAAAAATTTTACACCTCAAAGCTTGAGGTTATTTCATATTACTAAATTCATTGATGATGCGATAAAGCGCATCATCATCACAAACAAAAATTTCTAGTATTTTTATAAAATTACATTTTTTATCTAATTTTTGATCAATTTGATTAGCAAAGCTACGCCAAAAAGTTCGTTGACGCTTGGCGTACTGCATTGTTTTAATTTGAATTTTATTTATCAGATCAGGCAAAAAACTAGCCTCTTTATTATTTTTTAAGTATTCGAATATTTCGGAATAGCCTATAAAGCCTTTAAATTCTACAAACTCTTGCCAATCCGTACCCATCAAAGCTTTGGCTTCATCTATCCAACCGCAATGAACCATCTGTTCGGTTCTTTGCTTTATTCTCTGATTTAATATATCCGTCGGAGGACACACATAAATAATCATAGCATTAAAGATAGGTGAATAGATCGGTTTATAAATAGATGGTTTTTGCCCAGTCTGTATCCAAATATCAAGGGCACGGCGAATACGGTATAAATCATTTTGATGAATTTGTTTGGCTCGAACTGGATCAATGCTTTTCAACAGCTCCCACAATTCTAGTTCTGATAATTTATTCAAATCAATTTCTGGAGCAGGATTTTCACCAAAATTTAATAAAGCTGGTGGAAAAAATAAAGATTTAATATAAAAAAGTGATCCACCAACAATAATTGGTGTTTTGCCGTTGGAGCAAATTAAATTTACTTTATCGTAAACAAGCTGACGATACTTAGCCACACTTAAATCTTGCGGTATATCAATTAGATCGAATAAATGATGATTATATTTTAATAAATTAAGATTAGGTTTTGCTGTACCTATCGACAACGGCTTGTAGAACTGGCCCATATCTGCATTAATTATTTCACCACAAAGAGCTGGCTGTATCCACTCAGATAGCTGAGTTTTGCCTGAGGCCGTTGGACCTGTGATAATAAGAGCTGTATTTACCGCCATAGTGCCTAGACTTGAGCTACTTTACCGGGAGTAAATAAAGACATCTGCGTAATCTCTGTTATATGCTTGAATGGCGATCTTATATCCTCTATAACACTTTCACGGGTCGTATTTTTTACAACCTGGAGTTCCTGGGCAAGCAAATCTTCAATATTTTGTAGCAAAGTTCGCTCTCCAAACGACAAATCTTTTTGTAAAGAGATATACATCAAATCTCTGTATATCTTAGCTATCTCAATTAGCTTACCGCTCAAGATTCTCATTTGATACTCTTTATTACGCCTATTCCAACCGCTTGGTGTAAAATCGATGCTTTCAAGTTTTTTGTCAGGCTTTTTACAAAGCTCGTCCAAGGCCTCTTTAAGAACATCCGATGAACTTGGATATCGCAATCCAATTAAAGTTTCATTATAAAGTGGAACCAAAATGGTCATATCCTTAAACAAAAAGCTAAGCTTCAAAAATTTTACAGTCGTTCCTGCAACATTTTTTTCAGTAACGCTTTCAATATTTGCAACCCCGTGTCCAGGATAAATAACTTTATCATTTATTTGAAACATAAGATTCCTTGCGCAAACGACGGTATGATACTTGGTATATTTCCCACAGCAGCCCTTTCGTTTAGGCTATTTTAAAATCCCATCACCAAAATAATTTTTTGGTATACGTATTATAACAGAAAAATGACCATTCACACAAGCGGCCCTATGGTAAATGATTGCATACAATTAATAATTCTCAAACAATAAATAATACGCAAAAATACATGGAGAAAATTTCAACTATGAAAATTATAAAGGACCAAGCAAGTGTTAAGCGCCTGTTTGGTCCTTTAACCTTTCCCCCTCACAACCCCTCTATCTATTAATAACTTACTAAAAACATGGCCTCAATTTTAAGTTTTTAATTTTTTAGTTAAAAAAAGTCTAATTTCATGCACAAATCTATGGTATAGTGAAGAGCTAAAAATGAGGTATTTTTATGAATGAAGCTGTTGTATCAAAATTATCAAATGAATTTCAAGCTAAATATCACAAAAGCTTTCGATGGGCTTTTATTGGAAGCCTGATTTATGAAATTACCAAAACTTTGCATAATTTTTTTCTGGTAAAACTAATGATTCCGCAAGACTATGGAATCATTTCCAGCTGCTTGGCTTTTACTTATTTTTTGACAAAACTTGCCGATCTTGGCGCAAGCACCTCATTATTACCTTTTTTTGGTTTAATTGTTCAAAGTAAGCAAAATTTTAAGAATTTAATTTTTAATCACTATTTACTACCACATCTTCCATTAACTTTTTTTATTGTACTTGCAACAACATTTTTACTACGTCAAACCAATATTCCACAAGCAATTTCATGGAATATGCTTTGTTTAATCGCATTGATAGTCATCATTGAAACTGTTCGTTCATTTCTCAGGCTTTTTATGTACACCGCATTGCAAACCAAAGCTGTAGCATGCCTTGAGGTCTCTACTTATCTAGGATTCGTGCTATCAGTCTGGACACCGTATTTAATACTTAAGATGCCTCTATCGTTCAAATCAGTGCTGATGCCACATCTTATAGAATCCACAGCCTCTGTAATTATCTTGACTATATTTTTAATACAATTTTACCGCAAATTGCCGAGCAAACACCAAAGCGTCCCTTCAAACATCTCTACCAGAATGTTTAAAACAAAGGCCTTAAACTATATTTTACGGCTTAGCCGAGAATTCTTCTCAACACACTTTTTGACCCCATTCTTTGCATTCAGATTTGGCCTAGAATACGCAGGAATCTTTTACTTTTCCTCTGTCATCGCACACTCGATACAATCAATATTTAAAGTTTCGGTTGGGTATATGGGAAACGCCTTGTTTGCAACACTTAAAAATGAAAGTAGCAGCGATAAACAACTTGCATTTTCTATATTATGCCACAAAATGTCTCGCATCATCATTCCAATAACTATATTTTTGCTTATTAATTTAAATAAACTACTAAAGCTTGCACGAGTAAAGGATATAAGCAAAATAGCCCTCATTTTGCCACTACTTTTTTTATTTATTCTAATTATTGACTTTACCATGTCGCTTTATGAGCAGCTTTATGTAGCTGAAGAAAAAACAGAAAATTTTTTAGGATTTAAGATATTTGAATTTTTACTTTTCATAGCCTTAATCAAATTCACCTCTGCACAAACACCAATCTCAATTTTTTTAGTTGGAATTATCCTTATAAAGACTTTGTGTTTTATGCTAATATCATTAAATGCTTTTAAAATTTGGAAAGTAACACCTAAATTTAATGCTAGCATACGGCAAATAACTATTTATGTAGTAATTTCGTTATTTTTATCTCTGGCTTTATAAAATGAATAAATCAAATCAAAAATTTAATCAAAATTTTCGCTGGACGCTGACTGGAAGCCTTTTTTACGAAATATTTAAAAGTTTACATAATTTTTTACTTCTAAATATTTTACAATCAGCTCTTTACGGCATGCTTGGAGGGTTTATATCATCTATCTTCATGATAGTCCGAATAACAGACATTGGGCTAACAAATTCCATCGCCCCGTTTATCAAAGAAGCGACTGATAGCAGACAAGCATTCAAAGACATTATTTTAAAATACTACTTACTACTACACATTCCCGTCCAAATTATTGCCTTGTGCTGCTTACCGATGTTTACATCGAAATTCCTACACATCAACTTAAGCCTAAACCTCTTTATTTTGGTATCATTAATCATCATCACAGAAACCCTAAGATCTTTCGCTAGGCTGGTACTACATACAACATTTAAAAGCAGAATTACTGTCGCAATAGAGCTAACCAGCTTTACTATCTATCTTCTTGGAATATGGGTCCCAATCATCATTTTTCATAGCAAGCCTACTATCACATCATTACTTTTACCGCTTTTAGCTGACTCATTATTCAGTCTTATTTTTTTAACCATCATTATCATCAAACAAATTTATCTTCCGCTAAAAAAATCTTTATCTTATCCTTTTGCCAAAATTAGAAATAGAATCATCAAAACAAGACTGATCAACAGCATCCTTCGACTTAGTCGTGAATTATTCAACAGCAATTTTTTAACCCCATTTTTTATAGCAAAATTTGGACTGCAACAAGCTGGAATTTTTTTCTTTGCTGGCTCTCTCAGCAACTCAATGCTTGCAATATTTCGCAGCACCATGAATTATCCAGGAGCAGCACTGCTAGCCAACCTTAAAGATGCACCACAGCATGAAAAAAAAGCTGCGTTTCAACTTCTCTGTCAAAAACTAACACTATTCATTGCACCACCAATAATATTTTGTGCCATCAACTTTCAACTGCTTTTAAAAATGAGTAAAAGCCTTAACCTAACACAAAATGTTCTTGCATTAATCGGCCTATTCCTAACTATCACATTTTCAGAATTTTTCTTTATACTCTATGAACAGTTTTACATCGTAGAAGAAGCATCTGCACGCTTTTTAGGCTTCAAGTTCATTGAATTTGTTTTATTTTATATTTTCGTTATCAAACCAACGCAAACATCAATACCAATGGCACTTGCAAGTATAATAGCAATAAAATTAGTTACATTTATTTTAATCGCCACCGATGCATACATCACATGGAAAATAGCTCCAGTTCTCAAGTCTACCAAAAAAGAGCTCCTCATTTTTTTTATAATATCTTTTGCAACCTACTTTCTATTTCTAAAATTAACGTAGGTCGGCCCATTTCTTCTTTTTTGGTCTTTAATTATAAAATTTTCAATGCCATAAAATATCGTTTAAACGCTGTAAATCTAGATACTGTTAGCGATTTGTTTATTTATTTTAAATAACTTATTTTACTCAATTTTGATTATCGTCGATTGGTTTTAATACACTAGTCGAAAGTCTCATTAATTCGTACGATTGGTAATATATAAGTATACACTCGCACAACGAATGACTTAATTGACTAAACACACATACATGCCCATTTAAGACTTAAACCAATTCCAGTTACTAATCTATTAATACATAGACTAAGAAATGAATAAGTACCAAAATAAAATAATAAAATACATGGCCTCAAACCAAAACATCAAACCAATACCATTAACACTTATATAACACCTCAACATCTCTAACATCTCTATCTCTATACATTTAATTATCTAACCGCTATACAATTATACAATTCTAATCCCTATCTCATCCCCAATTCTCACGGAGATGAGCCCACCTGCCCACTTAATTCTTCCCCCAGAGCTGGCCATACCCCAGAGGCCTACCCACAAGCCCACGAACCCCAACGTCAGGGGCACGGTGGGCGAGGCGGAGTAAAAACGAGGCAGAATCAAGCAGTGGGAAGCCCGGTGGATAAGTTTTACATAAGATTATTTACGCGACAAGCTAAAAATGGGGTCTTCAAAACTTTAGCGTTTCGCACTAAGATTTTCTTACATAACACTTGACATGTCTTCATTGGAACACTAAAATAACCTTAGTTAAAAATTATAAGCTGTAAGTTCAGGTTTGTTATGCAATGTAAATGCAAACACTCACTTGGCACATAAAAAAAGAGGAATATATCATGGCAAAAATTATAGGCATAGACTTGGGTACAACGAATTCCGTTGTGTCAGTCATGGAAGCAGGCTCATGCAAAGTCATTCCAAACCAAGAAGGCGCAAACACGACCCCATCGGTTGTCGCTTTCGCCAAAGATGGACAAAGATTGGTCGGTTCAATAGCCAAACGTCAGGCTGTTACAAACCCTGAAAACACTATCTATTCGGCAAAAAGATTTATCGGTCGAAAATTTTCAAATCTGACAGCTGAAGAAAAACATCTGGTTCCATACAAATTAGTAGAAACTAAAAATGGAGATGTCGCCATCGAAATTAACGGCAAAGAGCACACTGCACAAGAAATTTCTGCAGCCGTTCTACAAAAGCTAAAACAAGCCGCAGAAGACTACTTGGGCGAAAAAGTAATCGACGCTGTTATCACGGTACCTGCCTACTTCAATGATGCACAACGCCAAGCAACCAAAGATGCTGGCAAAATCGCAGGACTTGAAGTCAAGCGTATCATCAATGAACCAACAGCAGCCGCACTTGCATACGGCATGGATAAAAAATCAAGCGAAACCATCGCAGTTTTCGACTTCGGTGGCGGAACTTTTGATATTTCAATTCTAGAAGTTGGCGACGGCGTTGTCGAAGTTAAATCAACAAACGGCGACACAATGCTCGGTGGTGATAATATCGATGAACACGTAATAAATTATTTAGTCGAAGAATTTAAAAGAGACAATGGCATCGATCTTCGCAAAGATAAACTTGCGCTCCAACGCTTAAAAGAGGCCGCAGAAAAAGCAAAAATTGAACTTTCATCAATGTCAGAAACAGAAATCAATCTTCCATACATAACAGCCGATGCTTCAGGCCCAAAACATTTGACAACCAAGCTCAGCCGCGCCAAATTTGAAAGCTTGTGCCAAAATCTTTTTAATAAACTGTTCGAACCATGCAAAAAAGCGCTGTCAGACGCAGGTCTTGGCGCAGACAAAATCGACGAAGTAATACTTGTCGGTGGTTCAACCCGCATCCCTAAAGTTCAAAACATGATCAAAGAATTCTTTGGCAAAGAATCAAACAAATCAGTAAATCCTGACGAAGTTGTATCAGTCGGAGCAGCAATTCAAGGCGGCGTTCTGGGCGGCGAAGTCACCGATGTACTGCTGTTAGACGTAACACCTCTTTCACTCGGCATAGAAACACTCGGAGGCATTGCGACAAAACTCATCGACCGCAACACAACCATTCCAACTCGTAAATCTCAAACATTCTCAACTGCCGATGACAACCAACCATCCGTAGAAATTCACATCGTACAAGGCGAAAGAGAATTTGCACGAGACAACAAAACACTCGGCAAATTCAGACTAGACGGCATACCTGCAGCACCTCGTGGTGTACCACAAATAGAAGTCACTTTTGACATCGATGCCAACGGCATAGTTCACGTCTCAGCCAAAGACCTAGGAACAGGCAAAGAACAAAAGATTGCAATCACCTCATCATCAGGACTTTCCAAAGAAGAAGTCGAAAACCTTGTCAAAGAGGCACAAATTCACTCCGCTGACGACAAGAAAAAACGTGAAACAATCGATAAACGCAACAGCTTAGACAGCGCAATTTTGCAAATCGAAAAAACACTCAAAGAGAACAAAAACACACTTCCAATCGCTGAAGTAAGCAAGATGGAAGCTGCAATCGAAGAAGCAAAAAAGACTCTCAAAGAAAAAGAAGACGATAGCGAAGCGTTGCAAAAAGCTCATGACGAGCTCATGCAAGCATCGTATAAGATTGCTGAAATTTTGTACAAAGACAAACAACCAAACGCATCATCAGAAGGCAATCCTGACGCTTCAAAATCTAGCGATGATGAGTCAAAGAAATCCGGCAACGGACCTATCGATACCGATATCGAACAAAAGTAGTCAAGCTAAAAAGGTGGACGGATATCCGTCCACCTTTTTTCAAAACACACAGCCAGTTTTCGCAATTTCAATTTTTTTCACTTCGTAGCCCGCTCCCAATCAATGCCAGCAGCCCGCACCTAAAAACTTATCATTTCATCGGCAAGCCCGACCCATTCACGCATTTCACTTCATACAATCGATGTATAACCCTAAAAATCGTGCTTTATACCAAACCACATAAAATGTAAATACTCTAAACTGCCATCAAGAATAACCAGCTTGCCCTACGCAGCAATAATAAACGCACTCACATCACGTCATCCTCGCAAAAGCTGGGATCCAGTTTTTATTTTTAATCGTTGTTTAGAATACCTTGCAATTCTAAACAACGATTTTTTATAATTAAAACAAGGCTTAAAAAAGGAGACTATGAATGTTTAAGTTTAAATATATTTTATTATTATTAATTTTAATGCAGCATTGCGAAATTGAAGCAATGGAACAAGTCGCTACCGTTGAACAAGTTGCTGCAAATGATAAATTTGTTTATATTTTTGCGCATGGCCTTGGTGCTTCGAATGAACAAGTTGAAATGTATCAAGGATTAGTTATTCCCATTAATGCTACAACTGCTGTAGTTTCTGGCGCTGAGCATTACGGTCGCACTGTTTTAGCTCAGAGTGGCGACATCGCTAATTTAGAACAAGAAATTATAACGCAATGCACCACAAAAACCGATTGCAAGATCGTATTGGTTGGGGTTTCAAAGGGAGCGGCAACAATAATTAACACAGTTGGCAAGCTTGCTCAGGATAACTCACAGTTTCTAAAAAATATTAAAGCCTTGGTACTTGAATCTTCCCCAGCCGATTTTAACGATGTTGCCTTTGAAGCTTATTGTCCATACCCCGTAAAATGGGTTTTGGGTCGAACGATTTCACAATTTTTTATTAAAATTGCAATGCAAAAATTCATGTATCCAAATTACGATCCCAACGGCATTCAACCAATAAAATCAGTAAATGAGCAATGGCAAAATGTTCCAAAAGATCTCGTTATTATCCTGGTTCACTCAAAGCAAGATAAATTTGTAACCATCAGTCACTCGCGAAAACTTTATGACGCGCTTAAAAAGCAAGAGTTCGTTAATTTATATTATATTCAAGCAGAACAAGGTAACCATAATCATTTACTTCAAAATTATACATTTTATGGAAGTAAATTTATCCAAGATCTTGACCCAAATGCTCTCAGAAAATTATATACGATTTATTTAAAACATGGGCTTCCGCTTTTATTGAACGATGCAACAAAAGAAGATTTTTCAGCAAAATTGCAAGCACGGATTGATAGCGGTATAGAGCCATCTTGTGATTCGTTGCAACCTGCACCAAATCAATGGCATGAATTTGATAAAAATCAGACAGAAGAATCGGTATATCAAAAACTAAAACGTGTTGTGCAAAACATGCGTCACAAATTTGGTGATAGCAAAGCTGCTGCATGGTTGCGAAATAAATGGAAGTCAATCACAACTACAGATCGAGTGATTGGCGATACTAAATCATCGCCTGCGCCAATCAACCAAACGCCCACTACTCAAAAAATTTTTCAAGAATTTTGTGAAAATACTGCAGATCCAAGCTCTCAATGTTTCAGATTTTGTAACTTAAAGCAGTTACTGGAATATGTTGGGATAAATAATGAAGCTCAACTAAAGGTTAATCCAAGGCCAACCCCTGTATTTAATATCATCGTTTCAGACTCCAGCGATTTGTCTTCTGAGCAAATCGCTGCAAACAATCAATTCGTTGACATTTCCGAAATTATGAAAAAGCCACAAAATAGCGGTGCTGTATTTCAGTTTGCTTCAAATGATGACCCAACATTGACTTCTGGTGGTGGACAAGCTGCAGCTTTTTTAGCTGCTACTAAGCAAGCCGCCATATTTAGAGAAACCAATTCAACCGTTAAATCTCTCAATACAACAGGTAATTCTCCTGCTGATATCGATAATATTTTAATAGGGCTGCATAAAAATGTATCGGTTGATGGTTGTTCTTCTGAACAAAAAATTCACTTATCAATTGTTGCCGCCAGATCAGATCCTGGCAAAGTAGAATATTCAATAAATTGTTTAAATGCGGCATACCAAGGAACGTTATTGTCTGCCGCCAGTTTGATACATCAAAATGGTGCTCCAAAAGTGTTTTTGACAATGATGGGTGTGGGTATTTTTTGGGATGCAAATCCAATGAATATTGTTGTAGATGCAATTGAATTGGCTGTTGGAAAATATGTTCCATTGTTTGGCTTGAATGTAACCTTGATTTATTGGCGAAATCATTACCGTGATAGCAAATATGATACAAATCGAGACGCTCTGATCGCCATTCGAAATCAGCAAGAACTGCGTTTATTTGCGTTAGCCAAGGATTACAATGGTTACATCTGTACGATTGACAAAAATCCGAAATTTGAAAAAAATGGCGAAGTAAAAAATTTAGAAAATCTTTCTGAATCGACAAAATAATACATAAAACTCAATTTACTAAATCGCTGATTACATGATTGGTTTAGAAACTCTTAAAAAACTATTTAATTCTGCAAATTGGTATAATTCCATTTTATTCAATCAACCACAAGAAATTGGCCAACCGTAATACGTACATCAAGTTTTTGCACTTTTCAAAAAAAGTATTCGCTAGCCAACATCCAATCAATGCTGGCAGGGCGCATCTAAAAACTTATCAATTTCTCGGCAGACCCGATTCACTAATGGTTTTATGAGCACATAGTTAATGTATAAGCGCAAACACTGGCGATTTGATCAAATGCTAAAACGTCTATTTTTTAGTAACTTTCTACAAAGCCTTCGGGCATGAGAATGTTGCGCCTATCATCCTTAACCTGGACCAGCACGTTATACGCATCTTTAACAACCTGCTTGCTAAACCCATGTTTTTGCATCAACAACAATGCCATGCTTTGGTCTGATATTCCTGGAACAAGCTTGAACGTTGGTCTAAACGAACGATCTGCAAACACCTCAACATAAACTTTGTAATTTTTAAAGAACCCACCTGTTTGAGCTTCAAGCTCTGTCAATTTTTTAAAGTGAGTAGCCAAAATACTCATGCACTGCGGATGGTCTGCCAAGCTCTTAACAATGCCATAAGCACCAGACATGCCTTCTTCCGGGTTTGTGCTTGAAAAAAGCTCATCTAGTATGGTAAACATAAATTCGCCCTTACCCAGCTTATTGACCTCTCCCAAAAACGTCAAAGCCCTATTCATCTCGGCCTGGAACAATGACGCCTGCCCCTGAGCATCCGAAACGTTTAAGTGGCTACTAATCTTTGCAAACCAAGTAAGCTCAATACTTGAAGCAGGGCACATTCCAATAATATGAGCCAAAGTAACAGCAATATGAATACCCTTTAGCGATGAAGACTTACCAGCTGCGTTTGGACCAGTCACAATACCACCACGTCCAGCCTCTGGTGTACCCAATTCAATGCTGTTTACTTTTGCATCGTCGGGATGAATTAGTGGATGCCAAAAATCTTTAATATTAATGTAAGGCAAATCAGCATTGACAAACTTAGCAAAACAATACTTTGCTGTTGGATGTTTTGCATTAGCTTTGTAAAGCTTTGCAAGCGACATCAACATATCTATTTCACCAACAAGCAACAGTGATGAAACAAGGTTCGATTTTAAATCTAAAAATCTTTTGAAATCAGCAAGGATTTTACCTTTGCCACTAAAAAATGAAGGATTTTTGTACTCGCTTGATGTCACCAAATCATTGAATAGAGACTCAAACGCGAGACGCTGTTTTTCAGGAGCAAATCGTTTTTTATTTTTATCGTAGCAACCTAAAAGATCTGTAAATACATCAACCCCCTTCAATGATTCTTCAAAAGAGGACATGTTACTGTAGAACAAAGATAACTGTTTCATTTTTTGACGAACGGCTTTAAAAACATCCTTAAAGTATCTATCGCTCCTAAAGCTTGAATAAATGTGCATTATCAATGCACAAAACGCAGCAAACGCATAAACGTTATATTTAGCTAGGTAAAAAGAACCGCGCTCTTTCAAATACATTGCGTAATGCCAACTTGCAGGAATAGGCCCCTTACGGCAGCCATTAAAAAATGCATTATCTTTTAACGCCTCAAAATCGCCTCCAGGAATATCTTCCAAGTTAAAATCGTAATCTTCTCTAATCTTTGCCGTTAATGTGCTGGATTTACTACCCCCAAGAGTGCCAAGTGCATTCAGATGCAAAGCCCACTCGTGCTTTGCATCTCTTGCGGACATTTCTTCTTCATTGCGGGTATCTTTAAAAAGCCTGTAGATATAATAAAAGGAAAACCCAAACAATGACCCCCATGTAAAAAATGCGAACAATGAAGAAAGCATAAATGGTTTTTTGTTCCATCCACGCATATCTATTTCAAATTTTTTATCACCCAAATCAATGTCTATCTTAGAATAATAGGCCTGATCAATAAAATTCATACTAGCATCACTCAAAGGCTTCCACATCCAAAGCAGATCACCAAAAACATTTTTTAATTCAAGCAATCTAGCATCTATTCTGTTGAACAGCTCTTCATTTTCAACTAACACCTTAACTTTACGCTGCAAATCAAGAACATGATCAACATTTTCACCGAGAACATCATATTTTTGCATAAAAAGACTTTGCAGCTTGGCCTTACCAAACGGAGTCACTGTAAAATCTATTTTTGAAAACAAGCTTGGTGAACCATCTTTTCCACAAAAAATTTCTAAATCTGAAAAAACACAGTCATCAAGCAACTGTTTTTTTTTGAACTCTCCAAATCCTTCCCTTAAATACGGAGCTGAAAGTATTTCGTAGGCCAATTTCAAAGACTCCACACCGCCAACAGTCATTGGAATGGCGCGTGAAGCCAGCTTTTCATTTTCTTGCAGCACTTCCTCTTTTTCAGTACCAACAAGTGATGGCATGTAAAGTCTTGATATTCTTTCAAAAATACCCAAGTCAGAGGATGATTTAGTATCGTCTGCAACCGCAGCAAAAATACCTGGCGCAAAACCCAAAGCCAAAGCCGTAAGCAACACCTTACTTAAACAAACTTTATATTTTCGAAAAAAATCTAACATTTCACCTCCGCATGCTACCTAAAAAATTACCCCCCCACACAACCCTGACAATAAATGGCCGACTTAAGCCGGCCATTTATTGTTATCCCAGGTGTTATTCCATAATTTGCTGCATAAAATGCCGCTATCTCAAAACCCCGTTTCCATCAAGGCATTTAAATACAATGGCACTTTTCGCAATTTTTTAAAATTTCATTTCAAACTCAGCTCTAGATAATGCCTGGCAGCCCGCGTCTAAAAACTTATCAATCTGCTGCAAAGCACTATGCCTAACTGAACTCAAATAATTATATCAAATGTATAGGCCTAAAAATCACGCATTTGCTGCAATCTCTTCAAACGCTGCTTCCATTTTCGGTCTATCCGTCTTGTTTTGTTCAAATCCAACTATATCGCTGGTATCTTCCTTAATTTGAGACAATACATCGTAAGCCTCATCAACGATATCCGCATCAAACTCATGTTGCATCATCGCAATCGCAATATTTTGATTTGAAATACCAGGAACAATCTTGTATGGACACTTAAACGTTCCATCCGGCTGCATATCAACATAAACTTTATAGTTTTTGTAATGTCCGTTTGTATCCGCTTCAAGCTCTGTTAATTTCTTGAAATGCGTTGCTAACATACACATGCAGTTAGGCACTTTGACCAAACTCTTTGCGATTGCGTAAGCTGCAGACTGCCCTTCTTCAGGGTTTGTGCTCGAGAACATTTCGTCCAGGATCGCAAATTCAAACTCACCCTCGCCAAGCTGTTTTAGCTCGCTCAAGAAGCTCTTAACACGATTTTTCTCTGCTTGATACAAAGATTCGCGACCTTCATCATCAGCAACATTCATATGAGTGTTAAGTTTTGCGAACAGCGTAAAATCCATTTTGGATGCCGGAGCAATTCCAATGGTTTGAGCTAAAATCAATGCACTAATAATCGATCTCAAAGCAGTAGACTTACCTGCCGCATTTGGACCAGTTAAAATAACGCTTTGCCCTGCTAATTTAATATTGTTTGTAACAACCCATCTTGGATCAAGCTTTGTAAGCCAAACATTCTCAATGTCTATCTTAGGCCTCTCAGCCTTTACAAACATTGGAAAACAGTATTGTGCAGGATGCCCCACGTGTTCCTTGTAAAGTCTTGCAATCGACATGTAAGCATCAAGACGGCCAATCGTCTTTAACGATTTAATAAAACTATGGTTAAGTCGTTGCATTTTTTTAAATGCCGCAAAAATGCGTTCCTTGGTTAAAGAAAAATAAGTTGAAGGGGATATAATACTAGTTTCAGGAACAGGAAGCTTAGAATCCTGCAAAATTTGACCCAAATCATCTAATTCAGCAAATATATTACCATCATTGCGCAAACAAGCATCCAAAGCATCAACCTTAATACTTTTGCCCAGCAATGGGTCTTTTGCACAAAGAACACCAATATCTGACATTGATTTTGTAAAGGCTGCAATATCCTTAACTTTGTTATCGATAAACAAAGAGGATAACCTCGTGGCGTCACGGGCAGATTCCCCTGATTTATAGCTAAAATAAACAGAACCGCCTAGAATTGCAACATAAAATAATATGAGTGCCATACTCTGGGGATTCGCTACGATCCAATCTTTTATGACAGGAAAACGCTGTGCAAACTGTAAAATAAACAATGCTGTAACCATTACATTGAAAAAGGATAACTTATTACCAGAAAGAAGATTGTGTCCAGCAAACATCGCGGAGCCAGCAATAAAACCTAGTAATAAATTTGATAACTTTCCTACATTTTCATATGTTAACCCACGTCCGGCAATGCCGGACACGCGCTGAAATAGCACATTCAGAAAATTCGCCTGTTGGCCAAAGCCAACACCATTAATTTTGAACCCCACTGATGCGGCAACGCAGGAAATCATAGCAAGGGCAGGCAAAATACCCTCCGATCCAGCAAGTTTGTATGCAAGCGGATTTTCGTTTAAAAATGTATTAATTTTATCACCAAAAGGTGTGAAATAAAATTGATTCAAAGAGTTTTGTGCTGTTTCGTCCAACCCCTTAAATAAAAACATGAATTGCGAAATATTTTTAGACATTTCTTTTAATTTTTGGTCTAGTTCATTAAATAAAGACTCATTTTCGACCAAATGCTTAACGATGTTTTGTCTGTTTTGCAATTTTTTTGTCATCTGTTCGATTGTATCATATTTTTCTGTAAAAAAAGTTTGCAATTGAGCCTTACCAAAAGGGGTAGTAGTTCTGTCAATTTGTGAAAATAGATTTTTTTCTGGAAAATCGACAGATGCCCCGCAAAACAACTCTAAATCACAAAATGTATTATCCCCAAGTAACGTTTTCTTAAATTTGTCTGGACTAGCAGATTTTGAAAATTCTTGATAAACCAATTTCTGTGTTTCTACACTGCCCAAATCTGCAATTTTAACAGAAGCGCTATACTTCGCGCCAAAAAGTTTCCCAATAGTGCTGTTATTCTTTGCCTGAGCCTCTTTTAAACGATTATCGTTTTCTTCTTTTATTTTTTTAGCAACTTCAAGCTCTAGTTGCTCTTGCTTAACTAACGATGGCAAGTAATATTTTGCAGCTCTGGAGTAGGAATTTTCTGGATCTACTGCAGCTACCTGTGCATTAGCACCATTGGCAGCAATAATTGACTGCGCAAAACTCAGGCCAAAAAATAAAAATAATATTTTCGCTAAAGATCTTCTATTCTTACGCATAAAACACAACATATAAACTCCTTGGATAAAAAAGGGAAGATAAAAAATCTTCCCTTAAACCTAACTTCCACTTAACAATTCAACTCAAAACTTACTTAAAATGGCAAATCGTCCTCGAATGGCGCCTCATCTTTGAGCACCACTTCACCAGACCCAGCTGTAGTCTGACCTGTTGCGGGTTTTGCTCTGCGATGTTCTTTCATTTCTGCTGCTTCTGTCTTTGCAGGCATTACCGTCTCAGAAGACATATCTGACACATCTACATCGTCTTGTGATGCGGCGCCAGCCAAAAATGTCACTCTGTCAGCAACGATGGAATGCTTGCTTTTTTTTGTTCCATCTTGATCCTGCCAGCTGTCCAGCTTTAATCTGCCTTCAACCAAGACTCCACGGCCTTTTTGCAAATACTGCTTGCAGATTTCAGCCTGAGGCCCCCAAACATCAATGTCGACAAAACAAACTTCCTGAACCATTGTTCCTGTCTGCCTGTTCTTGAATTGACGATTGGATGCAAGCCCAAAACGGCAAACTGATTGCCCCGAATTTAGCTGCTTTACCTCTGGATCCCTAGTCAAATTCCCCATCATAATTATACGATTGTAACTAGCCATTGTTGTGAACCTTTCAAAAATAATTTCAAACTACACTTACAAACTATAACATAAACCATAGCCACTCACAAGCGGCTAGAGCCAAACAAAGTCTTAATAAAATTCAGCCTGTCAACATTGTCTTTATATTCACGGCCGCATTCAATAAAGCTTTGATATATATTTCTTGCGTGATCGAAAACAACTTTAGGCTTACAATCATCCTGAATACACTCCTTGCAAACCTCGTTACCAAGCAATAAATTTGGCAATGCCATGAAGCGAACGCGTACAAGCAGCCTTCCGATAATGTAAGTCAACCATGAAATCTTAAAAAAGACGACCGCCGGCACACCAAGCAACGCCAACTCCAAAGTTACTGTACCAGGCTTTGTTATTGCCAGGCAGCATTTTTTAATAATTTCAAATTTTTCATTGTCTGATTGTAAAATTTGTATTTTATCTAAACCCAACCCTGCCTTTGCTATCTCAGACTTTAAAAAATCACCTGACAACGATTCTGCAACTGGGATAACAAATTTTGCGTCCGGATAATGCTTGCCAAATAGATTTACGACCTCGGCCAAAATAGGTATAAACCGCTTTATTTCTGAAACTCTGGAGCCAGGGATCAATGCAATCAAATTTTCCTGTTTTGTCGCTTGCTCAAAATAAGGCCGCATCTCATCATACGACGGATTGCCAATCCATTCAGCATTTACCCCTCGTTGAGCATACCACTGAACCTCAAACGGATACAAAACAACGACTCGGTCTGAATATTTTTTAAGTTTTTTTACACGCCAAGCACCCCAACACCAAAGCTGCGGCGGGGCAAGATATGTAATTTTAATCCCAGGGATCTGTCTTTTTAGTTGTTTAGCCAACCTTAAATTAAAGCCGGGAAAATCAACTAAAATAACCTCTTCAAATCCGTTAGCCTTGATGTGGTCGATTAATTTGCTCATGAACCGTAAAATAGTCACCAAGTGCCGCACTATCTCAACAATTCCAACAACATTCAATTTTTCGAATCGCTCGTAAAGCTTAACTCCGCAGTTAGCCAAAAAATCACCACCCACAGCCTCGAAGTAGATATCATCACCCTGCCACTTTTTTACAAACCAGGCCGCAGTCTTGTCTCCAGAAAGTTCTCCGGCAACAATAAAGACCTTTTTGCGGTCATTTAACTCTTTTTCAGACACTTCAATCCCTTAACTTTTTCTTGAATGCACATCATATCCTTTGCGCTTGCGTCAAACTGAGCAATCACCTGCGCTGTTGGCTCTTTTGATTGATCAGTCATCTCGGCCGAAATATTAAGTTGTTCAAACTTGGAAACCTGACATTGTAACAACTTACAAATATCATTCATTTGTACTACTAAAGCTGACAAATCGCCGCGTGAAGCACGCTTGAAAAAGCCTTTATTATCTATCAAAAGCTCAACTAAATCAGCAAAAGATCCCTGAATTGACGAAAGATTTATTTGTATATTTCCATCGTTTTTTTGCATCTGACTAATTTGGCCTATTTTACACATTTTTTCGGCCTTGTCAGCAAAACCAACTTTGGCCCTTCCCATCAACTTTCCCAGTTCGGTCGTAAAATTGATGGCCTGCTTTGCGCTTTGGCCCAATTTTTCTTTTAATGTGTTTTTTGAACCAGCAACGCTAACTTTTTTATTTGGCATTATAATAAATTCAGATGAGGCAAACGAGCGAGCTGACGCAGATAACAATATCGATAACATTATATTTTTTATAAACAATTTCATATAAACCCTTTCGTTGCAAATTTTTACCCAGCTCAGCATTAAGTTTACGCATAAAAATTTTTATAAAAAGGATTTTTTGTTCTCAAAAAAAGGGGCACCTTTCGATGCCCCTTTTTTTGCTTAAATTTTAAAAGCAAAAACTACTTAGAATCCTCAGCAGCTTCTTCTTTTACTTCAACATTCATTGCTTCAGCCAATGCCTTAACAGCTTCTTGAGCTGCAACCATAGCTTCTTGCATATCTTTTTCAGTGATAACAACTTCTTCTTGAGTTGCAGGAGCTTTTACTGCGACTTCTTCTGCAGCATAAACATTACCTGCCAACAACAAAACTGCCAATGATAGATACTTTTTCATAGTATTCTCCAAATAAAAATACAAACTTACCACAACAATTACTTCTACTTTTACAAACTCGAGGACTAATTATGTTAAAAATTAAACAAAAAATCAATCGATATTGTAACACTTGTCCAAAATATTGCGACAAATAGAATTTAATACCCATTTGCTTTTTTATTTACAATATTCTAAATTAGCAGTCCACTCATCCAAATTGTATAAAAAAATGTGAGGTGTTCTCATGATAGTTTGTGTAAAGATTAACTGAAAGGTATCTAGAATGATGGATTTACAAAAAAAGATGCGAAGATCTTCTGTCAAAAAAATTGCTAAGCTCTTGTTATTGGGCTTATCGCTAAACATTGCAGGCTCCGCATTTGCAATAGCCGCCCAATCTGATGGCGGATCTTTCAACAAAGAAATGCTTGAACAACAAAAAACTGAAAAAGAGGCTGTCAATCAATTTTATGACGCCTTCCTTAAAAATCAAGTCGAGCAAGAAAGACTTGAAGAGAAAGAAAGGCAAGAGCTAAGGCATGCTGAAGGTTATGATGCAGCTCATCCTGTATTGCCAAAAATATTTGAAGTTGAGAGCATGAAGCTTTTGATGCGTTATTTTGATGACAGCCGCTCCGATAAAGAAGTCACTTCGGGCGCTTACTTTTCTGAAAACGTTTATACCGATTTGAACGTTTTTCCTGATCAAACAGGCAAACACGTAACAGTCTTCTCTGACTTCGCAAACCTGACCAACACCGGGGCTGGCAAGCTTGGATTGCTTGAAATGTTAAGCAATCCTCTCTGCAATCTCGATAAATTGCGTGAAAGACAAAAAGTTATTGAGCTCCTTTCCAAAGACACCCCTCTCTTCAATGAAATAAACGCAGCTCTTACTAAATTTGGTAAAGCAGAAAAATCTTTGCTTTATTTCATCAAAACCAAAGACGATGGCAATAATCGCGATGATTTCAGAAGATATTTTGATGAAAATATCCCATCAAACGGTGGCCGTTTTGTCAACAACGCTCTCTGGTACGGTGGGCTTACAGGAAGAATGGTTCCTTCAGCACTTTGCGCAGCATACATGCTTTTCAGCACCTATCAACTAGCAAAATTTCCAGGCAATTTTATTCCATTCGCTGCAGACGCTGCAGAAAATCAAGGTCTAAATTTATCCTTAAATAAACTACTAACATTTCGGCGCTGCGATGGCACAGAACGCTATTGCGCAACCAGTCAAAATTACGCTGGATGTAACCGGACACAACACAATTTTTACGTAAACCAATACATGCGACTAGCATTGATTCTAGCCTCATTTTATGGCATGAAAAAATCATGGGATTCCTTCGTAACTCCAAGAGCAGAAATGGGCAAACGCTTCCAAGCTTGCATGATAGACTTAACCGACATCATAGACGCAACAAAAGAAATAGCTGAAGCTATAAGCAAAAATGATACGCTTGCCACCGCGATACCTGGTTGCAAAGGCATTTTGTCCTCTATTGAAGGACGAGACGGCGGCGAGCTCAAATCAATTCTAGATATGTTTGATGGATCTGCGTTCAATGGTAAAATTAGCGCCACAGGACCAAAGGGCCAAATTTTCAAGGCTTTCGGTGTAATGTGCGAAAAAGCCGACAAGTTTACAGAAATTATGCGCTTTGTAAGTCGTCTTGACGCTACAATGGCAGTTGTAAAAGCTTTAAGAGCTTCTGCCAAAAACCCTGCTAGATACTGCATTCCTAAGTTCTTGAAGGCTGAAGATGGCAAACCATATCTTCGTGCTACAAAATTTTGGCATCCAACTCTTGATCCAAGAAAAGTAGTTACAAACGATATTGAACTTGGCAACACATTTCGCAACATCATCTTAACCGGTGCCAACGCTGGTGGTAAGACAACATGGATGCAAGCCTTGGCTTTGCTAGCAGTATTAGCACAAACCTTTGGTATTGTTCCTGCAGAGTCTGCTGCAATAACGCCTTTCGCTCTTGTCATTGCCGACACAAAGGTTGTAACCACCATCGGTAAAGAGTCTATGTATGAAAACGAAGTCAGAAAGCTCATCGATGCTACAGAAAAAATGCAATCTCTTGGCGCTGACAAATTTGCTCTGTACATCGTTGACGAACCACTTAAAGGTAGTAACGCTGTACAATGCGCAACAGAGGCTTATAAGGCTATCAGACGTTTCGGGTTGCAAAAAAATGCTTTAGTTGTTGTTGCCACACACTTTGAAAAACTCACAGAACTTGGCGACCAAGACAAAGCAGACGCTGCAATTAAAGGCATTTTTGCCAACTACAAAGTCGACTCCAGACTTTATGAGTGCGCTAAATACAAAGACAGCAAATTCTTGCAACAAACATATAAGGTCATTCCTGGTGTGATAACCGAAATTGTTACCGGTTACATGCTCGACGAAGCATACAAAAAACACAACTTGATCAGCATGGATGCAACAGAACACTTACCTGGTATGCAAGAAGTTAACTAAGATTTGTAAATAACATATAAATCTAAAAAGAGATGGTCGGCAAAATTGCCGACCATCTCTTTTTTTTGTTTGATTTGTTTAAATTTATGAAGGCGCTTGCGCCCTTCACCAGCACCAAAGACTTTTGTTGAAAAGTCTTTGGAATCTAAGCAATCAAAGGAGGGCCTTTGAAATCCCTGGCTTGGTGGGCTGCTCCGGCCGCAGACCCAACAAGCCAATGAGGAGATGCCGTCCTTACCTTACAAATCTTCCTCACTCAAGCTAACGCTTTCGCTCGTCAGCGTAAAACAAATAGCCGTTCGTCCTGAGCTTGTCGAAGGATTCGAGCGCTCGTATGGTTCGACAGGCTCACCACGAGCTGGTTACACGAAATTACTCCGACGAGTGAAAACGAAGTTTGAAAAAACTGAGTTTGAACGAGAAGGAATTTATGATGTAGGGACGACACCACCTTGTCGGCGAGTTAGCGAGCGGTCGGAGCGAGCTATCGAGTCGTGGGTTCCAAGGGCTTGCCCTGGTGCTGGGATGCAAGGGTAACAGCATGGTTACCCTTGCCGCTGGTGTGGAGTGCGTAACTCCACAATTTAATAAAATAATTCAGTCAAATTAAAAAACACATAGCACCAACCATATGATTTATAGCCTTATACATCAACCATCACACCTTAAACCACTTCACCCATCAGCCCCACAATAAAATCGATAAATTTTTCAGTGCGGCCAGCAGGTCACGATCTGGTCAATGATTTCAAAAGAGTTTTTCAAAAACAACAAAAAACGCCATCACCTCTGCAAAACATCATCTGATCAACTTTACGGACAACAAAAAAACATTGTTCTTCTGCATAAAAAATATTAATTTAAATAAATAAACTCAAAAAAGATTTAAAGGATTTTTATGGAAACAAAAAAAATTATTTTAACTGGAGACCGACCAACCGGCCCACTACATCTTGGTCATTTCGTTGGTTCACTGCAAAACCGCGTAAAGCTGCAATACGACTACGACCAACACATCATGATTGCCGATGTACAGGCTCTTACTGATAACTTTGAAAATCCGGATAAAGTTCGCAAAAACATTTTAGAAGTAGCCTATGATTATCTTGCGGTCGGCATAGATCCAAAAACTTCAACAATATTCATTCAATCAATGATTCCAGAAATTGCGGATTTGACGGTATTTTATTTAAATTTAGTCACAGTCGCTCGCCTGGAACGCAATCCAACCGTCAAAGATGAAATCAGACAAAAAGGTTTTGGCTCCAACGTCACCGCCGGATTTTTATGTTATCCAGTCAGCCAGGCAGCTGATATAACAGTGTTTAACGCAGACCTTGTGCCAGTCGGCGCCGACCAGCTACCAATGATTGAACAGACTGTTGAAATTGTGCGCAAATTCAACAACATTTACGAACCAATTTTTGTCGAACCTCAGGCCATGGTGCCAGAAACTGGCGGCCGCTTGTCAGGTATTGACGGCCAGGCAAAAATGAGTAAATCGCTAAACAACGCAATTTATTTGTCTGACTCAGCAGAGGATCTCAAGAAAAAAATTATGAGCATGTTCACTGATCCAAGCCACATTCGAGTTGAAGATCCAGGAACAATCGAAGGCAACACTGTTTTTGCATACATTGACGTGTTTGATACAGACAAAGATCGCGTGGCGGAATTAAAAGCACATTATCAACGCGGCGGACTTGGCGATGTCAAAGTAAAAAAACATTTGAATGATATCTTGCAAGCAATACTTGAACCGATTCGCGAACAACGCAAAACATTTTCAAGCGATCCAGCTCAAGTAACACAAATTTTGCGGGAAGGAACACAACAAGCTCGTCAAAAAGCCGCACAAACAATGAACAAAGTTCGCAAAGCAATGAAAATAGATTATTTCTAAGCCAAAAACTTAATTTTAACTTTACATCTCAAAAATAATTTTGTAGATTTTCCTTCTGAAGTGTTTACGGTAAATAAAGTATAATCTTATTTTTGGGAGCAAAAGATGAAAAGATTTTTTCGTGCAATGTTATTAGTTATTTTTGTTGGGCTGTGTGGCAACGCTAATTGTATGCAGATCGAATCACAGGAAGGCACAATTATTAGAGCCGTAGATGAAATATTGATGGAACAGAAAGCAATATCTGCTGTAAGACAAGCAATGCAGCTCTCATGTTCAAATTATGAGAACGTTGACGAAAAAGATTCCAGAGATCTTTTGGTAGCACAAAGGATTCAATTATTTCAAAAAATTGATGCTTTAAAAAGATTAATACTCAACATACCATTGGAAGAAATGAAAAAAATTTCTATGGAAATGCAAGCAAAATTAGAAGAAGTTTTTCCAGAGTTATTCTAAAACATAGAATCTTTGTCTAAATAATTTTAGCGATATTTTTTAACTCCAATTTTTAAGCAATAGCTAAAAGCCGCACACAAAGAACATTTTGGTGACGTTGGAGTGCAAATATTTTGTCCCAACGTCACCAGTAACTTGTTCCACCTTATCCAGTATTTTTTATCAAGAATCTTTTTTAATGCCATTTCGGTCTGCTCTGGAGTTTTTGTATTAATCAGCCCAAGTCGGTTTGATATGCGATGGACATGGGTATCCACGCAGATTGCTGGCTGGTCAAAAGCCAAACCCAGTACAAGATTTGCAGTTTTAGGCCCGATGCCGTTAATTCCAATCAATTGGTCATAGGTTCGAGGAACCTCTCCTCCAAATTTTTTTAAAAGCTCATCTGAAATTGAACGAATAATTTTTGCCTTATTTTTATAAAAACCAGATTTAAAAATTATTTTTTCAAGCTCTGGTTGAGAAATTTTAAGCATCTGATCAGGAGTTTGTGCTTTGGCAAAAAGCGCTCTGCAAACATGAACCGTTGAGATGTCCTTGACACGAAGGCTCAAAATGCATGCCATCAAAATTAAATATGATTTTTTACCGTACTCATCAATTATTTGATCTATCAACGGTGGCGTAAATTTATTTATATTTTTTTCGAGTAATTTTATTATATTAATAATTTGCACAATTTACCTTAGCCAAATTTTGCTGCCGCTAGAACAACTTTTCAAATTTTTTCCAAAATCTATTGCGATGTTATCAAATCTCTTGTAAAAATATCAAACACCAGTCAAACGCTTAAAACTTTTAGGAGATATTTACGTGAATTTAAATTTATTTGAGGAAAAAACCAAGGATTTTTTAACATTCCTTGAAGTCGAGCGTAACGTATCCCTACACACTCTCCGTGCTTATTCCGGAGACCTGCGACAGCTATCCAAGTTTTGGCAAAAAATTTTGAGCAAGGAACCTGAGCTATCAGAGTCATTTGAAGCTGTAATGAGAAGATTTGTGGTATCGATGTTTTATCAAAAGCTTTCAAAGCCTTCTTTGGCTCGCAAAATATCAGCAATGCGATCGTTTAAAGAATTTTTAAAGGACCAGGGAATCAAGCTAAATCTAGATATTCAATCACCACGAATCGATAAAAAGCTGCCGATAACATTATCTGTAGATGAAATTTTTTATCTTCTCGACAATCTAAAACCTAAAGAATTGCCAACGCGACTACCTCACCGAGATAGAGCCATTTTTGAAATAATATACGCCACGGGCATCCGATGCTCAGAGGTTGTTAACATTAAAATGAATGATGTCAATTTTGATGGCAAAGTAATCAAAGTGTTGGGCAAAGGCCGCAAAGAACGTTTGGTTTTATTTGGTAGCAAGGCCAAACAGAGCCTTTTGACGTATCTTGAAAAAGAAAGACCTCATCTTTTGACCGAAGAATTAAGTGATTTTGTCTTCTTAAATAAAGCTGGAGGAATATTGACAACTCGCTCAGTTCAACGCATATTTGAGATGTTTCGAAAATTATTAAAAGTTAATCGCAAACTTACGCCACACAAAATACGACACTCATTTGCAACGCATCTTTTGATCGAGGGAGTGGACTTAAGAATAATTCAAGAACTGCTTGGGCACAAAACAATTGCTACAACCGAAATTTACACGCACATCACCAGTCAACACCTGGCAAAACTGTGCGACGAAAAGCACCCACTAAATAATTTTGCTACTTCAATTCTGAAAGATACGAAATGATCGATGTTTTACCGACTAATAAGATTAATATTTTAACCCAAAATTTCGTCGACGATTATGAATTGATAGACTCAGGCAACGGCCAAAAGCTCGAACGATTCGGGAATAATATCACCTGCAGGCCCGACACAAATTGCGTCTGGAAAACAAAAAATACGATCAAAGATTGGTCGTCGGCAGATGCAACATTTAAAAGCTCGGGTTGGGCATTTGCCCCGAATTTTAAAGACTCTTGGATTACCAGCTATAAAACATTGAAAAATGAAGGAATCTGCAAACAAGAGATTAAAATGCAACTGCGAGCAACAATCTCAAAAAATATAGGCATATTCCCCGAACAGTCTGCAAACTGGTTGTGGATGAGCAAAATTATCGCAGCACAAAAAAAGCAGCCCACCGTTTTAAACCTTTTTGCTTATACCGGAGGCGCATCGCTTTGTGCTGCTGCGGCCGGAGCACAAGTCTGTCACGTAGATGCTTCTAAATCAGTTGTTAACTGGGCAAGCCAAAATCAAAAATTAAGTGGCCTTGATAACGCAAAAATTAGATGGATTGTTGATGACTGCGGCAAGTTTGTATCACGCGAAATCAAACGTGACATAAAATACGATGGAATAATACTTGACCCGCCTGCATTCGGCCGCGACAACACCGGCAAAGTCTTTGAGTTCGAAAAACAGATTTATCACCTGCTCGAGATGTGCAAACAGGCCTTGAGCCCAAAACCATTATTTTTTATATTTAACGGCTATTCGATGGGATACTCGGCAACTGTGCTCAAAAACCTGCTGTCCGACTTTTTTCCCGATAAAAAAATTGAATTTGGCGAGCTGCACCTGCAAGAAAAATCAGGAACTAGAACACTGCCCTGCAGCCTGTACGCCAGGTTTTAAAAAAACTATTTCTTCTGCTCACTAAAAAACAATTTTTGTATGTATTCCACAAAATAATCTTTGGGCTGTAGGCCGCTTAAAAAAGGCATCCTGAGCTGGCCTTTTTCGTAAAACAAAAATAGCGGCAATTCAACATTTTTTAAGTTACAAAAATTATTAATTCGCATGTACAGCTGCTTATTTTTTGATATATTTAAACCTGCAAAAATAATTTTATTGTTAAAACCTTGCGCCACGTCCTGAAAAATTTCATTAATTTGGGCTATACCTTTGTAATTAGGCAAGTACAGCTTTAATACAACTGGCCTGTAATAAGAATTTTTAACGATTAATCTTTCAAACTGTTCCAGCCCATGTATATCAAAAACATTGGTATCACCGCTATCATCTCTTTGTTCAAATATGGCACTAGGAAGCCGCTTTTGCTCGGCACCCCTCCCCTGCTGCAAGCTCTGCAGGCCATGAAATATTCCATCGCTTGACTGCGGAACATTGCCACACATCGAACAAAAATTTGATACGAACGAAACACATAGTATGAACACAGCAAAGATCTTCATTCCCTTTCCCCCTCAAGTTAAAATTCCCCTACGTTTATAATAAGAAACTGAGGGCAGCAAATGCAATGATCTTTGAAAATAATGGGACTAGGCTGGCAAAAAAGCAGACAAACTTAAACGTCAAAACATTAAATTATATGTCAGCCAAAACCTCGATATTCAGGGCTATACATCACCCACAACAATTCAAACACATACACACATCGGCCTTGCCAAGAAATTGACAATTTTTTAGATCCCGCCTGCAAGCACTGATCCAGAACTGTATCACAGATAAAATTTTTAAAAAGTGCGAAAAGTCTATTCGCTTTTGAAATAATTCAATTAAAGCAGCCTAGCAAGAAACGTCCTCACCTAACCCATTATCAATCGAAAGATCGGCGTCTATTTTATTTTTAAGCCACGTTGCACCTTCGTGCCCCGGCTCCAAAAACAAAATTGTTTTTACCTCATTTTTGGCCAAGGCGAGGTCATTCATGCGAAAGGCCGACATTGCCAGATAATAACGGGCATCCAAAAAATCTGGTGATTTTTGAATAGCTTTTAAAAATTCTTGAACAGCGGCGTTATAATCAGCCTGCTCAAACATTATTTTGCCCCTGTTAAAAAGAGCTGCCTGAGGGGTGAGGTAGGCATTGTTAGTCTCCAGGCCTTTAAAAATATCCAATGCTTTTTCATGTTTGCCAATCTGAGCAAGCAGGCATGCGTAATTATTCATGATGCAGGCTTTAATTTGCGGCTCACAATCCAGCTTTAAAGACTCTTCAAACACTTTGCAGCTTGATGCAACATCGTTCAGCCTAAAAAGGAGCGTGGCCTTGACCGCCAGGTATTCCGAGCATGCGTAGGAATCTATGGCTTGCTGAATATACTGCAAAGCCTTTTTGTAAGGCTCTTCCGACGAAACACTGGTCTGCGATTTATCCGAAAATTCAAGCATGCATAATTTGTAATAATTTTGTGCCAGCTTTTTATTTTTTTGATCCGTTGAATCTTTTGCACAAGAACAAATAAGTAATAAGAATGGAAATATAAAAAAAAGCTTTATTAAACTAGAACCGTGTTTCATAATAAGATCCTTTTAAAGTAATTTTAGTAAAGATTCACCATTTCTCTAAGTATGATATAATTTTTGCTATCTTAAGAATAAAAATCAAATTACAAAATTTTGCGCTGCAAACGGGATTAGTTGTGCTTGATATCTGGAAAGAGTTTTTAAAAATCATAAACCAAGAAGCTGGAAGCCAAGTTGTTGAGACCTGGTTTAAGGCTGTTAGCTTACAAAACTGGGATTCAGCAACAAATACCGTTACTTTGAGTGTGCCAAATCAGTTTGTTAAAAAATGGATACAAGAAAATTACGTAAACTTGCTGCAAACACACCTTGGTAGATTGCTGCTTTCCAACAATCTAAACTTTATTTTTTTGAGCAGCGGCAATGAAAATCCGCCCCGCAATATTATTCCTGCATCGTCCATTCAAATCGTAGAAACCTTGACAGATTCAGATAAAAATAGGCAACAAGAAACCGGATCTCAACTCACAACAACCGTTTACACAAATAAACCGCGAGTGCAAAGGCAAAATACTGGCAAAAATTTTAATGAAAATTATACATTCAACACATTTATTGTTGGCCCTAGCAATTCGCTTGCTTACGCAGCAGCCCAAGCGGTTTCCGAAAATGTGGGCAAAGTCTATAATCCACTTTTTATTTATGGAGGGACGGGACTTGGCAAAACTCATTTGCTGCACGCCATCGGCAATGCCGTACAAAAAAATGACACCAATATTCAAATAAGCTACGAAACAACCGATCATTTCATTAACGAATTTATTAGCTGCATTCGGTTTGACAAAGCTGACAGCTTCAGAAACAAGTACCAAAAGCTAGATTTGTTATTGATTGACGATGTACAGTTTTTATCAAACAAAGAACAAACCCAAGAGATTTTCTTTCATATTTTTAACACGTTACATCAAAGCCAAAAACAAATAATCATGTCAAGCGACACATTCCCCAAAGAGATTTCTGGGCTTCAAAACAGGTTAAAATCAAGACTTGAATGGGGACTGGTTGCAGATATTCAAATACCAGATTTAGAGACAAAAATAGCAATTTTGAAAAAAAAGGCTGACCAAAATTGTATAGATTTGCCAGAAAATGTGGCCTATTTTATATCTTCCTGCGTAATATCAAATATCAGAGAACTAGAGGGCGCATTAATACGGGTCAGTGCATTTGCAAGATTAATCAACAAGCCAATAACACTGGATATTGCAAAAAAGGTTTTATTAAATTTAAATCAAAAGCACAACGAAAGTACCTCACTAGAAAAAGTTTTAAGGCTATGCTCAAGACATTTAAATATTGCAATTAACGAGCTAAAATCCAAAAAACGCAGTAAAGAGATTGCAGAGGCCAGGCAAATAGTTTTTTATTTAATGAAAAAACTATCTACAAGCTCTTTGCAAATAATTGGAAGCTTTGTCGGAGGACGAGACCATTCAACGGTTATCCATGCAATAAACAAAGTTGACGGTATGGTTAAGCAAGATACAGAATTCGCGCAAAAACTAAAAATGATTGAACAAGAAATAATGATGGATTAGCATAGGGGATAGTACAATTTTTGAATAAATTTTTAGGAGCAAATAATGCAAAATAAGAAAGCTATATCAATTTTTATCTTCCTGCCGATACTTTCGGTTATTATATGTCTAAATTTGTTTGGACAAACAGAAGCGTTAAATAACACAGACAAATCGATATTTTTCAAAAAAAATAAACCTCCAGTTTTAACACCGGAAAAAAAATATGTGTCTGACGATCAAATTCCCAAAATGGAACTATTAACTGAACAAATACAAGTAAGCACTAAAGACGAACAACAGGTTTCAATCTTGCCAGAAATGCCGTTAATTGAAGCAGAAATACAAAAAAACATTCCACAACCGTCCGATAACAAGCAAAAAAAAGCTAAATTTTCTCGTAAAAAAATAGAATCTGATGACGATGATGAAGACGACGAAGATTGTATAGATAAGAAGGCTGATGAGAATGTTTATGAAAATGAAGAATATGTTAAGACGAATAAACAAAGCAAAACAGAATTTACCACAGAAGCTATAAACACAAAACAATGCAATGAAAAACAACTTAGCTTTGGTGTTGAAAATACGACTGGGCAAACTATTTATGTAGCATGTTTTGCATACATCAAAAAAAGAGCTGCCGGGAAGTGGCGCTGGCACAAATCACCAGTACAAAAATTAGAAGATAATAAAAAAATTGAAATATGTACCGACGAGATAGAAGATGCCGAAGATCGTGCAGATGTTTTTGGATATCTTGGTGTATTTGAAGATTTGAATGACGCAGAAGAATCGACGTATGAAATGCTTTCTGATAAGAAAAAAATTGATCTTGATTTAATAGCGCAATTAAAAGATAAAACGGTCAAGATAGAAATTGAAAAGTATGGATTCCGTGGTAGTTTTTATGATTATGATTTTGTGAAAACAAGCAACCAAAAAAATGATACACCTGAGCTTGATTTTGTAGTCGAAAATAAAACTGGAAAAGCAATTTGGACAACATGCTTTGTTTATGAAAAAAAGGCCAAAAGTTCTTGGCTTGCAAAAAAAACAACCGAATCATGGACCGATATTGATGAATCTAGAGACGACATGAGTATTTGGCGCTTTGATAAGACACCTGTCATCAAAATTAAGTCTACAGAATCCGGCATAATCGACGTAGATACAATCATTGAACCACGCGATAGGACATATGTTCGAGGTTACCTGGTCATATTTGATGAGGATGAGCGACAGCTAGCAGAAAATGCCACTTATGAATTACTACCCGAAAACACAAAAAAACTAGATCTTGGACGCTTAGTCAATATTAAAAATAAAAAAATTGAAATTTATGCAGAAAAATACGGGACTTCTGATTTTATTGATTATACTGTACAACCAGCAAAACGAATTAATTTAGATAAAATTACTAATAAAATCGGATAAATCATGATAAATAAGCACAAAAGCGTCTTAGTTAATGAGGTTATTGAATATCTTGATCCAAAACCAGGTCACGTTTATGTAGATGTAACTTTTGGTTGTGGAGGACATACAAAAGCGATTCTTGAAAAAGAACCGAATTGCAAGGTAATTGGCATCGACTGGGACCTTGAGTCAATCAAGGAAAATCAAGAATCGTTCAAAAATGAATACGGCGATCGTTTAAATATTTTGTGGGGAAATTTTGCAAATATTTATAAACTTTTAAAAAAAGAAAAAATTAAATCTGTTGACGGATTCTTAGCCGATTTTGGAACATCACAATTACAAATTCGTGAACGGGCTGGATTATCTTTCAGAACAAACACTCCATTAGATATGAGAATGTCCAAGGCGCATTACATAACGACCGCAGCCGATATACTGAATAATTATACTGAAAAAGAACTTCTTAAAATTCTGCATGAATATGGCGAGGAATCCAATGCTAAAAAAATCGTTAAGGCTATAATAAATTTCAGAGCCAAGACAAGATTTAAAACTACAGGTCAATTGGTTGACGTTATTGAATCTGCGATACCTTTTTTTCACAGTAAAATACATCCCGCCACAAAAACTTTCCAAGCCATAAGAATAGCGGTAAATGATGAACTAGGCAACATAAATTCATTTTTGAGCTCTGCCCTACCGCTTCTAAATCAATGTGGACGGCTGGTTTGCATTAGTTTTCATTCATTGGAAGATCGATTAGTTAAAACTTTTTTAATAGAGCGCAACACCGAATTGAATATTTTAACACGAAAGCCAATTATTGCTTCAGCAGAAGAAGTAGGCATTAATCCGTCATCAAGATCCGCTAAATTAAGAGCTGCTGAAAAACTTTAAACTGGGCAAAAATTTGTTGACAAACGTGCTAGTCCAAAGTAAATTTAAGTCGTAATAAATTTACTGTTATATATGAGAGTTTCAAGGTGTAGCGGGACAAATTGCATAAGACGTCACGCGCAACCTGGGCGTAACTGAGGAAGCTTATGGAAATAACAGAAGTAAAAGTTTTTCCTGCTAATGAAGGT
>LBTE01000006.1 GCA_000989955.1 candidate division TM6 bacterium GW2011_GWF2_37_49 | reverse complement strand
TTCCCCAAATGCTGGATGCTTGCCTGCATAAAAATTTTCGATTTTAGAATTTGGGGTTGCGTTCTTACATTTTTGTTTGAAGTTGTCTAAATCAAAACTCGACGTATCAGGATTAAAAACAATGATGTTCGATAAATTCATCATCGTACTATCCATGCAATCGGTAAAACTGCATTGATACGTCCCCCATTCGCTTATCGTCTTTCCATTCCAATAAAGCGTTGACTGCCTGTAGCTAGAAATTTTGGGATAATTTTCGGACAATGAAGCAAAATAAATCAGAGACTCATAAAGCGCCGGATCTTTTTCAATGGTTTCTGCAACGTTTTTATTCAAGGCATTGGTTAAGGCCTGCTCAATCTTTATTTTTTTAGATTTTTCAAAACGTTGTTTAATCCAATCATCCCATCTTTAACAAAAATCGATTCTTTCTTGATTTCTAAGCACTTTTTATTAAGCGTTTTATAAAATACGGCAAGCGAGGATTTATTGTCAGCACAACACGCCAAAACCAAGGCCTGGAGCGTTAAAATAGTTTGTTCTAAACTTTCAAGCAAGGCAGGCACTAAGAGTTTGACCGAAATTAAAGCCTTATCTGCAGCACCTTTAAACAATTTAACGTTTTGCGAAAACTCTTTGTACGACTGCAACTTACTTTTATCCAGAGTTTTAAATTTTTCCAGAAACTCGGTGAATTCCGATTTTAGTGTCAGCGCCAAAATCTCTGCAATTAAGCTGGCTAAATCATCGTGCGCTAAAGCTTTTATTGGCACTGTCGGAGTAAAATTGGCTCTCCCTGCAGTGTTTGGCGGTCTATGAAATAATTGATCGATCAGCAAGACCAATGCCGGTACATTTTTAGAATCAACTAACTCATCCTTCTTGTCACCCTTTTTTCGGTCCCAAGCTGAATCATAAACTTCCATGAATAATTGAATATCTAAAATAATTCGGTTTTAAAATTGTGAGCGAGTCTTTAAGATTACCAACATCACCTTGCACGAAAAAATTAACAAAAAAAGCTGTAATAAATAATAATTTCAAACGCTTAGACATCTCCAACACTCCTTGTGAATCGCAAATTTTTATTTCTTATTCAAGGCTTTGTTTGACCAAAGTTAGCTTAGATTGGACCTTTTCCAAACTTGCAGTTATAGATGTTATATTTTTTTGCAAACTTACAAGCCCCAGATTAAGTGGATCTTGAGTTGGTTTTTGCTTTTCAGGCTTAGGGGCTAACGCATTTTTCAAATCTAAAATCGCTTTATTAAAAGCCTTATTGTCGCCAATTTGGGCTGATTCTACAAAAGTTTTGGCATATTCAACAGCCTCTTTATCTCCAGCCTCAATTAATGCTTTTAATAAATAAAGCGCAGCAACCTTAACCTTTGAATTACTAGCATCAACGTTATTTTCAACTTGCTTCAATGCGCCCGGATATGCAAGCTCATAACGTTTTTTTACTAAATTTTTCCAAATACTTAACGCAATATCTAACGATGTCGAATTTTTTGTATCCAGCTCTAATTTTGCAGCCTTCAAAGCACTCTCAAAAGCATTTGGTTCACCAGACTTAACCGTTCTGTTGATCATTAAAAGATCTGCTTTATGCTCCTTCATTGCCCCAAGATTAGAATTAAAAAAACAAAAAATTGATGCAAAAAAAATGATTGAAACTAGATTAAAAGCCTTCACCAGATATCTCCTTTTTATAACAAACACTTCGAGCATCTAAACCTCTTTAAAATTTCGCAAATATGATCGCAAAAATGCAAGAACTAAAAAAACGATTGGGAAAGGTCTTTCAAATGCAATACCCGTTTTTGCTATTTTTTAAAAAATCATCCGAAACAATTGATCAGGTCGAAGTCGGCAGAGCGATTCATAAAACTTGTTAATTTATTTGTAGAGCCGATGTATTCAAAACATTAAAGGGCCATACTTTATGTATAGCCCTTTAAATCATAACTTTGACAATGTGTTATTTCAGACGCGTACCACTATCGACCACGCCTCCAACCGTAACGAGTCTGAAATTACCGGACTCGTCTTCGGCGAAAAGCATCATGCCTTGCGACTCTTGCCCCATCATTTTGCGAGGTGGCAAATTTGCAACAACAACGCCCTGCTTGCCAATTAATTCTTCCGCGGAAATATGTTGCCTAACGCCAGATAAAATTTGCCTAACGCCAAATTTACCCAAATCAACGCTAAGTTTATAAAGCTTGTCTGACCCGGAAATTGTTTCGCAAGACTGGATTGTGCCAACAACCAACTGAACTTTGGCAAAATCATCTATTTTTATAAATTCTTGTTCCGATGCTGCAGCTACCGGCTTTACGCTCTCTTTTTCAACTGATTTTTCGGATTGCTCAGTTGATTGATCGGCATGAGATTCTGGCCGTACAAATAAAGCCTGGCTAACCGGACTTAGAACAAATGTCTTATTCCATTTTGCAGCTCTTAACTCTTCGATATTTTTGTTCGATAAGTCAAATTTATGCCCCAAAGCCTGTAATAAGGTTTCCATTTTTTTAGGTAAAATTGGCCACAATAAAATTGATATCATGTACAAGCTTTGGCACGATGTATAAATAACTTCCTCGAACAATTCTCTGTTTTGTTTTGCCAAAACCCACGGCTGTTGCGAATGAAAATAGGCATTAACGTTGGCAACAAAGCGTTGCAGCTCTGCAAGTGCAAGATGCGGAACGCAATTATTCATCTCGTCCCAATAAATCTTAAACGTCTCTTCGTACTTTTCTTTTAACGCTGAGGATGCTGGCTCAAATGCGCTTGGCGCCTTGACCTGATTAAGCCCGTTGTTCAATGCTAATGTTATTGTTCTACTCAGTAAATTACCAACACCGTTAGCCAAATCTGATGAAACAGTATTTTCTAAATCCTTCAAGTCAAACTGCCCATCCTGAGCCACAGACATGTGTTTGAGAAGAAAGTATCGGACCTGCTCCACGCCGTACCATTCGGCAAGCTGCGCAGGATCAATGACATTGCCACGCGACTTGGACATTTTGTGCTCGCCCATCAAAATATAGCCATGCACAAGCATTTTTTTAGGCATTGGTAAATCTAAGGCCATCAAAAACGCAGGCCAATAAACCGCATGGAAGCGAACAATATCCTTGCCCATCAAATGTAAATCTGCAGGCCACCAAAAATTAAAATTTTCTTGAGCCTTGGCATCATCCTGCCCAAAACCGATTGCGCTGATGTAATTTATCAAAGCATCACCCCACACGTAAACCGTGTGGCTTGGATCACCAGGGAAAGGAATGCCCCACGAAACGGTTTTGCGAGATATGCTTAAAAACCTCTTGTAGCCGCTCTTTTGGCGTTATAAAATGAGAAAAATCTTCGTAAAATTTCAGCAGCTGATCTTGATAAGCAGAAAGTCTAAAAAAATAACTTTCTTCGGAAACCTCTTTTAAATCGCGCATGCACGATGGACAAACATGCTCACCCTTGTCATTTTTGGGAGTTTCGTTGTTAACAACAATAAATGTCTCGCATGGAACGCAATAAAGTCCTGAATACGATGATTTATAAATATCACCCTGGTCTTGAAGCTTCTTAATAAAGCATTCAACGGCCTTTTTGTGCTCATCGTCTGACGTTCTGATGAATTTATTGTACTCAACCCCGTACAATTCCCACATTTGTTTAAATGACGGAATCATCGAATCAACAAAATCTTTTGGCGCCTTGCCTGCTTTTTCGGCAGCCTCCTGCAACTTTTGGCCATGCTCATCTGTGCCGGTTAAGAAAAAAACCTGCTTGCCAAGCAATTTATTCCACCGCGCAAACGAATCGGCAAGCAACGTTGTATAAAGCGTTCCAAGATGCGGCTTTGAGTTAACGTAATAAAGCGGAGTTGTAATGTAAAATTTATTCTTATTCATTTTATGACCTCACTAATTATGTCAATTTTCAGTTGTGCACGGAATTTTGCCGTTATATTTACTTAAATCTGTAAACATGCGATCCCAACGAACTCTTTTGAACCAAAAATCGATTGGATGCTTAATAAAATCAAAAAACCAGAATGCCTCTTCGCTATCGATCGAATAGATAATAAAACTCGCACGGCCATGAACCAAGCTTCTGTCCAGAAAGCCCCAAATACGACTATCTTTGCTGTTTTTGCGGCTATCACCCATCATCCAATATTTGCCCTCAGGCACCTTGAAAGGACCAAACGTGTCGACGCAATAAAATTTACGTTCTTCGTAATCAAAATTATATGTTGGAGAATATGGCTCGGAATAGCTAGGCTTACCCGTCATTGGATCTTGAACTATCTCATCAGGTGTCAGTCGATAAAAAGTTTGATCTTCAATCGATTTGCTTGTGTCGTAGGTATAATAATAATTATCGCGCTCAGAAAGATGCAAAAACTCTGGAACACGCAAAGGTCCGATAGTTTCGAATGGAATAATGCCCTTAGATCGACGAGCCCTGATCAAAGGATGTTTGTTAACATACGGTTCATCAATCTTGTTCCCATTCAAGTAAATCACGGTTTTGCCATCCTCAACACGACCTTCTATCGTGTCGCCAGGCACCGCAATAACCCTTTTTACCCAATTGTCTGGGCCTGCTCCAAGACCAAGCAACGGAATTGGGAATCCAATGTATTTCTGCCACAATAATTTAATTTTACTATTTCTATCGAATTTAAATAATGGATCATCAAAAATAACACAATCGCCGCGCTTTGGCTCATCCAGAAAATACGCCATTTTGTTACCCCAGATGCGGTCACCAACAAGAATTGTATGTTCGGCAGACCCTGTTGGTACGTGATAAAGCCCAAAAAAAAGATTGCGCAAAATGACAGCCAAAACCACTGCAACAACTACAGCCTCGACCCACTGCTGCAAAATAGGCTTTGTTATCTCATTTAATTTTTTGTAATTTGCCTTAAAGTTTTTAATTTTTTTCTTTAAATCAGATTTAATTACTGCTGCTCCTGAAGCAAAATCTTTCATCAATGATTCCGCCTGGGCGTCTGTAATTTTTAAAAGCTCAAATGCGTCGTGATAACTACTTCTTCGTTTATTCCAGCCATCAATGACTGTCTTAAATTTTTCTCTTTTTTGTTTGTACTTTTCGTAAATACTTTCAAAAGATTCTTTTAAATTTTTCATAAATTAACTCTCTAAAACTCTCGCAATTTTACATTTTACACACAAATTATACAATTCCAATATCAGCATTAGATCAAGCCATTCAAGACAACAGGCACTTTTTGCACTTTTTTAAAAAAACTCTTGTAACCAAGCATCAAATCGTTATCAGCAGGCCGCACCTAAAAACTTATCATTTCTCTTGCAACCAGCATACACTCGAAGATTTAAAAGACATAGGCCTATGTATAGCCGTTACAATCAATAAAACCTCACCGCCAACCAAATCGAATCAACTCGTTCTAGTGAAATATCATTTTTAATCAAATGCAGCCTTGAAAAAACTTCGTTGGTTGGGAAATAATTTGGGTTTTCAGTAAATTTTTTATCTATTCCTTTGTAAGCCTCTTTATTGCTTGGATTTGTGCCATACATCGCTGAATGAAGGCCAGCAAGTTCCTCCGATATCATAAAATCTATAAATTTGTGTGCCAGTTCGGCTTTTGGGCTTTTTGCCGGGATTGCAAGATTTTCGATTACGAACAGGCTTCCTTTTTTGGGAATCTCAAAAACAAAATTTTCGTTGGACTCAAACATCTTTCTCATCTGATGGCTTGTAACAACTGCCACGGACGCGATATTTCCCATTAAAAAATAGGGGACGCCAACACTTGTGTAGCTTTCTACTGATTTTTTTTGATGACTAAGTAAATCCTGAATACTTGCAAAATCCTGCTCTGTTAAATTACTTGTACGACCAAACAAATAAAGCGCGCCAAGACAGACCATTTCACGAGGATCTTGAATCATGCAGATGCGATAAGGTTTTGTGATAATTTTATCTTTAATCAAATTATTAGCGTCACTGAAAAGCAAATCCAAATCGGCCGATCTAAATTCCGATCCAATTAAACCTTTATTATAAACAATCCCATAAACAAGCCAGCATAGCGGGATTGAGTATTTATTATCAGGATCAAAATATTGGCCCAGTAAGCGAGGATCCAAATCTTTAAAATTATCCAACTCAGCAATGTCAATATTTTGCAAAAGCCCATCTTTGCGCATTACATCAACCATATAATCAGATGGGGTAATCAAGTCATACCCCTCTCCCTGGTTAATCTTGAATTTAGCATAAAGTTCTTCGTTTGATTCAAAAAATTGGAGCCTAACCTTGATACCAGTTTTTTGCTCAAATCTACGCAATGATTCAGATGAAATGAACTCGGTAAAGGTGTATACGGTAATTGAATTATCATCAGCTTTAAAGTAATCAACGATGTGTGGAAAATATAAAAACGCAAGTAAGCATGATAAATAAAAAGTAATTATCAAGGATCGACGAAAGACAATGCCCAATAATTTTATAATAAAATCAATTGACTTATTCATGTGACATTACCTGATCAATTACTCTTAAAGAACACAAAATTAAAACTAACAGACTACTAAATAGTAAAAACAGTGCCGAAATAGCGTTAATTGTTGGATCCACGCCGCCTTTTATCATCGAATAAACATAAACAGAAAGTGTTTGAACTTTGGGCCCAGAACAAAAAAATGCTATCATAAAATCATCCAACGACAACGTAAAAACAAGTAATGCAGAGGACACAAGAGAAGGCATTAAAAGCGGTAATAAAACTTTTTTAAAAGTATGGGTATAACTGGCCCCAAGATCAAGAGAGGCTTCCGTCAAAATTGGATCAAGCTCCACAAATCTCGCTCTAACAATTGGTATTACAAACCCAAGGCCAATAACAGTGTGTCCTGTAATCAAACTCAAATATCCAAGCGGAATTTGAAAAAATGTAAAAACGCTTAAAATACCGATTGCCATTATTATTTCTGGTAAAATAATATTTGCATGAAATAAATATGATAAATAACCCGATTTGCGCCAAACACTGGCTACCACAAATAACGTTCCTAGCACAACGCTAATAATTGTGGCAAATAATGCAACAATAAGCGATACCTGCAAGGCATCCAAAATTTCAGGAGTCTGAAAAAGCTGCTTGTACCAGCACAATGAAAAGCCCTCCCAGTGAACAGAAACTTTTGTTTTATTAAAAGAAAAAAGCACCATCACAATTATCGGTAAATATAAAAAAAGATAGGTAAAACCTACGATTAAAGGCTGCATTAACCTTAAAAAAAGCTTTTTATTCTCTTCTACCATTCACATTCCCAAATCTTAATTTTTATTTTTTACTACTTTTATTGTTCTAAGATGGGTCATCAATCGACCAATCATAACAAAACTAAGAATGATCAAAACAATAAGCATAATACCAACTATGGCCAGTGCCGCACCAAACGGCCAATCTCTTGCTCGTAAAAATTTATCAACTATCAAACTTCCCCAAAAAACATACGTCGATCCGCCAAGCATTGATGGAATAGCAAATTCTCCAAAAACTGGTATAAAAACCAACAAAAAACCAGTGTAAACGCCTGGTAATGAAAGTGGAAAAATTACGCGCTTAAACGTGTCCGTACGATTTGCGCCAAGGTCAGCGGAAGCCTCTAACAACTCAGGATCCATTTTATCAAGCGTCACATAAATTGGCAAAATCATAAACGGCAAAAAACATGAAACCATGCCAACCATTATCGAAAAATAATTATTTAATAAATGCGCGGATTGAGGCAAAATTCCAAGAGTGTATAAAATTTGGCTCAAAAAACCCTCTTTTTCCAGCAAAAAAAACCAGGCATAAATCTGTATTACAAGGCTTGTCCATGATGGTAAAATTAAAGTAAACAAAAAAAATGATCGATATTTTGGCGTAATCCGCATCGCTAAAAAAAATGCCACGGGGTAAGCAATTATAAAACAAACAAAAGCCGTTGCAGAAGCCAAAATCAATGAATTCAAAATAGCCCTGAAATAAAGTGTATCCAAAACCTGCAAATAATAATGAATAGAAAATGTAAATTTTTGCAAAACAGGAGAATAAACAAAGAAGCTGTACATCGCAAGAGCAGTCAATGGAAGATATAAAAATAAAAACTCCCACAAAAACGCTGGACATGAAAATATAAATGCTGTTTCTTCAGTAAAAAGTTTGCGAATAAACTTCATTAATACTCCAATAAAACGACATTTTCTTTTTGAAAGTACAAATTAACTTTATCGTAATAATCGATACTTTCTTGTGGAAAGTGCTCCTCATTCTGCTCAAACACCATCAATCGCTGCTCATTCTTTAATCTAACGTTATATTGCGTACTACGACCATAATAAATTATGTCGGTAACAATGCCTTCCAGGTGATTGGAAAACTCAGTACGACCTTTTTTGCTAATAAATATTTTTTCTGGACGAACGCTCATGTAAACATTGTTTGAAGGCACCATCCAGGCCTTTTCAACAGGGGCATCTACGCTAAAAAGACCAAGCCCGGCAACATCTACAAATTTCTTGCCCTCAGAGTCTTTTAACGTGCCTTCAATAATATTTGTATTTCCTACAAAATTCGCAACAAAGCGTGAAACTGGAAATTCGTAAATCTGCTTTGGCGTACCCAACTGCTCAATTCCACCATTCGTGTGCATGATTGCCATCTTATCAGCAACAGTTAAAGCCTCGAACTGGTCGTGCGTTACATAAATAAATGTTGTCCTAAGTTTATCCTGTAAATCTATAAGCTCTATCAACATTTCTTCTTTTAGCTTCAAATCAAGTGCCGCAAGTGGCTCATCCAGCAACAAAACTTCTGGCTCACTTACAATAGCTCTTGCAAGAGCTACGCGCTGCTGCTGTCCGCCAGAAAGACTGCGTGGAAACTTGTTTTCAAGCCCATTCAAACGTACCATTTTTATAACGTCATAAACTTTTTCGCGCAGGCTAGCTTCTTTTACACCTTTGATACGAAGGCTGTAGGCAACATTTTCAAACACAGTTAAATGTGGAAATAGCGCATACTGTTGGAAAACCGTATTAATGCGCCTTTCATAGATTGGTTGGTCTGTAATATCTTGGTCACCAAGATATATTTTGCCTGAATCTACACTTTCAAGCCCAGCAATCAATCTAAGCAGCGAGGTTTTACCGCAGCCACTCGGCCCTAACAAGGCAAAAAACTGCCCGGCAGGAATTTCTAGGCTTAAATTTTCTAAAATCAACTCACCATCATACGCTTTAGAAATGTTCTCTATTTTGATACTTCTCATCAACCTCATCCTTGCAAGGAATAAATGCCCGCAAAAACAATCTTTTAAACGCTTGTTAACTACTTTTTCAACAATTTAAATGTTGCAAACCAAATCGGCACAACAATGTCAGACATGATGCACGGCAGCAACACGGCCAAAATTAAGTACAAAAATACTATACCCATTTTACTCCACCAGCCTTCAAAGCCAAAACTAATTAAATATAGAAGACTAGCAAGCGAACTTACAAGTATATGTGCAAAATGGAATCCAAGTGAATAAAAAATTTTTTGGCTATGGCAGTGCAAACTCATCACCCAGCCGTTAATCATGCCACCAATCAGGAATGGCAGAACAGTACCGATATGCTTTATAAAACACCAGTGAAAATGCATATCCAGCCCCATCAAGCGTCCGCCGATGTATGGCAAAAAGGCGTCTGATATCGTACAAAAAATAGCCGGTATAAAAAAACCAACCAAAATACCACCCCAAAAACTGCTTGAATAACGTCTAAACATAAGCACCGTACCACTGGCTGCAAAAAGTAAGTGTAGAAAATGAAAATTGTGAAATAGCCGATATGCAAAGCGCGTTTGCTCTGGAGAATCATTGTAACAAACGAAGCTAACCAAAACTAGCGCTAAAGCCACAGAAAAAACAGCATACGGAAAATGACAAAAAAACTCTTCCTTTACGGCATTGTGATTGATTAACGCCCCACCTTTGTGATCGTGGCTACAACAACTACTCTGATCCTTGCGGTGCTCGCCCATCGCTTAAAACCTTATATTAAAAAATTAAACCAAAAACGATACCCTAAAACTATTATAAATACGCAAACAAATCCAGGAATTTGTCAATATAATTATTTGTTGAACAATGTAAAGAAAGATTTACACGAATTTTCTGAATTTGACAACAAGGTATGATTTATATAAATTGAAAGCACTAATCGTACGCAGCAGCGTCAAATAAATATTAAAAATGGGAAATATTATGCTTTCACAATCACACACGAGTAAGGCTCTAATAACAATTTTAAGTCTTTGCATACTTACGTTTAAATCAGTCCTTCCAGCAGCTACTCAGCCTATTTTTTCGATACGGCAGCCACTCACAGAGATTATACAAAAATCGATATTTAATTCTCATAAAAAAGTTGTATCTTGGGAAATAAACGATATAACCTGGACCCAAAACGGCAAATATCTTGCGGCAACGGTAGTCGACTTCAATTTCAGAAAAGAAATTGTTTCTGCAAGCGTTTTAATTTGGCCACAAGACTCAATCATAAAACTTATCCAAACGCCTAAACAAATTGTTCGACCATTACAACCGCTTTATCTTGTCAACAGCGACATAATCAACGTTTTGGCCTGGAGGGATAATTGGCGAAATAAGTGGGATACCTCATATATTTTGGCAACAGGCAGCAATAGTGGAAATGTTAATTTATTCAAAATTCAAGACGAAAACACTGTAAAAAATTTAGGCGAATTGCACGTTGATGGAACGATAAATAGTATGGTTTGGAATAACGTTGGAGAATACCTAATAATTGGAGCCGATTCAAATGATGTCGGTTCACGTATCTTTGGCCTAATTTTTATTCTTAAACTTAATGAGGAATCAGAGCATCCACTAGAACTTGTTGCTTGTTATAAATTTGACAACGGAGGCATCACTATAAACGGTATTTCTTGCTGCCCGTTTGATAATACAATAGCTTTTTCAGGTGAAGATTTAAGCGTATATCGTTTGGTTAATTGGATTGATCAGAGCCCCAACAAAGCTTCATATCTTTCAATTTATCAACCGAACCAAACGGTAAGTCAGCCCAATTTTGTGCCTAGATCAGCCTTATTTAGCATAATAAAATGGAATCCACCAAGCTTAATTTTAACTCCAGTCATTGTAATTGCTCAGGTAGCAAAACAAGATCCTTGCACAATTGAATTGAATGTACTTAATCTTGTGCATGAAATAGAAGCATCGCAAATAATTCACAGCCCAACGCCAATAAAAAATCTCTCTGTAGAATGGTTAAATCCTGAAACGGTTTTAATAGTTCATGATAACTACGAAATTTCTGGAAAGTCTGTGCCTCCCAAATATCGACACAAGGCCTCAGGATCAAATGTTTATACGTTTAACATCGTTAATAAAGCATTGACTCGCCTTGACAATTTGCCAGACATTTACATTTCGTGCGCAGCAATACAACAAATGATAGCTTTCGGAACAGCGAATGGCTTGGTTTTTGTAAAAAATATTTAAAATCTACCAAACATTGCGCCATGTCAAAACATGCATAGGCAGATTGATACATCGACCATGGCTTCTCGCATGCGGCTATTCATCAGAGCTACAAAGAAAATTACAATTTTTTAGACCCCGCCAGCAACGTGCGATTGGATGTGGCTTGTTCAAAATAAGGAAAAATGCCACTGCTATTTACAGCTAGCTTCCAATCGTAGATTTACAACCAAACGCAAAAAGCTTTATTTTAGGTACTTTAACAACTCGGAATGGTATTAGATTCAATACTGAGATATTATCCGCCTTGCAAAATCAAATTTATAGCTTGATTAATTAACGATGAAATTTGATTTTCTTCGTCTTTTGAAAAATATGAAAGAACGTAGGTACTGACATTGGCCTTATCATCGGGCCGACCTATGCCAAAACGCAATCGCCAAAAGTCTGGTCCACCAAAATCAATAATCGACTTCAGCCCGTTGTGCCCCTTTGCGCTACCTCCAAATTTTAAGCTTATGTCGTCAAATTTTCGCTCAAGTTCGTCGTGAATCACTAAAATTTCGTCAGATTTAACTCCTTTTTTTTGAAGAAAAGTCAATACCTTTCCGGAACTATTCATAAATGTGAGCGGTTTTAAAAGATAAACGTTTAATTCTTCATTTTTTATCTGACAATATTCTTTATCTTCGGATGCGCTGAAGGAGGCATTAAACATTGTAGCCATCTCGTCAACAACTCTGAATCCAATGCTATGGCGGGTCTTGTAATAGCCTGGTCCAGGGTTGCCAAGGCCAATAATTGCTTTTATGTTTTTTATATCAAATTTTAAATTTTGATTAACCATTTCAACCTACACCGTTTTAACAATCGGTCCTTACTTTTTAAAAATATTAAATATCCTTAGATACCATGGTCTATTTTTGCCAGCATTTTGAAACATGTGTTTAGCCGATTCAAACGATTTAACAAGCTCTGGCAATCTGCTTACTATAACCGATATTCGCTTCCACTTAGTAAAAGATATAGCTGGAATGCCACAAACAATTGCCCCATCTTCTAAGTCGTTCATTACAACACTTTTACTTACAATTTTTACGCCATCGCCAATTTTGGTATCATTTTTGATTGCAACCTGCCCGCCAATCTGACAGCCAACACCAATTGTAACGCTACCAGCTATGCCAGTTTGCGCTAAAATTGCCGTACTTGCACCTATTTTTACATTGTGTGCAATGTGAACAAGATTATCCATCTTTACACCATCACCTATAATAGTTTCATCAAATGCTGCGCGATCAATTGTGCAGTTTGCCCCAATTTCAACAAATTTACCAACTCTAACTATGCCAATTTGAGGAATTTTTATCATGCCAAGTTTTGTAATTTTGTAGCCAAATCCATCCGAGCCAATAACGGTTCCTGAATGGATTATCGAGCTATCGCCGACAATGCAGCCATCAAGTATTTTTACGCCTGGATAAAGCGTTACATCGCTGCCAATTACGCAATTTGTTCCAACAAAAACCTGTGCTTCAATTTGCGTACCACGACCTATTTTTGATCCCATGCCTATAATTGCTGTTGGATGTACTACAGCGCCTGAAGATATGACAGATGGAATATTTTTTTGCAACTCAATTTTTTTTAAATAATTAACAAGTAGCTGAAATGCAAGCGTTGAATCTTTGACAAGAATGTAATTTTCTTCAGCAAAAAAGTCTGCTGTGTTTGTTAAAAAACACCAAGCTTTCGATGCCTTAATTTTTTCTTTGCTCACAGAATCAAAAACTGATGCATCTCCACGATCAAGAATTATTGCTAAGTCTTGATCAGTTGCTTTTTCTAATGATGAAATATTTTTAACTACAAAAAGAGAATCGGCGGAATGCAAATTTCCGCCGACAATCTCTGCAATTTTACTTAAAGTTAAATTAACATCCATTTAATAGCCCTTAAATACTAGGCCTTAACAACTTTTTTAGTTGATGATTTTGTTGCTGTTTTTTGTTTATTATTATCGAACTCTTCATTTACAGCAATTATCAACTTGCTTGTGATATCTTTTCCATCAGCAACACAAACGACACCAGGCATATTTTTTTCAAGCAAGAGCCCCCAACCTTCTTTATCAAATAATGTTTTTGCAATTCCCATGAATTTTTGTCCAAGCTTTGACTTTTCTTTTTCTATATTTTTTTCAATTTCATCTTTTTTATCATTCAAAGTTCTGTCTAAGTCTTTTTTCTTTTGTCCGATTGCCTCTATTTTTTCTTGAACAGCTTCTTTGCTCAAAACACTTGCCTTTGAATCAAGATCTTTTTGCATAGCAGCTATTTTTTCGTATGAGCTTTTTGCAAATTCTTGAAATGAGGCAACTTTTTTATTTACGTTTTCTGCGAATATTTTGCCTTCTTTTGACTCTTGAAGAAGCTTGGGAGCATCAAACACAACCGTTTCCAGGGCTGTAGCAGCAAGAGATGAACACATAATCGAAATAACGAAAGCAGATGATACAATTTTTTTCATATTTTTCTCCAACAAAAAATTTGCTCTATTTTAAAAAAAACCTTCTTTTGATAGCCTAGCGCGTTTCATTTTTTACGTCAATCTTTAAAACAGCTCACCTATTTCCATTAATCGATTGTATTTAGCAACGCGTTCGCCTCGGCACGGAGCTCCAGCTTTGATTTGCCCTGCCCCAGTTCCTACAGCAAGATCCGCAATGAATGAATCATTTGTTTCACCAGATCTGTGAGAAATAACAGTAGAATAATTATTTTTTTTGCAAAATTTAATTGCTTGAATTGTCTCTGAAACTGTTCCTATTTGGTTGGGTTTTATTAAAACGGAGTTTGCAACTCCAAGCTCAACCCCCTTTTTTATACGATGAATGTTTGTAACAAAAACATCGTCACCAACAAGCTGAATCTTGTTTCCCAATTTTTGAGTTAATGTCTCCCAGCCAACCCAATCATCTTCAGCCATTCCGTCTTCAATCGAATGAATTGGATATTTATTTACCAAACTTACGTATAAATCGACCAATTCGTCACTTGATAAAAACTTATTATCAATTATGTACCCATTTTTACATTCATCAAAAAATTCTGATGATGCTACATCCAAGCAAATATCAACCGAGTCTAAAGAAAAACCGGCGGCTTCTATAGCTTTATTTAAATAATTTAGAAAACAATGCACCTTGTTTTCATCTGTTGACAATATCGGAGCAAAGCCTCCTTCATGACCAACGCCTACGTTTAGCCCGTCTTTTAAAAGAATTTTACGCAATGTGTGGTAAATTGTAGCAGCACATTCAATAACCTCACACAATGTTTTAAAATTTTTTGGCCTTATCATAAATTCTTGAAACGATACCCCGTTATCCGCATGAACTCCACCATTCAACACATTAAACATGCAGACAGGAAGAGATAATTTGCCCACCTCAAACGCGTTATTGATAAATTTAAAAAGAGGAAGCCCACAATCCATAGCTTGGGCCCTTGTAACAACGATACTTGCAGCAAGTGTTGCATTTGCACCCAATTTAGATTTATTGGGCGTACCATCCAATTCTATTATTAAATGGTCCATTTCGATGATGTTTGGTGTTTTACCTATAATTGCTGGCTTAATTATTGTTTCAATGTTTTCGATAGCCTTTAAGACTCCTTTTCCAAGATATCGCCCCCTGTTGCCATCACTCAACTCGAATGCCTCATATTTACCTACTGAAGTACCCGATGGAACGCTAGATTTTATCTGCACCCCATTTTCAAGTGTTAAAACACATTCAATAGTCGGATTACCCAACGAATCAAGTATTTCTCTTGCATATAAGCCTTTAATCTTCATATTTACTTTACCCTTTGTAAAATTTTGATAAAATTCATCATTCAAGCTGTATTTATTAAAAATTGTTAAAATTACTACAATTTGACGAAGTCATAACAATGTGTGCCACTTTTTGCTTTTTATTATACTCCAGCATCATCAAAGCCTGTCCACTGATTTTAATTGCGCTAAGCGTATTTTTAACTTTTTACAGCTTAATCATGATACCTGCCAAATCGCAACGTAGGCAACTATCTTTTATAAAAAATAAATTGAAGCCTGGGGTCAAAATTATAACACACTCAGGAATATCTGGAACTGTTATTTTGGTTTTTAACAAAACATTAATTGTTGAGCAAAAAGATGGGCTCAAGGTCGAAATTTTGAGGCTATCAGTTAAGGCTTTGAATGAATAAAATTAAAAATACAACGCCAATTCTTTTGCCACTTTTATGTTTTGTAGCCGGGATTTATTGCCAATCACTCATCAAAGCTTCAATTTATTTTTTGACACCTTCTTTATGTATTTTGTGCCTTGCATTGCTTATGTTTGTCATAAAAAACAAGTTTTCAAATTTTGTAAAATATACCACATTCGCAACATTTTTTATTTTGGGGGCTTTTTGCTATTCATTGCAAAAAAACTCATACAAAAGAACATTTAACGCGCTTTGCGACCAAAATATGACGATAGTTGCCAGGGTATCGGATAAAAATATTTTGCCTAAAAAAAGCAAATTGGACGTGGCCGAAATTTTTTATATCGATGTAGAAAAAATTGCTGAATCAAAGGCTTCGGTCGTAAATTTTTCGCTAATTTGTTATTCAATGTTCAATACCGATGTCCAAGTCGGCGATATTATCGAATTAAGCAATGTTAAAATCAAAAAAATGGATAACCTCAACCTATCTGGCAACAAGTCATTTCACGATTATCTTTGTAAAGAAGGTTTTTTGTCGTCTGTTTTTTTAACAAAAAATAATGATCTTAAGATTATTGACAGACCTGAACGATGTTGGCAAAGATGGCTTTGGAAGATAAAAACAGGAATATATAATGATCTACGCGATAAAATGGATGAACAAACATTTACTTATTTTGCGCTGATTTTTTTGGGAAACACTCAGCAAACTGAAATCTTGCAGATGCGCGAAACATTCAATTACTGGGGACTTTCGCATTATCTAGCAAGGTCAGGCCTTCACATCGTCTTTTTTATCTTGATTTGGACTTTTTTATTTCGCTGTATTCCAATCCGGATGAATTGGAAGCGACTTTTATTAATTTTGCTTTGTATGGTTTATAAATTGCTTTCTTGGTCAAGTATCCCATTCATTAGGGCATTTTATGTATTTTTGTTGATGGAAGGCGGCAAATTATTTGACCTACAAACACACTTTCTACATCTGCTTTCAGTCGTCTGTTTACTTATCTTAATATTTAATCCGATACAGTTATTTTTTCTAGATTTTCAGCTTTCGTTTGGTCTGACATTCGCGTTATCATGGGCTCTTCGTTATTTGTGAAATTGAAATTCAACATAAGAGTCAAAAGAACTATATTCATTGATATACATAGACTTATGATTTAAGTTTAAAGTATTCGAAGTTTTAAGTATCGTCAAAACCATTATTTTTAGGCCCATACATCAACCATTATCACAGCGAGACTTGAATTCATCAGCACTGACAATGAAATGACAAATTTTTAGATGCGGGCTGCCGTGACTGATCTGGAGCTGGCTGCGGAATAAATTTGGAAAAAAGTGTAAAAAGTGTCCCTTGGTCTGAATGCGTATATTCTGTCAATGTTTGTGAGTAGTATTTGCTTAAATCGCCGACCGAATCTATTAAAGCTGTTGGTTCATGCCAAACTTATTTAAAAACTTTTATTTACTACTATATTTATGTTAAATTATGATTTCAAAACAACGTTTAATGTTAGGATTTAATTTATGATTACACAAATTTTAGCTAAAATATTTGGAACAAAAAACGAGCGTGAGTTGAAACGCATTCAACCAATTGTGGCCAAAATTAATGATTTCGAGCCCTTGATATCGCTGCTTGAAGATGATCAGTTAACTTTGAAAACAAATGAATTTAGAGAGCGTATTGCTCGTGGTGAGCATCTGGACAGCATTTTGCCAGAGGCATTTGCCGTAGTTCGCGAAACCAGTAAGCGCAAACGCAATGAGCGACACTTTGATGTTCAGTTGATTGGTGGAATTGTTCTGCACGAGGGCCGAATAGCAGAAATGAAAACTGGTGAAGGTAAAACTCTTGTTGCTACTTTGCCGCTTTATCTCAATGCATTGACCGGCAAGGGTGCTCATCTGGTAACCGTCAACGACTATCTGGCCCGCTACCAGGCTGAATTGATGAGCCCAATATTCAACCACCTCGGTCTTGAAGTTGGCGCAATCCAAAATTACATGGAAGATGAAGAGCGCAAAAAGACTTACAACGCCGACATAACCTATGGCACAAACAATGAATACGGCTTTGATTATCTGCGCGATAACATGAAATTTTCTCTGGATGAACTGGTTCAGCGTGAATTACACTTTGCAATTGTCGACGAAGCCGACTCAATATTAATTGACGAAGCTAGAACGCCGCTTATCATCTCTGGGCCGAGTGAAAAAGGTAGCAATTTATATCAAGAGGCTAACAGAGCCATACTTGATTTGCGCAAAGAAAATTATGAGATTGATGAAAAAGAAAGATCTGTGCAATTGACAGAATCTGGCGTAGATAAAATAGAAAGCTTTTTTAAAGTAGAAAATCTTTACGCACCAGAAAACATACTGATATTGCATCACGTAACGCAGGCTCTCAAGGCCAACACACTTTTCAAGATCGACGTTGATTACGTTGTCAGAGAGGGAGAGGTGTTGATTGTTGACGAATTTACCGGAAGAATTTTGCCAGGCAGACGGTACAGTGATGGATTGCACCAAGCGCTTGAAGCCAAAGAAAACGTTAAAGTCGAACGCGAGAACCAGACGCTTGCAACAATCACGCTGCAGAACTATTTTCGTCTTTACAAAAAGCTTGCAGGTATGACTGGCACAGCGGAGACAGAAGCTGCCGAATTTTGGAAGATTTACAAACTTGCTGTTGTTGTTATACCAACCAACAAGCCGATGATTAGAACCGATCAAGCAGATATCATTTTTTTGACTCGTGAAGATAAATATAGCGCAGTTATCGATGATATTAAAGAGTGTTATAAGCGTGGTCAGCCTGTACTTATCGGTACAATATCAATTGAAGCTTCGGAATATTTGAGCCATTTATTGAAGCAGGCTGGTATTCCACATAATGTTTTGAATGCCAAACAACACGAACGTGAAGCAGAAATTGTTAAAGAAGCTGGTGAATTGCACAAATTAACGATAGCAACAAATATGGCTGGCCGTGGTACAGATATTAAGCTTGGTGAAGGTGTAGTTAAAGCTGGCGGATTAAGGATTATTGGTACAGAAAGGCATGAAAGCCGTCGAATTGATAATCAGCTGCGCGGTCGAGCAGGACGTCAAGGCGATCCTGGATCCTCAAAATTTTATATATCGCTTGAAGATGATTTAATGAGAATTTTTGGCGGTGAACGCTTGAAAAAGACCATGGAACGCATTGGTATGAAGAAAGGCGAAAGTATCGAGCATGGCCTTGTTTCAAGAAGCATTGAAAAGGCTCAAGAAAAGGTTGAAAAGCATAACTTTGATATTCGTAAACACCTGATCGAATACGACGATGTAATGAATCAGCAGCGAGGAGTTATTTACAGTTACCGTCGTAATATTCTTGAAGGTGGCGAGCAAACAATGGGCTTGATCAAGGATATGATATCAGATGTTGTTCATAGTTTATTTGAGATACATTCTCCCAACGGCAGACTTTCTGAAGATGAACGTCAAGCAATTGTTGAATCCATAGAGAAGCTGACAGGCCTAGAAACAGCGAGTTTCGCCTCGCTAGAGTTTAGACAGCGAGCCACTGAGGATTTTGAAACCTCAATAATCGAATTTTTGATTTATAAATACGAACAGTTTAGGGGTATGCTCAAACCAGAACTTGTTGAGCGTGCCGAAAAGTGGATTTTGCTTGAAACTATTGATCACGCTTGGAAGTTGCATCTTTTAAATATTGATCATCTCAAAGAAGGCATTGGATTACGTGGTTATGGTCAAAAGAACCCATTAATCGAGTATAAGCGTGAATCGTTCATTGAGTTTCAAAAAATGATCGGTGAAATTAAGTGGGATATTGTTCAAAGAATATTTAAGATGCGTCCGGATGAATCAACAATACAATTAATCGAAGAAATAGAAGAAGAAAAAGAAAAAGAGCTGGATTCATTGCAGCTTGGTGGGGCGGACGAAACATCCAGGCCTCAGCCAGCAAAGCGTGCAGCTCCAAAAGTTGGAAGAAATGAGCAATGTCCATGCGGTTCAGGCAAAAAATTTAAACATTGTTGTGGAAAATAGTAAAAAATGATTACATCGATATTTCATCCAAACGCTTTAATCTGGGTCTATCAGTTTTTATATACGGTTTGTTTTATTCCTCAGTTTGTTACAAATTATAAATTAAAAACTGGTAAAGGGTTGAGTGATCTCTTTTTGTTGGCTTATTTAAATATGTCAGAGGCACTACTTTTTTATGCATTTTGCGTTGGACTTCCTCCTGCGTATCAATTTTTTTATCCTATTCAAACTGTATCTGTTTTAATTTTGATTCTTCAAAGACTTTGGTACGATAAAATGGCCGATTCAAAGTGGTATTGGCTTATGTATACAATTAATTTAGCCGCTCCGATTGTTTTGATACCTTACGCAGTCGGCCACTGCAGCCTGGTTGGCAATATTACAGGCTGGACATTCTTTATTATTAGCTTTGTTTGTCAGTTGCCTCTAGTCATAAAAATTGCTAGTTCAAAAAGTGTTCGCGGCATAAGCTTTTTGTTTTTACTCATAACCGGGATTGCTGGAATAATGGAGTTATACGTGGCTTTGGTTATGTGGTTGCCTATTCAAACAATTTTGGGCGCGTTGCGAGTTGTCATATTTTTTGTTATTTTTTGCATACAATTTTTGCTTTACAATAATAAATCAAATGCTTGATCGTACAAAGGTTATTCAAGAAATTGAAAACGTATCCGCCAAGATTTTTACTTCCAACGAAAACCAAACTGACCTTGCATTTGAAAAGTGGCAAGAAATCTTGCAAGCACCAACATTTAAAAAACGGGTAATAGAATCCGAAAGTTCTTTTCTATTGCCCGACTGGCAGCAAGATTTTAATCAAATTATTAAAATAAACCCTGAATTTAAGAATTATGCTGTTTTGGCAAGTGATGGATCGCAAATTTATCCAGAGCGTCATATTTCAGGCATTAACTGTGTTTTGTTAAATATCGGACATTGTTTACTTGAATATGCCGACAATAGTCTGGCAATATTAACCTCAGCGCCACAAGTTTTGACAACTGATCAAGTAATTCCTGGCGTGGAAGAGGCATTTAGCGTAGACCTTGTTGATTTAAAGCGTGAGGAGTTTGAGTTAAAGTCTGCTTTAGAAAAATCAATTCAGTTATTCCAAAACTATCGACAATGCAACTTGCCATTCACTGTCTTGTTCGATGGAAGCTTGGTTTTTTGGCAACTTGAAGCCAAATCTTCAGCTGTTAAAAAATATTTTTTAAATGAATACATTCAGGCTTTAGACGGTTTTTATCAACACAATATTCCGATGGCCAGTTACATAAGCATGTCCAAAAGCCGGGAGCTTGTTAATTTAACAAAAATTGGATTTTGTCGCTTTGAACGAGCAAACTGCATTTCATGTCACAGCTTGTATCAGGATTTTCCATGTAAGGCTGTGGATAATGTTTTGGATGCTCATTTATGCAGCAGATTTTTAAACGAATTTGAACGCACGATTGTGTTTCAAAGTAAGTCAAAGATAGTCGACATTTATCCAGCGCATTTAAAGCCATGTTTTTTGTATATAAATGTTGGGCATGAAATTGCAAGACTGGAGTTTCCTTTTTGGGTATCGCAAAATTCAGACCACCTTAACCTTATCTGCAAAACGGCTATAGATCAATCAATCAAGGGAAACGGCTATCCAGTTGCTCTTGCAGAGGCTCATGAGCAAGCAATTATCAGATCTGCTGATCGAGACTTTTTTTATCATATGCTTAATAAAAAAAGTTTATCTTTAAAGCAAAGAATTGTAATGTCCCAAAAAAGTTTAAAAAAATATAATTCCGTATTTTAGATCAATACAAGTCGATGTCGGCTACAAAGTTATATACTGAAAGAATTCAATGTTTTTTGTCCACATCAGGCCTTGCGTTACTCAACCCCTGAGTTGTACTATCAATCCTCGGAGGCCTATCAGTCTCATATATACCCCAACCAGCACATGGGTTTGACAAAACCGAAGAATTAATTTATGGTTATTGTATGAGTAATCATAATTCAGGCTAAAAGTCTTTAAAAATAAGCTTAATTTCAAAAATATTCTAAACGTTACTTGTAGTGGTTTAAAATTAAAAAATAAGTAAATTTAAAGTTAGGATTTGTTTATGAAGTACTTAAATAAATTTAAAATTTTGTTGGTTATCAACTTAATCTTTTTGATAGCAGGGATGGAGCTATCCACAAAATCCAAGCCGAGCATCAACATTATTGAGAATAACGAATCCAATCAGGCACCTAAATTTAAAACGAATAATGCACTCATAAATAATGCAATCAAAGATATAAGGACTAGCTTAGAAAATCCAGGCGGAAAATTGTCATCTGTCTGCTGCACTTATAGATGTAATGGCGAAAAAGTAATTTCAAAAGAGACCAAAAAATATTTTGATAATTACAGAAAAAAACCGACATACAGCAAGGAAAGCTTTTTAAATGAAGACACGCACCAAATAAACAAAATTATTCAAATTAAATTCAACAAACACTCTGACCAAATATCAATCACTTATAAAGATCCTAACGACAAAGGTCGACACATCTACAGTGAATCGATGAATGCTTCGCAATTTCAACTAATTTAATTATTATAAATACTTTGATAAATTGTCATATTTTAATGTATAGTATCAGCAGCAAATGTTGTAATTTACTGTTGATCTAGCAAAAATTATGGTTAAAATATGAAAGTCTACATATGTTCGGTTTGCGGGTATTTGTATGACGATGAATCGGCAGAAAAAACTGTGGGAAATTTGCCATTAAATTTTGAAGAACTTCCCAACGATTGGACGTGTCCGGAATGTGGTGTACCCCCAGATTTATTCAACGAAACTCAGTCAGACAGAGTGCCAGACACATCGGCTTCGCAAAAATAATATATTTATTTTATAATTTTGGAGAAACATGAAAACATCGCTCAGGGAAAAATTCGATACATTTTTTTACTACGTCAAAAACCTTTTTTGGGTTTTATTAGTCCTACAATTTGCTCCGTTTGTCATTTCAAGCATCAGAGACGCTTATTCCACGAGCATGCACCCGAAAGTTGAAGTTGGTCATCTAAAAATTAACGGTGTGCTAACAGATTCTAGTTTTTATCTGAAATATATTGAAAAATTTTCAAAGGATGACGCCGTCAAAGGCCTTATCGTCAGCATCAACAGCCCGGGTGGTATGCCAGGAACCGCACAAGCAATATATGCCGAGCTTAAAAAATTTAAACAAAAAAAACCTGTAGTTATCGTTGTTGAAAATCTTTGCGCTTCAGCAGCATATTACATAGCGGCTCCAGCGAACAAAATTATCTGCAACCCTTCATCGCTTGTTGGTAGTGTAGGCGTTATACTAGAACTTCCAAACGTAAAAGAGCTTTTGGATTCATGGAAAATCAGGTTTAGCTACATTCAATCAGGTAAATATAAAACAGCCGGATCTCCATTAAAGCCTGCCAGTTCAGAAGAAAACGTTTACTTGCAAAAATTATCTGACGACACTTACTCTCAATTTGTAAAAGATGTTGCAGAATCAAGGTTTTTATCAGTAAAAGACGCTGAAAAGTGGGCCGATGGTAAGATCTTTACCGGAACTCAAGCCCTGAAACTAAAATTGGTCGACCGATTTGGCAATTTGCAGGATGGAATCGATGAAATGAAGAGGCTTGCCAAAATTGATGGTGAAGTCAAACTCATCAAACCAAAGCGTCCTTCAAATATATATAAACTTTTAGGCGGTGGCGAAGATGAAGAATATGAGACCGAAAGTAAAATATCAGGCAAAATCGCAACATTCGCAAGTGAAGTTTATTCTCAATTTTTGCAACACCAAGCCCTTCAAAACAGCTCTATCAATATAAACTAAGAAAATAAAATTTCAGACAGAAAACCCTGCGATGCTAAATTGCGGGGTTTTCTGTTTTAGCCACTTTCAAAAAGAGAATAAATCGCTAAACTTAACTTATTAAATAAGGTACACCACACTAACGTAAGTGAAGGCAGAGAAAATGAAAAAATTATTATATATTGCTATCGCCATTTCAACTCTATCAATTTGCGGGTGCGCAAAGCAGAAGAGCAAAGAAAATTTAACGTTTGAAGAGCTAAAATCTAATACACAGACAGCATTGAAGAAAAAGCAGTACAACGACGCAGCTGATGCGCTGGAATGCATAATTGCAAGATTTTCTGACCGTCCAGATATAGCAAAGTATAAACTCGCACTAGCTCAGGCATATTTTAAGATTGGACGCTTTCCATCAGCGTACGAGCTTTATAACCATTACAACCAGTTCTATCCATCAGACAAAAGTGCCGAAATTGCAAAATATCGAGCAATTAAATCTAAATTTTATCAAACATTAAAAATGGACTGCGATCAAACAACAACGCTTGAAGCCTCTAATCTTTGCGATGAGTACTTGCAAAACCCATCGTACACAAAGTATCAAAAGGATGTTCGGGACATACAGCATACCTGTCAACAAAAGTTGATTGATAAAGAAATTTACGTATTCAATTTTTACTTAAAAAAGGGTAAATACCAAGCTGCAAATAACAGGCTAAAATACCTTGAAAAGGAATACCTGCCAAAAGATAAAGACCTTGATGCCCGACTGCTTTACATGAAGTGCCAGCTGGCTAAAAAAGAAAAAAATCAGGACCATCTAAACGAAACACTGATCAAATTATCGCGTGATTACCCAGAGTCTAAGTATTCACACATGGCAAAGGCGTTAATCACAGAACCAACATTCTTTTTTTAAGCTTTAATATTTGATATTAATATGAATAATAAACATCTTGGAGATACTGGAGAAGAAATAGTCGCAAAATTGCTAAAAGAGAACGGTTTCAAAATCTTAGCTCAAAATTTCACGTGTAGATGCGGAGAAATTGATCTAATTGCTCAAAAAAATGAAGTTGTCGCATTTGTAGAAGTAAAAACCAGAATCAATGAATATTTTCCGACTAGCATGGTTGTAACCAAAACAAAGCAGTTAAAGATGATTAAAACAGCCAAAAATTTTGCGCTCAAATTCAGCTTATTCGAACATGTTTTAAGATTTGACGTAGCCACCGTAACATTCAAAGGCAATAACCCTGAAGTAACTTACATTCCAAACGCTTTTTCGCTGTAAATCTAATTTTAAAATCTACCAAACATTGCTCCATTCCAAAACATGCATAGGCAGATTGATACATCGACCATGGCTTCTCGTATGCGGCTATTCATCAGAGCTACAAAGAAAATGATAATTTTTTAGACCCCGCCAGCAACATGCGATTGGATGTGGCTTGCCGAATTAAAATTTTCAAAATAAGGAAAAATGCCACCGTTATTTACAGCTAGCTTCCAATCGTAGATTTACAACCAAACGCAAAAAGCTTTATTTTAGGTATGAATTTTACTATCAGTACTACGGACAGCCCAAGCTCGAGATTTTGCGTTACAGACTGAAAAAATTCAATGCCTTTTACAACAAAGTGCGTCCACAACAGGCCCCTTGCGTTACTCAATCTCTGAGTTATACTATCAATCAATGTTGTTTTAGAAGCGCGCACATTAAAAGTAAAATTTCGGAGTTGTTATGAAATATTTAAAGTATTTATCGATGTCATTAATTTTGGCTTGTGTTATGCAGCTTTCTGCCATGACCGAAGAGGTAGCCGTAACAGAGCCTAGCATTGACTTATCAAGCCAAACAGCAAGTGAACAAGCCGTTATCAGCGATCCAGCTGCAGATGGCGAATCAAATGTTTTAAGTGACTCAAAAATTGAAGATTTAATCAAAGAGCTTTCCAGCATTCAATCACCATCGACGACAAATGAGCTTGGCAAAGAGTCCTTGATATTCATATCTTCTGCTTTAATTGCAGCACTGACAGGGATAATAAGTGAAAAAACTACACGGAATACAAAACAACGAATGATACAAAAAGCTTTTACAAACACCTCGATCGCCTACGCCGGCATAACACTTGCAAGAGCCACATGCAATTTATTACGCAAAAACGAAACGATAGAAATGCTTGATTTGAATAAAATTAAATGTGATTTTACGGCATTAGAAAGTAAATTAAAAAATATTAAAAAATCGACATCAGCAAGAATTTTACGTGCAGTTGCAATTTTACTTGCCACAATATCGCGGTGTGAGTTGATTTTAGATAACAGATATGAGGCTGGTTTACGATATTGTACTGGCCTATTCATTCCATTTGTTGGCATCGCAGAACTTAAGTTCAATAAAACGACATTTGACTTAATCAAAAAGTCTTACATATATAACGCCGGAACATTGATTCCTAACGCATTTGCATATTTCGCTTTATCCATGGCTCTTACCGAAGGCGTTGATTATTTGAACAAACAAAAAATATCAGTAGCTCTTGCCGATATCAAAGATGCTCTCGATTTGAAAAAATAGCTTGACGAATAAATTTTAGATTGGTAATCAAAGAGGCTCGGTACTGCGATGTATCGAGCCTCTTTTTAATTTCATGCAAACTAATTTTGATGTGACCTTGCCTCGCTTTCCATTTTCTTACGCAAAAATGTTGGTGCATCAAAGTCGTCCAAATCTATTTTACCTTCCTTCACATCAGCGGCACATTCAAGAAGATCGTCTTCATGAATCATGGTTGCAATCTTAACAGATTTTTCAGCAACAGCTGTTTCTGCGACAGGAGCTGTTTTTATCTCTTGACTGATGGTTATGGCAGGAGAACTGGCAACCGTTGCAGGCTGGGCATTTTCAAAGCCTGTGGCAATAACAGTGACAGCTACTTCATCGCCCATGCTTTCATCGATAACTGTTCCAAAAATAATATTTGCATCTTCGCTAACCATCTCGCTAACAAAGCTTGTGGCTGCACAAATTTCTTGTAGCCCTAGCGCAGAGTCGCCTGTGATATTAACCAGAACGCCCTTGGCTCCACGAATATTTGTGTTCTCAAGAAGCTGAGAATTGATAGCCGCAAGAGCTGCGTCCTTGGCTCGATTTGGACCACTGGCGCGACCAATGCCCATAATCGCCATGCCTGTATCTTTCATGATTGTACGAACATCGGCAAAATCAACATTGATATGACCGGGCTTGGCAATTATGTCTGAAATACCTTTGATTGCTTGATTTAAAATATCATCAGACTTAGCAAACGCGTCAAGCATCGAAATATTCGTATCTGAGACCTCAAGCAATTTTTGGTTGGGAACAACAATCAAAGTATCAACCGAACCGCGCAATGTTTCGATGGCTTCGGTTGCAAATTTTAAACGTCTACGACCTTCAAACAAAAATGGCTTTGTGACAACAGCTATCGTCAATATTCCAAGATCTTTGGCTGCCCTGACAATGACTGGAAGCGCTCCGGTTCCTGTGCCTCCTCCCAACCCTGCTGTTAAAAATAGAATATCTGTGTTATTCAGATTTTGTATGACAGACTCTAAATCCTCTTCTGCCGCCTTTCTGCCAAGATCTGGGTTTGCGCCAGCACCCAAACCTTTGGTTATCTTTGCGCCCAGCTGAATTTTGCAAGGAGCTGGAGATTGTTTTAGTGCCTGTAAATCGGTATTTGCTACAATAAATTCGATATCTGAAAAATGGTTACTTGTAATCATGCTGTTGACGGCATTTCCACCAGCACCGCCAATACCCATAACTTTGATTGTAGCGCCAAATTTACAAATCTCTTCTTCTAAGTTTAATTCAATCATCCTCAACTCCTTCAAATATTGTTCTAAGTCCATGCTCTATAAAAAATCATAAATCCAAGACTTCATCTTTTTAAATATCTTTCCAATCGTCGATTTGTCACCTGAAAAAAACTCTTTACCGTCAACCAAGCCCATTGAGTGTAGCAGCAAACCAAACCCGGTTGAGTAGGCCGGACTTCTAAGTAGATCAGGAATTGAATCGGTCTGGCACTGCGGTATACCGATTCGTACAGGCATATCAAGCCGTTTTGAAGCAATCTCCTGAATTCCGTCCAAAAGTCCACCGCCGCCAGTCAAAACCAGCCCTGCAGGCATTAAATTCTTTAATCGCATTTCAAGTAGATCATCAAAAATAATTTCAAAAATTTCTTCTGCTCTAAATCGTAAAATTTCGCTTGCCGCACTAAGTTCAATTGATTTTACACCACCATCAAAACCAAGATCAACATCTTCTGTTTTATTTTGTAAACATAGTATTTTATCAAGAGAAACTGTACCAAAACGTTTTTTTATGTCCTCAGCCTTAGAGGTTGGAATGCCGAGCCCAAGAGCTAAATCGCTAGTAAAATGGTTACCGGCAATCGGAATAACTTTAGAATATCGAATGCGACCATCTTTATAAATTGCAAAATCTGAGGTACCGCCGCCAATGTCAAGAATGCCTGCACCCATCTCTTTTTCAAACGGCGTAAGCACTGCATTTGCTGAAGCCAACTGCTCAAGAACAATTTCTGAAACTTTGATGCCACTTAATTCGCAGGACTTAATTATGTTTTGAGCAGAGGCAATTGAGCCTGTGATTATGTGCACCTGTGCCTCAAGCCTAACTCCAAACATTCCCATGGAATCTAACACATAGTCCTGCCCATCAACTTTAAAATACTGCGGCAAAATGTGAATGATTTCTTGATCTTGCGGAATAGCAATTGCCTTTGCCGCTTCGATCACTCGGTCAATATCTGATTGCGAAACCTCATGTCCTTTAATGGCTACAACCCCGGTAGAATTAAAAGATTTTATATGGCCTCCAGAAATACCTACGCATGCTGATTCCACTTTAATTCCAGCCATTTCTTCCGCCTGCTTTAAGGCTTTTTTGACAGCCCCAACAGTCTGGCCGATATTAACCACCACTCCCTTTTTTAGCCCGTAAGATGGACTTTGGCCTACGCCGGTGATCTCAAAACTACCATCAGAATTAACTGTTGAAATCAAAACAACAATCTTTGTTGTCCCAATATCAATGGCAGTGATGTAATCATTAAATAATTTTTTCTTCATATTCACATTCGGTCCTGGCAACAATGCTGCTTTTAAATCTTAAATCTAGCTCAAGATTTTTTTTGCTGGTGTACTTTAACTTTTTTTGAATTTGCTTATCCACAGCCACCTTTTGACTAAGCTGAAGAGCCTTACTGATCTTGTCATAATCAAAAAAAGTTTTCTTCTCTGTTAAAAGTATACAACGAATGCTTGTATTTTTGGGATAAAGTCTTATTTCTGATGATTTTACATAGTTAATCTCAAAATTCTGCCAATGATAATCGGTAATTTTGTGTATAAATTCGCATAACGCATTGTTATCAACATCTTGTTCAAATTTTTGTTCAAAATCTTTAACGTTAATATTCTGCAATTGTGAACAATCAAAATCATGAAATAAAGCTGATGGAAAAAGGATATCTGACTCACTAAGTATCTGATTGTTATTGATAAAACAAAAAGGTTTTTGTCCCTCAATTTTGACAATCAAAGCTGATTTATCATCAAGTCTGCAATCAAATGATTTTATAATTTTGAATTCATTTTTAAGCAACTCATAAAGTTTATGTTGATCGAAAGTTAAAAAATCAGCACCCTGCGCAACGTACCGATTAACACAACATTGCAACTCCTGCTTAAGTTGCTTGGAATAAATAGTATCAAAATAGTACTCGATTGTTTCGATTGTCATAGTTTTGGCTGTCCTAGTCTGACACGAAGTTGCAACGCTACGAAACAAGAAAACAGCCGATGGCAAAGCGATTGCTACAATCACACCAAGAAATAGAAATCTTTTAAATTTGCCAGTTTTGCTACTTATCTTCATCGCAACTCTCATAAAGATTGACACCGAATCTGAAACACACCCTCATCTATGTCATAGCAAAACTGAATACCAAAAAGCAAAAATTTATTAAGTTCAAGGCTTTATTTCAAAAATATTGGCTTTAAAAAATCATGAAATGTCGCTTCAAACGCTTCCTGTGTTTTAAAATGATTAAGGTCCGCTCGAATGTATTCGACTGGCAAAGCTACTTTTTCTGACCTTGTCTCTGCACAAAAACCATGTATTAAGGAATACGGATCGTGCTGACTTGAACCAAATCGATCATTCGGGTCAAACACAAAAGGTTTTGTAGATGCATTTACAAAAACCCTAGACCTAGAATGAAAGAATTCCCCATATAAATAAAGAGCACAAAACGTCAAAATAGGAGCTATAAAAAACAACTTTCGACTTAACCCATTCATAAGATAGTTGGCGATTGGTATACAGATAGCATAACCACCTCTATTGCCAATGTAAGTAAAAGCCATTGCTCCATTGGGTCCAGATTCTTTCATTAATCCAGCAAAAAGAGAGTTCCCATACGACAATGAGTAAGGTTTGCCTTCTTGGGTGAGTTGCTCTTTACCATCTTTTAATTCGCTACCTCTATATAAAACCCAGGTTCCGTCATTTTTGGCTTTCATTTCAACATCGATTGCTTGTAAAACTATATCCTGCGTTTTTGCATCCAAATTAAGAACTGTGTTATATTGAGACGATTTAACAATTCCAAAAATAAAGTAATAACCGGAACAACAGGAAGGATAATTGAAAATATGCCTTGGAAGTTTATCCCAATTATTCACATCTTTAAGCAAAAATTCGATCTCTCCATCCCATTTATTACCAAATAATGCGTGCAATTTTTCACAAGTTTTGTCAATTATAACCGCCCTCTTCTCTTGAGGTGTCATAGATTTATTCTGCTCAACACTGTAGCCATACCCTTTTAAGTTAGCGTAAAATATTTTAAGCGTTGTGCTATCGTCACGATTTAATTTTTCTAATTCTTTTTCTACTTGATATGATTGCTTCAAATCAGCCTGTATCTCGCTAATTCGTTGCATAATATTCGAAGAAAGAGCCCTCCAATATCCATTAAATTTATAATTTTGCATTAATTTTACTATGATATTGTTAAACTCCCAAACAACCGTTACGGCGGCCCCTCCAAATTTCTGACTCATCGTTTCATAGAAGCATTTTTCATTCCAGACACTATCTTTAGTCTGTTTTTTTGCTGCAATTAGACCAGTACTCATTGCTTCATAAAATTGATCTTGCAATTTAGAATTGAGAATTTTGATAGGAAATGCAGCATCCATCGCAACCTTGCTGGCATTCTCATATTTGCGATCTTTTAAATACTCCAAATTATCCAAAATGAAGCACAACTCATAAACCGTCTTTGGGATGAATATCATTTCTAACGTTTGTGGCAATAGGCCTTTTATCTTTAACTCATTAATTCTTTTTTGAATAAAACCTTCTTCGTTATAAACTAAATCGAAACAGCCTTCATCATCAGGCTTAAGCTCATCAAGCAACCTTGGATTGCCAAGGCACATCGGAAATTGATAATCAAGAACAATCGGATGAATTTTTGAATATTCTTCAAGAGTGATAGGCTCAATTTGCTCGCCAATTCTGTGGTAAAATACGTAATCTGCAAGGGTTGTTTGGAATAATAAAAAAACAATTACTGGAAACAACGCCAATTTTTTTAACGACGAACAAAACATAACTCCCCCTCAATTAAAATGATTAGGCTCCAAAATTCAAACACCTCAAATACCAAAAAGCAAAAATTTATTAAGTTCAAGGCTTTATTTCAAAAATATTGTCTTTGAAAATTCTAAAAAACTCATGAAATGCCGACTCAAATTCCTCTTTAGTTCTGAAGTAGTTAAAATCGGCTCGGATATACTCAAATGGCAAATTAGTTAAGCCGTCAAAACCAGATATATTTTCTCTGCTTGGGGTGTGTGCTCTATCAATAAAAACCCTAGATCGAGCATGAAAGTGTTCTCCGTACAAATAAAGCCCCAAAAATGTCATAACTGGCGGAATCAAAAACAGCCTGCGAGATAAACCGTTCATAATATAGTTAACAATAGGCAGCGAGATGGCATACCCCCCCCTACTGCCAATGTATAAAAAAGCCGTTGCCCCAACATCGTGTATTAACCCTGCAAAGAGTGAATTTCCATATGACAAGGAATAGGCTATATCACGCTTCATAAGAAGTTCCTTATTTTCCTTTAATGTGCCACCCCTGTACAAAACCCAAAAGCCTTGCTCATGCGCCTTGTTCTCAAGATCAATAGCCCACATCACTGTTTTTATTTGTGTTGTATTTAGTTCGAGCGTTTGATCTGTGAAACCTTTAAAAGCTAGCACAAGATAATAACCTTCACCCACCTCACGTGGATAGTGTCCATACGAATGCTTTGGAAAATTTTCCCAGTTATCAACCTTTTGCATCAAAAAAGCTATCTCTTTATCATATGTATTACCAAACCTGTCATGAATTTGTTTAAGGGCCATAGTTTCCACAATTTGACTTTTGATACCAATTGGTATAGCTTTCAGTCGAAGATTTTCATCTTCAGAGTAGGAAGTACGTTCTTGTTTATCAAATAACTCAGACACTACGCTATCGTTACGATTTAATTTTTCTAATTCGCATTCAGCATCATAAATTGATTTAACATCAGATTGTACGTTTTTGATCTCTCTTATCAATGACTCTGCAAACATTGTCCAATTTCCGTCAAAGTTGAACTTTATCATGTACTCAATTATTGTACTATTAAACTCTCCAATGGACCTTGCAGCCTCAGGAATGTTTTCAAGTCTAAGACGCCTATAAAATTCATCCTCTTTCCACGATTTTTTTAAAGACAACCAAGACTTTTTATTGCATAAGCCACTTGATTCATGCCGAAAAATTGCGCCAAAACATCTTACTTTGTCTGCCATAGGAAATGGCTCATCTAGCAGTTGCAAATCTTCCGAAATACGTGGCGCCATACGCCTTTGAAGAACCTTTGCAAGCTTCAAAATAAAACACAGTTCATAAACTGTTTTTGGAATAAACTTCATTTCTAATGTTGGCGGTAATTCGCCGTTTTCTTTTAGTTGATTAATTCTTTTTTGAATAAAACCTTCTTCATCGTAAACCAAATCAAAATAGCCCATCTCTTTTTTAAAAGTTTCTTCTTCTTCGCTATAATACAGCTTAGGCTTAGGCTTAAGTTCATCAAGCAACCTTGGATTGCCCAGGCACATCGGAAATTGATAATCAAGAACAATTGGATGAATTTTGGAATATTCTTCAAAAGTGATCGGCTCGATTTGATCACCAATTCTGTGGTAAAATACGTAATCTGCAAGGGTTGTTTGGAATAATAAAAAAACAATTACTGGAAACAACGCCAATTTTTTTAACGACGAATAAAACATAACTCCCCCTCAATTAAAATAATTCAGATAAATATACTTAAACCCAATTATTAAATAATTTTTACCTGAAAATCAACTGTTTGATATATTTTCCTGACGTAAAACAGATCGCGCCCCCAAATTATATTTTAGATGCACGGGCACTTTTCGCTATTCTTTGAAAAAAAGCTTCGCAGCCACGACCCAATCGATGCCGGCAGGCCGCATCTAAAAATTTATCATTTCATTGGCGTAGCTGACTAGATCAATTATTTAGATATTGATAGTCGATGTATAAGCTAAATAATCAATGGATTGAGCTTCCGAAGAATTTATTACGGTAAGGGATCCATCTCACAAGATTTGTTTTTTAACGCAACATCCGTTAAATCTGTCGTCATAATCAGGTTTAGATATGCGTAATTTATAGTATCCTCTGTGTTACGATAATGCGATTGCAGCTTTAGATCTCGTCGTCTTATATACCGATACGGCAATTCTTCAAGTAAATTTTTTACAGTTTTGTTATTACAATCGCGAATAAGAAAGCATCCAGAAGCGCCTTGACTACAGGCTAGAAAAACATACTCCAAATCAAATGTCTTGCCCTCATGATTTTCGCACCTATGAAAAAATAAATTATGAATTTTAACACAAAAATGGGCTATTGACATTCCATTGCAACTTTTAAGCGTAAGCACTTCTTCTTCTGTTAATTGCGCATCTACATCGGGCATAATCGTTTGAATAAGCATCGAATCGCAATGACGATAGGGCCTATTATCGTTAATAACAATTTCATCTCGTGAATCAGCGTTTTGATATTGATTAAATATGCACTGATAGCTAGCCTCAGTGTAATACCAGGCTATAAGATCAGAATGACTTGGTGAAAACCTCTTTTCATCAATAGATGGATATTTAAAATTAATGTATTGAGCAAGCAATCTAAGCCGGGTACGAACGTTTTTGTTGTTTTCTGCAATCTTGGCAAAATCATCGTAATTAAATAAATATCTACACCATCGAAGACTCTCTTGCACTCTCTCAACGGAATATTGCGCCTTATTACGATCCGACCACATACTTGTTGGGGTCAAAAATGTTAAATACTCAAGCTTTGCCTCATCACTAGGCAGTGGACGATTCCAGTCAGTATTTTGCCATGAATAAGTGTTAATCGGATCAGGGAAAAAACTCACGGCGTATGGATTAGTATTCAACGCCCTGTTTATTGCAAATGCAAGCCCACAGATGACTGACAAAGCACATGCCGTTGCACCAATGCCAACAATAAGCTTGTTCTTTGTATTTTTTTTAGGTTGAGCTTGTTTTTTATGGTCCTGTTTTAATTTTTCGAGATCTTTAATCTCTTCATCAGCCGCTGAATTAACAGATTGTTCGGCAACAGTACCGTCATGGTCAGCATCAGAAATCGTATAGGTTTCCGCTTCAGGCTCCGAATCAGTTGCTTTCTCGATAACAACATTGTTATTATTAATGGCAGTAATTGCAGGATTTTCTGCACAAAAAAGCGTATTCATCAAAAAAAATAATAAAATCACAACAACCATAAAAAATTCATTTCGGGCTTTTAATTCAGACAAAACTTAACTTAACAATGTTAATTATAAAAAAAACTCAATTTTTGTAAAAGGCCTGAACCTAAGCCATTTATATTAAAGGCCACTTTTCACGCTGAAACAAACAAATACAAATCTCGCAAATTATTTTAATCCCTCAAGAATTTTAGCCTTGGTCGAAACCAAAGAAAGAAGAATGCCGGCGGCAACTGATGCGTTGTAAGAAACATCCGGACGGCGTTGAGGCAAAGTGATCTTTTGACCGAGCGACTGAATATTTTTGCTGATACCAGTAGCCTCATTACCGATTACCAGACACATTGGAGCCTTGTATTCAACATCGTACGCATTTTTACCTTCAAGCATGGCCATGTAAAGATTATATCCAGCTGATGCAAGCTCTTGGGCTGCATGACTGGCGGAAGGGGCAACATAAATATCAAGATATTCAGCCAGACCAGCAGATGCCTTAAATGCCGCTGCGGTAAGCAGACTTGAGCCTTTTTTGCAAAGCACCACACCCTGAACGCCAGTACAGTAAGCAGAACGAAGTATAGCTCCAACGTTTCGAACATCTTGAACGCCATCGATAAGTAAAATAAATTTTTTGTCAGCGGGGTTAAAGGGCTTTGTTTGGTATTTAAACTGTGTCACCCAAGCAACAACACCGTTGTGATCGGTTGTTCCTACCATTTTATCAAGAACATTTTTAGAAACGTACTGAATCTGAGGCAATTTTTCGGGAAGATAAGGCTTTATTCTTTCCCAACCCTGCGGCAACGGTTTGGTCGTATAAATTGAAACGATTCGCCTTCGTTTTGCCCTTAAAAGTTCAGCTATCGCGTGTGCACCGTAAATTAATTCGCCCTGAACTGTGTTGTCGCTAGATTTCATAAAAATTTCCTAAAAACTCTCTTCTAAACCAAAAAGTCACAAAATAATGTATTAACTCTTATAATTCCTATGATAGAATACTAAAATTACAAGGTTCTTCAAACACAAACGCAAATTTAGAATTTTTTGCGATTCATCAATGTTTAAATATTTATAAATTGAGGATTGTCAGGTGCTAAAACGGCTTTTGTTAGCTGCTATTATTATTTTTTCTGTGGTAGCCGGTGTGGCGTTTTATTTTTTGGAACGTGAATGGGTCGATGTTTCGCTGCTTGAAATATACCCCAATTCAAGCTCTTCTGTAATTTTAGATGAAAGCGGTGAAGAATTCGCACGATTTGACATGGACCGCCGTCGTCCAGTTTCATTTGATAAGCTGCCGTTGATACTCGTTCAAGCAATCATTTCAACAGAAGACCACGACTTTTTTAATCACGCAGGAATATCGCTTAAAGGCATGATGCGGTCAGCACTTGTAAACCTTTATCACCGCCGCATAGTCCAGGGGGCAAGCACAATCACTCAACAGCTAGCCAAACTCATGTTTTTGAGCTATGACAGAACATTTTATCGTAAGATTCAGGAGCTATTTTTGGCATTACACCTTGAACAACAACTCAGCAAACAACAGATTTTTGAACTGTACGTCAACAACATATACTTCGGACGAGGCATTTATGGCGTTGACGCTGCATGCAAACGCTTCTGGAATAAGCCATTGTCAGAGATGACCATCGATGAAGCGGCTACGCTAGCCGCAGTTGCTAAATCAGCACGATTTTATTCCCCTCTCAACGCCCCAGAAACCGCAAAAATACGCAGAAACATTGTACTCAAGAGTATGTCTAACCTTGGCTTTATAACTGAAGATGAATACCAAAATTCCCTCAAGCTCCCGATCAAAATTGTTGATAATTTGAGCGGAAGCCCAATCCGACTTTATATTCAAGAATGGATCCGTACTTGGGCTGAAACCAAATTTGGCAAAGAGGCGTTGTACACGAAGGGCCTTAAAATCAAAACCACGCTCAATGCGGAAATGCAGACAGCCGCAGAGCAGGCATACATTCCAGTAATTCGTAAATTACAAGAAACGCACGGACAAAATTTAAACAGCGGCTTCATTTCAATTGAGGCCTCCACAGGCAAAATCAAAGCATTGATCGGTGGATTGGATTTCAAAAAATCTCAATACAATCGCGTATTTCAAGCTAGACGACAGATGGGTTCCTCATTCAAACCAATTTTGTATGCATTTGCAATGACCAAAGGCTTTCAATTAGACTCAGTTTTCATTGATGAGCCGATAGAAATGACAATGCCTAACGGTCAGGTTTGGACACCGAAAAATTGGAATGACAAGTTTGAAGGCGCAATGACTCTTGCAAGAGCTTTGACTTATTCAAACAACATCATAACGGTTAAACTTTATATGCAGCTTTATCAAATGCTTGATTGGATGTCATGGATCAGAAAATTTGGAATAACTGCTGAAATACAGCCATATCCATCATCGGCGCTTGGCACCGCAGAAATAACACCAGAGGATAACTGCGCCGCATTCAATGTTTTTGCTAACAACGGTGTTTATGTTAAACCGTATTTAATCGAATCTGTAAAAGATGAGCACGGAATCAAAATTTGGGAGGCAGAACCAGAAAAGCATCGCGCCATCGACACAAGAACAGCGTCAATCATGGTCAATGCTCTCAGCCATCGTATGGTATTTAACAAGCAGTCAGTTGGTGAAGAAAATTGGATCAACGCTGACACTATCGGTAAAAGCGGCTCTACAAACGGTGCTGCATCAACGTGGTTTGTTGGCTCAACCCCGAATTTCACAACAGCCGTGTATATCGGCCGCGACGACAATAAGCCGATGGGACAATCTGTATTTGCACGAGAAACAGCCCTGCCTATCTGGTTTAGATTCAATAAAAGCATTAATCATGAAAAGAAGCATTTTCAGCAAGACTCAGACTTAAAGGAAGTTGTAATAAATTGGAGCACTGGTGAACGTGAATATAAAACACCTTACAGAGACGCCGACACAATCAAGATTTTGAAGTATTAATTTAATAGATTGAGCTGTGTCAGCAAATTTAGTTGCATGCCAAACACGCAACTTCAAAGCTCCAACATTTTTTTAATATTTGCATTTAACTCATCGTATCGTTTACAAGCCAATTCGTAGTAGTATTTTTGGTCTCTAGCTTGTTGTGCAGAAGTTGATTGTTGGAGATATTCAAGATTAAAATTATCTTTTGTTATCCCATAATATTTTATCTCAGGAGCATTTAATAAATCAAACCCATTCTTGTACAAAAGAATTTTTGTGTTTATTGAGTAATCGCTATGTGAATCAGCAAGTTTGTCTAATATCTTTCGTAAAAGCTGTTTTTGCATTTCATTAGGGATCCCCAGGTAAAATATTGGCATGGTTGGATCAACAACATAATCTAAAGGCAAACAAATTCTGGATCTACCATCCTGTGCAGATAGCTCTATTGTCTTTTCACCAATTTTTCGTTGAGTGACCCCTTCTTTAGAAAAATACCCATAAATTGGCAATTTTTTCGTCAAAATAGTCATCATTATCGACAATTCAATACCAGCTACCACTCCAGCAATTACTTCGTCGTTGTCCTGATAAGAGCCTTGCACAGCCCATGTACATTGAATTTCCTTTTCAGCCTGCTTAAATTCGAGAACTGTTTTGTCTGGCGTCAACCCACTAGCAGAACAATATATCTCAACATAGTCCCTGGCTACCGAAAATCTGGCGCATTGGTCGTCACCGAATATAGCTACCGATACATTTAACAAAGGCTTTTGTTTTGCTGTTTTAGAACTTTTGTATTCGATGTTAATCAATGCGCTGTGTTGTCCAAGCGGGCAATTATATTTTAGTATTAATGATTTATTTTCTAATTTTTTTGACAACGGATACACCGCCCCTAATTCTAAAGGCAATTTCAATTCACGTATCTTAGATATTAAACGTTTGACAACATTCGGAAAACTTTCTTCTGGTGGACCATAATTGTCCAATAATTTGCCAATGATAACCGCAATACTTTGGTGCGTAAAAGTAAAAAATTCTTCCAATGTTTGAAGCTCACCGCTACATAAATCAGCTCCTGAGCCAAGCATTGATATATTAACATTAAAGCTACCATCCGGCCTGACCTGAAGTTGCTCAAATTTATTAGTCTGTTTTGAGCAGCTTAGTAACGCTTTGGCAAATGTATATTTGCCTGACACCGAAGGCCACTGAATTACATCTTTAACCAAATCTTTACTCAAATAATAATTCACTAACCTGATACCAGCAGCTTCTAGTAAATCATACCATTGCTGCAAGATGATAAAGTAATAATAAAGCATAAAACTAAATGTAAAAATTCTATTTCTTTTCTCATTAATCTCCTTGTAAACCGTACTGAAGCCATTGATTGATTCTATAACTTCCTTGATGTTTTGCGGCATATCATAATCAACAATTTTAAATTCTCCACTATTTTCCATAGCTTTTATTGATGAATCGTATTTTGATATTAACGCCTCCATAAGCGTTATGGCTACCAATTTTTCGATTTTTGTTTGAGATTTTACAAATGCTGTTTTAAATTCATCAGAAATAAAATAACTTAATACATTTTTAAAAAAGTCTTCCCACACTTTTAAAAATTTTGACGGGTCAACAACGCCTTCAAGATTCAAGGCATCGATTTTTTGCTTGTAAGAGCTGAGTTCAGACAAAAATGGCTTCAGATGGGATATTTTAAGAGTTTTGCCGGTTGTTGTTTTAATCTCCTCTGCCACAAAAACTTCGTTTAACAAATCTGTCAGCCTAGCTTGTGCATTTTTTCCTGCACTTTGCGCAAATGAGGTATGAAGCCACATTTCGGATACATCAAGCTCTGCAATTTTGAGAACAAGCTGCCTTAGGTCAAATTGCAAGTACTTATTCAAAGTCTGGGCCTCAGCCACAAATGTCACACAATCGTTGCGCAGTTCAGGGGTTAATGCATGCAATCCTAATTTTGCAAGTTGAACAGTGAAAACATTTGCGTTGGCCAAAACAGGCGCAGAGCGTACTTGTTGATCTTCTTTTAATGTTCTTAAAATTTGCGCAACAGAATATCCGTTAAGAATTTCGTTTTTGGGTTGCTGATAAATCAGTGCTTCAAGCTTATTAACCAAAAATAGATAATTCATCCTAAATGCCAAATCGTCTGGCTGAGGTTCTTTCCAAAGATTGAGAATTTTTTTGCAATAATACAAAATAAAATTATTTAAAATATTAATTTCAGTGCTTTGAAATTCAGACTTCTTCATCCTTTGCATCGCATATCCAATGTAATGCAGCAGTCCACTTAAAGCCAAAAATACAGAGTCCTGCGACCGAGTCTCTTTGGATTTAAGTTTTTGAATAAAAAAATGGAGGCTCAACTGCTGGACAAACACTTGATATTTAGCTGCAACATCTGCAAAATTTTCATTTTTAATTTGTGGTCCAAACACGCTCTCCATCGTTGGCACATCGCGCTCGTCATTTATTTTTCGCTCCGAATAAAGAGAAATGGATTTGTGAATAGGATAAGAAAACCATCCGATCGATGAGATCAAATGATCGGATAAAATTTCGGCAAGATTTTTTTGTGCAAAGCCCGCCATTGCCCAATTAACAATTTTGCCCTGCTGGACGTCAACTACGAATTTACCGCCTGATTGCTTAAATGATTCTGCATATTTTTTAAAGTCTTTTAAATACATTACAGGCTTGCCCTCACCTCTAAAAGTTGCAGATTCATGCGATGTTGTTGGCGCATTTTCTCCAATCACCACGCAAACAACTCCTTTTTTATCCGTTTTTTGGTCCTGATACTTGCGCAGCGCCTGCCCAATCGATTCTTCAATTATTATTTGTTTGGGATCTGAGATAAACTTTAATGCTCCACCGGCTCCCACAATCATTTCTGCATCGATAACATGGTTCTTGTACCGATTAAAATCAATTGTCAGATGTGAAGCAGGCTCTGTTTTGGCGTGTGGAATTGGTCTGGCCTGCACGAGAAAAATTGTTGCTGTGTTTTCATCAATAACAAACTCCACATCCATGGGCTTTTGATAATACGCTTCAAGCAGATCAGCAATAAATTTGAGGTCTTTTGCCGTACCGTCATGCAAAGATATACGATTGGCAAAAACAGGCGCATTGTCGATACGTTTTAATTTTTTAATGGGTCTGCGGGCAGCCAAATCTGCGTCCTGCTCAGCCTTTGTAGTGGGAACAAGCCTGAATAATTTTGGCACTACAACCGAATGTTCTTGAATGTCTCTATCAACGTAGATGCTATCCACAGGCACAATGCTGTTTACTACCCCCTCGTTATATCCGTATGAAGATTGAATTAATGTTAGACCCAATGTTCTGGTCTTGCCTCCACTTGCTTTGGCCGCCTGGTTCGTGATGTTGTAAATACCGCCTTCTGGTTCTTCTGTATACATCACACCGCAGCGAGTTATAATTTTGCGCTCCATGGCATTAATACCTACTGCAGGCTTTTCTCGCGCCACCTCTCCAATCATTTTTTGAAATAAAACAGGAATAAATGGAGCTCTAAACAAATTTGTGTCTTTTGCACACAAGCGCTGAGTCATTGATTTTGTACTAAAGTACGAACTAACAACAATTGCCATCGCATTTAAAATGTCTTTAACTTCTTTTTGAACGTTGGCAACGCTTTCATTGCCACCTGCATTTGCAAGGTCTTCTTTATCCTCAGGGCCTGTACTGCGTATCACAAGTCGATCATCGTCGTGTATTTCAGCAAATAACCTTCTTATCCCTGCTTGAGTTTCGGCAGAAAATGATTGTATAATTTCATCAACTGAGACATTTTTTAAATTCTTAATTTTGCCCAACACCACATCTTCAATATTTTTTTTCAATGTATCCAAAAATCCATCCGGAAATTTTTGCGCATCAAACAAGGCTTGTAATTCTGGTTTTGGCAAAGCTTCCCAGGCAGTGTTTATGTTAAAATTACATTTTTCTTGTAAAAATTTTATTATTTCGTTGGATGATATACAGGCAAAGGTTGGCACTTTTATGTTGCAACCACCTGGGACCTTTACCGCTTTGTATGATTCACATAAATTTTGTAGTTCAATCAAATTTGCGGCTTTATATCCATGGCCCTTTGTTACAGCAACATAGTCAAGCGCTTTCTCGTTGTAGTGATAGTCTCGAAAGTAACCTATTAAACCATTTAATCTAGCATTACCCCATTTTGGACTAGCTGGCGTTCGAACGGCAGATTCGACTTCACCTGGCACTCGGCTAATGGCACCTTCTTTAGCTTCAGTAAGCTGTTTTTGTTTCGGTTCAAGTTTTGGTATATTTTCCTGAAAATCTCCCCATTCCAAATTAACTTCAGGCTCTCTTTTTTCAGCAGATCCCTGCCATTCAGCAAATGCAGGCACCTCAGGACCTGCTACTACAGCCTGTTTCGTGATAGCAGCACTTGTTGGCCACCAGCGAGAAAACGAATCTGCAATCGAAGCAATAAATGATTTTATAATAGTCGTCATTTTTAATAGAATAATCAACGATTTTGCCCTTAAATCGTTGTATCTCGCAACAAATTCATTATCATGTTTGGACGCAGCGATTGCTATTCCAGAACCTTGAGCTTTCCCCTCAGCATCCTCCATCGTATAAATTGTTTGGGACACAAAAACAAAAAAGAATAAATACAAACATTGCCTTACATTCATACTAAATTGCTCACTCTCTCCGATTTCATTTTTTATGATGAGATATCATATCTATAGAGTTGAGAATATGAAAAATGTATCTATGATGTCAATTATTGAAAAAATCAATACCCAACCAAAATTAATTTTCAGTTACATACATTGGCCGCGTACATATCAAACCTTCTTCAAATAATACAATTCCAAGTTGTTAAAGTACCTAAAATAAAGCTTTTTGCGTTTGGTTGTAAATCTACGATTGGAAGCTAGCTGTAAATGGCAGTGGCATTTTTCCTTATTTTGAAAATTTTTATTCGGCAAGCCCCACTCAATCACATGTTGCTGGCGAGGTGTAAAAATTTATTATTTTCTTTGTAGCTCTGATGAATAGCCGCATGCGAGATGCCATAGTCGATGTATCAATCTGCCTATGCATGTTTTGAAGATGAAAAAATTAACTGAAAATTAAACATAGCGTTTTGGTATTTTACGGATGGCACCTGAATAGTTACATAAAGCTGCAAAAAGTAGCATCTGACTAATAAAATTAATTAAAACCTGTAAGTTTGCAATACAGATCAATGTGTTTTTGGAGCATTACAGTATCGCTGAATTCACTCAACTCATCGTTAAATTGCCCCATTTGCACGGCCAAACTTGGATTTTCAACTAATAATTTTAATTTTTTCGCTAATAAATCAATGTTTTTTGGTGGAACCAGAAAGCCGTTTTTATCATTAAAAATTACTTCAAAAATTCCACCAACGTCATAAGCCACCACTGGCAATCTACAAAGCCTAGCCTCAATTATAGCTATTGGCAGGCCTTCCCATAAAGAGCTCATGCTAAAAACATTCCATTTTCGCATAAATTTTGCAGTATTATCTTGCCAGCCCAACAAAACAACACTGCCTGTTAAATTGTTCATGTTTATCCAGTGCTCAATCATGCCACGCATGACGCCATCTCCGATTATTTGAAGTTGCACTTGATCACGCATCTCCAAATCAATCTGCTGATACACTATTTTAAACGCATTCAATAAATCAAATAAATTTTTTTGTGGTTTAAAGCACGATACTGTGCCAATCACAAATTTATCGAAACCACTGCCAAACGCTTGTGGAACAAGCTTGGCTGGCGTATAAAATTTTTCCCATTCGGCTGCAGCTCTGATGATTGAACTTTTCAAGCCAAATTTTGGAAATTTTTTTATACCTAATTCACGATCTTTTTGCGAAACGCAAACAAAATGCGTTGTTATTAAACATGTTAAATATTCAACAAACAATATTGCGCTTTTTTTCAATTTTGATTGATAATCATTGAACCCAAATCCATGCACTGTGTGTATTATTGTTTTGACTCCTGCAAAAAAAGCTGCCCAACGTCCAATAATTCCAGCCTTAGTGCTATGAGTATGTACAACTAAATTTGGATATTCTTTTTTTAATTTTTTAATAATTGCTATTATTTGAGTAAATAATTTGAATTCATTCCAAAGCCCATTAAATCCAACCTCACGCTTAAAGTTATCTAGTAAAAACGTTGATTTTAGCTTTTTTGCTTCTGAAACAAAAACGCCTTCAGTGCCTGATATTAAACTCGATGAATGTCCATTGATATTTATTCCATGTGCAAGATTAAGACAAACTTTTTGAGCTCCGCCCAACTCTAACTTTGTTATTATATACAGCACATGAACATGGTTATCCTTCATAACTAATCCTCTTTCCTTTATTTATTGACGCGGTTAAAGCGTGCCCGGAATTTTTGTCACTAGAAGCAAAGATGTGATCAGCGAGTAGATTAACGTCGACTCTATGAATGCAATTGTTAAAAGATTTGTTCTTAATATTGTTCCATAAGCTGCTTCATTATTAGCTATCTGCAAACAGCTAACTGCAGATATTCTGCCTATGGCAATTGCAGCGCCTAGAGCACCAAGACATATGCAAAAAACGGATGCAAAAAGCATCACGCAAGGCATAGTCAAATTTGCATCTCCTCCCGGAAAATTTGTAAACAGAATAATAAATGAAAACAGCAAGCAAAAAATTACCGGAGTTTCAATAACAGCCTCCGAAATCAAGGTGAATGGAAATATCTTACTGTAAGCATTTTTATTCAGGCCTATGCTAGTACACGCAGCCCTAGCGAATATAGCTTGTCCTATCGCAGGGCCAATGCAGCCAATCGCCAGCACAAGTCCAGCAGATAATAACCTAAGCCCATTGGCTATAGTTAAGTCCGGCGTAGTACTTGATCTGATAATAAGCCCAACGATAAAGGCAAAAATTATTGGTGCTTCAATTATTGACTGGGTTAATAACATAAATGTGAATATTTTTGAGGCAAAAAGAGGTTGTCGCGATATTGCATGCGTGCAAGCCCTAACAACCTGACTTGATGCAATACTTATCGATATAGCAGCACATCCAACCGCAAGAGCAATGCCTAGCTCAGCAAACGACACTCCCAAAACAGAAACACCATGAGCGCCAACCAACATTACCAAGGTTGTAACAAGCGCAATTATTACACCGCTTTCGATTAGCGCGAGTCCAACAATCATAGCTCTTGACGCATCGTCATTGCTCATTGGTTGCCGTTGCATAGCGGAAATTGAATTGAGACCAGCAATACCCTGAGCTATGCCTCCACCCAGAGAACCTAGAATAATAGTTATTACTGCAGAAAGATAGTGTAAAAGACTGGCAAGGATCATGCATTTTCCCTTGTTAAATTTTCATCTTCTTTTTTTTTATGCCCATCTTCATGGGCTTCTTCGTGTTGAACTCCAATTGCAAGATATGTAGTCGTTAGCATTGTTATAACAAACGCTTGTATCAAACCTTCAAATATTCCAAAAAAAATTTGAGCAAATGCTATTAAAAAAGCCACATTCATTCCAAATTTCACAAATTTTACCAAAAAAGGAAACTTCACTTGAATTCGTGAAAAATAGACCAGAATAGCTAGTGAATAAAAAGTTAAAACAAAAGAGATAAAATAAGCATTAAAATAATTTAACATTTGCAACAACATTGCAAAGATTATTCCTCCACCAAGAATGTTTCCAAACAAGCGAAACGACATGGAGGCGATTTTGGCCAACTCGCCAACAACATTTACAGGAAACAAAAGAAATATGGGTTCGCAAAGCTCATGGACAAAGCCTTTTATACCAACAACTCTAACTTTTTGGTATTGAACATAAAAAAAACTTATCGAGCCAATTGCCAACGTAGTATTTAAATCTTTTGTAGCTTCATCCATAAAAGGAATAATACCGATAACGCAACTAAAAAATGTAAATAAAAAAACAGTTGAAATGAAGCAAAAATAATTAAAATCAAAACTCTTAAAAGACTCGGTTATCATTCCCATCAACGCGCCAACACCCTGCTCAACAGCCGTTCCGGTCAAGCTTAAATCTTTTTTTATAAAATAACGGCAAATTATGCACAAAATAAAAAGACAAAACATGCCTCCCCAGGTAAAAATGATGGTATCCAGGTGAATATTCCAAAAATTATCAGTATATCCTAGGCTTGCAAATGGCTTTATGACTGTATGATCAAATAAATTCAAACTCATTATTTCACCCTAAGCTTTGTTAAAACGCATCCCCAAAACGCGATTCCCAAGCTAAGCATAAACCAAATAATACTAATTTTTACATAAATGATTAAAACAATTGCTGCTATAATAATGAAAATAAATCGAGCAGCAAATGTCAAGATCTGCTGTAAACCTGACGGCTCAGAACCACTTGGACGCACATTAAAACTGCTTATAAATAACATGGAATAAACAACGCCCACCACCAAACCTACGATTATTGAATAAAAATGGTTTAACATGATAAGTCTTTTAAATTTTAATGATTGAAATATTGTTACAGTTTATGTTTTATAGCATAAAAATATAAAGTTTGGATGTTTTTTTTAATTAAAACATCCACAACTCTCAATTTGTAATTAACACATTTCAAAGGTATAATTTTTGCCAAATTGGCCTATACGCAAGCCTTTCGAGTGATTTGCGGCAAACAAGATTTGACAAAGTCCCGAAGTTTATTATTCTTTAAATCTCTTGATTACGATTTAACTTCGATTTTAAAAGGGTTTTTTATGTTGAGAAATTTATTAAAAATTAGCTTTGTCAGTCTTATTGTCATTGCTTCTGGATGCGCAAAGTACAAGCCACACCCGTTAAGTCAGCCTTGCACGCCTGAAGAGATTAAATGCGATAAGAGTGAGATGGTAACCCTCAATGATGATTTAAATGAGATTGTTGAAATGGACGATGAAGACCATCGGCGTAATCCAAAAAACAAAATGGATTTGACAGTTGTAGCTCACGTGCTAGGCGAGGGAGATTGTAGATATTATTTTAGCCGCAAAATAGTAAGTAAAGGCTATAAGCCGGTCCAGCTTTATATCAAGAACAACGGCAACAAAAATTACATTCTTAACGCATCTTCCATAAATTTACCGATAGAATACAGAGACAGGGTCGCAGACAAACTACATCTTGATGCTGTTCCTCGTGTTTTAGGCTGGGGTGTAGCAGGCCTATTTTGCTGGCCGTTTTTAATTCCTGCAGCTGTTGAGTGCTTTAAGGTTCCAAAGGCAAATAAAGCCTTAGATGAAGACTTTGACCACAAAGTTATTGATATCAATTCAAAGTATGAAATCAAGCCCGGAGCAACATTTAACAAAGTATTTTTTGTAAGAGAGGACGAATTTGACACCAAGCTAAAACTCAGCCTTGTATCTACAAAAACTTACGAAGCCAGATCGTTTGGCGTTACACTTTAGCCCAATAACAACACTTGTTCTACGGTCTAAAACAAAAATTTGATTTTTAGACGAGTTGTAGTGTATGGTTGATTGCATAATAAAATGAATACTACAAAACTGGTTAGCTGTTGAGTTAAGGCTTGTAATGATAGATTTGCTGAGTGGTAAAGTAAAAAATGTTGGTGAAAAGTCGATAACCCTTTTCGTTGGTGGAATTGGATTTTTGCTTAATGTTCCAAGAACTTCTGAAATTTCGCAAGATTCTGTTGTTGATCTATTCACTTATTTACACTGGAATCCTGAAAATGGGCCAAGCCTCTACGGCTTTAAGACCGAGCTTGAGCGACAAGTTTTTTTGATGATTATTGATTGCCCTAAAATCGGCCCATCAATCGCGTCCAACATCCTGTCCCAAATCAGCGCAACTGATTTCTTAAAAGTCGTAAACGCCCAGGACGAAAAAGCCCTCAGCTCGGTAAATGGGATAGGTAGCAAAAAGGCTGAACAGATCATTGTTGCACTAAAACATAAAGTTTCCAAAATGGTTGTAGCCGGCGTTTTGGCCGAAGAAAGCCAATCAAGCTTTGTGCAGTGGCAAAACGTCAACGATGTCATGGCATCACTGGGCTACACAAAGCCAGAGATCCACAAAACTGTGCAGCACTTGTCTCAAAAATATAACGGTGAAAATATAGCGCTAGACCAGCTGATCAGAGCTGCGTTGACATTTATTTCAAGCAATCGCGGCGGTTAACAAAGCTGCATCAAAGTGTGCCGTGATACGGCAATACATCGACCACCACTTAAGGGGTTACGCATTTGGACTTTTCGCTGCTAGGGACAACACTTTCGCAAGATACGTTTTATCATTAGCGCACATGTGACGCTTGATTTAAGCACAGTAATACCATTCTAATTTTAAAACCTACCAAACATTGCTCCATTCCAAAACATGCATAGGCAGATTGATACATCGGCTATGGACTCTCGCATGCGGCTATTCATCAGAACTGCAAAGAAAATGATAATTTTTTAGACCCCGCCAGCAACATGCGATTGGATGTTCAAAATAATGAAAAATGCCCCTGCCATTTACAGCTAGCTTCCAATCGTAGATTTACAACCAAACGCAAAAAGCTTTATTTTAGGTACTTTAACAACTCGTAATGGTATAAATCCATAGCATACCACTTTACGGATATTATTCTTGCCATTTGACGGCCAGTGGGACGCAATCCTTTGAGCTTTAAAAGATTGCTCACTCGATGAGAAGCCCCATCTGTTCGAAGCTTCTTCTACATCTGGACAAGATCGTTAATACGGGATACTTTATTACTGTGCTTAAATCAAGCATTGTACTTTCCTCAGATTTAGTTTATGCGATAAACACGTTCTGAGAGAGTACATTTTTTTGTAGATCAGACTAGTTCAGATGTTCTCTGTTTTTGAGGAACTCCTGTAAAAATTTTGCGATGACAATTTGTGATTTCAGTAGTTGATAAGATCATCAGAATTTGGTAGATTTTGTTGTGTTCATTTTAAATATTATGCCGAGGTGGCGAAATTGGTAGACGCACTGCCTTGAGGTGGCAGCCCTCGAAAGAGGATAGGAGTTCGAGTCTCCTCCTCGGCACCATAAAATGATTTCAATTTTTTTAATCATCAATCTCAAAAGGCAAATTTTACAAATATGGTTCTAAGTTTTATGCTTAAAGCATAGCTTATAAGTATAAGTATGTTTGCTTCATTTTTAATTAAGGAAAAAATAAATGCACCAATCTTTTATTTTAAAAAAAATTAAAGAAAATTGGAAATCTGGTCTTGCCGTCTCATTAGTTTCTATACCTCTTTCGATTTCACTTGCCATTGCATCACGTGCAACTCCAATCGAAGGTGTAATAACCGCAATTTGGGCAGGCTTTATGGCATCTATTTTTGGGGGCAGCAATTACAACATTATCGGCCCAACAGGTGCACTTTCAGGAATATTAACCACTTATGCAATTATTCACGGCCATGGAACATTATCAACACTGGCAATAATGTCTGGGATAATAATTTTTATCGCTTATTTTTTCAAACTAGAAAAATATCTTATATTTGTTCCCTCAAGCACAATCAATGGATTTGTGCTTGGCATATCATTTATAATAGTTTTAAATCAAATGAATTTTGCGCTGGGATTATCAAATCTCCCGCAGAATGAAAGCTTTATTTCAAACATATTAGAATCAATTAAAAACATAGGACATGGTTCATCGGCTACTTTTTTAATATTCATCATATTTGTGGCAGCTCTATTTGCCATTTTAAAAAAAATGCCGTCAATTCCTGGAGCAATCATAATTTCACCATTCGGCATACTGTTGGGCTACCTTTCTACCAAAAATATTATTCCATTTCACCTGCAAACTCTTGAAACAAAATTTGGGGAAATAACTCCACAATTTTTTGTATTTCCTAGCTTAAAATTTATTCCTGCGTTAATTTTACCAGCATTCACGATAGCATTAATATCAATACTAGAAACAATGATTTCTGCACGAATTGCAGACGGAATAACCAAAACCAAACATGGCAAACAAAAAGAGATGCTTGGGCTTAGCCTTGCCAATATTACTTGTGGACTTGCTGGTGGAATTCCAGCAACAGCCGCACTTGCCAGAACAACATTAAATATTAGTAGTGGAGCAACAAATAAAATATCTGCTTCAATCAGCAGCATATTTACTATTTTGATTTCGTTTCTGCTATTGGGCTACTTCAAATTTATGCCACTCGCCGTAGTTGCCGCCATATTAACGGTGGTTGGAATACGCATGATAGAGAGAGAGCATTTTGTCAGAATGTATAAAATAGATAAAAAAAATTTTATTTTAGCAATAATCGTAGCACTCGTAACAATATTTGAAGATCCAATCATTGGAATTTTACTCGGAGTAACACTTTCAATGCTTATATTTATGCAAAAAATATCGCATGGACAATTTGAGCTTTCTGAAAAATTATTCGACAAATCAAAACAGACACAGACCAAAAACACCAGCGTAAATACACATTTAGACCACGCAACTCAAAATCAAATTTCAGACATTTCAATCTATTCGATAAAAGGCATACTTGTCTATATCAATGCACAATCGCACATTTCAAGATTTGAAAAACATCTACCAGTAGCAAAAAACATTGTTCTAGACTTGAAAACATTGTTTTTTATTGATCAAGATGGGATTGACGCACTTGATGAAATCATTGAATACCTACATCAAAAAAATAAGACTGTTTTTGTAGTAAGCTCAAACACATTCATTAATAAAATGCTTGAAAATTCCCATATATTTAATGCGTTAAAAAAACAAGGATTAACATTTGAATCGATGCAAGCTACAATGACTGTCATTAACAAAATTTAAATCTAATCGAGAGGTAAAGTGTCCAGCTGATTCTGCAACTCTTGTACCTTTTTTATGAGATTATTTTTTTTAGAAACTTCAATATTTTTAGAGCAAAAATATTGGTTAAGAAGCTGAGAAAAATCCATGTTAACCTGAACAGCCGCCCTTCTTTCACGAGCAACCACCTTAAAAACAGGGATTATTGCAGCAACACAATGAGCCATAGAACAGGTTTTTGCTAGCAATAAGTGATCGACAGTATCAGCTTTACCAGCTGGGATATGATACAAAATTTTAATGATAGATTCATTGAGATCATATTTTTCAATCTCACTGACAATCTGTTTTGTAAAATCTATTGATTCACGAAGAACAACTTCAAGCTGAATCATTGGGCGAGCCTGAATTTCAACAAAATCATGTTTACAGGTTTTGCCTTGAGATGCATAATCTATTTCAACACTACAAAAGCCTTTTGGCTCCTTGCGCTCACCTAGATCAATCCTTTCTATCGATCCAGAATAAACAACTGGAGTCCCACCATTATTCAAATTTTGATATCTATGCAAATGCCCCAGTGCAACATAATCAAAAGGAGCAATTGCAAGCTGGGAAGGCAAAAATACAGGATCGCTGCCAAAAACTGCACATTTTTCAGAACCTGAAAACAATCCTGTACTAACGGTCAAATGTGCCACCAAAACGCTCGGTAAGCTTGGATCTAGCTGCTGAGCCAACCCTGAAATTATTTGCCCAACTTTCTCGGACAAAAATGATGTAATTTCAGAATTGCTTTTGAATCTATGATTTTCGCTAGCAATCAAATTACTTCTGTTTGGCCATGGAATACCGACAATTTGAACATGTCCAGTTTTCGTTTTTAAAGTCAAAATATCAGGTTTTGAGAAAACATGAAAACCTTCAACCGGTAGGTATGAAAAAATATCTAAGGAATGCGATTTTCCAAAACAAAAAGGATGATCATGGTTTCCAACGACTATGATTACAGGGATACCAGCATCGTACAACCGAAACATCTGCTTCGTAAAAAGCTTTTGCTGAGTAGGAGTCGGGGTAGCGGTTTTGTATGCGTCACCACAAAAAACCAAAAAATCTATATTTTCTTCTATTGCCTTACCAACACATACACCCAAAGCTTTATCAAAATCAAGCAGACGGGAATGGATTCCCGTCTGCAAATCAATCTTACCGTAATTTTCTACGCCAAAATGAGTATCCGCCAGGTGAAAAAATTTTATCATAAATTATTTTGTCTATCGTGCTTTGTTTTTACAGCGCCCCTGAAATTAAAATTTGCATTTTCAGACTCCTCTTCAATTATTTCATCTTTTTTTTTATCAAGAATTTTTTGTGCGTAATCTTTTTTATTTTCTTGTCTTGACCTACCAATCCCCAACCCACCAGCTGGCACATCTTGCGTAATTGTAGAACCACCAGCCGTATAAGCTCCCTTGCCAATATTAATAGGAGCTATTAATGTGTTATTGCTTCCTACAAAAGCCTCATCTTCTATTATCGTTTTGAACTTATTAGCGCCATCATAATTGCAAGTTATTGTCCCAGCACCTATATTTACGGCTTTACCAATTTTTGCATCACCTAAATACGTTAAATGCTTAGTTTTAGAATTATCACCAATTTCAGTGTTCTTAATTTCAACAAAATTTCCAATCTGGACATTGTTGCCAATTGATACATTGTTTCTGAGTCTTGCAAATGGTCCAACATGAACCTCTCCACCAATCTGGCTGTCCTGAATAACTGAATGTGAATGAATTACTGTGCTATCACCAATTGTTGTATTTTCAACAATTGAAAAAGCTCCAACAAAACAATCCTCGCCGATTACGGTTTTACCCAACAAATGCGAACCAGTTCCAATGAATGATCCCTGGCCTATCTTAACATCGATATCAACATGTATACTTTGTGCCATTTCAAATCGAACACCCTCAGCCATCCAATGTTTTATGAATTCAGACCTCTTTATTTGTTCGGCATTCCAAAGCTCTTGAAAATTGTTTACGCCACGCACATAATCGAATGGAACAGATACATCCTTCACGTTAAGATTCTGATCTGATGCTAATTTAATTAAATCTGTTAAATAAAACTCTCCGCTATCACTTTTTGCTACGCATTCAATATTTTTTGCTAGCCAGATCCGATTGATAACATAAATTCCAACATTAACCTTGCTAATTTGGCGTTCGTCATCTGTACAATCTTTATCTTCTATAACGGAATATTTTCCGTCATTCTCAGAAACCCTGCCATAGCTTGATGGATCTAGAACCATTGCCGAAACAAACGTTAATGTTGCGCTACTGTTTTTATGCGTCAAAATAACATCTTGTATCAAATCACTAGTAATAAGTGGCATATCGCCATTCATTATAAAAATATCATCAAAATCTTCCCATGTATCCCTTGAACAGGATACCGCATGACCCGTTCCAAGCTGCTCAGCTTGAAGAACAAATGAAACATTTTTAACCTTGTAGCCTTCAATCATTTTTCGAATAACGTCAGCCTGATACCCAAGAACCACCGCAATTGGAATGTCTAACAATTCCAACGCACTAATTGGATACATAACCATCGGACGGCCACAAATGGTGTAACTAAGCTTACTTTTTTTAGTTTTAAAACGCGTCGATTTGCCAGCTGCAAGCACTACCGCTTTAACATTTAATGAGGACCTCATAATCGGCTCCTTTCTGATGTTCTAAAATAAATTTTCATACCCATATCATTAAAGATGTAAATTTTACTTAAAATAAATACCTTTTTAAGCTAGGATTAACTATCCAGCATTTGATATATTACTCCGTAAAATGATAAATAAGCAAATAATTCTATAAATATTTTTATATCATTTTAGATTTCGTGGAGAGATGGCTGAGTGGTTGAAGGCGACCGCCTCGAAAGCGGTTATTCTGGGAAACCGGAATCGTGGGTTCAAATCCCACTCTCTCCACCAAAAACTAACCTCAATAATTTACACCACATCAAAACAACGTTTACATCGCACATACACTCACCACAATCATCAAAACACTCGTAGAAATAAGCCTTGCCAAGAATTCAATAAGTTTTACGATGCGAGCTACCAGGTTAGATCTGGAGCGGGCTTTCAACTGTTTTTATCGAAAACTGCACAAACTGCAATCTATTTCGAAACATCCGATGAATACAGGCGTAAATGATTTCAGAGTGAAATGAGGCTGCCCCAGTCATCGAAATAGCTCATCCATTTGTTTAATGCCTCTTTTAGGTATAAAATCAAGCGTATAACTATATATGATCCACTATAAATCTAATATAAATCTAAGTAAAAATAAAAATTCTGCTTGACCCTGACACGATGTCATACCTTATATTTCGATTAGTGAGTAAGATAAAACACTTTATAAGTGAGGGAAAAACGATGTCACAGTGGCTTATAAAAGAGATGAGTAAGCTAACCAAAATATCGGTGCGAATGTTGCACCATTACGACAAAATTGGTTTATTAAAGCCATCTGTGCGTGCATCCAACGGTTACCGTTTATATTCTAAGCATGATCTGGCTAAGCTGCAACAAGTCATAGCGCTCAAGTTTTTTGGTTTTGGCTTGAAGCAGATTAAAACCATGTTGTTGCAAACGCCAGATGTTCACAAGCATTTGCTAGCGCAGCAAAAAATGCTTTCCGAACAAGCTGAAAATTTACGGCAAGCGCAGGATGCCATCCAAGCCGTTCTGCAGCGAAGTGATTCATCTAATTCCCTCGATTGGAAAGAGTTAATAGCACTAATCGAAAGGTATCACATTGCAAAAGAGTTAAAGAAATCATGGGTTGGAAAACTTTATAATGAAGAGCAACAAGATCGTTATGTTGCATTCAAGCAAGCACATCTCAATAATGTTGGGGCCTGGGAAAAAGCAATTGAATCAATCAATGCTGGAAAGCTTGGTGATCCTGAAGGCCCTGCTGGAGAAGATGCTGTTAAGGCCTTTTTAAAATATACAAAGGCTCTAGTTGCCTGGGAAACAACAACAAAAAAAGCTTCACGAAAAGTGACGCTGGCAGACGCAACAGAACTTTTGGAACTCATAAACAAATTCAAGACTGAAGGCATGCCGCTAAACGCTGATGGAAATATGTGGTTAGCAAAGGCACAAATCGCGCATCAGTTGAGGTGCTGGGAACAGCTTCATAAAGATATTACAGAAAACTTGGACGCTAATCCTGATGGGGCAGTGGGCAATAAACTTGCCAATCAATGGCGCGAACTTGTTGCTCAGAGTTGTATGTGGGGATCTATTGAGTTCTTTTTTGGCGTGAAATTATTGATGGATGCTGCTCAAGCAAAAGCTCAAATACATGTCCCAGCAATGCTTACACCGGAGCAACAAAAGATTGTGCAAGATAATCTTGGATTATTATGTGATCCAATGGCATTGAGTTGGATTGAAAAGGCTTTAAAAGCAAATTAAATGTTAAAAATAAAAATAGGAAAATTATGTTTCGTAAAATATTTGGATTTTTAAGTTTCAGTTTTATTGTTTGTTCATTAACAGCGAAGGAACCGTGTATTCAAAATTTATCGCCACTTATCCCACGTGAAGTACTTTTTGGGAACCCTGAAAAGACAATGCCTCAGATCTCACCCAATGGCAAGCACTTGGCATACATCGCACCAGTTAGTGGGGTACTAAACGTATGGATAAAGACGATAGGACAAAATGATGAACACGCTGTAAGTAAAGACTCCAATCGTGGAATAATAGCTTATTGTTGGACGTATAACAATAGGTATTTATTGTATATACAAGATAAAAACGGGGATGAAAATTGGCATATTTACAGAGTAGATTTGGAGACTGAGAAAACAATTGATTTAACACCATTTGATGGTATACAAGCATACCCTAACGGAGTAAGTAAAGATTTTCCTGACGAGATTTTGATTGCTATGAACAAGGAAAACCCTCAGCTTTTTGATGTGTACAAGCTCAATGTTTCAACCGGAACAATCGAATTGCGTGAAAAAAATCCTGGTAACATTGTGGCATGGATTGTCGATGATTACTTAGTTGTCAGAGGGGCGCGAATAGCCAACCCAGATGGTGGAGCCTCATTGATGCTTCGCGCCTCAAAAAAAGATGAATGGAAAATTGCCTTGACCTGGGACTTCGAAGATGTAATGAATTCCAATGTTATTGGAATTTCGCACGATGGAAAAAAATTGTATTTAATTGATTCTTTTGAGTCAAATACAGCTAGATTGACTGAGTTTGATTGTGCAACTGGAAGCCGAACAATTTTGGCACAAGATCCTATTTATGATGTATTTAATATTATTTCAGATCTCGATAAAAAACCTTTGGCCGTTTGTATGCAGAAAGAGCGGTTTTCTTGGTCGGCACTTGATTCTAAATTTGCTCCAGTCTTAGAGGCAATGCTTCGTGTTGATGATGGAGATCTATTTGTAAGTAGCGCATCGGTTGATCTACGTTTTTGGATTCTTGGTTTTATTCATGATAACCAATCTCAAAAATTTTATTTGTTTGATAAAGAAACTAAAACAGCAGAACTTCTTTTTGTATCCTGTCCTGAGCTCAATAAATATCAATTGTCATCGGTGGAGCCAATATCGTTTACTTCTCGTGACGGGCTTAAAATTCATGGGTATTTAACATGCCCACTTGGAATGCCACGTGAAAATATGCCATTGGTTTTATATGTTCATGGTGGCCCTTGGTTCCGTGATGCGTGGACTACAGATCCAGTTGTACAATTATTTGCCAATCGTGGATATGCCTGTTTGCAAGTGAACTTCCGTGGCTCTACCGGTTATGGAAAAGAATTTTTAAATGCCGGCAATCGTGAATGGGGTGGAAAAATGCATGATGATTTAATAGATGCTGTAGATTGGGCAATTGCTCAGGTGATCGCTGATCCTAAAAAAATTGCCATTTATGGGGCATCATATGGTGGCTATGCTGCACTTGTTGGTGCAACATTTACTCCAGATGTATTTTGTTGTGCAGTTGATATTGTGGGACCAAGCAACCTTGTTTCTTTTCTTGCATCTGTTCCTCCGTACTGGACCATTTTTAAGAAACAGTTTGATCTACGGCTTGGTGACCAAGAAAAGGATGTTGAATTTTTAAAATCACGTTCACCCTTGTTTAAGGTTGATAACATCAAAATTCCAATGTTGATAGCTCAAGGTGCAAATGATCCACGTGTTAATCAGGCCGAGTCCGAACAGATAGTTCAGGCAATGAAATCAAAGGGCTTACCATACGAGTACGTGCTATTTCCTGACGAAGGCCATGGTTTTGCAAAACCGGAAAATCGTTTAAAATTCTTTGCCATCGCCGAAGAGTTTTTGGCAAAGCACCTTGGTGGAAGGTGTGAGGGTTAGTATCGTCAAGAAAAATTTGGAGGTTTTTTATGTTTATTAAATCTAAATTTGGATGGAATAAAATAATTCGATTGATGTTGTGTTTATTGATGTGTTCTGCCGCCGAAACAAATGTTTCGGCGGCAGCCACAGATAGTTGTGATAAGCTTGTAACCGCAGAGGTTGCAGCAGAAAACAAGGATGCCAAGCCTGTAAATTTTTATCAGACTATTGCCAAGGAAAATTTCAAAACATTAAACGATGTTGATTTTAGACGGGAATGTGAGGCTGATTATGAAATTTACCAAAAACAAGGATATGACGCATATCTCAAGGCAACGTTTAAGCGCTTACTTAACCCAAATCCAAACATTCGCCGACAATCAATGTTTAACTTGCTGGTCCGGTTTGAGGATAAAAATCCGTTTACTCAAACAGATGTTTTGGATTTTAAGACGTGGTCTGATCTTGAGTTGTTATGTGGGCCTAAGTCAGACGTAAAATTATATTTGGCGTCTAGGTTGGATCGTACTGTTACCGAGGCTGGAAGAGTTTCTTTTTATCGCAAGTTAGTTAGCCCTGAAAGCGATATTAAAAAACTTGAGAATCAGCAAGCGATCACATCATATCTGCTTAAAAATGAAGCTTGCTTTAATGAAATTGACGAGAAGTTAAAAGCGCTGGTTGTATCAGAAAATCTTATGCTCTCTTTTTGGTATGCAGAATTTTTCAATAACTGGGAGTGTGAACGCGGCAAAGCAAGGCTACCGTTCAGTAGTATGAAAATACCTTTTACTTCACAAGTTTCATACATAAAAAGGTTTGAAGCTTGGATAAACAAAAGCTTTCCGATTGCGCACATAAAAAAATTGGAAGATTGGGTAAATAAGTATCCAGCCCTTATTCGTAGCGTGAAGGTACAAACAAAAGCCTTCCAATACATGACTTATGCGTTGATGCTCTACTGGTTTGTTGCGTTTCCAATGCACACAATAAAAGGTGTCGATGTTAAAGACCATTTAAAAAAAATAATTCCAGACTGGATCAATAACAGGCTGCCAGATTCTAAGGATTTAAGTACTTTAAATGTGTTTACAATGTTGTCTGGCTTGGGTGTTTTGATGTGGCTTGTATCTAAATCTTGTGATGGCAACCCACGTCTTGACCGTGGTATAAAAGGCGGAATTGAAGTTTCCAACAAGGCATGGGAACTTTGCTGGACTATAAGTGATCTTTTAGAATTTAAAAGAGATGATAAACACTTTTATAAAAAAGTAGTCTATGTTGCAAAGTATATAAATAATCTCAAAGCAGTTGCGCAGGTTATTTCCAAAAATCATGAGCTTATCTCTAGAATGCCAAGTATTATCACATTCAATGAATATCTGGATAAACTTGAGAAAAGCTCGAAAGATATGAACTATTTGTTTGATCTACTCGAAAAGGAAACGTTTAACGGCGAATATTCGTCATTGAATATTTACAGGGAACGTGTTGAGGTAGCGTTCAGACTGATTGCTGAGCTCAAAGATAAATTTGTCGATGCCATGATTACTCTAGGTGAAATTGATGCGCAGATGTCGATTGCTAGGTTATGCAAAGAATTTAAAGATAAGCGAGTAACATTTTGTCAGCCAATATATATTGATCCTACTCAAGTTGATACACCATCTGTAAAACTGATTGATTTCTGGAACCCATTTATTGATTCAGAAAAAGTTGTTCCAAGTTCATTAACAGCAGGACAGCTTTTTGGCCAACCACAAAATATTATCATCACCGGGCCTAATGCCAGTGGAAAATCAACAATAACAAAAGCGTTTATCATGTCGGCCATCATGGCCCAGAGCCTGGGAATTGCATCAGCAAAAGAAATGACATTTACGCCATTTCACAAAATAATAACGTATTTGAACATCACTGATGACATTGCTGCTGGAAATTCACACTTCAAAGCAGGTGTTATGCGTGCGCGCGACGTTAACCAGACATTTAAATCACTTGAGCCACACAAGTTTGGCCTTGCTGCTGTTGATGAAGTCTTTAACGGCACAACGCCGGCCGAAGGTCGAGCCGCAGCTTATAGCTTGATTAACCTTTTGGGATTACAACCTCTGGGAATGTGCATAACGAATACACACTTTCAAATCATTACGTCGCTTGAGCAATTAACCGGTCGATTTGCTAATTACAAAGTTTCTGTCGTTGATATACCTGGCGAAAAGATTCAATATCCATTCCAACTTGAACGTGGTATTTCAGATCAGAATGTAGCATTCAAGATATTGAAAGAAGAGGGCTTTGGCGATGATTTTTTGAACCAAGCTCAGCAAGTTTTGGATGGTAGTGTTGAGATTGGATTGACCGCGTAAAGTTAAGAAGAAAACTATGGGGTTTCTAGCTCAATAACTGGAAACACCTCAACAATTTACACCACATCAAAGCACCGATATTTAGACGCATACACTCACCACAATCATCAAAACACTCGGCGGAATAGGCCTTACCAAGAATTCAATAAGTTTTACGATGCGAGCTACCAGGTTAGATCTGGAGCGGGCTTTCAACTGTTTTTATCGAAAACTGCATAAACTGCAATCTATTTCGAAACATCCGATGAATACAGGCGTAAATGATTTCAGAGTGAAATTATACTGACTAAGTCATCGAAATAGCGCAACCATTTGTTAAAAGTCTCTTTTAAGTATAAAATTAAGTTAATAAATTTATATGATTCACGATAATTTTAAGGAAATTTATGATAAAAAAATTATTATCAACAATGCTTTTGCTCTCTATTTCAGGACAATTGCAATGCAAACGAACAAAACACACAGATGACTTAATACAACAAAGAGTTCCAACACACGAAACTACACCCGATCTCAAGAAACAAAGCGCTCCAATAGCCGAATCCGTACTCGATACCAAAATTAAATGGCCCGATATTTGCTCAAAATATAAAAATTCTGTTGTACAAATCTACTCATACGTCAATGTTTTTAATCTTTCAGATCCGTCAAAAACAGGTAGCGAGCAATACATAGTTGCCGGAACTGGATTTTTTATATCTGATGATGGTTATTTATTAACTAATTTTCACGTAATAAGTGAGGCTCCCGTAGTCGAAGTTAGATTTCCAGCGCTTGGGGATCAAAGTTTTGAAGTGAAAATTGTTGGGTGCTTCCCGGAAAAAGATTTTGCTTTATTAAAAATAAAAGATTCAAGTTTGCAATCACTAAAAGATCTTTTAAAAGTAAATAACATAACACCGCTTGAGTTAGGCGATTCCGACAAGCTAAAAGAATCTCAAAAAGTTATGTGCATGGGTTATCCACTCGGCCAAAGAAATCTAAAAATAAGCCTTGGCAATATTTCTGGACGAGAAAGCATGGGAGAAATTGGTGAATGCGCTCAAACAACTACGCCTATCAATCATGGAAATTCCGGTGGCCCATTTTTAGACGAAAATGGTAAGGTTGTTGGTATTGCAACACTAAAAGTTGAAAATAGCGACGGCATAGGCTATTTCATTCCAATAAACACGGTAAAAACATCGCTGGACACACTATTTACAAAAAAAATAATAAAAAAAGTATTGCTTGGAGTCGACTTACAACCCACAACGGCAGAGACGCTTAAATTTTTGGGAAATCCGACAGATGGAGGAGTTTATGTTGTTGAAGTAGAATTAAAATCTCTGGCAGAAAAAGCAAAAATTCAAAAAGGTGATGTAATCTATGAAATCGATGGATTTAAAATAGACAGGTATGGATATATTAATCCATCTTGGAGAGATGCTAAAATAGCCGTTTCAGATTATATTTCTCAACTAAAAATTGAAAGCACAGTTTCTTTAACCATCTACAGAGATGGAGAAAAATTATCACTGCAAATTCAACTAAAAAACGAAGATGAATTTGCGGTAAAAGAATTTCACCCATGGTTACAAGAAGCGCCTGATTTCGAAAGAATTGGTGGAATTGTTGTTGCTCAACTTACGTTAAATCATCTGCAACATTTTATAAATGAAGGTCATTGCAAACAAAAAATGTTAAAATATACAAAAATAAAGCATCAACAAGAGCCAAGAGTAATAGTTTCTTGCATCTATCCAGGTTCAGTAGCATTGGACTATCAACCCCAATTTTTTAATCCAATAATAAACATGGTTAACGATATAGAAGTTAAAACTGTACAAGATTTTAGAGATGCGGTGCTTGCCGGTAACAAAAAAAATCCTGATTACCTAACAATTGAAACAGAAGATGGATTTTTTGCAGCAATTCCACTAAAAGACTTGCTTGATGAAGAACAATCCATATCACAAACCAATTATTTGCAAGAATCAAATCTTGTAAAGCAATTATGTGAAAAATATTCAACTAGTTCCATTGAGTCTTAATCGCAATTTTTAGTAGATACTCTTGGTCCATTCAATGGGATCTACTGCTATATTATTAACACGCAGCTCCCAATGAAGATGATAGCCGTTTGCATAGCCTGTCATTCCAAGCCGACCTATTGGATTACCCTTTTTAACAAGATCACCAATTTGAATATCGGCAAAGCTGTCCAGGTGAAAATAAAGCGTAAATACGCCAAACCCATGATCCAATACAACTGTATTACCAGATATTGCGAAACGATCTTTGATAATAACCTTGCCACGCTGGCTTGCCCAAACAACGGCTTTAGGATTATCGATCAAATCAACGCCTTTGTGCATGTATCGACCAAGCTCCGATGTCATTCTAATTTCACCGAAAGGTGTTGTCATTCGCTTGGAATTTATTGGCAATTCAAAACGACCAAGCCACATCTTTTCTTTTGGAGATTGGTCGAGCCACCTTGCCAATGCCTCGTCCAAGACCTTTTGGCTAGCACTAATTTCTTTTTCTTCTTCCAGCTTTTCTTTTTTAACAGTAAAGCCTCTCTGCTTTTGAAAATCAGCAGCTAGAATTTGTACCTGTCCTGCAAGTTTAAGTACATTCTTTACGCAATCTTCAAGATTTGCAGATAAAACATATTCTATTGGTGGCAGTTCACAATCGATTGGAATAAAGCACTCATAAACAGTTGAATTTTTTGAATCAGGAAAACATTCATATTTTGTTGCATTAAAATCAACTTCCGCCTTTGCTAACCTTTTATTTGCCTGAACCTTTATGTGTAAAGTATGTCCTTGCTCAACTTTAAAAATAGGATCAATAAAAGCAGCTCGTAAAGGGCTATTATCAACATAAAACTCAAATTTATTCGAACATTTATTTTTGTGATGACTTGCATCGACAGCACCAACTTCCAATTGATGCATTCCATCAGTAAATCCTGATACATCAACAACAACTGGTACCTCAAAATTCTTTGAACCTACCCAGCGCGCATTTTTAAGATCAACATCTTTTCCGTCAACAACAACTTTGATCTCCGAAATTTTGTACATATTATGTGCACAAACGGCAAAATTAAGTTCACGACAAAACGTAGCTCCTGAGCTGAAATTTGCCAGCTCAATTTGAGGTGGCAAATTGTATGAAAAATAACGATATACAGAGCTTGTAACAAACCAAAAGCAACATACAACAACTAAACCAATTGCAATAAAAGGAACCTTGCTATTCGCAAACATAAAAATCTTCCGTATAATCAAATAAAAACAAATAAACCCCTTTAAGAGAATAATTATAGCGCAGCAAACAAAAAATACATTATTTTTTTATATTTTCGCAAAATTATTACTCACTGCTACATTTGAAACTAGAAAGTATTGTTAACAGTCAGATATTTTATATTTGAAGTTTATTTAAAAATGAATCCTTAAATTCTGATGCGAGACAAGCCTCGAGAAATTAACCTAACCGGATTAAAACATGGAATCTATCAATAAAAACCTCCTAACACAAATAAAAAATTTACCAAATAAACCAGGGGTCTATCTTTTTAGGGATGAACAAAATACAGTTTTGTACATAGGCAAGGCTAAAAATTTAAAAAATCGTGTTTCTGATTATGTTTCCAACAAAGACTGTGAACTAAAATCCTTTTCTATTCTATCATCCAGTGACCATCTTGAGCACTTAATCACAAAAACAGAGCTCGAAGCTATGCTTCTTGAAGCCAAACTTATTCAGAGCCACCAACCAAAGTTTAATGTGCTTTTAAAGACCGGACAACCATTTTTATATCTCATGATAACCTCAGACAAGGTGCCTGAACTAAAAATGGTGCGGAATCAAAAGCAAAAAGGTACATATTTCGGGCCATTTATAGAAAAAACATCCGCTCGCAGAGTTTATGATTTTTTAATAAAAACATTCAGATTAAAGCTCTGTAAAAAGAAAATTGCGAATGGATGCATCTTTTATCACATGGGTATTTGTGCTGGAAAATGTAGGCCCGACTTCGATATTCAAGCCTACATTGAGCGATTGGAACTTGCAAAACTCGCCTTGAAATCTGATTCTCACAAATTTTTGAATCAAATTTCAAAGTTAATTGAACAACATAATAAAAACATGGAGTTTGAACAATCCCAAAAATTGAATGAATATCGGCAGGCATTTAAGAATATATTTGACATGCTAAGCTCGAAAACAGCATCTGGTGCAAGTCTTGAATACCGGGATATTTGGTTTTTAACTCCGGACAATCAGGCTTTATTTTTATTTAAAGAACGTGGAAGTGTGCTTACGAAAAAAGAAGTTTTTTATTTTCAAGTTACAAATGAGCTAAAGCCCGAGTATCTAAGTTACTTTGAAAGTTATTACAGAGAAAATCCGGCTTCAGCAGTTATTCTTGTAAATTTTCAAATTAAAGCCGAAATAAAAAGTTTGTACGAAACGTTTTTATCGGAATTGCAGTGCAAATCACAATCAGTATCGCTAATAATTCCTACAGAAGGACATTTTGCCAACCTTATAAAGCTGGCAAAAATTCATGCAGAAACGGAGCTTTCAAAACAAAAAACTGTTTCTAAATCAATTCAAGAATTGCTTAAATTACCGATTGAACCTCACTCAATTGACTGTTTTGACATATCGCATAAGCAAGGCATGTTTATGGTTGGGTCTTGCATTCGCTTTGTCGATGGACAGCCAGACAAGGCTAACTTCAGACATTTTCACATAAAATCCATTGACCACCAAAATGATTACGCTGCGCTAGCCGAAATAGTAAAAAGGCGGTACAAAAACAAACAAGAATTACCTGATTTAATCTTAATTGATGGAGGGAAGGGACAACTAAGTGCTGTACAAAATCTTATATCAGAAACAGAATTTGCAAGCTTGGCAAAACGTGAAGAAACTATTTTTTCCAAGCGCTTGCCGGACGGTAAAAAATTAAATATAAAAACATTTACTGGACAACTTTTGGTTGCCCTGCGCGATTATGCTCATCACTTTGCGATTAATTTTCACAGAAAAATTTCGAAATTAAGTTAGATGCTTGAAACTTTTTTTAATCTTTTTGATGCAATATTCAAGATTTTTTACACATCGCAAATCGTCTGGCCTATGTTTAAGAGCGGTTTCATAAGACTGAATAGCCTTTAAAAAATCTCCGCGCCGTTGTGACCACAAACCGATATCTGAGTATAACTTATTCATGTCTTCATCAAAATCATGCAACGGATAAAGTTGATCGTTGTTAGAAACAAAAAAAATGCTCACTGCCCAGTAAAAACTGAGTATCAATACTACGAGCGCAATATGGTTTTTGAGCCTGGATAGCATCTTAACCTCAACATAAACGATACACTTAATCCAAATTACAACACAGATCTAAAGCATTATAAAAATAGCGCTTTTTGGCGCTCCGTCAACAAGAAATTAATTTTTATTGAAAATCTCTTTTATTGTCGACAACGACCCCATCAAGGCCGATGATTCGTACGGCAATAAAATAAGTTTACCATCCTTATCTTTTGTGATCTCAGGCAACGCCTTGATATAGTTTATTGCAATCATATATGGCAATGGATCGGCATTTGGGATGGCTTTTCTGACTGCTGAAATAGCTTCAGCCTCTGCCTGAGCGATGATCAGCCTTGCTTCAGCCTCACCCCTTGCCTTGGTAACTCTGGATTGATAGTCACCCTCCGCTTCTAATATTGCGGACGACTTTAACCCCTCTGCCGTTAAAATAGAGGCTCTACGATCACGCTCAGCGCGCATCTGTTTTTCCATGGCCTGGCGAATATCAACAGGAGGCATTATCTCTTGCAATTCAACACGGTTAACCTTCACACCCCATTTTTCTGTCGCATCGTCAAGAACATGACGCAATCTTTCATTTATTTTGTCGCGAGATGTAAGTGTTTCGTCAAGGTCCATTGATCCAATGATATTTCGCATAGTAGTCTGCGTCAACTTTTCGATTGCAAATGGCAAATCAGCAACTTCATAGATAGCAGACTTTGGATCAGTAATCTGATAGTACAAAAGCACGCTAATTTCAGTTGTTACGTTATCTTTTGTAATTACACTCTGACGTGGAAAATCATAAACTGTTTCGCGCAAATCAATTCGCTCTAAACTGGCACTGTAACGATAAATCGTCTTACTGCGAGGGTCATCTTTAAAAAAGGTCCAAAAAACACCGCGCGGTTTATCAGCAAACGGAATTATAAAATGCAAACCAGATGAAAGCATTCTATAAAACTTACCAAAGCGCTCAATCATAACCACTTCTGCTTGCTGCACCAAAAATGTTGCACTGAAAAGCATAACTATTAAAAACAGAATTAGTACGGCAAAAAATATATAAAAAATCATATTTACAAACTCCTTACAACAAGCTTATTTCCATGAATGCCAACAACTTTGACCTGTGTGCCTTTTTGCAACGATGAACCATCCTGCAAAACAGCGCCCCACAACTCGCTTTTAACCTTTATAACGCCAGGCTGGTGCGGGTTAATTGTCTCAATCACCAAACCATCTTGTCCAATAAGCCCTTCAGTATTAGTTTTTAGCCCGTGATGAGTAATCTTTTTTGAAAGGAAAAGATGCTTTAATATAAAAAATGATACAACCCCACCAAAAACCGATATCCACATCTGAAACGGAAGCGATACGCCTAAAAAGGCTGCTATAGCTGCACAGATTGCACCGAAAGCAAACGCCACAAAAAAGAATAATCCCGGTGTAGTCATTTCAAGTAACAACAAAATTAATGCCGCAATCAACCAAAAATATCCCATAATTGCGGTTGGATCACTAAAAACTTCACTAAAAAAATCTATTATTATATCAAACATTTTAGCTCCCTTTAAAATAGCATTTTAAATCTTACGGGTTATTTTATCAAAAATGTCGTACTTTTGATAGGCTTCATTTAATCGAATGTCATCGCAAAATTGAGAACGATTCATAATTTTACAAAAAAACAGCCGCTTTCCAAAAAAATTTTGAAAATCTGCAATTTAAGCTTAAACTTGGTCAGAATTGTTTTTTACAAATGCAAAAAAGGAAGTCAATGAATTCATGCATTTTTAGAGAGTATGACATCAGAGGCCTGATAGGACAAGAGCTATTATTAGATGAATGTTACGACCTAGGCAAGGCTTTGATTACATATTTGGTCAACAAAAATTCTGAAGCTAACGCAATAATTATTGGTAGAGACGGCAGAAGCCATTCTCAGCAAATATTTGATCAATTCAGCAAGGCATCAATGGACATGGGCTTTGACGTTATAGATCTAGGCTTGGTGCCCACACCGGTCGCCTATTTTGCCGTAAAAACGTTAAAAAATCCAGCCATGCTCATGATTACAGCATCGCACAACCCCAAAGAATACAACGGAATCAAGGTCTGGGGCGCATCTGGACCACAAATTCAAGAAATACGCAAAATCTACGAATCTCAAGATTTTTGCCAAGCCAAAAAGCCCACCCATGGCGTGGTTATAAACAAACACGAAATTATAAACGAATACATCAATTATCTGACAACAGAATTTACTCATCTCAAAAATTCACCCATCAAAGCCCTGATAGACAGCGGCAATGGTGCTGCCGGCGCAGTCGTGCCACAGCTTATTCAGGCCATGGGCTGGAATAATGTAAAACAAATTTTTGCTGAAATTGACGGCGACTTCCCAAACCACGAAGCCGATCCAACGACCGTTGAAAACATGCAATTCGCAATCAATGAGCTAAAATCCAATCCAGAGCTTGAAATCGGAATCGGATTTGATGGTGACTGCGATAGAATGTGCCCAATCACAAAATCGGGCAAACTAGTAAGCGGCGACAGGCTTCTGACAATTTTTGCCAAACCTGTGCTGCAAGCACATCCCAACGCCACAATCGTGTTCGACATCAAAAGCTCCAGCTGCTTGATTGAAGCGTTAACAAAATGGGGCGCAAACCCACTCATATCGCCATCGGGTCATTCAATAATCAAAGATACGATGATCAAGGAAAATGCAAAGCTTGCAGGCGAGCTAAGCTGCCACTTCTTCTTCAATGACCGATATTTCGGTTACGATGATGGAATCTACGCAATGATGCGCCTGGTCGAAATTTTGACCACAGAGAATAGGTCTCTGGACGAGCTGTTGGATGAAATGCCCATCAAAGAAAGCACTGCTGAAATCAAAATCAAGTGTGCAACCGAGGCTGACAAAAAAATTATCGTGGACCAAGTCAAAACAATTTTTGCCGCCCGCAAAGATGTTCAAGCAATTACTATCGACGGCATTCGCGCTCAAATGAGTTATGGATGGGGCTTGTTAAGGGCTTCCAACACACAACCAGCTCTAATTCTACGTTTTGAATCTGATTCCAAAGAAGGGCTTAAACAGATTAAATCTGACTTTTATGATGCGCTCAAACCACATTTCGATGAAAATATTTTAATCAAAAAATTGGAAATCAAAAAAGACTGCTAATTTTTATTAGCGTCAAAACACTTATAATTAAGGGCATACATCAAGTATGCCTTTCTTTAATTACGCGCCAATCGGCTACGCCAGCAAATTTACAAGTTTTTAGACTCGGCCTGCAGCAATTGATCTGGTCGTTTGTAGCGAACAAGATTTTGAAAAATAACGAAAACTGGTTGCGCGCTCGGCAGACTTCATTTAATCACGCATGATACATGAGTTCTGCTTGGCAAGCGACTTCTGATCGCAAGTTTGCCAAATAATAATAACAAATTTCTTTTGTGGCTTGCTTACATTAATCATTTCATCTAAAATCGCCTCTAAGAGCTTCATACCAACATCTGCATACCAATTTTTTAACTCAAAAAATTGGTATGCAGATGTTGGTATGAAGCTCAACTTTTTTAAACTAACATTTCAAAAACTGTCCACAGTATTGTATAATGATCAAAGTAATGATATTTAGGTTTATACATAGGATATGGTTGTTTAAATCCTGCATCAAGCCAGCCTTGCCAAAGAATTAACTTTTTTTGCATGCGACCTGCTAGGCATGATCTGGAGCTGGTTGATAGATGAAGTTTTAAAATATTGCAAAAAGTGCCATCGATTTTGCAGTATTTTATATAAGTTGGGGTTGGATGGGCGACTTTTTAGTTTATTGGAAAATATATGTTAGTTGCGAGAAATATAACTCTTTCATTTAATCTTAGAGACATTTTTAATAATCTTTCTTTCAACATTAATAAAGACCAAAGAATTGGGCTTGTTGGGCGTAATGGCAGTGGTAAATCGACGCTGTTGAAGGTTTTGAGTGGTCAACAAAATATTGATAGCGGCCAGATTTTGATAGAAAAAGCTGTTAAGATTGCCTACTTTCCGCAGGAAGTAGTTTTAGTATCAGATCGGGCTGTTCTGGATGAAACTTTAACAACATTTGGGCCACTGGCTGATTTCAACAACGAATTCATTTTATTGAAGCGAGATTTTGAATCGGAGCGTGTACACAGTAACGAAAAATTGGAACATTTTGCTTTTTTGCAAAAAGAGCTTTCTGATCACAATTTTGACCAACTTATAATTGATACAAAAAAAATGCTTACCTGGTTAGGTTTTGATTCGAACAAATTAGACAAACCAGTAAGCCAGCTCAGTGTTGGCTGGAAGATGCGAATTGTGTTAGCAAAATTATTGTTGCAAAACGCTGATTTTTATCTTTTTGACGAACCTACAAACCACTTGGATATCGTTGCAAAAGACTGGTTTTTGGATTTTTTAAAGCACGCTAATTTTGGCTTTGTTTTAATAAGTCATGATCGCTTTTTTTTGGATAATCTTTGTGAGTATATTTTTGATCTGAACAATGGCAATCTCAAAATTTATCGCGGCAATTTTTCAAAATATGTAGAACAAAAGCAAAAAGATGATGCGATTTTGCAAGTTCAGTACGAAGCTCAACAGAAGCACTTCAAAAAGACGATGGAAACGATAAATCGTTTTAAGGCCAAAGCAAGTAAGGCCAGCATGGCGCAAAGCATGCTCAAGTCGCTTGAAAAAATTGAAATGATTGAAATTGAGTCTGGACCACCAGAAATTAAATTAAATTTTTCGAATGTTAAACGTGCAGGAGAAATAACACTAACGGTTGAGGATGTTTCAAAATCTTTTGATTCAACGCTTTTATTCAAACACGTATCTTTTAATATCAAGCGAGGCGACAAGGTTGGAATAGTTGCTGCAAACGGCAAGGGTAAAACAACATTATTAAATTTGATTGCAGGAAAATATGCGTTGGAGTCTGGCAGTGTAAAATTTGGACACAACGTTGAGGTGGCTTTTTTTGAGCAAGATCAAGAAATTTCACTTAATAAAAATAGAACCATCCTAGAAGAAGTTGAAAGCGTCTGTGTGACATCAGAAATGCGTCAACGTGTAAGAGGAATGTTGGGAGCTTTTTTATTTTCTGGTGATGATGTTGAAAAAAAGGTTGGAGTGCTGAGTGGCGGAGAAAAGAATCGTGTTGCTATGGTCAAAATTTTGCTTCAGAATGCTAATTTTTTGATACTTGACGAACCAACTAACCACCTTGATATTCAAACTAAAGATATTTTATTGAAAGCCCTGAATCAGTATCCAGGTACAATTTTATTTGTATCGCATGATAGAACTTTTATTGATGGACTTGCTAGTCGAATTCTAGAACTTGGTGTTGAAGGTATAATTGATTATCCTGGAAATTATGAATCATATCTTTATCACAAAAAACATGATGTTAAACAGTTACCCGAAGATGGCAACAAGTCTGGTATGCAAAGCAGCTTATCTGTCGAGCATTCTATGCGCTCAAATCAACAAAGCAGCAAGGAATGGTACGATTTACGCAAAAATATAAGCAGCATTGAGCGTAAGATAGCCTCTCATGAAAAAGAGCTTGCTGAATTAAGTGGCAAATTTGAGTTTATTGAATATGGATCAAACAATTATGAAAGTGCTCAGCTTCGCATCAATCAATTAAAAACTAAGCTTGAAAGTTTTTATAAAAATTGGGAAGAATTCCAAGAAAAATTCACTAAATTTCAATGATAGAGTTCAGAAAGTTTGCCTGAATAGATTTAATTTTTTTTATCATGGTTGTGTAACTGTTTTAGCAAACGCTTTTTTGACACGTTAATCTTGCAAGCCATGGCGGCACTCAGCAGGACTTTACCAATGAGTAGAAGATGCAGAATTTAAAAGTATTTTCCTTATTTTGAAAATTTTAATTCGGCAAACCTCATCCAATCGCATGTTGCTGGCGGGGTCTAAAAAATTATCATTTTCTTTGTAGCCCCGATGAATAGCTGCATGCGAGAAGCCATAGTCGATGCATCAATCTGCCTGTGCATGTTTTGACATGGTGCAATGTTTGGTAGATTTTAAAATTAAAATGGTATAACACCTTTTAGAAGCTTACTGATATCGTTCCCATCGAAGTTACACAACGATACACCTTTATTCCGTTGATAGGAGCTTGTATAATTAAGCCAAGCGTTAGATGTTTTGCAACATCATAGCTTACGCCAAAGTTGACCTGCTGACTCTTCCAGCTCGATAATTCATGCATTTGCTCTACGCCGGTCGTAAATCGCGTATCTCGTTGAGCTGACGACTCATTAATCGTGTAGTCGTCGTGTTCATGATAAGTATAAATAAAGTCAAAAAAGAATGACCAGCCTGGCATAACCGACATAAAATTTTCGGCTTTGAATGAAATGTTGGCGTACCAGGTTATTCCGGGATCAACTTTAACGCTGGTTGTCCACGGAAAAAAGCCGTTTTGACAAACGTTTGAAGGAAATCTGTACGTTTCAAAATTCTCTTCTTCAAGCCACAACAAACCGCCTCCAAGGCTTAATTGTACTGTCCCAGGAAAATCAAAATTCAATGAACCTTCTGCTGTTATACCAGAGTGGCCGTTATTTCCTGTGCTAACGTTAAAAGCTTTTGTGTAATCTTTTTTATTGCCGCTTGCAAACCATCCGCCAGCTGCAAGATATGGTGCAATTGTGGCAACGGTCTCGCCTTCTTCTTTTATATGAAATGGAATACACCAATAAATTTGTGCGTGTGTATCTTCCATCTCGGTTTCGCGAGATTCTGTTACATCCAGGCCAACCTCTTTAAAAATGTTATTTCTGGCAGACTCTTGGAGCAATTGCTCATAAAATGTTTTTGCAGGGTCAAGTGTTGGAATGATCGTTGTTTGCGCATCCGTCAATACTGTTTCAGGCTTTAAGGCTACAAATTTAGGGCGAATTTTGTAATCGGCCACTCCACCTTTTATGCTTAAACCAAGTCCTATTTTTGTGTCAAATCCAAGCTTGCCGCGCAAACCAAGTTTTTCATATTTTCCGTTGACATGATAAATATTTACACTGTCATAAATTGTGGACGTTTTTGCGTCTGTTATTTTTGTTGTTTCGTCTGGATGGTAGTTTGCAGGATCGGTGTAATCAATTCCTTCGATATTTTTAAGTGCATTATTCGCTGTCCATAAATTTGGATAATTTGTCTGAGAAAAATTTTTGGGCGTCATTTTATCAATGTCAAAGAATGTTGAAAGCATATTCCATCTGCCGTACATGTCGCCAAGCGGCACTTTGTTTCCATTCCTATTTCTGCTGCCATTCGCACTTTGATAGTATGGTGATATATCTAGTGACAGCTGCGCTACGTGTGGTAATTTTTTGTAAAACTTGTCTGTGCCGGCAGGGTTATAAATAGGGCTCGAGTCTGCGGTGTTGTTAAGTGGGGTCGGGTTTATTTTGAAAACACCGATAAATTGAAAAAAGCTTAAAACTACAGCTAAATTCTTTACGAAATTTTTATGCAATGCCATCCAAAATCCTTCCTCAAATTTATTCATTTTAAAATTGTTCAAATCTAAAGCTAAATTGTGTTATATCACTATTGTTAAGGTGGCGTCAAGAGGATTAAAAAATCTGATGAGAGCTAGAAATTGAACCCCGGAAGATCTCCGGGGTTTTTATTATTTCTTAGAGTTTGGAATCATGTCGCGAATTTTTTTAAGCTTACTGTCTACCCAATTTGTGATATGATCCATTTTTAGCATTACAAGACCATAATAAACAAGCGTAAGCCCGGTCATAAAAAGAATGGCGTATAAAATGATTTTGTATGCCAGGGCTATGCAGACAACGCCAACAGATAAAGCAACGATACCCTTGATCATTTCTTGATTGCAGCAACTGCCGTTTTCTTGATTACTCATGACAATCTCCTTAAAAAATAAAGTTATAACTAATAAAATCTCGACCTTTAAAGTCAAGGTAGCATGAATGGACTTATCAGTTCAATAACTTGATGATTTTAGTCTAAATCTTTGTAAAAAAAACCGCAGCAGTCTCCGCGATTGTTGCCAAGTAAGCGCCTGAATCCAGTAAAAATTAGATATATTCCGATCACGACAAGAAAGTATTTTGATAGAATCGAAAATATTGGAGGAAATATTAAACACAAACCAATGAGTATGAGTGCTATTCCGCCAAACAACCCTTTACTTTTTTTCATGAAAGTCCTTAAATTTTCAATATTTTATAAAAACTTTATTTTATCTATATTCTATCAATAAAACAGATTGTTTCATACACTGTTGCTATATCCTGTATTCACTTCTTCCAATAATTTTAGCCAGTCTGCCAAAGTAAAGGCAAAATAATTCGTGTTTATCATACAGATAAAGAGATTCACACTCATGTGCGGATAATTTACTAAATTCCTCGATATTTATAAATGTTATTTTTTCTTTTACACCTGCAATTTGGGCATTTTGCTTAGCCTCATCCATACGAGCTTTATCAATTTCTGCTGTGTACACGTGTTTTGCATGCTTGGCCAGAGAAAGTTGTACTGAATCCTCCGCCAGTACAACTTTCAAGAACTACCATGTCTTGCACTCTGGCTGCAAAATGTTCAGTAAAGAATATCTATCCCCATCAAAAAGGTCATGTCGTCGGTTAGCCTAATTGTTATTCTGCATTTTTGTAAGCCAGTGTTCCACAAACTAGTTGTAGGTCTGTACGCAGTTCGGTATAAAAATCATCTTCTAAGTTTCCGTTGCCCAAGTTGATAACATTATTTTTCGACGAACCAAGTTTACTTATACCGTTACAAGTAAGTTGGCCGCGAGTTAGTGTAATATCTTCTAACGTTAGCAAGCTGCAACCATTTAAAAAGAGTTGGGATGATTTATCAGTAAATAAAAACGGTGAAGCGCCGCATTTTGACGCGTTTATGCATAAAACATTTTTATCAATGAATAATGTAGAATCCGTGTCAATTTTAATTGGATGGTCACATTTCAATATTAGAACGGATTTATTATTTTGAGATGTGCAAAACTCTACATTTTTGCAGATTTTTATTTTGATTCCCTGGTCAATCAACATAAATTCATCACGAAGTGCAATTTCTACATTTTTCAATTTAATTGCACAATTACTGTATGGTATTTCGGTCAAAATGAGATTCTCGAAAATAGCTGTTGACCCATCTGTTAAGTTTATATTTATTAAACAAAATCCATTACCATTAAAAACGTTATTTCCATGAATAAATGAATACTTAGGAAGCATCGTATCATCGATTAAATTAAATACCACGCTATTGAATGTAATTTTGGGATGTTTGACATGTTCGCATGGGCAACATTCAAAAGCAAAAATATCATTTCTTAAATTGCATAATTCGATATTTTTGAATTCAGCATGAACACCATCTTTCAAAAAGATTTGGGCCTGTTTGCCGAATGTTAATTTTGGGCAAAATGATTCGTCGTTGCCATCAAAAACCGTGTCTTGTGTTATTGTTATGATTTCATCAATAACTCCAGACTTTTCCTTGATAGCATGCAGGACATCGTTGCAGTCGGTGATTGTTTTTTCTTCACTTTTCCAGAACCAAAACGCAAAGGTGGTGGAGTGCATAAAAAGAGCGAGTAAGATAGATGAAAACATAAGATTGAATTTGGAGTTTTTCATAAATATTGCCTTAATTTTTAATTGTTATTTTGGCTTAAACATTGTTTTCTGTTGCAAGCCAGGCGACGGTGTTGTTGTGAATTATTTTTAAGCCGCAAGCCTGATATTCAAGCATTTTTGTAGGCCGCGACACCCAGTTTATGATATCAGCTTCGCGAATTAACATGCCAAAATTTGCTGCACACAAATATTTATTTAGATCTTGTGGTTGTACATTTAAAATTCTGTAATTTGATGTAGGAATTTTAAACCTTTCTAATTCATGTTTGAATGGCTTAATGTCATTGGTTAATACAAGCATGAACAGGCTGTTGTCTTTAAAATACTCAAAAGCAAAACATTCAATAGTTTGCTCTGCGCACTGCCAAAGCTTAAATGAACCACTGTAGCAATAAACGATTGCCTTGTCATGAATCTGTAACTCATCGCGGACTTGGCTACTCCAGACTACAGCCTGGCATTTGTCTACTGATTTTGGGATATCTTTAACGGCCATTAAAATATTTGCAGGCTCTGTTTGAAATTGCTTAACCAGATAATCTTTGAGTGCTGGACTTACGGCTTCGATTTTAATTTTGCTTGAGCTATAAACATAAAGTTCTATTTTTTTCATGCTTTTAAATATAAATTTGTCCCAGATCTTTTTTATGGCCCCATTTGTTTTTTGTACAGAATACCGGTATTCTTCGGCGCAAAGTCCTCGAGCTTGAACTGTTGTGTGGATGTTAAATTTATTTGAAAGAGCTTTTAAAACGATATATCCAGCAAGTGGGCCACGAGCTATTATTTGATCTGGCATGTCTATTTTTAAAAAACCACGAAAACATTTTATTGCATACATCATGCTAGGTTTTCCAAAAAACGGATATTTCTTAAAAAATATAATATCTAGCCTTGGATGACCCTTAAGTTTTGTTGCAAATTGTCTTTCTTCAGCAATGTCTTTTTCAAAGCAGACAAGTTTTATGTTTAAATCTGGACGTTCTTCAAGTTCGTTTAAAAGTGGCGCTAAAACCTGACTTTGGAAAACAGAATTTTTGATCCCATCGTATACAACAAACGTTAGATTTTTATTATTGATATTAATCATTAGACTCTCATAAGCTTAAGTTATTAATCTCAATTGACCCGTGAAGTATTTTATTGTACTTTTTAAAATCTTAACACAAGGATAAGTTTATGAAATTTATAAAATTATTTGAAGAAATAGGGATAAAAGATATTGCGACCGTGGGTGGCAAAAATGCGTCGCTTGGTGAGATGGTTACAAATTTGGGCAGCAAAGGTGTTTTAGTTCCATCCGGTTTTGCGATAACAGCTGAAGCTTATTGGCACCATATTCGACAAAATAATCTTGAAGAAAAAATCAAAAATTTTCTTTCAAAAGTGGATAAAAGTAATCTTGAACAATTAGCCGAAATAGGGCATGAGATTAGGGTTTTAATTCGAACAAGCTCCTTACCGGCCGATTTGGTTGATGAAATCAAAAAATCATACAAAAAGCTTGAAGAGCGTTACGGCAAAATGTGTGATGTTGCTGTACGTTCTTCTGCAACTGCTGAGGACTTACCAGAAGCGTCGTTTGCAGGACAGCAAGAAACTTTTTTAAATATACGAGGTACGGAAGAACTTTTAAAAGTTTGCCCAGATGTTTTTGCATCACTATTTACAAATCGAGCTATTTCCTATCGAATTGATCACAATTTTGATCACATGAGTGTCGGTCTTTCGATTGGAGTGCAAAAAATGGTAAAATCTGGAAAAGCTAGTTCTGGCGTTGTTTTTACCTTGGATACCGAAAGCGGTTTCAGAGACGTAATTTTTATAACATCTTCGTACGGTCTAGGTGAAAATATTGTTAAAGGTGCTGTAAATCCGGATGAATTTTATGTTCATAAATCTACTCTAAAACAAGGATTTAGGCCTATTTTAAAGAAACGTCTTGGCAGTAAGCGCATGAAAATGATTTATTCAGAGGACCGCAATGCAACAACGTGCAATATTCCTACCAAAACACATGAGCAGTTGGCGTTTTCCATTAAAGATGAAGAAATTATAAGCCTGGCAAAGCAATGTTTGATAATTGAAGAATATTATTCTAGCATCAAAAACATGTGGTGTCCGATGGATATTGAATGGGCAAAAGACAGTGTTGATGGCAAAATTTATATAGTTCAAGCTAGGCCAGAAACGGTTCACTCACAGCAAATAAATAAATTATTTTTTGAGGAATATATTTTTGCTCAAACTCTGGATAAAAGAAAATTGATAATAACAGGTAAAAGCATTGGACGAAAGATAGTATCTGGAAAGGCAAAACTTATTGAATCTGCATCTCAAATGAACCAGATTGAACCTGGCGAAATTTTAGTTACTGAGATGACCGACCCAGATTGGGAACCAATAATGAAGATTGCTGGCGGAATTGTCACAAACAGAGGAGGCAGAACTTGTCATGCAGCAATTGTTAGCCGTGAACTTGGAATACCAGCTGTAATAGGTACCAGCGATGGAACGGTTAAGATAAAAAATGGCCAGGAAATTACTCTTGATTGTAGTAGCGGCGAGGTTGGTTACGTTTATGAAGGATTAATTCCGTTTCAGGTGAAAAAGATTGAAATTGCAGCACTAAAAAAAGCTCCTGTCGATATTATGATGAATGTTGGAAATCCTGATGAGGCATTCAATTTTGCAGCACTGCCAAACGATGGAGTTGGTCTTGCGCGTCTTGAATTTATTATAAATAATTCAATAAAAATCCATCCGATGGCGCTTATAAAGCCTGAATTGGTCACTGATTGTGACGATAACAAAAAAATTAAAGACTTAACGATTGGTTATGCCAATAAAAAACAATTTTTTATTGATAAATTAGCGCAAGAGGCTGGCACAATTGCGGCAGCTTTTTATCCTAAACCAGTAATTATTCGAATGTCTGACTTCAAGAGTAACGAGTATAGCCGTTTAATTGGCGGGCAGTTTTTTGAACCCGAAGAAGAGAATCCGATGATTGGGTTTCGAGGAGCATCGCGATATTACCATCCTAAATATCAAGAAGCATTTGCCCTGGAATGTGCTGCAATGAAGAAAATTATGGAAGATATGGGTCTAACAAATATCAAGTTAATGATCCCATTTGTTCGCACAGTTGAAGAGGGTAAAAGGGTTATTCAGGAAATGGTCAAACATGGATTGATTCAAGGGAAAAATGGCCTTGAGGTTTATATGATGTGCGAGATACCATCCAATGTTTTGTTGATCGACCAGTTTGCCAAGGTGTTTGACGGCTTTTCGATAGGATCAAATGATTTGACACAAACTGTTTTGGCTGTGGATAGGGATTCTGAACTGATATCCAACATTTTTGATGAACGAAATCAGGCTGTAAAAATAATGCTTGAATCTGCGATTAAAGGTGCGCAAAAAAGTGGTAAAAAAATTGGAATATGTGGCCAAGCTCCATCAGATTATCCAGAGATTGCAGAGTTTTTGATTAAACTTAAAATTGATTCGATTTCGTTAAATCCTGATGCCATTCTTAAAGAGATTATTTTATTATCTCAAAAATAATTTTATAAAAAAATCCCCGAGATAGCTCGGGGAAAGCAAGGTATCAGTTATTTTTTATTCTCCGGGAAGTTTCCAGTTCATAAGCTCTCTGTATGCACGACATGCTTGTTCTGGGGCAATATTTCGATTCCAAGATATTTTTGAGCTTTGTGGCCATGGGTTGATAAGATAAAATTTTATAGGTTTCTTGTCTGTATCGTTAAAACCTGGAATTGTAAAATAAAGTAAAATTTTGCTAAAATTATCAATCGTGTACTTAAAAATGTCGCCCCATCCGTAAGCTTTGGCCTTCTCAAGGTCTGAATCTTTTGGAAATGCGCCGACAGATTGCATTTTTGATATGATGCCATCAGTATCTTCGTTTTTTATGGAAACAGACAAATCTTTATTCGCTTGTATCCAATTTTTTGTTACTCCGAAATTATCAGAAGATTTTGATTTTGGTGGATTTCCGGGAACAAATACTTGAAATCTGCTTCTTTGATTTACAGGGTCATTGGTGTTAATCAAATTGAATAAATACCCAAGCTTACGTACATCGCCTGAACTTGGAGCCAACAACAATTGTTGTCCTTTAATCTTTGAGACTTTTATTGCAGAAACAATTGCCGGAGCATTTGCATTTGTTGTGGATGGCGCATTTTGATTACTTATTGACTGGTTTACACTTCTATCACTTGATGCTGTTCGACCGCTTATTTGACTTACAACTACTGCAAAAATTACAATTAAGCTGAAAACCGTAATTTTAAAGCCTGTATCCATAGCCTTCCCCTCTCCAAATTCTATTAACAATAGCTTGATACAATTTGTTATTTTGTTATATGTTAATCCTCTTTCTCAATTATTATTCTATCTGCAATCATTTGGCTATTGCAATATTTGGAATAAATTTCTATTTTTATATTTAAATAAGCCCAAAGCACAAATTAAAATTGTTTAAGTTTCAGGATTTACGCATTATAAGATGCCGGTTTTTGCAATTTTATAAAAAGTTATTCGGTGGCCAGCCACCAATCAATGCTGGTAGCTCGCATCTAAAAACTTGCAACTTTCTCGCCAGGCCTCATGCCGCTGCGTGTTTGGTTGGCATTGGTCAATGTATGGCCGAATCGATCGGCATTTTGCGCGATATGAAGTTTGTCGTATCCATTTTTTATTTTTTTTATATCCTTGTCGTAAGTTGTATTTTGTGGTCAAAAATATAAAGCGAGGGTTGAAGTTATGATGCATCTGATTGATTATTTGATGCGGGATGCGCATTACATGAGTCTGCTTGGGATAGTGATGATTTTGGGAATGGCTCTACTGTTTTCACGTAACAGACGCAAAATTAGCATACGGCTTGTTGGTGGCGCAGTGTTGATGCAGGTTTTGTTGTCATTCTTAATTTTAAAAACTAATGTCGGACGAGATTTTTTTATTCAGCTATCTTTCGCATTTAAAGGCTTGTATGAATTTGCCGATGCAGGATCGAGATTTGTTTTTGGCGGCCTTGCCGATGCGGGCGGTGCGTGGGGCTTTGTTTTTGCAATCAAAGTTTTGCCAGTGATTGTGTTTTTTGGCGCGCTGATGTCGCTGCTTTATCACTTCGGAGTGGTCCAAGTTTTGGTCAAAAGTATTGCATGTATTATTCGGCCTATTTTGGGCACATCTGGCGCAGAGACATTATCCGTAGCTGCAAACAGTATGCTTGGCCAGACCGAAGCGCCTTTGCTTATTCGTAATTATATTGCACGTATGACTGATTCAGAGATTTTTACTGTGATGGTCAGCGGCATGGCTCACTTGAGCGGAGCAATCATGGCGGTTTATGGCATGATGGGCGTACCACTTGTGCATCTTATCTCTGCAAGCATCATGGCTATTCCCGGAGCTATTTTAATTTCAAAAATTTTGATACCGGAAACAGAGGTCCCAGAAACAATGGCTGGTGCACATGTTAAAACTGAACGCACGTCTAAAAATGCGTTGGATGCGGTTGCATCAGGTACAGGTGATGGACTAAGGCTTGCGGTCAACGTTGCGGCAATGTTGATTGCGTTTATTAGTTTGATTGCGTTGTTTGACTATGTATTGTTCACTTCAACAAGCTTACTGGTTTCATACGATATTTTGACTCAGCCTCTGACGCTTGATCTTTTGTTTGCCAAGGTTTTTGGGTGGGTTGCCCTGATTATTGGGGTTCCATGGGCTGACAGCGGTGCTGCAGGCGCTTTGCTTGGCAAAAAGCTTGTGGTGAATGAATTTGTGGCATACTCAGACTTTGCCAAAGCCTTGCTTTCAGACCGCAGCAAAATCATTTTAACTTACGCTTTGGCCGGATTTTCTAACTTTTCGTGCATCGGCATTCAAATCGGTGGCATTGGAGCCCTGTGTCCGGAAAAACGCGATACCCTTGTCAGGCTTGGTTTTAGGGCACTGTTGGGCGGTACGCTTGCAAATCTTTTGAATGCAACGATTGTAAGTTTATTTATTTAGCTTGTATGGATAAAAAAACGCTATTTGATAATCACTTTATGCCGATTGACAGTTGATAAAGGCTTAGCTAACTTGGCTCATCTGCCGGCGTTTGGCGTTGACTATGAAATCAAATAATTTGAGGGATATTTATGCAAAATTTGATAGTTACGAAAAACAAATCTCTAACATTCAGCTTTTTTGTCGGTATCTGCTTGTTTGGGACATTGTTCGGTACTAGTTTGGAGACATTACCGACTCAGAACGATAATTACTTTAGGGACTTTGCAAAAAGTATTAAAAGCGATTATGTCAAATATAGCAGAAGCAAAAAGGAATTAATTGTGTTTGCGTATCCTCCAGTTGTTGCCGATGTAGTGTTGGCTTTTGTGGCTGCTTTTACAGGTGTGCTCGGTGCTGGGTTTGGAGTTGCTGCTTCGGATATGTACAGGCAAGAAGATAAAATTGCGGGCTATATCGTAGCAGGATGTTTCGGCACTATGACGCTAATTGCTCTTTATTATATTATTCAACATTACAATATTCGAAATGGGTTTGTTCCATACCTAGCCTTTGATTCAGAGGGCTTGCAGGTTTTTGGTAAGCATGTGTTAGATTGGAAGGATGTTTGTAAGGTGGATGGTAAAACCATTCACAAGGGTACATCCGGTATTTCAATTGAGCTGACTTCTGGCGTGTACTATAATTCAGCTAATACTCATGTTACAAATTATACTGTATACATGGATAAATTTGGTGTTGAGCTGTATAGAATTTATGAATACGATAGATGGTTGCCTTATCCGGTTTCATTTGAAAATGTTAAAGCTGTTTTTAACCACTGCATATCGACGTATGGAAGCCAAAACCCATTGGTTACCGTTTAATAAAAAATCTTAATAAAAGCCCCGGCGAGAGTCGGGGCTTTTTGTTTTAAAGCCTTTATTTTTGTGCTAAAATAGACGCAGTTGGATTTAATAAAATAAGTTTTGGGGCCTGGGATTGTGAAAATTGCAGTACTTTTGTCTGGCGGAGTGGATAGCTCAGTTGCGTTAAGTTTATTACAGCAGCAGGGGCATGATTTGACCGCATTTTATTTAAAAATTTGGCTTGAAGATGAGCTTGCTTATCTTGGAAACTGCCCGTGGCAGGAAGACCTTGATTATGCGCAAAAAGTTTGTGATAAGCTTGATGTGCCGCTTGAAGTAATTTCTATGCAGCAAGAATATCACGATCGCATCGTTTCATACACGGTGTCAGAAGTTGCTGCTGGGCGTACACCTAGCCCGGATGTTTTGTGTAATAAATTTATAAAATTTGGTTGCTTCTACGACAAAATTGATGAGTCTTTCGAAAAAGTGGCAACCGGCCATTACGCAATGATTGACCGGACCGACGGTTTATTCGCATTAAAAAAGGCCAAAGATTCATTCAAAGACCAGACTTATTTTTTATCCCGATTATCTCAAGCACAAGTTGCGCGGGCTCTTTTCCCCATCGGACATCTGTTGAAGTCGGAAGTTAGAAGCTTGGCTCAAGGCTTTGATCTGCCGACTCAGGGTCGCAAAGATAGTCAGGGGATATGTTTTTTAGGTAAAATCAAATTCAGTGATTTTATAAAACATCATTTAAAAGACCGACCAGGTGAATTAATTGAATTCGAGACTGGCAATGCCGTTGGTAAACACGAAGGTTTCTGGTATTACACCGTTGGGCAGCGCAAGGGGATAGGGCTTTCAGGCGGTCCATGGTATGTCGTAAAAAAAGATGTCATCAAAAATATTGTGTATATTTCAAAAAATTATTATTCGGAAGAAAAGCTACGCAATACATTTGCTGTGGCCGATTTTAACTGGATTAGTGGGGCTAGTCCAAGCAAGGCAGAATTTGATCTAAAGCTTCGGCATGGTGAAAATTTGTATCGCTGCTCCATAGAATTTCTTGCAAACGATACGGGAATTGTTAAACTTCAAGGCTCAGATCAGGGCATCGCTCCAGGCCAGTTTGCAGTTTTTTACGATGAAGATATTTGCCTTGGTTCTGCAGTGATTTGTTCAGAATAAAATTAGGGATTTTATGAATAAGCTGCCGTATTTTAGAAATGGTCGATTTTATAATGATGAAAAAGATAGCGTCAAATCGCGTTTATGGCATGCGGCGAAGGTTTTTTTAAAATCACTTCCTAAATATTTATTAAAGAAAAATAATAAGAAATCAGTTTTGGCAGAATTAAATGGCTGGAAAGATTTATCAAATAGCCTTGTAGATTCGATTAAATCTCAAGATCAGTTTTCTGTGACATGGATAGGGCATTCGACTTTTTTGATTAAGCTCGCAGACACCACCATTTTGACCGATCCGATTTTTTTTAATGTGTCCAAATTTTTCCCTCGCTACGCCGATGCTGCTTTTACTATCGATAAATTACCTAAAATTGACTTTGTTTTGATTTCACACAATCACAGAGACCACTTCGATCTGCCAAGCTTACGCCTAATCGAAACGCGCGATAAGCCAACGTTTTTGGTTCCGCTTGGTGATGCAAAATTGCTTAAAAAAAATGGTTTTGTAAACGTGTTTGAAAAGCATTGGTGGGACGTTCATAGCTGCCCGAAATCAATGTTTGAGTTTACGTTTTTGCCGGCTGTTCACTGGACTGGTCGAGGTCCTTTTGATATAAATAAATCGTTGTGGGGCAGCTGGATGTTGCAGATGAACGGATTTAAGATTTATTTCGCAGGTGATAGTGCCGCAGGTTCTCACTTTTGTAAGATAGGAAAGCGATTTGAAGGTATAGACGTTGCGTTGATGCCGATTGGACCATGTTACCCAAGAGAATTTATGGCTGAGTCTCATCTAGACTCGCATGAAGCGGTACAGGCATTTTTGGATCTGGGGGCAAATCACTTTATACCAATGCACTGGGGAACTTTTAAGTCAGGCTTTGAAAGCGTGCTTCATCCAATCGAGGTTTTACAGTTGTTGTGGCTCGATAAAAACGAAATGTTAAAAGGTAAAATGTTGAGTATTTTAAAATTCGGCCAAACCAGTATTTTTGATAAAAAATGTTAGCAATGCTACTGTTTTTTGTTGATTTTTGCGCGTGTGTGACATTCAATGGTTGGTTTGTTCGCAGCCTTTTAGTTTATTTTAGCTACGTTATTTTAAAAAAAGACCCGTTCGATGCTTCATTTAAGCACTTTTTTTTGCCAATCATTTTGCTGTTGATTCAGGACTGTTTTTTATACGGGCACTTTGGCCTTGCCTTGATTTATATTTTACCGATTGTTTTCTTTGCAATGCAGCTTAAAAGCGTTTTAATGGCTACAGAAGAGGTTATTGTTTATTTTTTGGTTGTTGGCGTAATCATTTTCGACAACCTATTTTTCAAGAAAATGTTGTTTTCTAGGCCTATTTTTGATGGTGACTTTCTTTTTGAAATAATTGCGAATATAATAGTAACAAGAATAATTCTTTTGGGTATGCGGGGCAATCGCTTTTTGCCAAACCTGTTTAAATTAAACTCGTTTGACTTGAAGAGGAAAGTCTGGACTCCTAACAGGTGAAATGCCTTATGAGAGCTGGTTTTGGCTAGTTACAAGTAAGGAAGGCGTAAGTCTATGGATAGTGCCACAGAAAATATACCGCCTAAAAAGTAATTTTTGGGTAAGGGTGAAACCGTGTGGTAAGAGCACACGCGCCAGTGCAGTAATGTTATGGCTGGGAAAACCCCATTCGGAGCAAGACAAAGTAGGCGAGCTTCAAGTTACCTGTTCTTAATGGTTCGCGGGTATGTCGCATAGAGAAATGATTGCTGCTTGGGCTTTTGTCTCAAGTACAAAATCCAGCTTACAAGTGTACCCAAAGAATTTCTTTTATTTAAGGGATGTTTTGAATGAGTAAAAATTTAAGTTTAGCCTGGATAATTCCGTTTTTAGGTTTTGTGTTTGGGTATTTAGGTACCTATTTTTTTGTTCAACAACATTCGATAATTACTCCAAATGTTATTGGCAAGGGGATTCAGGAAAGTGCCGAAATTTTGTCAAAGCATCGACTTGGTGTACGTTTTCTCAAGGAGCTTGAAGACTCATCTTTGCCTGAGGGCGTTATCATGGACCAATTTCCACGTGGTGGCGATAAAATAAGGCCTAATCAGAATATTTTCATCACAGTTTCCAAGAAACCACGCATATTTTTGACACCAGACTTTTTGTGTTTAAAGCAAAAAGATATTTTAGCAATATCTGCCAAAAACGGCATCGATGTAAGCATTATTCCTATTTTTAGTCAATCTTCAGCCAATACTTGCATTGCTCAAAACCCAAAACCAATGGTCGATATGAGCAGGCGTCGTGTTGTTGCATGTATTTCTCGAGGCATGTTCCCACTCGTAATTATTCCGAATTTAAAAGGTGCATTGGTACAGGATGTTAAATCTTTATTGCGTCAATACGATGTTCAGTTCGATGTTGTCGGTACATCAACTTCTTCAGATGGCTGTAAAATAATTGAGCAAAGCCCTGTGGCTGGCTCGATTATTGCGGTTGACAGACCGGTTCAAATTCAGCTTCAGGTCGAGTAATTTTTATTTATTTTGGTACATCAACCAGTCATAGTTTTTGCACTTTTTTCCAAATTCATTCCGCAGATGGCATTGGATCATGGCCGGCAGGCCGCATCTAAAAACTTGTCAATTTCTTTGCACGCCCGATGCATACAGGGTTGCGTGAGATGTGGGTTTATGTATGCGTCTAAATATCAATGTTTTGACATATGAAAGAAGTTGTTTTTTTTGCATAGTTGCCAATATTCTGAAAGTTTGTGTTGGCCGCCATTTTTTGAATTTAAAAACTTTAATACTTCATCAAGATAGCTTGAACTAAGGCTGAATTTAATTTTTTCTTTTATCAACCAGTGCAAAGTGATTCTGCGTTGCAAGACAACGTTGAGTTTCTGAAATTGATCAAGTTTACCCACCCAAATATTTTTTTGAGAGCTTAGATCGAATATACGCTCAAATTCTTGACTAGTAAGTTGTTTTAAAAAATCGTCCTCCAGTTTTATTTGATCAAGCGTGCTTTTGAACTTAAGCTCAAAACGTTCATCGCATTGTTTGAGTGCCGGTAAAACATATTTTCTGATACGATTACGTAAATAATCATCAGATGCGTTGGTTGGATCTGTAAGATATGTAATTTTATTTTTGTCTAAAAAAGTAACTATTTCAGCTTTATTGGTATCGAGCAGTGGTCGCAGGTATTTGCCATCGACCATCTCCATGCAACGCAGGCCGCTCAAAGTTGTTCCACGAATTAAGCGAATGAAAAAGGTTTCTTGCTGGTCCTGTGCGTGATGCGCCAAGGCAAGAATGTGCGCTTGCTCGCTCTGTAAGACTGTTTCAAAAAGCTTACGCCTCAACCTACGTCCCAGCTCCTCTTTTGATCCATTAAATTTAAAATCTAAATTTAGATCAGAGGCTGTTGCTGCTATGAATTTTACATCAAAATCGTTGCAAATTTGATGACAAAATTCAACATCACGCGCCGATTCTGCCCGCCACTGATGATCTAGATGCGTAGCTGTAAGCTCGATTATCGCTTCATTTTTAAGCTCTGCTAAAATATGTAATAAAAAAATAGAGTCTGGTCCACCAGAAAGTCCAAGAACAATTTTGGGGCGTTCTTTTATTCCTTGTTCTGCGCACGCTTTAGTGATTAAATTTTGTGTAAATTGTTTGAGTTTAAGCTTCATTTTTTGATGCAAAAAGTAGATATTCTTCGATAAAATTCATTAACTCACCATCCAAAACTGACTCTGGCTGAGGAGATTCAATATCAGTTCTGTGGTCTTTAACCATTTTATAAGGGTGAAGAACGTATGATCTAATCTGAGATCCCCACTCAATTTTCTTTTTCTCAATACTTGATTCTTTAGCGCGTTTTTCTTCTTCCTGTTTTTCTATCAATTTTGCACGCAACATCTTTAATGCAACCTGTTTATTTTGTTGCTGTGAGCGCTCATTTTGACACTGAACAATTATACCGCTGGGCACGTGAGTGATTCGTATGGCTGATTCAGTCTTGTTAACGTGCTGACCGCCTGCTCCTCCTGATCGATATGTGTCAATTTTGAGGTCGTCTTCGTTAATTTCGATAGCAGCGTCTTCAACTTCCGGGGTTACCGTAACAGCGGCAAAAGATGTGTGTCTACGCTTGTTTGAATCAAATGGTGAAATGCGCACAAGCCTGTGCACGCCGTCTTCGGCCTTCAGATAACCGTATGCGTTGCGACCTCTGACGTACAACGTGCAAGATTTCATGCCGGCTTCTTCACCGGATTGATAGTCAAGCGTGTCAACTTTAAAGCCTTGACGCTCAAAAAAGCGAAGATACATGCGGGCAAGCATATTTGCCCAATCTTGCGATTCTGTGCCGCCAGCGCCAGAATTTATTATTAAATAGCAGTTTTTTTCATCTTCCGGTTTGCTGAGCAATAGCTCGATCTTGAATTTATTGATCTTTCTGCAAAGCCCGAGAATATCGTCTTTGATATTGTTCAACTGTTCTTCGTTGTCGCCAAACATCTCCAGGAGTTCAGTATTCTCTTGGTGGCTGCTAATTATTTGATTATAGCTTTCCAGCAGAGGCTTTATTCGTCTATGTTCAGCCAGAATCTTGTCTCTGTCTTGGTTTTGCCAAAAATTTTCTTGATTAACTTTTTGATCAAGTTCTTCAAAACGTCCTTCCAACTTAGAGTTTGTCCAGAACGATTTTATCGTTTGGAATGCAGGTTCAATGGTTTTTAAGCTTTCGCGCAATTCATCAATTAACATGATTTAAAAATTCAATTTAAAAATAACAGAATTTAACAGTAATAATTATACATAGTTTGTTTAAAAATTTGAAATAACTTTGTAAATTAAGGCATTTTTTACTCATCTTTGAGTGTTAAGCTTGATTTATGCAGTGTTGGATGTGAGCGTATCTATGCTCGGGCGTTGGATGCGTTGTTGGTGAAAAATATTTATTTGATTGTTCATTGGTACCACATCTTTTAACGCTTAGTTTTGCTTCTTCCATAAAAGTTGATACGTTTTTACAGGCACATTCGAAGTTTTCGTAAAGTTTGCAGAAAGTTCTTTCTGTGAGGCCAATTTTAGCATCAAATGATGCACTCAGCGCATCATTTAAAACCTTGTTTATAATAAATCCAAATATTGCGTGAGATGTGCACCTGCCCAAATCGCCGAGTTTGTGGTTGTTTTTGATAATTGAATTGGTTATTATACAATTCAATCGATGTATATTTTCAACTGTCAATCTAAACGTGCATGCTTGATCGATAAGAATATTAAAAATGTGGGCAGATAACATTGAGATATTGATTGCTTTTATTAATTCTTCTGCTTTATTTTTGCCCAATAATTTTATCGCCGAGGCATCTGCATCAAGTTCGGCCAGATTCTGCTGCATATTTTCGTCTTGCTTTAGATGGCTCATTTCATGCGCAATTAGGCCTTCAAGCACATGTTCGCCATCCACGTCCCAGAGTATGAGTTTAAGTATTCCTTGGCCGATTATAAATTCGCAATTTTCTACTTTCAGAGTTTTTATGGTTTCTCCACGAGAGTCTTCCCAATACTCAATATCTCGGTCAGCAATTGCATTGTATGTATCGGCTGAATTTCCAAAGTAAATTACAATTTTAGGTATATTGACTTCAAGCTTGGCGCAAAATTCAGCGAGTGGTTTGGAGATAATTTCGAAAAGAAATGGAGCTACAGCCTTGTTTGATGCGTCGTCAAGAATTATCTTCTCAGTGCCATGGCTTAGCTGTTTTAGCTTGTCAAGCTCGTGTTCAATAATTTTGTAATTGGGATGAGTTGGCTGCAGCTCTAGTTGCAGCGTTGGGTGATTCTTTTCCATTGATACCTGTTTCGCTACGTAAATGTGGTGAATTGCAAAAAGTAGCGATACTGTTGTAAAAATGGTAATCAAAGATGATTTGTTTAATAAATTCATGGTTACCAGGGCTTCAGATTACCTGTGTTAATTTGATAAAATTACTACTGTCTGCTATAACTTTAAACTAAAAGCATTTAAATTTTAATAAAAACATAGATTTTAGGAGTTAAAAAAATGAATGAGATCCGCACAAGATTTGCCCCAAGCCCAACCGGGTTTCTGCACGTTGGTGGTCTAAGAACAGCATTGTATGCCTATTTGTATGCAAAAAAAAATAATGGCAAATTTGTTTTGCGCATCGAGGATACAGATCAAAACCGTTTGACAGATGGTGCTGTCGAAAATTTGATTGCAACCTTGCGCTGGGCTGGCCTAGATTTTGATGAGGGACCAGAGGTTGGTGGTCCATTCGGCCCGTACATCCAGTCCGAAAAAGTAGACGTTTTTCAAAAGCATGCTCATCAGCTGGTGCAGCATGGTGATGCTTATTATTGCTTCTGCTCATCAGAGCGCCTAGATCTTTTGAGGCAGCAGCAAACTGCTGCTAAGCTGCCAACTGCTTACGATCGACACTGCAGAGACTTGGATGCGGCCGAGACAAAAAAACGTGTTGATAGCGGCGAAAAATTTGTTGTTCGTATGAAGATTCCGCTGGAGGGCGATATTTGTTTTAATGATTTGATTCGTGGGGATATTATTTTTTCTTATAAAAATGTTGATGATCAGGTGATTTTGAAGTCGGATGGCTTTCCAACGTATCATCTGGCCGCTGTAGTAGATGATCATTTTATGAAAATAAGTCATATCATTCGTGGAGAGGAGTGGCTTTCCAGCACGCCAAAGCATGTTTTGCTTTATAAATATTTTGGCTGGGATATGCCAAAAATTGCTCATCTGCCGCTGCTTTTAAACCCTGATCGTAGCAAATTGAGCAAGCGCCAAGGCGATGTTGCAGTCGAGGATTACAGAGATAAAGGATATTTAAAAGAGGCCCTGCTAAATTTTGTAGCACTGCTTGGTTGGAACCCGGGCGACACTCGCGAGATATTCTCGCTTGATGAACTGATCAATGAATTTACTATCGAGCGTGTTGGCAAATCTGGAGCTGTGTTTGACGTTGAAAAACTAAAATGGATGAATGAGCAGCATCTGCGCGCAAAAACCGATGAGCAATTGATCGAACTGGTTCGTCCGTTTTTGAAAGAAAAGAACTGGGACCATTTTTCTGATGATCACCTAAAAAAGGTCTTTGGGTTGATGCGCGAGCGTGTAACTTTTCCACAAGATTTTGTTGAATTGTGCCAGTATTTTTACAAAACCCCGCATTCATTCGATGAAGCTGCCAAGGCAAAATGCTGGACAGCAGATACTGGTCGATACATGGAATCATTGTTGGAACGATACAAAAAATTGGACAGCTTTGATGCGGCAGTCGTTGAGGCTGGACTTCGCCAGGAAGCCGAGGCTTTGGGTATTGGCGCTGGCAAGCTGATTCATCCACTTCGTCTGGCTCTGACCGGCCTTTCTGTTGGGCCAAGCCTGTTTCATTTAATTGATGTTTTGGGCAAAGAGGTTGTTGTTGCTCGTTTAGAATTTGCAATCAAACACTTGACTGCATGATTTATACGTCCATGCCGCTCGCCATGAGTTTGTCGAAGGGTTCGAGCGCTCGTTATGGTTCGACACGCATTAAACAGTAAAAATATCGAGTTTCAAGCCTAAAAGTCTGAGTACTTTTATTAATTCAAGCTCTGTATCAATTTTCCCATTTATAATGTATAAAAAACTGTGCTTAAATCAAGCATTGTACTCTCCTCAGATTTAATTTATGCGATAAACACTTTCTGAGAGAGTACATTTTTTTTGTAGATCAGACTAGTTCAGATTAATTGGTAGCAACTTAGGTTAAGATTTAATCGGCAGCTCAATTATGAATCGTGCGCCCAGCGTTGCTGGTTCTAGCTTAATTGTGCCACCCTGCAAGGATATTATTTCGTGAACTATTGCCAGCCCAAGCCCCATATTTTTCTTTTCAGTCGAAACGTATGGTAAAAATAGCCTATTTTTCATGTCTTTGGCTATACCTGGTCCTGTGTCCGAAAATATTATTGAAACGCGCTTTTGGTCAAACAATGACCTAGATTCGATTTTTATTAGCTTAACGTCAGTGGCGCCCATTTTTTGGATAGCGCGAACGCTGTTGTCAAGCAAGTTTGTGAAAACCCTTTTCATTTTATTTTTATCGATGCTTATCATAGGTAAGTCTATTGCAAGGTTTAAATCAAAAGTGATTTCTGGATAACTTATTTGGTATAACGCTACCGATTCTTTGATTAGGTCATTGATTTGCGTTGGGCACATATAAAGCTGAGGCATGGAGGCAAATCTTGAAAAGTGCCAGACAAGACCCTGAATTATCTTTACCTGCGTTAAAATTGTGTTTGTGCAGTCAATAAAGGCTGGATCGTTTTCCAAAAATTGGCAGTACTTTCGTTGCATTCGTTGCGTGGCAAGCTGAATTGGCGTGAGAGGATTTTTTATTTCATGGGCCATTTGTTTAGCGGCCTCCTGCCACGTTTTAAGCGTATTAATCTTTAACATTTCTTGATTTTGTGTTTCGATCTTCATATTTGCTTGCTGCAAGGCGTCAGTCATCTTGTTAAGCCCGATTGTAAGGTGATGCAGATCATTATTCGGATGATGTTTAATGCGTGCGTTGAGGTCTCCGCTCCTGATCTTGCTCATAACACAAAGCATCTCTTGAATTGGTTGTCCTAGGCCTCGTGCAAAATAAAATGCACACCAAATCGACAAAAATAGAATTAGAAGGGTGACAAGAATAAAGGTGAAAATATAGTTTAAAAATATTGGGTTACGAATAGATTTTAGTTGTTGGTAGTCAGAAATTGAGTTTTGAATTTCAATCAGAGGATAGCGAATGTTTTCTGGATAACGCTGTACGAGTATAAAAAAGAGCCCTTCAGTCTTTTTAACAAAGTACAAAGACCCGTAGAAATCGAAAGGGTTTTCATTCTCTGTGGAATTTAAAATGTCCAAAAATTCTTTTTTTAATCGATGAGTCGTACGATCGTTGACTTTGCGATATTCACGCCAAATTAGCATCTCATCCTTTATTTTGCCGATAAGATTTGGTCTTGTAATTCCCAAAATGTATAGCGTGTACTTGGCCAACTCTGGCGATTGTTGTTGAATTTTTTGAAATTCCGTGGAGATGTTGTCTGGATTTTTCATGACTTGAGCGTATATTTTTTGCCCATCGATAAGCAATTTTGCGCGCAAGGACTGCGTTTGTTGCTGGTGTAGAGTTAGTCCGTTTTGTAGTCCGCATTCTATGCGAGCGTCAAACCAATCATCAATGCTTGTGGCAATGAATTTCCCGGCTGTAAAAAACACAAAAAACGATGGAATTACCGAAAAAAGTGTGAACGCAAACAATAGATTACGTTTAAATACTGATCCCGGACGGTCTTTGCGTAAATCCATGAATAGGCGAATGCTTTGGCGAATTATGATGTAAAGCAAAAAAGCGATTACCAGCATGCAAGTGTTAATGAGTAAAAATAAAAATACCCGATTAATACCGGCGCCTATCAGATGCTGTTTTTGTTGCGTAAAAAGCTCCAGCCAGCTGGTGACGCCAAGGGCTAGCAGACAGATAAATATACCGATTATACGCTTTGTATTTTTTGACATCATGATCATTAAACAACGCATAAATATTGCGTTTACACCTCTTTCGTGATTTATAGTATGCCCTAGAGGCTTGGATAACACAAGCGGGCCGCTCTTTTGCGTTACATGGCGGTTTTACGCTATTCTCACGTAGGCTTTGTGTTCGAGTAAACTTGCCAAACCCATCAATAATGCTTAAATTTTATCATTATTTAATTTTTACGATATTGTGTAATAAAGTTAAGCCAGCTTGAATTTTGTGCAAAAATTATTTGATAATAACTTCGATGAATAGCGGTTGCGGCTTTTTGTGGGTTTGGATAATAAATAGATACTCCATTTGCCAACTGATCAGGTCCTACAATAAATTTATGTCCGTATGTATTGCGAATAACAACTTGAGTTTTTATTAATTGCATTCCTGCATCCAAATTTGCCAACAGCGCCCTCAATGCATCAACATATTCAGCTGGTGGTTGATTACACCAACAAGAACAGGTTGCTTCATTTATTTTTTCAACTAAACCGCCAATAAGTTTTCGCATTTCGCTGAAAAATGAGTATAAATCTATATAATTTGTATTATCAAAGCATGAGGTATTTAAGCGCGCACTGATAACTGCTTTGCTGATGGTAGAAGGTTTATACTGAGCGCATTTATCAACCAGTGCGACAAAGGCGTCGATGTGTGTTTTTAAAGCTTCAACCTTTGATAAGTCCACAGCTGCCTGTGTATAATTTTGCTCTGAAGATGCTGCATAGCTAGCACCAAAAGCTTCAACTGCGATTGCACTAAGATTTTCCGCCGTAATAGCATCAGCACGTTCGACTAATGGCTCTAGAAGTCGAGTGTAATCCCAGCCATTGCTAGGCTCAAGTTGTTGTGACCCAACAAAAAAATGGAAACAATCTTTAAGCTGATAAAAGATCTCAAGCATTGCCATTAAACATGCGTCCATACCAATAATATCAAGCTTGTCGCCAGGTTTTAAAATATCTCTAATTTGCGTAAACGCCGATGTCATGGCCTGATTTGTCAAGCAAGAATGTTGCGAATCGTCGTAAAGAATTCCTTTAAAATCATCTTCTTCGGATGCATTATCGTTACAAGTTTTTTGCTCCTGAGTCTCATTTTTTTTAAGTGAAGACGCTTTAATTATTGGATATCCAGGGATCTCTAGCCATGAATTTATAAACCTAATCTTACCATTCGAAGATCTTATTTTTCGATAATCTTCTATGCCACTGCCGTGACTCCATAAAATCCAAAAATAATGATTTGCTTGATATTTTGACCTGATCCAATGCGCCGTTTCAACCAACTCCCTTTCAGGATCAGCACCCATTGCTTGATTTACAGATTCGTCTTCAATTTTACCGGTGCCTTCTATTTTAAACCGCCATGTTTTATTTTCTTTTGGAAGGTCTAACTGCACCAAAACATTAATTCGCGCATCTGTTACAACAGCTGCATCTTTTAATCCTTGTATCATTTCGTCGATATCTACAGATGAAAATTCTGCCAAAGTATTGTCAGCTTCCATATAATTTATAACAGTCCAAAAGGCTCGAGGTATCATAGAATAAATATTGTTGCAATACAAAGTGGCTAGAATCGTGGCAATCAAAAGAAATTTCTTCATAAAAGATCTCCTACGTTTTATTAATTTAGTAAATTAACCCTAATAAAACATAGAAAATTTATACTTTGAAAATCAATTATTAATTTTTCACAAATTTTTTTAACTTACAGCGGGCAACAACTCGGTTATCATTGTAGTCCAATCAGAATTTTTACAAAATTCAGTTTGCAAATAAGAACGATCTATGTTGTGTAGCGGAAAGTATATTGAAAGACCACGGGCCTTGGCAAGCAATTTTCCTGAGGTATTAGCGACAATTGTTTGCTCTAACAAAGATATGCTTTTTTGTAGCCTAATCTTTAAATCAGTAAGAGGTTTAATGTCTTGTTTAGTTCGCGACGCAATGAGTGGATTGATCTGATTGAGAAAGTCAACAAAGAAAGAGTGCAAATCAATATAATTTGCAGCACTAAATTGCTGACATGTAGTGCGAGCTTTTTTAATTGAAGAAATTATAGCGGCTTTATCAGTATTCTTGCATTCTTGTAACGACCTCATAACGCCATCTATGCATGTTTTTACCTCATTCATGAGAGAAAGATCAATTGCAGAAAGCGTATAAAAATTAATTTTGTTTTTATAAAAAAGTTCATAATTTGCAACAATTCCACAGGCAACCATTTTCGGATCTGCCTTTTCACTCAACATTTTACAGAGCGATTCATAGTCCCATCCATGCGCTAATTCAGATTCTTCAGACGCCACCAAATAATCAGCGAATTCACGCGATTGGTAGCCAACTTCGACCATTGCCATCAAGCATGCATCCATGCCTAGTAAATCTATTTTTTTTCCATTTAATACAGTTTTTTTTATTTGTCGCAAGGCTTCAGTAAAAGCCTGATTCGTCATGTATGTTCTACTTTGTTCATTAAAAAGTATTCCTCGTAATACTTCAGTCACGCCGCAATCAGAGTCAATTGCTTTTTCAAGAAGCGCTATCTCTTCTTCCGTGAATGCGGTATCTCCGATTTGTAGCATTTGATCAGTATTTGTAATCGCTGAATCTACAGTCAGATCATTAATATGAATTCTTGGATTTATTGCCAACATCTCCTCCTGTATATAAAATTTTTGTGGAGACTGCCAATGATTTATCTTACCCCAAACAGGATCCAATATTCCTATGCCGTGATTCCAAAGAATTAAAGCATATTTTTTTGCAGGATATTTGGTTACTGCCCAACGAAATGATTCAACAAGATCTTTCGACGTTGTCCCATCTGTTTCTTCCTGAATATGAGAATCTAAAACCATTTTATTTTTTTCAACTTTATATCGATAAACACCATCATTTTGTGGAAAATAGCATTGAACCAAAATGTTCAAATCAGGGGAAGACCCAATAGCGCCCATCGCTGCAAAATTGGTCTGCGCAAAATTTTTTAAGCTATTATTTGCTTGCACAAAAACCATCAAGGTCCAATCAGCTTTTGAATTCACCAAATTTTTTGAGCCTTCCGAAATTTTTAAGCTCACCGGCAACAATGGAAATATTAATAAAAAATTTATTAATATTAAATAATTTATCAATTTTGAACCAAAGACACCATTATTGACAAACTTCATAAGCTCCCCTCCTTAAATATTATTATTGCAGGTGCAAATACAGTTTTTATAGAATTTGCATCTCTAATTCTAAGCTAAAAAAATAGAGGCTCCGAAGTCAATAATTTTATATTTGTAAATAATTAATGCATGGTTTAATAGAGTTTTTGTTTGCAATAATAAATTTTAAACATGCATCAAGAATATGATTTTTAGATCCCCCGCCTGCTAGCCGAGATCTGATGAATGTTTTCGAATGATTTTTGAAAAAAATGCAACTATTCAGGTGCCTAGTTTAGCTTTTTGCGTTTGGTTGTAAATCTACGATTGGAAGCTAGCTGTAAATAGCGGAGGCATTTTTCATTATTTTGAAAATTTTAATTCGGCAAGCCCCATCCAATCGCACGCTGCTGGCGGGGTCTAAAAAATCATCATTTTATTTGTAGCTCTGATGAATAGCCTCATGCGAGAAACCATAGTCGATGTATCAATCTACCTATGCATGTTTTGACATGAAGCAATGTTTGGTAAATTTTAAAATTGGCTCAAGTGTTTCAAATTGAAATATTGTAGCCGCTTTATTTTTTTTGTATTTGATGTAGGATAATTAAATGTGCTGTTGGATAGTACTTTTTAAATAAATTTATAGATTTAACACGGAGGCCGATTTTATGATTAATTTTACGAAAAATAAAGCATTTTTGTCATTGTTGTTTACCCTTGCTTGTGTGGGTTTTAACGGTGCGGTGGCTATGCATGGTAGCCCTACAAATGTTGAGGATTTTAAAAATGCCAAGCCTGCTCTTCCTGACGAATCGTTTGAAGGTGAGCTTGCACATGTAATGACTGAATTGCCTGATACGGAACCCGTTGTGCAACCCGTTGTGCAACCCGTTGTGCAACCCGTTGATGCGAAGTCCTTGCAGTTTGTGCAGCTAGTCAGCATTAAGCCATTGGGTGCGCCGGATGTTGAAAGCCAAAAGACTGATTGTCGTTATCAGATTAATATTAGCAATTTATCAGAAAAACAAGTTGCCGTAGTTGATCAAGAAATAAAAAGTCACCCTTATTTAAGTGGACAGTCTTTTTATTTAATTGACGATAAAAATACGTTTGTTGGAGCAATTGGATATAACGAATCTTTCGGTTTTGTACGTTTATGCTACGATAAAAATAAAGGATGGGAATGGCTTGATGGTATCAACCTGCGCATTTTTTTTAATCAACAAATAGCCGACGTAGAACACGCAACTGACCAAGACAATGAGCAAGGGGATTGGCATGCGAATATAGAAGCTTCGTTGGCGAATTTGATCGATCGTCATGCGGCTCAAGCGTCGTGGTTTGCAGATAGTAATACTGGTTGTATTGATGGTGCTCAACGCATCTGGTCTTCAGTTAAAAATAACCGAAACGAATTTTGGTCGTCAGTGGCTAGATTGGCCGCCATCGAGACTAATCAATTTTTTGATCGAAAAGATGCTGGCAGCAAAAAAGCTCTGGTGGCCGGCATAGCAGCTGATGTAACTCGAATAATCAATGATTTTATGGCGTTAAAGAATCAAAAATTTAAAACATATGAGTCTTGGCTCGATGACAGCTCAAAAATGTTTATGATTGCCGATTTTGCCAATATTTTGGTAAAGTCGAAAAAGTTGTACAATAAGTTAAGCGATAAGCATAGCCCTGCTTTGGCTGACGCCAATGATGAAAAAGTTAATAAAATAATAGCGATAGTTAAATCATTTGGCCGAATGGCTCCACACTTTGAAGGCATAGCATCTGTTATTCGTTCAGGCGTGAAGTTTGGACGGTTGGAAGAAAAGCTTGGTATTATTGCAAGTGATCGATGCGCTCAAATTCTTACGCTGTTTATTGCGCTGACAAGAATAGCTGAATATTACGTAGAAACGGCCGATTCAAAGTCAAAGATCATGCAAGCCGTTCCATACGTAATGTTGGCCTCAACGATTTTGGCCTTAATTGGTGATGTGAAAAATTGGTGGACAAACAAAACAGAAGATGAAGTTGATGAATATTAAACAGTATGAATTTTTGATCTGTTTTTATTTCTTATTCAGATATGCTTGGCAATCCAGCGCAGCCATACATCCAGTTCCTGCTGAAGTGACTGCTTGCCTGTATCGGTAATCGGCTACGTCACCAGCAGCAAAAATACCTTCAACACTTGTTTTGGTATGATCTGTTACAACTAAATATCCGTAATTATCGATATCTAGCTGGCCTTTGAATATTGAAGTGTTTGGAGCAAGTCCAATCGCTACAAACACGCCATCTGCAGGTATTATTTTTAGTGATTTATTTAATTGATTTTCAATAACGATTGATGTGACTTTTTGTTCATCGCCTTTAATTTCTTTGAGAGCTGAGCTGTAAAGCACTTCTACTTTTGTGTTAGCCAAAACTTTGTCTTTGATAGGGTCTTTGCCTGTAAGTTTATCAAGAATGTGGACGACTGTTAATTTTTTAACAAAGTGAGTCAAGTGTTCTGCTTCAGTCATTGCTGAATCACCGCCTCCAACGATAACAACTTCTTTATCTGCAAAAAATGGAGCGTCACACGTTGCACAGACAGAGACACCTTTTGCGAAATACTCTTTTTCGCCCGGGCAACCCAATTTTTTGTGAGAGGCGCCAGTGGCGACAATTACGGCCGCGGCGTGCACTTCTTGACCATTATCAAGATAAAGCGTGTATGGGGTTTTTGTAAAATCAACTTTGGTTACTGATGCTGACATGATATTGCATCCGCATTTTTGCGCCTGCTCTCTCATGTTAATCATTAATTCTGGGCCCATGATCGAAATATTGCCTGGCCAATTTTCGACAGCAGTTGTAGACATCAACTGACCGCCAGGCAGAGGTCCTTCTATTAACATTGTATTTAATTTGCCTCTGGATGCATAAATTCCAGCTGTAAGCCCTGCAGGTCCAGCACCAATGATTACTACGTCATAAGCCATTATAAATCCTTTTTTGAATTCAATTTTTTAAATGAGTTAAACGGTTGTGTTAATAGAATTTCTCAAAAATTTAGAAACTTTTTTCCTGTATAAATCGCTGTAATAAGAGTGTAGCCAGCCGTGACGGCATTTTGGCCCAATCCAAACCTTTGAATATTTAGACTGATTAAGATTTTCATAAATTTTCAATGTATTTGCGGGAGATATGAAATTATCATTGCAAGAGTGAATCAACATAACTGGTTTAGATATTTTTTTGGCATAAAAAGCTGAATTCATAGCACTTATACTACAATCCGCTGCATTTTCAAACATCCATCTGATAACAGGAAAGAAAGGATAATATGGAAGTCCTGATTTAATAGTAAAGCCCTTTATCATTATTTTTCTTAAATCTGAAAATGTTGAATCTATAATTAATGCATCGCAAAGAGTAGGTAATTCGCTTGCAGCCTTAATTGCTGATGCGCCACCCATCGATATTCCAAGCAGTATCAATGGAAGACTTACGTCTTGCATTTGTGTTGCATTTTTCATAAATTCAGTGGCAGCTATCACATCTTGATACTCGTGACATCCAATGGAAATTATGCGGCCTTCACTTTGGCCATGTGCGCGAAAATCAAATAAAAGAATATTAAAATGTGGAAATATATCAACATAGCCATACATGAGCTCTTTGCAGCCTCGATATCCGTGACATAGAACCAGATTGGCTTTGGCATTTGATCTTTTCAGAAGAATTCCAGACAACACTTGGCCGTCTTGATTTTTAAAAGAAACGGCCTTGGCGTCCTTGCGGCCTAAAAGCTCTGTACGAAGTTCATTAGCAACATCGGACTGTTTTTTGCCGTAAAAAATATTATCGCTTACAAAAACCAGCTTCATCATCATGAAGTATGATAGGCCCACCAATAAAAGCGCCAATGTCGCTAAAATGATTGCTGATAATAAAATTTTTTTTCTTAGCGAAAGCTTTTTCACAACATTAACCCACCAGAATAAATATTTTTACCTGCAATAAAATGAAAGTGCATGTGCATCACGCTTTGCCCAGCTGATTTACCGTTGTTTGCGATAAGATTAAAGCCCACAAAGCCGCCAATTTCGTCATTCGCTAAATCACGAGCCATTTTCAAAATTGCCCAACCCAAGTCGCTGTCTTTATCCGAAAACGCTGAAATATCGACCAAGTGCTTTTTTGGCATAATTAAATAGTGGATAGGCGCCTTAGGATCGATGTTTTTGATTGTTATGACATGCTCATTTTCTTTAACTATCGAACTTGGAAGCAACCCCTGAATTATTTTACAAAAAACACAGGATGAGTCATGCATTTAACATCCTCAAGAAGGTCGGACTCGAACCGACACGATATCGCTACCGCGGGATTTTGAGTCCCGTGCGTCTACCAATTTCGCCACTTCGGCAATCTTTTAAAATTTCAACCCAAAAACCGTCAAAATACTACGCCTGGGATACGTTCATGCTACCAAAATATGTCGAAACGTCAAGATTTAAGCATATATTTTTTATTGGTCAAATATGCGATTGCATCAAGCCTGCCAAGACTGCAGGCACTTTTCGCAATTTTAAAAATATTAATTCGTCAGCTACATCCCAATCGCTGCTTGTAGCCCGCATCTAAAAAAATATTAAATTCGTGATGCGACCGATGTATGCGGCGTTTTGGCAATTCATGCTTAATGTATGCTAATGTTTATGATGGTTTTGACTGGTGGGCTATAAATTAAACAATCTGCGAGTGTGTGTCCTGGAAGTGCATGATTGTATCCTCAAGACGTGGTATTCATTAATTCAAATATGGAGTGTGCCATTTCAAGATCTTCATAATTATCAATATCAACAGCCGATTTCCAATCTAGTGGATAAAATTTTGTGTTCGGAGTATAAAATGTTTTATGTTGTAATAATTCTGACGTGTCTGCGATCCATATCGCACCAGTTGGACAGTAAAGTTTTTCAAGGTCTTGAGATCTTTTCTTTAATGCTTCTGCGAATATTGGCTCTGAAGACTGATCTTGCGCTAATTTAAATGCCCACCAAGGATTCATCCATCCAAAACTAAAGCAACTGATTTGAAATTTAGCGTTCGTCTCAATAAAATTCGTGTAAGCGTTTTTTATATCTTTAGCATTTCGTAGCGGACAACTTGGCATAAGCTGAACAACCGTTTTAAATTTTTCTTGATATAGTTTATTCATTTGTTCGAGAGCATCTGTTATTACGAAACTTATTGGAGAATGGTCATCTCCGTGATTACTTCGCATAAAAGGAATCTCTGCGCCAAAGTTTTTTGCAATTTGTGCAATTTCTTCAGAGTCTGTGCTAACTATAATTTTATCAAATATTTCTGATTGCTGTGCTGCCTGAATTGTCCAAGCTAGCAATGGTTCACCATGGAAATCGATGATATTTTTTTTAGGTATTCTTTTTGACCCACCCCTTGCTGCAATTACAGCAATTATCTTATTGTTTACCATACACTCCATCCGCCATCAACAATTAAATTGTGACCGGTGATAAAACTGGATTTATCTGATGCTAAAAAATCAATAGCTCCAACAACCTCTTCCTCTTGTAGCATTCTTTTAAACGGGCAAAGTTGAGCGTATTTTTTTTTAAACTCATCGTCAACCCTACCTTCAATTCCTCCAAAAGATATCGCATTCACTTTAATTTTTTTATTTGCTAATCGTATTGCAAGTTCTTTTGTCAAATGAATTAATGCAGCTTTTGCAACACCGTATTGAATGGGTGATTCAAGGCTTGGATTTTTATATAAGCTTGGATTGGGCGGGACTACTCCATACATTGAGCTTATGTTGATTATATTTTCAAGTTGTGAATTCAGTTGATTAGATAGTTCAAAAGCTAGCTCATACGCAACTACGACATTAAGCATGAATTCTCCAACCCATTCGCTTCTTTCTGTTTTGCCATTCAGGCTAACCTTAAGATAATTTAGGTTTCTTGCGCAATTAACAAGACAGTTTGGTAAAATTTTCTTTTCTTCAACAAAGTTTATTATTTTTTGTGCACTAGATAAATCTTCTAAATTTATAACAATTCCAATTAATTTATTTGGTATTGTTTCGTTTTGAATATTACCACTGATAGTATCTATTTCTTCTTGTTTTAGAGATGTAAACAATACATTCCAGCCTTGCTGATAAAAATGTTGTACAATTTGGCTTCCAACTTTTCCTGTTCCGCCTGTGATTAATATAGTTTTATTCATTAGCACAGCCTTTTTCTATCATATCAATTATTTTTAAAGTAAATATTTTGTTTGGAGCAGGCTCTTTTTTTTGAATGGTGTTTACAAATGATTGAAGAGCTTTTTTGAATGCGTAAAATGTATCTTGAAATGTTAATTTTTGATTTTTATTTGTTCCAAAAATATTTACATGTATCGGTATTTTAAGTTCTCCAAGAGTACAGAAACTTGTAATCAGGTTGTTATCCCAGACAAACGTAACAATTCTTTGGTTTTGATTTTTGCTTACATTTGTTTGTTTAATTTTATTTTTTAATGACAAAATATTATTTGTTAACAGAAGTTTTAATGTTGGTTCAATAATATGAATTCCATATCTTTCCCAATCTTTTGATATCATTGCTTCAATATATTTAATTTCTCCTAAATCGTATAAATCATTTTTATTAAGCTCAAATTCTTTGGCAAATCCAATTGCGGAGCATGTAAAAACTTGGCCTGCATATTTTTGCAGAGCGTATATTTTTTGAGCAATACTTTTTTTTATTGCTAGAGGTTTATCGATGTAAATTGGCATCCCAGCCTGTATAAATTGTTTGCTAATTTTGTAGTGTGTTTGATAGTCATCTCGTGCAAGAAGTATCGCATCGACTTTGCCGATTAAGTCTTTATAGTTTGTTACAACATTCTCTATTTTGCATGCATTTGCAATGTGTGTAGATGCCTCTTTGTCTTGGGTCCAAATATGGGTTACGGTTGCATTTTTTATTGAATCTTGAGGAAATTTTTGTCTTGAAAGATATTCCGGAATTACCTGGAATGGGCAGTCTTGCATGTATTTTAGATCATATCCATTAAATATCGCTGACCATGAGTAAGGATGCCCATTTCCTGGGCTCATTCCGATTACGCCCAGCTTAAGTTTCTTCATTTTTATATTTTCCAATTTGAGGGATTAGTAAATGATTCATCAAGGCAGACAAATTTTTCAAAATTGATGTAAGATGTGTTTAAATTGTATGCATCAATGTTTTCAATTAGTTGACTACTGTTATTTACTCCAATTATTATATGATCAAGCAGCTCTATATTTTTTACAAAATATAGAGCTGCTTGAATAGGTGATATATTTTGTTCCTTAATAGCATCATGAAACTGCTTTAGTAGATTGTGAATTGGTTGAAAATATGCGGGAATATTGCTTGGCGGCATTAGTAGTAAGCCTTGTAAAAACACAGATCTTGCATGTATTTCTATATTATGTTTTTTTAAATTTTTTAATGCCCCATTAATTAGTAGTTTTTGATCTAATATATTGATTGGAAGCTGTATTAAGTCAAAGCTAAAATGCTTTAAAAGTATCTCAATTTGCTCTTGGGAATAAACAGAAAAGCCTATTTTTGCAATTATTTTTTGATTTTTAAAATTCTCAAGTTCCAGATACAGTCTCTCTCCGCCTTTGCAAAACACATCATTTGCATTGTGAAACATAACTCCATACAAATTTTGAGCATTAAGGTTTGAAAGGGATTTATATATGCTAGACTTTAATTGTTTTATTTGGGCTTGTGTTACCTCGGTAGTATTAAAATATTTGGTCTTTGTTACTATTTTGAATTCTTGACTTGACTCGAGGCTTTCTCCAACTATTTTTTCGCTATTGCCATAGAGATTTGCGGTATCGATCAATGTTATTTTATTGCTGTGGGCAATTTTTAATATGTTTTTTACTTCATGGACATTTGTTTGCCCAAATGTGTTGGATATTCCGTAATTAAGGCCAAATTGTGCAGTTCCTATTCCAAGTTTCATTACTACTCCATGAAAGGATAAAAACTTTATGGATATTTCTACATATAATGTTAGATTAAAATTGAAAAATTAGAAGGAAGTTTTATGCAAGGTTTAGGACTACTTAAAAAAAATTTTAATAAATTAAAAAAAATTATTTCTAATTCTTCCGATAGGGATATTTTATTTATTAAAATAAGAAAACAAGTTTTGCAATTTATTAAAGAACATAATATTTCACTAAAACAAACAATTTTATATGGCCCATCATTTAGCATTTTTGAGCCTACACAAATTCAAGATTTTTTAATAACTCAATCATTGATTTTACGTGGTGCCAGAATTATTCCACTGGGAATGGGAACTCTCGAAGAAGGAGCTTCTGTCTTTGGCGGTGGATTTTGGACAGAATTTAAGGTCGAGGTTGATGATAATGTTTTAACTGCGTCAAACCATAAAAAAATTTGTGCTAATGATCGAATGCTTTGGAATTCTTGGTGTGGATTAAATCAGCTATTTTTATCTGATTACTTAAATCATGAAGAAAAAGAGCATCTTCGTAAAATTGCATGTAATTTCGACTTAAACGATTATAAAAATTGGAATTATGATGAGATGCCCGTTGGTCAATGGGCGTTAGATGTTTTACGAAATAATTATATGGTGGGCGACGAAACATTAATAGAAAATTATAAAAATAAGCTTCAACGATTGTTATTCAATATAATTTTATGTATAAAAGCCTTAAAAAAAGCGCTGAAAGAGGTTGATCCTGATTTAGTCATATCTAATGACAGTTTTTATTATCCATGGTCAATCTTAGAGATTTTGGCAAAAAGAAATGGAATTCCATTTTATTCATATTGGGTTCCTGTTGGAAGAGAAGGCGCATGCGCTTATGCCATGAATGATCCAGCAATGGCCCTTAATTTTTCAAAAACTTGGGAATCTTTTAAGTTATTGCCAATGTCAGATGCAGCCGAGAATTTGATTGATAACATCGTTAATGCAAAAAAACGTGGTGAAATGCTGGTTATTAATACAGCTGATCCAAGCGCAAATAGCGATTGTATTTCAACTGATGTTCAAATTAATTTTGATAAACCTACTGTGTTATTAACAGCAAATGTTGTTTGGGATTTGGCCGCATTGAACAAGGAAATTCAATTCAAAAATATGTTTGATTGGATCATCGAAACAGTTAGATTTTTTGAAAATAATCCGCAGTGGCAGTTAATTATAAAGCCTCATCCTGTTGAGGAGAGTCGACATATTCCAATTACGTCTCAACGAGTTAAGGACGTCGTTATGTCATCATTTAAAAAAATTCCTGACAATGTTATTTTACTTGACCCTAAAACAAAATATGATGTCTATTATTTTTTTGATAAAATTAAAATAGGATTGGTCTTTACGTCTACTGCGGGGCTTGAAATGGTATGTCATGGCATTCCGGTTATCACTGCAGGAAGGGGGCCATATTATGATAAGGGTTTTACTTATGATACTAAAACAAAATGCGAATACTTCGACACATTAACAACGTTACTTACAACTAATTTAGCACAAAAACATTCAAAAGAATATTCGATACTAGCAAAGAAATTTTTTAAGTTAAATTTCTTCCATTATTATATGCGTACAAACTTATTTGATTATGCTGCTGGTAAAAAAGACGGCTTAACGTTAAATATTAGGTCATCAGAGGATTTAATGCCTGGAAAAAATTTAGCTCTAGATTATATTTGTAATTCGATATTAGATCATAAACCCATTGTTTCCGAAAATCGATGGCCACATTTTAATACAGGAAATTTATGATTTTGAAGCATATAATCTATAAATGTATTTTGATTGCTCAAAAAAATATAACTGTTATTAAATATATATGTGGCGATTTTTTATCAAAGTACAAATTTAGCATTAAAGATCGGCTTATTGGAGCTAATCTTTGTGTTTACGGTTATGGCAACAACATTGAAGAAAAGGTTGATATATTGGATGACAAATTCAATTGTATAACATTAAAGCCTTTTAAGATTATTGTTCCAAATACAACATTTAAGCCTGGAGAGCTTGCTTATATTTATAATGAAACATTTTTGCCTTCTAATGTAAATCCCCATTCATATGAAACTGATTTTATCCGAGTAAAGAAAGATGACGTAGTTATTGATGCAGGCGCATGTGAAGGATTGTTTTCACTATATTCGTTAAATTCAGGAGCTAGGTCGGTCTATATGTTTGAACCAGCTAAACAATTACAATTAGGGCTTGCCAAGACATTTGAAAAAGAAATTAATAACGGCAATATTTCTTTGATTGATAAGGGTTTATCGGATAAAATTGGATTTTTAAGATTTAAAAATGATGAAAAGTATATTTGCATGGCCAAGTTGGATAATTGTGGCAGTGAATTGGTAGAAGTTACAACTTTAGATGATTTTGTTTTTTCTAATAAAATTTCGAACATTAATTTTATAAAAGCTGATATTGAGGGTGCTGAAGTTGATTTGATTAAAGGAGCAATTAAGACATTAAAGCAATTTAAACCAAAGCTTTCTATTGCTGTTTACCACAAATATGAAAATGCAGAATTAATAAAATCTTTAATTTTGAAAAATTGTCCTGAGTATAAAGTTAGGTTTGGCGGTTGTTATATGTTTGAAATACCGTACAGGCCATTCATGTTGTATGCATATTGAATGCGATCTGTTTCTATTTTAATCATATCAATGAGTGATTTTTTTATACAATAATTTTGGTTAAAGCCTGTTGCATCAATGAGTTTTTGGTTTGAGCCTATTATTATTTGATTATCAATTGGGCGTATTAAAGAATTGTCAACAACGGTATCGAAATCTATTTTAATAATTTTTTTTATCATATTTATTATTTCTTTAAGCGCGTAACCCTTGCCAGAACAAATATTGTAAATTTCGCCAGGTTTTCCAAATTTTAACAATAAATCATATGATATAACGACATCCCTTACATCTATAAAATCACGTATTATTTCGATGTTTCCGCATGTTAAATTTTTTCTTAATCCAAATTTTATTTCCACTGCCTGTTTTATAAATGAACTTACAACAAAATGACTGGGTTGATTTGGGCCAATGTGGTTAAACGATCTTGTGCTTATTATATTGATGCCATACACATTTGTATAAACTTTTGCCAATTGTTCTTGCGTGGCTCGTGATATTGCATAAGGATTGAGTGGATTTAAATTGGTTATTTCTTTAAGTGGGATGTGCGTTGATTTCACTTGTCCATATTCTTCAGAGGATCCAACCAATAAAACTTTTGCGTTACTTTTCAATATTCTTAATTCTTCAATTAAATTTAGAAAACAGTAAATATTATTTGTAAAGCTTTCATAAGGATGGTTCCAGCTAAATGCGACCGAGCTATGTGCGGCCAAATGGATTATATAATTTGGATTTGTATTAATAAGGATTTTCTTTAAAGATGTTCTATCAAGAAGCGATGATTTTATGAACTCTAAATTTTTAGATTTTTTACCAACTGGCTCATTTATATCTAATCCTATAATTTTTATAGATTTATTCTTTTCTAGATGCTTTATATAGTGTTGAGCAACAAAACCGCTTGAACCTAATATTAGATACTTCATTTCCTTTATTTCTCTTTGATTTTTTTTTAATTTAAACTAATATTTTTTTATATTTAAAACAAGGATTTTATGAAGATGGAGATATGATGAAAAAAGTTCTTTTTACAACGCCAATTTTAGAGCACCCGCCAGCAGGTGGCCCTTTTTTAAGAATTGAAAATTCTATAAAAGCTTTAAATTTAATTAGTGAATTACATATTATTTCAAGAGTTCATCGTAATTTTGTTGGTGGAGCAAATGCTGAATTATTTTACAAAAAAATTTCGTATAAATTTTTATATTCACCATCTGCAAGATGTGACGGTTTTATAAAACGGGTTTTTAAAAAATTTATAAAAATATTGAAAAAAGGTTGCAGCTCTAAATCCGATATAGAAAGTGATGCTGAGTTTATCATTAGGTATTCAAAAAAAAATAAAATAAATACAATTTGGTTTGGCTATGGAAATATTTCATTTGAATTGATGAAGAGGATTAAGCAATTAGATCCATCGTTGCGCCTTATCTGTGATACTGATAGTGTTTGGTCTAGATATGTTTTGCGAGAGTTGCCTTTTGAAAGTAATCAGAAAAGAAAGGAAGAGATTCTTTTTAATGGTTCATTAAAAGAGATAGAAGAAGAATCGTGGACAAGCTTTTGTGATGTTACTACGGCTGTTTCAGAAGTTGATGCCGAATATTATCGTGGATTAACTAAAAATAAAGAAAAAATAAAAATATTTTCAAATGTGATTGATGTGGGGAATTATTCATTTACTCCTGCTATTTCAGCTACAAGTTTTAAAAAAAAATATATTTATTTAGCAGGATCTTTTGGGAAAAACAGTCCAATGGATAAGGCTGCAAGATGGTTTATATCAGAAGTTTGGCCTATATTAAAACAGCAAAAAGAAGATTTACAATTTTGCATTGTTGGCTGTAATTCAGATGTAGTTTTGTCAGATATAAAGGATCCAGATATTCAAATTAATGGTAAAGTTAATTCTGTTTTGCATTATCTTGTCAATGCAGATATAGCAATTGTTCCACTATTTTTCGAATCAGGAACAAGATTCAAAATATTGGAGGCTGGGGCTTGTGGGGTGCCAATTGTTTCTACGACATTAGGTGCTGAGGGGTTGGCTGTGAAAAATGAAAAACATATTTTATTGGCAGATGATCCTACGAATTTTGCAAAAGCTATTTTAAAATTACTTGATGATGAGGAGTATTCCATTTTTATTGGTAAAAATTGTAAATGTTTGGTAGAAGAAAATTACAGCATTAATAAATTGATTTATGAGGGGCAGGCTATATTGGATTATTTGGCAAATAAGTGAATTCTCATCACAGCAAGCTGCGAGGTATCCAGATTATAATTTTTATAAATTGGACACGAGTCAAATCATAAGTCTTTCCCATTTTATAAATAAATTTTACTGTGTTATTGTTTATGAACCAATTGATTTGAATGTTTTGATATCTTCTGACTTTATTAATTTATTTTACTGAATAATTTGGGTTTGGTGAACAATTTGATTTAAGTAATTTTGAATATAAAATGAATAAAATCATTGAAAATTATTATTATGTAAATAAATTAAAATGTTCTTTTGAAAAGGCATATTTTAATTTTATTAAGCAAACAAATATAAATAAGTTAGTAAATTTATAATGATTGAATATATAAAAAATAAACAAATTACAGTAGCTATTGTTGTCAGAAAAGATTTTGCCAAAGAAGGTGTTTCGTTTTTTACTCCCAATGATTTTTCGCAACAACTTGCTTACATGAATCATGCAAAAGGTAAGGTTATTAAGCCGCACGTTCACAATTTTGTTTCTCGCACAGTTTTGTACACCAATGAAGTTTTATTTATTAAAAAAGGCAAGATGCGTGTTGATTTTTATGATGACGAACAATGTTATTTGGAGAGTCGAATTTTGAATGCCGGAGACGTTATTTTGCTTGCTAGCGGAGGTCACGGCTTTGATGTTCTGGAATCAGTTGAAATGTTTGAAGTTAAGCAGGGGCCGTATGCTGGTGATCAGGATAAGACCCATTTTAATGGGATTAATAATTCGCAAATTATTTTAAAAAGTGAGAAAGATGAATAATCAATTTATCCCTGTAAACAGGCCATTGTTGGATGGCAATGAAAAAAAATATTTGACTCAGTGCATCGATACTGGATGGATTTCATCAGAGGGGCCTTTTATCACAGAGCTTGAAGAAAAGATGGCTGCTAGGGTTAATCGAAAACATGGCATTGCTTTGTGCAATGGTTCTGTTGCGCTTGATTTAGCAATGCTAGCGCTTGATTTGCCGAAGTGTAGTCAAGTAATCATGCCAACATTTACGATTATTTCATGCGCAGCTGCAATCATACGTGCAGGGCTAGAGCCTGTGGTTGTGGATAGCGATCCATTGACATGGAATATGGATGTTACAAAAATAGAGGGAAAAATTACACCCAAAACCAAGGCTATCATGGTTGTTCACATCTACGGATTACCGGTCAACATGAATCCTATTTTTGAATTAGCCCAAAAATACGGTCTTAAAATTATTGAAGATGCCGCCGAAATGCATGGTCAGAATTGCAATGGAGCGCCGTGCGGTAGTTTTGGTGATATTAGTACGTTTAGCTTCTATCCAAATAAACACATAACGACCGGTGAGGGTGGAATGGTTCTTACAGATAATCCATTGCTTGCCGAAAAGTGTCGATCTCTAAAAAATCTTTGCATGAAGCCAGAGCGCCGTTTTTTGCATGATGAGCTGGGTTTCAATTTTAGGATGACTAATCTTCAAGCGGCGATAGGCCTAGCGCAGCTTGAGCGATTGGATGAGTTTGTATCAAAAAAGCGCGCCATGGGCAAATTTTACACAGAGCAACTTAGAGATTTGATAACAATTCAGTTGCCATTGCAAAAAACTGACTATTCTGAAAATATTTATTGGGTTTTTGGTTTGATACTTAAACCAGAAGTTGAATTTGATGCGCAGGAGGCAATTAAAAGGCTTGCCGAAAAAAATATTGGCACGCGGCCATTTTTTTGGTGTATGCATGAGCAACCAGTTTTTAAGAATATGGGCTTGTTTAAAAATGAAAAATATCCTGTGGCTGAAAATTTAGCACGTCGTGGTTTTTATATTCCATCCGGGCTTGCTATCACCACTGATGAAATGAATATAGTTGTTAACGCGGTTAAAGAGGTTTTGGGATGAATACTTTAAATGAAGCAGCTTGTAAAAATAATAATTGTTTTTCTGATACTTTTAATTTATACGCTGCTTATTATGATTTATTATATGCAGACAAGGATTACAAAGCCGAATCAGATTATATCGAAAGCATAATAAATAAACATGGATCGAATGTTGGATCTATTCTAGATCTTGGATGTGGTACCGGTATTCATGCATTAATGCTTGCAAAAAAGGGCTTTTACATACACGGAGTTGATATCAGCTCAAACATGATCGAGCAGGCTAAGCAAAAAATGGAACAGAATTTTGCAATAAAAAAAAGCTTAAAATTTGATGTCGGCGACATTCGTGGACTTGATCTTAATTCGAAATTTGATGCGGTTGTTTCTATTTTTCATGTGATTAGCTATTTAACGACAAATTGCGATATTCACTCATTTTTTGCAACTGCTGCGCATCATTTAAATAAGGATGGGCTTCTGATTTTTGATTTTTGGTATGGTCCTGCGGTTTTGACGCAAAAACCAATCGTCAAAATTAAGCGTTTAGAAAATAATGATTTACGTGTAACTAGAATATCTGAGCCAGAGAGCCATTTGAATGAAAATGTGATTGATGTTAATTTTCACATTTTTGCTCAATCAAAAATGGATAATCAGATTAATGACTTTAAAGAAATTCATAAAATGAGATATTTTTTCAAACCAGAGCTTGAAATGTTCGCTGCTCATGGCGGGTTTGAAATTTTGAATTTTGAAGAGTGGCTTACAGGTATCCAGCCCAACGAACAAAGTTGGGGAGCTTGTGTTATTTGCAAAAAAATTTAGCCTGGATCAAAATGCTTATATGCAGGGGCATACATCGACTATGGCTTGCGAAACGCTTGAGTTTATCGGTTTTGCCAAGAAATTTGTAAAATTTATAGTACGCCCTGCTGGACATGATCTGGAGAGTGATGTCAGCATATTTTACAAAAAACTGCAAAAAGTGCCAATGGCTTTGAATTGGCTGACATATACGGAGTTTTGAGCTATGAGGGTTGGTTTTTATTTTGGGAGAAATGTTGCATCTGGAGATAGCTCTGGAGGTGCAAATACTTTTCGTTCAAGCTTATTGAATGCCATGAAGTCTTATCAGGGAAGATGCAAATATTATGTTTTTTCTGAAGATTATTCTAGTGATGAATTTGATACAAAATTTATCAAAATTGATACTGGTTTAGGTTTTGAGAATGAGTGTTTTTTTAAAAAACAACTGCTTAGAATTCCTCGTAAAATTAAGCGTATGAATCTTGAAACAAAATATAAAAACGCCTTAAACCGGGCTGCTGTAGAACATAAAATCGATTTAATGTGGTTTATAACGCCGGCATTTGAAGTTGTTGAAGTACCATTTGTTTACACGGTTTGGGATTTAGAACATCGCTGTCAGAGTTTTTTTCCAGAGGTTAGCGTAACGGCCTGGAAATATGATGATCGCGAAAAACGTTATTGCTACGCAATTCCAAGGGCGGCATATGTTGTAATCGGTAATCAGGCTGGCAAGGATGAGGTAATCAAATTTTATGGTGTGCCAGAACAGCGGGTAAAAATAATTCCACTTCCTGCTCCTGAATTTGCGCTCAAGGATCAATCAGATTTATCAGTAAATTTAAGTGTTTATAATTTACCCGATAAATTTTTGTTTTACCCTGCACAGGTTTGGCCTCACAAAAATCACATTGTTATTTTACTCGCGCTAAAAATTTTGAAAGAAAAATTTGAAATAAAAATGCATGCCGTTTTTACTGGATCAGACAAAGGAAATTTAAGTTTTGTGCAGCAAAAAGTTGCTGAGCTTAATTTAGTTGATCAGGTGCATTTTTTGAACGTAGTGCCTTTCAATGTTTTATCAGAATTGTACAAAAAGGCGTTTGCGTTGGTTTTCCCATCATTTTTTGGACCGGATAATATTCCTCCGTTGGAGGCTTTTGGCTTGGGTTGTCCTGTGATTGCTGCAAGCGTTAATGGTTCGGCATTTCAGCTTGGGGATGCTGCAATTCTTTTTGACCCAAAAAATGAAAATGAGCTTGCTGATGCTATTTTTAAATTAATTAACTATGAAGAGCTCAGAAAAATGTTAATTTTAAGAGGCAAAGAACGTGTTAAGTTTTTTACCATTGATAAATATCTTCAATCTGTGACAAATTTGATTGATGAATTTGAACTTGTTAGAAGGTGTTGGGCGCCTGGATCTGAATATACGGCAAAATAAACTAGGCCTTTTATGATAATTTTATTAAACCGCTGTGGACAGCTAGCAAACCGACTTTTTATGTTTGCGAAATTTATTGCTCTATCGCAAAAATATAATCTTAAAGTTATGAATTGGGCTTTTTTTGAGTATCAGCGGCATTTTAAGCAATCTAATCTGGATTTATTTTGTCGTTACCCCAAGAAAAATTTTAAATTTGTCAGGAATAAAAAAGTTACCGATTTATTGTATTTTTTATGCTTTCAGAGCTTCAGATTTTTAAACAAAATTAATATTTTTAAAAAAAGATTAATGATAATAGATCTTAGCTCGTCAGACATGGCATTAGATGCAGCGAATTGTGATCCAAATTTTTTGTGGACTGCCAAAAATGGTTTGGTTGTAATATTGCATGGCTGGCGCGATGTTTTTACAAATCTTGATAAGCCGGAAGCCTCTGCTGTAAAAGATTATTTTGTTATCGAAGATGAGCATAAAAATGAGATTGAAAAGGTAATTGACGATGCTAGAAAATTAGGTCAAATACTTGTCGGGGTACACATTCGGCATGGCGATTACAAGTGGTTTTGTGGTGGTAAGTATTTTTATTCGACTTCTGTTTATAAAAACTTGATGGAGCGATTTAAAAATATTAATCCGGATAAGTCGATTGTGTTTTTGATTTGTTCGAATGAGTTACAAATTTTAAGTGATTTTGCTGGATTTAACTGCGTTTTAGCCTCCGGGCATCGCGTTGAAGATTTGTATGCACTTTCGTATTGCGATTATCTGATCGGCCCGCCAAGCACTTACTCGATGTGGGCCTCATTTTATGGTCAAAAGCCGCTTTACATCGTTGAAAATACCAAGCATGATTTTGAGTTGACCGATTTTAAAATTTTTTGTGAATATTAAAATGAGCTGAAGAGGTGTTATGAAATATAACAAGCAAATATCAGTTGTGGTTGGCTCCTACAACAGATTTGAATTTTTAAAACTTGTGATTAATTCGACACGACAAGATTTGGAAGGGTTTGATTACGAAATAATCGTGATAGATGGCGGATCCATCGATGGATCAATGACTTGGCTTCATGATCAAAAAGATATCATCACAATAACTCAACACAATCGAGGCGATTGGAACGGCAAAAAAATCAAACGTAGGTCGTGGGGATATTTTATGAACCTTGGCTTCAAATGCGCTCAGGGTAAATATACTTGTATGCTAAGTGATGATTGCCTGGTTGTGCCAGGTGCGATAAAAAATGGATACGATTATTTTGAACAGCAGCTTGTGAGTGGAAAAAATGTTGGAGCGTTGGCATTTTACTGGCGCGATTGGTCGGTTCAGCAAAAATATCACGTCATGTGTACGCTTGGCAACAAGATGTACGTAAACCATGGCATGTATCTAACCAAGGCTCTGGCAGACGTTAATTTTGCTGAAGAGGACTTATATTTTTTTTACTACGCTGACGGTGATCTGTGTTTAAAGATGTTGGAAAATGGCTATGAATGCTTAGATTGCCCCAACTCATTTGTCGAGCACTATCCACACGCAAATTTGGCCGTACGCAAAACCAATCATGATCAATTTCGCTCAGATCTAAAAAATTATGTAAAAAAATGGGATGGCATTTTTTACGATCTGAAGCTGAATAACATGGGCATGCTTATCGAAAAAGAGTTTGATGACAAATCTTTAACTGGATCATTGTTTGAATCATTGCATCAACAAATTGCTGCCACAAACCCGGAAATTATCAAGCCCAAACCGTTTTATTTAAAAATGGCCAAGCGTTGCAATATTATTTTTGATGCATGGGTAAGAAGGTTTAAGCGATTATGTAAAGGGCTTTAAATAGGCAAGACTAAAGTTCCTGCGTTTTTACAGGAACTTTAGTCTTTTAAATATTAATTATTTATACTGTCTTAATAGCGCAGCGGTAATTTAATAGATTCCAGGTATTTGTTTATTTCGATGTTTATTACTTTGACATCGCTATCAAGTGCTGCAATGTCTGTATCTTTATTGATGTAATCCATAGGCGAAAATAAAGGGCTGTTATCTAGGTCTTTTAAGATATTTAACAGCGATGAAAAAGCTTTGCCAAGGCGGTTTAATAAAGGCTGCAATTTCGGGTATTCCTCTGGTTTAATGGATTTATTTTCGAGCGTAAAAGCTTGATAAGAAGGTCTATTTTTGATTAATTCTGCGATATGTTTTGTCAACGATGATTTAAGCGGTGCAGGAACAACTATATTTTGATTTGATGCAGCGGATATCCAGCCTGCAATTTTCTTAATTTTACCTTCGCTAAATGCAGTACTAGGGCTTCTTCCGGCAATTATATCTGGGTCCATTCCTGATATTTGGAATGCTAACCTACTAAGTGGTTTACTAAGATTAGGCAGTGCCCAAGAAATAAGGCTGGGTTTTTTAGGATTTAACGTATTTTCTATATCGGCTAAAAGAGCTGCGCATTCTTCTTGTGTTAATTTTTTTTGTTCTGGTGAGCTTTGGGTATTATTTTCTAATTTGTTTGAATATTCATCGAAATGTTTTTTTAATAACTGCTTTGCTTCATCGAGTTTACTTGATACATCATCAAGCTTTTGCGCTAGCTCTTTATAGTGTGTTTCGAATTTCTTAGCCTCCAGCACATCAGCTTTTTGTTGTTGGGCTTTTAATGAGCCAATAAGCCCGATGGCCATCAATGCTAACGCTGCTGAAAATATTTTGCAAGCCTGTGAATGTCGCATTTTTCTTCCTTTCTTGATAAAAATAATGAACAAGACTTTTGAATGTTGTAACTCTAATAAATTTGGCAAGAATAAAGCAACTTTTTTGAAAAAGTTGTTACGTTCTAACCGAAGTATCTTGTGATATGAAACCATTCTAATTTTAAAATCTACCAAACATTGCACAATGTCAAAACATGCACAGGCAGATTGATACATCGACTATGGCCTCTCGTATGCGGCTATTCATCAGGGCTACAAAGAAATTAATAAATTTTTAGATGCGGCCTGCAAACAACGTGTGGCTGAGTGATTTCGAATAAAATTTTTCAAAATTGCAAAAAGTGGGTGTGCGTTTTTAAGGTGCGAGCCACACGTTGTTTTGATCTTAAAATTTTTGTCGCAAATTAAAGGTTTTTATTTTGCATGCTTAGGAATATGAATAAATATCTGATTATCTGGAACGTAATTTTCAATTTTCATTTTAATTTCGTGAAGCGATATTTTGTTGTCTCCATTGTCAGATTTGACTTCAAACGGATCCCGGCCTGGAATTTCTATTGTAAGAGGGTGGCTAGGGGCTTTAGATGCAAAAGTCATTACTAATTGAACTTGGCTTATTGTATCAAATTCTTCAGCGCTCAAATCTTCAACGAGCCTTCCGTTGGCGATTGCTTTTTTGTTTCGACATTCATCAAACTGTTGTAACCCTTCAATAAATTGTTGGCCAGTTATACCGTATTTACTTAATACTGTTAGCGTTTTAGCTGAGAGTGTTTTTATATAAATAGTACGGTATCCATCGGGAGTGTCTCTGCGAGATTGAATTACGTTAGGCATTAAGCTTGCAGCACCGATCAAAAGATTGCTGCTGCAGAATAAAATTAGCAACGATAATAAGTACATTTTCTTTGCGATAACCATGAAATTTCTCCTTAAAAATTTAAATTTTTTGAAATACAACGAAAATACGGATTTTAGATAATTTTAATTCATAGCATCCCTCCACGGATAAAATTTTGAAGATATATCCAAATTTTATAAATTTTGAAGTTTGATATGCAAGAATTTAAGAAAGAAGTGTGGTAAATAGCGAAGAATGTCCGTACCAAGCGTCGCTCCGTATGAGCGAAGAATGGTGGAGATGGGCGGATTCGAACCGCTGACCTTCTACATGCGAAGCAGACGCTCTACCAACTGAGCTACATCCCCATTGACGCTAACAAACATGTTACAAAAAAACTTGAATTCTGCAACAAATTTATTTTATTAAACGGCTATTTCAAGAGCTTATGATTTTAGGTTTGGCCTTGAAATTTTTTGTTTTTCTAGCTCTTCTGAAACTTTAAAATAAGAGTCTTCTTTGAGGTTTACCATTCGCGGAGCGAATTTTGCTGAAACAAAATTATCAAGAGGTCTTATTATTCCACGTTTTCCGTCAAGTAGTTTTTGCTTTATGCTCTGATCTGGTGGCTTAAAAAACCAACGCTGAATAGGGTCTTTATCTTTTAGGTATGTGTCATTTTTTAGCAACTGATATTTTGCATAATCAAGCTTTAATTGAGTATATTCATCATACGATTCGTCAGCCTTTGGTTTAATTATACTTGGCCGAATAAATATGTATAAATTTTGTTCGGCTCTATTCTTTTTTTTATTTTTGAAAAAGAGGCTGCCTATGATTGGAATATCTCCAAGAATAGGAGTTTTATCCTCTTCGTCGTCGTCTCTTTTTTTTGTTAACCCACCCAAAACCAGCACTTCGCCGGACAGTACGCTTGTTCGCGTTTTTAACAAACGATTTGATTTTTTTGCTTGCTCTGGATCGGTATTTTCAAATTCGCTAACTTCAACCTGTATGTCAAGATCGACGACACCGTCAAGGTTCATTCGAGGAGTTAGCTCGATTTTGGTTGATGCCGGAAAGTCTTGCATCTGTACTTTTGATGGTTCACCTTTTCCTGACACAAGGCCAGCTTTTATTCGCTGAGTCCTTGTTATTTCTTCGCGGCACGGCTGATTATTATTTGTAACTAAAAATGGCTGGGCAATGATGTGTGAATTGTCAACGTTAAAAACCATTTTAATAATACTCCAAATATTTTCGTTGTTTGGATTGTCTGGCGTTCCGGCTCGTCCGATAGTCAAAAATGATGGATGGCCTTGTCCTTCGAAATCTGAAGTTGCAAGTTGTATGTAATGATTGGCGTCAAATTTTTCACCTGATTTTTCGGTTTGCGCAGCGCTTAAATTTGAAAATTCAACCTCGTTAATTCCCATCCCTGGCTGGCGACCAAAAAATCCAAAATGTTGCGATCCCAGCTGTTTCAGCTCTTCTGTTTGAACATTTATTATCATAATTTCAAAGGCAATTTGTGGTTGAGGTTTATCTAATTTTTCGATGACTTTTTCAAGTCTGCGCCAGTCATCTTTTGTGCATGCCACAATTAAGCGGTTTCCTCCGCCTCGCGTGCTGGGGCCGGAAGACTGGTCAACAGAGGCTTTTTCAGCAACTATTGTTACGTCTTCAAAAAATTTATACTCTCCAACTATTACACTTTTATCTGAGCCCTGTCCTCGTGGTGGTTTGATAACATCATCAAGGATTGGTTTTAAATCTTCCGCTTTTGCATAACGTATCTCTTTTATGTGAAGTCTTGAATCGGCGTCGCCCAGGGGGACGTCCATGTATTTATCAATAAAATCAGTTATGCGATCTAAATGTTTTTGTGTTCCTAGCATAATTAATAAATTTTTTATTGGTTCTGCTATGATTCTTGTAGTTGTTGAAAAAAAAGCTCTTTCTTTTTTAGAAGAATTATCTCCGAAGTGTATAGTTTTATCGCTTTGACCAGAAGATTGAAGAATGTCTTGAAACAGCTTTTCTAAGGTTTCAGCATTTGATTTTTATTTGCTCGCTAAGCCCACCCTGATCAAGCTCTGTTAAAATTTTCATTGCACGCTTAATTTTTATACAGGTGTCTTTTATTATGCAGGCATTTAAGTCTGTACTTATAATTATACCGTCACGATCAAGCATTTGGCCAAGAATATCGCGAACCATCTCGGGCTTGATATTTTTAAAAAAATAAACGAAACGAATAGCGGTATCGTTTTCTGGTAAGTCTTGTGGATCGGTTGAAACTATAGGCAAAGGCTCAAATTTGTTTTCTTTGTTAGAAACTACACGATACAAATTACCAACCTTAACCATGCTAAAGCCATTCATTTCTAGCAATGTTAACAATATATTCCATGCGCGTTCAAGTGTTAAAGGTGTGCGTGTTGATAATGTAACTGTGGCGTTTGGCAGATCCTTGTGTGGTAAGATGTTAATTTTTTTTTGTTCTGCCATGTAATTTACGACAGCTGCAAGCGAAACATTGTCAAAATTTAAATAAATATTTGGATCTTCTTCTGATGCTTGTATCTGTGAAGTATCTTTTATTTTTAAAAATTCTCCGCCAAAAACGCTGCTAATTTCAAAATCTTGTGACTTTTTTGTTTCTTCTGCATTGGGCATGCTTGTTGATGTATTGTCAATGTTTTGTGTCGAAATTTCTTGATTTGATTGATCCATTGATTTTGTAACAATTTGAGAAATTTGTACATTGATAGGATCTGGTTGGTTTTCAGCATAAACCAAGCATTGACCTAGTACGAGAACAATAAGGCACATAAAAAGCATAAGAAGCAATCCATTTTTTTTGTGAGAATTTATTATCATAAGCTCCTAAATTATGACTATCTTGTTTCAAATCCCCTTTTTATGGCTTTTGTTGCGATAGTTATTTCAAAAGATACCTTTTTTTCTGATTCCTGCTTAATGCTCATTGATTTTATGTAAATAATTTCTTTTTTATAAAAATCTTCAACAATTTTTACTATTTTTTCAGTTGTTAAGCTCTTGAATGAGGCAGAAAGCAATATTTCATCAAATCTTTCGTTCAGCTCATCGGTACGAGGTTCCCATCCTTGATTTGGAGTTAAGCTGTTTTGTTGACAAAAAATCTCAAAATAACTTTTTATGTTAAATTCTTTATTTTGGTCAAGTATTACCTGAATTCGCAGAGCCTCAACTTCCATTTTTTGGTTATCTTCAAGTATAAGGACAGCCTTGTTTGATAAGTTTTCAAGTTTTTTAATCTGATCGGCATATTCTATGCTTTTGCTGTGAATAAAATATAACATACCAATAATTACCATAAATGCAGAGACGATTACGATCAATAGAAGCTTTTGAAATTGTTTTTTTGGCAAATTGTTAAGGTATGTTGCAACTTTAATTATAAAATCCATGAACTATTTCTCTTTTTCTTTGAGTGTTAATTTTATGGCGAATTTTATACCCTTATCTTCCATCCAGGATGTGTCTATTTGATCCTCTTTTAAAATAAAACAAGGAGATTCCTTGAAGCGTGTTTCTATGACAGCCCAATCACTGTAGTGTGAGCCGCCGACTCGCTTGGATTTGAATAGGCCTTCCACATCCACTTCAACAACACCCTTTTCTTTTGTTGAAATAGAAAGCTCTGTAAAGTCAATATCGTTGTGGGCTTTATCTGCTATTGTGGTAAGTTCAAGTAAAATATCAAGAGGATTTAATCGTTCTTTGGAAAACGCTGCCCACAAATCAGTTTGTTCATTAACAATTTTTTGAGCATCTTGAACATATGTCTGCAAGGTCTCTTTTTTAGGAAATTTATTTTTAGGAAATATTGGTTTTAATATGGATATTCCTTTTTTTTCTGTTTTAATTAATACATCTTGTAGCTTCTGTATTTGAAGATACCCTTTGAATCCTATGATAAAACTTGTAACTAAAAAAATTGCAGTTGCTGTTATAATTTGATTTTTAATTAATTTATGGTCGATGAGCATAAACTCTTGCCTGCGTAAATCGAAATTACTTTGCTGTAATGATGAGATAGCTGTTCCAATTGCTGTCACAAAATCGTCTGTAATAGTAGCATCTTTTATATTATTTTTAACGTTTTTAATTTCGTCAACTCTTTTCCAGTCAAATATCTCGCATGGAATTTGCAATGTATTGCTACTGAAGTTTGTTAAATCCTTAATCTGAACAGATTTATCAGTAAAAATAATTTTACTGACATCTTCGTAAAAATTCAGTTTTAAGCTAAATGAATTAAGTGTAAATTGGACCTCGTTAAAAAAATTTATAAAATGTTTTTGAATTGATTTATCGTAAACATCATTTCCAGAGCTTGTTAATCCTGTCGTGTTGATTAGAGCTTCAATTTTTTCTGCATCCACTTTAAGCTCATCGCTTATATTTTTAATTATAGTTTTAGTTCCTCGTGGAATGGTGCGAGTAAGGCGTAATTCGCCATTTTGTAAAAAAGCTATGCCAGTGGTGGTGTGTCCGAGATCTACAAGCACACTACCCTTTTCAATTTTTGCATAATCTGGAATTTGTTGGTATAAGCTGTAATTTGCAAAAAGATCTATTGTTATATGATTAGGTTCTATTCCAGCTTGATTATAAATATTTAATTCTGCTCGTAAATCTTGATTTTGAACTGCTGCAACCAAAATTTGAGATGTTTTTTGTTCGAGGTTTGTTTTAGTTATTATAAAATCTACGATAGCATTTTGAATTGGAAAAGGGAGCATAGATTCAAGCTCATAATCAAGGACCAAGCGTATTTTTTCTGGATCGATAAAAGGCATCTGTAGCTCTTTAAATGTAACAATGCTTGCTGGAATTGCGATACGCACCTGATCATAATTTTTGATCTGCGAAATAAGCTTTTTTAATGCATTTGATGCTTTGCTTGCATAAGTCTCTTCAGCGTTACCCGTTAGTTTTTGAGAGCACAGCTTTTCAATAACCGAGCTGCTTTGTTTGCAAAAGACTAACGCAAGTGTTGCAATATCGTCTTGAACGGTAATGCCGGCAATCCTTTGTGCCAATACTCTTTTAGATCCAATTTTTTCTGGTAAAAAAATTTTCTTAATCATGCTAAACCTTTTCTTGATGAAAATTTATTATTCTTTTGATTTTGACTTAGCATTGGATTTTGCGACAAGAATTCTTTTAATCTGTTACGTTTTTTCATGTCAATATTTATATTTTCTGGCACATTTTTTTTCTCATAATCAGGGGCTGCCTTAAAATCATCTATTGATTCATCTACTGGCATCATTTCAGAAGTATCAGCACGTAGCAATTGTTTTTCGCCGTTATTTTCGATAGGCATATCATCTACAATTCCTGTTTGTACAATAGGCTCCTGTGTGTTAGTTATAACAGGTTTTTGAGCTTCTGCATAAATAGTAGGTGGCGGTTGTGGCTTGGTTTCAATAACTTCTTTTGGCTGCGTGATATTTGTTGTGTGTATATTTTCTGACGAAGCTTGAATTGGTGTTGAACTTTGATTTATAGGTATTACTTGAGATTGTGGTTCAATATTTGAAGACGTTTTTGAGTTTGTAGTTATTTGTGTTTCTGAACCGATAGAGTCTGATATTTTGTTCTCATCGTTATCGTTTTTTGACGACTCTTGGGCGGATTTTGTTTGTGTTCTATAATAAGGATCATTTTTTATATCCACTGTTGTTGGTTGATATCTTGCATTTGCGAAATCAACAACCTTATGAGAGTAGTTTTCTTTTTCAGGATTAAAAAACCAATTATACACGGGATCAGGTGTGCGTTTTGTTTGAATACTGCCCTCGATGTCATTTGTTGCCTCATGAAGCTTCATTTTAGTATAAAGACCCATTCCTGGAATTTCACGTGGCTTTAAAATGGTTGGGCTCATAAAAATAAAAATATACTCCTTACTTATTACTCGATTTTGGCTTTTAAATAACCATCCCAAAATTGGAATATCACCAAGAATCGGTGTTTTATACTTGGTTTCAGATGTTTTGGTTTTAACAAATCCACCTAAAACTAAGACTTGTCCATCTGTAACCGATACGTTTGTTTTTAAATTACGCAAAACCTTTGTTGTTCCTTCAAGATTTGTGAATTCATTAATGTTTGTTTCAATATCAAGCCTAATAAGGCCGTCAAGGTTAATTTGTGGTGTTATGATAAGCTCTGTATCAGCAGAAACAGATTCATAACCTTTGAGCCCATCATTAGTTTGTTCTTGGAGTATGCGCTGTTCCTGTCCAACTTTAACTCTGGCCATTGTTTTGTTTGTAACAGTCAAAAATGGCTGAGATAAAATAGATGTGTTGGTTTGAGTTTTTAATGCCTGAAGTATGCTCCAAATATTTGATGTAGCTCCAATTGTTGCAGAGGCAAGGCCTTGCCTTTTTGTGATTTGACTAATCATATTTCCTAGCAAGCTTACAGGATCACTGGCAGAGTCAGTTTGCAGCGATGGTTGATTTGTAAGAGCTGCGGATTGAAAATCAATATTTTTCCCAATTTGTCCATGTTTTTTGTTTCTAGTTGCTCCGCTTAGCTCTTTTTCGTCTGTGACGTCAACGGTGACAATTAATGTTTCTATTGCGACTTGCGGTTGTGGCTTATCTAAGTCCTGAATTGTTTTTTTCAACATTTTCCAGTCAATGTTATCCGTGCTAGAAACTATTAATCTATTTCCATCTTTATCTACTTTAAAATTCATATTTCTGAAATATTTAACACCTCCCCTTATTGCGCCATATTTACTTGCGGCTACGCCGGCTATGCTTTCTGGTGGTTGCGTAACTTCTTTCAGCAATTCTGCAATTTGTTGGGCATCTGTGTATTGTAATTCATAAACATGAAGTGGTGACTTCGCTTCTTTAAGTTCTGTATCGATGTTGTTAATGATAAAATCTTCAATTTTTTTAATCGGCTTAGGATCGCCAATCAGAATAAGTGCATTTAATCTTTCTTCTGCAATTATTTTAGTTCCTTGCGGAAAATAGTCTCTAGTTCCTTCCGCTGTTTTTCCAAGTAGTCTTGCCAACGGACTTATTTCAGGTTTTTTCATCAAAACTTCAATTAGATTTTTTACATCTACAGCATTAGCGTTTTTAAGTCGAATAAACGTTGCAGTTTCTGCTCCACCCATCTGATCTAATTCTAATAAAAGTTTTGCAACAGATCTTATGTTTAAGCATTTGTCTGTAATTATGAATCCATTTACTTCTCTTACATCAATTACGTCCCCTTTGTCACTTAACATGCTTTTTACCATGTCATGATAATCTGGAACACTCAAATTATTTAAAAAAGTAACAAAGCGACAGTTGGAATCATCTTCTGGAATTTGTTCTGGTGGGATATTTATGAAAACAGGCAAAGGTTGCTGCATTTTTTGATCTTTTGGGATAACTTTGTAAACATCACCAACTCTAATAATGCTAAACCCAGCCATTTCAATGACTGTAAGAAAAACATTCCAAGCACCGTTTAACGTGAGTGGATCGCGAATAGATAAAGATATTTTTGCAGAATCAAGCGTTTTGTCTGGAATTAAGTTCAATTTTTTTATTTCTGCTATGTAGCTTACAAAGCTCGTTAAATCAGCATTATCAAAATTAAGAAAAATATTTTTTTCAACTGAATCTGCGTCGTCAGGTTTAGGGTGTAGTTCTGCTGGAATGCCATTGTTGATCTCTACTGCTGTTAGTTGGTTTGGAGTTATAACTTCTTCTTGGCTTGTAAAACCCATATCGATAGAGCCGTCTGTCTGATGTTGAGACAATTGTTGAGGTGGTGTTGCTGGAGTGGTTGCATTAACCGTATTGGCTTGGATTGGCAGATGAGTTATTTGAGAAGGAAAGACATTTTGTGTTTGTGAAACAATAATATTGCTGGCATTAGTGCTGGTATTGGTGGTTGCTGTAATTGGCATTATGCCCAAAATATTACCTGACTGCATGACCAAAAATATTAATAAAATAATAACTGATGAAATTGATTGTTTTTTCATAAATTTCTCACTAATACTATCATCTTCTTGCAATGCCCCTTGCGTTTCTTAAACGTGAATGAAGATTTTCAAGTAAATGTTTTCTTAAATCACTCATTTGGTTGCCCCTGTTGCCTTTTCCGTGTATTTTAGAAAAATCTCTTATGCGAGTGTCTCTTTCTTGTAGCGCATTCATTGGAAGTTCGTTAGGTTTTTTATTTTCTTGTATTCCGGCAGGCATAGGCTTTTTGAAAATTTTTTCAAGCTTTGTAAGTTCATAAGTTATTGAAATATTTTGACCAGATCTGAGTAAGTTGATATCAATTTTGTCTCCAACTTTCATTTGAGTTATTAAATCATAAAGCTGAGTTCTGTTTTTTGATTCAGATGTATTGATTCCGTTTACTGAGGTAATAATATCACTTTGAACAAGTCCTATGTTATTTGCCACATCGCAATCCTTAGTATCTCCAATTTTTATACCAATTTGATTTCCCTGGCTGTAGGCAATTCCAAGAATAGCCGCCCTTTCCATGAAGCTGCCAAATGTCTCAACTTCTTCTAAAAATGCGTACGGATCGATTTTATAATTTTGAGCATTGGTTTTTTTTACAATATTATTCCATCTCTCTGGTGCCAGTGAAGATAAATCTTCTTTAATTAAGTAAAAAGTTTCTTGTTGGCCGTTAGAACGAAGTAACACTACTTTGTTTCTCGATATTCTTATAATCTCGGCATCTTTTAGCCTATCTCCTAGGTGGTACATTTTTTCTTTATTAGTTTCGTCAGCTATCATAACTACACTGTTTTGTTCTTCTGCTGCTGCGATAATTCCCTTTATCGATATTGATAAAGGTGGAAGAAAATTCACCTGCTTTGCCTCTGGGGGAGGATTGAATGTTATAGTTTGAGGTTCGGGGATTGGCGTAATAAAACTTTTTTTGACTGCTGTAACTATTGGCGCTACATAAGTGCCGAAAACATCGTTTTGATAAATTTTCTCCAAATTTAATGCTTCCGCAGGAGCAACTTCAAGGCTTTTAATGTCGCCTTTTTGTAAAATTGCATTTATGTGAACAACAGGTGGATCCTGTTTAAATAAATTGCTTAATACAAGTGCAACGATCAGCACTAATATAAATGCACTATTTATTATCCATAACTGTAGCTTCATTGCCAACACTTCCTTATTTTAGATTGGAAGATAATAACCGGTTGATTCCAATGTCAAGTAAATAGTTTTACTCAAGGTGCCGAAATTACACGTAGGATATTCTGTATTATGGAGTCGGTGTTTATATTTTCGGCTTCTGCTTCGTAGGTTAAAATTATTCTGTGTCTTAGTATATCAAAAGCAACAGCTTTAACATCATCTGGTGTTACAAAGTGTCGTTTTTTTAGAAAAGCATGAGCTTTTGATGCATGAGTCAATGCCAATGTTGCTCTTGGAGAGGCGCCACACTCAATAAAATTTTTAAGTTCAGTAAGGCCATGATTTTCAGGCTGTCTAGACGCAAAAACAATATTTAAAATATACTCAACAACTTTGTCGTCGATATAAATTTTACTAACTATATTTTGGCCTTCGGTAATTTCATCTTTGTCTAAAACTGTATTAATTTTTTGTGGATTAAAGACTTTATTGATTATTTCTCTTTCTTCACTGATAGTCGCGTATGTTACAATAATTTTAAACATAAAGCGATCGATTTGCGCTTCAGGAAGATTATATGTTCCTTCGTGTTCGATTGGATTTTGTGTTGCCAATACCAAGAATGGTTCGCTTAATTTATACGTATTATCTCCGATTGTCACCTGATGTTCTTGCATTGCTTCTAATAAAGCAGATTGAACTTTAGCTGGCGCACGATTTATTTCGTCTGCAAGTATAAAATTGGCAAAAATAGGACCTTTTTTAGTTTGAAATTCTTGCGTTTTAGGGTTATAAACCAATGTTCCAACCAAATCTGCAGGCAAAAGATCTGGCGTGAATTGAATTCGCTGGTATTGAAGTCCAATTGCTTGCGCGATAGATTTAATTAAAGTTGTTTTTGCTAGCCCAGGTACACCTTCAAGCAGTATGTGGCCGCCACACAAAAGCCCAATTAATACCCGGTCGATTACATGGTCTTGTCCTACAATAACTTTTTTGACTTCCGCTTTAAGTCCATGCCATAATGCATGTTTTTCTTTTACCAATTCGGCAATTTGTTGAGTTTGTATAATAGTTTCCATTTCAGGCTCCATATTTTAAAAAACCAACACTCTCAAAAAATTAAAGCTGATAATTCTAAAATGTAATGGAAGGAGTGTTGATTGTAAATATTAAAATTTAAAAGTTAAAATAGATTTCAATTCCGGATACATTTTTATAAAACCTAGTTCGAACGCATTTTCAATTTTCGAAATAGAATAATTATCCAAAACAAAATTTTGCGAATTTATAGATGTTTTTTTTAGTTGTTTTTGATTTTGCAAAATAGAGGTAGCGAATTCGGCCATTTTGGCATCATCGTTAACCTGGACTAAATATCCAGTTAAACCATCTACAACATAGTCTGACGGCCCTCCGCAAGCCGTAGCAATTACTGGTATGCCATGCCACAAAGCTTCTATGCCTACAACGCCAAATCCTTCTTGATAAGAGGTAAGCAACATCAATGAAGCTTTTTGATAAAAGTTTTTTAAATCTTGATCGCTGACTTGTCCTGTAAAAACAATATTTTTAAATGATGCGAGATGTGCAAATTTACTTATTTGCGAGATGTCTGGCTTACCGCCAATAACATAAAGTTTAGAATCTGGAATATTTTGATTTATCTTATCAAATGCACGCAAAAGCATATCAATATTTTTGCGTGGATCGCCAAAACGGCCAACAGCTATTATTAAATTATTGTCTTTGTTGTTGAGATTCGGAACAATTGTTGATTCGACAGGATGCCCACAGCGCAAAAAATTCTCAGCCGGCCGCTGCATAATTTTTTCAAACTCCATTTTAGAATAGTTGCTTAATCCCCAAATAAAATCAGCCTGTTCCAAAATAAGTTTCTCAATATTCTGCATTTTTTTATTCGCAAGCCTATCAATTAAATATCGAAAACCAGAAAGAGTTTTTACCCTTCGCTCTCTGTCGTCATTGTATGGGGTGGAAGCCACTAACCCATACTTTTTATTCAAAAGTGCAAACGGATGGGCAACAATTGGGGTACCGCTTACAGCCAAAAAATAATTGTAGCCCTTCAAAAGCTCTTCCCACCTATCCAAATTAAATCGGTAATGCCCCGGCTCCCAAAACGCCCACCTTGCGCCAACTTCTATCCCTTTCATCCCACAATAAGTTAACGGCCTTACACCAGAAGAAAATTTCAATATTTTTAAACTTGTTGAAATAGATGGATCAAAACTAAGAAAAAAAACAGTTGGATCAAAGTGTTTTTTACAAAAGTTATAAGCCGCTTGTAGCGAAGAGAGCACGCCGCCGTACACATAACTGTTTTTTAAAGATAAAATAGCAATCTTAGGCTTTGAATTATTGGTTTTAATATTCATTTATTTATACCAAATTTATAATTTAATTAATAAAATTTGCATGTCAAAAACGCGTACCAATCAATCATTTAAAATTAGATAGCACTTTTTGCAATTCTTTAAATTTTATATTGGAAGGCAGCAGCTGATCATGCTTTGCAGGCCGAATCAAAAAACTTATCAATTCTTTTGTAGCACTCATGTAATCGTATATTTCAAGGCTAATGCTTAATGTATGACCTTAGAGATGGCCGACTTAACCATTCTAAAAGTTATAATTTTTAAATGCCAATTTTTTTAAGAAAGTCAGACATCTGTTTCTCAAGCACATACTTTTGAGCAACCAAAAAGCCTTTCTCTGCCCTATCATTTCTCAACGCTTCATTTTTTAAGAAAAATTTTATTTTAAAAACAAGCTCCTCAATATTTTTGAAGCATTCCACGCTCTCTCCATCTTGAAATAAATGTTTTGCTTGTTCATCAGTATACTGCGTAAGCATGAAAGCCTTGCTTGCAGGAATTTCAAACGTTCGCATGTTGTGAGCATTCAGGTTTTGCTTGCGTATGAAGTTAAGCGCTATTTTGCTTGATTTAAAAACATTTATCATATCAGCGCCATAAACAGCGTCACCTTTAATAAATTTTAAAAGTCCGGATGATGCGGATAAATTTTCCTTCCATCTATTACCCCAAACAGCCAGCTTTAAATCAGGCATTTTCTCCAACAGCTTTTCCAAACACCTTTGCCTGGACGTATCCCAACTTCCAACAAAACAAACATCCGACTGATGTAAATTAATGTCAGTATCAGTATTTTTTGATGCACCGATAAACATATCGCCATCAAATGCGAATGGAAAGTAGATAACTTTTTTTGCGCCAGCTGAGTGAATTATTGGGGCAAGTTGTTCAGACCAAATCAAAAAATAATCAATAAATGGCAGAGAATGCAAAACGTCAGAATTTGAATTAGAATTCCAAAAAACAAACGGATTGTCAGGATAAAAATTAACAAGAATGGCAGGTGAATTATTTTTTAAAAAGCGAACAGTGTGCCATGAAATTTTTTCAGCTTTAACAAAAAAAATTAAATCGGGATTAAATTTTTTAGATAAACGTTTTAATGAATAATCCAATAAAAATGGAGCCTTTCTTCTGTAGTCGAAAGTTTTGACATCATGCCCTAGTTTTAATAAAACTTTTAAAAATGAGGTTGCATACGTATAAACATGTGGTGAATCAGAAAAATGCCCAATCAGTAGAATTTTTTTGGCATTAATCACGATATTGCCCATTCAAATTTTTTGAAAAGTATTCAATAGTTTTTACAAGGCCTGTATCCAAATCAATGGCAGGAACCCAATTTAAAAGCTTTTTTGCAAGAGTTATGTCTGGTCTACGCTTTTGAGGATCATCGGTGGGAAGTGGCTTAAATTGAATTTTTGATTTTGATTTTGTTAGGCGCAAAACAGTGTCTGCAAGCTCAAGTAAGGTAAACTCGCAAGGATTACCAAGATTGATTGGCCCAGCCAGCCCTTTGTTTGTTTCCATCATTTTTGAAATACCACAAACCAGATCATCGACAAAACAAAAAGATCGAGTTTGCGTGCCATCACCAAACATAGTCAAAGGCTCGTTTTTAAGGGCTTGCACAATAAAATTGCTTACAACACGGCCATCGTTGGGGTCCATGGCTGGGCCGTATGTATTAAAAATACGAATAACTTTAATATCCAAATCATACATTCGTTGATAATCAAAAAAAAGTGATTCGGCGCACCGCTTGCCTTCATCGTAACAAGCTCTCGGTCCAATCGGATTTACGCATCCTTTATAAGATTCGACCTGCGGATGTTGCTCTGGATCGCCATAAATTTCGCTTGTAGAAGCTTGCATGATTCGATCTTTATTTTTATTGGCTAAATCAAGCATATTTATAGCCCCAATAACACTTGTTTTTGTTGTGTTGATTGGATCTTTTTGGTAGGCATACGGAGACGCTGGACACGCAAAATTCATTATCCAATCAACATTTAGAGTAATTGGTTTTGTGATATCATGCTCTATAAATGTAAATTTTTTATTATTTAAAAAAGATTGAATATTGCAAAGCCTTCCAGTAAACAAATTATCAAGAGCGACAACGTAATTATCTCTATCAAGATAATGTTTACATAAATTGCTCCCCAAAAAACCCGCTCCACCTGTGATTAAAATCCTTTTTTTATCAAACATTAAAAGTCTCTTTTTTATTGATGAACCTCTTACTAGCTTTACATTTTAAACAAATCCGATAGCATGCAAGAGAAGAGGAAAAGTATATTGAGATTCTTTCATTCATAAAACATTTTGTCAAACATCATTGACAAAAAAAGAATCTTAAAAAATAGTACCCACGCGAAAATACTTTAGCAAAGGGGTAATGATGAAACGAGCGATTATAACAGGTATTACCGGTCAAGATGGTTCTTATTTGGCCGAGCTTTTATTGTCAAAAGGTTATGAAGTTCACGGAATTATCAGAAAATCATCCACTTTCAATACACACAGAATTGATCATATTTATGTTGATCCTCATGAACTGGAGGCAAGATTTTTTTTACACTACGGTGACTTGACCGATGCCAGCACCATCACCGAAATAGTGCAACAAGTTCAGCCAGATGAGGTTTATAATCTAGGTGCACAATCGCATGTAAAAGTGTCTTTTCAAATGCCTGAATACACAGCCAATGCGACTGGACTTGGAACGTTAAGGCTCTTAGAGGCGTTACGCAAAAATAAAATCGATGCAAAATTTTACCAAGCGTCGTCTTCAGAAATGTTTGGAGGCTCTCCTGCGCCACAGTGTGAAGAAACCGCATTTTATCCTCGAAGTCCATACGCAGCAGCAAAAGTTTTTTCGTACTGGACTACATTAAACTATCGTCAGGCATATAACATGTTCGCTTGCAATGGAATACTATTTAACCATGAAAGTCCTCGTCGTGGAGAGACTTTTGTTACACGCAAAATTACGATGGCTGTTGTGAACATGCTTTTGAAAAAACAAAACAAGCTTTACTTGGGAAACTTAAACGCAAAGCGTGATTGGGGATTTGCGCCAGAATATGTTGAAGCAATGTGGCAGATGTTGCAACAACAAAAACCTGATGATTTCGTTATTGGCACAGGACAATGTTACACGGTACGCGACTTTGTCCAAAAAGTTTTTAGTTACGTAGGTGTCGACCTTGAGTGGATAGGAACAGGAATACAAGAAATTGGACTAATAACAAGTCTTGACGCTCGATGGGAAAAAGTATTTAAACCAGGTGATATCGTTGTCGAAGTAGATCCTAGATATTTTAGGCCTACCGAAGTCGAGCACTTGCAGGCTGATATTTCAAAAGCAAAAGATATTTTGTGCTGGCAGCCTCGCATTACGCTAGATGATCTTATAAAAATAATGGTAGATTACGAACTAATGTTTGCTGAACTAAGCCCGATCGGTGAAGGCTTAAACATCTGCCAAACAAAGCGTTTTTTATACACGTCACACACCATGACCTGGCGTAATGAAATTAGAGACACTTTTTCATTGTAAGGAAAAATTATGAATGCATCTTCAAAGATTTACATAGCTGGACACACTGGATTGGTCGGATCGGCCATAACAAGGGCGCTTAAAAATGCCGGTTTTAATAATTTAATACTTAGAAATCCTGGAGAGCTAGATCTGCGCATGCAAGCAGATGTCGATAAATTTTTTGATAAAAATAAGCCTGAATACGTATTTTTGGCTGCAGCAAAAGTTGGTGGAATTTGGGTAAACAACACACAAAAAGCAAATTTTATTTACGATAATTTGATGATAGCCGCAAATGTAATTAATGCGGCAAAAAATGCCGGCGTTCATAAACTTTTAAATCTTGGTTCATCGTGTATTTATCCCAAATTGGCTCCACAACCGCTAAAAGAAGCATTTTTGCTTACAGGTCCGCTTGAAGAAACTAATGATGCATACTCAGTTGCCAAAATTGCAGCAATTAAGCTTTGTAAGCACTTTAATGAACAGTTCAACACAAACTTTATCTCTGTAATGCCAACAAATTTGTACGGACCAAACGATAATTTTAATCTTGAAACATCTCATGTTTTGCCAGCGATGATAAGAAAATTTCATCTAGCCAAATTATTAAAACAAAGAGATTTTACAGCAATAAGATCCGATTTTATGTACTATCCCGTTGAAGCCGATCCAACATTTGATGTAGAATGGCTTTCAGACGCCGAAATTGAAGCATTTTTGAACAAAATTGGTGTTATGGCTGAACAATTATCTTTGTGGGGCAGTGGCAACGTGTTTAGAGAATTTTTGCACGTTGACGATCTAGCCAATTCCTTAATTTTTTTAATGAAAAATCATAACTACAAAGACCTTGGAGAAATAATCAACATTGGTTCAGGGGAAGATCTTAAAATTAAAAAGCTAGCTCAAAAAATTAAGGATGTTGTTAAATTTGATGGGCAAATACAGTTTGACAACAAAAAGCCTGATGGTGCGCCTAAAAAATTGCTTGATATCTCAAGGATGTCCAGTTTGGGTTGGAAGCCCGTCATAAATCTTGATGATGGCATTAAAAAGAGCTACCAGTGGTATTTGAACGCAACACAGACTATGCAAAAAGTTCAAACAGATGCCTTAAATAGCGCTTCTTTATAAATCAATTTTCTAAATAAATATCTTAATAGCACGAACAATGCCTTTGATATCATGAGTTTTTTTTGCTAGCTCAATCACGTTAGTGTATATTTTTATATGTATGGAGTAATAAAAAGATGTTAAAGCGTGAAAATTTATTTTTAGTCGCATTTTTATTTTTCATAAAAAGACCTGATCATGCGTAAGTAATCTTTTTGGCTTTCATAAACCATTGTAGAAATAAAGTTGATGAAGGGCTTGTCGTCTTTGGGCTCAACCTGTGCACGTTTTAACAAGCTAATATAATCGGTTCTTAATATCGGCGGAATGATTGTTACAACGTAGCTTTGCTGCAACAGCGCCAAGTTCATAATTAATCTAGCCGCCCTTCCGTTGCCATCAACAAACGGATGGATAGAAACTAGTTCTTTATGCAACACTGCTGCAAATTCGATAGGATGAAGCTCTTGTCGCATCAAAATCATGCTATTAATAAGCTTTTTCATTAATTCAGGCACCAGCTTGGGAGCGGGCGGAACAAATTCTGTGCCCGTGATAAAAACCTGCTGCTTGCGGTACTTGCCAGCATTTTTAATGTCGATGTGATAATAAAACAGCTTGTGCAGTTTCAAAATATCTTGTTCTTTAATTTCATTATTTTTGGCAAGCTTGTATAACAAATCATACGCCTGACTGTGCCCCAACGCTTCAAGATGGTCTCGAACTGGTTTGCCTGCGACGGTAAGGCCATCTTCTAAAATGATTTTAGTTTCTGTCTCAGTCAGAGAGTTGCCTTCCATCGCATTGCTCGTGTATGTCAGCCCTATCCTGAAATATTCTTTTAAATTATCCACGAACTTTTTTTTGAAAGGCCTGTAAAAATTGATTTGATTCTGCAACTCATCAATGTCTTTTATTTTATTTGAATACATTAACTTAATCCTTATTTTTATCAAAATGTAACAGCGTCAAACCTGTTATTTTTACTGTTATACATCGACTATATTACTTGTAATAGCCGTTGAAATCAATTATTTCAAGAAATTTATAAATTTTTAGACCCCGCCGGCAGGCAGCGATCAGATCGTGGTTGTCATGCAAAAAAAATGGAAATAACGAAAAGTGTCGTTGAATTTGAAATACTCGAACAGATATGGGTTTTGAATGTAGTCAAAAGTGGCTGATTGATGGGGGGTGTACTGAGTGGTGTACTACGCTGGACTACATTAGAACTTTTGTGTTTGATAACTGTATGCCTTTTGAGATCAAAAAAATTATAAATGCTTGGATATAAGAGTCTTAAAGCCCGATGTTTGTGCTTTGGTTTGGTGAAATCAAATTGTATTGTTCATTGTTAGGCTGATTCTTATCAAGAGTAAGAAATCCTGAATACCAAAATGCAGCAGTAGGCGTTAATTCTCCAACTTCACAATTTTCACCATAAATTCTTGATACGTACCATGATTCCTGATTGCTAAAAGCTGAAGTATGTGTCTTTATACATTGAAAAAGAAAAGTAGAGGTACTTGTTTCTAGCCAAAGATGAGAATCTTTTTCCATACGACGCAGATGGTACAGCGTGGGAATTGGACTATGCAAAACTGGTCCGATTTGCGTAAATCTATGGCCACCATATAATTCTTGCATTTCTTGTAGAACTTCGGATGTCGATTTTTTTAAGTGTTGCGCGCATTGTTTAACGTATGGAAGCAATGTTGTGTTTATTTCTTTCTCGGTGAAACCACATAAATCTTTCGCTTCAGGAGAAAATGAAATATTCTTTAAATTTGGAATGGATGAAAAAAGCATGGAGGCGGAGTATGGAACAACGCCCGTAATAATTATTGCACGAAAATGGTCATTCAAACTACCGATAATAGTATAAAACTTTTTCAGTACCTGCTCAATTTTACCGGCATTTTCTTTATTCAATTGGTGCTTACTGAGTGGCCTGTCATATTCGTCAATCAAAAGTACAACTTTATCTTGCGAAGAGAGTTTTTTGATAAGCCCAGTCGTTGCATGTTCCAGAGATAGATTTTTATCCAAATAGATATCATATTCTTCAGCAAAATCTTGAATATTGCGAATCAAACTTGCCTCAAGTTCATCTGGAGACTGATCATTAATCATAAGAAAATTTAGACTTATGACAGGATGCACTGGCCAATCGTACTTGCTACTATTTCCGCCAATCCAACAATCTTTAAAAAGCTCTTTGTGGCCAGAAAAAATTTCTTTTAAAGTTGATAAAAAAAGCGTTCTCCCAAATCTACGAGGACGTACAAAAAAATAATTTTGCTCTGCTTGTATTAATGAATGGATACTTTTTGTTTTATCAACATATAAATAATCATATTCAATCAATGTTTTAAAAGAACTCGTATCGATGGGTAATTTTTTAAGTTCTTGAACCTGTGAGGGTTTACCATAACAAACCGCTAAAGTAAGAAATATGCAAAGTAAAGCATGATTCTTCATAAATTTCCTGCATTAAATGGCTTGGACGTCCATTCCATTGCAAATTTTTTGTCTTTAAAATCAAACACCATACCGATCAAAAATATCTCCTTGCCATAGTTCAGGAATTTTTCATAATATCGTCGATCCTTGATCTGTGCCATGGCCTCTTCCACAGTTTTACCAAACTTGAACTCGAAAATATAAATATGTTTTGATGTTTGCAATAAAAGATCAATGCGGCCAACACTTGTCAGCACTTCAGACTGTATATCAAATCCCAAAAGCGTTCCTATTAACTGAAATAACGAATGATAGTAGGCCTCTTTTTGAATGTGCATAGAATATGGAATATTTGCAAAAAGAACCTTTAATGTATCACAAAAGGCCGCAATATTTTTTTCTTGCAACGCTCTTCTCATTTGAAACACGGCTGTTTCGACACCAGATTTTTCAGATCCCAGTAAAATTCCGATTAAATAACTATTTATCGATCGTCGCACCTCCTCATTTGGATAGGTCAATTTATACATTGCTTCTTCGGAATAATATTCCTCGATAGTCAAATATCCTGTCTGGTAAAGAAGTGTGACAAGAGGTAATGTTTCGATTTCAAATGTTTGCAATGTAGAAGCGCTTGCAACAATGTGATCAATATTTTCCAACGTATGAGGGCTTTTTTTAATTAAATCCAAAAGGAAAGTTGGTGTTCCAGATTCAAACCAATAATTTGCTCGCTCTTGTTTATGCAAATAGTACAAAACAGAAAATGGATTGAATACCTTTACATTGTCCTTAGAAAATCGGTATCCGTTATACCAGGTACGCATTTCATCCAAAATAGTTTGTTGGCTGCATCCTCTTTTATTTGCAATAATTTCAATATATGGCGGAAAGTAGGCATGCATTTCCTCTTCAGTATAGCCCATTAGTGCCGCAACATATGGATCAAGAGAGATATCGTCGAGGTTGTTAACTCCTGAAAAAATCGATGTTTTTGAAAATTTGCTTACACCGGTTAAAAATAAGAAACGAGTATGGTCACCAAGGCCTTTAATGCATCCATAAAAACTTCTTAAAATTTCTTTATTTTTTACAGCAATCGAAGTGTCATGCATATTTTTAATAATTGGATAGTCGTATTCATCAATAAGTATTACAACCTTGCCATGCTTCTCTGACAACTGATGTACAAGTAAATCTAACCTGTCTAAGAGTGAGGATGCTCTAGAGATTTCAATATCATAGTTTAATCCAATTTCCAACAATTTTTCTGAGAGGCTTTTTTCAAGTTTTTCGGGGCAGCTGCTATCAACTCTTAAAAAATCTATGTGAATAATTGGATAAGAATCCCAAGCATATGAGGCATTTTTTCCAATCCAAAGATCCTTAAAAAGGTCTTTATTCCCAAGAAAGATTTCTTTAAGCGTTGAAACTAGAAGCGATTTACCAAATCGACGAGGACGTGCAAGAAAAAAACATCGGCCCCTGGAAATTATTTCGTAAATAATTTTTGTTTTGTCCACGTACAAGTAATTTTCGTTAATCATTGTAGAAAAAGAACTCAAATCAACTGGTAATTTTTTAAACTGCTCCATAACTCATCCTATTTTTGTTTAAGAATGGAAATAACTTGTATATAAACTTCAAGATTTACTCAAATACTAAAATCATTTTAAAATAAATGTTTAATAATTGCTACAAAGAAACCGAGCGACCAGGACTTAGGCAAAGTCAACAATGAATTGCAACAAATAGATCATTCTGATTGAAAACATTTGCCTCTGCCGCCGGCATGGCGGACTTCACCCTACTCTCCTTTTTATTAGCCTTTAAAATAGCTTGTTTCATAATCATATCTGGCGTCTTGTAGCCAAGAATCAATCTGGGCATCGAATTAATCTTTATCAGGACTTTGCCATAATTTCAAATAATTGATCCAATCAATTCTACAATAAAATCAGTATCTATTTTTTGAGGCGATTTTGCGATTGTATCGGCATCATGACCGATCGACAATTTTTAACACAATAAAATTCATTTGACGAAATCAATAAAAAAGAGCTCTCTATTTTTAGGAGAAAATTTCTAAATTTACCCAAAAAAGGAGAGCTCCATGATCATGTTACAAAGAGTAATAAAACTTCTGAAAAATGTAAACCTTCAAATTCGCACTTACGTTGTATGTCTTATGTTAACTTCTGGCCGAAAAAATTGTTCTGAAATGGCGCGTACGGTTGGAATTTCAAAAAAAGCGTTGTATGCCTTTTTGTCGGCAGGAGCTGATAATTCGAAAGAAATAGAAAAACATTTAATTGAGTTTGCGAAGTCAACGAGAGATAAAAAGATAAAACGAACCATTGTTGTTGATCCTACGTCATTACTCAAAAGATACGCACAGCTCATGGAAAAGCTCTGTTACGACAAGGATGGGTGTACAAAACATGTTGAAAAAGTAATAGTTCCCGTATGTGTTTCTGTTGTGGATAAAAATGTAAAGATACCATTGAATGTTGATTTTGGGTGCAGAAAAAAGCCCGCGGTAAAAAGAAATATCGGTCAAAAGTAGAAATTGCGCAGGAGCTAATTTCATACCTAGTTTCGCAGGGAGTTGAGTTTGATTTTGTGTCTTTGGATGGCACATTTCCTACACCAAATATGTTTGTATTTTTTCAAAAAACCAAACATAAATTTATCACGCGGATTCCAAGCAGTAGATGCGTTGTTACGCGTGGTGGTAAAAGGCTTCAGTTGAAACACGTTCCAGCATTGAAATTATTACGAAACGAACGAGAAAAAACGATCAAAGCCAAACTTTATGGCAAAACATATTTTTTCACTGCATACAAACGGAAGAAGCGTTTTGGTGGATGGGAGACAGTTTTTTTGGTGAGCAACATGAAGCTGCTAGCAAAGCAACAAGTTGAGGAGTACAATTTGCGTTGGCCACAGGAAAAAATCAATCGAACATCAAAACAAAAACTTGGAATGCATCAATGTCAGATGCTCGCTTTGTCAAAACAAAAAGCTCACATCTAGGATCAACCATTTCGACGATCTGGTCTAGACTATAAGAAAGCCTCCAAAAATTAAACAGCAGCCAAACGCTGAATGCTTCAAAGTTTCTTCTCAAAATCATGTTCAAAACTTTTATAACAATGCTGGAGAATTCAGTGTTTTAAATGTGTAGGCAAAGTCATGTTGATTGATCATGTTAAAAACATGTTTGTGCATGGGCATCAGATTTTGGAGAAGTTGGTCGAGCGAAAACCAAGCGACATCATCGCATTTGTGCGGTTTCATGATTGATGGCTCACCTTGCCACTTACATGCGTAACTCCTGTCAATATATCAATTTTATCATGATAAAATTTACCACGCTTCCAATAAACTTTATATGCATGGGCTCCAGGGCTTGATGTCAACACATTGTAACTGTCATCAACAAAAGCTATTGCGCAAAAGTCATCAATTGCCAAAGCCTTGCCAGGCGTTCTTTTCATCATCTTTTTTAATGAATCAGCTCTACCTTTGGCGTATTTTTTAGAATGATAATGTGGACACAGCAATCCATCCAATAATCCAAGTCCGCTTACTCTGATAAGTGGTGCCGCAGGATTCTTGAATTGTCTTGAGTCTGAGTTACCAAACTTAAACCAACAAATTGCCCCTGCACTTATCCCACACAAAACAATATTTTTTTCATATGCTTCTTCTAAAATTTTATCGACTCCAAGCTTGCGCCACAACTTCATCATAAGTGTATTTCCGCCATCAACATAAACAATGTCTGAGGATAAAATTTTATCTCTTATTTCTTCTGTCGAAATATTTTGTTTGATCAATTTCATAACATCAACTTTACAACTCAAATGTTTGCAATAGTAATCGATAAAATCATCGACATATTCTTTGGCATCCGAGCTTGCCGTTGGAATAAATAAAACACTTGGATGTTTTTTGCCAGACAACCGAATAATTTCTTGATCTATGGCCAACGTTTCTCGTTTATTTATCTCGCCTCCACCAATTGCAACTATCTTACCCATGGCTATGACTCTTGAAATTGATTTTTATTCAACAATCTTATTTTCTTTTTGTAGCTGATCAAATTTATTTCCAACATAAGCAGCAATGCAGATCCAGAACCCAACAAGACCGAGTGATATGAAGGTTCCGAATACAAGTAGTGTTGCAAAATCTCCACCAAGCGAACCCGTTACGGTTGCTCCGACAGCCTTTGTGGATCTACCGCCGAAGGCTTCAATAAAGCTTTTGGATTTAAATTTAACATCTTTGCTTGTTGGTATGTATAAAACTTCACGCGATGGATTATTTAATGTATAGCTAAGGCCCTTAAACATAACCACTGCTACAAAAAGTGCCCACATTAAGAAATAAGGACTTGCTCCTGCCATATAAAATCCGAAAATAGATGCAACAACTATTCCAATCATTGTTGGAAATGAAATAATACAAAACTTCAATCCAAACTTACGCATGAGAAAGCTGGTTCCAAGAAGGGCGAATGCCAAGGCTAACACATTTACCATTGTGCCATTGATTGCGGTAAACCAACCAAATCCGACACCACCATCTATGCTCTTTGGATAAATTTGAGTTGCCGTCATCTTCATTTGAAATTCAACAATCGTGCCGATGACTTCATATGTTGTTGTAACAACAAAAAGTCCCGCGACGTAAGGGCGACTGAGTAGTAGTTTTAAACCTTCCAAGATTCCTGTTTTTTGTGGTTTATGTTCTGATGCTTCTATTTTTTCTGCAGGAGTAACCGGAGCGTTTTGCACATACCACCTCATTAAAAAAGGCAGAACGCTTACACATACACCACCAACAGCTAAAAGTGCTCCAAATCCCAATAATTGAAGGTAGTTCATAACTAGGAGTGTTCCAAATATCGCGCCAAGCTGCGCAAAAGTAAATATCATTCCGTAGCCTTTTTTGGCTGATTCTGTTGACATTGTACTTACAACTATCGAGAGAAATAGCGCAGGCATGAGCGATCCGTAGATTTCAATAAAACAATACGCAATCCAACCGAGAATATTGCCTGGCAGGAGCGAACTAAGTGTTGATTCTGGAGACATTGCTAGAAGTTGTGGATGTGCGACCAGATATCCAAGCCCAAGCAGGCTCAGGCCGAAGAACGTTGCAATACAATAAAAAAGTGTATCTCGTTTTAGAAGGTCGATTAATTTGTTGTAAAAAAGTACGGCACAAATAACCACAACAAGCGAGAGCATCTTTGCGAATGGCTGATACCGAAATCCGACTAACAACTCGAATATCGGATCTTTCATTACGCGAATGAGCCAGTAGGCTCCGATTAAGAAAAAATAAGTGGCAGACAATATCCCAAACCGCTTGAGCTCGTCCTTGCCAATATCGCCCCAAAAAAAGCGAACCGCATTTGCAAAACACGACATGATAAACCCCTTCAATTAAATAAATAATACATCTTCACCCACGGTTTGCTTCCGCAGGCACATACAACTTACTGACAAGTCCGATCAGACAGATTTATTGCGGGTCAGCCCGTGAAAGATTAAGGAAGTATTTTTTTAGCGATAATTTCTTTACGGGTTTGCCCTTATAAAGAATCTTTTCCTGTTTTATGAATAGAGGTTAGAAAAGACACCCTATGTTTAATTATAACACTGTAACACCGGAAAACAAGATTTTTATTGAAATTTGTCAACTTTTACACAATTATACGGACATTATCAATCATTCCAACAAAAAATCGAAATCTTTCTTTGATATAATCGTCTTAGTTTTGTTTTCTGTTGCATTCATTACATCATTAAAGAGCTTACTCTTGGCCTCCTTCAGCTGCATCATTTTTTCTTCAATTGTGTGGTGCATAACAATCCGCGTTATGAAAACTGATTTTTTTTGTCCAATTCTGTGAGCTCTATCTGACGCTTGATTTTCAACAGCCGGGTTCCACCATGGATCGATATGATAAACGTAGCTTGCGCGGGTCAAATTTAATCCAACGCCACCTGTTTTAAGGCTGAGTAAAAGAACTGAAACGTTCGTATTTTTGCCTTGAAACGTTTCAATAATTTTTTTGCGCTGAGGGATTGGAGTACTTCCATCAATTCTGAAAAAATTGATCCCCTCTTTTTTTAGCTGCTGTTCAATAATATCCAGGCATGTTGTGAATTGCGAAAATACAAGTGCTGCGTTGTTTTCTTGAATTATCTCTGACAGTGCTGTGATAAGATATTCAATTTTTGGAGAGTCAAGCCCTGCCTTTGGATCAATTATTTGTGGGGATATGCAAATTTGTCGCAGCCTTAAAATTGCAGTAAGCGCAATTATATTTGCTTGTCCCGCAGTATGTGACTCATAAGCTCGGTCAATAAGCCTTTTAACCTCTCTAACAGTTGTTGCATACAATTTTTGCTGCTTTTCAGCCATGTGCAAGTAAACATTATTTTCTATTTTTGGAGGCAATTCTTTTAAGATTGCGTCTTTTGTTCGTCTGAGAACGAATGGCTTGGTCCTGCGAATCAAATTACCTTGATCATCGGATTGTATTTGCTTCATAAAATTTTTGTATTCAGGAAGAAGTCCAGGAAGTGCAACATCGATAATCGAATAATACTCACCAATGTGGTTTTCAAGAGGTGTTCCAGTCAACGAAATTGTAAAAAGGCTTTTTAATTGACGCACCGCGGCGGATCGTCCAGCCGCAATGTTTTTTATGGCTTGTGCCTCATCAAGTATCAGTACGTGAAAAGTAATGTTTTTCAATTTTTCAATGTCTATCCGAACGCGATCATATGTTGTAATAATAATATCAAATTTCTCAAGATCGATGGTTTGTAATTTACTTAAGTATTCCTTAACTTTAAGTTTTGGGCTAAATTTTTTGAGCTCCTGGATCCAGTTAAAAACCAGTGTTGTAGGAACGACTATCAAATGAGGTGTTTTGATGCTCGCTCTGCTTGTAATTGTTCCGTCGGCAATGCCACTTAAAAATGCAATTGCTTGCACAGTTTTGCCCAAGCCCATGTCGTCGGCAACACATGCGCCAAACCTGTGCTTGTACAAAAATGCAAGCCAATCGTAGCCATGCTTTTGATAATCTCTTAGCTCTCCCTTAAATATTGATGGGATCGGAGTTTTTTTGATTTTAGAAAAGTTTGTCAAATTGTCGACAATCTCTTCATCGTCTTTTGATAACTTAATACTAGCTCCACTTTTACGTAATTCGAAAAGAGTTAAAATCTGGAGGCTTGGAATCTGAACAATTTCTTTTATGTTTTTACCACCACCCACGCCAGAAGATTGTTGAAAAATCTTTGCAAGAATTTTAATAACTTCCTGCGAATTTTGGTCAAGTATCTTAAAACAGTCAAACGACTCGATAACACCGTCAGATTCAAACAGCGCTTGCCGTTGCTCTTTAGTTAATTTTATGCCATCAGACAAAATTTTAGGATCCAAATCAAACCAATCTGATCCAGTAGGTCTGGATGCATCGATTGACACATCCAAACTAACAAGCCTTAATTTTTTATCGTTTAGTTTTAAGCCAATGTTGCTCTTATTAAGAAGATTTAAAAAGTCTGCCAGCTTTTGATTAAAAACATCTTCTGGAACAGAAAAAAATAATTCATTGTTGTCGCCGCACTCAACCGTGCAATTGTCAAAGAAATTTGAAATTATAGCCGCAACATTGCATAGGTTCCGGTAATGTAACGGAAGTATGTAGAAGCCACTCTTACTTATAAAGATTGATTCAAGCGATTGATCAAGCACACTAGCAAAACTTTTAAAATAATTATGGATTGCGATTTTGTTTGCTTTTCCATCGTACGTATCCAATAAGTTTTTCACCGCAGCCTTGATATGACTTAATGTTGCTTTTTGTGTATATGCCAACAGAATACTAAGAAGGCCCTTTGCAATAATAAGCCTTCTTTTATTTGATCTTACCCAGCCCGGCAACTCATCGATCATGTCTATGAATTTTATTATGGGCTTAAAAATTGGGATTATCGCTCCATCAATCAATCCTTGTGGCACAATTTTAACCGATTTGTTTTCGCGATCAATTTTGGCGCTAACAACAATGTCTACTTTGACTTGATTTGGAGTAACAACCTGATTGTGCTTCTTAAAGATAATGAATTTTTCGATAATTGAACGATCTTTAGATTCATATTTTATTTCAATGGCATTGTTTAAGTAATTTATCGGAATATTTAGTTGTGATGATAGATCCTGGAATTTACCATTTTGATTTTTAAACCAGTCAGATATTTTTTGTATAAAAACAGGATCTCTATTATTATTCGCATAATTCACATAATCCCAAAGTTTTGGAAATGCAATCTTGCTGAGCCACCACCATGGAATTTTTTCATCTATAAAAACAAAGCGATTCTCTTTTTTAAGTAAAATGACATGTTCACTTATACGTATATTTTGCCCATTGAAGACATATCGTCCATTCGCAATAAGTTGTTTAATCGTAACCTCGTCACCATCAAGATTTAGCTCTGTCAGGCTACTAACGTGCATTTTATGATCAGCACGAGTGTTAATACTTATTTCATCGTGCAAGTGTGATACAAAAACTTTACAATCTTTAAAGTCTGTTGACAGAGCCTTGATAAGCTCCATCTCTTTTTCGCTTGAATCTTGGTAGTAATAATCTAAAAACAGTTTTCTTAAATTTGAGTTAAAACCAAAAAGATGTCCAGAAATTGGTGTCTGATTTTTAAACCCTTTTACATGAAAGCGAATTGATGATGAAAGATTATTATAATTATCAGGCTTGATGTAAATATTTGTTGTTTGATCAAGTAATCCAGTTTCCATTGATACAGTGCTGCTTCCCAAAAGTCCAAGTAATAATTTTGAGTTAACGTTTGTTTGAGTATGCAATAATTTTTCTGCGGTTAGTAAAGCGCAAACAACGTGTTTACATAGTTTACGTGAATCATATGCAGGGCACATACAACTAGAAACAAGCTTATCATCACGACAAAAAAACTCGACCATGTATACATCTGTTCCCATGACATAAGACATTAAACGTGCATTTTCTCCGCTTTTTCTATCCCACCAAAAAGATATTACTCGGTTACTTGAAGCATATTCTTGTCCACGTTCAAAAATCTCATAGGCAGTTATATTTTTTATTTTTTCGATAGAAAGTTTTTTTATGCAGTCTAGCACATTATTCTTCACAAAAAGATTCCTCAATCAATCGTTGGTCCAATTTGAATTTAAAGATCATTCTAACTGATTTGAAAATAAAATAAAGTGACCACGCCCGGCTTAAAAGCCGTGGCTTCTCAATCTTAATTTGAATGTTACTGATTTTGAACATTAACAACCTTTCAATCTAGAGAATCTGTAACAGGACTCCGGACAGATAAAATTTGAGTAACATTCAATTGACAAAAACATGCATCGATGGTTCTTTTTTTAAAAGCATTTTTTTAAAAATTGTAACTATTCAGGTGCCTAGTCCAAAACAAGGTTGATAGGCCCGGTTTGAAACACGGAAGATAGAGCATCAAAAACATTGTAGCCTTGTTTTTGTGCAGAGGCCAAATATGCTCGAATTTCCAAAAAATGTATAGCCCATCGATAGGTTCGAAAACAGCCAGATATTTTTTGTTTAACCTTGATCATGCGCAAGGCTTGTTCCGCACAATTGTTTGTAAAAGGAACATTTGGATCATGTAAAAAACGCAAAACATCTTCAGAATTGTTTTGTAATCGGAGTAACAAATTATGCCCCGGTCTGCGCTTGAAGCGACCAGTCTTTTGCTGCTTTAAAAAGCCTAATTTTTCATGAAATTCAATTCCAGTATCAATGATTTTGTCATATAAATTTTTAAATCTTGTAAGCCATTTGGCCGATATTTCGTCTCTATTTTGTTGTGACTTTTTATATCCGCTTAACAATGCATTGGCCATATCTTCGGCCCATGGCTCTTTATCTATTTCTGAAACGGCTTTTAATTCACGTAAAATGTGGGCGTTATACACTGCATGCTGAGCATCTTTGAGCCTGGAATAATAAGGTTTAAAATAATCATGAACGACAACGCCTGTTAAATTTTGCTGGATATCGCTTCGTTTTTGAGGGAGCCGATAGTGAGTTAATTTGTCGTTGCAAAGCGCGTGTGCCCACTTAATTTTTCCATCTATGCGCATACCCGATTCATCCACATGTTTGACTGGTGCGTTTATTAACTTGGCTTCAATTTTTTTAGTCACTGGATAGACTTTGTAAGCGCATTCTTCCACCATATTTTTAACTGTGGCAGCCGAAAGACTCATACCGAAGAGGTCTTGCATTATTTTAGATGTACGATCATCCGGAATGTAGTTGGACGCATAAAGATATAATACAACGGCTTTGGTATTTGGTCCGTACTGAACAGGTGTGTTGGAGACCCCAGTTATTTGAGTCTCCACTTTTTTGCAACACCCCGGACAACGCTTAATCTCAAATTGATGTTCAACAACGATAGGGGCCTTGATTTGAGGAATATCAAAAACCTGCCTCTTGCAGATGCTCGAAACCGGCACTTTTGTTAAGTCGGTCAGGTTTTTTACCACTTTTTTCACGCAGACTTTGTGTTCTGTGAGGCTTGCCAAGCCCATCACTTGAAGGCGGCTTACCACTATTTTCACTATTTAACCCTAGTCGACGCTCAAGCTCAGCTACTTGCTCTTTCAGTACAACTATTTCCGCTTTTAGTTCAGCTATGATTTTATTTTGTGACTCGATAATTTTTTTTTGCGATTCTATTAACTCATCTCTCCAGTCCACTCAAATCTCCTTTCTACCCAGATATTACCACAACTTTATTTTTTGGAAATCCCTATTTTTAAACAAGGGGCACCTGAATAGTTACGGTTTATTTCAGAACATCGATTTTTATCAACATTATCTTCCTCGTTGTAGCGCTGCGGCATAATTAAATTGAAAAAAATATTTTTGCCACTGATTGTCTGTAGAATTGTATTCGTTGTCGAACATAAAGTGGTCAATAAGCGCTTCTCGTGCGCGTAATATTTCTCTGAGTCGACTTCTATTTTTTGGGTCCTCAACTGTTAAAAATATCAACTCTAATGCTCGTTCAAAAGCGGCGTTGCTGTATTCAACATTCCCTTTTTGTTTCCATTTAATCGTCCGCTCTATATCGCTTCCGATGTTAGCCAGTTGCTCGATAAGTGAAAACTCAAACCAGCGGCCGCCAGCAAGGTCTTTGTGTATAAAGTTTTTCATTTTACAACCAACGCATTAACTACTTTTATTATCTTTTCTCGAATTTTTGAATCGTCAACGCCACGACTTCTATTGCCGCAAACTGGACGAATATTTATCATAGAATCAAATTCAATCCAGTCTTCATTTCCAAATTGTTCGTAATAAAGATTGATTCCCCAAAGATGTTCTTGCTGTGATCCTTCTTCCAAAAGCATGAATTCTTCGTCAGCATGCATAGCTGCATCTACTACCATAATTTCTTTTTCTATATCAACTACCGCTTTTACAAGGCCTCCAAACATTTTTTCAGACATGATTTTGAGCTCTGCAAGTGATATTTTTTCATTAACCAGTTTCATAAAATCCTTTTTTTTATATAGTTAAACCCACGATTTTTACGATTATACATCGACTATATTACTTGTAATAGCCGGTGAAATCAATTATTTCAAGAAATTTACAAGTTTTTAGACTCGGCCTGCCAGCACTGATTGGTGGCTACTTGCCGAATGAATTTTTTAAAAACTGCAAGAAGTGGATGCAGCTTTTCAGTGTTTAATAAAAAACAATCGAAATCTGCTTAAAATTTACACGATTTTGTTATCAAGTTAAATTTAACTTTTTATAATTTTGAGCTTGAATTATTGAGTTTGTTGCGTAATTTTATTTTTTAATTAAAAATCTTGATATTGCAGATATGAGTTTTTTATCATACCACTAATTTAAGTAATGACGTTGTTGAATAAAGGAAAAAAGGAGCATTGATGTCTGTTTGCTACACCAAGGCCATTACTCCATCAGCTAAGATTGCAATAATAGGTGCTGGTTTTGTGGGCAGTACAATTGCCTACACAATGATGCTTGAAGGTGTAGCATCTGAAATTGTTTTAATAGATATCGACAAAGAAAAGGCTACTGGTGAAGCGTATGACTTGCGCCATTGTATGCAGTTTACGCGATCAGTTTCTGTTGAAGCAGGCGATTCATTTGATCTTGTTAAAGGAGCATCAATTGTTGTTGTTTGTGCAGGCTTTGCTCAAAAAGTTGGTGAACCACGAGTGAATCTTTTAAGTGAAAATGTAAAAATTTTTAAATCTGTTATTCCGAAAATTGTGAAATGCAATTCTGATTGTATTTTGTTAATAGTGACTAATCCTCTTGATGTACTTACGTATGTTACATTAAAGCTTTCCGGTATGCCTTCATGCAGGGTTTTTGGTACTGGCACAGTGCTTGATACCTCGCGGTTGAGATATTTAATTGGGCAGCATTTAAAAGTAAGTCCGAAAGATATTACAGCTTACGTTCTTGGAGAGCATGGAGATTCTGAATTTGTTTGGTGGAGTAAGGCAAATATTGCTGGAATTCCGTTAAACAACTTTCCAACTTTTACCACGGAAATAATGGATAAAATTTATACACGAACTAGAGATTCTGTTTATGAAGTTATAAAGCGCAAAGGTGCAACTTATTATGCTGTTTCAGCTGCTGTTTCAAAACTTGTTAGAGCAATCATTCAAGGACAGTCAAGGGTTTTTACGCTATCTACATTAATAGAAGAAGAAGTTTACGGTATTAAAGACGTTTGCATTAGTGTGCCAACAATTATAGGGGCAAATGGTGTCTGTCAAAGGCTAAGCATAGAATTAGATGCAAAAGAAAAAGGCCTTTTTATCGATTCCGCAATTAAAATAAAAGAAAGCATAAGGTCAATAAGTAGCTTAATATGATTTAATTTTTATTAATTCTTTACAGATAGAGGCGGCAATAATAAAATCAAAATCGGAGCACAAGTTTATTTTAAGAGGAGATAGGGATGATCTGTTTTTTGTTGCGGCTTTCATTGCTTTGTTTGGCTATTTTGTTTAGTGATATCGATTTTGTTAATGCGTCTGTTAGTTTTGGAAGTCGAGATTCTAGGATTAATGTTTTTTCTGGTGCCAGACTGAATGTAAGAGGCAGCAATTTTTACGTCGATGGGACTATTTCTCAAGAATTGGGTGGACTGATAACTGGCCAGAGATTTTCTTTTGTTAATGGCGTTTTGGAGCAGGATGGGGCTGAAGCGATATTGAATGGTACATTTGACCCAAATGCCGCTGAGGTTTTACAATTTGCTGGCGATGGTGTTTTGAAAGGTGAACCTGGAAATGTTTTTTATGGTGTTTTAATTAGTGGTCTAAATAACGTTATATCTGGGCAGCCTACATTTGTTTTGCCAATACGCCTTTTGAATTATTCCTCTGAAGCATTAATTGATATGCAAAATGCATTATCTCAAAATATCGATATGAACGGCGGAGTCATTAGATTAATCAATGATTTAAGTCTTGGAGATGATGTTCAGATTGTTGGGCCTGGCAGAATAGATTTAAATAACAGACAGTTGATTTTTGGAGGTTTTTACACATCTCCCTGGTCGGAGTCGCTTGGTTTCGAGCATGCAACCAGCCTGGTGTTAACCGGAAGTGTGAAGTTGGATGGATACTGGTTTTTTTACGGTGATTGCAACTTGATTGGAAATGGCACAATATTGGATTTGAGCGATGGTGGAAAAATTGTCGTAGGTCCAAACACCAATTTATATATCGAAGACCTAGTTATTAAGGGACTTGGAAATTCTGCTGGCCAAATAATTTTTGCGTCAGAGACATCTAATCTTTATATGTCAAAAGTTGATACTTGTTTAAGTGCCGCATACACAACAACTATTGGCAATATTATTGTTGAAGGTGCATCTTCTTTTGTTCTTGGTGAATTTGATTGGAACATAAATTCTATTGCAACTTTAACAGTTGATGGAGCAACCCTGTGGCTTGATACGCTTAGCAAAGGGTTAACTGCTTTGGCTGGGCATTTAAATTCATCCAGAGCCGTTTATGATATTAATGGATATAATGTTGCCAATGTTGCTGCAAATATTGCAGATGGAACTTTAACATATTTAAATGATGGCATTATAAGTTTAAGTGTTACATCAACTACAGGTGGTGGCGGCTTTATAGATCCAGCCGCAGCTATACTTTTAAGTGGAAATGTTCATGTTGATGTTACAATGAATTATTTTATTGATGTTCCTTCGGATAAATCAATTAATATTACCGGTGATATGACTTTGGATGGTGGCGGCTCTACAATTAATTTCCCAAATTCAGGCATTCCTCAATTTATTGTTCAGCCTGGTGTAATCGTTAACTTAACAAATATTACCATCTCGAATATCAATCAAAACACATTTTTAATTTATCCGGGTGGACAGATAAATATTGGGGAAAATGTAACGTGGAGCTTTGCGGAAGACGTTACTTTTAGTTCACCTCTGATAAATGTTTTACCTGGTGTAAATTTCACTTGGATTGGATTGGATGGTGTTAGATACATTACTCTATTTAATTCAACTAATCCAAATATGGTAATTTTGAACATAAATGATGGTACTCTTACCCTAGAGAATATTGTTTTGGACGGGATTAGTCATATAAAAAATAATTCGAATAGCTTAATTCATTTGAGTGGCGAATCCGGCGTAGATATAGATGTTGACACGAATTTAAATTTCAAAGCATCTGGAGCTGAAAACAACATTACTTTGTTGGTTAATGCATTAACGTTGTCTGGATTAATTGTTTTTGGTGATAAATCTATTAACGAATTACACATAGCTTTTGCATTGATTGATGGACTTGGGTTGGAAAAATATCCGCGTATTAATTTATCTGGTGGACCTGGAATTATTGTTGGTGGACCAAATAATGGTGCATCACGTTTAATATTTGATGATAGATATGTAATTCTTGATTTACAGGATTTAAACTCGATTCAGTTAGACATAAATGCTCACTTGATATATGAAGAATTAGATATATTAACCAATCCGATTTTGCAATTATCTACAAGAGTTTTAGACGATGGTACTCAAATTAATGGTCTTCAAATTGATGCATCCAATGCTCGTTTTAGTTTGTCAAAAAAATCAAAAATTGATGCTGCAGGTAAAAAAGATATTTTGCGTCAAATTGCATATGAGCAGGATGCCCAAATAAATTTAGATGAATTAGGTCAAAAAATACGCTGTTGCCAAGCACTAAATGATGCGTATTCGGATGCGTTTTTTACAACTATTCCAAAAGACCCTAAAAAACATCGTCTGGAACTGTTGAGATATGAAAGATTTAATTCTTTGAACGAAAACAATCAAATGACTAAGGGAGTAATTAAAAGCTTTCGCCATCGAATAGTTGAGCCTAACGTGTATGGTCATCAATATGCCGGTCAATACGTGAATTCTACAGATGTATATTCCGGATCAACAGAGTTACGACGAGGTTCGAATTTGAATAATTTGATTGTAGATTCAGCATTGCCATTTAGTGTATATTTGAAAGAGGGCTCTCAAATAATTCAGGGTTTACAGAATGTTTCATTTGATCCATCCAATCATAGCGTAAATGTAATAGGCAGAGGCAATATTATTAATGTGCAAAGACAGATGTCTTTTGATGGGAATTTATTTTTGGATCAAAATTCATCGTTAGAATTTAAATTTATGCCTACCGGTAGCGAAGCGGTGGTGATTTTTGAGCCAGGAACCGTTTTAACAATACCAGAAAATAGCACTTTGATTTTTAGTGGGTCTGGTAAGGTAATCTTATCTGATGGAGTCGTAATAAAATTACTTGCCACCGAAGATACTCAAAATAAAATTATTATTAATCAGTCTAATTTTATTTTGAGTGATGGTGCCACGCTTGATTTTGCTAGTGGTGCAAATTCGAGAATAGATGGCATCGGCAACATTATTATTCAAAATACTGCATCGATAAAGCCTAGTGTTCCTAGCAGTCTTACAATTGGATTGTCAGAACGCGATAATATAACTATTAAAGTATCTGGAAATTCTCAAATTTGTTTAGAAAATCCTTATATTGATGGTTATACAACCATATCAATGCAGAAATTAACCACAGCTCTGAATTTTGAAGGAGGTGGATCTTTAATTGTTGGAGCAAATGGTGTATTTGAGATTAATGCTTTAAATGGACAGCTTTCAAGAGGATTTGTTTCTGACCTATCTTTCAGAAATAATGGAACTTTGACAATTAAAGATAATGGACGTTTTGTCGTTGCTCAAAATCGTATGCTGAGTACATTCAATCAGATTTACGACTTTAGTTGGGGAGGTTTTTGCGCTAATATTTCAGGTGGAGGATTTGTTGAATATATCGATGTAAATCCAACAAAATGTTTTTTAGGCAAGGTCTTTGGGTTGGAATCTGACTTATTTACAGATGTTGAGCATATGACTTTTGATAAACTGGCGTTATTACTTGCTAGAAAGACACCTCCAATTCTCAAGACTAGTACGTTGCTTGAGTCTTTAGATGGTATTGGGGCGGTTATAACAAAAGACAAGATTAAAGTGGATCTTTTAGCTGGTGATACCGTTATAAGCGATGATTATTCTGGTACAATTTATGGAAAAAATGCCAATGAAAAAGCTTTTACCATTACAGCTGAAGGTAAGAGGAATTAGAGCGTAGACGTTATATTTTTTAAGAGATGTTAGTGTTGTAATTTGTAAGGATAGAGGGAGTTTTATGAAGAAAATTTTATGGATATTGTGCTTAGCTGTTTCAGCGGGATTTACTGGTTGTTATGCAGGTGATGATGATGTTTGTGATGCAAAATCTAATACTAAATCAGCCTCTAACGAAATAAAAAAATTGGAACGAAAGCGTAAACGTGAACAGCGAAAATTGGAAAGAGAACAGCGTAAGCAGGAAAAATTAGCAAAAAAAGAGGCCAAGCCTGAGAAAAAGGCTAAGCACGAAAAAAAGAGTAAATCGACAAAAAAGGATAAAGTTAAAAAAAATGGTAGTGATAAAAAAGAGGAGCGTAACCTTAAAAAAGAGCATCGTGCTGTAAAACGTGAAATCAAAAATGAGCAGCGAGCAGAGAACAAAAAAGCTCGTAAGGAAAAAAGCAGATTAGAAAAACTAAATAAAGCTGAAAATAAAAAAAATAAAAAATTTGAAGAAGAAAATAAGTCAAAGTCAAAAAAAGAACATAACAGACTAAAAAAACAACAAAAAAAAGAAGCTCACCACATTGCATTGTTGAATGAGCAAAAAGAAAGTTCTGCAAAACTTGTTCGAATTGATGCGGAAAAAGCCGAAAATTTAAAATTAGCTCAAAACTGGAAAACTGTTAGGGCTTCATCTGTTGAATCCGATTATAAAAATGGTAAATATAGCGATCTTTACATGCTTCCTGCATGGCCAGTTACAAATTGGTTTTACAAGGACAAGGCTCTTATAAATGCCACAGCATTTTATCACTATGCAACTGAGGCATATGATTCTGAAGGTGCTAGCAGGGATTTGACGACTTTATTTTTTGGAGAAAAGCCAATCTATCTACATGATATAGTTCTTGCCTCAAAACTTTTAGAAGAAGGAAAGGTTGGATTTCATAATCCATCCGTGTTCTCGCCTGTAAATCAATTACTTCAGTATTGGGGAGACCAAGAAATCAAATTTAATGGAAGAACTGAGCAATATGGCTTATCACTTGATTTTATGCGCCACGTTCTCAGGGACGACATCAGTGTTGGCATTCAAATTCCTATGATGTTTATGAAAAATCATTTGCAACTTAATATGGATTTCCCAACTGATTTAGGGGATTATTCTGAGGCGGATTCTTATAATAATACAAATATGGGCGAATTTGCATCACTTGATTATAAAGAGGCTTTAAGGCGAATATTCCGAGCCAAGGGCATAGATCATCTTGGCGGTAGCGCATCAGGGCTTGGTGATATTACGCTTTTTGGTAATGTTGAAGTTACAACCAAGTGGGTTGAAAAGATTGTTGCTGGACTTAAATTTGTTTTACCTACAGGTCGTAAAGCTGGAACTCATAAGTTGTGGGCTCCTGAAATTGGCAATGGTGGATGTACGGAAGTTGCTGCATTCATTTCTTTTTTATTAAAATATAAACCTTACATAAACCCACATCTATTTTTGCAAGCAGGCTTTAATATTCCTGCGCACGTTAACAAACGCGTTCCTAACTTTGTTGAGTCTGGGCCTGATGTTTCATCTGGAACCGTACTTGAATTGGATTTAATGTCTCTTGCAGATAGATTTATATATAGAGGTATTGCATTTGCTGAGTGGGATACAGCTGTACGTGGTTTTGGTGATAAGCCTGTTTCGGTAAAATTTGAAAAAGGTCCAGAAATTACAGCAAGACTGGGTAACGTTTTTGAAAAATTCTTATCACGTCGCGGCTTTATGGATATTTTCTACAATCTCCGTGTAAAATTTGAAGATTCATATCGACAAGTTAATAGGGATGCGTACAAAATTGATATGCTTGAAGACAATACAAAACAGGTTGAGCATCGCGTAGGCCTTGAATACAGCCTCCAATTTGATTCTAGCACAAGAATGAAGGCTGGAATGATATATACATTTGCTGGCATAAATGTACCAAAATCATTTGATATTGGTATATCATTTGCTCATAGTTTCTAGTTTCGTTTTTAATAGGGACTCCAAATTGGAGTCCCTATTTTTGTATTTAATTGTGTCATTTAAAAAAAATATTTTAAAAGGTTTTGATGAAAATCGTGATGTGTAGGGCTATACATTGACTATGACCTTTTAAACTGTCGAGTGCAAAGCCCTTACAATAAAAATGATAAATTTTACAGGCCGGCCTGCCTATTGCGATCTGATGCACGGTTTAAAGAAAAAAAATCAAAAATTGCAAAAAGTGCCATTCAATTTTAAAAGACCCTATTAATCATCGCTTCAGTGATAGTGGCATAATCGGATAAATCAGTTTTTTAGGTGAACCATTAGATCGTAGTTTTGAAATGTTTAAAATTTTAAATAAAAAGTAAGGGAAGAATGGTAAAAAAAATTATATTATCGACATTTGTTGTCGGTTCGATTTTTTATAGCTCTTTTTTGCAAGCAGGTTTAAATCTTTGGAGCAAAGATTCAACTTTGCAAATTGCAAATAGTTCTGCATTGAACATTGAGTCATCAAACTTTCAAGTAAGGCAGGGAAGCTTAGTTAAGGATAGATTGGCCATAATTCATGGCAATCCTGTAATTTTTAACGGCGGTACTTACGAATCTGGTGATTTAGAAATTTTATTAACAGCTTTGTACGACTTTGATGCTTCTTATCCAATAATTTTGAATGGTGATAAATCATTTAAAGCAAATGCTGGAATTATATCTGACAAAATTTGGGTAGAGGGCGAAAATAATCGCTTGGAAGGGCAACCAATTTGGACAGACTCCTCAGGCGTAACTTTAAAAGATTTTCACACAACTCTTACTGTAGCAATCCAAAATGCGTTGAATACAAATATTGTATTGAATAATGGCGTACTGGTGTTAGAAAATGATTTAAGATTAGGGGATGACATCTTACTTACCAGTTCAGGGCAAATTAGGTGCTTTGGTCATAAAGTTTTGCTTGGCGCAAAGCCATTGTCTTGGCCAGGTGGCAACATTACCTGGAGTGATACGCCAGTGGTTCAGCTCAATAATAATGTTATTTTGGATGGGCGTTGGACTTTTAGTGGTGTAAGCTCATTGACTGGCAATGGTAGTATTCTTGATTTTAGTTCTGGTAAAATTAGGGTTCGTGGTGATGGCCCTCTTTACATCAACAATGTTAAGCTGAAAGGCTTTGGTTCAGGTAAATTTGAGTTTGACAGACCAAATTCTCAGATTCGATTTTCCAATGTCGAGATTGAAATGAATTCTGATTACACATTTACCTCAGGTGGAATTTATGTTGACGGCGGATCTGCAATTGTTACAAAGGGCAATATAATAAATTTTGATTCTGTAAGCTCTTTAACCGTTGATGGTGTTGTTCTTAACTATGAAACATTGTCGGTTCTTGATAGTAATAATATTCAGCCAACACGTGATTTAGATCCAAACAGCAAACATGTTGCATTGTTGAATGGTGGCTTAATTCGAAGAATTATAGGCGTGCAAGTTGGCCCTCTGGTGCTTAATCCTCCTACACCTTTTCAAACAATTCGAATATCAGAGAATCTGAACGTAGCGCCAACAAAAGAACTGATTATAGCAAACGACTTAACTTTTGATGGAAGTACAAATGCGATGGTCTTTGCGAAATCGCAAAATCCATTATTGATTGTTCAGCCTGGTAAAACGTTGGTTTTGAAAAATGTACTTTTACAAGATTTTAATTTTAATTATTTAAATTTGGGATTGGAATCAAAAATAATTTTTGATAATAAGTCAAAAATTGTATTAAACGACTCTCAGTCAGTTAATACGACCTACACGTTTAGAGGTGATACTATAATTGATGGACAGGGAAAAATTTTGACATTTGATGATGGTGGCGGAATTGAGTTACATTCATCAATTAAGTTTGAAAACGCCGTTTTGTACGGCATTTCAGGAAGTCAGCTGGCTGGTTGGGATGATTCAAGTACTATGACATTTCAGAATGTTACGCTTTATCTTGATGATAATTTTACTCTTACGAAGGGGCATTTTGAGGTTATTGATAGCCTTGATGTTGTTGGTACGGGTTCATTTATTTACAGCACAGACAAGTCAAGTATTATTTGGGAGCGAGCAACAATGACTATTGGTGCCAATGCCACATTTTACTATAACCCTCCTGTTGCTGATAGAGATTTGATTATATTTAAAGATGATAGATCTATTTTTGCATTGAACGGTGGTACTTTGGTTTCTTCAACAACAGGTATGCGCCTACTTGGTGGCACATTTCAAGTAGAAAATGATGCATTCGTTGCGGGAAGCCCGAGCAATGTGACTTCTGAGAGTATAGAATTTGGCGATGGCGTGAATGGTTATAATGACTGCATCATTAATTTGATCTCCAGTGCAAATATGTATGTTTTGTCTGGTGCTGTGAACTATAACAATGTTTTATTGCAATAGTGAATAATTTTTAAAAATGAAAAGGATATTAATGTCCTATAAAATTTTTTATAAAAGCCTTTTTTTACTCGTCTGCGTGTGGCTTGATTTGGCTGCAACACAGCGTGGCGGGAATGCTCCACGAATTAATTCAGGAACAGGGTCTCAGATTACTGTGAATGCTGGTTCTAGTCTTAAAAATAGCTCTTCAACGATGAATGCTGGTAAGGCGAAAATTAACGTAAATACTGGTGCGATTGCTGAGGGATTGCCGATTGGATTTGTTCAGGGAGGTATCGCTCTTAACAATGGTTCATCAACAACTTTTACAGGTTCTTACAGTCCTGCAACAGCAACGGTAACCGTTGCTAATTCATCATGGAGAGGGCAATCTGGATCTGTTAACGCATCAGTTGAGTTGAGTGATGGAGCTTCTATGGAGGGAATTCCAGATGTAAGTAATCCTGTGTCGGTAGCTTCAGGAGCAACGGCCAGCCTTGGTGTTCAAAGTACTGTTAATTCAAATATTCGTCTAAATAGTTCAACCGCTAATTTAAAAAATGATTTGAAATTTGGAGATGGAAATCAGTTGGTTGGGGTTGGTAAAATTCTTGGAAATGGTAAATCTGCAATACTTGGTGGTCGAGATTTAATTATTACGTCAAGTGTTCAATGGGTTGATGCAGACATTGTTGTTAACAGTAGATTGACTTTGTATGGGCAGTGGACTTTTGCCAACGATATTCATATGTTGGGTCGTGGAAATTTGCTTGATCTTACTCACGGAGGACAATTAATTATTAAAGATAATACAACTCTTTATCTTGCAAATTTAAACATTAAAGGGCTTAATTCAGATAATTTAATTTTTGAAGGTCAAAATTCAAAAATTAAATTATCTTCGACTTCGCTTGGTTTTGATTCCAATTATACATTAACGATTGGACAGGTTTATGTTGATGGTCCTGCATCTTGCATTTTAGGCAATAATATCCTAACCTTTGCGGGATCAGCATTTTTGACGGTTGATGAAAAAACATTGTTTTATGATACATTAACCTTTGACGATCAAAAAAATATAAAGCCTGTTCCTGCCGATGACCCAACCCAAATTTATATTAAGTATCTTAACGGTGGAAGAATTATGTCTTATATCGGTGGTTCTGAAGCTGATCTGATAAGAAACAACTCAAATGCAATTGTTTGGTTGGATCAACAAATGCAAACAATTGATCACGGTCCAAATAATATAAGAGTAAATGCATTAACGTATACAATGTCGTATGACTATTTTTTAAGTAATGACCATGTTCTTGATATTCAAAGTAGCAGTGTCTTTAATGGCGGCGGACATTTTATTAATTTTGCTAATGACAATGCTGGTACCTTAAATATTGCTGATGCAAGCAATGTTGTGCTTAGGAATGTCGTTCTAAGAAATTTTAAGGATACTGCAGTACAACTTGGAGCTGGGGCCTCTTTGATTTTTGGTGATGGGGTTGTAGTTGAGTTGACCGATGGTCAAACAATGACAATGCCATGGGCTTTTGAGGGAACGGCAACAATAAATGCCTTTGGCAACACACTTGATCTTGGTTTAAAAAATATTCAAATAATGCAAGGAGGAAATCTAACCATTCAAAATACCTCGATTCAGGGGCTTGCAGATTATAATTTGCGATGTGTTGGTAATGCTACTATTACGCTTAAAAATGATAGATTAAATACATTACATGAAGATTATTCTACAGACAGCCCTTTTAGCTTTACTTCAGGATCATTGGTTTTTGATCAAAATGTTAAATTCAGAGGTATATTTGAGTATTTAACAAATCAGCCGTCAATGATTCGTAAGGATTCAAGATTAATATTTGAATCAATGTATCCTATATCTATAACACAATCTTACTCCCCTATATCCATATTTGTTTATGAGCCGATAATTGCAAACAGAGATTTGATTATGATGGAAGATTTTTCATCTGAACTTCATCTAAATGGATGTGCTTTGATATCAAGTTCTACTGGCATGCGATTGATAAATGGTTCTGTATTTGTTGAAGGTAAAAATTATATTTTAGGTTCAGGATCCTCTATTTCTGAAGCTATTTCGTTTGGAAATATAAATTTACCAAGCAGTGACTTATTTGTTAACATCATGCCTGGTGGATCACTTGAAGTTATGGAAGGAATACTTGATATAAATACGGAAGAAACTCTTAGTTTTTAATAATATTAATTAAAATATTTACTACAAGCGATATTTGGATATAGTTTTGCGGGTGTGGTGGAATTTATCTACGACACCCGTTTTTTGTTTGTTTTTAAGAAAGGAAGTTTATGAACAAAAATATATTAAAATATGCACTACTTTTTTTGAGTATTGCGTTGGCTGATGCAGGCAATTTAAGCGCTAGCACTCCACATCAGAAGATAATATTAAGCGATGATTGGATTATTCCCACTTCTACTGTTACGACTTTTACCTGGAATACCGTGATAGATGGGATGGGGCATGATATAGTTTTTGAGGATGAAGCTTGCTTTAAGGTGGACGGACCGGATACAACATATCTAACCATAAGAAATTGCAATGTCAAAGGAGTTGCTGAGTATGACAGCGGTAACAGCAGCATCATGTTTGGAGTTGCCGAAGGTCAAAAATTAATACTAAACGATGTTGTTTTTAACCTTGCCGATGATTTTGAGCTTGCCGGCGGTGGTTTAGATATAGTAAATGAGGTAAAAATAAAAGGCCTTGATAAACTATTTTATTATAGCAGTGATGATGATATTTATATAAATAGTGATTCTACATTGTTTTTCGATTTACATCTTATTTTTGTATATGCTCCATCAGACCTTGCTAATAATCATTTAGTTATGGAGTCAAATTCATCGAACTTATTTTTTAATGGATGTATTATTTCTCAAGGTGAGCATTGCGGTTTAGTGCTTACATCTGGACATTTGGTTGTAGATAATGTTGTTAAGTTTTATAACGATGGAAATGAGCAAAAAGTGTGGGCGTTATCTTTTGGAAATAAATCTGTGGCTTCAAATTTAAAAATGGACATTTCTCCATCTGCCAATTTAGATGTTGTTGCCGGTAGGTTAATTTATGCAAATGTTGACAGTGTTCGTTATTAAATTTCTAGGAGAATGTAATGAAATTTTTATTGTATTTAGCTATTTTTTCAGTGTTTGCAAATTTATGCGCATATCCTGATGTAGGTCCAAGCATAATCTTTGGAAGTATTGATTCAAAAATTACGATGGAAGATGATACTGTTTTGGATATAGATTCTCAAATGATGTATGTAAATGGTGGACAAATTGACCGCAAAGAATTGGCTGAAATTAATGGTAATCCAATCTATTTTACACGAGGTAAAATAAGTAGTTATTTATCAACTTCTTGGTTTAGTGGGAGATATGAGGGAACTGAGGCCAATATTGATGCTTTACGAAAATATATTAATCCTGATGAGCTCCACTACGGTGTTTTGGAATTGGGATATCAAACTGATCCTGCCGGCTTAGACTATGTCATCTCAAATCCGGGAGGATTTCGCCAAAAAATTTATGTAAAAAGTGGAGGGCATCTTTTGCGAGGTCAACCTCTTTTTTTTGGTAAAAACGATATTATTTTGCAAGATAAAACTTGCTTACTTTCAATTGCTATTCAAAATGCGTTGAATTCCAATGTTATTATGAATGGTGGATTAATTCTTTTGCAAGATGATTTGTGTCTAGGTGATGATGCTATTTTTCAGGGAGATGGTCAAGTTGTTTTTAATAATCGTAGGCTTGCTCTTGGCGGAAATACTGCGTATTGGACCGGAAATATGATTTGGAATAGTGCATTTGATATGCAGCTTAACAGTCTTACGTATTTAATAGGGACGTGGACTTTTTATGGAGATGGCCAAGTCAATGGAAATGGAAATGTTTTGGATATCTCTGGAGGTGGTTCAATTTTTGTTAGTCCTGGATCAACTCTTAGGCTTTCAGGAGTTAAATTAAAGGGGCTTGGGTCTGGCAACTTTGTTATGGGGGTTGGTTCAGTGTTGCGACTTTCAGATGTTGATATAGAAATGAATGCCGATTTTACTTTCAATTCTGGCGATGTGATAATTGATGGTGATACCTATATTCTTACAAAGGATAAGATATTAAATTTTGCGGAAAATTCTGGCATTACAGGTGTTAAGGGCAAATTAACCGTTGATCGAGTGGCCCTTACGTATGATCCACTTGATTTTGAGGATAAATTAAATATTAGGCCGCTTGCTATTCAAGATCCTACGCATCAATTTGTCGAAATTATTAATAATGGGTCAATTCGTAAGCCTCGCATAGAGTCAATATCTTTTGTCAGTTATGGTTCAAGTACTGCAATGGCAAGATATGCTGTCTTGTGGCCGGACAGACCTATGAATCTATATCCTGAATGGAATCCAGAAATTCAAGACTTTAATTACGATATTACTGTTAACGGCAATACGCAATTCATTGGTTTTTCCACAACAAATCAGCCTTTATTATTTGTTACAGATAATGTTCACGCAACTTATGAAAATGTTTATTTCAGGGATTTTTCGCCAAAGCATCTATCTTTGGGCGATAATTCATCTCTTGTTTTCGGTAATAATACCACTGTTAAACTTTGGACTGATGACACCCTGGATAAACGATGGACGTTCAGAGGTAATACTGCGCTGCGTGGCGGCGGTGCCATTTTAACATTAGATGAATGTGGCGAGATTGTTCTTGAGGGTGAGAACTCTGTTCTTTACATAGAAAGCGTAACATTCAAAGGTCTTTCTGGTGCTAAAATTAGATGCACACGTAATTCGTCCAAAATTATATTTAAAGATGTTGAATGGATTCAGGATGATACATTTACTTTCAGTACAGGTGGAATAGATGTTTTGGGCGATTGGATGTTGGTTGGGCCAGGTAAGCCGCTTACATTTACCAGCGATGGGCGCGATGTTGTTGGTGCTTACACCTTTAATTATGCATCCGGTCAAAATATTAATATTTTGGATAATGGTACTCTTTCTTTTTCACGAGGTATGAAGTTTAATTACCAGCCAATTTCTGGAAGTACAAATTTGATTACCATGGCCAACAATTCCTCAATCATGGTTTTGGATGAGTCTGTTCTTTCAGCTTCGGCGCCAGGCTTGCAATTAATAAATGGCCGGCTAATTATAAGTGGTCGAAGTTTTTATAAAAACGATAATTCGACAGATTACTCGACGGGTATAATATTTGGTGATGGTATAGCCGATGACAATTTGTTTATTGAACAGCGCGGAGGTTCGTCATTTGAAGGACTAGCAGGTTTTTATCAAAATATAAATACGTAAAATATTTTAAGAAAAGAAGAAACCTCCAAGTTATTCGGGGTTTCTTCTTTTTATTGTTGAAAATTATTAATAACTGCATATCGTCAAATCTATCATTAATGCGGTGATACATTGACTACGTATTTGTTAAGCACTGAATTAATCGGCTTTGTCGCGAAATTTATAAAATTTTAGGTCCCGCCTGCTAGCATCTATCAGCGCTGAGTTACCGAATGTTTTTTTTCAAAACTGCAAAAAGTGCCTGCGTATTTTTGGCCAGGCTCTGGCTAATGGTTTTGAGTGTCATTTAATTGTGCCATTTATTTCGTTATCAAGGATAAGACTTTTTTGTTATAAAATTGGTAGGCGTCTTGTGATGCTTGTAAATTTTATAACCGCATTTTTGGAGTATGCCATGATAGATTTAAATCGGTTGCGTGCTGATACAGATTTGGTAAAAGAGCTTATTTTACGCAAAGAGCCTTCCTTTAACGTTGATCGTTTGCTTGAGCTAGACCGGCTTGTCAGATCAATTAATTCAGAAATAGAAGGACTACGTAAAAATAAAAACGAGCTTGCATCCGCTGGCTCCAAGGGCATAACTCCTGAAATTCGTCAAAAAAGTATAGAGCTCGGCAAAGAGCTTAAATTAAAAGAAGATGAGCTCTGCGTAATTGAACAAGAGTATAAAACTTTGTGGCTGTCGTGTCCCAACATTCCGGCCGAAGATATTCCGCTGGGCAACAAGGAAGCCAACTTGCCTGTCAGAATCATTGGCCAGAAGCCTGATTTTAAATTCACAATCAAAAATCACGTTGAATTAAACGAAAAAGCCAAGTGGTTTGATTTTGAGACAGCTGCAAAGATGTCTGGTGCGCAGTTTGCGCTTTATCGAGGTTTGGGTGTCAAGGTAATTTATGCGCTCACTCGAATGATGTTAAAAAATAACGTTAAAAAAGGTTTTGAGCCGATTATTCCGCCATATTTGGTCAATGAAGGCGCGCTTTATAATTCTGGAAATTTACCAAAATTTAAAGGCGATTATTACAGCCTTCCCGAAGATGGGCTAAATCTTATTCCAACGGCTGAGGTCAGCTTAACCAATATTTATGCTGATAAAATATTGCCAGTCGAAGAGTTGCCGTTGCGCATGACCGCATGGACTGGGTGTTTTAGACGTGAGGCTGGAACTTACGGTTCTACCGAAAGAGGTTTGATTCGTATTCATCAGTTCGAAAAAGTTGAACTGTATTCAATCTGCGAGCCTGAAAAATCTTTTCCAGAGCTTGAAATGATGGTTGGGTGTGCCGAAGATATTCTAAAAATGCTTGGTTTGCACTATCGTGTAAGTTTGCTTGCTGCTCAAGATTGCTCATTCTCGTCTGCAAAAACTTATGATATCGAAGTTTGGTTGCCAGGCCAAAACCAGTATTACGAGGTCTCTTCGTGCAGTAATTGCACCGATTTTCAAGCCCGTCGCTCAAAAATTAGATATCGCAAAACACATGATTCAAAGCCAGAATTGGCGCATACGTTAAATGCTTCATCGTTGGCCTTGCCGCGATTGATGGTCGCTTTGATGGAAAACTATCAGCAAGAAGATGGATCAATTAAGTTGCCAGAAGCCTTAGTTAAGGAAATGAACGAGGTTTGGTAGAAGGACAAATCATGATAAGTGATGAAGTCAGAAAAAAAATAAAAAAGATTCGAATTCATACCAAGCGTATGATGTATACCGATATATCCGGCGATTATTTGTCAGCGTTTAAAGGATCTGGTCTTGAGTTTGACCAGATCCGCGAATATCAGGTTGGCGATGATGTGCGTTCCATCGATTGGAACAGCTCGGCAAAAATGAATAAAATGATGGTTAAGCAATTTGTCGAAGAGCGCGACAGGACCATTATTTTGGCTATCGATATTTCTGCATCATCCTTGTATTCATCTAGCTTTGAGCTACGGCAGGATTTAATTGCTCAGCTTTCAGCTGCAATTGCGTATATTTCTGGTGAAAATAAAGATAAAGTTGGGGCATTGTTTTTTACTGATCAGATCGAAAAATGGATTCCACCAAGCCGTGGGCGTGCCCACAGCGGCAAAATATTAGAAACAATATTTTCGATAAAGCCAGAGGGTGCAGGGACAGACATAGAAAGTGCTTTAACATTTTTGATCAAACTTAAAAAGAAAAATGCCGTTGTATTCTTTATTTCAGACTGGATTGATGATTTGGACAGTTACTCAAAAGTTTTAAAAGTTGCAAGTTGCGAATACGATTTAATCGGCGTTAGGGTGCTTGATAAGTGTGAAGAGTCCTTTCCTGACGTGGGATTGTTGCAGGTAAGAAATCCGGAAGATGGTCAGGTTTTTACGTTAGATTCAAGATCTACGCTTAAATTAGAGCAATTCTTTGCAAAAAAAGCTTTTTAATAAATACAAAGTTGATTTGTTAGATTTGCGAGTAGGTCGGCCGTTTGTTACAGAGCTTATAAACTTTTTACACAAACGAATTAGGAGACAAATTTAATGGAACAGCAGACAGATTTTTACGAAATTTATGATTATTATTCACAGCCAATGTTGGAAAAAACATCGGTCAGATTGGCGCTTGTGATTTTGGGTTTGAGTCTTATTTCATTAATGATTTTTTTATATTTAAAACGTAAAAAAAGACAGATTACTGTCTGGGAATGGGCTTTTAAGGAACTGGCTTTATTAAATCCGCAAAAATGTACTGCAAAGCCTGAATACAAAAAGTTTTATTTTCAGCTGACAGGTATTCTTAAAGCATATTTGAATCGACGATTTGGTTGGCACACGGAAAATAAAACAGATGACGAGCTGCTTGGCTATCTTCAAAAACAAAATTTTGACTCAATCATGCTGTCAGAACTTTCAAAGACTCTGCAAGGTGCCTCGTGGGTCAAATTTGCAAACGAGGATGCATTAAAAAATCAGGCAGAGACTGACCTTAAAACAGTTAAAGCCCTTGTCGAAAAGACAAAACCGTCTGAAACCGAAAAGTGACATCAAAAAAACTTATCTGTACGAGTGTTTGCTTTGTCGTATTATATGTATTTCGCAGTTAATCATGATTTTTACGCAGGAACTCTATTTTTGTTGGATAAATAACGCTTGAATTTTTTTCCAAATATTGCAATATTATGCAATATTGAGTCTGAATTATTTGGTTTGAAATTTGCTTTATACTTTTTGATGTAAGTTTTTTGCTTGACATTGAATCGCGACCTTGATAACATTTCGTTGCAGTGGCAGGACTCAATCTTGAAAAGGGTCACTAGATTGTCGAAATATAAAAAAGTCCCTAAATGAACAATACTTTTTAGTATTGTTCGCCCCCCCAACCCTCCAGCTTGTCCTAAGTTGGAGGGATTTTTTTAGCTAGTTGTTTTATGATTTGACTTGACGGTCCACCAACTATTTTATTACCAAATTTGAAAATTGGTTGGACAGTGTAAGAATCAAGGTTATTAATTTTTTTATTGAAGTCAACGTAGTGATTTATATATATAATTTCTTTATTGATTGGATTTTTTGGAATAAACATAGCGTTTTTTTCAAGACGAAATATGTTAAATCCAAGTAAATTTTTTTCAAACTCTTTTATGTTAGAAGGTGTTTTTTCTGAAAACAATGGCAGCCATGATATGTAAACACCAAGATCTGTTTGTTGAACAAGCAAACCTTTTACAGATGGAAGGTCTAGCTTGTTTACAGCTACCACTTCTTCTTGCGAAAGAGGGAAAAAGATCTTTTGTTTTCGGCCGCAGCTTGATACAAAAAATAAAAATACAAAAACGTAAAAGGCTTTTATCTTAAATTGTTTTTGCATATTAAACTGGATTTTTGTTTGCGCGTAGGACGCTAAATTCGTCTGCAGCTTTCTTAAACAATGCAATATTTGCCTGCGAAAGCTCTTTTGTTTTTAGTATTTCTGAGTACGTTTCGTTGTAGGCTCCTTGAATATATGATGCTAATTGAACAACGAAGTCCTTAATTTTATCGATTTCCAATTTGTTTAAATAATGTTCTTTGAGTAAAAATAAAAAGATTACTTGGTCGACAAACGAATATGTCTCATGTTCAGGCTGTTTTAGTATCTCTATTGCTCTTCGGCCTCTATCCAAAGCCTTTTGGCTTGATTTGTCTAATTCTGACCCAAATTGAGAAAATGCCAATAATTCGTAATATTGGGCCAACTCAAGCTTAAGTGAGCCAGACACTTCGCGCATTGCTTTTGTTTGCGCTACTTTTCCTACGCGAGATACAGATAATCCAACATTCACAGCAGGCTGTATTCCACCATTGAACAAATTTGTGTCTAAAATAATCTGGCCATCGGTTATGGAAATTAGATTTGTTGGAATATATCCAGAAATGTCGTCTTCCTGTGTTTGTATTATTGGAAGTGCTGTAATCGATCCGCCGCCATGAGCTAATGAAAGTTTGCCTGCTCTTTCAAGTAAGCGCGAGTGAATGTAAAAAATATCTCCAGGATATGCTTCACGGCCTGGGGGACGCTTTAAAAGCAGTGATAATTCGCGATATGCAATCGCATGCTTGCTTAAATCATCATAAACAATAAGTACGTCTTTACCTTGATTCATAAAATATTCACCAATTGTGCATCCTGAGTATGGAGCAAGGTATTGGTTAAGAGGTGTTTCTTTAGCGTTAGCATCAACTATTATTGTGTAATCAAGCGCATCATTTTTTTCAAGAAGATGTGTTAGCCTCGCAATGTTGGCTTGTTTGTGCCCAATTGAGACGTAAATGCAGATAACACCACTATTTTTTTGGTGAAGAATTGTGTCGATGACAAGCGATGTTTTTCCTGTTCCTCTATCACCGATGAATAGCTCACGTTGCCCACGGCCTATCGGAAAGAGACTGTCTATTGCAGTAATTCCTGTTTCCAAGGACTGATTTACTAGTGATCTATCTATAATTCCTGGTATGGAGTGTTCGATTGGCAGCTGTTTGTCTGCGTGAATTGGACCAAATCCATCGAGTGGTTTGCCAATCGCGCTTATGACTCGACCCTGTAATTTGTCTCCAACGGGAATACTGAAAACTTTTCCAGTGCGCATTGCTGTGTCTTGCTCTAAAACTCTGTTTGCCTCTTCTAGAAGAGCTACAGATACAAAATCTTCATCGAGATCTAAAATTATCCCTTTGCCTCCACTTTCAAATTCAATTATTTCGCCCAACACGGCATTATTTAATCCAAAAATTTTGCATATTCCATCTCCAACTTTTATAACGGTACCAACTTCTTGTGGGTAGTCTTGTGGTTGTTGGCTGAGTGCTTTTTCTAGCAAGGAGATTAAATCTGTATTTTGTGTTGTCATAATTCTACCTGCAGAATATCTTTCTTTTTAATATCATTTAAATATTTTGTTACCGATTTTTCCCAAACAAATGTTGCTCCCTTTATCTTTATGCCACATATTAGTTTTGCGGCTACTGAAAAGTCAATGATAGCATTCATTTGAAGCGTATTTTTAATGAAATTAAAGATTAGTTGTTTTTGTTTTTCATTTATTTCGTGTGATGTATAGACCTGCAGTTTAATTATTCCTTTGTGCATATGAAACAAATTTACAATTTTTTGTACAACGAGCTCCAATATTTCAAATTTTCTATTTATTAGTAACAACATTATAAGTTTATGATGATTTTTTGTTAATTTAAATACTTCAACGAGCTTATCAATAAATTTTTGTTTTTCTTCGAATGGAAGGTGTGGAATACTAAGATAGGCATAAAACTTCTTATTTAGTCTCAAAAAATTAGTCATTGTCAAAAAGTTGGCACATGCTTCTTCTGTCATTTCTGCAAGGTAAACATTTAAGTAAGCTTTAGCATATTTGGAGGCTACCTTATCCAGTTTTGTTATCATTATCGCCTAACCATTTGAAATGTTTTCAATTAATTTATTAAATGCTAATATTCCGTCTTGGTTTAAATAATTAGATTCAAGTTCTTTTTGTGCTAATTTTATAGCTTTTGGCATTGCTACCGAGTATATAGTTGTTATAACGTAATTGTTTCGTTGGATATTTCGTTTGCGCTCTATTTTTATCTTTGCATCTGCAAGCTTTTTCGTTATAACATCTTCTTCTTGCCTAAGGTAAGCATGCCATTTTTGTACATTTTTTTCTAAATCGAGAAATAATTTATTTTGATTTCTAATTTGGTTTTCAATTTTATTTTGAGTTGATTTTACTAAATTTTCTTTTTCTATTAATTCTGTTCTTACGGCCTTTTCTCTTTTTATTTCATCAAAAAGATATGGTACTCCATAACTTTTGAATAATTGTAAAATTTTAATTAAGAGTAGGCTAAATATGGTGAGTTTAAATAAAACCTCAATAAATGTTATCTCAAAGAGCATTGTGTACGCCTTTCAGAATGGAATTTTTACATTCTTCAATAACTTCAGGCGAAACTATAACCTCTTGCTTGCTTAATACATTGGGTTCGATTTGTATAACGGCTTGCTCAGGCTTCTGGTACCGTTGGCTTATGCTATATCTGAATGCGTCCAGATCACTATTTTTTTTAGCCACCAAATTGCTGACAGCAAGTTCTTTTAGCTTTAATTTTTCGGCCAAAATCTTTTTTGCGGTATCTTTCTGCTTTATCAGCTGTACTGTTGGATGAAAAAAAAATTTGCGCAAAAAAAGGTACGTTATTAAAAAATTAAATGCTTGGATTATTACCGTGCAATTAATTTGCATTAAATTCCCTCAATAGTTGACCTATTTTCCGGCAGCCAGTATCAGAACAAGCGAGATAACAAGGCAGTAAATTGACGTAGATTCGATAAATGCAAGCGCCAGAACCATAGTTCTTGTTATTAGAGTTGCCGATTCTGGTTGTTTTCCGATACTTTCGCATGCTTTTGCTCCGACAAGGCCTTGTCCAAGCGCTGGTCCTAATGCCCCAATTCCCATACAAATTCCAGCGGCAGCATAGGCTGCAAGTTTTGCCATCTCAAAATTTTCCATTTGACTTACCTCATCTTGGTTGATTAAATTACACTTTTATATTTACTATATTATTTAAAATATATTTTTTTTATGAATAGTTAATAGTTTTTAAAAAATTATTTAATTTTTTCGCCAAACAGATGACTTAGCTGATTTTCTAATTGTCTTTAATCGCGTTATTGCTGAATAATAAATGTATTGTTTTAAATAAAATGCACCAGGTCAAAATATGCGTAATTGTGCAGATACATAGCTTATTGTTCCTTGAAGCGCTGATTGGGTAGGCACTTTGAAGAAATGTATAAAATTTTAAAGTCGACCTGCTAAATTCGATCTGAAGCTGGTTGCGTAATGTTTTTTAAATAAATAACAAAAAATGCCATTTTTATTGCAAGCTATTTGCTGCACGTTGTTTTGATTGATATGTTGTTTCGTGTGTATTATCCGTAAAATAATATTTTTTTTAAATTAAAATCCACATTTTTTAAAAAAATGGTAAAATTTTGGCAATAATCGACTGTAATTGACATGTTTGCGAATATCGTACTAACTTAAGATGTTCAATTTTCAGATTTTTACTTTGGTGCTCAATAAATTTCTCATGTGTGTTTAAAATTTAAATTTATTAATTTTGGAATTTTATTTATGAAGTTTTGGTCTGGATTGTTTAAAAATTGCTTGATTGGTGTATTGACTTGTGGGTTAATTCTTGCTGACGGATTAGACAATTTTATAGGTCTTGACGAAATCCCGTTGGACGTTATCAATCAAGTTGATGCTGATGACGATATCAATAGTCAGACAAGAATGAGTAATACTGAGCTAGTTTCGGCAGCAGTAGTCTTTCGGGATATTTCGGCCCCTCATACAAAGGCTCCTGCGGGAAGAGATATTTTGTATCACATGCCATACAAAATGTCCTCAATTCAGTATGGTGGCATTGTTACAGATATATTTGTTAATGTTACAAATAAAATGAATGTTTCTTCTGGAAGTATTCTGAGTATAAAAAAGCAGGAACCATTTATTAAGAGTGTGTTTTTGCTTTTTATGGAGGCTATGCCTGAGGATGAAGCTTCAAGCGTTGTTCCAATACTACAAAATATAACAATTAGCGAATACAAAGTTGGGGCATTTTTACAGGGTGGCTTCGTAAAAGATTTTTTTAATATACAAATTCACATTCCAGTTTTAATTGGTATTAGGCATTTTTGGCTATCGCCAAGCGATCAGCGAGAGTTGAGGTCTATTTTTTCAAAGTATGAAAATGAGTCTTTGGATGAAAGCGAATTTTACAGGATAAGGTATGGGTTTGGCGATACTCGTTTTAGGTTTGGCTGCAATACGTTAAATATGACAGACTTTCAAACGGACGTAGGACTTGAATTTATAATACCAACAAGTAAATTATCCAATAATCCAAAGCTAAAATCCAATCCAGATGATCTATTCGCTCAAATTAATGATGGCCAAAAAGGTGATCAAAAAAACACCGACTTGCAGGACAGCATGGCGTCTATTGTAAGAAATGTTCGTGATTACTTGATTGATCCAAGGCTTGGCAATGGCCATTTTGGGATAGGTGCTTACATTGAATCAAAATTTGACGTTTTTCATGATTTAGCGCATCTCTGGATGCGAGCTTCGTATGATAAGCTCTTCCCTGATGTTGAATACCGATTATTTATGTTCAAAAAGACAATGGAACCCAATGAGTTAGTTCCAGATCCAGAATTATTGCGAAATGGTCTTATGCAAGATTTTGTTAGGCAGTATGTTTTTCCAGCTTCGTTTAAATCAGAGGTTTATCCTGGTGGAGTGTTTAATTTTGTTTTTGCGGCAAGTACTTTGGTAAACCATGTCAATTTGGCGTTAGGGTATGATTATTATGCTCAACAAAAAGAAAGTATAAGAAAGCTTTATAATACGACTACCTCGTTGCAAAGCCTGCGAGTTAGTGATGCGGAATCTGATAGCACTGAGCAGCATAAAATTTTTGCAGAAGCCTCATATATTAAAAATCTCAAACGAGTTGATCTAGGTTTTGGTCTTGGAGGTGATGTGACCGTTCACAGTAGTGGTATTGGAGAGGATTGGACTGTTTATTTTAAGATAGCAGGAACATTTTAGTTTTTTAAACAAGGAGTTTTTCATGAAAAAGACGTTAGCTGTTTTTATTTGTACCACATTTTTTGGTGGAATAGTCGCGACAACGGAAACGATGTCTTCTACGCATGAAGTAAATGATATCAGTAAGCACGAAGAAGTTGCAGGCCAGTCAAAAGATTCGAACACTCAAACAAAGAGTGAAGTTACTTATCTTAAAAGTGGAAAAGTTCGTTTTTCATCGAAAGGCTATGTTCCAAAAAAAATATCTGGCAAGCACATGGATCTCATGAATGCAGTGTTTGTAGAAAATCCGATCGCTGTTGTTAGGATGTTTAAAGCTGCAATAGCCGTAAAGAAACTACTCGAAGAAATTGAGAAGATGAAGCCTCTTGCGACAGACAAAAAAACAGGAGAATCGGTTTATTTTGCAACGAAAGCTGAAGAGATTAATTTTATACAAAGCAGAATAAAAGGCATTCTTGACCCAATTGATAAATTTTTGGATGAAGCCTTGGATAAAAGTCGAAGCATTGTTCTTGTGCTTTTTGCAAAAAGTTTAGGGGATCATGCAAGACAGGGCTATTTACTTCCTTCTTTGGATGCGGTAGATACTACTTCTAAGTATCTAGTTGACAATATTTTAACTATTGAAGATTTGGAAAGCGCAATTAGTGAGTTCTTTATCTTCTTTTCTGATATCAACTTTGGGTTGAGCAAAGAGGCAATGGAATCTTATGAAAAGATGTTAAAAAAATTGCAAGATGCTCAAAAGAAACAAAACAACAATAAAAAATAAAAAATATACAAAGGTGTTTTGTGGAGGAATCCTCTGAAATTATAGGAATTGTAGAGAAGGTAGTTTATAAAAATGCAGACAACGGGTACACTGTTTTCTGTGTAAAGGTAAACAGCTCAACAGAAATTATAGCCAAGGGCTGTATTCCTGACCTGCAACATGGCAATAAGGTTACTCTTACAGGCGCTTGGCAATTTCATCCTAAATTTGGACGACAGTTTGATGTCAAAGAGTGTAGTTCTTCCACACCAAATACCGCTTCAGGTATAGAGAAATACCTTTCATCAGGGCTTGTAAAAGGTATTGGCCCAAAATTTGCTCAGCGACTGGTTAAGCAGTTTGGGGACCAAACTTTAGAAATCATAGATGGTAATCCAAACAGACTTTACGAGGTTGAAGGTGTTGGCCCCAAGCGTGTAGCTCAAATTGTGCATGCATGGCAGGATCAAAAAGAAATATCGCGTGTAATGGTTTTTTTGCGCGCAAAAGATGTATCGACTTCATTTGCCGTCAAAATTTATAAATGTTATGGGAATGCTGCAATCGATTTAATTCAGGCCAATCCATACAGATTAATTGATGATATTTGGGGTATAGGTTTTAAGTCCGCCGACAAAATAGCATTAAAGTTGGGACTTAGCGCAGATTCAATCGAACGCATCAAAGCAGCTTTTTTATTTATTATTTCAGATGTGGCTAGTAATGGGCATTTATATGCTGAATTGCAGGAGGCAAGGCAGCGAGTTATTGATCTTTTGGAGTTAGATATTGATGCTACGCAAGAGCGTTTAAAAGAGGCTTTGTATAATTTATATGCCCAAGAAAAAATTAAATTAATTTCGCACCAAGACAAGCATTTTATAACATCTCCACAATTTTATTATTCGGAAAAAGGCATAGCAAAGCGTGTTTTGCAGCTTATAGATCATAAAAATTCCCATGATCTTGATATTAATAAAATTTATGGTGATATTCGCATGCCAGATCAAAACGGTGTAGATCTCAATGACGATCAGCAGAAAGGCATTTTGGCGTGTCTTCAAAATAAAATTACGATTATTACAGGTGGTCCTGGTACCGGTAAAACTACGCTGGTCAAAAAATTAATAGATATTCTTGAAGATAATAGAGCAAAATTTAGATTAGCAGCTCCTACAGGTCGGGCTGCCAAGCGATTATTTGAAAGTACTAAAAAGAGCTCTGAAACGTTGCATCGCTTACTTGAGTTTACTCCCGGAAATATGGGCTTTGCGCGCAATGAACAAAATGCTCTCCAGCTTGACTTTTTGATTATCGATGAAGCTTCAATGATAGATGTTTTTTTAATGCATGCAATTTTAAAGGCGCTTCCTACCCACGCATCGCTTGTGTTGATCGGCGACGTAGATCAGTTGCCTTCGGTTGGTGCTGGAAATGTGTTAAATGACCTAATTAATTCTGAAAAGGTGGAAGTTGTTCGCCTAACTCAGATTTTTCGCCAAGCTCAGGACAGTATGATTATTGTTAATGCTCATAAAGTTAATCGTGGAGAGTTTCCATCTTCAGACAAATCTTGCGCTAAACGTGATTTTGTTTTTATGAAAATTGATGAGCCTGAGTTAGCACTTGCAGAATTAAAAAGCATTTTTACTAAGCGATTGCCTGCCATGGGTATAAGTTCTGACGATGCGATTGTTTTGGTGCCGATGAACAAAGGCGTAGTTGGCACGCAGCGCATAAATCAGGAGTTGCAGCTAATTTTGAATCCTTTTAATGATGAAAATAAGCAAGTCATGGTTTTTGGCCAAGTCTACAAAGTTAATGATCGCGTTATGCAGATCAGAAATAACTACGATAAATTCGTTTTTAATGGCGATATCGGAAAGATCAGTGACATAATTAAAGCGGATCAAAAGGTTTTTGTAAGTTTTGGCGATCGCGTTTTAGAGTATGATTTTACTGAGCTTAATGAGCTTGTTCTTGCATACGCCATTTCTATCCACAAGAGCCAGGGTTCTGAGTTTTCTGCCGTTATAATTCCAATATTTATGCAACATTTTATTCTTCTACAGCGCAATTTGATATATACTGCAATTACGCGTGCCAAGAAAATGTGCTTTCTGCTTGGTCAAACAAAAGCAATTGCCATGGGTATCAGAAATGCAAAAGTTGTTGTACGTACAACTTTTTTAAAAGAATTTCTTACAACCGATCTTGAGGCGCGATAATTTTTCAAAAATTAATTTTAGGATTGAAATGAAAGATATTGATATATCGGCTAAAAATCCCGTTGTTGCGCCGATTTTAAATAATAAGTACAAAAATATAATTTTTGATGTTGGCGCTGTGCTTGTTTCATGGAATCCAAGCGAAATATTAAAAAACACTTTTGGATCAGATGTTTCGACGTCTGTGGATAAATATTTTGGAGCATTCATTTCTTCAGGTATTTGGGCCGATTTGGACAGGGGTACTGCAACTCTTCCTCAGGTGATAGATTTTTTAACTAAAGATTTAGGCGAATCTACGGCAAATAAGTTGGCATCGAGCATGATTGATCATTTAACGCCTATTCCTGATGGGATTGCAATTTTTAATGAGATTAAAAGTCTTGGATACAACACCTACATTCTCTCAAACATGTCTGAGCCTGCTTTGAAAAAAATTGCCGCAGAAAATGATTTTGTTTCTCGCGTTGATGGTGCCATCTGGTCATACAAAACTAAGCACATAAAACCAGAGCCCGAGATTTATCAGATACTTCTTCAAGAATATTCTTTGAAGGCAGAAGAATGTATTTTTATAGATGACAGAGAAGAAAATATTAAAGCGGGACAGTCGTTTGGCATTGATGGAATCATTTGCACCGATCATCAATTTGTGCGTCAAGAATTGAATAAATTAAAGATTCTTTTTAATGGGGTAAGTAAGGGGTTTTTCTATGAATGATTTTAAAAATTCTTGTTTAAATGAATGCTTGTTTGTGATTCTTGGCGGAACTGGCGATTTGGCCAAGCGTAAGCTCATTCCAGCAATTTATAAACTTTCAGAAGAAAATAAACTTTGTAAATTTTCAGTTGTTTTGGTTTCGAATTTGCAAACAAATGTATCCCAAATTTTTGAACAAGCACAACCCTTTATAACAAAGGTTAATGACGGGTTGTGGCAAAAAATTCAGGATAAAACACGTTATTTTAAAATGGATTTTAATGATAGTCGTGAATATGCGGAGTTAGAAACACTGCTAAAAAAAGTTGAAGCTGAAGATCACCTGGCCGGAAATCGAATTTTTTATTTTGCAACGATGCCAGAACATTTTGATGTTATTTCAAGAAATTTTGCAAACAACAAAATTGTGTCTGATAAAAATAAAGCCGATGCCTGCTGCAAATCGCCTTGGTCAAGGCTTGTGTATGAAAAGCCGTTTGGGTTTGATCTAGCCTCTGCGAAAAATATTAATAAATATATCACGCAAATTTTTGAGGAGCGTCAAATTTATCGAATAGATCACTATCTTGGCAAGGAGCTTGTTGGCAATATTGCGTTGGTTAGATTTACTAATCAAGTTTTTGAACCGCTGTGGAACAATAAAAATATTGATTCAATTTCGATAAATATTTTTGAAGATTTTGGGGTTGGGGCACGAGGGGCTTTTTATGACACGTATGGCGCGGTCAAAGACATGGTCCAAAGCCATATGTTGCAAATTTTGGCCTTGGTTGCAATGGAAACCCCTAAAAAATTATCAGCAGACTTTATACGTGATGCCAAAGCAAATGTTTTAAACCAGGTCGAAATTGAAAAGGTTGTGCTGGGTCAGTACGATGGATATCTTCAAGAAAAAGACGTCAAGCCAAATTCTAAGACCGAAACTTTTGCTATGCTTAAGGTCAAAGTCAATAACAAGCGATGGGACGGCGTTACTTTTTATTTGAAAACTGGAAAATATTTAAGTAAGCGAGAAGCGTTTGTCGAAATAACATTCAAGCGTGTAACTTGTTTGTTGGATTATTGCCCAAGTAAGCCAAATTCGCTCATTATAAAAATTAATCCTGATCAGGGTTTTTACCTTGGTTTAAACGTAAAAACCCCAGGTGTTTCAAATCATGTTACGCCTGTTTCAATGGATTTTTGTCACACGGGAATGTTTGGTCCAAATACTCCTGAAGCTTACGAAATTTTGCTTAGTGATGTAATAAAAGGCGACCAATCGGCATTTGTGCGTTCTGATGAAGTAGAGTTTTCATGGAAAATTTTAGAAAATATAAATACGAAACGAACTTCGGTTTACGTTTATAAAAAAGGTTCAAGTGGACCCGTTGAGCAAAAAGAGTAGGAGGCGGTGATTAGCAAGACTGTGCGGAGTGACAACTAGGCATATTTAACTGATGCGCAAGATAAATTTGAATACAAGCGGATAGAAGCCGTTTAACTCTTTGTTATTCAAAAAAAACATGCTGATGAAATTTCTGTAATCGTAAACTCACCACCAGGAACGATGTATAATTGGACATCTGCGTATAATACCATTCTAATTTTAAAATCTACCAAACATTGCTCCATTCCAAAACATGCATAGGCAGACTGATACATCGACTATGGATTCTTGCATGCGGCTATTCATAAGAGCTGCAAAGAAAATGATAATTTTTTAGACCCCGCCAGCAACATGCGATTGGATTGGACTTGCCGAATTAAATGCCCCTGCCATTTACAGCTAGCTTCCAATCGTAGATTTACAACCAAACGCAAAAAGCTTTATTTTAGGTACTTTAACAACTTGGAATGGTATAACTCGCCATTGAAAATGGAATATTTTTTTCGTGCTTGGTACGATCAAGTTTGTCATGAATTTTAACCAGATTGAGTGCAACAAAACAGGCATTAACGTGAAATTGAAGAGACGCTTTGTTGCGTGATTGATAGTCTCAAAGCCAAACAATATGCTTGGCGTCTCTGAACACGGATTTTGTAAATGTTTGAAATATGCCTGAAGAATTTGTAAAACTTATTATAAGTTTTACGTTTATTGACTTATTCTATCTTAGATTAGGAGACGAGGCATGAATTTTCATAAAAATATTATGATTTTAACAATATTAATTTATTCGTTGTTTGGCGTGGTTTTGTTTGGTGCGAAACAAAATCCCCTGACTGAAGATCCTTCCATGAAACCGGTTAAATCGGCACAAGTAATAACTCCGGCTGTGCCACAAAAGTCTTATCCGTTGCGAAAATTAGAGGAGTTTGAATCTGCAACAACATGGATTGAGCGGGCGGCTTTAGAAGTTTTGGTTCTTGTTGCAACAACGCCTCAAGAACGGCTCTTTATTGCTCAAGGATATGCGAACAGAGCGCGTGCTTTTTTTGGATTGTTAAAAATTGAATCTAAGATAAAGGCGGCACACGACAGTATGAAATTAGAATTAAACAAGCTTTCGTTTGATGAAAATATTGAAAAAATCAAGGCAAGAATTCCATCTATTAATTCGGCATTTATAAAAATTGAATTATTGGGCTTGTCTGCCTATGTTTATCAAAGTCCTGAACGGGGTAAGCCGGAAGAGGATAAGCCGTTTGGCGAATTTGCGCCATTCGTATTTTTAACACCGGCCGAGGTGCTTGAGTTAAGAATTAATGTTCTGAAAGATTTATTAACTGACGAGTATGCAAAAGCAAGCGAAAGCGATATCAGGTCCCTGGTTTATAAGCACTTTAAACCCATGGCGGCGGCAAAAGCTTTAAACAAAGGCCTTAACAAAAATGAGTTTAAAAAACTTTTAAAATTTAGGGTGGACTTGATTTGGAATGCTGATATGTACCCACAAAATCGTCTATGGTTTGACGATTATTTGGTGGCGATTGCCAAATACAGATTAAGCACGGTAAGCAGTATTGGTGAGAAGGATAAACAACAAATACCAATGCTGGATGAATCAACGGCTCCAAGCGTGGATGATATACTTAAATCTAAAGATTATCGTACAATTACCACTGCTCGACTTAGGCTGTATTTACGAGCATTGGGCAAGGATTTGGAAGAAAGCAAACGTTGGCCAGAGTATACGTGGATTTATAGAAAGTTGGCTAAAGAGCCGGTATCTGTCAAAGATGAAAAATCAGTTATTGAAAAAATTCAAGATCTGCAGGGCGTTCTTATTCAAAAAGCAAACGCCACGGCAGCGGCAAGTGGTGTAAAGGTAGCTTCCAAGCAAGAAGCTGACTTGGCAAACGATGAGAGCAAGCTTCGCACAACGCTTAGAACTCAAGCATTGCACGATCTTCGCATACTTCACGAAGGTGCATACAATAAATTAAGTATTAAATTTAGGAGTGAGTATGCAATAAACTGCGTTAAAAACGTTCTTTTTAGTGCCGAGATGATAACTGCAGCCGTGTTGTTTGGGGCGCCGATAACGGCTGTTCTTACTGGTGCTTCAGTTGCACTTGGAGCGGCTTCTGTCCTAGTTCCTAAAATTAAAAATTTGGATATGGCGCAAAAAGGTGCTTTAGCAGCTAAAGTTGTTTCTGGTGTGCCTGTCAAAAGTGTGTGGAGTCGTTTGTTTTGGGGTACAGAGCCGTTTAGTGCGGCAATGAGTGCTGGTGCATCTACTATTAAACAAGGTGTGGACGTTTTGCAGAGTCAAGTTCCTGATTTTGCAACTACATTTAATAATGCACCTCTTCCGTTTAGTAGCGCAGACGTTTGCAAAGTGTCTGACGCAGCTAAAGCGATAGAAGCTTCAGCCCCGAAAGTTAGTAGCATGATAAGCTTGCAAGCAGCATCATCTTTGGTTGCGATGATAGGGATTCCTATTTTGTTGCGTTATAGTCAAAACGCCCTGATAGACATGGTTTGGACTTCACCAAACAAGAAAAAATATCAAACGTATTACGCATTTTTGGAGCTAAGAAATAATATTGCAGACCTTAATTCTGGGCTAGAGCGCATGATCTCGGCCAGGCCTGTTGAGGTTGAAGTTGATGCGTCTGCATATGTACCGGCTTCTACTGCAAAGCCTGGTTCCAAACAGGCTTCCGTAAGAGCTGTTGCTCAAATCATTCCAACACGTTTGCTTACAATCGATGTAGTATCTGAGCAAGAAAAAGAAAAGAAAGGCTTGGCGGCCAAAGAGCAGGCAGGTCGCATGAATAGAAGTCGAATGAATTTAAATAATATGGAGGAGTTTGACGCTTGTCTGCAATACTTCGATGACTATTGCAAGGCAAAACTTAAAACTGTTGGCGAAGCGCCATTAATAATTCAGAGTAATGAATCAATAAAACTTTTAAATGAGAAGCTTCAAGCATGCTACGATGCCAAAAATATTACAGAATCAATTTTGTATGATTTGAAAAAAATACAAATTCTCAGCCAGAAAAAATCGGAGCCATCAGAAGAAATTACAGCGTTGAAATATGGTGTTATTAAGCTAGTTCAATTTATTAACGATAAATATACTAGCAAATTTAGTTTAGCCAATGAGCATATGACGAATTTTTTTGCAGCAGTAAATAAGCAGACAATAGAATATGCGAATTGTATAGCTGCATGCGATGCATTAATCAGTGCTCTCGAATTAGATATAGAAGGATTTGTTGGGGCCATTACTAAACAGCTTACTAGCGTAGGGGTACACCTAGCAAATCTGAGAAAGGCTTGTAAGGAAAAAGAGGTGACTGATTTTAATGCAGCGATTAAAGCGTATATTAAGACTAATCCTAAAATTTTAAATGCAGAGGCAAAGGCCTTGGCACAAGGCAAAACTAGCGGTTGGATAAAGAATTCTATAATTGACTGGGACATGTACTTTGTACACAGTTATTTGATGGCGACAAAAGCAGACGCTACTGCAGCTTGTAGGGATAATGTTATCCAGCACATTTATTTTCCAAATTTGCGAGAATCCGCAAGAAATATTGTGACGGATTTTGTTCAGAAATCTTTAAAAAGTGAGATGGCGAAATGAATTGTATTAAGGTCTTTTTGGTAGGCGTGTTATTCTTGTGTTTTCAGTTAACCGCAGCTGTTAACAGCCCTGAAGTTGCTCTCAAGAATAAGATGTTTGTGGCTGAAACTCGTGAATTATTTGATCAGCTTAAAGATATAAAAAATATCGTTTCGGATCCTGATAAATTAGAGAATGCTGCGTCTGTATTGCATAAAATTGCCGATGAAGCCGATAAACTGATCGATTCTAGTAAATCAAAAGATAAAAAACAGAAGGCTAAAAATAAACAACAACGCCTTGATATTTACAAGTCGCTTGGCAAGCAATTGCGGAATATTGTTCAGAATTTAAGATCCAGTGTTGATGATATAACTGTTAAGACAATTCCAGTTGCCGCAAAGATACTTGATTTGGCGAATCAGGTAGGTACGGCTTTCGAAGAAAATAATAAAACTCTTAAAGTTGTTGACTTGAAAATTGGCAAATTTATAGAAACTGTTAATAAAATTTTGGGTAACAATCTTGAGAGTCTTGTTAATAACAAAAGCTTAAATTCTTGGAAACCGAGCTTACTTGATTTGGAATATTTGTTTTGGTTTGAGCAATGTATTTTACCTCTCGTTCCAGAACCAATAACTATTAACGTTGGGTCAACGCATGTTGAGTATGAAAGATTAGGGCTTATTCAAGATTTTAAAGATATCATAGAACGTTCAGAATTTCAGTCTGAGCAAAAATGCGTCGCAGACCTGCAAACTAAAATTAAAACTTTACAGATATACAACAAAAATCCGGAAGGGCCTTTTAGCAATATTATTTTTAATGGCGGAAAGCTGTCTGGCAAAAATATTGATGGCTTGCTAAAATCGCTCTGCAAGCAGGAGCGTCAGGTTTTGGAGGAAAAGAAGAAGCGCGATGAAGAAGCAATTTATGGTCCAGCCATTGATGTGAATTGGTGGTTTTCAAGAGAGACATGGAATGCTGTTTTAACTATTATGCAGCTCTCTGCCACAGCCATAAACGTTGCACAAACTATTCAGCGGGACAGCCAAAAAATTCGTGAGGCACATGAGCAGTACACGGAGTACGCGCGGGCCGAACAAAAAAAGGCTGCCCAGCTTGTCAAGCAGGTTCAAGCGTCTTTGCAAAAATGTCCTATTTCACCAGAACAAAAAGGAAATCTTGAGTCTAACGTAAAAGAGTTTTTAGCATCTCCTGACACAACCTCTGCCCGTCATCTCCTGTACAAGGCAGCATCGCTGGCGAAAAGTGGTGACGTTTCGCAGAGCATTGAAAGCGCTGTTGAAGGTGTATGTCCTGCTGATACATTTGCATCTCTTAAAGAGTCTGTGCAGCACATTAATAACCTTCCAATCGATAAAAAACAGAAAGATTATTTAGTTGCATTTGTTAGCGCTGTAGACAATCCCAAGCTTTATGAAGATACTAATCCAAAAACTAACACAACTAAGTCATTTCTTCCACCAGGAGCATTGATTGTTGGGGATGGCCAATTTCAGGATAAAGTTATGGATGTTATGAAAGAGACTTGTGATAATTTGGACTGTCACATTATCGAAATTGATGGAGCTAAGCTAAAAACTTCTGCTGATGTGCAGTTGGTGTTCCAGCATGCAAGAGAAACGCGCAGTGCTGATAATCAAAAACAATTTCTTGTTTTTAGAGATATGGAATCTTTTGCAACGGTAAACAGGGATGCTGATCCTTTGGACCCGCGCGTTGAAGTTGTTAATCAGATGTTGGCTGAAACAACAAAGTCGGGAGGTGCCAATAAAGGACTAACATGGATTGCAACGAGTAAGACTCCAGGCCTTGATTCGGCATTAACTCGGGCTGGACGCTTTAATATCGCTCTTACCGATAAATCATTAACAGGAGCGGTAAAAACGTCAATTCTGGATCGAGATATTGAGGCTCAAGATAAGGCTTCGGCACTGGAAGAGGCTGAAAATGATGTAAAGATTGCCAGCATCGTGGACGATCTTAAAAATCCCCAAAAGCCCCCACATGTTTCAGTAATGCTTTTAAAGGGGCCTCCGGGTAATGGAAAGGGTTTTACGTCTGAAAAGCTTGCAACAGATAGTGCATGTTCGTATGTTGAGGTTGATCCTGCGACAATATTCTCAGCTGAGGCAGTTGATTCAAAATTTCAAAAAATTAGGGCCGATATCGAAAAATCAGATAAAAAATGTTTTGTGGTCTTACTTGACGAGTTTGATGCAAGAGCCGCATTTAACCGTGATGATCCAAGGTGTCAACGTGCAGACGTATTGCAGGGTCGTGTAGCCGTTACGGATAGCATTATATCTAAAATTCAAGATTTAGAAAGAAAGCCTCCTGTCAACAAAGATGGCGTAGCGGTTAGTGGAGTGTTTATAGTTGCAACAAATAACCCTAATAATTTGGATAAAAAGTTTGTTCAGCTGGTTGATCCTGCTCTAGATATTCATTTGCCTTATCCAAGCGCTGGATTAAGAGAAGTAATCCTTAAAGGTTATCTTAAAAAAGTGAAGTATAATTTTACTGATGAACAGTGGCGGACCATTATTAAAAAGACTAGTGGATGCAACTCTGCAACACTAAACAGCATAGTTGGAGATGCCCGTTCTCTTCGAAAATCACAGAATCAAAAAGCTGAAGATCTGACGTTTGAAGTTTTTGAAGAGGCTATTGATGCGATTTTAGAGAAGAATGCATTGATTCAACCAGTTCAAGCAACAGGTGACGAAAAAATTACAAAGCAAGAGCCAAATGCGACAGCTCAAAAGTCTTTGATTGAGCCTCCAATTACGTCAGCTGCTGGTACTGAAATTGGAGAAAACACGGATGTTGCAGGCATTGGGTTAGTCGAATCCCTACAAAAGTTAAGACAAAAAGTGCACTCGTTAAAAAGTGATGTGCAAAATTTATTACAAAATCTTGCAGGTATTGTTGAAAAATTACAAAAATCGCAAGGAGTTTCTGTTTAACTCATAAATCTATTGTTTTGAAGGGGCAAGTCGACTTAAAACTTTACTCAATGTTTGGCAGTAGTGCGGAATATCTGCAACCAGGTCTTCTGCGATCTCTTCTACGTAAATATGTGACGTTAAGTTGCGATCTTTGATCATTTGAAGGATCGTTTCAGCATCATCTGCGCTGAGCAGTTCAAGCGAATATGCAGTTCTTATCACATCGGCTGGGAGTTTCATTCCTGACAGGGCATTTGCGTCTTCAAGATATTTTTTAATGTATTTCCAAAATAAGTCTATCGAATACTCAAATCTTTGAATGACGGAGTCTCGATGCATTCGATACTCTTCCAGGTAGTCCATGTGCGGGTTGTAGCCCTTTTTCTCTTTTACAAAAATGCCAAAAGTTGTAACCGATTTATTTAATGTTTCAAGCGCTTGTGCGAGCTGTAGGTGTTTTTGCTCTAGTTTGTCCATAAAATTCCTTCTTTAATAATCGCAAGCTTAATACCTTCTTGAGCAGAATGCATGTCCACCAGGTCAATTTTCATTGGAATAATGGTTTGGTCGATATCGATTAATATGTTCAAAATGATTTTACGTGGAATCTTGAATCCATTGTCTAAGCCAAGATCAATGTCCGATCCGGCGCAGCTTTTGCCTGTCGCTTGTGAACCGAAAAGATAAATTTTGCACTCCGGTAAGTGCTTTTGAATTATGAGCATGATCTGGTCTTTATATTTCGATTTAATTGCCACAAACTATCCTAAATCAACTTTTTAGTGGTCTGATGACTTAATCAAGTATAACGTGGCTTTATAATTATAAAAATATTTTATTGTAATTGATCAAAACCCTTATTAATACGGATATACATGTAGTGCGGTGTGCTTAAAGCGCCAATGTGACGCGCGTTTCGAGGAAATGATAATTTTTTAGATGCGGCCTGCTGGCAACGATTTGGGCGTAAGTTTCAGAGTATGTTTGCAAAAATAGTAACTATTCAGGTGCCTAGTCCAAAACAAAGTTGATAGTCCAGGTTTGAAGCACAGAAGATAGAGCATCAAAATAGCCTACGCATTTTTACCTTCGCTGAACGTGCTTTTGCTTGAATTAATTATTTTTTGGGTTTTAAGATGTTTTATTCAAATTGAATTTTAAATAATTGAGCATTGCTATAAAGTCATTGCTAAGCACTTTCTCATTTTATAGTGTTAATTTTTAGGCATACATAAAAGTGCAAAATTTACAGTCTTGCAATACTAAAACAATTTTGTTTTGCTCGTTGATTAAAGCTGTTTTAGCGCTATATTTCTAGTCTCAACAGTTAGTATGAACAGGAAGCATTTTGCTTCACCAAACAATGGTCGAAAAATGGTATAAATTTTAAAAATTAACATAAAAATGAACACCTTAAATAATAATAAAAACTTACAACCTTCTTATAAATTTTGCTATTATTCTTTTTACGAAGAAATATATGATTCTAGTTACGGAACCTGTTTTGTTTTTGTTGATGAAGACGATGAATTTATTGAAGATGTCGACTTTGATTTTTCAATATTCCCGTTCGCACCGTCTGGATTTTGTAAATCTAAAAACACTGGCTTATCTTAAAATAAATAATCTAAATTTGAGGCAAAATTCCTTTTTTGTAGTAAGCATATGCCTTTGTTTTAGCTTGAAGTAGCTTTTCTGTAAAAATTTCCTTTTTCGATTTTACGCCTTCGTCTTGTTCTTTTGATTCCAAGAAAGATACAGTTTTTTCTTCAATGGCTTTTTCAACCTCTTCATAAAAGTTCAATGGCAGACTAAAGCCAGATAGGTCCAAGAAAAAATTAAATCTATAAGTAAGCTCCCAAAGCAAGCTGTCAAGGTCGTCCATATGATTAATGATATTGCTGGAGGCAAGCCTTTGTAGGCCATTTGCAATAGATAAAAATGAAGTCCAGACGGTTTCTGGAGATTTTGGATTCCAAAGTGTTCTTGCCAGCGTTGTTTCAAAAAATCTTATAACCTCAAATCGTAGGCGCGTTTTACTTTTTTTATCGGACTTCTTATCTTTGGCTTTTTTTAATTCATTCAAAAAAAGATTCGATATTTCTGCTGTTAACGCCTTTTTTGTATCTTCGATAGCTATAACTGATCTTAGAAACTGGTCATTCAAATGACACAATATAATTTTTTCTATATTTTTGCTTAAAATTTCTTTAACTCCATTGTCTTTGTCAGATTTTTCAAAATATCTTGTCATCTGATCTGGCAGATCTTCTAAAATTTGATTAACAACAGCATCATCAACAATTTCACATGACATCATCTTTATTCTAAATAATCGGATGCCTACATAAACCGAATTTATGTCCAAGCTTAATTCGTTACAAAGCTTTAAAAATTCTATAATGTGTGTGCCATCTTGCGATAAAATCTCTGCGTAATCCGATCTATTATAAACATCTTCAATGAATCGCAAAAATGATTTGTCAAAAATATTGGCATTAGAGTTCGATTTTTCTGGGCAATCGATATTGCCGTCAAAGTGTTCTCTTGTAAAATTAGATCGTAATGATCTTGTTGCAAACTGCAGAGGAGTGTCTTGATGAATTTCAGCTTCAAGTTTCTTGATGGCCTGAGAACCCATAGGACTGTCCTCAGATTTGCAAACAGCAAAAACTAGATTTATGAGGGGTATCAATAAAAACAATTTTTTTATTTTCATAACACATTCCTTTCTGATAAAGTATCCTTTAAGTGTCTACCATAACTTCAACACATTAAATTTTAGGGACATGATATCAGGTAACGAGTTTTGTTGGCAAGTAATTTCTAAGAAATGCAAAGTCTAGGAGAAAAAAGCTATGCCCCTTTATCAATACGAGTCTTTCAGTAGACGCGGAAATAAGGTTGTTGGAACCATTGATGCTCCGTCTTTGGCTGCAGCAAAAGATGGTTTACAGGGGCAGGGCTTGATGCCAATAAATATATATGAAGTTTCTGGTGAGGGTCAGGGTGGCTTTTCATTAAAAACTTTATTTGAGAAACCAACAGATTTGCGGACTATTGTACTTTTTACAAAACAGCTAGCGGTCCTTCTAAAGTCTGCCGTGCCGCTACTTCAAGCATTAGAGCTTCTAGTTGATCAATTTGATGGAGCTTTTAAGCGTATTTTAATCAGAGTCAAAGATGGGCTCAAGTCTGGGCAACCGTTTGCCAAAGAGCTTTCACGCTATCCAAAGGTTTTTACGAATGTCTATGTTCAATTAATTCGAGCTGGTGAGGCAAGCGGCAAGCTTGAAACAATTTTATTTCGTTTAACCGAATATCTTGAAAAATCTGAAGAGACAAAAAAGAAGGTAAAAAAGGCGATGTCATATCCGATTATGATGCTGTCTTTTTCTGTGTTAATAGTTGTTGCGCTTTTAGTTGTTTTGGTTCCAAAGCTTAAAAGTATGTTTGTATCCATGGGAAAGGAGCTTCCGTTGCCAACACGAATTTTGATTGTAGCTTCAGATTTCTTTACAAATAATTATACTCTTTTGGGTGTAACTGTTATTGGTGGAATTATATTATTTTCTTACTGGAAATCAACGCCGTCAGGCAAGCATAAATTTGATGAATTTTTGTTATGGCTTCCAATGACTGCCTATTTTTCGCGCACCAAAGCAGTTGTGCAGTTCAGCAAAACTTTGGGGATGCTGCTTGAAAGCGGCGTAAATTTGTCTGAGGCTTTGGATATTGTTTGCAATATCGTCGATAATACTGTACTGGTAAAACAGTTAAACATGGCTCGTGATAAAATTATAAAAGAGGGTAAAATTTCCAAATACTTGCGAGAAACTGGAATTTTCCCCAACATTGCTAGTTGGTAAGCTGGCCGAAATGTTGCTAACCGTGGGGGATGATTATGATAGAGAGTTAACAGAATTGACGGATAATTTGACTGCAAAGATAAATCCAATAATGACCGTTGTCATGGGTATTGTTGTAACATTTATCATGCTTTCAATATTTCTGCCAATAATGAGTATGAGTGATCTTTCTGGTTTTTAGGTTTAATTATTAATTTTATCGAAGGGATTTGTATGAAAATACGTAATAGTCAGGCGTTTACAATGATGGAACTGATAATTGTTATTATGATTATTGGTGTAATTATGTCATTAGTAGGCCCTAGGGTTGCTAAGTGGTGGAGTCAGTCCGAAGAATTTGAATCAAAGCTGAAAATTCAAAATATTAAGGCCGCATTGAATGATTATAGAATGGAGTTTGGTACACTGCCAACAACAAAAGAAGGCTTGAGGGCATTGGTTGAAAACATTCGTCCAAACGATGAAGCATACAGAAAAGCTGAACGTGAAGGCAAATTTCCATTCGTAGCCAAGGGGGAAGAAGGGATTACTGATAAATCGGGCGAGCCATTCATTTATCATTGCCCTCCAGAAAAAAATAAAGGCAAATTCAAATTTTTTGAAATTATGTGGGTTGGTAAACAAGGTACCGAGGAAGAGCCTACTTTAACAGATGGAGTTTAAATGGTGGTTGCACGAAGTGCATTTACTATGATTGAAATGATGGTTGTCATCTTTCTTATTGGATTGGTGGCAACCATTACGATTCCAAGAATTGCTTACAAAGCACCACAGGCTGAGTGGAAAATTGTTCTTGATGATTTGAATAATCTAGCTATATTTGCCAGACAAGAGGCAATTTCGAATCAAAAAATTTATCGATTAACGTTTAAACCTAATGTCAAAAATCCAGACACCGTTGCTGTCGAGGTTGAAGCCAACGATCCTGAAAAACCACAAAAAAAGATTTACCTTCCGGTTACTGGTTTTTATTTGAATACTCAGTATGAGCTTCATCCGTCTATCAAACTGAGAGCTTTTTACCACGGCAAAAAAGAACAAATTAATTCTGGTGAAGGGGATACTAATTGCTACATAATTCCAGACGGGCTTGTGCAGGATGTAGTTATTCACATGTCCAAAACAGAAAACAATATTGAAACCAAATCGAGCTTTAAAATGTTGCCATTCTATGGCAAATTTGAGCTTTTGGATGGCTTTGTACACCCGGAGTAATAATGAAAAAAAACAGCGCATTTACATTGATTGAAGTTATGCTTGCTATGGGTGTTTTGACAGTTTCTGTTTTTTTTATTTCGGAAATACTTTTTAAGGTTTTAACGCGTCTTCAAGACAATAATGACAATATCGAAAAAATTTTTATTTTAAAGCGTGAGCTTTATTCAAATTACTTTAAAAGGCCTTTTATTACAAAAAAAATAGTTACTAAAATCGAGGATCCATCGGTAACATTTGCTACAACGCTTGAGGATGTTAATAAAAAGTCTGGATTAAAAGAATACCAAGATACTTTGAAAATTATTAAAACTAACGCGGTTTGGAAAAAAGAAAACCATCTTAAAGAATCAAATATGCTAAGTTTTATTTTTAAGCCCAAAGAAAAAGAGGTTAAAAAATGAGACGCGAGCAAGCTTTTACAATTATTGAAGTTTTAATAGCGCTATCACTGTCCAGCATTATTATCTTTGGAATGATGCAGGCTTATAATAATGTCATGAGGTATCTTAATACGGTACAAGAGGTTCAATCTGCTAACCGCAAAGTATGTTTATTGTTTAATCAGATGGAGAGAGATTTTTCAACAGCCTTCATTCCTCCGTTACTTGAATCAATGAGTACTGGTACAGATTCGAATGGTTCACCTGCAAAAGATGCGGCAGTTGAGGAAAAAGAAGAGCCAAAAGAAGAAGATAAAAATAAAGCTACTGACGGTAAAGAAAAAGATGAGTCAGCCAAAAAAGAAAAATTAAAAATATATTTTATGGCAAATACGAATGAAAATGAATTATCAAAGACAATTAACGAGCACAAAACTTACCCTTTTAAGTCTGTGTCATTTATTAATACAAACCCTTTTCAAATTTATGAGCAACGAAAAGCTCGTGTGGTTAGGGTTTTTTATGAATTGGTCATAGATAAAGCTAGAAGCAAGGGCGATAATTTATGTTACAATTTATATCGAAAAGAAACTGAAGATTTGAATAATTTTAAGGCCAAAGAAAATGAATTTGATAACGTTAAAGATAAAAAAAAGATAGTTCGTACGCATTTGGTTGCTGATGGAGTCAAAAATATGTTTTTGCAGTACGTTTATCAGGGTTACAAAAAAACAGACGATAAAAAGCCACAAAAAAAAGATGTAGAGGAGTTAGTTTTTGATTCATGGGGAGAAAAGCAAGAAACGAAGGGTGTTTCACCCTGTCGTGTGGAAATAGTCGTTTATTTTTGGGATGAAAAACTTTCAAAAAGCATAGCAATGCAAGCAACTTTTCCAGTGCTATCATTTTCCCTTGTTCAAGAAGATAATTCAAGGAGAAGAAATAAAAGGGAAAAAAAATCTGATAAGCTGCAACCAAAAGCTCAAGGTGATGGACAGTAATAAGGCATAAATATGAAAAGACCTACCGGAACCGTTCTTATTTTTTCATTAATGATTCTTTCTATCATTATAATTCTGACTGAGCAGTTAATTCGTAGTGTTATGGTTGGTTCAAGTTTTACCAAAGCAATGATAAATAGAGAACATTCAGAGATGTTGGCATTAGGCGGAATAAATTTGGCAATAGCGCAGTTAACTTTTGACAAAGATGACGAAAAAAATAAGACCAATGCAGCCAATCAAGACACATCAAAGACTTCTCCTGGTGCCGAATCAAGCTCAGACAAAGAAAAAATGCCTCCAATTAAAAAATTTGTATTAAATTTAATTTCAAATCTTAATCGCCTTCAAATCTTTGATCTTGATGCTAAAATTGATGGAATTTTTGGGCAAATAAAAATATGTATTACCAGTGAACATGGCAAAATTAATATAAATGAGGCGTTTGATTTTAAAAAACAGGAATTTAAAAAAGAGTATCAATTGCTGCTTGGTTCGATTGAAATGCATGGAAAAATACCGCAGGGGGAGTTTATAAAGCGTATTACTGAGTTTCTGAAAAAACGGAACAAAAAGCTTTATGACGTTACCGAATTAATTGATGTGCCTGGCTTGGAGCATTTAGATGCTTTTTATAGTCCTCCGAAATTAAACGCAAAAGGTAATAGCGTGCCAAACGATGATGTCGCGCTACAAGATATTTTTACAGTTTGGACTGATAATGAAAAAATAGATCCACTGCTACTTTCAGATTCTCTTTGTGCGATTTTGGGGTTGAGGAGACCTAGAGCCGATGATCAGAATAAACAAAAAGATCGTTTTAATAAAGTTGCCGAAGCATTTGAAGAAAGCTGGGGTAAAAATTGGGATGAAAATTGGAAACATCTCCAGGGTCTTTATGACAACAAACCCAAGGTATTAAACAATATAAAAGACCTTTTGGTTGAAAAATTTGACCCGAAAGTCTATTCTGTTCTATCTTGCGCTATGGTTGAAAATGTTGAGCAACGGCTTTTGGCTATAATAAAAGAAGTAGAAGAAAAACAACCTGACGACGAAAAAAAAGAGACTATGGAAATTAAAGTGGCCGATAAGCAAACAACTGAAAATTCTCAAATTCAACAAAGTAATGAAAAAGCAGATAAAAAGGGTAAAAAAATTTTTAAAATTGTTAGACTGTATTGGCTTTAGTATTCTAATTGTTGTCTTGATGTAAAACTTTAATTAAAGTTTATTTAAAAAATGGGATAAATTTGTGAAAACGGAAACACGTGTAGGTATATTTATTCTTGCAGCTATCGGAATATTTTTATACCTAAGTATAAACATTAAAGAATTAAGATTTGATAAATACCAATATTATAATTACAAAGCGTATTTTGATGATACAGGCGGCCTTACCTTAAAATCACCCGTAAAAATTGCTGGTGTGGATGTTGGTTGGGTTGAATCTATAAATCTTCTTGATAACGGCAAAGCCGAAATTATCATGCGGATAAAAAAAGATAATAAATTGGCAAAAAATGCGTATGCAACAATTCATCAAGATGGATTGATTGGGGCCAAGACTTTAGAAATTGATCCTGGATCTTCTGCGACAGGATATATTCTGCCCGGTGGTGTGTTGGCTATGCCTGGCAAAACTCCTGCAAGCGTTGGCGAATTGCTCGACCAATTCAGAGATATTGCTGCGACAATTCAAGATATTACAGCCTCGATTAAAAGTGTTGTGGCTAGTCGGCAAGGTGAAGATAATATGCGCAATGCACTTGATTCAATTGCAAAAGCATCCAATCGCATGGCGGATTTTTCCGAGACCTTGCAACGTACTATGAAAAATAACGAAGAAAATATTAATAGAATGTTGGGGGATTTCAGAGATACAGCTGCATCGCTGAAATCTGGAGTTCCAGCAATCACGGACGACGTACACAATGTTGCTGGAACCTTTGACAATGCAGGAAAAAAGGCCTCGGGTGCGTTTGAACAGATCGAAGACACTGCGGTTCAAGCTCGCGATACATTCAAAGAAGCTGGCCAAGTTGTTGAAAAAATTAATAACGGCAAGGGCGTGATCGGTAAATTGATTAACGAAGATGAGACTTATACCGATCTTAAGAAGACAATCAAAGGCTTCAAAAATTATGTCGGCAAGACGCAATCTTTAATGATGAACATAGACATGCATTCAGAAACTATGTTGCGTAAAGAAAATTCCAAAGGTTACCTTGATTTGAGGTTGAGACCAAATTCCGATTGTTTTTATTCTTTTCAGATTGCTACAGCTGAAAAAGGCCGTATTACCGAAGATACAACTTATTACACTCGCAAAGATAGCAATGGTAGCGAGCTCAGTCCAACCGACATGAATATTCCGCTGTGGAAGAAGATAGAATTTGCAGAACAGGTTGATAAGAAAGTTCAAAAACACAACGATATTATGTTTGGATTGCAGTTCGGAAAGCGCTTTAACAGGCTTGCCCTTAGAATTGGATTATTCGACAGTACGTTTGGTGTCGGATGCGATTATTATGTTCCGCTTGAAACCGACAAAATTCATTGGATTACTACATTTGAAGCATTTGATCTGCGAGGGGTTAACCGCTTAAATGATACAAGGCCTCACTTAAAATGGCTTAATAAATTGTTTTTTGCTAAAAATTTGTACACAACGTTTGGCGTTGATGATTTCTGTAGCAAAAATGAAGCTAATCCATTTATTGGTGGTGGGTTAAGATTTGGCGATGATGACTTGAAATACTTTATTTCTTATCTAGCTCCAGCAGCTAGTTCGAAGTAGAGCTGAAATAACCTGAGCAAGCATTTGCATATATCAATTTCTGCGAGTAGCAGCGGTCTGAAAACTGCGTTGCCACTTTTTGCAATTTTCAAAAACTTCATTCGCCAGCCCAGGCCCAATCAATGCTCGCAGGCCGCATCTAAAAAATTATCAAAATGTATACAGCCATGATCCTACCGCTCATCCCGAGCTTGTCAAAGGATGTATGGCCCTAAAAATCAATATTTTGACCAATTATTAATCAACGTCTCCATAAACTGGTGCTTTTTTAACAGGCTGAACTGGTGCTTCTAAGGCCACATATTCATTGTGCAACCCAGTAATAAATTGGAAAATCACACCGTCGGTTTCATGCTTATCAGGATGTAAGTTACGAGCGATATTGTGATAAGTCGTATTTAATGACCCAAAGTTTCCACTTTCTACAGACTGCTTAATCTCGTTATAAGATTTATTCGATAAAATCTTTATAGCCGCAACGCATTTAATTGCAACAGCGCTAGGATCGTTATCCGCAAGCCCAGCAACAAGCAACGTCCATTGTTGTTGAATAGCTTTCCACTCGGCTCTAGAACGACTTGCAGGATCAGTAGCCAACAATGGCGCAAGGCTATCAAGTTGTTCAAAATTCATAAACGATATACAAGATTTAGCGCATTTTCTCAATGCTTTTTTATGGTTTTCACCTGCCTCAAAGACTCTAGCCGCTTCTGCTTCTGATGCTGCTCCCCCTATTTCCCCTGCGGCGGCTGCTTCTATTACTGCTTCATTTAACTCTTGTACTGTTGACGTATATTCTTCTGCTGCTTTATAAATTTCGCCATTTTTGGTGTATGCCTTGAAATCGAGAACACATTTAATAACAGCAGCAACCAACAAAGCTGCGTAGAATAAGCGCATCTTATCGAAGCCTTTGCTCATTAAAATTTCAGGCAAAGTTCTTGCTATCGCTTGTCCGGTCTTACATAGCGACATTTTTTTAAACATTTCAGCACTACCATCACCCCACACGCTAAAATATAACGCTGCAGCTGAACATATTTGTTCCATGGCAGGTAAAATATAAATACACATAGCCCTTACAAATTTAGAATTTGTAGCCTTGCTATCATCAAAAACAACTTTTTTAGATTTGACAAAAAAATCGTAAACTTTTTTAATCACCAAATCTTTTCCAACAAGCTCTGATTCGTAATCTTGATCTTGATCTTGGGATTCAACTTTATAAAGCGATGCAAGTTCTTTCAATTTTTGATACACAACGCTTTCATTATCTATCCCTAAAATACCAAAAGCTAATTTTCGAATACTTGTATAATCATCAGCTTCGATCAGAAATTGTTTTTGCTCTTTATCCAAATATGCCGTTCTATCAGCGTCAGAGAGCATGCCTAAATATTTATGCATGCTGCCCGCTGTACCATCAGGCAAAACATAATGTTTGCCAATGCATAGACCTTCAAACCACACGCGAAATTCACTGTTTGAATAATTCACAACATTAACTGATAAGAAATGGGCCCAGTACCAACGCTGCGGTGTTAAATTTTGCATTAATTCACACCAACAATCTGAAAGACTTTCCCACTCTTCAGCACTTCTGCTGTCAGGATTTTTTTGAACAATCGCAAGCACATCGGAATTTATGCAGCTAACGTCAGTCTTGATAAGTTTTTTTCCAGCCAAATTAGAATTGTTATACAAGCTGCTGGAAAGGCTAACTACGTCAAATACGCCCCAAAAAGCATCGCCTACGTAACTTCTATTGACTGATTTTTGCAAAAAATTGCGCATAACAGGTAACTGTCCGTAGAGTGCAATATCTGAATGAAATTTGCTTGCACTAACGCCAAGCACAGATACAGTATCTAACAACAACCTACATGCATCCATTGCGCTTCTCATCCCTCTATCATTCAATAGCTCGCACGAACCGCCATTTAAAATATCTTTGTTCAGATTCATAGAAGCAATGAAGGCCATTAAATTAAGCAAGGGATTACACATACCTACCGCCAAAAGAGACTTTAACCTTTCAGCTTCTGCTTTTTGCAATCGGTGCACTTCTTCTCTTTGTTCTGGTGTAAGTTCAGCCATAGCACGAACAACAGGCGCACTTGACCATGATAAAAGCAATGAAACAAGTAAAACTTTTAACAATTTAAAATTCATGAATTTAAGACCTTTATAAATAAAATGGGCACAATCACTGTAAACATTGAACGCTCAAACATTTTATAACATTACAGCCACTTTCGCAAACGCATTTTTGATATTTTTGCTAAAATAATGTAGCTTTTAGATATAAAAATTTTTAAACACAAATTAAAGTTGCAAGTTGAAACATTTTTAAGGAATCGCGATGGAAATGGATAAAATTTACGAACATTCGACGTCAGAACAAAAAGCCCGAGATTTATGGGAAAAAGACTTGATTTATAACTTTAAGCCGGATACGTCCAAAAAAGTATTCAGCATCGACACCCCACCTCCAACGGTTTCGGGGTCTTTGCACGTCGGCCACGTTTTTTCTTACACCCATCAAGACCTGATTGCGCGATTCAAGCGCATGCGCGGATTCAATGTGTTTTATCCGCAGGGATTTGATGACAACGGCCTTGCAACCGAACGTTTTGTAGAAAAGAAAAACGGCATCAAAGGCCATTTAATGAAGCGCTCAGAATTCATCGCTCTCTGCCTGAAAGATACCGAAGCTGTAGAAAAAAATTTTGAGGATCTTTATAAAAAATTGGGACTTTCAATCGACTGGACCAAAATTTACTCAACAATATCGCCCAAAGTCCGCAAAATATCGCAATATTCATTCATTGAACTTTACCAAAAAGGCTTGGCTTACCGCAAGCAAGAGCCTTCCATGTTTTGCACCACGTGCAGGACATCTGTGGCGCAAGCCGAGCTTGATGATGCTGAAATCTCAAACACATTTAATGATATTCAATTCACAACAACCGATGGGCAACAACTTGTAATCGCCACAACTCGACCAGAACTGCTTCCCGCATGCGTAGCAGTGTTTTATCACCAGGATGATGCCAGATATCAAAATTTAGCCGGCAAAAATGCGATCGTACCGATATTTGGACACCAAGTCCCAATTTTGGCTGACGAAAAAGTCAGTCCAGAAAAGGGTTCAGGTCTTGTCATGTGCTGCACTTTTGGTGATCAGACCGATATTCACTGGTACAAAAAACATAAGCTGCCATTCGTGCAAGTTGTTGGCAACGATGGAAAATGGACAGAAAAATCAGGACCTCTGGCCGGTTTGACTGTTCACGACGCAAGAAATAAGATGTTAGAGTTGATGAATAACGACGGTCTACTGCTGAATCAAAAAGCAATATCACATGCGGTAAGCGTTCACGAACGTTGCAAGCAAGAGATTGAATATTTAGCGCCATGGCAGTGGTTTATTAACATCCTTGACCACAAAGAGGCATTGCTGCAACAAGCCGATAAAATTAATTGGCACCCAGAACACATGAAAGTACGATACCACGACTGGGTGAAAAATTTGAACTGGGACTGGTGCGTTTCACGCCAACGTTTTTTTGGGATTCCGTTTCCGGTCTGGCATTGCCAAGACTGTGGCCAAATTTTGTTAGCTGATGAAAAACATCTGCCAGTCGACCCGCAAGAGCAGGCGTTTCCTGGCGGCAAATGCACAAAATGTGGATCTACAAACATCGCTCCAGAAACCGATATCATGGATACATGGAACACTTCAGGTTTAACTCCACAAATTAATATGAATTGGCCGGGCAAATCACCTGACAACATTACGCTGCCAATGAGCATGAGACCGCAAGCACACGACATCATTCGTACGTGGGCATTTTACACGATTGCAAAGGCATATTTTCATCACAATCAAATTCCATGGATCGACATTGTCATGTCTGGGCACGTGCTTGCAGGCAAAGAAAAGATATCCAAGTCCAAAGAAAACAGTAAAACATCGCCCGAAGCGTTACTTCAAACATATCCAGCCGATGTGATCAGGTATTGGGCTGCAAACGGCAAACTGGGCACCGACACAGCGTTTAGCGAAAACCAATTTAAAATTGGACACAGGTTGTTAACAAAGTTGTGGAATGCGTTTAAATTTTGCTCAGAACAGCTGGGCGACTACAAAAAACCAGCCTCGACGCCAAAACTTGATGCACTCAACGAGTGGGTGCTGCACAACTTCAGCCAAACCATGCAACAGTACATTGAAGCATACGACAAATTTGAGTATCACTCAGCACTGGAAGTAGCCGAAAAATTCTTCTGGCAAACATTTTGCAATAATTATCTAGAAATAGTCAAAGACCGCTTCTTCTCGCCAGAAAAATACTCAGCCGAAGAAATTGAAGCAACAAAATTCGTTTTGTACGAGTTAGGGTTTGGAATACTACAACTATTCGCGCCAATCACGCCATACATCACGGAAACGCTTTATCAGATGTTTTATCAAGAAAGCGAACAGGTCAAATCGCTGCACCTGACGAGCATGGATGAAAAACGGTTTAACTACAATTTTGCAGCCAGCAACGACGTGATCAATTCAATGCTCGAAGTTATCGCCAGCGTAAGAAAGTTAAAAAGCGAAGCGCAACTCTCGCTCAAAACCGAGATATCAACTCTTTTAATTTATTCACAAGATCAAAACAAATTAAACGCGCTGCAAAAACAACAAAAAGTAATCGCTGGAATAACAAAAGCTTTAAACATCGAATTTAAAAACGAAATTCTAGAACAACCAAGCTTGATCAACGAAAATGAAGTACTGACCGCAAAAATTAGTGTTTTATGATTTTGATTAAAAACAGGCAAAGAAAAATTAAGGTAGATGTCAAAAAATTGCACGCCCAAGCACAAAAAATACTGGGCGTGCTGGATTACGCCGATTTTGATTTAAATATCCTGCTGACAACAAATAAATCTATTCATGCTATCAACAATCAATTCAGAAACAAAGACAAAGCCACCGACATTCTTTCGTTTCCGTTTCATCCAAACTTAAAGCCAGGACAAAAAATAAAAGTAACTTCACCAGACGACAAAAACCTGGGCGACATCATTATTTCGCTTGAACACGTGCAAAAAGATGCTGCCGAAAAATGGAACCGCACGTTGCAACATCACCTGACCGCCCTACTCGCCCATGGTATCGCTCACTTGATTGGCCATGACCACCACACAGACAATGAATACAATGAAATGCTCAAGCTTGAAAAACGGCTTCTAAAATCAGTTAAACTTGAGTATTATTAAATGCGTACGACTAAAGTATTTTTTTATCAAAGGTAAACCATGTTAAAACGCATATTTTTACAAATATTATTCGTAAGTACAGTTTTTATGGGCCATGCCATGGAATCAAGTCCTGGCCACAAACAAGCAGATACCAAGTTCACCGCTGATTATAACCCCCAACAAAATACAATCGTAGCTTGCGCTTATACAAACTTTATGCTTCATACAAGAATTGTGACTCTAATAAAAAATTTAAATGATGGAGGCTTTGAAGTTAATTCAGTTAGGCATAATTATAATTATTTAGCTATTGACATAGACGAAGATATTGCGCCTTCTATCATAGAAATTCTACATCAAAAAATATCTGAATTTGAACAAAGCATGAAACACCCAAAATAGAATTTAATATTTTCAGTCAAATTGGAAATAAGAAAAAGAGCCATCGCCATTGAAAGCTTCACGTTACATGCTTTTTACAATAAATGCCCCAAGCTAAATAGATATTTTATAACTTCATAAAATTTAGGAGAGATGTATGAACAAAAAAATTTTTATTCTACTTATATTAACTTTATTGAAAAACACCATTATCGCAGATAGCGAAATTTTATCACTTGTCTGCGTAAAGCCAATAATCACACAGCCTGGTGAAAACTCCAACGTTTTGGCACTAGAATCGCTGAGCAATACATTAAAGGATTTAAATAAAGGCAAACTAGAACAAGCTGGCTCTGATTTTGAAGATATTAAGTCAGACCTAGACGAATATTTGGATCCCAAAATATTCAGAACCGAGTACGGAACAGACTTAAAAAACAGATATGATTTAAGAAGATATTATGATCTGTTCATTGAAAAAATAGATATGCGCATCGCAAACACTAAAGATATAAAAATAAAACAGCAATTCAAAGAATTACGAAACCTTCGCATTTGCTCGTATCAAGCATTAACTCGTGGCAAATATCCGTTATTCGAAACAGATAATAAAATATCATTCGGGATAGAAGTAGCTGCAGAAGCCAGTGTTCAATTATTAAATAAAAAGCCATCTTTGTACGGCAAAACGCTTGAATTGCTACAATTTACAGGAGGCTACGGCAATTTTTACAGAGAACTGCCGATAGCATGTGCAGGCTTTCAACTCATAGAATTTTTGAATTTGTGCCTACTTTTAAATAATGAAGTCAAAAATGCAATAAATGATCCAGGCAAAAGTATGATAAATGCATTCAAAAGAAGTTGTAGCCTAATCAATGCAACGTCAGATCCAGATTGGCAGCAACAAAAATTTGAATATTCTATCGATGAACTAGGCAATGAATCAAAGGAAGAATCAACTCTAAAATCGTTAGGCGGAATACCTCAAAAAACATTCACAGATATTCGTAAAGATCTCGACAATTTTAAATTTCGATTAACAGATAATTTAAAGATAACAGCGAAAACAATTTATTTAAATGCTGCATGGAGTGCCGGAGTAATGCCAGTCCTTGTACCAATACTAAAAGATGGTGGACTTATGATCGGCGTTATTTCGGCTCCGAATGACAATGATTCCTCAACAGATATTACCGGCAAACTTTATTCTGAAAAAACGATACAAAGCAAAGACGTTGTTAAAGCATTTTTTGAGTGCTTTAAAACATCACCGATGGATATAACATATGCAAATAATGGCTTTTCACCGTACGTTATTTTAAAAAAGAAAATGGGCCGACTATTTCTCCATTATTTTTTAGATCCAGAAATTAACGATTTTGTTCTAGGCTTTAATACACGTGAAGACGCAACGAGTGAAAATATTGTTTCTAAATCAAACTTTCCAGGATTGCAAGAATTCAATACAAAATATAACAAAGAAAATAATAATTTGGTCGAACGTGTTTATATTTGGCACTGTTGCTGGCATGCTCCAGTCACAATCGATATCATTAGACAAGCCACAGATGAGGCTTTAAAATTAAAATCTTTGCTAACATTCTTTCAAAAAAGTAATATTTACCTGAAACCTCATGACTCTTTTGATGAGTTTAAGAATAAAGCATTAGCCTTATTTGCAATCGAAGAAACAAAGGATATAACGAAATGATTGAAATAAAAAAAGAAAATATTAAGGTTCCTCTAACGGTTCCGCCAAAATTGCAAGAAACTTACATTCAAAATTTTTTGGCTGCAACAAAAAATACCGGGCGCTTGTTTTTATTTGCTGGTGATCAAAAAATTGAGCATCTAAACCAAGACTTTTATGGACCAGGGATATCTCCTGATGATGCCGATCCAAAGCACATGTTTGAAATAGCAAAGCATGGCAATGTTGGGGTTTTTGCAACACACCTGGGCTTGATTGCTAGATACGGCCAAAATTATAAAGATGTTAAATATCTAGTAAAACTCAATGCAAAAACAAATCTGGTATCAAAAGATCTTGATGATCCAATGAGTTTTCAAATTCACACTGTTGATCAAGTCGCAGAATTTAAACAAAATTCAGGTTTAAAGGTTTTGGGCGTTGGATACACTCTTTATCTTGGCAGTAAATATGAAAGCCAGATGTTAAGCCACGTTGCACAAGTAATTTGGCAGGCACACCAACACGGCATGCTTTCAGTTATTTGGATATACCCTCGAGGTAAATCAGTCAAAGATGAACTCTCAGGAGAAATAATTGCGGGGGCTTGCGGAGTTGGGCTTGGGATCAATGCTGATTTTGTAAAAGTTAATCCGCCGCTTTCAGCAAACAGCTTTGAATCGGCAAAATTATTAAAACATGCAACCATTGCGGCAGGAAGAACAAAAATTGTCTGTTCTGGTGGAACAATGAAAAATCAAGAAGATTTTTTAACCTCGCTATATCATCAACTGCACACGGGAGGCACGTCAGGGATAGCAGTTGGGCGAAACTTGCATCAACGAAATTTGGACGAAGCTGTAGCATTTTGCAACCGTATTTCTGATATTATCTATAATGATGCTGTAATAAATATTTTATAAAAAAAGGAAGCGCCAATGTTTATTTTAAGGCTACGAGAATATTTAAAATTTCTTAAAAGCCTCATGAAGACAAACGCTCGCTTGATGTGGGGAATGTGGAAGCTTACCAAACTACCACAACCAGCAATAACAATTTTCGGAGGCGCCAGGGTTTTGCTAGAAAGTAAGTGGGGACAGGATGCAAAAAAGCTTGCCAATATTTTAGCCAGAGAAGGGTTTTCTATCGTCACTGGCGGTGGCCCAGGAATAATGGAAGCTGCAAACATGGGAGCTTTTCAATTTGTTAGCGAAAACTATAAAGAATGTAAATTAAATCGTAAATCAAGATGTTACCCAAAATTTGTTTCAGCCGGCATTGGCCTTATAAAACTTAATAAAGAACGAGCCAATCCGTACGTTCAAGAAAATATCGTCATGGAGCACTTTTTTGCACGTAAATGGCTGCTCGTAAGATATTCTGTAGGTTTTGTAATATTTCCAGGCGGATATGGAACAATGGATGAGTTGTCCGAAATACTAACATTGGTCCAATGCAATAGAATGACCAAAGTTCCGATAGTGTTGATGGATCGTGATTACTGGAGCCCTCTTTCAGTGTGGTCAACAACAAGAGCTCTTGAACATGGTTTAATAAACGCAGAAGATACAAAGTTAGTCAGACTTACAGATAGCGTAGAAGAAGCGGCTAACATTATTATAACTGCTTGCAAAAAGCAGGATTCATCATTACTTCAAGACGAAATTAATGACAAACAATAAATTGATAGCGATGCCACTTTACGCAATTTATGAAAAAGTCATTCGGCAACTCGCTCCCAATCGTTGCCGGTAGGCCGCATCTAAAAAATTATCAAAACTCATACAAGCACGATATGCAGCGGTGTTTAAGCGGGCATGGTTAATGTATAACGCTAAACATTATTGTTTTGGCGCTGTAAGATATTTAATCATAAAATTCGAGTAAAATGAAAGCGTTTTAAACAACAGTTGGAGTAATAAAAATAAGAAGCTGTTTATCAAAAGAAGCCTTAGTATTGCCCTGAAACAGCCATCCCAGCCCTGGAAGATCTTGTAAAAATGGTACACCTGTTTTAACTTTTTCTTCAGAATTACTAATCAAGCCACTGATCAATGTTGTATGACCACTTTTGAGCAGCACACGGTTTTTTGATCGCGACGTTTCTATCATATAATTGAAGCCCTCTTTTTCCTGACTTGGCAATGTTTTGAAGTCAAATTTAGACTTTCTCAAGTGGGAATTTTCAACAAATATATCCATAAAAACAGCATCATTACGCGGTACAACCATTGATTTAATTTTAATTTTTATCCCAATATCTTTGTACTGAGTTGTTGAAATATTTGAAGGTTGTCCCTCAACTGTTTCAGCTATTTTAGTTTCGTGAGGCATTTCTTGACCAACCAAAATCTCGGCCCACTCCTCGTTATTGACTAAAAGAGTTGGCTTGATGACTGTCTTAACCTCTCCTTTATTTTCTGCGGCATTGATTATTATATTCCAGCGATTCCAATCAAAATTCTTGTTTCCGAATAAAAATGGTAATCTTATTTTTGCATCTGAGCCCTTAAAATATGACAATCCAGGTACAAAATTCATAGACCAGTTGATAGCGTTTTGAAAAGGATTAGAATCGCTTGGACTCTCCTTAGCTCCCATTCCGACAAAATCAGTTCGCTTAACTTCCAGACGTCGGTCGTAATAACCAGACCAATCAAAACCTATTGAATCCTCAAAATCTTTGCTTGCTAGAATAACTCGAATATCAATCTTAACCTGAGGAACCTCAACGTCTATTTCTTTTAAAAATTTTTTAAATATTGCAACCTGATCGGTCCGACCTTTAAATAAAATTTTATGCGTGTTGTCCTCAAGCACCAAATAATTTTTAGCCTTGTCGCTTTTATCTTTTTCGCCAACTATCCCATTCCACAGACTTTCAATACGCTTTTTAAAAGAGTCCTCCCATTTCGCGTTGGCAATGGTAAAGCTTTCGTGCAAGTAATCGTTTTCAAGGGTCTGCTGTGATAAAAATTTAAACATGTCGATAGCAGTTGCAAGCTTTGTTATACGCCACACATCACAGTCCTTAACAACAGCCAAAGGCGGATTATTTGATGATATAATTAATTTTATAACAGCAAGCAAAGAAACATCGTTTAGATCTATATTTTCAACATCAACACAAATATCCTGATCAACTAATATTTTTACACCCGTCATTTTACTTATCTGATTAAATACCGTTTTAATGTTAGCTTTTTTCAATGTTAATGAAACCTTTTTATCAATTTTAGCCAAATCGTTGTGTTGCTCATCTAATCGCTTACGAATTTCACGCTCTAGTAATGGATTTTTTAAAGCTTCCCAAATAGAACCAGCACCAGAGGCTTGATAAACAGAATCTATTTTTTTATTTTCAAGACGGAAGTTGTTTTTTTTATGGCTCTTACTTTCCACCTTCAACTCATTTTTATTTGTAACTTTTTTGACAACATTCTCAATTTTATGCAGTGTCTCTGACTCTTTTTTATCAGATTCTTGCTTAATCAAATCATGCGTTGTCGGAGGAATATCCATTGTTTCATATTTTTCTGAAGGCAAAACACATGAATCAGGCAAAATATAGTTCACAAATGAAAAACAAAATACGAGCAAAAAAAGCGTTACCACAAATCTCCCTTCTCACTTCAAGCAATCATTCCACAATCAATTTTTTAATGATGTTATTTCTTGCTAAAATCACTGTACCAGTACTTATTCCGTAAACTTTAAAACCGGCAATTTTATCTCCTACAAAAACAGATTCTTCTACCCCATCAACAGATATAATTGCGCAACTTTTGCCAGCACTTCGAATAATGCCAGTTAATAGAATCATTGCAGATTTTTTATTATACGTATTAGAAGATGAAAGATAAAATGGATCTCGAATGTTTTCACAGTAAATAAAAATGCCAGCATTAAGCATGATCAACGCGAACATTTCTAAAAACAATATCCGCTTTAATTTTGCCATCTTTCCACCTTACAATTTTTGCAAAACAAAATTTTAAAGGAGCCCTTTGATGCGCAATTTCACGACAAAATTCTATCAAATCTACATACTTACATTTAAAAACAACGCTGAAGTAATCTTTAGCAAAGCCATTTTTTAATCGAGTATAAAGTGGACTAATTGCTGAACATGAAAGATTGTGTTTTGTCATAGCGTTAAGCAAAAAGTCAGAAATTTTTCCAAAATCAAACGTTAATCGACTAAGCATGTCAAAGTCAAGTTGTAACTTTTTGTTCCGGTTTTTTTCCTTTTCAATTGATTTTATAATATTTTTAAAATTTACTACTTGCTGCTCCAGATCAATAATTTTTGGCCGCAGAAGATTAATTTGACTTACAGTGGGTAAATAAAAAAAGTACGCCCACCCCAAAACAAAAAATCCTGGAATTAAAGTTGAATATAAGATTTTATTAACAAATGAAACTTGGCGTAAACACACAATAAATCTATTGTCATTCAACCAAAATGACATACTACTCTCCTACTTCCAAAATTACTTAGTCTGCGACTACATCTTCAACATATGCGACAGAAATCACTTCTTCAATCGACGTCAGCCCCGATTTAATCATCCGAACGCCATCCATTCCAAGCAGAGTCATGCCTTCCTGTAGCGCTTTTTTTCTAATTATTGAAGCATCTGCACGCTGTACAATCAATTTTGCAATTTCATCAGAAACTTCCATCATTTCAAAAACCGCAAGTCGACCTCGATAACCCGTTTTCAAACATTCATCACACCCTACAGGCTTATAAAACTCGATACCCTTTGCCGTATCAGGCGTAAGCGCTATCTTGCTTAACATTTCAGGGCTTGGATCGTATTTTTGCTTACATTTAATACACAAACGCCTTACCAATCGCTGCGAAATTACGCAAATCAAAGATGATGCTATCAAAAACGGTTCTACACCCATATCAATGAGTCGAGTAATTGTCGCCGGAGCACTGTTTGTATGAATGGTACTTAAAACTAAGTGTCCGGTCAGCGCTGCCTGAGTAGCAATTTGCGCGGTTTCAGCGTCACGTATTTCGCCGATAAGCACAACATCCGGATCCTGTCGCAAAATTGAACGCAAAGCTGCAGCAAACGTCAAACCCGCCATCTCATTGACCTGAACTTGGCTAACTCCATAAATTGTATATTCAACAGGGTTTTCTACTGTAATTATTGTAACCTCTGGCTTATTTAAATGAGTCAAAACAGAATACAAGGTTGTCGTTTTACCTGAGCCGGTTGGTCCACTGACAAGCACTATACCATTTGGCCGTTCAATTGTTCTTTTTAACAATGTAAAATCTCTTGCATTCAAATTAAGCTTTTCAATTTCGACCGTGCCTCTGGACTTATCAAGCAAACGCATAACAACTCGTTCTCCAAAATTGCATGGCAAAACGGATACACGAATATCAATCGGCTTGTCACCAACTTTAATTTGAATTCGTCCATCCTGCGGCACACGTTTTTCCGCGATGTTAAGATTCGACATAATTTTGATACGAGAAACAATAGCGCTTTGATAACGTTTTGGCGGAATAATTCTTTGATACATTTCGCCATCGATTCTGTATCGAATACGCAACTCTTTTTCAAAGGGCTCTATGTGAATATCAGAAGCCTCTTCTTTGACGGCCTGCACTATCAAGTGATTGACTAGTTTAACAATTGGAGCCTCATTCGCTTGTTGCATGATATCTTTTTCATCCATTGCTCCAATTTCAATCTCAAGCCCATCGTGCTCACCTTCAGAAAGCTCCTCCATCATCTCCTTGCTCGACTCAAGTGGATAATAGCGATTGATCGCCTCATTGATAATATCTTCAGTCGAAACAGCATATCCAACATCGCCACCAAGAAGCAATGATAAGTCATCAAGAGGCTGCAAATCTCTAGGATTGGACGTAACAATCGTTTTCTGTCCCTCAAACATGATCGGAACAACAATGTGTTGGCGTAAAAATTTAAGCGGTACCTTACCAAGAAGCTGCGTATCAGCCATTTGTTCAACAATTTTTTCTATGAATGGAACCGAAACTTCCTGCGCTAGAGCACGCGCCAAGTCGATTTTAGAAACCATCTTTTTTTCAAGCAAAACCTGACTTAGAAATTTCCCCGAAGACTTTTCCTCTACCAAGGCATCATTTAACTGATTTTGGGTAATAATATTAAGTTCAACAAGTATCTCTCCAATTTTTTTCTTCAGCATTGGCCCAGCTCCTCAAAAAATAGGCGTAAGCAGTAAATATCAAAATAAAAATCAATGGAAATTCGTTTGAATAATAACAAAGCAAATTGATGCCAGCAATAATTTTCAAAATTGAGCAGAAAACCCCAGGGTTTTAAACCTGGTGATGAATGCGAGTCCTCTTGGCGATGAAGCAAAAAGCGAGTATTTTTGCAAGTCGCCAATAAGAATGGCATACTATCAAACATGAATAAGTATTTGTCGGATTCGCATACGAAGCATAGATTAATGTACCACATTCACATGTTGGTCCAATTGAGGCCAAACATCAGTGTTAGTATGGCGGCACAGCTGTTTAATGGTGGAAGTGCCAATGTGATACTGGCAGAATTTCCAGAATTAGAAGAATTTTTGTGTGGAGATAGCTTTTGGTCCGATGGCTATTTTGCGGAGACAGTTGGTAAATGTGATAAAGAAATAATTAAAAAATATGTTCAAAATCAGTGACATTCAAATTTAGATTGAGAAGCCACAGCTTTTAAGCTGGGCGGTGTCACAGAACATAAAACATGCCTTTTAACTTGAAGTAAAACAGAAAGTTTAATATGAAAACACATAAATTCAGATTTATGGTTATTTCGATAGCCTGCCTGACAGTTGGTGTATTAATGTTTTTAATCCAAAAAAATTGGATAGTTGTTTGCTGGAACTTCTGGGCTGTAGAGAGCGATACACCACTGCAAAAAAAAGACGCATCTACACGCAAAAAAGTCAAAATTTATTTTTGGAAGGATGATAAATTTAAGCATGAAGACACTGTTATTATTTGGAGTGGTGGTAATAATAACGAAAATTTAAAGCATTTGATAAATGCATGGCTTTCTACTCAGCTTGATGAAAAAATATTCACTAAGAAAATTGATTTAGAATATGTCGCCGTTTCAGCCAATGACCAGGAGGTGTTTATATCTCTGAATCAGTGTTTCGCTTGGGGTGAATGGTCTATATTCAGAAAATATCAACTTGTAGAAAGTCTTCTCAAAACGATCAATAATGCGGCTCCAGAAATTAGTTTTATAAGCCTGCTTGTGAACGGAAAGATTCTAGAAGATTCGCATTTGAGTTTTTTACAGCAATGGCCGATTGATGGGTTTAGAAATTAAAATAAAACTCTTGAAATAGGTATACTTAAAGCAGTATCATGTTGTTATGTTGTTTTTCATTATTTTTCAAAGGTTAGAGGAGAGAGATTATGAAGAGATTTGTCATGACAATGTCACTTTATTTAAGCCTTTTTGGTGGTGTGCTGGCAGAAGATATGGCTGACACTCAAAAAAATGCAACGGAGCTTCGAAAAGTTTCGCCTAAAACAATTTTACAGGGTGTGGCCAATTCTTGCAGCCAGATGGGTAAAGTTGCTGGTGCCAAAGATAAAAAAGAAAAACAGCAGGAGACGTGCAATTTAATAGCATCATTTTTTCAGCTGGCAGCCGATGTTGAAAATGAAAAAGAAGAAAATTCTGAAGACAAAAAAGCGATCACAGATCAAACAATTAACTTGGTTTTAGGCCTTCTAAATATAATCAATGATGATCCAGAAGACAGCACTTTGAGGGCGGAATCAAGCGTTTATTTATCGATGCTAAAAGATTTGCCAACAAATGAAGCCAGATCGGAAATTATTGAACAAATTTTAAGTAACAAAGATGAGGCAATCCAATTTTTGGAAGAAATTGTCAATAAATTGAAAAATGTTTTGTTTGTTTCGATTCCGGAAATGGCATCAAATTTGCTTGATTATTTGAAACCTCATTTTAAGAAGTAATCTTTTATTTGAAGGGCCATTGCGGCCCTTCTTCAACTATTCTATGATTTGATTATCTCTAACAAGTTGCTGATTCTTTTTACCTACAAAAAATGCAGTAACTATCCAAATCCCTACAATTCCCAAAGATATTAGTGATCCGAAAAATAGCAACGAGGACATCTCTGTAAAAAAGGCATTAATTCCTGCTCCAAAAGCCTTTGCCAATCGGCTTCCAAAAACATCAATCCAGCTCTTTGCTTTAAACTTTACATCTTTACTTGTTGGTATGTACATTATTTCGACGCATGGCTTATTCAAAGCATAACTGAAGCCTTTAATTGCTATCATAGCGGCAAAAAAGGCATACAATGTAGGTTGTAGCCATGCAATGATAACAACTAACCCGACGGTTAAAGGATATGCAACTAGAGACGCAACTAATCCGAATCTTCTAATAAAAAAATTTGTGCCTACAAGTGTAAACAATAAAGCTAATAAATTGGCGTAAAACCCGTATGCACCAAGAAACTCAGTTAAAACTTCAACCGAATTAAATGATTCATTCGCCATAAATTTCATTTGATAATCTATTATTGTTCCAATTATTTCGTAAAGCGTTACAAGTCCTAAAATACCTACCAAGTATTTATTTGCGAACAAAAGTCTTAGCCCCTGAATCGGTCCTGAGCTAGTTTTTGATGTTTTTTTGTCGGCATCAATTTCGTTAAAAAAATGTGGATATTTATGCCAAAGAATTTTGATGAGCACGGGTACAATCAGAATTCCGCAAGCAACAATGAGAACTAACAGCTGCATACCAATGATTGTTGCCTTACACGCTAAAAATGGACCGGCCACAGATCCAAATTGTGCACCAAAAATAATTAAGGAGTAGCCCTTTTTTGCAGATTTCGTATCACACGTACTTGCAACGAATGACCAAAAAAGAGCTATTGCCAACGAGCCAAAACTTTCAATTCCCAAATAAAAGGCCCAGCCGATAAGTCGTTCCTTTCCCTGAATTGTATTCGATAATCCTATGCTTGGATGACCAAGAGAATAAGCTATTGTTAAAAATATGAGACCGTAAAAAATAAATAAAATATAAAAAAGTTTATGTTTCTGAAACATATCAACTAATTTTGAATAGATCAAAATTAATGGAATCATGGTCAGGACAGATATTATTTTAGCAACCGGTAAATAACTTTTACCAACAACACGCATGAATATTGCGTCTTTGAGTGGTCTCATTAACCAGTAAGTTCCTATTATGAAAAGATACGTACAAGCGAGCATGCCAAACTTTTTTAGCTCATCAGAAGTAAGCTCTCCCCAAAAAAAACGTAACAGCCTCGATAACATCACAAACTCCTACACAAAAAGCTGCCGATATAATCATTTTGCATGATAAAACATACAACACTTACTTCAATTTGTTACTCAATTATTTCTCGATTATCAACTACTTTTTTGAACATGTTGCCAACAACAGTTGACACAATAACCCAAACAAAAATAGAGCACAATGTTACGCCACCAGTCAAACCAACTACTCCGCCAAATAAATTACTTACAGATGACCCACTGGCCTTGCCAAACCTCATTCCGAACATGTCTATCCATGCTTTTGATTTAAATTTAACACTCTTAGTTGTAGGGATGTATAAAACCTCTTTGGCTGGTTGATTTAATGCATAATTTAGTGACTTTGCGATCAGCATGACATATGTGATTGTTGCAAGCGTTGGATGAATAACGTATCCAATAATAACTCCGCCCAACAACAGGGGAAACGTTACTAAGCAAAATTTAATGCCAAATCTGCGCTGAAAATACGATGTTCCAAGTAACGCAAATAAGCAGGCAATAATCTGTACCCACATTGAAAAATTAAAATAAAATTTATTTAACAGTCCAGGGTCTGCGTATGTAAACTTGGCGAGCAACGACATTTGAAGCCCAAGAATCGTTGTAACAAATTCCTGAAAAAATATTATTCCAAAAATGCCGAGAACATAAGGCCTTGTCAGAATAATTTGAAGCCCATCCCAAAAACCAACACGCTCTTTTGTTTCAGGTTTAACCAGATGGCCATAGCTTTCTAGCTCATTACGTGGTGTTACTTTTTCAACAATAAAAACAACGAGAGCTATCAAAAAGAACATAAGAACAGAAATGAGGGCTATTTTTGGCACAGTTGTTGTGTATTTTGTTTCATCATAGGCCAGATAATTACCGAATAACGTAAATAAGAATCCGCCAAGCTGTGTGCCGAAAGCAATCATTCCGTAGCCTTTTTTAGCGGATTCTGGCGTTGTAATATCATTTATAAATGACCAGTACAAAGAAACCATCAAAGAAATGAAACTTTCTACAAAAACGTACAAAAACCAACCCAAAAGCCTATTTGCGCCTGGAACTGTATTTGCAACTCCGATTGTAGGATGCCCTAAAAAATAAACAATTACAAACCCTAAAACGCCATAAATAAGTACTACGGAATAAATTATTTTTTCTTTGGACCAAATATCAACAAGCTTAGAATATAAAAGAACGATTGGGAAAAATAATGCCAATGACAATATTTTAACCAGTGGAAGATATGCTGGTCCAACAATATTTATAAAAACTGAATCCTTTAATGTTTTTAATGGCCAGTAAGAACCGATTAAAAAGAAAAAACCCAATGAAAGTAGGCCGAATTTGAGCAATTCTTTGCCGTGTAATTCTCCCCATAAAATTTTAATTAATTTATCAAATATCATAAAGTCCTAAAAATTAAAAATAAAGGTCCCTTTTAAAATTTTTCAATTTCAAAAATAATCTAATTTTTTGTTTAAAATTATAACCCAGAGCCGCCTACACTGATGTGATAGTCTTAAATAAAGCATGTAAGAATATGAATTGAGTATTTAATTTTATCCGAAGAGGCGACGTTAGTCAAACTTTGCAAATTATTTTCATCATAACATTGCGCCATGTCAAAACATGCATAGGCAGATTGATACATCGACTATGGCTTCTCGCATGCGGCTATTTATCAGAGCTACAAAGAAAAAGATAATTTTTTAGACCCCGCCAGCAGCGTGCGATTGGATTGGGCTTGCCGAATTAAAATTTTCAAAATAATGAAAAATGCCACTGCCATTTACAGCTAGCTTCCAATCGTAGATTTACAACCAAACGCAAAAAGCTTTATTTTAGGTACTTTAACAACTTAAAACTGTATTACATGACAACTATCGAAAAAAATTGCCAACGCGAAAAAAAATGTAGAAGAAATCTTCGAAATTTGTCGTCAGTCAAAAACCATTGATATTGCTTTGATGTCTAAATAAAAGCCACATAAAAAGACAGGCTAGAAAGAAAACTTGCCCGTTAGTCAGATGGCAAAATAATAAAACTAGTGATAAAAATAAAAACATAGCTCCGATTGAGGCCATGAATGCGTGTTTTGTTGCGGCATAAATTACTAGCCACAAAACACAAAAAACTAAAAAACTTGTCACAGAGAAAAGATAGGCTATTATACCAAGCATTGTTGCAACGCCTTTCCCACCCCTAAATCCGATAAAAATAGAATATGCATTGCCAAGCAATAAACAGCTTGCTGTCAAAAACAGAAACCAGGGCTGAGGATAAAATCCGTAAAATTGATTAAAGCCTAAGTCTACGAAATAAAGAGCTAAATAGCTTTTGCCTGCGTCAATTAAAAAAATCGGAAGAAATAAAAACTTGCCATTGACCCTTGCAACATTTGTTGCGCCAATGTTGCCAGAGCCTCGTTTGGTAATATCCGTGCCATAAAAAAACTTACAGATCCAATAACCTGTTGGAATAGCACCAATGAGATAAGAAAATATTAATGACGTTATAAAATAAACGGCGCAGGGATTCGAACCCTAGACCTACGGATTATGATTCCGTCGCTCTAACCAACTGAGCTACGCCGCCAAATTTTGAATTACAATTTCATTGATTTGACATTAAGTATATCAAAAATAAACAAAAATAAAGCCTTTAAAAAGTAAACGCCTGTGAGAACCGTTGCCACAATACCAAGCATAAGCGTTGTTGCAAAGTTTCTTACAGCTGGACCACCGAATTGAAATAGTACCAACCCAGTCAAAAACGTTGTAATGTTCGAGTCCATAATAACAGCAAATGCGCTATCAAATCCACCTAAAATTGCTGCCCTTAAAGATGCTCCTGCTGCCAATTCTTCTTTTGCTCTTTCATAAATCAGAATGGATGCGTCAATTGCCATACCAAGCGAAAGCACGATACCTGCGATACCGGATAATGAAAGCGATGCATTAAAATACGACAAGAACAACAATACAAAAAACAAGTTAACAAGCAAGGTTATAACTGCCAACAGCCCCGGAATTCTGTAATAAAGAAAGCTAAACAAGAAAATCAAAAGCATGGCGATTATGCATGACATAAAGCCTTTGTAGATCGAGTCTTGACCTAGTGATGCGCCAACACGGTTTTCTTGCTCAAGTCTAAGAGGTGCAACCAATGATCCAGATTTCAAAACAATTGATAGATCAACCGCCTCTTTCTGAGACGCAATACCAATAATGGAAGCCGATCCACCTGTAATAGCATGATTTATTTTTGGATACGATATCATTACATCATCCATGATTATACCGATAGAGCGGTCCACATTGTTTGCTGTCAATTCGGCAAACTCTTTACCACCCGTGCTATCCATCTTAAATACAACATTAGGCTTATTAAATTCATCACGCGATACATACGAGTCAATGATCTTATCACCAGTCATATCAGGAAATGCCGAAACCAAGAAGTAGTGGCTTGCTTCTTCAAGTCCAGTGGCCTCATCAACTATTGGCTTGCCTGAAACGATAACCAAATTGGAAGGCAACTCTCCATCATAAGCGTCAAGCAATGAATCCCGAGTTGCACCAATTTTTTCTACTATCTTAAATTCAAGATGCGCAGCCTTTGAAATTAAGGCTCTAACGCGCTCAGGATCCTCAACGCCTGGAAGCTGTACGACGACCTTGCGATCACCCTGAGAGATAACACTCACGCCCTCTACTCCGTAACCACCGAGTCGGCTCGTCAAAACACTCACGGCCTGCTCAACTGCGCCAGATCTAATTGTTCTATCAAGTTCAGGAGCTAACTCAGCAAAAACCTGATCTCCTGATACTTTCAATTTAAGAGAGCCAGACTTAATTTCTTGCAACAAGTTAAAGCATGTCTTGGCAGCCTCTTCTGTCTCAAAACTAAGAATAATTGAGCCGTTCTTAATTTCTTTAGCTTTTGGAAGAATCTTCAAATTCTTATTTTTGAATATTTGATCAAAAGATTTATTTTCGATGCCCAATCTATCTTCGATAGCCTTTTCTAAGTCAACACTCCAAACGGAGTAAAGACCACCGGCAAGATCTATACCTTTTTTAATATAAGTAAGCTTCAATGCATTATAATACTTACTCAAAGTCCCAACAATTCCGGGTTTTTCTGCAGGCTCGCGAAGAATTTTAGGATCAAACGAAAACATGAAATAGCTGCCTATAACTATAACAGCCACCCAAGCCATAAAAGGCGTTAACAACACATTAACCAACCGATTCTTTGTAACCATCAAAAGCTCCTCGTCTTAACTTCTGTCTAATCAACTCCCGCTGCACAAAACTTTGCCAGAGTTAACTTCTCAAAAGTTATCAAAATCTAAGCATCTTATCAATAGTTATTTATTCGAAGCGTAATGCTTTAAATTTGATTCCAAAACGGTTAACCTGCGTTCTTGATCTTCAAAGCCAAAAAGATATCGCGAATAGCTCACTGATAAATTCTTGCTCAAATCCTTAATAAACTTCTTTGTCCACCTAGTCCTGGTGACAACATATTCGGCAAAAGAATCAGGCCCATTTATTGGAGCAATCAGCTTTTCTATTTTATTTTCGCCCTCATTCAAAAGCATGTAGCTATGAACCAGCTCTCGCTCAACTTCCTTACTTATACCTTCAAGTAATGATGCATATTGATTTACGCTTTTTTCCGCATTCGCATGCTCTTTTTCGTCCAACTTAAATTTATATGTTTCAGACAACTGCAACGCCTTATCTTTTATGCCTTGAACTTTTTCAAGAATGAATTTCTTTTTAAAATCGACTTCTTCTTTTAATATTAAAAGTGAATAAATCGACTCTTTGAGGTCGTTCTTCAATTCTGTGCTTACTTCAGTAATATAAATAATTTTTTGAGACTTCGTATCTATGCGATCTTCTAGGCTTTTTTGCGGAGCATCATGGCCGCAATTTTCGTCAGAACATCCGCAACCAGAGGCTTCTGCTAATTTTTCGCTTTCTACCAAATCTTTTTGTGTATCATTTTCGACAATTAAATCGTTCTTTTCCATAATTTCTCTTTTCATACTCAAAAACTTTAATGAAAATACAAAATCAAATTACATTTTTCAAATCACAGTTAGTTAGTTTATACAAATCTAAAAAAATGGCTAATCTTTCACTTACCCCAAAAATAGACGCTGGATTAAAATGCTTCTTGATTATTTATTTCTTTGTGCTAAAATGCCAAAAAATTTAACGAAATACCCCAGCATTGTTTAAGAAAATTTAATGATTAATGTCAATTTTCACAAACTCAATTCAATACCTGACGATAAATTGATCTATGCAGTGATTTGTACAAAACACGATAATTTGTGGATTTGGTGCAAAAATAAAAAAAGAGATACCTGGGAGATTCCAGGCGGGAAAAGAGAATCTGGAGAGGATATCGAAAAAACAGCAAGGCGCGAACTTTTTGAAGAAACTGGAGCTAGCGAATTTGAATTGACTGCGGTGAGCGAATACTCTGTAACAATTGATGGACAAACCAAATTTGGACGCCTATTTTTTGCTGCAGTTCTGGTTTTTAAGCAAATACAAATGACCGATGAAATACAAGAAATAAAAGGCTTTTCAGAGTTACCGCCGGCATTATCGTTCACTCAAATTCAGCCACTGTTGCTTAAATACGTTACTAAATGGAAGATGTCACAATTTAACAACCACGAAACAAATTTTAGCATTGATACAAATGAGAATTAGAACACATACAAATCCTCTTTCTTGTATTAAACACTTCGAAAAACTCGACGCTGTCAGCGTATTTTCAAAATTCAACGGTAAAATAGATTTCGAGGTAGGCTTTGGCCAAAGCTCATTCATAATAAACCATGCGTTAGAAAACAATGATCAGCTGGTTGTCGGAATAGATGTACGCAAAAAGACCGTCGACTTGATGCAAGAACGGGTTAATCAAAATAATATAAAAAATATTTATCTTACGCACGGCAATGGAAGTGTATGTTTGGCAGAAATGTTTGAAAATGAGAGTTTGGACAATATCTTTATATTTCATCCGGATCCATGGCGCAAAGCAAGGCACCACAAGCGCAGACTGATCAATCAAGATTTCTTGGCGATAGTTCAAACAAAACTCAAAAAAGATGGCAAGGTTTATGTTTCAACCGATGTTGATTTTCTTTGGCTAGAAATTGTACAAACGTTTGATGCAAACGCAAAATTCACAAGATTTGAAGATTCTGAATTTTGGACAAATTATTATCAAACTCGATGGAATGAAATCAGCAAAGAAAAGAATAGGCAGACCTTTTTCGCTACGTTTTGCTTAAAAAATAAATTTTAAATCTTAACAAAAACTGGCTTACGCTCTTCAAAATACGTTACGTAATTAAAGCCGATTGATTTTAATCGTTGCAAGACAGGCATAAATGAGTTGCCAACGTATCTTGCTTGATGAGAATCGGAGCCTATAGTTAACATCTCTCCGCCAAGCTCTTTGTATCGTTCGATTATATCAAAATTTGGAATCGGAGTTCCTAGTCCTTTGTAATGATATCCTGATGTGTTGACCTCTATTCCTTTGCCTTTGTCGACAACTTTTTTCAAAATCATATCTAAAACATCACGATAATCAATGAACTGAAGAGACCTATCTTCGTCAGGCGCGTATCTGCGAATATAACCGATATGTCCAATAACATCAAAACAGTCCATACCTACAACAGAATTATAAACTTCTTCAAGATATCGCAAGTATGCCTGTTGCTTGTTTTTGCCTTGATAATATCCAGCATTTTCAGACAACGTATATCCATCAACAGCATGCACAGACCCTATCACAAAGTCAAAATCATTCATCTGAACAATTTGAGCTGCTTGATCAATAATATGTGGCTGGAAGCCTAATTCTAATCCCTTTAAAATTTTTGCTTTGCCGGAAAATTCATTGCGCAACTCATCTAAAAATTTGGAACGGTGGTCAAAATCAAAGGTATAATTGTATTCACGGTTTGGATAATCGATGTCCAGATGATCTGTAAACGCAAGGCCGCCAATTCCAGCACCAAGAGCACTTCTTACACCATCATGCGCTAGCATTTGGCTATCAGCAGAGTAATTACTGTGTGAGTGACAATCAATAATTGATTTTAAATTCATGATAAGTCCTAATTTCATGCCCCGTTCAACCAATTCATTTAACAATAAAAGTATATCACCGCATTTGAATATTGTAAAATCACGATCTGGTCGCATATAATGACTGGCATATAACACGCAGCAGCAGCGGGCTATAAAAGCCGATGGCACTTCTTGCAGTTTTTTAAAAAATCATTCGCTAGTCACGACCCAATCGCTGCTCGCCGGCGGGGTCTAAAAAATTATAAATATCTTTGCATGTCCGATGCAGTGCCAAAGAATAGAGGGCATACTCGATGTATGACCTTAAAAATCATGTGCTTGACGGATGTATTGTTTTATTTTTGGGAAACACCTATTTTCAAAGGATGGCACCTGAATAGTTACAAAAAAGCTCAAAATCCTAAATCTTTTTTATAAATAAACTTTAGTAATTTTAAAAATAAAAATTTAGTGAAAAAATTAAGCATACTGAGTATAATTCGATGGTGCGATAATGTATTGTTTAATGTTCGAATTTTTAGGGGTCTAAGATGTGTCAAGACGATAATCCTGACAAAATGGCTAAAGATTATATTAAATTTCTTGAATCACAGCCAAAAGGCTTTATTTACAACGATACATCAAAATCTGCTGTAACAGGCACAAACAAGCAGCAATCCGTCAAAAATAACCAATCTATGCTTGACGACATTAAACAAAAATGTACGAACTGTGCAAAATGTAATCTTGCAATACAAGGCCGCCAACAAGTTGTTTTTGGCGTTGGCAATCCAAACGCAGAATTGATGTTTATTGGTGAGGGCCCAGGCCGAGATGAGGATAAGCAAGGAAAGCCTTTTGTAGGCCGAGCAGGGCAGCTTTTGACTAAAATAATTGAAGCTATGAAGTTAACCCGTGACGATGTTTATATCAGCAATGTCGTAAAATGCCGCCCGCCCGAAAACAGAGCTCCGTTGCCAGTTGAAAGTGAAACTTGTAAAAACTTAATACTTTTTAAAGAAATTGAAATAATAAAGCCTAAAATTATTTGTGCGTTGGGTGCTACTGCGTTGCAAGGGCTTATGGGAGATGGGTTTAGCATATCCAAAGTCCGCGGCCAATTTTTGCAATTCAAAGATATTTTAGTTATGCCAACTTACCATCCGGCCTATCTTTTGCGCAATCCAGACGCCAAGAGATTTGTTTGGGAGGATATGAAAACTATTCTTTATAAATTAACCCAAAGTTGTGACCTAATTTAAGATTGCAAAAAAAGCGTCTCCGGGGCAAAATCATTAAAAAGGTCTGCTGCTTTGTTTTGGCACATTGCATGAGTTGTTATAGGGTCACAACTTAGGTTAAACTAGAGCAATAAAAGAAATTTGACGCGAGCGAGTATGAGAATCTCTTCGATAAGAATGAAAACTGCGATTACAAATTGTACAAAAATTATAGTCGCAGTTTATTTTTTGTGGATCTACGCCAAAATTCTGCATTAAAAGTTTGTTAAATAAAACATTGTCAAAAAACAGGTCTTGACCACGAACCTGAATAACTTGATTTTGAAAAGAAAATTTTTTTAAATTTAACATAAAATTTGGTTGAACTTGGTAACAGCAAGGCTTAGCGCTGGGCCCAAAATAAATCAATAAATCTTGTGCAACTGTTCCATATTTTTTATTCATTTCATTGAACGTAGCCTTGCAAATATCTAAAACAGAACTCTTCCAGCCAGCATGGATGGAAGCTGCCACGTGGTTTTTGGGATCATAAAAAAAAATCGGCAAGCAATCAGCAGTCAAAATACCTATCCCAACATGCTCTTGATCAGTAATTAAAAAATCTCCCTCGGTCTCAATATTTTTGAAATCTTGAACAAGTTTTACAGAGTTAACCAAAAAGCCATTGGCTCCGTGCACCTGTTTGTTAAAAAGCATTTTATCCAAATTATGCTTGTGTGCAAAATCCTGACAAAACCCCTCAAATGCAAACGACTTGTAATCTACATTGCACGACTGGGAGTTCCCAAAAAAAATTATAAACTTATCATTCTGTTCATACATAAAAGCCTCGTTTTCGTTTTATAAAAACACAAGTAAAGATTTTATCAACACAATAAAAAAAGGCCCAGCTTTAAGCAAGGCCTTTTTTATTTAAAATCAATAACGCGTATCCTGCTTTACGAAGCGCTATTAAACCCATCTATCGGAGCCTCTACTGATTGTTTTTCTAAACTGCATACACCTCCATCACTTGTCATAACAAAGATGCTGCCATTGCTTAAACTACCAGTCCAATAATTTTCAACAAGGTTCAATTCTCCCTGTTTTACAGTGTATCTTATCTGATATTCAGCAAAACCAGTATTTTTAAAAACAAACTTTCTTAATTCTCCGTAACCGAAACTAGCATCTTTTGCAGGTCGACTACTTTTTTGTCCACCCCACACAGTTGTCCACTCCCCATTTCCCCCGTTCTTTCTTCCCAAAATTATGATGTCAGAAATTTGTGTCGCAGAAGCATTATTTTTTATAAAAATTTTTATTTCTGCGCCAAAAGCACTACTGACAAGCAAAGTTGTTAACAAAAAAGATAAAATCATACTTTTTACACTCATAAGATTCTCCTTCAAATTAATTCGCAATAAGAACTTTCCCCAACCTTAACCTACAAAAAACAAATGCTAAAAGTAAATAATTCAAGAATTTAACTTTATTATCAGCGACAGACTCAAAAAATCAATTTTAAGGAGAAAAACGATTCATGTCTTATTTCAATGAGATGGTTCTGCCGTTTTTAATGCTCTTTCGGCCCAAGCAATAAGTTTTGTTTGATTTTCAATGATGTCTGCCGGAACCTGCCAATAGCTCAAAGCAATTCGTTGCCCAGTTTTTTTTGTGTAAGTAAAAGGTTGTGAGCCATGCAATTGATAAATAGACCGTTCATGTTCCACAACTTTGAAATACAAAACATCACTCAAAATGAGTGCAAAGAATTTTGAGCCTGAGTATAAGCCATATCCACTGAACATTCTTTTAACCCTGATATTCTTGAGTGGTGATAACATGTCGACAATGTAATCAACATATCCAAATGTATGCATAAATGCATTCTTTCAGAACTAGCCTAATATTTTCTCAATTCATTCTTTGAGTGTATCATGAAACTTCAATTTTGTTAAAAAGATCAAGAGATAAAACACATTGATATTCTTATAATGATAGGGCTTTAGAGTTAGAACTGGTGGAGCTAACCGGGGTCGAACCGGTGACCTCATGAATGCCATTCATGCGCTCTACCAACTGAGCTATAGCCCCAAATTTTATAGATTAAAGTTTACGCAAACAAATAAAAATAGCAAGTAAATTAAGCGGATCTGTCAACACAATTTAAAAATGTCGCGACTGTAAAATAACCTAAGTTATGGCACTGTAACAAATAATACCTATTCTAATTTTAAAATCTACAAAACATTGCGCCATTCCAAAACATGCATAGGCAGACTGATACATCGACTATGACTTCTCGCATGCGGCTATTCATCGACTCTGCCAAGAAATTTATAATTTTTTAAACCCCGCCAGCAACATGCGATTGGATGGGGCTTGCCGAATTAAAATTTTCAAAATAAGGAAAAATGCCCCTGTCATTTACAGCTAGCTTCCAATCGTATATTTACAACCAATTTCATACTTTATGCATCTGTCCAGAGTACTTGTATGTTGCGCAATCAATGTGCTAAAAACCAATTTCTTTGGCTATATTCGGTCTTATTTTTTCAAGCTCTTTAAATGCAGACAAAAATTCATTCCATTCTTTTTGCTTGGAATCCTCAGTTAAAAATTCTTTAAACTTAGCAGCTGCCTTTGTACTCGCAGCACATACGAATTTATACCATTCATCCTTAAAACCGCCTTCAACAGCTTTGGCCATCCAAGCCCTTGCGCAGGCATTGAAGTTTACGCGCTGCCCATCTGGTGTTTGGCCATCCGTGTGAGCTCCATGACAAGTTGAATCATCACGGCGTGCATGTTCAAGTTCATGTGTTAAAAGAGAAATATTGCCACCCTTCATCGTTTCATCAAAAATATCTTGATACAACGTTGTCTTCATAACTCTTTTTAGACTATCTTCTTTTCCACTACAAAATCTAAATAAAGATACTGCAAACTCTAAAAGCTCAGAGAATTTACAATACTTTAAATTAATCACTATTTTACTTTGTCCATATCCACTGTGATTATAGTATCCCCTGAGTTCTTTTTCTTCATATGCAAAATAAGCCGTCGATGGGGCCTTATCTGTGATGTTTAAACTTTGGAAAAAACAAGCAGTGTACCGTTGTAATATAGTATCCAAAAAGGCTTTTACTCCACCGCTTGCAAAAAACTCTTTAATTGCATCGAACTCTTTGTCTCCCGCAACATATCCTGCTCCAATATTTTTTACTGCAGCAGCGACAATAGACTGCTCATATGCACACATTTTTGCAGTTTTAAATCGTGGCTCGGCCTCTGTTAAATCCGAAAAGTTTTTAAATTTAGGCTCTGATTTTTTAAATTTTTTGGTAAACCATGGAGTTATTACTTTTTCATAGAATTGCGAAATGTATTGCGGAATCATCGAGGAAGTAGCGTTTTTTGTTAAATCATGGATCATGTTTTCAAAAATTAATATTTTTTGATTTCTGAATGCTACCCATGACTGATGAGTGCCGCCTGCAGCTTCTAAAAATTCTTTTGAAAGCTCCTGATATTCTTCATCACTTACATTTAATTTGGTATGATCTGAAAGATATTTTAACTGCCTATTTTTAATGAATTTAGTAAATTCTGATTCTGATTGCGCCTCAGCTGCATTCTTTTCTCTCGTAAGCTGGTTGTAAAATGATTGCGGCTCATTAATTTCTAGTTCAATGAATTCATGCAGACATCTTGGAGCTTTTACTGACGACTCAATCCAAAGCGATTGATAAAAATCAAAAAAGTCTTTATCTGTCAATTTTTTAGAAGTTGCTTGTTCGTGTAAAAAGGCATTATAAAAAGCCTGAAAATCTATGAATGTTACATCACCAAGCCTTAACTGCGCAATATCTGATATTTCGCTTTCAAAATGTGTAAAGTGAGTGCTTAAAAATCCATCTGATGCCTCATCACCAGATGCAAGCATTATACCTCGTGCAAAATAAAATTCAAACAACGCTCTTCGCAATTCTGTTTTTAAAGACGTATCCATTTTTAGTTTTGTTCGACTTTGAACTGGTTCGTACGTATTTAAGGCAATGTCAACCACATGGCCATATCTCAAATTTGCTGCAAAGTCAGGCGGCAACAGCTTTTCTGCTTCCAAAATCGATCCAAGCGCCTTGAACGGAATGCCTCCGGTGGTCAAATAACTTTGCATATATTTATTCGGCCTCTTGCTGATTTTAAAAATTGGATGCGTAGAAATATCTTTTATTACTCGCTTATTTTTACGTTTAAATACAGATTGTGCGCCTGGAAGCATTTTTTGAAATGGATGAACATAAAGCTTGTTTGGGGTTATTTGGTTAAGTTGCGTAATTCGACCAGGCTCTTTTAACAATAGTTTTAACTTACCTTCATCAACCAAATCAAGATCCACATCGACACTACTCATACATTCCAACAGAAAGTTCTTTGTACTCAAGTAATCGCTTTGTGAATCAATTTTATCTTTTTTCTCGAATATTATTTTAAATGACGTACCAAAAAAATTTGGATTCGTTTTTTCAATAATTTGGCTCACATCAAAGCAATCCCAGCTCAAGTCTTCAATCAAATTTGTCGTTGCGCTGCGCATTGGCCTAATCATCAGCAGATAAACTTTATTTGGATCTAATATCATTCTTGTTAACAACAAAACCTTGGTCGCGTGTTGATAAATCTTGAATGTGCCATTTCCCATATCTCCAACATTCCCTAATTCAGGGCTTTTTGAGCTATAGTCTGGCAGCATAAAATCTGTTAAAAACTGCTTGAGCGATGGAAAACCGACGTGATCAACTATTGTTAAACAAAATGAGGCTTTTTCTCGATTAATTCTCATTAATTCAAGTGTGTATTCAATTTTGCCGAGTTGATTTATAGCTTCAGGCTCACCTAATAATTCGATTCTTTTGGCCATTGATGCTGCCGCCTGACCTTTTTGATGATCTTCAATAAATCCTCTGACAACATCCACAGAATTTTGCAGACATTCAATCAGCGTTGCATGAATTGGCTCACGTTCACTGCCAAACTCCACACTTTGCGTTATCTTGCCGATGTCAAAGCTTTTGTTGGACTTTCGAATTATTGGTCTAGCCGCGTCTAAATCATTATCTTTTAATAAATCAACAATGCCTTGCCCTGCAACGTGGGCATTTATAAGCTGCTTCAAGCTAAACTCTAAAACTGCACCCACATCAATAAATGGATTCGTCGGCACATTTGATGATTGTGCTAGCTGCATTAAATCATCTATATTCAGTTGGCCTTCAAAAAATTCATTGTTCACAACCAACCTTGTTTCAGTCATTTGCCCTGGATCCAAAACATTTTTAAGATAATCGCTTATAAGCCTAACCTCTTGTTTTTTAGTAAAATATTCAATTTTATCTCCAACTGATTGCATTTTACGGCATTTTTCAAAGGCATCTAAAATCGATTCTTTATCTATTTTTTCCGGAATAAATTTTTTACAAATAAATTTAACAGCTCCTACAAGATCTTTTTGTTTTTCAGCTGTTTTTTCTTGAAGTATTTTTAAATTAACTTCTTGCATCAACAAATTTACTGTAAATAAAAGCTCTTTTTCATTCGTCGAGTTTTCAATGATTGTTTTGACAACATCAAGCGCATAATCCAGATTGTATGGTTTAAGTGCTGCTAAAAGATTGGACAAAATCGACAGCGGAGAATTAAACAAAACATTTGGAACATAAAGCGCTTTTCCGACCAGATCAGACTCCTGATACCTTTCATCCGCACGCTCCATCAAATCATCCACAGTCAAATCCAAAAGTCTCTTTAATAAATGTTGTTGCCCCGTGCTTGCAAGCGCATCACATAAATATTTAAACTGGCCATCATCCATTTCCGGCAAAGAGTTTTGTGCTTTTATTTTTTCACCTTGTCCACCATAAACAAACGGAATTTTGCTGTCCGGAATGTTCATATAATTTTCGATAATTGTTGCAACACGATACTTAAAATTAGTCAAAACATCGATTTTGGACTCTGGGTCAACACTTGCAACTAGCCCACTAATCGGCGTAAGCGCTTTTATCACAGATAAACCATCAAAATTCTTTTCAAGAATAGCCTCCGTGGCGACTAAATGCGGCAGATCCTTTTTGATTGTATCTTTAATTCGAAGATACTCTTCTTCGCTCACGCCTTTCATTCCAACAAAAACCAATCTCTTTGATCCATCAAGCAAGCCCTGAGCTAGACCTCGCATTCTTTGTGAAAATTGATCATCTGGCTGATATTTCAATACTTCGGCTAATACACCAATGTATGCTGGTAAATAATATTCACGCCATTTCGTTAATTTTATACATTCTTTATCGACAACTAACGTTAAATACCATATTAATTTTTCTAGCGAATCCAAAGATTTTTGATTAATTGGCCAAATCTTTTCACCACCAAAATAAATCACTTTTTGCTGATTACTAAAATCAGCTTCATTTCGTATTTCAAAAAAGTTTAATAATTTATTTAGATGAAGATTTATTACATCTGCAGATGGAAAAGGCTTGAAAAATGCATTCTCTTTTTTTGCAGTATCAATTAAAAAATTTACAGCATTATAAAAAGTTTGGTTATTTACTTTTTCTCTTTGTGCATAGAAATCAAATCCGTTCTCTTTTAAATATTTATCTAATTGTTCAATCGAATCAGCCTCGCTGAGAAAAAATGATGCCGTTTTATCATCATATAAAAATGATGCACATTTTAAACTCTCCAAAAAATATATCAAACTGTAATGCGACATTGCATAATTTTCAATTTTAAATGGTAAAAACGGACAATGAAAATCATCACCTTTATCGTAAAATTCAGGATAGTGGAAATATACGCAAGGATTAACGTCATCACTAAGCTTTATGGAAAAATTCAAAAGCTGTGGAGCACGCTTATACATCTGCGGCATTAAAAATAAATTTCTATTTTTTTTTATTAATATTTTCGCAATATTTTCATTATTCTCATTCAAAAATTTATACATATTTTTTAAATAATTGGTATGTGTTTCACCTAGAAAAAATTCATATGCTATTTTTGACCCTTCAGAAATAGTGAAAATAAATTTACGCGCTAAATCTTTTGTATTCATATCAGCAATATTTAAATCTTTTGTATTCATATCAGCAATATTAATGCTATAAAGTCTAAACCAGGCTGGATACTTTAGTTCTATAGGTGCTACTCGAAAATTTTTTGTAAAAGCATCATAAAATTTATCAAAAAAAACACCTTCGCTATCATGCAAATTATTCGCTCGAAATGACTTGTAAAAATTTACTCTATCCCAACTCTCCGGGTGCAAAAAATCAGTTGCATTCGTGAAAACAATGATCACATCGTCTTCGGCCTGAGATGAAAAGTCTTGATCTATAAATCGAGTCGCAATTTTATTAACTAAATATTTTTTAGCTGAGACAATGTCTTTGGTTGCCACATCAGCAAGCAATTGTTGTGGTACAAAAATTGAATTTTTCAGTCCTAATTTTGAAATTTCACCTGGCGCAACCAGCCCATCGGGTCCAGATGACACAAAAAACACATTCATTCCATCAATTAATTTTTGACCAAGGCCTGCTTGCTGAAGTTGCGATGCAACGCTGCCAGACGCATCAACTTGTTTGGCAAAATGCTCTTTTAATTGGTCTTCCAGCGGAGCATAATTATATCCAGCCATCTCTTCATCCAAACTAATCGGCGTAAAACCTGGTTGTTCTGCCCCCAATTTTTCTGGCGCAAATTTCTTCATAAATTCAGACGGCGCAGCAACAACTTTATTTGAAAGTTTTTTTGAAAGCTGATCGCAAAGATACGTTGAAAACCTGTCTTTGATGTACAGGTTTGACGTTTGTTTTTCCCAGCATTTCAAGCCAGCGCAGAGGTTCTGCAACATATTTGATGGAATAATTCCTTCTATGCACCCTGCGATAGTTTTATCAATGACCCTGTTTAAAAACGCCTCCTCAGGCCCCTTGCCTCGCATGTTTGTATCACGATCATTTTCATGCTCAACGCAATGCGCCATTACCAGCTCATCCCTTGCAAGTGTAAGTTGCGCAGCTTGGGGCAGCCGGACTAGTAAATCTTTTGTCTCTTCGCCAAGCTTGATATCTTGCTCCATCGCAACGTCGATTGCTACGACTCCGTTCACCGTTATTAAAAAATGAGATTTTGTATCTGTTTTACCCTGAAAGTCAACCAGCTCAACCGGTCGAACCACTGCGTCTTCGACCTTTGCATTGCGCATCTGTTCTCTGGCGTAAATTAACCCTGTTGTTGTTTTTGTTGACGAGCTTGGAATAAACAATTTAAACAAAGCAACGTAAAGAGATATCCCAGTTCCTGCATCCAAAACTTCGAGTTTGTCAGGTGTTAAGTTTACAAAAATCTGCGGAGCCCCAGCAATACCACCAATTGGCTTGCCCAAATCCCCATTTAAATTTGTCGCAACCGGTTCATAAAAATCAAGATAGTGTGTGTAAGCCGTAAGTTCGGCCAAATCTTCTTTCGAAAAAATTCCAACATTCGGAGTAATCGAAATCAATGTGCCTGTCGGATTATTGCCCAATCTTCTTATAAGCTCAGCATCTGCGGGTAATTTTTCAAATTTAACGCTGATATCAAAATCTTTACTAAAATCAATCGACTGCCACGCTTCCTGCCTTTTTATTTGTTTATCTGTTTTTGACATTCTTTTTTCTTTTGGCAACCCTCGCACTTCTAGTTCTGACAATCCTAAAATTTCTATCGTAATTTGATATGGAAACGGTTCTTTCATGTACTCATCAGGCCGAGGCTTTGTTTGTATAACAATCTTCACCCCTTTTGTTGGCTCATATCCAAGCATTTGCAAGATCGACAAAAAACCCATTCCAAATTTACCAACGCTTGGTCCAGGATTTGTCGCATCACATGCATTAACTTCCAACTCCAAAAATGAACGTAATAACCTGTTAAACACTCTAGCAGCAGCATTCCTTATCCAACGCCGAGCTATTTCATCTCTAATCTGATTTGGAGCTTCCATACCCATCTCCGGATTACCCAAAAATTGTTGAAATGTTCCAAAATCTGATTGCGCCGCAAGAAATGTAGCCAAATCTTCTGACGCACAAATTCGCTCTTTGCCTTGAGATATCGCCTCTGCTATCCGCTGAAAGCCAACAAACTCCGCCAGATGGTCCTTGGCAACAGATGACTTTACCTGACCAGCCAATTTTAGACTCGAAAATGATTCAACAACTGATGCCCCCGTACCAGATCCATCTTCTACAGGTTCTTCGGTTGAAGGTACAGGAATGGATGCCTGCAGCGAAAATTTTTTCCGTTTAAGCGCTCTGGCCTGAATGCTGTAAAAAGACTCCTTACCATTACTCCAATCCGGCGTCGCAATATCTAAAAAATGTTGTATAATTCCTATTTCTTGTAAATTCAAAGCTTTATCTTTTGCCGGACACATAAAATTCTCAATTTCAGTCTCCGGAATTGGCGTTGTACTTACAATTACCTTGTCCATATAAAGTTTAGCCATACAAGCTAGATGGCACGGATGCCCGACATATCCAGACCATACCCATTTCATTAAATTACTAAATCTATCTTTACCAGTCAAACCTATCGTATGCAACCCAAGCCACCAGTTTTTTTCATCTGAACCAGAAAGTTCTTTTGTAGCCCACAGTCGAAGCAGGTGATTAACTCCGTTTATAAAATTCTTGCCTTCAACTTTAGCCTTTTCATGACAAACTAAACATTCAACATCGACAGACTCGCCAACAGTCTTCGCTTTTAAATGTTTGTATAAAGCTAAGGCCTTGTCTTGAACGTTTTGGGAAAGTGTTTTGGATGATTGTAATGATTCCGCCGCTGCAGATTTATGTTGCGTTTTTAAATCTTCCATCGCACATATTTTTAAATTTGAATTCGAAAAAAATATCACCAAAATTGATAGACACAAAAAATTAAATCGCAACTTCATCACACCCTCAAATTTTGCTATTTTCAGAAACTTCATTTGTTAGCCAGCTCCCAATCAATGCTGGAAGCTCGCATCTAAAAACTTGTCAAAACGCCGAAACACTTGCCACAGTCGATGCTTTTAATGCTCATAGTCAATGTATGAGCCTAAAAATCAATTAATTGGTGCCATCTCCTGATTTAAGGTTTTTTTTACGTCATCCGATTCGGACTTAAAAGCCCAATGCTTAAATTGATTCCAAGAAGATTTTATAAAGCTTCCAGCTGAAGACACCTTGTCAATTGCCCAATCCCAAGCACTATGATAAAATTGCGAACCTTGTGATTGATTAGCTGCTGGAATTGGCACTGCAACTTGGTTAACAACAGCGGTAGCTGGTAGTGGTTGTGGTGAATTTGCAGAATGTTGGCCAACTTGCGCTTGTAGATTCATCGAAGGCTGAGTCTGAGACATTTGAAATTTCAAACCTTTTGATTGCAATTCATTCATCTTATCCTGAATCTTTTTGATCAGCTCTTCAATTTGTTTAACGTTATTTTCAAATTTAGGAACCAGGTCAGCCTGAACTGTGGATTGCAAGGCCTGCAGAGATTGCAAATCTGCAGATGCTTGAGCAATCAATGGCTCGGCTTCTGCCTGCGTTTTCTGTAGCACGTCAAAGCTAAGCTTTTGCACGCTTAAAACCTTTTTTCTAGCATCCAAAAGCTTGTCGTTAATATCTTTAACTAAATCTTTTAATACTTTTTTGATGGCCACCGTCTCTGTTAAATTTTTGTTAACCTCTTCAAAGTCTTTATCATTAGCTGATACTGCGATTGGAGCGTGGGTTTGAGCGGGAGCCATTGTTGTGGCCGGAGGAGTAGGAACATATGGCTGCGCCAAAAGGTTACAACTCATAAATTTGACAATAACCAACGAAAATAAAATATAATTAATATTCATAAACTTTCCTTAATCCAATCATATCATTTTAACATTACAGTTGCTTTACCCTGATCAAAGCCTGCTCTTTGATAAAATTCATCAAGAACACCATTAATTCTTGTCATCTCTTGATTTACTTTATCGGTGGACGCTTTTATTTTATTAGCAACCTCTTTAAGTTGGTCTGCTAACTGACTAGCCTTTTTTGAAAATTCAATAATTTTTTGATCATCACTTTTGACCACATCACCTTGTCCCTCAGTCAGCTCAATTGAGTCAGGCCACTTCAATTGATCATATGTTGCAGGTGGTTCTTGCGGAGAGTTTGCAGTAGCCTGCTGAGCAACTGGCTGTTGCTGTGGCTGATTTTCTTGCACTGGAGCTACAGATTGCATTTGTTGAACTGGCGGCTGTTTCAGTGAAGTAGTCGACTGATCCTGAGATTGTGGCAAAAATTCTTCTACCTGCTGCTGCGACTCTTCGGATGGAGCTGCTCCATCGCCTTGATCTTGCTGAGAAGTATCCGCAGAAACGTCTCCTCCATCGCCTTGATCTTGCGAAATATTATTATCATCAGGCATTGCGCATAAAAATTTAAAAAAAAACAAGAAAATAATAATTGATTGTTTTATCATACCTTTAACCCTTTATCTCGCTCAGTCCTTGATTTGATGAGCAAACTTTCAAGTGTTACTAAAAATATAATTCTATACTTGATCGTATTATTAAAATTTTTTAACCAATGAAGTCAATCTGCGAGAAATTTTTTTATTTATTTGCGATATATAAGTTATTGAATCAACTGCATAACGGCAGCTTGTGGTTTTTGTGTTGAATTTGTTGATTGGTTTGGAGAAGCTGTCTGATCAGGTATAGATTGCACCGGCACAGCTTGGCTATTTGGTTGAGGTTGGACAGGCGCAGAAGATGGAGTTGTTGCATGCTGGACTGGCACATTTGCAACCTGTTTATCTGTTGGTTCAATAGTTTTACCTCGTATCCAAAAACTTGAAACATAGCAGTAAACTTTAACAGACATTCCTAAAACAACGTCATATAATTTATGCCACCAACTTATAGACTTAACCATTTTTTCTTCTTTATTCAATTCTTTGCTTAATGCCTGATTCTTTGCCGCATCCTCTTTTTCTTGTGCAGCTTTCTGTAAATCCTTCATTTTGAGTTGCTCAACGCGTTGAGATCTATCTTTAATTATAATACCTTTATTTTCAAGTTTTTTGACATCATCATTAACCACTTCTATCTGTTTTTTTGCTGTCTGAATTACAGAGTCAAAATCATTTGCTAGTGTATTTTTTAAATATGTAAGAATAATCTTCAAATTTTCTTCAACATTTGCCATATCGTAGTAAATAATTCTTGCCTTTTTATCATCGATTATCTCCCACAGACCATCAACCTTGTTTTTTGCAGTTTCAGCAAGATTCATAGCAGAAGCAATTTGTTCATCAGCTTTTTCAAGTCTCTGATTTAACGATCTACCAATATCCTCGATTGACTTCATATCTAGTTTAAGTTGATCAAGCTCATCCTTAAGCGATTTTATTTGATTTTCGATAAGTTCAATTTTGTCCTGCAAATCACGGTCGTTTTCAGATTTTTTTTCACCACTACCAGACAAAACGATAGCTTCTTTTTTCTTCTTTTTATCTAGGTATCGCTCAACACTCTCAAACATCTCTTGTAGCTTACCTTGCTCTAATCCCAAATTTTTGTAAAAATTTTGCAAATCATCTGATATCGCATCATTTTTACTGCTATAAATATTGCGCGTATCGGCAATCTGTAACGCAAGATTATAAATATTATTGTTTACTTCAAAGGATTTAAGTAACCACTGCTTCTTTTTTACCCAATTTCCCTGCTCGCCGGACTTTTCATCAGAAATCGCAATATTGTCAGGTCCTGGCTGAGATTGAGCTCCAACGACTGCAGAAGAAGGCAGTTGAGGCGCTGCCGAAACCGGTTCGGTCGGAAAAGATGAAGGCAGCCCGATTAAATCGGGCTGCAAACAAAGATTCGTAGCACACAAAAAAACAAGCCAATTAAACAATACTGTCGAGTTTAAAGACAACTTATTATCAATCAAAGACTTCTTCATATGCTACTCAATAGTTTTTAAGTTTATAAGTTTTTCGCAAGATCCTCTAATTCCTTAAAAATGGATCTCACTAATTCTTCCGCCTCAGGTGAAGTATAGCTCCACAAAATGCCTTGGTCTACTTTTGTCAAAATTGAGCGATCAGATTTAATATCAATGATATCTATTCTAACAACATTCATCAACGGATGAACCTGTGACGGCGCTCTAACAACACCAACACGACCAAGAACACTGTACGCAATATTTCCCTCATCGACAAAGCAAAGCATTACTTTTTTTTGCCAAACCATGTTGATATACCCAGTATGCTCTTTATGAATAGTCATCAACAAGCTTTCATCGCCCTTCGGATAAATACACTGAATTGGAGTTGTATTTGGAATTCCTTTTTCAGAGAATGTCGCCAAAATACCAACACTTTTTTGTTTTTTCAATAAAACAATTAAATCTTCAGGCAACTTAGGACCAACATGTTTTGCCATAACCCCTCTTCTTTAAAAAAAATTTTATACATTCAAAAACACCAATTACTGAGACCTTTGAAAACAAGGACTATATTTTAACAGATAGTCGCACCAATAAGCAAGTGCTAAAACACCTCTTTTAGCAAATCCAAAACCACATTATTTTCAAGCAACAATCCTTTTGCAGTCAAACAAAGCTTATTATTATCACTTGTAATAAAAGACTCGTTTGTTAACTGAGTTAAATTATTCAAAAACCTGTTTTTCTGATAGTCCGATAATAAGTATAGCACAGACTGCAAGCCCACCCCTTTTTTAAGTCTTAACCCAAGCATTAAAAGCTCTAACACCTCTTGATTGCTGGTTAAAGATTCAAAATATTCAATCGGCAATGCGTTATTTAATTGAATAGTCTGGATATATTTTTCTAAATTATTTTGATTTGTGTATCTATTTTTGCCATCAAATGACGATGCGCTGAGCCCAAATCCGTAATACGGACATCGCTCCCAGTACGCTAAATTATGTCTAGATTCATAACCATTTTTTGCAAAATTTGAAATTTCATATCGATCAAAACCAAAATCTTGTAAAAATTTAAATGTTACTTCATGCATATTCACAAGATGTTCATCTGATTCTATGCCCAATTCACCATTCTCAAGCTTAAAAAACATCGGCGTTTTATCATAAATTGTTAACAAATAAACAGAAATATGCTTTATCGGCCATCCTACAACTGATTCAAGGGTTGACGTCCACTGCTCGCTTGAAACACCTGGTAGTCCTAAAATAAGATCTACCGATATATTTTCAAAATAATTCGGAGTTATTTGAATAGCCCGAAGTACATCCTTAACTTTTTGTGAGCGATTAAGCCTTTTTAATACGTCATCATCAAGCACCTGAACGCCCATACTCAATCGATTAATTCCTAAACCCTTCCAGGCCGCAAGCTTTGTTGGTGTTATGTCCACTGGATTGGTTTCGATTGTTACTTCTAGCAATTGGCTTAAATCATAATTCTGATTTAGGGTTTGAAATATATCTTCTAAATTATCGATTGGATAAAGGCTTGGGGTACCACCGCCGATAAAAATAGTCTTTATTGGATTTGATTTTGAAAATTCAAATTTTTGAGCAAAAAGCTTGATCTCCTTAATCAATGCTTCGTGGTACGGCTGAATAAAGCTTTCATGAGCCGCCAATGCTATAAAATCGCAGTAATGACATCGTTTGGCGCAAAACGGCAGGTGAATATAAATATGAGGCGGAACTTCTTTAAACAAAAAATCCATACAAAATCCTTAAAAGCACATCCACTAACGTTGATCACATCATATAATACCATTTTAATTTTAAAATCTACCAAACTTTGCTACATTTCAAAACATGCATAGGCAGATGGATACATCGACCATGGCCTCTCGCATGCGGCTATTTATCGGCTCTGCCAAGAGATTTGTAATTTTTTAGACCCCGCCAGCAACGTGCGATTGGATGGGTCTTGCCGAATTAAAATTTTCAAAATAAGGAAAAATGCCACTGCTTAAATTTTTCTCCGGCGAATCCCATTAAAAATTATATTTTGAAGTCATATAAAATTTGAAGGTGGATAGTTTCACGCTCCGCCTCTTTTGGTTGACGCGCAAACATAGCCATAAATAATCTAAATATTTATAATTAATTTTCAGAATTGATATTAATATTTTTCCAAAGATTGCCGCTCAGGCGCCTATAATAAAAATAGCTAATAAAGCCAGTTGCAACAAAAAATGATGCATAAATTAGTGTAAATTTTAGATTTAAATTTTCAATATTCATCGATTTTATAATGTATGACAACGGAACAAATAAGCCAAAACAAAAACCAAAACGTACCCACATAACAGTTTGCACATCACCTGCGCCACGCAAAGCTCCTGCCAAAATAATCTGTAGCGCATCAAAAACAGCTAAAATATTTATAGCTAAAAAAGTACCTACTGCAAAATCCGTAAACTTATTTTTAGGATCAAAAGCACCAATGAGCACTGGTGCAAAAATAGAAAAAATAACAATTAAAGGGATAAATGTTATGGCCGATAAAAACAAAATTTTTCTGATATTTGAAACAGAACCATCAGAATCATTAGCGCCAAGCCTATTGCTGACTAAAAATGTTATAACCTGCGCTGCCGCTACAACTGGAATAAATGCAAAAAATTCAATATTCCTGATCGCATTATACGATACAATCGCATATTTACCCATCGGATAAATCATTTTTGCAAGCCAAATATAAGACAAGGATATTGTAGTCTTATCAATAACTATAGGCCAACTAAGCCATAAAATTTGGCCTATCTGAAACTTATCAAAAAAAGATTTTATAAAACTCGAAAAATACTTTCTATAATCCTTATTCAAAAGAATGTAAGCCAAGGCCAAAACGTTCATGAGCGAGTATTGAATTATGGTTGCAACAGCCGACCCCATAAGCCCCATTTCAGGTAAATAACATTTTCCAAGCACTAGCGAATAATCGAAAAAAATAAATGCCAAAATACCAGAAATATTCAAAATCATAGGCATATAAGTGTTTTTTACAGCGCGCATAAAACCCATAAAAACCATCACAGAAAAAATTAAAATTATACCCAAAGATTTCAATTGAATGAATGGAACGGCTATTTCAACAATCTTCGGAGAGGCTTCAAGCCAATTAAAAATGCCTCGAGCTCCAAATAAAATTATCAAGAATTGAGATAAACTTAAGACAAATGTAATCCAAAAAGTGTTATATAAATACTCTCCACATCTGGCAAAATCTTTGCTTCCGTTAAATCTACCAATAAAAGCGATCGACGCAACCGGAACAGCTTCGGCAAGCTTTGTTAACAACGCTAGAATATTAGAAGCTGCTCCTAGAGCGCCAAATGTTGAGATAGATTGAGAACTAGCCACAATCAACGAATCTATAATCAACGGCAGAGTTGTTAAAATAGCTGCTGAAATAACCTCTGGCCACCAATAAAAGAAAATTGATTTAAGCGAATCTCCACCACCTGCTATTTTTTTGTGTACCATTTGCCATGCCGCCTTTAAATATTAAGATTTATAAATTTAAAACAATACAACTTTAGAATACTATCGTAAAACAAACAAAAAACAAAACAAAATCGAGCTTCATTCAACAATCGAAATTATTATAGACCCAAACCCAACATTATTTAATATTAGAAAATTTTAGAGAGGAGTAATCGTGCAAACAAAAGTGATAAACGATTTATAATTGAACATAAACAGCTTGCCATGATTATCGTTGTCATTATTTGTGCGATTACAACAAGTGTTTGAATATTATCCACTATTTTTAAAATTTTTCTAGCGCCATCACTTGCACAATATGTTACAATTGCAAAAGTCTCCATGACATTTTCCTTTTTGTTTGACTTATATTTAAGGATTTTGCCACCGAGACGCTTTTTTTGCAACTCTAAATTAGGTCACAACTTAGGTTAATATAATGAATTTAAAGAACAAATTGATGCTTAGAAGCCTTTTGCAGCTACTTTACCCACCACTCTGCAGATCTTGCGATAAAATAATTGACAGTGAGTTAATATTTTGTTGTGCATGTCAAAGCAAGATAAAACTTGTTGTTCCGCTATTTTTGCCAATCCATGAACGTCGAACAATGAGTGTTTATGCTGCATGTGCCTACCAAGATCCTGTAAAAAGCCTCATCTACAAAAAATTTTCGTACGACACTTTAGCCTGCAAGCAAATGGCCGACATGATGATCGAATTGGGTTTATTTGATGTTATAAAACCTGATTTTTTTGTGCCAATACCCCTTCACTGGACCAGATTTGCCTGGCGAGGTTATAACCAAGCAGAATTGATAGCCAAGCGACTTGAACAAAGGCTAAATATACCTGTAGCAAGTCTTTTAAAGCGTAATCGGAAAACAAATTTTCAATCAAAACTATCAACGCAAGACAGGCAAAAAAATGTTGATCGGGCCTTTTCATTGAATAAGCACGATTTTGAAAAATTTAAAGATAAAAATATTGTTATCGTTGACGATCTTTTTACAAGCGGTGCAACAATCAAAAGCGCATCCAAAACAATTTTAGAGCTAAAGCCTCACTCAGTCACGGCTTCAGTCTTCTGCAGAGCAATTTAAAAATTCACTTTTTACGCCACCACTCATCTGAATTTCGCTTTTTTTGAGATCTATTTTGCTGTGCTGGGCTAAAATACTGAAGTTTGGATGTTCATATTTTGTTTGTTTTTCAGCACACAATTTTTGTTCAGAATAATTATAATTAACCGCTTGGCTATTAATTGTTATTTCTTCAAAATGTACAACGGTATCACCGATCAAAAACACATTTTTATTAGCTTTATCGATTTGTGCGTCACTGGCAACAAGATCAGCAATTTGCCTATTCTTATCGCACAAACAACATTTTATGTGCTTGCACTCAATCTTATCATCTGAGTGGATAATTTTGCCTTCGCGCGCATTAATGATAACCTGCAACCCTTTGTGCTTTTCAATCTCTTTCAAAATAAGGTCTTTAATTACAATCTCAGCATTTTCTGTACTTTTATCACTTTGCGAATCTTCGCTGGGCGCCATTATTTCTGCTAAATTTTTATTTTCTGAATTATCTAAAAAAATAAATCTACTAAAAAGTACAACTAAAAAAAAAGACCCTGAAAACAGGCTTATTATTATAATTGAAAAGATTGTATGCTTTTTTTTCATTTTTATAATTCTGCCGGCTTTACGTTCCACAGGTCTATTTTAAATTTACCATTCTGATAGCTGATTTTGCAGGCATTGCCTGTTTTTACATTAACTCCCTTGCAGCCAAGAACTTCTTCAAAAGCACCATCAACAAGTTTCAAAAAATAACGTAATCTGCCACAGCTGCTTACAATCAGAACAGTATCATCCGAACTATGCTGATCCAGCAGGTTTTGAATAAAATGTTTGACTGATCCGATAACGTCCTCTTCTCTTTCTGGCCATCCTGATTTTTGTGGCCATGCACTTTTTTCTTTCCACGCAGTTAGTTCGCCAGAAAATCGCGCATTCACCTCTTCATCCGTAAGCCCCGACCAATTACCATAATCCAGCTCATTCAAGCTTTCTTGCACTTGTGGCACAATGTCTAAGTTCATTTTATTTATTATTGTTTGAGCAAATTTTTGAGTTCTTTGCAGCGGACTGCAATAAATCGCGCATGGAGTGAGGCTTTTGTTGATCAAAGCATCGGCAAAAATCTCTGCCTGAGCAATACCCTGCGTAGTAAGCGGCAAATCGTTGCGCTTACCGACTCTGCAGACCTTGTCACCAGGATTAAAAGTATTTCCGTGTCTTGCCAAAATTATTATCATCAGCTGCCTTTTGACATTTAAATGACGAAATGTTACTGTTTTATGCACTATCAAATTTCGAAAAGTTAGGCAAAATTTAAATTTAGGGCAAAAGTGTATTTATCTAAGTATTTATCAACCCAAGGCGCATGTTCCCGTCGTAAAGCCGCTGACGCAACCAAGTTAGGGCTAGTAACTGTTAATGACAAAGTCGTAAAAGAGCCTTTTTATGATGTAAAACCAGAGGACTGGGTATGTTTTGAAGGCAAGACAGTCAAAGCCCTGGAAAAATTCGTTTATTATCTTTTTAATAAGCCTGAAGATTGTATTTCAACAGTTGCCGATGAGCAAGGCCGTCAATCAATTTTTGACATAGTTAAAGTTGCTCCAGGCGTTAGACTTTATCCGGTTGGCCGATTGGACCGTAACACCACTGGTCTTATTATTTTGACCAATGACGGAGAGCTCACAAACAGGCTTCTTCATCCAAAATATGAAGTCATAAAAAAATATAATGTTGAGCTAGACAGATTTTTTGCCAAAGAATATTTGGAGAAATTGGCCAACGGCATAGAACTAGAAGATGGCTTTATCAAGCCGGACGCAGTTTTTTATGATCACGGCAAACCAGGTAAAAAAATTATTATTGAGTTGCACAGCGGCCGTAACCGTATTGTTAGAAGAATGTTTGAGCACTTCGGCTGTTTTGTAGACCAACTCGATCGCTTTTATCTTGGTGGATTAACCAAAAGAGGCCTAAAAGTCGGCGAATGGCGCAATCTAACGCCTAGAGAAGTTGCACACCTAAAAGGCCGCTAATTCACCCTCTTTGGCGATTATCTCTTCAACCTTTTTAACATCTTCGTGGCAGTCAACACTCCACATTGTTCTGCCTTTCAACTCCGCTTGAACAACTTTAATTTTTATGCCGTTTTCAAGCATCCTGAGTTGTTCCAGGCTTTCCACCTTTTCAAGCGGAGTTTGCGCCAAAGAAACAAACTTTTCTAGCGCATCAAACCTGTATCCGTAAATTCCGATGTGTTTAAAGACTGGCGAAAACGGGGTGCTCTCGTCCCTGTTTCGTACGAACGGGATTATCGATTTTGAAAAATAAAGAGCGTAGCCATCTTTATCAAATGTAACGGTTGTGCCGCTGCTTTTGCTTGTTATCTTGGATTTAACCAGTTCATCGTATTTTTGCCATGTCAGCTGAGTTGCCAGTGTAGCCATTGCTGCGTTGTTGTCTTGAATCATTCCATCAATCAAATCTTGGATTATCCATGGCGGAGTCAAGGCTGCATCGCCCTGCAGGTTAATTATAATTTCGGGCTTTTGATTTAATTGACTGACTGCCGCATGCACACGGTCTGTGCCCGTAGGGTAGCTTGGGTCGGTCATGATAACCTGCGCGCCAAAACTCTGCGCATGATCCTGAATTCGTTGATCATCGGTAGCAATAAAGATTTCATCAATGTTTTGCGCTGCCTTTGCTATTGCCCAAACTCGCTGCAGCATGCTTCTGCCGCTGATCTGAACCATTGGCTTGCCTGGCAGCCTGGTTGAATGATATCGGGCAGGAATTACGATTATATTTTTCATTTTAATTATCCTGTGAACTATTTTCAGTTGCTTCCGCCTTTGCTTTCCACTCGGCCGCTTTTTGAAGGTCTTTTTCTACGCCAATGCCGTTTTCATAAAACATGGCAATCGAGCGCTGAGATAGAGCAATACCTTGTTCAGCCGCTTTTAAATACCATTCGAATGCTTTGTTAGTGTCTTTATCTACACCAAGACCATTTTCATAACAATCACCAAGATTGTTTTGTGCAACAGCTTCACCTTGTTCGGCAGATTTTTTATACCATTCAAAAGCTTTGCCATAATTTTGCTCTACACCATTTCCTTCGCCATAGCAAAAACCAACCATGCACTGCGCAGGTGCATAAACATGTTCAGCCGACTTCAAATACCATTCAAAAGCTTTAATTACATCTTTTCCTACGCCATCACCTTCGTCATAACAAGCGCCAAGATAACATTGAGCGATAGCATGCCCTTGCTCAGCAGATTTTTTATACCACTCGACAGCTTTGGCTAAATCTCTGTTTACGCCCCATCCTTTATAATAATAGACACCAAGTTCAAACTGCGCCTGATCACTGCCTTGCTCAGCAGCTTTGAAATACCACTTCACAGCATTCTCATAATTCTGTTCTACGCCTTCTCCCAATGAATACATCGCACCCACCAGATACTGAGCAAGCATATCGCCGTTTTCAGCAACCTTTAAATACCACTCAAAAGCTTTAATTACATCTTTTTCTACGCCATCACCTTCGTCATAACAAATAGCAAGCTTAAATTGGGCAATAGCATATCCTTGTTCAGCAGCCTTTTTGTACCATTCAAAAGCTTGAACCGGATCCTTTTCAACACCATTTCCATCTTCAAAACAAGCACCGATATAGGCTTGGGCAGGTGCATACCCTCGTTCAGCAGATTTTGAATACCACTCAAATGCTTTGTCCAAATCCTTATCGACGCCATCTCCTTCTTGATAACAAATAGCAAGCTTAAATTGGGCAAAAGCACAATCTTGTTCAGCAGATTTTTTAAACCATTCAAAAGCTTTGCCATAATTTTGCGCAACACCATTTCCTTCTTCATAACACATACCCATCAAGCATTGAGCAGGTGCATACCCTCGTTCAGCAGATTTTGAATACCACTCAAACGCCTTGTCCAAATCCTTCTCTACACAATGCGCTTCTGTATAACAAGCTCCAAGATAACATTGCGACTTGGCATCACCTAGCTCTGCAAATATTTGATACTCTGAAAATTCAAGCTTGGAAAAAATATTAATAAACGGAATCAATAAAAACAAAAATAATAAACTTCTAAATTTAAACATCACACAAACCCTTTTATTTGAATCGATACACAAATTTGATTACGGGTTGATGGTACTACAAAATTGAAAACCGGTCAACGGAGTATGCTGTTAACATACCCCTCAAAACCGTTATTAATAGGCATATACATTAATAACGATGCTTGAAAGCCATGCCCAAATCGAGCTTAACGAAAATTTGATAAGTTTTTGAATGCGGCCTGCTGGCCCTGATTGGTGGCTGCCTGGCGAATGAATTTGGGAAAAATTGCGAAAAGTAGATCTACTTTCAGTATATACTAAACGGCCATCAAGAATAACAATCTTGCGCTGCTCAGCAATAATAAACGTGTTCACATCACGTCATCCTCACGAAAGCGGGCATCCAGCCGTCGCCCTACGTGGCTTCCTCCTTCGCATAAAGCTTCGGCGGACATGATGGCTAGGCAGGCCATGGCAACACTTCAGCCTGGATTCCCGGTCCAGCCGGGAATTACGTATAAATAGTGTCGTAAGTTAATAACAACTTAATACCCTCCATTTTTAGAAGCCGTTTGGAATATTTTGTCTATAATTTAGCCAAAATTAATAATTTTTATGAAAATCGACTAATGCGTGTTATGATATTCATGGGACGCATGTTGTTAATTTCATAAAAATGAGGTATTTATGTTTATTGAAAGAGATTTGGCGCAGGTTATTAAATCCGGGGCAAAACAAATTCCAATTTTAGCAATCACAGGGCCTAGACAATCGGGTAAAAGCACCCTCATCAAAAAAATATTTAACGATTACGTTTATTTGGATATGCAGGACGCTGAAATTTTTGAATTTGCAAACAACGACCCAAAGGGATTTTTGAACAGTTACAAAAACAAGCCCGGCGTAATAATTGATGAGGCGCAATACGCCCCCAATCTATTTTCTCAGTTAAAGGTTGAGGTGGATAAAGACCCTAGGCCAGGTTATTACATTTTGTCAGGATCCCAAAATTTTTTATTGCATGAAAAAATAAGCGAATCTTTGGCTGGCAGAGTATATTTTTATACACTTCTACCGCTATCAATAAAAGAGTTGAAATCGGCCGACTTGCTTTGCGACCGAGCTGAAGCACAAATCTACAAGGGCTTTTACCCACGCACGTATCAGCCGCAGATCAATGCTCAAGAGTACTATGAAAACTATATTTCCACCTACGTCGAAAGAGATATAAGAAGTATCAGAAATATCGACAACATACTCAATTTCAAAAAATTCATGCAATTATGCGCTTTGCGCATTGGCTCAATACTTAATTTTTCCGATTTGGCTACAAATTGTGGAATTAGCGTAAGTACGGCAAAAAGTTGGTTTGCGTTGCTTGAAACAAGCTTTATTTTATACTTACTGCCATCTTATCACGACAACCTTGGCAAGCGCGTTACCAAGTCTCCAAAATTGTATTTTTATGATACTGGCCTGGCAGCTGCACTGATGGGTGTTGATCAAGAAACAATAGTTCAAAAAAGAACAATCTACGGAGCTCTTTTTGAAAACATGATTATTATTGATTTAATAAAGCAATTTAATGCTCAAGGCCTTCGCCCCGTGCTAACATTTTTTAGAGATAGCAATAACAATGAGATCGATCTAATCATAGAATTGGCCGGCAAAACAATACCAGTAGAAATCAAAGCATCAGAAACTATAAATAGCAGATTTTTTGATACGATTGCATGGTTTAAAGAGCAAACACAAAACCAACAAGAAGGCATAGTTGTTTATGGCGGAAATCAAACCCAGCAACGATCTCAAGGCAATACTATTTCTTGGAAAGATTTGAATAATGTTTATACAAAATAGAACTTGCTCAAACTCTCTGTAGCATGCTTCTGCCGCTGATTTACGCCATCGGCTTGCCTGGCAGCCTGGTTGAATCTCAGCGCTCGGTTGCCATTTTTTATGAAAATGGCAACCGAGCGCTGAGATTCAACCAAACCTTGTTCGGCAGCTTTTGAATACCACTCAAACGCCTTGTCCAAATCCTTCTCTACGCCATGTCATTCTGTATAACAAACACCAAGATAACATTGCGATAGAGCATCACCTCAGGGCTTACGCACATAATTTTTAGACTATCGCGACAAGTCGAGTTAATCGAAGTTTTAGTTAACAGTATAAGTGTTGCCGATGATTTTATCGTACTTTTTTTAATTTGGTCTCGATTTTATGAGTGTTTCGGTAAATTATTTTCAACCAAATTTTTATACATTATAAATGGGAAAATTGATACATAGCTTGAATTAATAAAAGTACTCAGACTTTTAGGCTTGAAACTCGATATTTTTACTGTTTAATGCGTAAGCCCTGCTTTTACGTATTGCTTTATATGATCTAGAAACATATTTAACGCTTTTTAAACTCTTTTTAGAGTAAAGTGGCATCTATTCTTGTAGGCCGTATCTTGGCCTCATTTCAGCTAGACATAAAAGTACGATTCAAAAGGGATTGTAAGCTTTGGCTTTAAATTGATTATATAAATAAATAACAGCTTAAAAAAACTATTACGGTAAAAAAAATAACAAGCTTGTTAAAATACTTATCGATAAATATCTTTATCGCTGGTCCCCATATTCTTATCAAGCTGGCGACTAAAAAAAATCTAGCTCCGCGAGCGATAAAAGAATAAATAATAAACGGAATAATCGGCAGGTGACAAAAGCCTGCTGAAATTGTAACAGCCTTGAACGGAACTGGTGTAAAACCAGCGACCAGCACAGCCCAATTTTGATAAAGCTTGTACTGACAAATCAAATTTGAAAATGTGTGCTCAGAAAATAATATCCCTACAAGCTTTGGACCAATCGTACCCCACATTAAAAACCCAATCATATAACCGGCTAGTCCGCCAATCACAGACGCACATGTGGCAATAAATGCGTAAAGATAAGACTTTTTGTTTTCCTGAATACAAAAAAGAATTAATAACGGATCGACTGGTATAAAAAAAACGCACGACTCAATCAAAAACAAGAAAAAAAACCAGGCCAGCGCAAACGGTGATTCGGCCTTGCTTCCCATCCAATCGTAAACATTCCGGATAAATTTTAAAACAAACATCTATTTTCCAAGCAAATTATTTAAATATGCAGGCAATTGATCAATTGCAACTCGTTCTTGTTGCAATGTATCACGGTTTCTTGCGGTCACGCAACCGTCTTCAAGGCTTTCGAAGTCAAATGTGAAGCAAATAGGCGTTCCAACCTCATCTTGACGACGATAGCGTTTACCTATCGACCCAGATGTATCGTACTGAATTCTGAAACCTAATTTTTTGAGATCGAAAAACACTTTTTCGCTTTGTTCGCGCAATTTATTAGTTAAAGGCAGAATAGCAGCGGTAATTGGCGCCATTTTTGGATGAAGTCTTAGAACAATTCTTGGCTCGCCTTCAACCTCATCTTCGTAATATGAATCGAATAACAAGGTCAAAAATAAACGATCAACGCCAACAGAACACTCGACAACGTGAGGAACATACGAGGTCTTTGTCTCTTCATCAAACACTGCCAACTCTTTGCCGGCAAACTTAGAATGCTGCGACAAATCGAAGTTTGTACGGTTTGCAATACCCTCAAGCTCCTTCCAGCCGAATGGGAAGTTGTATTCTACGTCAAAACAGCCTTTGGCATAGTGAGCTAGCTCATCGGTAGCATGTGCTCTGGTTCTGATTTTTTCAGAATTTAAACCAATGCTTTTAAAGAACTCAACTCGGCGCGCAACCCACAATTCAAAGAATTTATCGGCCTCTTCGCCTTTGCAAAAAAATTCCATCTCCATCTGCTCGAACTCACGCATTCTAAACAGAAACTGCTTTGGCGTTATCTCGTTTCTGAAGGCCTTACCGATCTGAGCGATCCCAAACGGCACCTTCACGCGGTAACTTGAAATAACGTTTTTAAAGTTAACAAAAATTGCTTGAGCAGTCTCTGGTCGAAGATACGCAATACTGTTTTCATCTGCTACAGCGCCAAGTTGCGTTTGAAACATCAATTTAAATTGACGAACATCTGTCCATGTTTTTGCGCCACAATTCGGGCATCCGTCTTCTAGCTTAAATTCATCAGCCCTAAAACGCTTTTTGCAGCTCAAGCAATCAACGAGTGGATCGCTGAAATTATCAACGTGGCCTGAAGCCTTCCAAACCTCTGGCGCACCCAAAATAGCACCATCAACAAAAACGACTTCTTCTTTAAAACTCATCATCTGCTCAAGCCAGGCATTTTTAATATTTTGCTTTAAAAGTGCGCCCAGCGGACCAAAATCATAAACACCGTTCAGCCCTGAATAAATTTCGGACGATGGATAAACAAAGCCACGACGTTTACACAACGAAACAATTTTTTCCAGCGTTACAGAAACTGATGCCATGATTAATCCTTTAAAGTATGGATGACTTAATTACATTGAATGGATTAATTCTATTTAAAATCATTCGTATTATCAACAAAAAAGAAGGAGCGGTTGTTATATCCGCTCCTTCTTTTTGTTGAATTAATACAATTTTATTGTGGTGCCTTATCCTCGAATAAACCTTTTACGCTAACTCTCCTTACACCGTCTTATTCAGAGTCATCTTCAAATAAACGTTTTCCATTAACGTCTAACATAGGCTTTCCATTAACATCTAATAGAGGTTCTTCATGAACTACGCGCACATCATCCTCAGATTCAATGCCATCATCTTTGGCTTTTTTGGCTCTACGAAATTGTATTATACGATCTGCTATAAGAGCTCGCTTTATTAAATAAGATTCAATTTTATTTAATACAAGTCGTTCATGTATCTCCAAATTTTTCAATTTACGAAAATTATCACAAGCAGAAAGCGTTAGATTCAACGCCGCTATTTTACGTAGAACTTTCTTTTTATTTTCTTTGCGAGCTTTTTTTAAATCATCTTTTTGTTTACGAGATAATTTAGCTTTTTTGTCTGGCATTTTATCAATAATCAATGATTTTTTAAATTCGCATAATTCTTTATACCTATCCCACAAGTTTTTAATTTCTGGGCGCAATTTTGCTTCGTTTATCTCAGCGCTCTTGCGTTTATGTTTTTTATGCTTACCATGCATACCGTTTTTTGCAAAATCTTTACTTGATCCTTCGCCTAAGTCTTCATCTGCAGCTGCCGCCGCAGCATTAATTTGTGAATAAAAAGCAGAGCTTACAACCAAAGTTGCAACTAGAATTGATGAATATAACTTAGATTTATTCATAATTACTTACTCCTGATTTTAAATAAAAACAAACCATACCGCCTAGTTTTTAGTTTGACAAAAACACAATTCAATTGTCAATTAAAAACTACCAAAAGCAGAATTGCCAATTAATAAGCTCTTTATTTCGTAGTTTGAACTCTTTATTTTCACTGCTATACTCTCAATTAGGTTTATATGGAATCTGTAAAATATTTTAGATGAAAATTTACAGGAGGCTTGCAATGTCAGGACATTCAAAATGGTCAACGATAAAACATAAAAAAGCAGCACTTGACTCTAAGCGTGGCAAAAGTTGGACTAAAATTATTCGCGAAATTACAGTAGCCGCCCGTGAAAGTGGTGGTGATATTAACAGCAATGCTAAACTGCGACTAGTTGTCGATAAAGCAAAGGCTGCAAACATGCCGCAAGACAATATTACTCGCGCAATAAAAAAAGGTACAGGAGAGCTTGCCGGCGGTGAAACCTATGAAGCTGCAACCTATGAAGGATACGGCCCACACGGTGTTGCAATAATGATCGAAGTTCTTAGTGATAATAAAAACAGAACAGTCTCAAGCCTTCGTCATATTTTTACAAAAATGGGCGGTGCCATGGCTGAAAATGGCGCTGTAGCCTGGATGTTTGAGCACAAGGGCGTCATTCGAGCATCTGGCAATTTAACTGAAGATGAATTGATCGAAAATCTTTTGGATCACGATATTGACGATATTTCGCTTGATGATGGGGTATTTTCAATTACTTGCAAAAAACAAATTTTAGATCTGGTAAAAAAGGCCGTCGAAAGCCTAGGGCTTAAAGTTGAAGCTGCTCAGCTTGAATGGGTTGCAAAAAGCCCTATCGGTATAGATGATAAAAACAAGGAAGAGTCGTTAATAAAATTTTTAGAATCTGTGGAAGAGCTTGATGATGTACAAAATGTTTACGCAAATATAGGTTCATAATTTAAAGGAGTATACGTGCTTTCTAGTATGACAGGCTATGCCAACGGAACAATAGCATTGCACACAAAAAATGGCGATTTTGCACTGGAAATTGAAATCAAAACAATTAATTCAAGATACTACGAAGCGCTATGTAAGCTACCGCCATCTTTTAGTTTTCTTGAGATTAAAATGGTTAACATTTTGCAAGAAAAGCTTATTCGTGGCAGAACATACTTAACTTTGAGATTTTGCGAAGGCAACGAAGCATTTGAGGCATTAATACCATCGATGAAAATCGTTGAAGGATATATTACCGCATCAAAGGCAATAAAAGATAAATTTGGACTTCAAGGCGAGCTAGCAATGATGGATATAATGACACTCCCAAACGTCTTCGTTCAACAAAAAAGTGAGCTGAGCAAAACAGAGCAAGAAGAATTTTTTATAGGATTCAATGAACTTATCGACAAACTGGTCAAAAACCGCGAAGCCGAAGGTCTGAGACTGGAAAAAGATCTAGAACTTCGTTTTGAATCATGCAAAACAAAGATTGTTGAAATCGAAAAAAGCTTTAAGTTGGCCATTGTTTCTCAAAAGCATTTAATTGACGAACAGCTGAAGCTAACTCAAAACGGTGACGATTTAGCAAAAAAACAACTTGAAGAACTCATGGTAGGACTCAACAAGATGGACATTCAAGAGGAAATTACTCGATTTAATAGCCACTTAAAGAGCGTTCGCAATATTTTTGCGGACAAATCGGTTTTAGAGAAAGGCAAACATCTCGATTTCATCCTGCAAGAGCTTCTTCGTGAAATAAACACCCTGATGGCCAAATGCCCTAATTTCAACATAAGTTCGATTGCAGTTGATGTAAAAGTTGAACTTGAAAAAGCGCGCGAGCAAATACAAAATATTGTCTAACACACTTGTTTTTGAGTAATAAAAAAAATGCAGCACATTTCTCCAACCAGTCTTTTACAATCAATCGAGCGAATTTTGTTTGTAATGGATCTTTCTGTACGTGATCTTATTTATTTTCAAAGTTATTTAACAGATTTTGCGCGTATTTATCCACAAACAAAATTTGATTTAATGATAAAAGCTCGTGAGCATTTTTTTTTAACACGTAACAAATCCTTCCAAATCAAGGTATTGAAAGACGTATTCAAAGAACAGCGCTTAATAAGCAACATTTATTTTGATCCGAGCAGTTCACAAAAACTAATTCGCCAAGCTCAAAGCATGAAGTATCAATCAATCGTCCTACTCGATAAAAATGCGCAAACTAAAAACATTGAACTTGCTATCAAGATTAATCCAAAAAGCTCTTTAATCGGAACGACAACAAAAACAAAATGGTACAACGTTTTGAAAAAACGAGCATATAAAAGTCTAAATTTTAGCATAGAAGTGACACCCCACGAGCACGCAGAATTGAACAACTTTTATGCGTCAATTTTTTCATATTTAAACGGAAAAGATGTAAAATTAAAACCTCTTTTAAACATCCCCAAAAAGTGGGTAATTTATGCAAAACTTAGATTTATGAAATGGGGAATTAACAAAAAAAATCAAGACTTTGGCCGAGTTTTTTTTATTAATCCATTCGATGACGACTGCAATTGCGTCTGCCCTCTCAAAAACCTATTTAATGCTATAATAACACTTAAGCAACAAGACGAATGGGGCGATGTAACTTGTATTTTGCACACACCACCACAAAAATTTTACGAAGTAAAAAGGTTTTTCGCAGATCATTCAGTGAACAACCTTTTTTTACTTTCTGCAGATTATGATTTTTTCCAAATCCCAGCCATTTTAAGCCTGTGCGATGCTGTTTTTTCTGTCGATGGCTTATGTGTTGACTTAGCCAGCGCACTAAACGTCCAAGCCTTTGCAATAGACAAATTAAATAATATTAAAAATAATGAATAAGATACTGAATATTCCAAATGTTTTATCTATGACAAGAATAGCCCTCACACCAGTTTTTGTTTGGTTCTTTTTTGGTAACATGCAAAGCCAAATTTTGGCTGTTTTAATTTTTACAATTGCCGCAATAACAGACAGCTGCGACGGATATTTTGCACGCAAAAACAAAACACAAACCAACTTTGGAGCGTTTATAGATCCTTTGGCCGACAAAATATTGATTCTGTCGGTATTTTCCAGCTTTGCCTTTCAACACACGATCAGCTGGTGGGTTGTGGTAATTTTGGCTCTGCGAGACCTTCTTGTTACACAAATTCGAGTGCGATTGATTAGGTCTGGAGACAGCTTTTCAACATCGTACATCGCAAAACTCAAAACGGTCTTCCAGTTCATTGGAATTTATTTTTTATTTTTGGGCTCACTTTTACATAACATTTTTGACGCATGTCAACTCTGGCTTCTTGACGTGTTTATTCAATGTTTTATTTACTGGCTAGTGATTTTCTCAATTTATACGTGCGTAGATTATGTTGTTAAATACGCAAAAGCTATGTTTAAAAATGAATAATTTAAAATTTAAAATATCCAAGTTAGTAGCAACATTTTTCTATGTCGGACTTTGCCCAATCGCCCCTGGCACGGCAGGCAGCCTGGCCAGCCTGATTTTAATTTATTTTTTACCAACGCATTTTTGGCCATTTAACGCGCTTGTTATATTAATTTTATTGATTATTGGCGTAGTAACCACCGCATGCATTGAAACAACACTACAAATCGTCGATCCATCCTGGGCAGTCATTGACGAGGTGTTGGGAATGTATTTAACTGTGTTCTGGATGCCTAAAAATTGGATTTTTTATGCGATAGGTTTCGCATTGTTTCGTTTTTTCGATATTACAAAACTTTATCCAATTAAACATATCGAAGCCATCAAAGCTCCAGGGTGGGGGATAATGCTTGACGATGTCGCAGCCGCAGTTTACGCCAGCCTGGCAGCAGTAATTTTATTAAAACTTAACATTTTTTAAGCACGACGCAAGTTTTTGTTATTTTTAAAAAAAACATTCGGTATCCCGCATCCACACGTTGCTTGCAGCTCGTATCTAAAAACTTGTCAATTATTTGGCAAGCAGCACCTGGACGTCACTTTAAACAATCATGGCACATGTATACCCCATTCAATCGAAGAGTTGACTTACGACAAACTCAAAAACATTTCAGCCTGAAATTATTAAGCGTTTTACTTTTTTTTAAAAATAGATATCTTATTAGAATCGTTGTCGAATCGTATTATTTTAATTTGAGGATATTTTATGAAAAATTTAAAAAAATTATTAATCGTTGGACTTGCAGCGCTCACTTTTTCAGCCGCTGCAATGGACGCTGACACACAGGCCGCACCAGCCGTTGTTGACGATACACAACAAGTTGACATGCAATTTGTAGTTGACACACAACAAACAGAAGAGGTCGCTACAACAAGCAAAGAAGCCATTGAATTCGAAAAATTGATTAATGACAGGACTTACGTATCAAAGTGCTGAAAACCTTTTGAAAACCTAGAAAATCTATCGATTAGAAAGTTCACAGATTTCGTCTTAAGCCGTCTGAGAGACT
>LBTE01000005.1 GCA_000989955.1 candidate division TM6 bacterium GW2011_GWF2_37_49 | reverse complement strand
CCTCAGATTTTAATTTGATGATTAAATCCTTCTGAGAGAGTACATTTTTTTTGTAGATCAGACTAGATCAGATGTTCTCAATTTTTGAGGAAGTCCTGTGAATAGCCGCATGCGAAAATCCATAGTCGATGTATCAATCTGCCTATGCATGTTTTGAAATGGAGCAATGTTTGGTAGATTTTAAAATTAGAATGGTATAAAAGACTCTTCAGCCTCAGATGAAAATGAGATTGATGTTTGGGTAGGATCTTTAACATTGTATCTATTTTTGCGTTAGGCTAAGCAACATCAGAAAGTTGTCGAATTTCAGCTTAGACTAAGCCATTACGTTTTTGAAAAAATATGTTATCTAGACGCGAATTACGATTGCATCGAAACCGAATATCATCGATGTTAATTCTAAGAAATTCCATTGGCTCTTTTTTAATAAAATTTTCATAAACATTTAATAAGTTTTCTCGCTGTTGCGGAAACTCTAATATTTTAAGAGCTTCATCAATAGAAACCCATTTAAAAGCATCATGCTCCGATGTAGAAAGTTTCACATGTTGCTCACTTTCAATAAACGCAACAAAAACAGGATTTGTCATTATTATATCACGCTCCGCATCATAATAAACTTCAACAGTATTTGCTGAATAAAAACGTACCGGCATGAGGCCTGTCTCCTCAAATACCTCTCTTAACGCAGTTTGACATGCTGTTTCACCCTTATCCATTCCACCACTTACCATTTGCCAATTTCCATATAAATACTTGCTACAACGTCTTAGCAAAAGACATTTACAATTTTCAAAATTCGAATCCACTTTTAACACAAAGGCCATAATCCCACTTGGTTTAAGCATTTTGATCTCCCGAGTTTTATTACATAAAACGTAAATCAAAGTAGTTGTAATTTTTTGTTCCGGCAAACAAATAAGATAATACAAGTTAGCACATATTTAAAAAGAAAAAAAATATATTAAGACTAGATGAGACAAATGGAACGTAATCTGTGAAAATTTTTATTAAAAATTTCATCATATCGAGTTTTTGCAACTTCTCAAAAATTCATTAGCCAATCACGACCCAATCAGTGCCAGCAGGCCGCATCTAAAAAATTATCATTTTCTCGATAGACCTTATGAAATCGACATTGTAGCGTGTGGCAATGATGTATGAACGTGTTGGTCGTAGTTTTGAATGCTAGCTTTGAAGCTAATAAAAAAAGCCCCACGACTTAAAGGCTTGGCGGCTTCTTTTATTTTATAAAAACTCTTCTGAGTTTTTATAGTTTTGGAAGTGGTCTAATTTCCACAAGGCTTTTAATGCCCAATTCTTTAAGTTGCGATTCATCGACAGTCGAAGGGTTTTCCATCATCAAGCAAGAACCTTTGTTTGTTTTTGGAAACGCAATCACATCACGCATTGAATCTGTGCCTGCAAAGAACATGATCAATCGGTCGATACCAAAAGCTATTCCGCCATCCGGTGGGTATCCAAATGTTTGAGATTCCAGCAAGAACCCAAATTTTCGCTTGGCATCTTCTTCGTTTATACCAATTTTTTCAAATACTTTTTTTTGCACGATTGGATCGTGAATTCGAATAGATCCGCCGCCAAGTTCTTCGCCGTTGTAGACTAAATCGTACGCCCTGGCTTTGACTTTTGCGATGTCAATATTTTCCCAGTTTTGCTCAGGGCTTGTGAATGGATGGTGCTTTGCTGCCCATTTTTGATCCTCTTCGCTCCACTCAAACATCGGAAAATCAGTAACCCAGAACATTTTATGTTCATTTTTATTTATCAGGTTCAACGCCTTGCCAAGTCCAAGCCTGAGCTGGCCAAGAATGGTCCAAGACGTATCGTAATTGCCAGCGATTATAAACAACGTGTCTTGCTGGGTAAGCCCTGGGATAGCTATTTTTGCTAGGTCGAAGAAGTTATCTGGCAATGATTTGGCAATCGGTGAGTCAAGAGCGCCAGATTCCTTCCAGCGAATTGTTATTAAACCTTTGCCACCGAGTTCTTTGGTCACAAGCTCGATCCACGAGTCTATTTCTGATCTACTAAATTTTTTGTTTTGTACGCAAATGCAGCCGACTTTGCCATTTTCGCCAATTATTTTTGATAGCGTATCACTGTTAAGATTTTTAAATAGATCAGTCAAATCCATGATCTCAAGGCCGAAACGCATATCCGGCTTATCATTTCCATATTTTGAGAATACCTCATCGTAGGAGTATCGTTTGAGTGGTAATTCAAGATCGTGTTTTAAAAATTTTGACCACAATTCTTTGAACAATTTTTCGCATAGATCCTGAATGTCCTGTTCATCTATAAACGACATTTCAATGTCAAGCTGCGTAAATTCGAGTTGACGGTTTGCTCGCAAAGCTTCATCTCGAAAACAGCGTGCGATTTGAAAATAACGTTCAATGCCCCCAGTTATTAAAAGCTGCTTATAAAGCTGTGGTGATTGTGGTAATGCATAAAATGTGCCTTGTTGTATGCGACTTGGAACCAAAAAGTCGCGAGCGCCTTCTGGTGTACTCTTTGATAAAATAGGCGTCTCTATCTCATAAAAACCATGCTTATCAAAATAATTTCTGATGGTGTGCAAAACATCGTGCCTGAGCTTTATAATGTCATGCATTTGTTTGCGACGTATGTCAAGATAACGGTATTTCAGCCTTAGCTCTTCAGAAACTGTGGCTTCGCCATCCAGTTGAAATGGAAGAGTTTCCGATTCATTAAAAATTTGTAGGCCGATGACTTTAAGCTCATATTTGCCGGTACTAATTTTAGGATTGACAGCGCCTTGCCTGTTAATAACAGTTCCAGTAACACCTATCACAAATTCAGTTCTCAACTTGTGTGCCAGTTCCATGATTTCGAATTGCAATGTTGGATCAAATACCAGCTGCATTAATCCAGAGCGGTCGCGTAAATCAACAAAGATTAAACCGCCAAGGTCTCTGCGACGATTAACCCATCCAGCAAGGCATACTTCCTGATTCAAATACGATTCATTGATTTCATAACAAAACATGGTTCGTTTAAAATTTTTCATATTAATCTTTCTGCTGAAGTTAAATTTTTATTGTTTTTATAACAATATACAGTAATCCCAGGTTGCATAGCTGGAAATTGGATTATCAAAATCAAAACATTCACAAATTTTTGCTTGTTCAAAATCTGAAAAAGACTTCCATGTTGTTGCTAATTCAGGAATTCTATTAAAAAGCTTTTGAATAATTTGTTTTTTAAATACTCTGTTTTGATCAGAGAAATCGCATAAGCCTTTCAATGCCAAAATTAAAACTATTTTTATTGGATCTGATACTCTTTCATATATTATTAAATTTCCGATATTTGCTTCAACTTGCGTTGGGCTATAAACAGCTAAAAATGATTTTCCAGGACCATACTTCATGGTAGAATTATTTGTGGATGGAATAACAAGCGGCATATCATCACCGCGAAAACTAATTGGAGTAGCGATCCTATTTTCAATAGATTCATGACAAACTCCAATTGTTCCATTATCTTCAATGGTCAAATAATACTCTCTTGTTATACAATCTACCGTACCAGTACATTCAAAAGTTGATGTTTCGAAAATATAAGTAAAATTTGTCTCCAAATCCAGGAAAGCAAACAATTTGTCATTCGCGTTAAAAATCATTTGTTTCGGACATTTTATATCTGTTCTGAGAGTTAATTTTTCCAAATAAATGAATGGTAGGTATTGAGCTGAAAAAATTTTGTCTGATAATTCATAAATCAAGTCTGAAAGCCAAAAAACGCTCATAGGGTATGGGTTTTCGCCTGACAACTCATTCTGAAGTTGCACAATAAATTGTTCTTGCCCAACTATTTTTATAAAGCCTTTAATATGTTCAGCTCCTATCTCTTGATCACACTCAATGTTTGGCAAATTCAAAGTCATTGCGCTTATATTTTGACTAACTAAACATGTGGCCATTAAAAAAAAAACAGTTTTTAAATTCACGAGATTCCTTTTTACTGATTTTTAATCCACTCGACTAACAACGTTTCAAAATTCTTATCCAAAGTTTGACCTCCACCTTGAATTGATTCGTTATTTCCACCACCACGCAGTCCAAATTTTTCCTTCAAAAAATCGGCTAACAACTTTAAATTAACTTTGATGCTTGCTTTTTGACTTTGAAATGCAAAGTAGCTGAATTGTTCGGCGTTTGAAGGCTTATTAATTACAAAATAAAATCCTGGGCTACGTTTTTCCAAGTCTGTGCAGATTGTGCGCAGTTCTTGTGCTGGCACATCTTCAAGCTCAAGATACAAAAATGGGACTTTGCCAACTTCTTGAATATTTGCCTCCCACGCAGGCATTTTGTACAGCAACAACTTTTTGTTCAGCTGCTTGATTTGTGTTATGGCGTCTTGATGTTGCTCTTGATATTTTGTTACAGCGTCAGACACATGTTCAAATTTTACCTTAAATTTTTCACTCAATTTTTTTACAACATCAAATGTTTGCTGAAACATTGTCACAGCATGATGGCCTGTGATGGCCTGAATTCTACGTGTACCCGTCGACAAAGCCGTTTCGCTCGTTATCTTAAAGCAACCAATCACGCCTGTGCTTTGTGCGTGCGTTCCACCGCAAAGTTCAGCGGAAAAGCCAGGAACCAAAACCACTCGAACATTTTCTGGATTATATTTCTCACCAAAAAATGCGGTAACTCCAGCTTGCCGAGCCTTGTCTAGCGTCGTGTTGTAAATATTAGTTTTAATATCTTCCTGAATTTTTTGATTGATCAAAGTTTCGACTTGATGTATTTCTTCTTGCGTCAAAGCTTGATTATGCGAGAAATCAAATCTTAAATAGTCTGCGCAAACATACGATCCAGACTGCTTTATATGTGCGCCTAAAATTTGCATCAAAGCGGCCTGCAGCAAATGTGCTGCCGTATGGTTTTTGACTATGCTATTTCTTGAACAAATATCAACGACGCAAACTGCGTCGTCACCAATTTTAATATCTGCAATTGTTGCGGTTTCGGCTTTTAATGAGATTTTTGCTGCAGTTGTTGGGTTATTTACTGAACCAACTTTTTGCAATTCAATAACAGGCAATGCATGCCCATGAACAGTTATCCAACCCTTATCGCTAACCTGTCCTCCAGATTCAGCATAAAATGGAGTTTTTTGCATCACCAACCAAGAGGTTTGATCATCATTTTTATGAATAAATAAAATTTTACTTTTTGATTCATGTGTCTCATAACCAACAAATTCGGAAGATATGTTTTCAGGTAAATCAAAAATAGATTTATCGTAAACAAGCTTTTTGCCTGAGCTTTCGCGTTGCTTTTGCATCTCTGCTTCAAATTCTTTGTTGTCAATGATAAAACCCTGTTCGCGTGCAAGAAATTGCGTTAACTCGAATGGAAAACCGTAGGTATCGTATAATTTGAATACTTGCTTGCCGGAAAAAAACGACAGTCCCTCTTGTTTGTTTTCTGCCAGATATTTATCAAAAATATTTTGGCCCTGTATCAGGTTTGTTGCAAACTTTTCTACTTCGCTGTCCAAAACCGAAAGAATCAATTGTTTGTTTGTTTCAAGCTCTGGATAGACATTTGACATCTGATTGATCAATTTTTGCGAAAGATTTGAAATCAATTTTGGGCTGTCAGAAAGTTTACGTGCAAACATTGCAGCACGACGGATAATTTTACGCAAAACGTAACCGCGGCCGTCATTGGAAGGCGAACATCCGTCGGCTATCAAAAATGATGCCGATCTGATGTGCTCTGCTAAAACTCTGAAAGAGGCTTTTAAATTTTCAGGAGATTTGGTATACGAAAAATTTGTTAATTTTTCTATCTCTTCGATCAAAGATGTGAATACATCGGTATCAAAAACGGTTTCTTTGCCTTGAACTATCATGCAAAGCCGCTCTAGCCCCATGCCGGTGTCTACGCCTTTTTTATCCAGCGGGTTGAGCTGGCCATCGGCTTGTCTGTTAAACTGCATGAAGACCAGGTTCCAGATTTCTACAAATCGGTCGCAATCACAACCTGGACTGCATTGTTTGCTGCCGCAGCCTTTTTCGGTACCTCGGTCAACATAAATTTCTGTACATGGACCGCAAGGCCCTGTATCGCCCATCTGCCAAAAATTATCTTTTTCTCCAAGTCTTGAAATTCTTGATTCTGGCAAACCAATAACCTTATTCCAGATCTCAAATGCTTCATCATCTGTTTTAAAAACTGTTGCGTAAAGCTTGTCTGCTGGAAGGCCTACATCCTTGGTCAAAAATTCCCAAGCAAAACCGATAGCCTCTTTTTTAAAGTAATCTCCAAACGAAAAATTGCCCAACATTTCAAAAAATGTTAAGTGGCGGGCAGTGAAGCCAACTTGCTCCAGGTCGTTGTGCTTGCCACCGGCGCGGACACATTTTTGAGAGGTTGTCGCTCTTTTGTATGAGCGAGTCTCTTTACCCAAAAAAATATCTTTAAATTGGTTCATTCCAGCGTTTGTAAAAAGCAGAGTTGGATCTTCGGCCGGAATTAATGATGAGCTTGAAACAATAGTGTGACCGTTTTTGGCAAAATAATCTAAAAATTTTTTGCGCAGTTCAAATGATTTCATGGCTATCCCAATAAAAAATACGAACTTAACTAAGTTCTAAGGTTAAAAAAACATCAGCTAGAATAGCGTATCATTTTTTTTGCGGCAGTAAATCAACAATTTAAAACCCCCAGCTGTTAACTCAGCTGGGGGTGATTTTTTATTTGCTATGACAACTATCTTTGTGCAGTTGTGGAGTACCCTGCTTGCGATACTTTATCCGATGAATAATCTTTAGGCGCTGGAGGTGCGCTTGGTGTTGGAAGCGGATCATTAATTACATAGCTAGGATTATATGCTGGTGGAGTTGGAAATAATGACTCGTATGACGGTGGTTGATCGTCTGAATAATTTTGTGGTGCTGGAGGTGCGCTTGGTGTTGGAAGTGGCTCGTCGATTATTTGGTAAGGATTATAAGCCGGTGGGTTTGTCGCGGTCGAAGGGGTCTGAGTTATCCCGGTTTGTTGATTTAATTTTTGCTGTTGCAACGCTCTTTCTTGAGCCAATTTTTGATCAAGAAGGTCTTGTTCATGTTTTCTACGATCTTCAGCCTTTTTTTCTTCTAAAAGTTGTTTTTCCCATGCTAGTTGTCTTTCTTGAGCTAGACGCGCACTTTCACGTCTATTTGCTTCAGCTATTTTTTCTCGTTCTAACGCTTGTTGCCTTTCAAAGCGCTCTTGCTCAAGCTTTATTTGATGTTCTCTTTCAAGATGCTCTTCGTAAAGCCTGACTTGATTGAAATACTCTTTGCTTTGTGCGATAAAATTCAGATTTGTTTCAACAATATTTATAAGCCCCTGCAACTTGTCCAGTACTGCAGCGCTTTGGCGTCTGTACTCTGATTGATCCTGTTCGAATGAATTCAATATTTTAGAGACTGACTGATAAGCTTGTTTGCGATCTGCAAGCTCTTTGTTTAGAGTTTTTTTAACATCAATAAGCGGCCAACTTGTTTGGCTGTGTGCATTTAAATATGTTGTCAAATCGCGTTCACCTACAAAATATTTACTTAAAATTTGATCTGCGGCAAACGATTTTTCTGTCAAAAATGCCTTAGCTTGGGCTATTCGTAAATCTACTATATTTTTTAACAACTTGGCAGCACTTGCAAGATCTTTCAATGAATAAATCGACGATTTGAAATCGTCTTTGGAATTTTTGTCGGAAATCAAAGCATTTAATGATTGTTGAGCAGTATTTAAATTGTTTCTTAATTCACCGAGCTGACTTATAACCTCATCAATTGTTGGCTGCCCGTTTGTGCCGAATTCTGAATAGCTTTTGAACTCCCGGTTTAATAAAGTGTCTGTTGTGGCAAAAAATACCACGACCAAGGCATATCTAACATTTATGTAAGATTTAAGCGCATCGGCCTGTTTTTTAATCTTTTCGTATGCCTTAACCATATCTTTGCCATCTAAATCATTTTTAATCCGATCTAATCGATCAATCACATCATCTAGATCTTTAACAAAGCCGTTAAATTGATCAAGCGTTTTTTCCATGGCTGTGTTTTGGCCAAATTTTGCTGAAAGTTGTGCAAAAACGTCGGCCTGACTGAGGGTCAAAAAGTCCTGTGCATAAGCAGAATCTTTTTCGACTTGTTTGATGGTTTTTTTTGCTGATTCAATTACTGGTCCTGGCGTGTATTGGTATAAGTACTGATAAATAGCGTAACTTGATAAAGCCCATGCTCCAGCACCAACCGCTACACCAGCCACTCCTCGGACTGTACGAAAGGTATCTGCCGAACAAGTAAGTGGTGCATTTTTTAGAAGGTTTATTCCAACAGCAGTACCAACGCCCGCACCCACTCCAGGTACAGCGCCCAGAGCTATGGCCCAATTTCGTGCAGCGGTTTCGGTGAGTGGATACGTGCTAGACACGCACAAGCTTAAAAAAATGATCGCCGTCTTCGTTTTAATAGATTTTAACAACATATTTATTGCTCCTACAAATTTAATAAAAAATAGAACTTTTAAAATTCATTCATAGAATAAAAAGCCTTTGAACTTTTGTCAAAGGCTTTTGCTGGCTAAAACATGATAAAAACAATGCGAAATTAACCATTAGTCAAAAATTTGATTTTTAGGGGCATACATTAACTATGATTGCCAAAATTTAAGGTCTTATCGGCTCTACAAAGAAATTGACAATTTTTTAGACCCCGCCGGCAGGTATTGATTGGAGGCTGGCTGGCGAATGAATTTGGGAAAAACTGCAAGAAGTGGCTGCGGATTTTGGAGGCGCGTGTTAATGATGGGTTTGAATTCACCTATTTCGAAACTGATGAATCCGTTAAAATGGTTCGACAAGCTTACTCCTACGCCCCGCCGCCGCCAAGGCCTATGGCGCGCAGGCAAGGCTTCGGAGCACAGGCACCACGGCCTGCCAGCCGAAGCTTTACGCGTAGGCTGGGAGCGGATTCATCAGCACTGTGCGTTTAGCGTTACTGCAAATTCCACGGCACAGCGATAACATCTTCCGTTATTCGATAACACTGGTCCCCGGCATAAATTACCACGCCCTTGGCAATGCGCAAATTCGGATAAGTTTCTCTGAATGCCGTTATGCCTCGAATGTCGCTTTTGCTGACAGTTGTCGCAGCCTTAACTTCAATTGGATAAAAAATTCCATCGATCTCAACAATAATATCAACCTCTGCGCCGGCTAACGTACGCCAATGATAAAAATTTGGCATCATCTGCAGGGCCGTACAAAAGCCCTTTATCATATTAAAACAGTATGATTCAAAAAATGCCCCATGCATTGGGCTTGCAGCAAGGGCTTCCGGCGAAGATATGCGCTGTAAATAGCAAGCAAGGCCCGTGTCCGTAAAAATGCCCTTCGGTTTAAGCGAGAGTCGCTTGATAGAATTCATGTGAAATGGCTGCAGCTCAGTCCATTGATGTGTGTGAATTAAAAGATTTAACCATCGTTCTGCCGTTTTTGGCGATATTCCAAGCTCTCTGCCAAGTTGTGAATAATTAATTTCCTGCGATGTAAGAGCGGCTATTAATGCAATGAATCTTCCAAATTTTGATAAATCTTCAATGTTTTCTAAAAGCCGAACATCGCGCTCAACGTATGTTTGAACATAAGACGAAAAATAGGCCGTAACAGCACTGTTTGGAATATCGATGATTCCAGGCATTCCGCCGCGCCAAACGGCCTCGATGCGCGTTGGTTGGATATCTATTTTTGTTAATTTATCGCTAAAAAAGGTATCCGGATTTTTAAGATATTGCAAAAACCAGTTCTGTTCTTCGTTGAATTCTGCGTACATTTCATGCGGCGTCATCGGATAAACCGGGATAATGACGACTCTGCCGGCCAAACTCTCCGAAACCGATTTTAAAATCGATAATTGCTGAGACCCGGTAAGAAAATATTGGCCCTTGGCGTCGGAACGGTCTACAAATCGCTTGAGCGAGGGTAACAACTCAGGAACAAACTGTATCTCGTCTAAAATGAGTGGTGGCTTAAAGTCGTTCAAAAAGAGATCCGGATTTTGTCGCACGTTGTAGATGTCTTGAATTGGGTCAAAAACAAAAGTTTTATCCGCAGGAAAAAGATGTGCTAACAATGAGCTTTTACCGACCTGTCGAGCGCCCACTAAAAAAATAATTTTAAACAACTTTGAAAAGTTATTGATGAGCTTTTCATTAATTCTTGATCTATAATTCATAAATCCTCCTAGTTAATTCGGCATATTATACCTATTTTACTAGGTAAATCTATAGAATGTCAAAGAGTTATGAATATTTCATTAAAAATAACTTATCAGCCAACAGTATGATTTTTAGGGGCATACATTAAGTATGCCCTTTCTTTTTTGGCCCTGCATCGGCTCTACCAAGAAATTAACAAATTTTATAACCCCGCCGGCGGGGCCCTACTGGGGCGTGGCTGGCGAATGGGTTTTGGAAAAACTGCCAAAAGTGGCTGCGGCTTTGGAATAGGCGTGTTAATGATGGGTTTGGATTATATTGTGAGGTCGCATGTCATTGGTGGCAAGTTTTGTGCATGGGGCTAAATTTTCTCCAAAAAGCCTGTTATAAACAATGAATTGCCAAAAATCGCAATAAAGATCATACTTTGGTCGGATGTACTGTAAAAATAGGGTTAATTTGATTGCTAACAAAAATGAAAAAACATATTTTAGATTTATCGTTGAGTGAGTTCACAAAAGAGATTGAGCTGCTGGGCCTACCAAAATTCAGGGCCGCGCAGATTTGGGATTGGGTTTATAACAAGCATGTTTTTTCATTTGCAAAAATGACCAGTCTTCCTCAAGTAATGCTGCCGATTTTGGAGCAAACTTTTTCGATTTTTATTCCTGAGATTGAGGCTGTTTCCGAGTCCAAGACCGATAAGTCGTTTAAATTTCTTTTAAAGGCCGAAGATGGCAAATTATTTGAAGCAATTTTGATGATTGCATCGGCAGAGCGTGCCACTGTTTGCGTTTCTTGCATGGTGGGATGTCCGCTCAAATGCAAGTTTTGCGCAACCGGATCAGAAGTTACCTTTGCCCGCAAATTAAGTGCAGCCGAAATTTTGAGCCAAATTTTTATTGCTCAAAAATACGCTCTGGACAACAAGTTGGCCTCAAAAATCACAAACATTGTTTTTATGGGCATGGGCGAGCCGTTTTTGAACATCCCTGGCGTGGAGCGAGCTATTGCAATGCTGCTTTCGCCAGACGGCTTTGCGATGTCAAAATCACGAATCACAATTTCAACCGCCGGAGTGGATGCCAACTTTGCCAATGTTATTAATAAACTAGGTGTGAAGCTGGCCGTTTCGTTGCACTTTCCAAACGATGCTTTAAGATCGCAATTTATGCCTGTTAATAAGTCTTTTCCACTTGCCCAACTTGTAGCAGAACTCAAAAAAATCAAACTTAGCAAACGTGAGACAATAACAATTGAGTACATCATGATTGATGGGGTTAATGATCAAGTTGAGCATGCTAAGCAGTTGATCAATCTTGTTGGTTCACTTAAAGTAAAATTCAATTTAATACCGTACAATCCAACAAAAATGCTTAACGCAAAACCATCATCAGATGACCAAATCAATAAATTCGCCGCATTTTTAAATTCAAAATCATTCATGGTTACGGTCCGAAGAAGCAAGGGGATTGATGTTGATGGTGGATGCGGGCAGTTTGCACTGAAACGTGGATAGGTCAATCCAAAAATATCTGAATTTTTAAATCTTTGCGAATTCGCTTGTTAGAGCTCAAACTAAAGCTAGAAATATAAATTCGAGTTTTGGGGAAGGGGGCTCTATGAATGTCTATTCAAATCGTTCATCGCGTATATTCTTCAAGGCATCAACTTTTTGTAAGTATTTAATATTTTTTGCCTTGTTGCTTTGTTTTAAAGCTTTTTGCATGGAGGCTGAACGAGAGTTTGAGGCCTTGGCGCAATTGTATTTTTCAAATATTCCTGGCATTTCTACCGTTTGTAATTCTAAAAATTCGGGGCATATTTTCGAACTCGAGGCTGCATTTTGCTTGCCGCGTTATTTGCCTGGTCAAAATGTTGAGGGATTCAGCCTCTTCTTCGATTTTTTTGGCACAAAGACTGTTTTACCGTTTAAAAAAGGATTCATAACCCCTGAATCAGTTGATTACGACATTGTTTCGACAAATTATGTTATTGAGTGTAAGCATTCACTTGTCCAAACATCTATGCATCTGGAGCAATTTGAAAAAGAACGGAAAATGTTGATCTTTTTTACTTGGCTTCATAAAAAAATTAGCAATGGTAAGATTAAAATAGAAAGCTTTTTAACTAAAAAGGGCAAATGTCTTTTTAAATTGATTGCAAAAAAGCAAACTATTGTTTTTTCGTGTAGCTGGATTGGTAGCCAACGTCACGATGAAGCGCTGAAAAAATTTATATCAATTATTTCTTTTTTAAAAGGAAAACATTTAAAAATTTTTATCAAACAACCCGTATCTAAAGAGGTTGGTGATGTGCTTACAGCGAATGGGTATGATTATTTTTTTGATTCATTAAATTTATTCAGTGATGGGGTGCAGACCAAGCCATCGGTCTAAGATAATTGCGGCTGCAGAGCGTACAGATAAATGATTGTATCCAGTCATGCCTGTTACAGGGGCTAGGATAAAGTCGCTTTTTTTCATAATCTCTTCGCAAAGACCTTGTCCTGTGCCAAGAACTATCAACACTGGTCGATTATGCTTCCAAACTAGGCCTTGACTATTGTAGTCAATTTTGGTGCCATTGCCATGATCTTTTGCCGACGTTGTAACAATCAGAGGCTTGGCATTTTCCAGCTCTTCAATATCTTTAACAACCTCATCGAATGAGCGAACTGGCTTTACGCGCTCCACAGCTTTATATCTACTGGCATTGTAATTCAAACCGACATCAGAGTGCCAAAATTCAAGAAATTGTTGCATTATTTTGAACTGATCTTCCAGTCCAGTAACAAGAAAATATTTTTTTATTCCGTACGTGGCAGAACTGCGTGCGATATCGTGAATGTCAATTGAGGCCACTGATGTGTGTCCTGATAAATTGCCATCTTTGGTATTGACCTGTGAATGCATCAAAACTACATAATGGTTTGGAATGTTTTTTAGCGCAAGCGCAATTTCAGCTGCTGTAGGTTGATTAGACGCAAACCAATCAAATCGATTTAAAATTGTTTTTTGACATGCCTGATTTTTACGCCATTTTTCAATCTCTGCGTGGTTGCCGGAACGCAAAATTTCTGGAACGTATTGGTCCTTCCATTCAACGGGTAAGCCATACTCGGGGTGATCTAAAAATGAGCTTTGAAACGATTCGTTTTCGACAGATTCCGATCTGCCAACAACATTTGGCAGTAAACGCAAAAAGCATTCCAGAAATACTTGCGCAGGCAAATCTCCGCCCATCAGTACGTAATCGCCGATAGACAAGCTTAAGTCTGAATAATATTTTTCAACTCGTTCATCAATGCCTTCGTAACGAGAACAAATTAAAATTATGTGTTTAAAATTTGAAGGATCAGTATCTTTTGCATCAGTATTTGAATTTATCGGTTTATCAAAAACAAGTTGATTAAATAATTTACGCAAGACCCTCTGATTCAGTTTTTCGCCTTGCGGAGAAAAAAATATTTTAAATCCAACGCCTGATTTTTCTTGGCACAGATTAATGGCTTTTTCTATAACTTCCGGTTTTATAATCATGCCTGCACCCGGTCCAACAGTAGGCTCATCGATACGCTCTTTTGGTTGACACATATCAGAAAGCTTAACGAAATTAAATTGAACAAGTCCATCATCAACGGCGCGACCGATAAGGCTTGTTTTTATAAAATTGTCGTATAGCTCGGGAAAAACGGTAATTATAGAGATTTTAATCATAGTTTTAAATAAGAATGGCTGGCAAATTTGCCAGCCATAATTTCAAATTTTTAATGCTTTTTATTCTAAAATTTCAAGAACAGCGCGCTTATGGTCTTTTGATGCTGCAGCTTGTACGAGTGTACGAATAGATCTTGCAGTTCGACCTTCTTTTCCAATAACTTTGCCCAAATCTTCAGGGGCCACACGAAGCTCTATGATTGTTGACTGTTCACCGTTGATTTCAGAAACATTCACACTCTCTGGTCTGTCGACTAATTTTTTTACGATTTGTTCGACTAATTCTTTAAGCATACTCATGATTTACTGCTCCAAAATTACTAAAACTATTGTAGCAAATAACGAAGATCAAATTAACAAAACTAAGCTTTTTTTTCGCCTGCCAATTTGATAAGCTTTTTCACAGTTGGGCTGCATGTTGCGCCATTGGAAATCCAATGTGTTATACGTTCTTGGTCTAGTTGAATAACGTTGTGTGTGATTGGATCGTATGAACCAAGATGTTCTAGGTGGGCGCCATCTCTTTTTTTCTGAGAATCCACTGCAACTACACGCCAATAAGGGCGATTTTTTTTACCAATTCTGCTTAAACGAATTTTAACAGCCATTTAATAAAGTCCTTTCTGAAACAATTTGGAATTATCCATTGTTCGTATAAATCTACCTATAAAATGAAACTTCTGAGCTTACCCATCTTCCTGAACATTTTAACAAATTGCTTACTTTGTTCAAATCTTTGTAGCAATTGATTAATATTTTGCACATTTACACCGGCACCCTTGGCTATTCTTTGTTTGCGTGATGAATCCAAAATATTAGGCATAACGCGCTCTTTAATCGTCATTGATCCAATTATAGCCTTAAATCTCTTCATTTCAACCTGCCCCTTGGCCATTTCTTCCTGTGAAAGCTGATTCATGCCAGGCAGGTATCTGGTGATTTTACTCAAAGATCCCATTTTGTCAATCAAATCAAGCTGTTCTGAAAAATCTTGAAGGGTAAAGTTTCCGTCTATAAACTTTTTAGCTATTTTTTCCTGATTTTCAACCTCTATGGTTTCGCTAGCCTTTTCGATCAAGGTCAGCATATCACCCATTCCAAGAATTCTAGTAGCCATTCTTTCCGGTATAAATGCTTCCAGGTCCTCATTTTTTTCACCCGATCCAACGAAGGAGATGGGTTTTTTAAGGGCGTATTTGAACGCAAAAGCAGCGCCACCACGAGCATCACTGTCTAATTTGCTTAAAATCGCACAATCAAAGCCTACAGAATCATTAAATGCTTTTGCTACTTTTAATGATTCTTGCCCTGTCATAGCGTCTAGCACTAAAATTTTATGTTTAGGGGATACTATTTTGTTTACCTCTTCAAGCTCCTGCATCATATTTGAATCGACATGAAGCCTGCCAGAAGTATCTAAAAATAGTATTTCGTACAGATTTTTTTTGAAATGATTATTTATTTCTTTGGCTGCTTCAATGACATTTGTGCTTTTGGCTTCGTAAAAATCGACCCCAACCTGCTTGGACAATATGTTTAATTGCTCAACGGCTGCTGGACGGTAAAAATCAACAGATGCAAGCAAAATTCGACGTTTTTTACCACGTTTTTCCGCTTCTTTTGTAACCCACCAGGCAAGTTTTGCCACGGACGTTGTTTTACCCGAACCTTGCAGGCCCATGACCAAGACTACGGACGGAATCTGAAAGGTCATTTGAGTCGTAGTTTTGCCACCCAAAAAGGTTAATAGCTTTTCATGCACAATTTTGATTAGTAATTGTCCAGGATTAAGCGAAGTTTGGATTTTTTGACCGACAAGACCTTCCTTGACTTCATTTAAAAATGCATCAACAATATCGTATGGAACGTCAGCATCAAGAAGAGCTGTTTTGACTTGACCCAGAGCATCCTGAATATTTTCTTCAGTAAGTCTACCGCGATTTTTGAGCCAAGTTAAAACACCAGCAAATTTTTCTGATAGAAAATCAAACATGTTTTTAAGCTTTGTTTATTTTTGATTAAGAAACCCACATTTTTTAGAAAATTAAAACAATAAAATGGTGCCGAGGGGCGGAGTTGAACCGCCGACACAAAGATTTTCAGTCTTCTGCTCTACCACCTGAGCTACCCCGGCACATTTCAATCGTGTTATTTTCTAGTGTCTTTTCAAAATTAATTTCAAATTTTGTACGGTTGTAGAGTACCTGGTAAGTGATTTGATGTCAATAAAATTTTACTACGTCAAAGTGATAATTGGGCGCTTGTTTTTGTTCGAATTTTGACTGAATACATCTACAGATAAAGCTTTTCAAATGTGATGGCACTTTGTGCAATTTTGAAAAAAAATATTTGAAACATTTGATCCAATCGTTGCCTGCCGGCGGACCTGTAAAATTTGTCAAATTGCTGACAAGGTGCATGGAGTCGTAATTTGGTACGTGTATGTTTGATGTATGGCCACAAAAATCGAGGCTTTGATTAATATGTATTTCATGATTTTATTCCCAAAAAACTGAATTGTAGCAATCAAATTTTACGAAATGTTAACATTTGTTTCGTGGAATTGATGTCGGAATATTTTGGGGAGGGCATGGAATGAATTGTTGTCAGGTGGTTGTATTCGTATTTTGTCTGTTGTTTACAAATATTTGTGCAAAAAATAAGGCAATCGTTGTTGGTGCAACTTCGGGGATGGGACGACAGGTTGCAAAGTTGCTTGCACAGGACTATGAAGTGGGCTTGGTCGGCCGGAGGTTAAACCTGCTTGAATCGCTTCAAGCCGAGATTCCGACGAAGTCTTACATCAAGCAAATTGACGTCACAGAGCAGGACGCCGCTATCCAAAAATTGTCTGAATTGATTGAAGAGATGGGCGGCCTTGATTTGATAGTAATCAGCATCAGCGCGGCTAACGACATTAAAGGACAGGAAGGCTTTGAAGTAGACAAAAAGATCTTAGCTGTTGATTTGACCGGCTTTTGGATAATGGCGGAAACGGCGCTGGCTTTTTTTGAGAAACAAAAATCAGGACACCTGGTCGGAATATCCTCCACAAGCGGCCTACGAGGGTGTGCTGCTTGTCCATTTTACAGCGGAGCAAAGGCCTTTATTTCAAGATATCTTGAAGGCGTCAGAAATAAAATAATTCAGTCCAAGCTTCCAATTTATGTGACGGATATAATCCCGGGCTGGGTCGAAATTGAGGCCGAAGATGTTCACAAAATTCCGGGGGCTTACTGGGTCGCTACAACGCAAAAAGCGGCGCAGCAAATTTACGATGCCATCAAGGCTAAAAAGAAAAAGGCGTACATTACAAAGCGCTGGCAGCTGATTGCCTGGCTTTATGATATAACGCCTGATTTTATTTACAATGCCGTCGGCGGCTTTTGATCAAGGACTTTTTATTGCGCCCAAGATTTGAATTCGATGTCCGCAGCATATTTTTTATCTTGCCCATCAATAAGCGGTGCTGGCTGGCCTTTTAAATATTTATCAAAGAAGCTGCAAATGTGAGATCGTATGATCTCGATGGCCTTTAATCCATCGATTGTGCCGGCACCCAGATGAATGTCGTCAGAGCCTGTAATTTGCTTGAGCACGTTTACCAAAATTGGACAATCCGAGAATGTGCAGTGTTCCGCATTTTTTAAAATAATTTTGTACCATGGAGCTTCGTTTCCGTGACAAAATTTATCAATCGAGCTTGCAAATTCTTCTTTGGTCATGCCTGTAAAAATCATAATCTCTTCATCATCGAACATGTGGTAAAATGTAGGCGCTAACATAAACATAAATGGTTTATTAAATGGTTCGGTAGCTCTTGGTCCGTATAAAGGTCCATCCAAACTTATGCCAGCCTTAACTCTAACATCCGATCTGCAGATGTGATTTGCCATCATTCCACCAAGCGAATGTCCAACTATTCCGATATTTGCAAAATCGCATGATTGGGTGAGTTCTTTGAATACGCCCGCTTGAACTTGATTAAGCATAAATTCAATATCGGCAGAACAATCCTCAAACATATCCGGACTTTTTTCGCGTACAAATTCAGTTTCCGTTCCGTCAGCAAAACGAGTTATCGATGTTAGGTATGTTTGCCAAACCGTAAAAACAATGTAGCCGTGGCTTGCGATATCTTCGCATATTGATGAATATTCGCCGCGTGAAGTTGCGTAACCATGAGCAAAAATAACTACTGGAAAGGCTGCTTGATCTTTTGATATTTGTGCGTCAGTAACTGCGTAAGTACGAATCAAATCGAGTTGATCGATTTGGGCTTGAGGCATATCGTCCTCGGCACACATTTTTTTCAAATTTTTTAACATTTCATAAGCGTACGGCGATGTTGGCTTGTCCAGCTTGCCTTCGGCTGGATACCAAACCTGCACAGGCAAACGCCTAAATTTTGCAGGCTCACCTTTTGTTGATTCCAAGCGACTTTCATCAGTTAATTCAATTAACCTTGTTCCAACGGCATACTTGCCGGTTGGCTTTGGAAAATCAAAGTAATCTGCTGGCGATTGAGCTGCGCCCATCAAACATGCTGGTGCCAGGACTAAAATCAAAATTTGAATGTGTTTTAAAATATTCATTTATAACCTTTCTATATTCGCATGTTTTTTAATGGATATAAAAAGTAAAATCTTCAGCCCCTTCGTCGTGCTTAACCAATGAAGGGTAAGCATCGGGCTGATTTTTTAAATTTTTATTGAAGAATGTAATAATGCATCCTTGTATTGTACTTAAAGCATCAGCTGAAACGTTCCCTGTTTCCAGATTGCTCAAATTCAACTCTTGGCCGAACATTTCTTTAAACATTCCTACAAGAATTGGAAGGTCAGAAAAAGTATTGTGTTCTGCTCCACGTACAACGATTTGCATAGCGCCTTGTCCGTTTGCCTTACAGAATCGTTCATTGGATCCAACAAAAGTTTTTGGTTCCTCGAACGCTGCGTCCAGAGAGTACTCATTTTCATCTTTACTGAATCTGTTGAAGTACTCATAAAAATTTGATCTCAAAACAAATAGAAAAGGCTTATTAAATGGCTTTGTACCGTTGATTCCAAATAACGGCCCATCAAGACTGATACCGGCTTTTACGCGAGCATCACCTCTGCAAACATGAGAAGCCATTACGCCGCCCAATGAATGCCCAATTATGCCGATGTTAGTAAAATCACAAACGGCTGTTAATGGCCCGAGTGCTCCAGATATTACTTTATCCAACATAAATTCGATATCTTTGAAGCATTCATCGAATACAGCAAAATTTCTTTTTCTTGTTAAACCAAATTCACGACCGTCGGCAAATTTAGTAAGTTCTGTCACAAACGTGTGCATAACCATTACAACAACATATCCATGGCTAGCAATGTTTTCACAAAAGAATGAGTATGAGCCTCGAGACATACCAAAGCCATGCCCAAAGATAACGACTGGATATTTACCAGCAACTGGGCTTGCATCAAATATGCCGTGTGTTCTGATGCTATCAAGTTTTTCTATGGTCTCTGCTTCTTCATCCTTTTTAAACTCTGCAAGCGATTCATATGCGTAAGGTGTCATTGATTGGATTGAAGGTTGTTCTGACGGATACCAAACTTGCACCACAAGCTCCCTAGGCTTACTAGTTTCAAGATCATTTCTGGACGGATCAGTTAGTTCAAGCAATCGAGTTCCAACGGCATACTTGCCGGTTGGCTTTGGAAAATCATAATATTTTGTAGCGGTTTTATCCATGCTCCAAGAACAGCCTGGAAGCAAGGCCAAGATCAAGACTAAGATTAAAAATTTAATTTGTTTAAATATATTCATTGATAACCCCCAAAATTTATACATTTTAAATAATTTCAGCATATGTTTAATATTATCAAATTAAGGCAGTTAGTCAAAAAGGTTTGTTTCAAGGGCATAAATTGTATTTTTGTGGGTAAAATATGCTTAAATTATCATGTTTTTAGTTAGTAATTGCAAAGTGGCATCGATAATGCCATTTTGCGTCTCATTTTGGCATCAGCGATGCCACTTTTTGCATTTTTTCCCGAATTCATTCGACAGCCCTTATCCAATCGCTGCTTGCCGGCGGGATCTAAAATTTTATCAATTTGCTGGCAAGCCGCATTGGATATGGGATGGCGAGATTCGCTATGGATGTATGGCCGAAAAACACCTTCACTTACGCTACTGCAACCTGATCAACCGATACCATTTTTTCGTTTTTGACATGTTTTGTTGTAATTTGAGCTGTTACAAAATCATCCAAATTTTTGAAGGCTGTTGGCAATTTAAAGCTATCTATTTTTCCTTCAATTTTATTTTTAATAAACGTATTAATTATATCATGAAACAATTGCTGTAATCGATTGTGTATTTGATTCAATAAATTATTATCTTTACTGTAACGTATAATTTTAGTCAATGCAGGATTATAAAGATGCGGCGATGGAAGAAATATTCTAGCTTGAAGTCTATCAAATGTTAAATCATATGCATCAAAATGAAGTTGTTGATAATAAGTTTTTATCAGAGTTGCTAATTTCATGCTATTATCGACATAATCATTCAATAACGTTGATATATTCTCCATGTACGGCTTCAAAGCCGTTAAATTTTGTGGATCACCAGTCAGCTTACCATTGTATGTATTTTGTGCGTAAATATTTGTTGTGCTTAATCTCATAAGATGGGCTGCATCAATATTATATCCTCCATCTAAAGCCCAATAAGCACATTGATCAACGTAACGTTTATCGATAAATATTTGTAACAACTCTCCTGCATTTAATTTTTCTTCATATTCAGTAATTAACTTGATAAATGCATCTAAATAAGTTAAACAATCGATTGGCTCAAGTATATTTTTTAATATTGTTCGACACGTCTCCATTGTTAATGTACTAGCCATCACAGACTGATAAAAATACCACCAAGAACACTCATTTTTTTTCTCAAAATTTCCAAACAATGCAAAATTTACTGATAGCAAAAGATTTTTAAATGTCTTGATATGATCTATGCATTCGCCACGTTCAAGCTCTACATCTTGTTGATTTTTTTTATAAGAACACTTATCAATTTGTAGTTTTGCTATATGTTGTTCAACTTTGTTCATTTCCAACTTAAGCTGTTGTATGCTATCGAATAATACATCATTTTTACTATAAAATCGCAAGGCTAATGGTTGATTGCTATTAAGCATTCCATACGCATGCAAAAATTGATATATTTCAAATAAAATGGCAACTATGCCACCATTGAATGCATTGTAAAAAACATAATATTGATCTTTATGCAGTTTCTCAGTATTCAAGATCTGTTTAAGCATTTCAATATGTGGCCTACACTCATCAGTTTCAAAAAAATCTTGCCATCGCTTATAAATAAACGATATACGGGAATTTTTATTGTATTTCGTGAAAAGCATTCGCAAATGGCTGCTAGACTGCATTTTTAATGTTTCTATTTCTTCAAAATTAAATTCCTGCGGTGACGGAACATTGCTTGCGCTTGGCACATCTCCAACCTTGGCCTTGGCAGCTGCAAAAATTTGCTTAATCATCACATCTTCACTAACTGAGCCACTGGAGATAAATGTTGGCGTAATAACCGGTTTTGGTTGAATTTTGGGTTGTACTGGCTGAGGAGAAACAATAGGCCTCTGGCTGAGCGTGCCTACCAAAGTCCCTAGCCTTTGTACAATCTGATTAAGCATGCCAGGCATTATTTTCAACTTACTTTGTAATTCAAGGAGCTTGAGATTAAGCGGATCAACCCCTGATACAAGCGAACTCGAATGAAGATTTACGGTTGGTAAAGTAGGAGCAACTCCACCTGTTCCACTTAACGCCAAAATGTCGGTGTGTGGTGCTATTAAAAAATTGTGAAAATATGGTTCCAATTCTTCCTGGGTATTAAATATCTTTGAACTACTTTGAGCACCGGGAAAATAGTGCGTCAAAATAGCATATTCTTTGTTTGTTTTTTCATTAAATCTTATTTTTAAAACGTTGCCACCTATTGATTTTACCAACTGATCAATCAATGGTTGATATGCTTCAGGTATAGCTGATTCGCCTCTCTGACTCTTGTCCATAAAAACAAAATAAACATTGCATCCAAAATCATTCATGCCGGCCATGGCTTTTATAACAGCATTTGTAACCCACGTTGGCTTATTTCTAAATGCACCCGCCCCAACAGCCGTCAAAAAAATTTTATATTTTTTGTGTATAATCGAAGAGTAAATCGTACCAGTATAAAAGCCAAGGAGCAGATTTTGACAAAAAAAATCAATTGCATCATTTGTTGTTATGTTTCTTAAATTTATCGCACAAACCGGAATCTGATGAATTAATTGGTCTTGTGTTTTTGGAACAATTTCATTGCAATCGGCGTAGTTGTCGGTTCGATCATCACCAATTCTGTGAGCACATGACAAACCCGTTGTTACCTGAATATTTTCGTGAAAACAAATTAATAAATCCTTCCACCACTCAGACTTATTTATTTTCAATAAATCTACGGCAGAGATTGGCAGATCTCCTTCGGGGGTAACTTTTTGCGCTAATTCAGGAATATTTTGGAAAAAATTTATGTGTAGATCTCCAAGCATCCTAAATATTCCACCAGGTGCGGCTGAAATGGCGGCCTCTTCACCCTGAACAGCATATTCGCCGGTAATATCCGTAAAACCTTTCCCCCTGTATTCGCACCCGCCCTCAAGCCCATTCGGCCTGGACGCAAGCTGAAAAACTGCATCTTTGTTTTCCTGCCGCCCCTGTACAAATCCAACATCGGCACGACGAAATTTTCTAATACCTTTAAAACCTTCAGGACTAATTTCATAAAAAATAATATTGAAGCTGGGATGGGGATCTGTTGCAAAAAAATTATTACCAATACTATCTTCAAGATTTTTGTAAGTATTAAGTTCAATATTGCCGCACAGAAACCCGTTAGCTGTGATAACATTGCCATTAATGTCTTTTTTAAAAGCATATTTAAAATTAGTAGGTTTATTTTTTTTGTAAAAATCTGGTTCTGACATACCAAACAAATGTTGAAAAATTTGAGAACGTGGAAGGTGGGTTGGATCTTTGTCGCGGCATTTTTGTGAATAGGTAGATACATCAGAATTTTCGGTTAATACTTGTAATTTGTTTGGAAGGACCAATGCATATATTTTGTTATCACTAGTATAAATAACCGTAAAGGTAAATGGGTTAGTGTTCTTGCATTGTTTTGGATCGTATGCTTGTTTATCATCAACAATCCAGTCAGTTCCTTTTTTAAAATAACCCGTATAATAACCAGCGTTTGCCTTTTTTGCGAAGGTACGCTGGCCGCTAAAAGGCCTACATGGATAAATGCCTTTCGGAACATCTTGAAAAGATTTAGCATCTTTCATCCAATAATATAATCCAGTTGGCAATTGCTCATTTGTGCTGGCAAGCTCAGGAGTTATGAAAACAAAATTTGCAACAAAATCCTTGTCCGTCTTTAAAAAACCGGGACTTTTAGACTTTGATTGATCCGTGATTTTTATTAAAACACTATCTTCCATTTTGTTATCGTTAAATTTAACAGGGATCCAAAAGCTGCTTGCAACTGGTCCGGCTTCACAATCAGTAATTTCATAAAAATTTTGCGCAAAAACAGAGGTGTAAAAAACAAAAATGAATCCCAAAATATTTTTAAATTTAAAATTCATGAAAAATCCTAAATTATTTTTAGTGATAAATATTAATTTTTATGAATTTAGAATAAATTGCGTGATGAAATCAATATAATTTATAAATCTATCGATGAGCAGCCATTACGAATTTACGTAATAAATATTATTTAAACCCACTTTTTATATATTTTTAACGCTGCACCCACTTTGTGCAATTTTGAAAAAATTTACTTGAAACGCTCGATCCAATCGACACTTGCAGGCTGGATCTAAAAAATCATCAATTTACTGGCAAGGCCGATGTACGGCTAAAAAGCAAATGGCGTACTGAATGTATGCCCCTAAAAATCATGTATTTGGGTATAAACAATAATATCTTTAGATATGTCTTCTAACCCACGGAGAGCGACATAGGCATGAATTGGCCTTTTATAAGATTTTTCGTCTGATTTATCAACAACAATCAATAAATCTAAGTCACTGTCTTCGGTTGGCGTGCCCCAAGCGTATTATCCAAAGAGGTATATAGCGATTGGATCATATGTTTTGACTAATCTATTTTTAACTTCTTCTATCGTTTCTTTACTTATCATAAATTTCTCTTATATTTTTCCTCTTTAATTAAAATTGATTGTAACAAAATTATACTGGATTATGGTTTTGAACGCAAACTTTAGCCCATGGATGCACCTGTCAAAAGCCCCATAATTAGGACTGTTTTTTTTGATCAAATATTGTTTACGTTTAAACATTGTTTAATAATATCTCTAATATGCTTTACCGGTATCATATATTTTGTTAGCATTACGCACCGTAAAATAATCTGTAAAAAACTGTTGATATTGAGGGAGGTTGAGGTTTAATGAAAAAATTAATTAAAGGTATCATTGATTTCAGAAAAAGAACTTTGAAAAAATATCGTAATAAGTTTGCCAAATTAGCCCTTAAACAATCTCCAGATGCACTTTTTATTGCATGCTGTGATAGCAGAGTCGTTCCAAATGTTTTTGCTTCAAGCGATCCAGGAGATTTATTTGTGTTGCGCAACATTGGTAACTTGATTCCGCCTTACCAATCTGACGACCAAGACAATTATCAAACTGATGCTTCAGTTCATGCGACAATAGAGTTTGCACTGCTTAGATTAGATGTAAAAGACATAGTAATTTGCGGTCACTCTGAATGTGGTGCAATGTATGCTCTCATGGAAAACGATCTAAGCGATAAAAAGGCGCTTTCGTCTTTAAATAATTGGCTAGGATATGCAGCCACATCTTTCAAAAGATTTAAAAGCTCTGCCTTGCAAAGTGGTGAGCTTTCGCCCTGCAATTTACTATCAAGAATCAACGTTATTCAGCAGATTGATAATCTAAAAACATATCCACTGGTAATGGAGCACTTGCAAAATAATACGCTTAAGATTCATGGTTGGTGGTTCGATTTAGCAACGGCTGATGTTTATTATTTTGATCAAAAAATTAATGATTTTGTTTTGCTTGATGAAGATGAAGCAGCCAAATTTAAAAACTAACATTCAGTCCAAGTTCGCCACCATAGGTTGTTATCCGTCGGTTGAATAACGTTGCAAAAAATGTACCACGCAAAGTCACCTGAGAGTTGAGGTGATATGTGCTCCCTAGCCATGTATCAGCCCAATCGGAGGCAACAGGTGAAGCGGCCAAGTCGTAAGACGGAGCGTTAACAGAGATCAGTGAAGTTGTTACCATCTTGTTCTTATCGCCACATTCATGGTTCCATCTTACTTGTGCAAATGGTTGCCATTTATCTATATCGCCAAATATGCGCCATCCAAGCTGACTAACAAGCGAATTTCGTGTTTGACTAGCAAACGAAAGTGCCGTAACACCGCTGATTCCATTTTCGGTGAAGCTATGCAAGTGTGCTTGTTGAAATATCATTGATATCACCGGACCTGTGGTTATTTTGCCCGGCGTGAAATCGCCGCCTACGCATAACATGAGTGCTAGAGAAGATCCATCGGGATGAGATTTGTTTTCATCAGTAAAAATACCGAGTGGGACTTGGCGTTTGATTCTGTTTTGAAATGCGCTGTAGGTCGCTTCTACGTTGCCCCAAAATCGTCCGGACTTGTATGCGGCATAGATGATAGGAGCCTCAACTACTTGATTAAAGTGCCCACCAATGTTGGAAAATTTTTGTTCTTGATAGCCTGCTGTAAAAGCCACACCAAAAATTGCTCCACACTTTGTTTGATAATCTAATCCAAATGTACCATCAAATGGGACGCCGGAAGCACCAATAAAGCCGCGCTCATTTTTGATGCGCAGATATCCGGGTACGATTGTAGCCCAGAAATTTGTACCGCTTTTTTTGCTAGGAATCCATGAAAGATCAATCTGTCTTTGAATATTAGATGCTATTGTTAGGCCTTTCTGTACGGCACTTTCTACTACCAGCGAAATTTGGCTTGGTGCAACAAGTAAGCCGTATTCATAGTCGGCTTCGATTGTTTGGCCGGCCGTTGTAAGGTGTACATCATCTACGAACAGAAAAGTTTGCTGCTGGGTTGTTGTAAGAGGAAGAGCCCAGAGGGCATGGTTTTGATAGTGCTTTGGTGGCTGTGGTGGATTATTCCAAGCCGGACCATTGGCTGCCAACACTGAAGAGGGCGTGAATCCGAATGCTGTGGGATTATGCACAACATATTTAAACAAACTATCTATGTCGGCTGGAATGAAGCGTACTCCGGCGGCTTGCAGGTCCGCCCATCGTAATGAAAAATATGCTACAGAATCTGCATATTTTGAGGCATAGCTAGGATTAATGTCCCCACCCAAACCGGCATAAACAGCCGAATTATAAGAGTTGGGTATCATAATGTTTTGTGCACCAGCCGCTTGCAGAATAGGTACTTCTCGTGCCAACGCGGCTGATGAGTTCTTCAAATAGTCGGTTGGTAGCGGGTTTTGATAATTTAGATCGTTGTCGCCAGACTTGATAACATAAAGTGCGTGTGGATAAGCGGTGTTGTTGACAGATGTGAGGTAGTTCTGAATTTGCTGAACAATAGGCACACTATTTGTGTATGGCCCTGAACTGAGAGTATAAGATGCGCCGTTGGCATAATTTGTTCCGCCGCCTGGAGCACCAACAGCCACAGCCGTTAAACCAAACTTGTTAGCCAAAATGATAGAGTTTTCCACTCCATTACCATTGTAAGCACCACTGTTACCATTGGCAACGGCAGTAGCTGTCAATGAATCTAATAACGCATCTCCTGTTGAATTGTAACGCCAATATCCACTATCCAGAGTGCTGTCACCAAATCCAAAGTATTGATCAAAACCGGATGCTCCAGCAAAGCTGGGCGAGCTTAGGGTGATGAACATAAATAATAAATATTTTTTTATTTTGGACATCGTCATACTCTCCAATGAAAACTTGGTTTAATTATAAATTATGATAAAAGTTTATTTGGATGTTTGAAGTTGTAGCATATTACGTAATAACAATGCAAGATAAAAGATCGAGTTTTAAAGAATTGATCTGAACGAATGTTTTAAGTGAGCCGAATCTCGCATTGGATGACTTTTTTGTGATACTAAATTGAATATTAACTGAATAATCAAGATTTTGATTTTATTGTTTATTCGATGATAAATTTCGCTTTAAAGTAAATGCTTTCTTTTGCACATAATTCTGTGTTAATTTTTCAAATAGTATAGCTGGGATGAATTAGGGAAATCTTTGTAGGGGGGATTTGTCTATGTCGTTAAACAAACGGTTATTTGTGGTAATCGCCACAATAGCTGTTGTTAATCTTTTTATTTACAAATTAGTTTATTCAATGAAGCCACCCTCGTCATCTAAAGCCGCTGTTCAATCACTATCGCCAAAGCCAGAAATAACAATAGCTGAACGTGAGCTAATCGAAAAAGTTGTTGGCCAAGCGCTTGGATGTTTAACTGAAAAATTTGATGAAATTCAAGCAAATGCAAGTAAGTCTGTTTTCAGAGCCAATGAGGCTTTGGCTTTGGCGCATAGTTCAAATCAAACATCTATTGACGCCTTTAAATTGGCCAAGAGCTGCGCTGATATTGCAAAAGCAACAACATCTGAATTGGAAAAAGGTCAGGCTTTACTAGCAAGCCTAGTTCAGCAGATTCCTGCTGCATCGGCAATTTTAGAGCAAGAATATAAGCGAGTAAGCAAAGCTCTCGACGAACAAATTGTTATGGCTCAAGAAAAAATATTAGATCTTGCAAGAAAAGAAAAAACTCTTGATGCAGAAGTCAAAACAAAAATTGCGATAGAAAAAATAAAAGCCAAGGATGCCCTTGGAATTAATGAAAAACAGGCAAAAATTCGAGCGCAAGGGGTAGTTGATGCAGGAGTTGGAGCCGCAAAAGAAAATTGGCGTAATTTTCGGGAAATTGTAAGTGATTCAAAATTAATGATAAAAATTGCTGTGTTAATCGTTATAACGGTGTTGTTGATATATGCAATTAAATATGGTCTGCCAGCAATTATAGATTATTTCAGGCGGCCACGCGTTATATTTGAGACATCAAATGTTGGATGGTTTGGATGGGGCAAGCCAAATCAAGACATTGATTTTAACGATTTAATATTTACACCATCTATGCAAAGCCATCTTGCAGGGCTTGTGTTGCGCGTGCAATCTGCAAGAGCGAATAACGAAGCTCTTCCCAACGTTCTGGTCTACGGAGCTTCTGGGACAGGTAAAACGGCATTTTCTAAGGCATTGGCATATGCTTCAGGCCTTGATTATGCTCTCACTTCGGGTTCAGAGTTTGCAAAGATTGAAAACTTGAATGATGCAAATAATGAATTGCGTCGGTTGTTAAATTGGGCAAAGAAATCAAATGGATTAATTGTCTTTATTGACGAGGCTGAATCACTGTTTGCGAATAGAAAGCTATCAACAACAAAAAAATTGGCACAAGATTTTATTAATACGTTTTTGTCTCTTATTTCGGATCAGTCACAAAAAAATGTGATGTTTATTTTTGCAACGAATCATCCATTCAAGCTAGATGATGCAATTACAGATCGCGTTGGAATAAAAGTTGAATTTACATTGCCAGAGGCGCCAGAGCGGCAGCAAATTCTTGCTATGTATCTTCAAAAATTTGCGCAAGAAAATGAAGAAATGGTTGTTGATCTGAGTTATGAAGTTATGCAAACACTTCCCAAATATGCTGATCAGCTTGAAGGTTTTTCTCCACGAGCAATCAAGTTTATTGCCGAAACAATGATAGTGAATGCGCGGAGCCAGAAATCAAGGCAGCTGACCAACGATATTGCTCAATCGGTCATAAGAGATTCAACTGACGGCTTACAACAAGCAGTGTTGTGGAAAGAAGAGCTTGATAAGTGGGCGGGAGTCGCTGCATGATGTTTATGAATTTTAAAAATTTATGTTTCAGTGTTGCATGTTTGCTTTGTCAGCCTTTGTTTGCGCAAGTAGCTTGTGATCTTGATTTTGACAATCTACAAATAAACGTAAATAACGAAATCAAGAGGCTTGCAGAGAATGTTACACAAAATGATCTAGAAAATACTACTCCAAGTAAAAGTTTTGCGGCAAAGTTAAAAACTTTTTATAAGTATGCACTTGCGTTAAAATCTGCTGTCTATCTAATCCTTGCAGTGGTTATTTTGATTATCTGTTTTTCAATATACAAATACGGAAAAATGTTAGTGGATCTAATAATTAGCTTGCTGGAGTGGGTATTGCATTTTTTTAAAAAGCCAAATGCTGTTGGTAATGGGCCAAAAGATGATGAATTGCAACCTCCCGATGTTCAGCAATCATTCGCAGAACGGATAGAGCAAAATAAAGAATTGATAGAGCCTTTGCTGCAAGAATTATCTAATCCTGAAATAATCCATGTATTAAATCTTGAACCAAATGCTCAAGATGAATATCTTTCATCAATCGAAGTTCAAGTTGAGCAGAAACATGATATTTCTGCCACAAAACTCAAAGAGTCAGATAAAATCAGTCAAATGTCATCGGCAAAGCCTCGAATTTGTCAATCAAATTCTATTGATTTTGCATTGAATGCGGACTTAGAGCAACAGATTGCCATTGCAAAAAGTATCGGACTTGAACAGTTAACGATGTTTGTAGAATCTATTCAATCTAAGAACGACTCGGTCGCTGGTCTAAAAATAGCGGATCAGATTGAATATGCAAAAAAAATTGGTCTTGTTCCGGCTATAACGCCGGCAACACAATGATGGGATATGTGTGGAATAATGAGGAGAATTTTTATGAGAAAATTTATGTTGCGATTGATGTTGTTTGTAGGGCTTTTTGCTTTTGGAGTGGTAAATGCATGCTACAATCCAAACGAAATAATTGAATTTGTTGGGAGCGAAGTATTTATCCCTGCCAGACTTGGAGAAATTAAACTTTTTAGGGATCAGAAAGGGTTTCATATTTTTAAAGATGGTAAGATTTATGATGTTCAAAATTGTTTTTGTGATCCGGCTGATGAATTAACAAAATCTTTATTTACAATGTCAAATTCTCAACTAAAAAAGTTTGTGGGTAAAGATAGACCCAAAATGATTAAGATGACCCAAGAGGAGCTTGAACAAGTCAATCTGAATGACATGATTGAAATATTTGGTTCAGAAAAAAATCGGATTATGAACCAATTATTTGGTATTGGATACATTTCTGTTAACGAGGTTGGTGGAGGCGAATATATCATTCGAGCTAACATTAGATTTTGTGCTGGCGGAAAAGATGGTGTTGGAAAAGCATTAAAAGAAGGTGGTGCTGCAGCTGGTGTTAGTGCTGGCGTTGGACTTGGGTGGGGGGCTATGTGGGGAATGGGTCAAGCCGCCGGACTTATGTCTGCAGCTGCCGGAAATGGCGTTGCGGTAAGCATATTTTCGTTGCCATTAAATATAGCGTATCTTGGGGCTGCAATCGGTATCGAAACGGTTGCTTTTCCAGTATTTATTATAGCTGGTGTAGTCGGAGCTGGTTATGTGGGGTATCAATTGATAAGTACCACCGGAACGGCAACAGCTACTGAAAGCACAGCTGTAAAAGATGAATCCGACGAATCAAATACGACTGTCGAGATGGTTGATGTAGAACAAAAATCAGATGAAGATGTTTCATCATCGCCATCGGCAGGGAACGTGTTTGAGTTAAATATTCCTCAGAGCGCTAATGATTATTTTTAGGGTTAGAATATAGATTTATTTTTTCTGTGTATGCCGTCAAAAGCACGATGCTTACGCTTATACATAGACTATCAGTTATTAAAGGCCAGTGTTTGTGGGGCCTACCAGATAATTTATATTTTTTTAGATGCGAGCTGCTGGCATTGACTGGGACGTATCTAGCGAAAGAGTTTGGAAAAAAGTGCAAGAAGTGGCTTCGAGTTTTGAAAAATAGATCTGTACGAGCAAACTAAGTGGGCCAAAACAGGCATTGGATGGATATGAATTAAAACTGCAAATACAATAAATTTTACAGCACAACCTTTATTTGGTAACGTTAGTCACGTACATGCTAGGGATATTTGATCTGTAAAGGAGTGATATGTTATCAAAAAGATTATCAACTAATATAAGTACATTTAGCAAAGTTATTACCGAAAATTGTATTTATGTTGATAAAACAGAACAGATTTACCATCTTTTTAAAGAAAAAAGTCAGTACTATTTTTTATCTCGACCACGTCGCTTTGGTAAATCTTTATTGATATCAACACTGGAGGAATTATTTAAAGGAAACAAAGAACTTTTTAAAGGACTTTGGATTTATTCAAGCAATTTTGAATGGCAAGAACATCCTATAATTCACTTAGATTTTTTAAATATTCCACATTCAGATCCAGATATGCTTAAACAAGCGCTTGTTCGAGCTCTTGTCAAAATAGCCGCAGATTATGGCTTTCCAAAGATAGAACAAGCATCTCCAGAAGAGGCTTTAAAATGTTTGGCAGAAAAGTTAGCTACTAAAAATAGCATAGTTTTACTAATTGACGAATATGACAAACCAATTTTGGATCATCTTCATAATATTGAGATTGCTGAAAAACAACGAACGGTTCTTAAAGGTTTTTATGAAGCTGTTAAATCTCTTGACCGTTATTGGCATGCTGTTTTTATTACCGGGGTTAGCCGATTCTCCAAAACATCTATTTTTTCCGGATTTAATAATTTAAATGATATTTCAGAAAAAACGGTATCTGTTAATCTTTTAGGATACACGCACGCAGAAATTGAACACTATTTTTCTGAATACATAGATCTATTTGCACAAGAAAAAAAACTTACTTCGCAATTTCTTTTTGATGAAATGAAAACTTGGTATGATGGGTACCGTTTCTGCGGCGATTTATCAAAGGAGCCAGTATTTAATCCTTTTTCCGTTTTGTATTATTTGCAAGATCAAAAAAGAGCGAATTATTGGTTTAATTCAGGAACACCGTCGTTTTTGGTAGAGCTTCTTAAACAAAATCCTTACGAATTGTCTGATATCAACAACATTTTTGTTACGCCAGCAGACCTTGGCACTGTCGATATTAATAACATTAATCGCATTGTTCTGTTCTATCAAACTGGATATCTGACTATTAAAGATTTTTTGGTGCAAGGTTCGTCTGAGCTGTTTATGCTGGGATATCCAAATCAAGAAGTGGCTTTATCTGTAACCGCACATTTAACAAGCATATTGGCAAATATTGACAAAGCAAAAGTTGATTCAACTATCTTTTTTATCAAAAAAGCTTTAATTGACAATGATATTACACTTTTTTGTAAATCATTAAAAACACTTTGGGCAAACATTCCATACAGCATGCATATTGCACGAGAGGCTTATTACCATTCATTATTACAAAACATGTGTAATCTACTAGGTATCGATGTTCAGTCAGAGGTATTAACAAGTAATGGCAGATTGGATTTAGTTATAGCAACTAAAAATCGGATCTTCATTTTTGAGTTAAAATTTAAAGAAGCTGCAAATATTGCATTACAACAGATTTTTGATAAACGATACTATGAAAAATATTTATTGAAAGGCAAGCCCATTACGCTCGTAGGTTTATCATTTGATTTCAAAGACAAAAAACTTGATTTGGAATGGGAGAGTCAGGAATATAAAGGTTAATTTTGGGAATGGAGATACTAATGAAGCTTTTTGCATGTATTGCCTATCTTTCATTTGTATGGATTACATTGCTTGCAGGCGATTTACCAGATCAGTTCAAGCAACCTTTGTCGATTGGTAGAAGTACTTTTTCTCGAATCATTGAAGATAATTGTGTATATGTTGATAAAACCGGTTATATTAACAAGCTATTGAACAGCAAGAATCGATACTTTTTTATTGCTAGACCAAGACAATTTGGACGAACATTATTTCTTACAACACTTGAGGCTTTTTTTGCAGGCAAAAAGGATTTATTTAAAACGCTTAATGCTGCAAAAAGTAATTATTCATGGCAACAGAGCCCTGTAATTGTGCTCAATTTTTTAGGTACATGCGCATTTAATAAGCAAGAATTTGAACAATATTTATGCAGATATATAAAAAGTATTGCTGAACAATATCAAATTGAATTGGAAAACGAAAACATATTCTCAAGCTTATTTAGACAGTTAGTATCAGAATTGACTCAAAAATATGGTAAAAACAATATTGTTTTGCTTGTTGATGAATATGATAAGCCAATGCTAGATAGAATAGATAGCAAAGAGCAATATTCAGAAACCGAGAGGATCCTAAAAAGGTTATACGATGTTGTTGGTGAATGTGATGATTGTTGGCGATTTGTTTTTATTACAGGTTTAACTAAATGTTCAAAACAGATTGTGTTATCCGGAATTCCTACACTTTTTGATATTTCTGAGAATGATGAATATACAGCCATTTTTGGTTTTTCAAAAAAATACCTAATTAATATATTTAAGCCAATGCTTCTGACATATACTAAGTCTCAACGACAATGCTTAGATGCTGTTGTTGATCTTATTGCTTCGCGTTGCGGAGGATATAATTTTTCTTGTAACATCCAACAAACAGAAGCGTTAATTAATCCTCGTTCAGCTTTATATCAATTGTACTATCAAGATTCAGATAATTATTTTTTTGATGGCTGTACGCCTTCTTTTCTTGTCAAAATACTTAAACAAAAACAATATTCCTTTGAGTTATCAAGTCCTGTTCGCGTTAAAAAAGAAAATTTTGAAATATATGACCAACAAACAATTCTTCCAGAAGTTGCACTTTATGCATCTGGATATCTTACCATTTGTGGATACGATAAAAAAACGAACGAATATTTGCTAAAAATTCCAAACACAGGAGTCAAACAAGCTTTTCATTTTTTACAAAAAGCGCTAGATAAAATATGTATCTAAGAGTTATCTGAAACACGGTGTTTTTAGTGTACTAGACTTGATTTATCGCGTATATAACAACGAAAACTGGCGTGCCATACGTAGCTTTAGCGAAAGCTGGCTGGGAAGAGAGGAGTCGAACCTCTATAACTGGAACCAGAATCCAGAGTCCTGCCATTAGACGACTTCCCAATACCGAATTTTAATTGATACACAGTTTGTATCAAAAAAAAGGCGTCTTGACAAGGTATTACATTTTTAGGTCTGAAGCGCTAAATCGCTCAACTGTAAATTTTTATATATTTCAATATCTTTTTCAACAGATATATCTTTTGTAAATAGCAATTCTTGGATTAATATCATGTCGAACGGAGCAATAAACATTTGAACCAAAAAATCTTTAAAAGTGTCATTATTTATTTTGATAAGATTTTGATCGGCCCAATCTTTGCACTGCTGTTTAATATTATCTTTGGAATTTTGTGAGATTTTATAATATTTGGCCAAGGCAATATTTTGCAAAATAAATTGCATTCGGTGGTCTTGTGACGCCAAAAATTCTTGTTTATTGGAGTCTTTTATATTAAATTTCAAGCCGATGATGTTGCCTCCTTCGGTTTCATTTTTTATTGAAATAGACAGACTCGTGTTTGATTGTATCTCGTACAAAGCTGGTATTAATACATTGTTTTCGAAGGATTTAAAGTTGTTATAATGAGCAGATGTAAGCCCTAGATAATTTCTTAAATTTCTTAACGAAACAACTTGATTGATCCCGATGCATTTATAATATAGGCAGAATTCGCACAAGAATGCGGCATATTTGGTAGAAAAGTCTACTCGTAGCATGTTTGTTAGGATTTTGTAAGTTAATTGATTGTGTAGCAATGTCGTCAAATTTTCCGGGTATGAATAAACAATTGTGTCGCCAGAAATATTTAAACTTTCAAAGTAATAATAAAAAGAATGCAAGTTGATATTTCTTTCAACCATTTCAAGCAATTTTTCTTTGATTTTATTCAGGTCTTTTATATTTAAATGTGTTGATAGACGGGCGATTGATATTTTATGCTCTTTTTGTGTTTGAATATTATTAAACGCAAAGAACAACATAAAATTCCAAATTTTTTGTTGGGTGTGGCCAAATGTATGAGCTATGTTTAAAATTGCGAAATCAGAGCCAAAATTAAATATTTGTTTCATGATATTCCAATCACACCAAATGCCCCTCGGGCAAGGGCCCGAGGGTACACCTAAGAAATATGTTTATTTAGAGGTAGGAGATATAGCTTGGAGAGATATTTATATTTTTATCCTTAAAACTCAAAATTCCAATTCATATCATCTGAGTTTGTGTCGATAAAATCTTCCTTCTTAGGCGTATTAGAGGTCGAGAGCGATTCATTAGTGCTTTTGTAGCAGTGTCCGTGAGAGTGGTCGCAGTGCTCATGTCCATGTTCATAACTAATTACGATATGTGGAGCATCGTCGTGTCCATGATGTCCGTGCCAGTGGTCTCCGTCATTGTCGCAACACTCGTGATGGTCGTCACAATCATCATGGCAGTCAGAGTGGCCGTCTGGGCAGATTACATCACAATCATCATCGCAATGATGGTCGCAGTCTGGCATATCAAAGCAATGATGGTCACAGTGATGTTCTTCACAAGGTCCACATTCGCATTCACAATCTTCTTTGCAATCTGATGATAGATAATGAATAATAAAGTATGTTTTTGCAGGATGTCCTGGGATTGGTGGAATTGGATTGTTGAAATCAAGCATTCCGCCAACGTAAGGCATTAGGCCTGATACTGGATCTAATATAAGGGCTGTTTCGCCACATGCAACATAGTCTCCTTTGTTCAAGTGTAAAAGTCCTGAAAGGTTTGTATAAACATTGTTTGCAAAGCTTAGCATTGCCACATCCGCATGTATCTGATCTACACCGTTTACATCTATGTGGGAATGTAAAACAGGTTGCCCAACAATCGTGGTAGGGCCTCTAAGATTGCTCGCATCTGTTTCTAGGGTAAATACATAATAACCTGATTTTGGAACAATATAATGCGTTCCTGCGCCGGTATTATCAATGCTTCCGTTTGGATCATCAAGAACGGTATTAAACTTTATATCTTGATCTAGCACATACCCAATATTAGGACCAAACTGTTCTACATGTGCTTTGTATTTTGTGCATACATCATCTGTTTGCAATTTTTTGATTTTTGCATACTTTGCGCACAACGTGTCTGTGTAGGTTTTGTCAGTCCAAAGTTTTTCAATTTTGGCTTTGTCTGAATATAGATGTTCGATATCCGCGCATTCGGAACATAGTTTTTCTATTTTTGCACATTCAATAAACGCCTTGTCTGCCCATAAATGCTTGATAAAGGCATTTTTAGCGCAAAGATGGCATGTGTTAACAACATAAGCCCAAATTTTTTCAACTTTTTCTTTTTTAACGCAAAGATTTTTTATTTTGGCAACGTGCGCGAACAGGCACATTGTGTAAATTCTTTTTGCGCAGACCTCGCAGACCTTTATTCTTTTTGGAGGGCAGCAATTCATGCATCTAAGGCCGCTTTCTGATAATGCATCTAAATTTTCGATTATAGCGCTAATATCCTCAGCAGGCGCAGAAACTTGTTTTGGGGCTTCCTTTTCAGGTTTTGGAGCCTCTTTTGTATTGTCTTCCCAAAATGAAAATAAGCCTCTTTTTTCAGCATCTTTGATATTAACTGCGTTTAAGCCGAAAAATGAGATGGTTAGCGTGGCTAGTAAAAACTTTAAATTATTTTTCATACCTTGTCCTTTTTTTTATACCCCTAAAATTACATCGAAATTTGTTACATTTTTTAATTATACTTGAACCCCTTTCGTTTTTTTTGTATTAAATGTTTTTTCCTTTTTCAAATCTGGCATAAAATTTGTGGCGAAAAAAGAAGTAAAATAACATGCGTTAAAATAATGAAAAAATGAAAAGACGAGTTATATATATATATATATAACTCGTTGCGACGTTTTAGATAAAAAACAATCAAATAAAACATGAATGCCTTTTAAGCACAATAATTCATGCTTTGACATAAGATAAAAAAATTGTCAAAATCGCCTAGTCAGATATTTAGCGAACATTTATATTCCAATGTTAGTATGAACAAATTATATAGCGAGCTTAGCCAACAATCATTTCTTTATCGTATATATTCTGTTTTTTTTATTAATCTAAATTTGGGATTAATGGAACAACGGGTTTGGAATATTATGTTTTTTTTTGCCCATGATAAATTATTAACCGCTGAATATCACAAAATATCATTCGCAACTTTATTAAATTCATTGGCCATAAAAGATCAAGCTGCCATCCGTAAAGCCGTAATCAATATGAAAAAATTGGTTAATTATGAAAGAAATAATACAAAATTATTTTTTGACGATATACAGATAACGCAGAATGCTGTTATCTACAAATATCCAGATTTTATCCGCTTATTCTCAAATAAAATTATGTTTGATGTAAGCCAACGAATGATAAATGTGAGTCTTTCATCAAAATACTCTCTTGCTTTCTACTATTTTTGTTTGCATTGGAATCTTTTAGGGTATCTAACGACTGTTTCAATTGCAGCTTTAAAACATTTTTTTAACATAGAAACTACAAGGTATAATAATCCAAAAATTTTAATGAATTCTATTTTAATTCCTTCGATATATGAAATTAATGAAAACACGCCACTTTCCATAAATCTACGACCTATCAAAGATAAGCATAACATCGTAGCATTTACACTTGATGTAAAAAATAAAGTTCCGTTTGAAGTGGCAGATGCTGAGCTGGCTGATTTTGTTTTACATTGTTTTGCTTTTTTAAAAGCATTTTTTCTTTACAATGAACATGTTGAAGTTGGTAAATTTTGCGTTGATAGGTATATTTCCTTAGCTGAGAGGGAATTTATGCATAAACTAATACCGGAAGCAAAAGCTAGACAAAGGAGCGATGATGTATAAAGATTTTTATATTTTTCATTCTTATTGCGTTAGTCCAATTATATACAATTATAGTTTAACAGAGCAAAAAATATGGAATGTACTGCTATTTTTCGCACATAAAAATTTATTAACGGCAGAAGATCATGAAATACCACTTGAAAATTTATTAATCTACTTACCATCTATAAATAAAAGTATTGTTTTAAATAAATTAAACAGCATGCAAGGCAAGCGTACGCATAATCCGATGGAAATTTATTTTGAATATATTAAAATAAGAGACGATCATTTGTGTTATCAATATCCTCAACACCTGCGAATGTTTTTTTCAAATAAATTTGAACTAGACTTAACCATCAAACTAAACTCGTTTGAGTTTACATCCAGATATTCTATTTTTTTGTATAGATTATGCTATATATTTAACTTATGGAGCTATCTCAAGCTAATTCCTATTTTATGCTTGAGGCGTTACTTAGGTCTGAAGCATACTCAGTATTCAGATCCAAAATATTTTTTTAACAAGGTTTTGGTAAAAGCCTTGTATGAAGTTAACCAAAAAACTGATTTGATAGCTAGCGTTAAACCTTTGAAAGAAGGAAAAACCGTTATTGCGTTTTTGATAAACACAAAAAAGAAGCCAGAGTCAGATTTGGGTAAATTTTCAGTAGAAGAATTAACAGAAGGTCTCGTAGAAAATATAACTATTTTTAAAGCATTTTTTTTGTTAAATGAAAACATTGTAGATTTAAAAACAAATTTTGATGTAAAAAAATACGTCTCACAGGCAGATCGAGATATTATTTATAATATGATTTTGGTCGCAAATAATAATAAAATTCAAAAATAATCACGATTAGTAGCTTGTTTAGGTGTGATTCATTAACCGCTGCAGCAGCGGTGTTTAAAATGCAAAGCTACTTTGCGCAGTTTTGGAAAATTTTGCTCGAACGCTAGCTCTGGATCAGTTGTGGCAGGCCGTATCTTAAAATTTATTGTTTTCGCTGTAGACCTTATTAATTCAATGTTATAGTGATTATACGTTGATGTATGACTTATGCAATCATACGTTTGATTATATGGTGAAAAAGGAGAATTTTCATGAATGAACTGTTAAAAAATTTGGAAAATGGACTGAGTCTTTTTGTCGGTAGTTTTTGTATTTTGATAGGCATAGCTGGGCTTTTTTTGCCAATTTTGCCTGGCATTTTAATAATCATGTTTGGTTTGTATGTCATCGGCGGCAAGCATCTGATCAAAAAAATAAAGAACTGGCTTGTTGATTGTACGAAGAAATAAGCGTTTATTATAAATAATAACTTACCTCTTCGTACAGGTTATAAATCATGCAATTTGTTTTATTAAAATTGTTATGCTGTATTCATGCGTTAAATTGCCGAGCGAGGGGGTAAATTCAATGTCTGGATTATTGCCTGGACAATCATGCAAGCTTAAAATTGAGTTTGTTGTAGTTGTTTGAATTAGAACATGTCCAAACACCTGATTATTTCCGTTTTTTCGACCAACTACACTTTCTGGTAGCTCAACAGCTCCTGATCCACTGTCAAGCATCAATTCAAGTTGTGCTGGCTCTGAAATATTCGCCTGCCAAACTATTTCGTAAATTCCGATATTGGCCAAAACAAAATCAGTTAAACTTGTGCCATTTAAGCGATTAATTCCATTCTTTGGCCCATCCAATATAAATGGAATAGGTTCTCCGGCCGCGATTTTGTCTTGAGGTGTAAATGTGTAAAAGAAGCCATAAGCAAGTGTTCCTGAGACTCCATCAGCACCATCTTTGCCATCAGCACCGGCAGGGCCGACAGGTCCAGTCTCTCCGGCAGGACCTACTGGGCCGATTGGGCCGACATCTCCGTCTTTGCCGTCAGCACCTTCTTTACCGTCAGCACCGGCAGGGCCGACAGGGCCAGTCTCTCCGGCAGGACCTACGGGGCCGATTGGGCCGACATCTCCGTCTTTACCGTCAGCACCATCTTTACCATCAGTGCCATCTTTACCATCAGCACCGGCAGGGCCGACAGGACCAGTCTCTCCGGCAGGGCCTACGGGGCCGATTGGGCCGACATCTCCGTCTTTGCCGTCAGCACCATCTTTACCATCAGCACCGGCAGGGCCGACAGGGCCAGTCTCTCCGGCAGGACCTACGGGTCCGATTGGGCCGACATCTCCATCTTTACCGTCAGCACCATCTTTACCATCTTTACCATCGACACCATCTTTACCGTCAGCACCGGCAGGGCCGACAGGTCCAGTCTCTCCGGCAGGACCTACTGGGCCGATTGGGCCGACATCTCCGTCTTTGCCATCAGCACCTTCTTTGCCATCAGCACCGGCAGGGCCGACAGGACCAGTCTCTCCGGCAGGGCCGACAGGTCCAGTCTCTCCGGCAGGGCCTACGGGGCCGATTGGGCCGACATCTCCATCTTTACCGTCAGCACCGGCAACAGGTCCAGTCTCTCCGGCAGGGCCTACGGGGCCGATTGGGCCGACATCTCCATCTTTACCGTCAGCACCGGCAGGGCCGACAGGACCAATCTCTCCGATAGGACCGATTGGACCGACGTGGTTCACTGAAGCGATGTGATCAATAAAACAATATTCATCATTGCTGCAACAATGGTCGTAATCATAATAATTGACGTTATCAAAATCAAAATCTTCATTTTCATGCATTACAAGCGCAATTTCTATCTTGTTGCGAACGTCGTTATTTTTTTCCTTAATCGATGATTGTGTTTGTGAATGCAAAAAAGAATTAAGTAAAATTACATTGAAGAATAATATATTTATAAATTTAATCTCTGTCCTGAAATGGTGTATCATTGCTAGCTCCTTTAACTTTGGGTTTAATAATAAAATCAAAATATCAACTGGCTGTGAATAAATCTGACAAAAAAATATATTTATAAATATAGATTTAGCATGTTGGTTAGATAATTTTACGTCACAAAAAAATCGAGTAATAATATATATATTATTACTCGAAATAATTCACATAATTTATAAAATTATCTGGCATTGAAACGTTTGGGTGATTGTACTAAAAAGTGGCTAGACAAAAAAACGTAATATTTTTTTCAAAGATAGGAATATAGCAGTTGATACCACAATTATTAAAATGAAAAAAATAATGGTTTTAAACACGATTACCATGGTTGTGTGTTCTTGTTGATGCAATTCAAATTTACAAAATTATTTGAATTGGTACTGGCTTGTTTATCTTTGATAAAAACGTGAATAGTTGTGGTGTTTGCCTTAATTTGGCGAACCGAAATTACACATTTCTTTGAAAATTTATCTGCAACAAGAAGCCCTTCTTTTTTGGTCGATATATTTTCGTAGATCCATCCGTTCAATTCTAGTTCTTTTTGATAAAACTTAATAACCTGTGCCATGTTCAGGCTTCCTTCGTAAATAAAGTGCTCGGAATGCTTCGTGGTATTATTAGATTCGGCATATCCTTTAAGTTTATATCCAACCGGTACGGCCAAAATTTGTTGTTTGGCTTGTGTTATCAGATCCTTATTTTTAACCTTTGGTTGGAGCTCTTCGCTTGGTACTGTTTCCGTAGCCTCAATTGTTTGTTCAATTGTGCTTTGTATTGCGAGGCTTGGCGCAGTTGGCTTATTTTGTTTGGAGCATCCGGTCAACGAAATAGTTAAAATTGATATAATTAATAAGAGGGTTGTTTTCATATTTTTATCCAAAAATTTAAGGACAGCTTTTTACACTGTCCTTAAATTTAAATCTTATTTTAGCAAATCATGTTATTCAGCAGCTTCAGCCTTTTTAGATGCTTTTGCAGCAGCGGCCTTGGAGATGACAATTTCTTGTACTCTTGCCTCTTTGCCAAGTCTTGCTCTTAGATAGGTTAATTTGGCTCTGCGGACTCTACCTCTTCTAACCAACTTCATGTCTGCTATGTTTTCAGAATAATAAGGGAATATTTTTTCAACGCCAACGCCATTTGCACCAATTCTGCGAACTGTAAACGTTGTTGCTGCACCTTTGTTGTGAATGTCGATGACATCACCTTCAAAATATTGAATTCTCTCTTTGGCACCCTCTTTTACTTTTTGAGCGATGTTAAGAGTATCTCCAACTCTAAAGTCGGGGAAATTTCTGTCTACTACGGCTAAGTCCAAAATTGTTTCTTTAGTTAAACGCGTCGTTTTCATTTTTTTCCTTGAACCAAATATCGAATAAATTGTTCGAACCATAAAAAAGCATAAGTTTATTTTAAATCGACTTTATGAACACACAAACACAAACTTGCAACTATTATAATAGTATTTATTGGACTAATCAATAAAAATATCGACGGATATTTTGGTGCTAAAATTTAAGTAGCTTGTTTCAATTTGAAATATTGACAATGATTCTGAATGCGAGATCCAATCGAGCGTTGTCGCATGTGTGTGTATAAAGACGTCGTCAGTATCGACTGTTTCAAAAGCAATGGCAGTTTTTGCAGTTTTGAAAAAAGCTATTTGTAAATTGGCTACTGATCAGCGCTTGCAGGCCGCACTTAAAAATTTGTTGGTTTGCTGTCATGGTTGATTGGGTAGTGGTTTTGGATGTTTGGGGTTGATGTATGCTCCTAATAGAGAGGGTTTTGATTCTTGTTGCATATTTAAGTTATCATAGATGTTGTTGACCAAAGATTGTTCAAAGTAAATATGGATTTATGTAATTTAATTTACATACGCTTGCTTTTTATGCGGCGCATGGCCGTAATTGTGATGGGTTTGGCTGTATGAAGTGTTTTAAAAACATTTTGGGGCAGGTTATGCAATCTACCCCATTTTTATCTACTAAAAATCTGCGTGTTTTGGATATCTTGGGAATGGAATCGCATCTCGAATGTTGTCGATGCCGGTCGTAAATACGACCAAGCGCTCGAATCCAAGGCCAAACCCAGCGTGAGGCACTGATCCGTATTTGCGAAGCTCAAGGTACCACCAATAATTTTCTTTGTTTAACCCGAGATGGTCCATTTTTTTTGTTAATAGGTCAAGATTGTCTTCACGTTGGCTTCCGCCGAGTATTTCACCAACTCCGGCCACCAATGTATCCATTGCTGCAACGGTTTTGCCGTCGGCATCCTCCTTCATGTAAAACGCCTTAATTTCTTTTGGATAATTGGTCAAAATTACCGGCTTCTTGCAGTGCTCTTCGACAATGTATTTTTCATGCTCTGATTGCAAATCTATTCCCCAGCTGACCGGATAATCAAACTTTTTTGGAGCCTTTTTTAGAATATCTATCGCGTGCGTGTATGTTAGATGCTCGAAAGGTGATTCAATAACGTGTTGCAGCCGTTTAATCAGCCCTGGTTCTACAAATTTATCAAAAAATTCCATATCCTGCGGACATTTTTCAAGTGCTGTTTTGACGCAGTGTTTGAGATAGCTTTGAGCGCATTCCATGTCGTCGCTTAGCTCCGCAAATGCCATTTCTGGTTCAATCATCCAAAACTCAGACAAGTGTCGTGATGTGTTAGAGTTTTCGCCACGAAACGTTGGGCCAAACGTATAAATGTCGGAAAGTGCAAGCGCGTAGCATTCTCCGTTTAATTGTCCTGAAACGGTTAAAAATGTTTCTTTGCCAAAATAATCTTGCGAAAAATCAACTTTTCCATCGATCAATGGCGGATTTTTTGCGTCAAGTGTGGATACTCTGAACATTTCGCCAGCGCCTTCGCAATCAGAGCCGGTGATGATTGGTGTATTAACGTAGATAAATCCACGCTTTTGAAAAAATTCGTGCGTGGCCCATGCCAGAGCGTTTCTTACTCTTGCAATCGCACCGATTGTGTTTGTTCTTGGACGAAGGTGTGCAATCGTTCTTAAAAATTCAAGCGTGTGTTTTTTCTTCTGCAGCGGATAAGTTTCTGGATCGCACAGTCCGATGATGTCAAAAGTTTTTGCCTGCATTTCAAACGCTTGACCTTTGCCTGGACTTGCAACAAGCTTGCCGGAAACGCTAACAGATGCGCCAGTGGTGGCTAATTTTGACGCATCTTCAAAATTTTTTAAATCTTCGGAAACAATGACTTGAAAATTGTTAAACTGCGAGCCATCGTTAATTTCAACAAATCCAAAATTTTTTGAAAATCTTGAAGTCTTAATCCAGCCCTTTACCGTTAATTCTTTTCCTATGTCGCTGGTTGTTATTTGACTGATTTTTATTCGCATAACATTCTCCGCATTTAAGTTATGATGGTTATTCAGGTACATACCTTAACATTTATTTTATCAGGTTAATAATTTTTGTAATGATGCAAAATTTATTGTAGTACACGGCACAAAGCATAAATATTCAACCATAACTTTTATAATTTTAAAACAATGGTTAAAATTATCGAAGAGTTAAAATAGTGAATTATGTTTAATGAAAGGATTACTAATGTTAAACAAAATAGTACCAGGCTTACAGCCTAAAAAATTGAATAAGTTTATTCCTGACAAAAAAATGCTAGACGATAACGTTGGATTTGTCGAAATTTTGGAAGTCTTTGGTAGCGATTTAACCATTGCCAACGCTGCCAGAGTATCTTTTAACAAAGAATCTGAATTTGAGCCGGTCAAAATAGGTTATGGGGATGGGGCAAAAATTATAGGATATAAGCTTTCGACAAGAGATGAAAAATTAATACAATACCTTGCAGAAAACGATCATGTTACGCCATTTTTTCATCCACAAATTCGTTTTAGAATTAAAATGCCAATTTTTGTTATAAGAGAATGGTATAGGCATACAATCGGATTTGCGCGCAATGAAGTTTCTCGACGTTACGTTACGTATGAACCAGAGTTTTTTGTTCCTCGTGAACTCAGAAAAAAAGATGAGAATGTTAAACAGGGTTCAAGTTCTGAAGTTGTCGATAACAGCGATGAACAAATAAAATTGATGAATGATTATTGCAAGAAGGCTTTGGAATATTACAATTCTTTGCTTGAAGATGGAGTTTGTCCGGAGCAGGCAAGAATGATATTGCCTCAATCTATGTACACAGAGTTCATCGAAACCGCAAGCCTTGCTGGATATGCTCGATTGGTAAATTTAAGACTTGATAGCTCTGCGCAGCTTGAAATACGCAAGTATGCAAACATTGTTTCATGCATGTTAACAAAATTTTTTCCAGTAAGCTGGAGAACGTTGATTAAATCTGATTATCTAGAAAGAAAGGTATCATGAGTATCAAGGCCGATAGCTGGATTCGATTAATGTCACAAACCACAGGAATGATAGAACCTTTTACTGACCGTCAAGTTCGCAAAATTGATGAAATATCGTCAAAAATAGTAAGCTTTGGCCTTTCAAGCTACGGTTACGATATTCGCGTAGCAGATGAATACAAGGTTTTTACAAACGTTTTTAATTCAATTATTGATCCTAAAAACTTTACAGACAACTCGTTTGTTGCGATTAAATCGGATGTTTGCGTTATTCCACCAAATTCTTTTGCACTGGCTAGAAGTGTTGAATATTTTAGAATTCCACGTGATGTTTTGACGATTTGCTTGGGCAAGTCGACTTATGCTCGCTGTGGTATCATTGTCAACGTTACGCCATTTGAACCCGAGTGGGAGGGGCATGTGACTATCGAAATTTCAAACACAACTCCACTGCCAGCAAAAATATATTCTAATGAGGGCATTGCCCAGGTTATTTTTCTGCAAGCTGACCAGCAGTGCGAAGTTTCTTACGCCGATCGTGGTGGTAAATATATGAAACAACGTGGCATCACTCTGCCAAGAATGTAATTTTATGGTTTACAAGGGCCTCTCTGAATGGCCTTTGTAAACCTATCTGTTTAGCCCATTCAGTCGATATTGCCAAACCACAGCAACTTCCGCTAAAAATTTTTCGCAATAACTGGTAGTATTATACCATTCCAAGTTGTTAAAGTACCTAAAATAAAGCTTTTTGCGTTTGGTTGTAAATCTACGATTGGAAGCTAGCTGTAAATATCGTGGGCATTTTTACTTATTTTGAAAATTTTAATTCGGCAAGCCACATCCAATCGCATGTTGCTGGCGGGGTCTAAAAAATTATCATTTTCTTCGTAGCTCTGATGAATAGCCGCATGCGAGAAGCCATAGTCGATGTATCAATCTGCATATGCATGTTTTGGAATGGAGCAATGTTTGGATTACCTTTAAGGGAAGTCTTTTTCAAAATTTTTTAATTCCCGAACTCAGGTTTTTTTTAAGACCACACTCTAAAAATAAAAAGAGTAAGTAACTAAAATCATCATCATAAAAAGTACCGATGAAAAGACTAAATCGCTTGTCAACTGAAGCTTTTCAACCACTGCGCTATAAAGCTCTTTGGCAAGAACTTTTGTTCGATTAATCGTAAGAACAACATAAACCTGAAACAACAGTACAATTAACAGTAAAATAACAAACATGTAAAAAATAAGATCCACGTGCATAGCATAACCAACAACCGGAGACGCTGCATTGATCACCAGTCTGAACAACACCAGCGACGGCACAGCACCTGTTATCAAAGAAAGCCTACTTGGATCATCTATCCCAAGCAGCAAAGATAACAGCCCTATCAAAAAAATTATTAGCATCGGCAGGTAAAGCGCACCAGCATACCGAAAGCCTACATTTTCAAAATCGATAGAAAAAAGTGCAGCAGGATAAGATATTTGGGCAGCAGGGTCTTCGATATGAAGATTGGATTGTACGTACCCAGTTTTTACTTGTGTATCCTTTAATTTCCACTCATGAATCGAAACATTTGTGGACAGCGAAAAGCTTTGCGGATCTGAAACAAAACACAATTCCCGAGCCGTTGCACTTTTGTTTTGTAAAAGAAGATGAAGGGTATGATCACCGATTGGGAAGTATTTGTGGTTAACCGTCAATTTAAAAGTCGTTTGTATGTGGTAGCAGACTAAAACTTCATCGTCGATCAATTTTATTATTGGATCTGATCGATACAATAATTTGCCGTTTTGTTGAATCAGTGAGTTATACAACGTAAACTGATCCAAAGAATCAAGAGCCTCTGTTGCGGAAGGATATCTAAACCAAACCGTCGCATCAATCGTAAAAATGCCTTGATCGAATGAAAAAACAGGAAAACTGTTTACATGAATGCCAACGTGAACCACAGAAGCAAGTCTCTTCACTTTTTCGTCAACAGCGTAAATCTTTGGAGCTTTATCTTCTGCAATAAAACGCCGATCTTGCAAAAAGGTTAATCCGGTTAAATAAATAATTGTTATTAAAAGTGAACTCAACTGAATTTTTGTAAGCCTAAAAGTCGTAACCAATCCTAGAAACATCGCTAACTCCTAAAGTTTAACCATTTATAATTGATATACTCATGCCAAACGCATGTCGAGTTGTTGCATCAAAATTTATTGTAAATCCACCAATATCAAAAACTTTCAAAGCTTCAATTTGGCCTAATACAGCCTCTTTTGTTATATCACCTTTGATATTTTTGATTGCCTCAACAATTATTAACGCACTGATGTAGTAAGAAAACGATAAAATATTATATGAATCGTTTGGGTAGTATTTATCGATATCTTGACGATATTGTGTTGCCACTGCTGATTGATCAAGTCTAGGGTCAGGAACACATGAAGAAAAGCTAAAATGCGCCCCTTTATCTTTTAAAATATCGCCAACAAACAAGGTTGAGTCAACCCCCACAAACTCCGTTGCGTAGTGCCCTCGCTTAAAAAATTGTTCTATCAATTTTACGGCGGGCATGCTTGTAGAAATACAAACAACAACCTTGGGGTCCGCAACCAATAATTTTTCGGCACTGGTAACCACGTCAACAGTCATTCGATTGTAGCTTGCTTTGCTTGTTGGTTGTACGCCATAGCTTTGCAAAATCGTTTCAAAACTATTTGCAGCATCAACTGAAAAATCATCATCCGCGTGAAAAATTGCGATTTTTTTCAATTTTCTTTGCTTAACAACGTTTTCAGCTATCATTTCAAGCTGCGGCTGAAGATCCCCAAGACCGTTAACAATATTTGACAAGCTTGGATCACGCAAAGAACTGTGCCCAGCCCACGGAAAGAGCATCGCTATCTTTTTACTTTTTATCATGGGCAAAACACCTAACACCGAACGGGTTCCAGTGCAGCCCAAAAACATATCGATCTTATTATCTCTCAACAACGATATTATATTCTTTTTTGCCAAAACAGGATCGCCGTGATCGTCTAAGCTCTCCAGCCTTAATTTGTACCCATTTACCCCGCCGCTTTCATTTATTCTATTAAAACATGCATTTATCGCATTTTTTATCAGATTTCCGTAAAGCCCAAGGTGTCCTGACAAAGTCCCCGTTTGCCCAAATATTACTTCTTTTGTTTTTATTGTATTTTCAACAAAATCTGCCTTTTTCTCTGCAAAAACGTTGAACATAAGTAAAAAACTCAAAAAACAATAATTTAGTCTAAAATTCATCTCTTTTCTCCTAAATTTGACCATTTTTAAATGAATTAAATAAAAAATGCTCATTTATTTATAATTTAATCATCAAAACAAAGTCAATATTTTCACACAGTATCATTTAAAATTGACTTTATTGGTAGCCCTGGTAGAATTAATTTCAAGTAGTAATTGTTTTAGCTGTTTGAGATGGGGGTTATTATGAAGTTTAATTTAAAAAGATTATTTATAGCCGCAACACTTATCATAGGGTTAAGCAATGCATCAGTAGAAGCAATTGATTCTGTGAGCGCAAAGGTTATTGATGAATGGATATCGACGGGCAACGCACCAAGAATCAGCGTCATTAACTCCATGACCCATGTCGAGTGGAAAAAATTAGTTAATAAAAAATGTATTCCGTCTTTAAACGGTTTTGATTTTAAAAATAAAACGTATCGAGATATTGCAAAAGCCTATTTTAATCAATATTTCTCAAGATATTTTAATAGCAAGATTTTCAGACTTTTCACATGGCATTTAACCGAAGATAACTCGTTTGCTGCTTGGGTAAACCCACTGCCAACAGAATTTAAAAATGCACTCAGACTTTACTATCACATGTACATGTTGACATGCGGCAAAGATACATGGCTTGACGGCATAAAATTAGATATACCTGTTTCATTTTTAGTTGAACATGGCATTATTCCAGCACCATGCCAAATAAGTCTTAACGAGCTTATTTTTGTGGAGCATAACTCTGAGATTGAAAAAGAGGCCGAACTTTACGCTCAGCATCTGATTAATTTAGAAAAACTTACTACATCAGGCAGATTAAAAGTGCTTGCAAAAAAATTGTTTAAAAAATTATTAGGCAAAAATTCTTTTGGTTTATCTGAATTGAAAGAAATAAAAATTATTCTTAATAATTTACCAAAATCATTCAAAAAAATGGTCGTAGAAAAATACGCACAATTAACAAAATTAGAAGGTAGATTATTTGCTCAAGACAAAAAATTCAAAGAATTGGCTTCGTTGAAAACTCTTCTAGACAATCCTGCATGCAAATCCAAGTTGATGGACGAGATTGAGCAGACTCACAAGCTTGATCTTACAAACAAAACTATGCCTAACTTAGATAGAGAAGAGCTTAGCCTGCTAGGACAAGACGCCTTGAACGATATTAAAGAATTGATATTGTGTGGTAACGATTTCAAAGCTCTGCCATCAGATGTATTTTGTGATCTTACAAATCTTGAAAAAATTGTTATCTCAAACAACAGCAGCTTAGAAATACTTCCTACAGCATTGTTTAGAGGTAACCCAAAACTTAAACTGGTTATTATTTCAAACAACCCAAATTTAAAAATAGATCAAACGATCTTTTCAGACATCAGTCCAGATGTAACACTTGAACTTTTAGACCTCAGTAACAACAACCTGCAAGACGGCGATTTGCCATACCTTGCAAGCATGCCGGTAAAAAGCATCAATCTTTCAAACAACTTGTTAACAACTTTACCTGCAGATCTTTGCCAACAACCAGGCTGGCAAGCGGTTGAAACATTGAATCTTTCAGGTAACAAAATTGCATCTTTAAACAGTATCGCAGACAGAAGCCTGCAAAGCCTTGCTCAACTCGATCTATCTTGCAACAATGGCCTGATGGTTACAAGTATCGGTTTAAACGGCCAACCATCGATATTTTGGCCAAAGATCGAAACATTGATTTTAACTGATTGCGACATAACAAAAATCGACTCAACAAGCTTTAGCAGCTTTCCAACGTTGAAGGAACTTTGTTTAAACAAAAATAAATTACAAGAGCTCGCAGAAGAAGATGTAATTCCTGGCTTTGATCGAAACACGTTGCTGGAAGAGCTTGATTTGACACAAAACGAATTGTCAGCAATAACACCAGTTACTTTTCAAAATTTAACAAACTTAAAAGTTTTGAGCCTTGGATCTAACAACATAAAAACAATAACAACAAAAATGTTCGCAAGCTTAACACAGTTAAAAGAGCTCAATCTGGAAAACAACGGCATTTCAAATGTTGAAGTGGACGGGTTACCTTCGTGCAAGTTGATTAAATTTAAAGGTAACAATACACACGGACTATTCAGGCTTTTGACCAGCCTACGCACAACATCGTCACTCAGTTCAACCGTAGAAAAAGAGTGGTACAACCGCCTTCACACAATTTTGTTGGCAGATGGAGCTCGTGGATTAAAGACACTTAAAACAATAGTACAAAAACTGGCTCGAAAAACATACAAACAAATCGTTGCACAGCCAGAACCAAAAATTGAAGAAATAAAAATAAATATCACACCAGCAATTCAAGCCCAGGCGCAGCAAGAAGTCCAAGTTGCTCAAATCGCTGAGCCGGCGGTAAAAATTGAACAAACTACAAGCCGTTACCCTGACCTGTTCGTCGATGTAACATCGCAGCCAAGCGCACCGAAGAAAGAACAATCTTTGTATCCTGACCTTGCAGAACTTAACAGATATGATCAACCTGAGCCAAGTGCTCCGCCAGCACCAGCAGCCTATTAAACTGCTTCATAAAACCCTAAACTAGTCATGCGAGGGAGGAACTAAATTAGCTCCTCCCTCGTTTTTATTATCTAGCCAAAACTATTATTTTCAGGGCTATACATCAACCATTCACGTCGCAAAACAGCTCTGCATCGAGCCTGCCAGAGAATTGACAAGTTTTTAAATGCGAGCTGCCGGCATTGACTGGGACGTGTCTAGCGAAGGAGTTTGAGAAAAAGTGCAAAAACTCTTGGAGCTACGCGCTCCACAATTATCGTTCGTGCGGGTGTGGGTCGCATAGCTCCACAAATTCATTAATCTTGCTCTAATTTCTTGACTTTTACATCTCAATTTTAACATTATTCAAATATTGCAGTGAAACCCAATCTTAAAAATTTATTGTTAAAAAAGGAGCGAGATGAAAAAACTTGTTTTATTTTCATTATTAATTTGTTTGAGTTTTGGCCAATTTTCGGCAATGGAAGATCCGGAAGAGGCTAAAAAAGCCTCTTCAAAAAAGGCACGCTTTGCAAAATTTATAGCAAACCTTGCGTGGAAAAGCAGGGCTCCGATGGGAGCGATTGCTGGTGGCGTAGTTGGCGGAGTCTCAGGCATTGGAGTAATGACAGGCGCAGAAATAGGAAGCGGCATCGGTGTTGGATCTAAATTATTTGGCGTCCAACGTGGTACTGCAACATATTTTAGTTATCGCTATTTATCCGCACCTATTTCAAATTTTTTATGGAATTATCTAAACTTTGCATCAGTACAAGATTTTTTAGTATACAATGGAACTGGCTTTTTGGGACAAATATGGAACTACTCTTTTGGGTGTAATTTTCCGGTTATGCCAGCAATTTATGGTGCACTCGCATCCACGGTTATTGGCTTGGCCGCATTTTATGCGACTATATCGCTACTTTCGTATGGTGCACAGAAATATTGTGATGCAAAACTCATCGCCGCAATTCAAGCTGATGCGCAGGAAATTATAGCCAATTATTTAACACCTGGTAAAAAATGGAACTTAGATATAGCGTGGGCCAAAATTTGGCAATACGAAGTAAAGACGTCGTATTTTTCTATTGCTCCCTCAGCCCATGGATCTGCAGAAAAATTAGAGAAACAGGTCGGCCCGCTGGTGATGCTTCAATTTATTCCGATTCTTGCATGCGCTTTGTACAAAGATGAAACGCTTGACATACAACCAAACGCTGCTTTAGCAAATAAAATAATAGACTATGTAGATAATGTTATTACGGACATTGTTGCTGAAAAACCAACTCAATTGAATTTATTGCGGGGACAAAAATTACCAAACAAAAATAAGATGATAGATGCGTGGCTCAAAAGCAGGTATGCCATGCTTTATCAAGTCTGCCACTTAAACCCTGCCAGTCCAACAGTAGCGCAGCAAGTGTTTTTAGGCTCAGATACAAAGTTATCACAAAAATTATTTAAAAACGTGCCAGACAATGTAATCAAAGAGATAGTGCTACTTAACAGGGATAAATACGGCAGAACACTGATGCACCACACGGCAAAGGTTAAAAATACTGAGACTCTAAAAGCGTTTAGTAATCTCTTATTTGATCTTTATAAAACCCATAACCAGAAAGGCTATGTTGCAATTCCTGAAGCTGATCAAACAAAAATTAAAGCTGCAATGATTTATGATCTGACAAAGAACTTTTTCGCTCTACACACAAGAAAACTTGAAGGGCTTGGGCGAGCAGAATTTTTTGGCGTAGACGCTACACCATCATCAAGCAAGGTTAAAGAAAAAACACTTGCTTCAGACATAGTCGACTATCAGCTCCAAAACCCGCTGCACAAAGCGGCCATAAACTTCAATTCGGAATTTATTAATATGTTTTTTGACGACCCAGAACTGCTTGAAATGGCAATGCTGCAACAAGACACCGATAAACGCACGCCCTTGCACCTGGCTGTGATGATGGCAACAGATATTAACATGGAACATATCGAAAAATATAACCCAAAGACCAGAAAAAAAGCCACCGCAACCATCCAACACTTAATTACTGGACTGAACGAGGAGACGGCGTACCACTTTCTTGCAACGCCTGACTGCAAGGGCAAAACTCCATTGCACTACGCAGCTGAGGCAAAAAATGGAACGTTGATAAGTTATATGCTTAACGCAGTTGCAAGGCCTGGACCGCAAACCTGGCTGAGGAAGTTTTTCCATCGCAAATTTGGACAGGCAGATACATTGAAAGTTGTAGATCAGCATGGCAACACGCCGTTGCACGCCGCAGTAATGCCGTCCTGCCGCTGCTTGCAAGAGTTTACGCCGGCGACAATCGATGAAGAAATCGAAAAATATGTTAATTTTTTACAGATCGATAAAAAAGATGAAACAACATACAAAGAACATGGCCAAGCAATAGCCGCTTACGTAAATAGCCTTGTTGCTAAATCTAAAGAGGACCCTGCAAAATTATCAAAGATTAAACGTCTCTATCAATGGTTCAGAGGCACCTCTACAATAGCCCAAGTCGCCAGTCAGACTTGTCCAGGAACAATGCATGAAGGCAGTAAGTTATTAGAACTAAGTCAAGCCATGGAAGGTAAAGCTGTCTCAGCAAAGCAAGAGGCTGAAGGCTCTCCATCTGAGGCTACAACAACAAAAGCACAAGAAACTAAAGCTGCAGCTGAAGCTGCAACAGCAAGTGAAGCTGCCTCGGAACAAAAAGAAGCTACGTCCAATTTCATCGACCAGCTTTATCATGAATTAAATCATCTAAAAATCATTGTCGATCTGGAGAGGGCAAAAAAGTTGCTGCAACAACACAAAGTTGAGCGATATTTTAAATTTGACACACTTACAGCGCCTGAAAGCGATAATATTATTCCTGCAACCATCGCGAATTTATTAACAGGCATTTCGCGTGAAGATCGATTTGAGCTTTTAAAAATTCAAAATCTGTACGGCCAGACAGCGCTACATCTGGCAATGACGCAAGATAATATCAAGATTATTACAGCTTTGCTGCAGATGTTAGTTCCTGGCACAGCCGAATACCTAACCCAAGATCAAATCATTGAGTTATTCTCGATTCGTGATCAGAACGGATATACGCCGCTACACACTTTAACAAGCGCAAAACACGGAACTGAAAATAAGGTCGAAGAGGATGCTTATGAAAAATCTCAAAAAATGCTTACTTCATTATTTGCAGGCGAAGCAGCTATCGTCAAAGGCTTAACGCCAGAACAACGCGAAAAATTGCTATCGATCAAAGATGGACGCGGGCAAACAATAATTCATGCAATGGTTCAAAACGGATATAATTATCAACAAGATATTGCGCCGCTCTTTGCCGGCGACACAGAATTGCAGAACAAACTATTTTTATTTCAGGACAACAACGGCAAAACCCCGCTAAGTTCGGCAATGTCGTTGAAGCATGAATTTTTACCCGCAATAGTCGAACAGCTTGCCGCATCGGCAGATCTCTTAACAAAACAAAACAATCATGGGCAAACAATCTTCCACACACTGGCAATGTCCGGCAATCTTGAGGTAATATCAGCATTATTAAAAAATAAAACAGATGATGTAAAACTCGCCGCACTGCAAAAATTGGACGAGTTTGGAATGGCGCCACTACACTACATTCCAGTGTACATCGGCAGATTGACACGCGAGCAGAAAGAAGCAGGGGAAATCGGCCGTATCATCGATGGCGTTAACAAAATTTTACAAGATCAAGGAGAACCGGCTCAAAAAACACTGCTAGAAACAAAAACTGGCAAAACCAAACAGGGTCGAGCAGCCCATAATCAAACACTGCTCCATCTCTCAACTTTAAATAGCGTCGCTGCTGACTTTATTGAATATTTAAAAGGCGCAAGTGCTGATTGGCTAGCACAAGACAGCAACGGCGACACCGCACTAACCCTGGCATCCAAAGCAGGCGATGTGCCAACGATGGTTGAATTGATTAAATTTGCTCCAAAAACACAACAACGCAAAAAACAGGAAGAAGGCCAATCCGTAACGATAGATGAAGATATGCGCGTAATGTTCCTTCAAACCAAAAACAAGGACGGCATGAGCTTTATGCATTACATCGCGCTGAGCAATTTAAACACAAAGCAACTTGAACCGATTCTGAATATATTAACACTAGGAGGCTTTATTAATTGTTTATCGATCCAAGACAAACTCAAGCAAACTGCGCTACACAAAGCAGCAAGCGTTGGAAATGTTAATTTCAATCAATTGATAACTAAAACAGCCAACGAAACACCTTTTGAATTATTTAACTTACTGCGCATCCAAGACCACAATGGCCAAACGCCGCTGCACGTGGCCCTTGCAACATTCCCACACAACGAAGCATTTGAAGGCGAGGAGAAGACCGATGCGATAGCGCAAGCCGTGGGTCAATTGGATAAACAACTTGAAAAATTACGCAAGACTCAAGCAAAAACAGACTCTGCTTACAGAACAGCCATAGTCGATCTTGGCCAAGGCAAAATCACACAGTCGAAATTTATTAAGATAAGAGCCAAAGATTTGTCGGCTCGTCAAAAAATCGAACGCATCGAGGCTCAACGCAAAGTTGCTGCGCAAAAAATAGAAAACCTTGCAGCGTACTTAAATGAAAAAGCAAATCACGTTACATTCGCAACGAATTTATTGGACGCCTACGTTCAAGCTAAAAAATCAGAAATTGGCGCACAATACCCCAACCCAGTCATAGAATTGCAAGACAACAATGGCAACAGCGCACTGCACCTGGCGGCTCAACTTGGAAATGCCGATCTGATAAATGCATTTAAAACAACATTGAGCGATGAATTCATTGTAGCCTTGAGAGTTTTAAACAAGAACGGCGATACACCGCTACACATCGCGATAGCCAAAGACGACGTGAATAGTTTCACAACGTTGGCGAATGGTTTAAATAAAAATCAAATTATAGAACTGATCAAACTTAAGAAACGCTGGCGCCTTCCACTCCTCGGCAAGAAGCTTTTGTACAAAGCATTCAGCAAAAAAGGATTGTCTGACTTTGACATTGCTCGAGGAAAAGTTAGAGAACATCTTGAAAAGCTAGAACAGCCAGAAGCAATACCATCAGCTGACGCTGAATTACGCAAAAGAAACGTAGGACAGGCACAAATAACAATACCGGTCACGCTATCACTACCACCTACAACACCAGAAACAACGCCAAAACCAGCATCAATACCAACAGTTGAAGCTGCACATGCGGCGGCCGCATCATCAACGCCACCAGCGATATCGCTAAAATCATCGCCCCCAGCTGAAACTGGATTACGCAAAAGAAACGTAGAATCAACAAAGGCAACACCATCAACCGAAGAACAACAACAAGCGGCAAAAGCGGCCATTGAAGCCATTTTAGAGAACAATCCGCAGGAATTTTTAACGCTTATTAACGAAATAAAATCAGAAACCGATGCTAGAAGTTGTGACGGCGTAGAGATTAAAGGTGTAGCGGCTGGAAAAAAGAGGAAATCGATAACTTCGATAATTTTAAGAAAAACTTCAGGAGATTTTGTTAATCATGAAGTTCAATACAAAAAGACAGAACTTACTGACTGGCTGAGTCAAAAGATACAAGATCAAGTAGTGCCAGTGATAACAACAAAACCAAAGACACAATCAACCAAAAAACAAAATACACAATCAACCAAATAATCTAAATATTTTACAACTAACAAGTTCTTCGGGCGTGCCGACATCGACACGCCCACTCTTTTTTGCATACAGTCAAAACCATTATTTTCAGGACCATACATCAACCATTGTCATCCAAACACAGCACGGCATCGAACCTGCCAGAAAATTGACAAGTTTTTAGATGCGGCCTGCGGGGCATGATTGGGCCGTGTCTAGCGAAGGAGTTTGAGAAAAAGTGCAAAAACTCTTGGAGTTATGATGTGGCGTCTTCCCTACATCATAAATTCCTTCTCGCTCAAACTCAGTTTTTCAAACTTCGTTTTCACTCGTCGGAGTAAAATATCGTAGAGAATTCTGACAAGCGAGAACTTTAGCTTGAGTGAGGCTGATTTGTAAGGTTTCGCTTATTTTTTTACTCTAAAATATCGATTTTGCAGTTGTTTATGATAAGCTCGTTTCAAATAAAAATAAAGGAGACTCTGAATGCAAATTTTTCCCTCTATCATTTGTAGCGATATTTTAAACTTGCAAAAAACGCTGCAAACCCTAGATTCGGTCTGTGATGGGTACCACATAGACGTCATGGACGATCACTTTGTGCCAAACTTAACGATTGGGCCTGATTTTGTTAATGCAATAACACGCAAAACAGCTCTACCAAGCCATGTTCACTTGATGGTCGATAATCCTAAAAACTGGTGCGATCGTCTAAATTTAAAAAAGATAGATACATTAACATTTCACATTGAAGCAGTGTCGAGCTATGACGAATTACTTGATCTAGTCGACAAAATTCGAAACAAAGGGTGGAAGAAGGGCTTAGCATTAAACCCAAATACTCCGCCGCCAGAATATCCTGTTTTGCAATGTTTTGATCAAATTATTATAATGTCGGTAAATCCAGGCTTTTCAGGCCAAAAATTTATTCCGGAAGTTGTAGAAAAAATTAAAAATTTGGTTAATATTAAAAAACGCTATTTTAGTGATTTGCAAATAGCTGTTGATGGTGGAATTGACAAGCAAAACATGAAAATGCTGATTGATTTGGGGGTTGATGTTTTTTGTGTTGGGTCTGCAGTATTTGCAGCGCAAGATCCACGCCAGGCCCTTGAAGAACTTTATAATCTGTAATTTAAAATTTAATTAAAACCTGGAAGGCAAAAAATGCATGCTGTTCAAGCAGCTTCAAAACTTAGAGTTGGTGTCTTTTTTGGCGGTAAATCAATCGAAAGAGAAGTATCACTAAATTCTGGTCGAACAATCTGCGATCATCTTGATACGGACAAATATACGATTATTCCGATATTTCAAGACGAAGATGGCACATTATATCTTTTTCCATGGCATTTTTTGCACAGAGGTAAAATATCAGATTTCCAGTCTCGACTGGCCAAAGAAGCCAAAAAAATTACGTGTGATGATCTAAAAAATATTGTCGATTTTATTTATCTGGCAGCACATGGACGATTTGCCGAAGATGGTACAATCCAAGGCATGCTTGAAGTTTTGGGAATACCTTACTTGGGCAGCAAAATATTTGGCAGTGCGCTTGGTATGGATAAGGCTGCTCAGAAAGATGTTTTTAAATCAAGTGGAATTGATGTAGCAAAAGGGGCAGTGGTTAAAGGCTTTGACGTAAACAATATAACAACTGAAGAAATTATTAATAAATTAAAAAAAGAAAATGTAGAGTTGCCATGCATTGTAAAACCGGCGCATGAGGGTTCTAGTATGGGCGTGTCAAAGATAACATCAGCTGATGAGCTATTGCCAGCAATTATTCAAGCCGCTTATGTTGATCCGCGAAGAGTTCAAGACGTAATTGTTGAAGAAAAAATAGATGGCATGGAATTTGTTTGTGTCGCTCTACAAAAAGTAAAGCGTCATGGAAACAACGTTGAAGTCGAATGGTTTACGCTGCCAATCACAGAAGTTGTTCCAGAAGGCGACAGCGTATTTGATTACGAACAAAAATATATGCCTGGACGTGCAAGGAAAATTACACCAGCTCGCTGCTCCGCTGAAAATTTGGACCGTATTGCACAAACGTGTATCAAAGCCTCTGCGATTTTGAATTTTTCAACAATTTCACGAATTGATGGCTTTTTAGCAGCGGATGGACGGATAGTTTTGATAGATCCAAACACATTGACAGGAATGTCGCCTGCTACGTTTTTGTTTCACCAAGCAGCTGAATTTGGCATGAGTCACACGCAGTTGATAAACTATTTGATAGAAACGGAGCTCAAACTTGCAGGAATGCTGGAAATCAAAAATTCTGCAATCGAAGGAGATGATTTGGTGGCAAAGGAAAATGAGAACAAAAAAATTAGAGTAGCTGTTTTGCTTGGCGGCAACACAAACGAACGTGAAATTTCGTTGGAATCTGGCCGAAACATTTGCTATAAACTTTCACCTCAAAAATATGAGTGTTTGCCAATCTTTGTATCAGATTCGATGCAGCTTTATAAACTTTCTCAAAGTATGCTGCTTAAAAATTCTACTCGCGAAATTTCCGAATTTTTAGAAAAAGCCGAAAAAATTGGATGGGCAGATTTACCTGAAATTTGCGATTTTGTTTTCATTGGTCTACACGGCGGTCTGGGTGAAGGCGGTGGTGTGCAAGGAACGCTTGAAATGCTTGGTTTGCCTTATAATGGTTCTGGCGTTTTGGCAAGTGCGCTTTGCATGGATAAATTTAAAACGAATAACTTTTTAAAGCATCATGGACTAGAGGTTCCTGTATCATCACTTATTAATGTTTGCGACTGGCAGAATAAATCAAATGAAGAAAAGATTGAAGTTCTTGCATCGCATCTTCAAAACTTGCAATATCCACTTATTTTAAAACCGCATGATGATGGATGCAGTGTTTTTGTAAAGAAGGCTACGGATACGCAAGATTTGATCAATAATTTGGACGAATATTTTGAAAAATCAAATAAAAAAATAGCCATGATCGAAGAGCTAATTGTTGGCACCGAGCTTACTTGTGGGGTAATTGGTAACGACGATAAAGTTATGGCTCTAGCTCCGTCAATGGCTGTAGCCAAAGGTGGCATTTTATCAATAAAAGAGAAGTTTTTGCCAGGCGATGGAGAGAATCAAACTCCAGCTCCTCTGCCAAAAGAAATTCTTGAGCTTGTAAGAGAAACAATGGTAGTCGCATACAAAGCTATTGGCTGTGCCGGCTATGCTCGAATAGATTGCTTTTATCAGAACTCAACGCAAAGTCCGACCGGCAAAGATCGCGTTATAATCCTTGAATTCAACACATTGCCTGGAATGACGCCTGCCACCTGCATATTTCATCAAGCCGCAGAACATGGAATGAAGCCGATGGATTTCATTGATAAAATAATTGAGCTGGGATTTCAGAATCATGCCGAAAAAATTACAGTTCTACCTTCCGAAAAAATAGATGATTCTTGCGTGCAAGAATCAAAATTGCGATTTGAAGAACTTAAAGATGATGCGATGCAAGAAAAATCGGTTCGCAAGAAGCAAAAGCCACCAAAAGCTTCGGCTTTTGATGCTCCAGATCAGGAGAGTGATAGCTTTGAATTTAAAGTACCCAAAGATGATTTTACAATGAAGTTATTTTAATAAAGTATTTTTACCATGAATAAATTATCATTACTATTTATGTCCTTTTTTCTTATTATAACGCAAGCGTGCTTGTTTGGGGCTACGCGGGAATATATGATTTCTGAAAGTCCGTTAACAAAAGCTTTACCATTATCATTATCAAATTGCACACACCATAAGTGTTGCGGTTGTAGGTTTTATTCAAATACATTAAGTCAAACAGCACAAAGCATTGTAGAGGCAAAATTGAAATGTCCTTTTCGAACAGATAGCCAACACTTGGATCCTCTCGTACTAACCCCGAGCTTCCTATTTTTCTTTATAAAACATACAATAAAACACTTCGTCAATTGCTTAAATCTCTCCTGCGACCAAAGTAGCGATTCTATTAAAAACATTTTTGAGGAAATTAAAGTTGATATCACGAAATGCTTAATCCTGAAAAATGACATTGGAATTGTTAATACAATACTTCATGAGGCTGCAAAGGATGGTGATCTTGATGTGTTAAAATGCATGTTGCATTTATTTTTTAAAAATAAGCTATCCAGGTTTGTCACTAGCAAGGCTATCGCTCATTTAGATAAGTCACCAAAAGAAGTTGCAGAATACTACAATAATAGTAAATGTTCAGAAGAGATTCATGGATTTGAAGCAATGATAAGACAATGTGGATTTATATAAAGCTTTTTGTGGTTGGTTGTAAATCTACGATTGGAAGCTAGCTGTAAATAGCAGGGGCATTTTTCCTTATTTTGAAAATTTTAATTCGGCAAGCCCCATTCAATCGCACGTTGCTGGCGAGGTCTAAAAACTTAGCATTTTCTTTGTAGCTCTGATGAATAGCCGCATGCGAGAAGCCATAGTCGATGTATCAATCTGCCTATGCATGTTTTGACATGGCGCAAAGTTTGGTAGATTTTAAAATTAGAATGGTATTAGGTGTGAATCAAAATATAAAAAAATGTCTTTTAAATATCATTCCACAAGAGTATTCCTGGAAAATTATATTACTGGAAGGCTGGGAATATATAATCGGAGACCTAAAAAAAAACGTAATTATTGAACAAATTAAAGAAGATGTTCTATTTTTAGGAGTGGTACATCCTGCCTGGGCACAAGAAATGTTTGCCTTAACTCCTGTATTGAAGCAAAAAATAAACGACTATCTTGGCAAAGAGCATATAAAATCAATACGCATAAAGTTAAAACAAACAAATAAACAGAATAAAAAACAATCCACAAATTTGCAAAAATTAGACTTTGTGCAGCCTGTGCTGACGATAAATGAGATAGAAAATTTAAACAGAATTAAAAACACTGAGTTGCGCGAGGTTATGCAATGTTTTTATTTGAAATGTAAGGAGAAACGGTCTTTGTAGTAAATTAAAAGGGGGAATTGGAATGTTTAAAATATCAAAAAAGTTTATCTTTACTTTAATTTTTTGTGGCATTTTTGTTGGAGGTTTAGCTTGTGTAAGCAAGGCTGAGTGTGTCAAACTTTCGTCGCTTGAAGATGGAGACAGCGATGAAAATAAATCAACAATGTATTACAATGTACTCAAGGCTGGTTATTATTCGCATGCTGGCAATGCCTGTAAGGCCATTAAATCGTTCAATTCGGCCTTTGAAATGCAGCCACCAATTTATATCTACGAGCCATACCTAAAATTACTTTTCGAAATGGGCAATCTTAAAAAGGTTATCGACATTTATTCCAAAAATACAAAAAAATTTGAAGCAAAATTTAAAAATAATCTGGATTTTTGGGTCGTCATAGCACAGGCTCTTTTGGTCTCAAATAAAGATACCGAAGCTGGAAAAATATTTGGAGATCTTATCAAAAACTTTCCAGACAATGAACAGGTTGCATACTATCACACAATGTCTATGCTTAAAAGCAACCAATTAGATAAGGCTTTGACATTTTTAAATGATTGCTTAAATAAGCCAATTTTTAAACAAAAATTCTTTCTTTTTTATTTTTTACGTTCAAAAATTTATTTACAAAAAAGTAGGCATGAGTTGGCTTTAAAAGATATAGAAAAAAGCCTCAAGCTATTTCCTAGCTTCGATCGCGGCTGGCTAATCCAATCTATGCTCATGGAGCATCAAGGCAAAGTTGCTGAAGCTATCAATGGATACATGCAATTTTTAAATATTGTTGGTCGAGACGAGATGGTTGAAAAACAGGTAATACAGCTGCTTTTCAACCAAAAACGATATGATGACGCTGCAAAGTATTTAAAAAAATTAAAGGGTGATACCCCAGAATATTATTTCAATCTTGCTTTAATCGAATTCAATTCAGGACGCTTGCCGCAAGCCCTAAAAGTGGTCAATACGTGCTTAGCGCGATCGCCTTTAATTTCCCCGGCTCGCTTGCTTAAAATTGATATTTTATTATCAATGAACAATTTTAAAGGTTGCTTGAAATTCATGGAAGAATGGCTTAGCCAAAAGACGCTGGATACAGCCGCGATAAATACGCTTATGCTTTTGCGCAAAACGCCTATTCAAATTCAAAATGTTACCAAGTTATTAGAAAATGTCGTTGCAAAAAACAAGTATCACATAGGACTTTTGGCCGCGCTTGCCGATCTTTACATTGAACAAAAATTATTTAAAAAAGGGGTTGATTATTACAAGCAAATTCATGATTTAACGCCTAACCAAGAATTGAAGTCAAAAGTTATGTTTCAGATGGCTTATGTCCACTTTTCAAATGACCAACTAAACCAGGCAAAAGATGTTTTAAATAAGGCCATCAACGATAAAAATAGCCTTGTCGACCCGCAATCTTATAATTTGATTGCATATATTCAAGCCAAGCAAAAAAAAGATTTAAATAAAGCCGAAGAGATGATCAATAAAGCACTAGAATCAGATAAATATTCACCAGTTTTTCTTGATACGAAGGGTTTTGTATACTTGCAAAAAGGGCTGCATCATAAAGCTCTTGAATTATTTGAAAGAGCTAGTACCATTTCTCCTGGCAATCTTGATATTATCAATCACGTTGAGCAGGCAAAGTCGTTGATTGTTTCGCAAGCGCAAATAGTCGCAAAGTAGTAAAGATAGCAAATGAAGAATAAAATAATTTATGTAGTGGCAGCAGGCTCTGGTGGGCACATTTTGCCCGCCTTAACACTTGCCAAACGTTGGATTGAAAACACACATGGCGGCAAAGTTGTGTTCTGGGGCTCCAACAAAGCCATTGATCAAAAAGTCATCGCTAACGCGACATTTTTATCTGAATTTATCGGTATAAATTTGACAGGATTTTCATTAAAAAAAATTTGGAGCCTGCCGATTTTGATTTTTTGGCTTATCTTCGCGTTTTTTAAATGTATGTATCGCTGCATAAAGCAACGTCCAGAAAAAATTATTTGCACAGGCGGGCTGATAGGGATACCAACTTGCCTTGCTGGACGGCTCACTGGCACATCCATTGAAATCTATGAACTGAACGTTGTTCCTGGCAAAGCTGTCAAGGCTTTAATGCCGATTGCAAGCAAGATTTACATTGCGTTTGAGCAGACAAAAAAATATTGTACATTTTTGGGTATAAATTTGAGTTATAAATGCGAGCTAACGAATTATCCAATCCGTTTTTCAGAACAAGACCGTTTACCGCAAGACAAAAACAAAATCATTGAACAAATAAACAAAGACAATGTTGCTACAAAAGCGTTTTCATCTGATCGTAAAACAATCTTTATTTTGGGTGGCTCGCAGGGGTCTGTGATGCTGAACGAATGTTTTAAAGAGTTTTTAAAATATCAACCAAACATCCACGGCCAAGTCCAAGTTGTTCATCAGATCGGCAATCGCGAGATCGAAACGTACCGAGCAATGTACCAATCGCTTTATGTGCCCGCAATAATTTTTGCATACAACGAAGACCTTAAAAACCTTTATCAGCTATCCGATTTGATAATTTGTCGCGCAGGAGCCGGCACAATTTTTGAAGTTGAGTTCTTTAAAAAACCATGCATCGTTATTCCGCTTGTAGCCGCCACAACTTCTCATCAAGTACAAAACGCTCAAGCCATCGCCCAAAAACACCCTACCCTGTTTACCATGATTGATCAGGCTGCATTGGCAGCCAACAATAAAATTTTGTGCGATGAAATAATTAATAAATTGGGGCTCAACAACTAATGTCAGCCAAAGATATGATTTTCAGGGACATACATTGAGTATGTCCTTTATTTTTTAGCCATGCATCGGCCTTGCCAGTAAATTAATAATTTTTTAGACCCTGCCGGCGGAACAGCTAAAGAAAACCCAGAAGCTAAATGACTATGGCTCAACAAGAGCTTCATACGCTTTTTTTTCAGCCATTTGATTTCCAAGAATAACATGTGCAATAGCATACAATGGATATGATTGAATGTTGGCATGCTCCGAATAATTGTGTGTTGAAAACCTTATGCCATGCGTTGATTGCTGATGGCTGTCCAGAAACATATGCATACTTTTTAATGTACTTCCAAGTCCACTTTTAACTTCAACGGGAACAACTTGCCTATTCGCCTGAATAATGTAATCGACTTCGGCCTCACTGCCTGAAGCATTTCTTCGCCAATAAAACAGATTTTCTTTTTTGGCTGGATGAGCATACGCAAGCAGCTCTTGTCCAACGAATGACTCGATCAAGGCTCCCTTGTTTACAAAATCCTGATCAGGATGCAAAAACCATGTTTTTAAATCTAAACCCAATATTGCTTGACTCAATGCGACATCCAGGAAAATTGTCTTGAAATCACCTGGATCTACCTCTGCACCCAACGGAATCCCATTTCCTGCGCTTCGTAAAATTGGATGTATAATTCCAGCAGTTGTTAGCAAGTCCAAACATGGCGCCAGTTCTCGCTTACGATAATCACCGTCTATTGCATTATATTTAAATTTTGTGCCCAGTTGGCGTGGAATTGCATTAAACAATGCTTCAACGTATTTAAGCTGAAAACTTTTTGCATATTTACCAAAGTCTTGGCGATAAGTACTAATTAAAGAATCATGAACTTGCAAACAAAGAAGCGGATCCCTTTTAATTTGCCAGAGAGCAACAGCCTCTGGCATACCACCAATTGCCAAATACTCCGCAAGAATAGCTAGCAGCTTGCGATGGACCGGTTCGGACATTGAAGCTTCTATTGAATGAGATAATATCTCCTGCGCAAGTAACGTATGGCCACATTCACATAAAAATTCAAAAAACGACACTGGATACATGTACAACGAAGATACTCTTCCGACCGGAATTCCAACCGATTGAGTCGTGAAATCCAATAGCGATCCGGCAGCAATAATGTGCTGAGTCGGAAGCTTTTCATAAAAATAACGCAGAGCTGTTAAAGCCTTGGGAACGCCTTGAATTTCATCAAAAAAAAGTAGAGTTTTACCCGGTTCAATCGATTTGCCTGTGATAAGGGAAAGCGCTCGAGAAATGCGCACCGGATCAAGATCTCGATCAAAAATATCCTTAACCTCGGCATCAGCTTCAAAGTTGATTTCAACAAAATTATCAAACAATTTCGCTAGCTCACGCACGGCATGCGTTTTACCAACCTGTCGCGCGCCCCTCAATAATAAGGGTTTTCTAAATTCAGAATTTTTCCATTCAGCAAGATAATAATCTATAATTCTCTTCATAATTTTCCAATATTTTATAGCTTTTAATTTATGCCATAGAACCTAAATGGTTGTTTTTTACGGATGATTTTAGCATCACACGGTTAAAATCGACGGTTAACCTAGCCACCCCATGGTCAAAATAGACGGTTGCTCGGCCGTTCCATGGTTAAAAAATACGCATAAAAATATGCGCGGTCAAGATTATCTTGGTTTTAAAGTGTTTTATTATGAATTCAAAGCCACAATTTCACGTACATTTGATTATTTGGGCTGGCCTGGTAAGCTTAAAATCGTAATAAACTTCAATAAACATGAATTTTAAATTGGGGGTTATCAATGAAATTGTTTAAAAACATTCAAATCTTCGTTTTAGTCATGGCTCCGGCCTGCTTGATGGGTGCAGCTCAACCGTCCAGCGCATGGGTACAAGAAGCTCTATCTTGCCAACAATCTGGACCTTGGATAGTTGTCGACAAGAAGGGTACAAAAGTGCGCGTTGATGGAGAAGTAATATCCAATGATAGTAAGATTATTTCCTCTGGAACGTATATCGAGGATTTAAATACGATGGCTGATGTTATGCAGGCTCCAGACCTTGAATTGGCTAGGGCGTATCCATTGATTAACCTAAATCCGCTTTTGTTATGTGTTCATGCAAAGCTGTATTACCAGGGTAAGCAATTTCGAGATTGGATATATGAAAGTTACATAAGTAGGATTGATGAAGCTCTCTTAAATAAAAATGATTCCGTACATTTTATCTTTACGGTACGAGAACTTGATAGTGAAAAATTGTTAGGCATTGTCATGTTCGAGGTAGGTAAGGATCATGCGTATGGCACAGTTGAACTAGGCCCTCTCGCTGTAACGCAAGAGGCTCAAGGTAGGGGGCTCAGCAAGGTTTTGTCTTGTTCTATTTTAAAATTATTACCGCAAGCCAATCGAATTATTTTAGAAGCTCTTTGTTCCAATACTAAAGCAATAGATATTTATAAAACATTTGGTTTTACGCAATACCAGAGGGATTATGGAAATTTTAATATATTTGTAAGACATATTAAATCGTACTTTTATGCTTATGAATATCTGATGAGTACATCTCGTACGCTTCAAGATTGTGCCGCAAAATTTGTACCAGTAAGAAGCTGTGTGCAATAACCACAGCATCAGCCAAATATGTGATTTTTAGGGACATACATTGTGTATGTCCCTAACTTTTTAGCCATGCATCGGCCTTGCCAGCAAATTAATAATTTTTTAGACCCCGCCGGCGGGCATTGATTGGATCGTGATTGCGGAATTGGTTTTGGAAAAGCTGCAAGAAATGGCATTCATTCCCATAGCGGTTCATTTGGACGCAATGCAGACAAAAATTCATCGCAAGGAAGACATAAAATACCTTTTTGTAGCAACCGCTCCTTACCTCGATACAACAAAATTCCCTTGGCCATCGGATAATCGACCAAAAACGCCTCTAGCGGCTTAGTGTCGGCACTATGAATCTTTGTTGTGTTTTTTACTTCCAAAGCCCAAAACCCAAGCGGTCCATAAACAACAACGTCGACTTCAACAGCTGAACGAGTCCGCCAAAACGCAATATCGTGCTTTTCGGTTCCGTAATCATTCCATGCTTGAAGATGCTGAACAACTAGCCCTTCCAGCGCCGCGCCTTCAATCTCTTCAGCCCGGTCCAGTGGACCTTTTGGGCGCAGGGCGCGGAAAACGCCCGCATCAAAAAGATAAAATTTAGGATGAACACTCATGTCGCGCTGGGCTCGCTTAGAAAACACGGGGACTTTGTACGCCAGCAATAACTCTTCCAATATCTCAATATAATTTTCTACGGTCTTCCGCTTAACCTCGCATTCTCTTGCAATGTTTGTGATGTTTAAAACGGTTGCGTGAGAAAAGCTAACAATTTCCAAGAAACGCGAAAAGCTCTCCAAATTACGCACCAAACCCTCGGCTTGAATCTCTTCCTTTAAATAAAGCCCGACGTACGCCTGGAGGGCGTCGCGTGAATCGGTTGCACCCAAAAGCACAGGCAACATTCCGACATTGAGCGCTTTTTCTAACGAAAAGCTTTCTCCCAGTTCTGCAGCCATAAACGGGTGCAGATGCCGTTGAAGCGCTCGGCCAGCCAACAAATCGGCGCCAGCCTGTTTAATTTTTCTGGAACTTGAGCCGGTGAGAATAAATTGCAACGACTTGTCTTCTTCAATCAGCGAATGCGCCACACTCAGCAATGATGGGACCTTCTGAACTTCGTCAATCACAATAATCTTTTTATCTGGATTACCCCGGACCAAGTCGAATAGGCGTTCAGGTCGGGCACTATAACTTCTCAAAATTTCTGGATTCAACAAATCTATCCACAAAGCATCTTGATAGCACGCGCGGACAAGGGTCGACTTGCCGGTTCCACGCGGACCAAAAAGAAAAAAACTTTGAGATGGCTCATTAAAAAAACGCTTAATAAACTTCATGAAAGGCTCCTATTTTTTTTATTTAAGCTGCAAAATGGCAACTCTAATTCCATTTTGAGTCTCATTATGGCATTAGCGATGCCATTTTGCAATTATTAACCAAAACATAAGAATTTAGGCATATTTTACCCCCAAAAAATGCGATTTATGCCCTTAAACCAACCCTTTTTGACTAATCGCCTTAATTTGATAAAATCGAATATATGCTGAAAAGTATTAAAAAATGTATAAAATTGGGGGTTATCAATGAATATATTTAAACACATTCAAATTTTGGTTTTAGTCCTGGCACCAGCTTGCTTGATGGGCATGGAGTCAGCCCGAGAAACTGTGCTTGATCGCATTGAGCACATAGAACCTACGATTGTGAATATTCCCAAAATTGCGCCACTCTGCGATGAAATAATGGAATTGAAGAAGTCGATGCTAGATATTAACAATGGAAGTCTTTATTGCGAGTAGGAAGGTGTCGGAACGCCGCTGGTTTTGATCAACGGTGGACCTGGAGGTTCACATCATGTTTTTCATCCGTACTTTTCTGAGGCTGCAAAATTTGCTCAAGTCATTTACTACGATCAAAGAGGTACAGGGCAATCAAGTGCAGATGATTCCGGAAAAACTTATACAATAAAACAGGCTGTTGAGGATTTAGACCAACTTCGAGCAAGGTTAGGCTTGGATAAATGGTTTGTACTTGGATGGTCATACGGTGGATTCTTGGCTCAATGTTATGCCCTAACTTATCCAGAGCATGTTTTAGGCTTAATGCTTATTGCTTCAGACGATGGACTTACGAATGTTGAAATGAAGCCTGGGCGTGATCAAATGTTTATTTCAGATGGAGAGCGTACTACTATAAATAAAATTTATGCAGACGAGGAAGATGGGAAAATTGGATTGATGCAAACGAATTTCAATAAAGATATTTGTGGAGATTGGAAGCGTCAGCATTTTTACAAGCCAACACCTGAAGAATTTGCGCGTACAGCACTTTATGAATGGAACCCTGCTCCAGGATTTCATAATTTAATGAACCAAGAATATTTTAAAATAAGCCTGGATGGTAAATTCGATGATTTTTAGATACCAACTTTAATCTTTGAGGCGAAATGGGATTTGACTTGGGATACGGACAAAGCTGAATTCATGCGCAAGAATCATCCGAATGCTCAATTTGAATACTTTGAAAAATCAGGGCACAAGATATTTGCTGACGAACCAGTTAAATTTTTTGCGCTACTCAAAACATTTATAGAATCAGCATTACGGACTTCTTATGCTTGCAAACCCGGCAATAGACTTGTATTTTCTGAACCACCATCTCCTCTGATGCGCAAATTTGCAGTTGTAAGATCTATGCCTCAATCAGAAGCAAATAAAAAGGCTTTACTTGAATGTTATGAGCTGGCAATCCAGGAAAGTCCATTCGACAAATCTATTTGGGGGCCAATGGCCTTCCATCTAATCAAAAACAAATGCTATGAACAGGCCCTTAGTTCATTAATAAATGCTGATGAATATATGAAGCAATCATCGCCGGATAACTGGGCTATGTACAATTATTTTTTTAAGGCTTGGCAAGGGCATATGCTTGATATTCTTGGGAAAAGAGATGAGGCGATAGCTCGTTATCAAATCGCATTGCAGACATTAACCTCAACACCATGTGACGACTTTTTTGGAATAAAAATTAACAAACAGTGGATTGAGGAGCACCTAACAAAACCATTCCAAATTTAAAAATATAGCATCAGCCAAATATATGATTTTTAGGGGCATACACAATGTATGCCCTTTCTTTTTTAGCCATGCATCGGCCTTGCCAGCAAATTGATAAAATCTTAGACCCCGCCGGCGGGCATTGATTGGGTCAGGGCTGGCGAATGAGTTTGGGAAAAATTGCAAAAAGTGCCATAACATCTGATATACCTCATTCAATCAATGTTTTATCTCCACATTCAATCCTTCGGATTATTCGACTTATTGGCGTTGATTGGAATTATTAATCAAATTAATTGACTATTAGAAACTGTTTTTACTAGTTTTAGATTGAAGGGAAAAAGAGCTTAGGGGAGGGGGATATATGTTTTTGCGTAAAAAGTTAACCTGCTTTTTTATTTTATTTATCGCAATTACTACTAAAGCTGAACAACTATCGATTCCAAAACCAAGTCTTATATTTTTTGACACTACAAATCGTGAGCTATGCGTAAATAAGCCATTTACAGACGTTATTAATCAATTTTGGAATCTAAAATATGTGCCACTCGATAAAATGATGGACATGGATTTAAGTGAAATTAGGCCCGAAGATGAACAATCAGTCTTTTTTGTTTTTGGTATAGAATTTTTAAAAGGCTTGCAATCATCACCTATCTCTCAAAAAGTAATACAGATCGCTAAAAAATACAGCACCTTACCAAATAAATTAATTGGTCTTTGCTTTCCATCAATAACCATTAATCCTGAGATAAACTTAGTTGCAACATTTAAACCAATATTTGAGCCATTTCTTGTACCTACTGAGAATGGCCTAGATTTTACTTTTACGGATACAAATTTTACAACAACACACTCTCAAAATAATGACCTAAAAGCCTTTACCTTCCTGGCTAACAATTTTTTAGCTAGGCCACTTGAAAGCCGGCCCAGAAAATATCATACAACGCTTAGTTTTCCAAATATCGGTATGAATTTTTATACAAATCAAATAAAACAGGCTTTGGCTGAAAATAAAGATCTATTAAAGTTTTTGCCGCAAAGCTCTGGCTCTTCAGAAATCGTTAACGAAACAACTCCGTATGGGCTTTATTTTAATAACAAAAATAATCATATTTTGCTTGTTAATAACTCACTGCTTTCATTTTCTGGAATTACCGAAAGCTGCCACTTTTGTCCGATGGATTTTAACCTTCGCAATGAATTTTTAGGCGCGATGAGTAACACAATTACGCAAGCTACAAATCTATTTTTTAGCAGTCAAATCAATTCACCATCAATGCCAAAAACAGTATCTTTCTACAAGTTAAACACAACCGGTCAATGCCTAAATTCAGATGAACCATCATTGAAAAAAACAGCCTGGATGGAGCTAAATATTTTTGAGCCACAAGATTTAGACGTCGCAGCAACAACAACACAGCTTCAATCAAATAGAAATAATAAAATAGATCAACAAAAGCAGCTCATAAAATACATCGTTAACTCTAAAATTGACACGCTTTGGCTAAGCATTTGTCCCAATTGTTATTACAGTCCAATCGCGCGTCAAAAAGACAACGAAAAAAAAATGTTAGAGACTGTTAAAAATTTTACTGCCCAATTAAAAAACGAAGTCAAAGAATCCAACGCATCTTTTCCTAAAATTTTGATCGGATTTGAAATAGCAAATAATCTTTATGATAAGGGACTTCCCAAAATTTTTGCAGTCGATGTTTATGGAAATAATTATCAAGACATACCAGACCCACTGGATGAAGATTTTTGGAAAAACGAAGTGAAAATACCATTTGCCAAATTTGTTGAACAATGGAATAAGCCAGAAATAGGCAATAATATTGCAATATCCGGTGTAATGATTGACTTAGAGATGTATTGTCGCAAAACATCTGGTATTTTTTTAACAACGATGGGCATCACTCAAAATAATTTCACAGAATTTTTTAAAGAACAAAACTTAAAGCCTGGTCCAATGACGTTTAATGCTGGTATATCTTTTTTAATGAATAACAAATTATCTCAAAAATATTTTACATTTCTTGAAAACAAAGCATGCAATTTGGGAACACAGCTGAAAAACGCATTTGAGAAGCAAATACCAGATTGCATCGTTGCCTTGTACATGCCGAATATTTTGTGCAGCTGGTTCTACAAAGGCTTATACAAGGGGTTAAGCCGACCAAATCAACCACTTTATCTTTTTTCGTTTAATGCTGAGTTTGGCTATCACAAAGAATGGTTTACGAATAACAACATCAAAGCCCATCATTCAAGCGTATTACTGCTTTCAAAATTATCTAACTCAGACAGCTTTAAACTTACGGCAGATATCTTGAAGCATCATAACGGCGTATGGTTGAATCGTTTTTCAAGATTAATTGAGCCAAAATCCAACGACTGGACAATGGTCGAAAAGCCTATGTTTCCAGAACATTCTCGACAAAAGCTGACATCTGATTTTATTGAATATTTGAGTAAAATATAAAATATATCCGATCTAGTTCTATATTTTTATTTTGCGAAAATCAATAATGAGCTAATATATATTTATTAGTCTAAGTTCAACTGCAATATTATTATCTTTGAAAGGGTATTCTATGGAAATTATTTTGACATCACAAAATTTTGATCAAGAAGTTATCAAATCAGCAAAACCAGTTGTTGTCGATGTTTACGCACCATGGTGCGGGCCATGTAAAATGATGGGTCCAGTATTTGAAGGATTAGCAAAAGAGTTATCATCAAAGTACGTATTCGGGAAACTAAATATAGATGAAGATCGTGAAATAGCCGTTAGATACAATATATCATCCATACCAGCCTTTTTATTCATTAAAAATGGACAAGTTATAGGAAAAGAAACTGGTTACATGAGCAAAGAAACACTGGAAATTAAAATAAAAACCTACTTTGACATGAGCTCCTAATTAAATTTTACCAAGACAATTTCTTTAATAATTCTTTATTTCAGGAATAAACTAGGCACATGAATAGTTGCCAATTTTTTAAAAAAACACTTATAAACCCGTACCAGCACGATGCCAGCAGGCGGCATTAAAAAAAATATCAATATCTCCGCAAACCCGATTCACAGAAGTGTTTAAATACGCATAGTTAATGTATATCCATAAACATAGTGCTTTTGACGCCGACGGTAAAAATAAAAACCATGCTCGCATAAATCGTCTTTTATTGTTATATTTTTTTTAAATAAAAGGATTATTTGCGATGAGGGTTTTAGTAATAAGCCACACATACATAGCTCCGATAAATCGAAAAAAATGGCAATCATTATCCTTTCTTTTTCCTGAAGTGGATCTTAGGATAATTTTTCCAAACTATTGGCCAACCACTATCTTTAAACACAAAGCTGAAGATGATTTAAGTGCATATAATTCTGACAGCTGCACATTTTTATCACTTGACACGTTCAAAGCTGGTAATGAGGTTTTGTACTGCTACACTCCAATAAAATTATTTAGTATAATAAAGAATTTTAAACCCGACATTATACACGTCGAACAGGGTGACAACGCACTAAGTTATTTCCAAGCGATATTGTTTACAAAAATTTTAGGAATCAATTCAAAGTTTATATTTTTTACGTGGGTAAATTGGCATCACAAATTTTCGCTAAAATACCGTTTTTTTTGGAAATGGATTGAAAAATTTAATTTAAAAAAATCTGATGCAGCCATAGTCGGAAATGCCGACGCTCTCGCCATTTTGCATGGAAAAAAGTTTTTTAGGCCAACAATTATTTTGCCTCAGCTGGGTGTAGATTTGCAAATTTTCAGACCAGTAAAAAAAGAATGTTCTTCGAGCATAAAAATTGGATTTGCTGGAAGATTGGTTGAAGAAAAAGGTATTTTTTTACTTTTGCGGGCATTTGCAGAATTATCTAATAAATATAAGAATTTGAAATTAAGTTATCTTGGCAGTGGACCTAGCAAAACACAACTTTTGCAGCGAATAATTGATTTAAATGTTAAGGATAACGTTGAAATTATAGCACCAGTACCACACGAACAGGTTGCAATTTTTATGCAGAGCCTTGACATATTCATTCTTCCTTCGTTTGATCTGACGCAATGGCGTGAACAATTTGGTCATGTTTTGATTGAGGCAATGGCATGTAAAGTTGCTGTTGTAGGAAGCGATGCAGCAGAAATTCCAAACATCATTGCATGCGTTGGTCAAATTTTTAAACAAAAAAATTATTTATCTTTACGTGATGCCATAGAAAAATTAATTATAGATGAGTCATATCGAAACAATCTTGCAGAGTTAGGGTATCAAAAAGTTATAAAAAATTATTCATGTGCTGCTATTGCAGAACAGACATATAAATTTTGGAGCTCAGTTTTAAAAAAGGAGAATTGCTGTGAATAAAATTGTGGTTGTTGGAGCAGGTTATGTTGGCTTAGTAACCGGCGCATGCCTAGCACAAAAAGGCAATTTTGTAGTGATAGTTGAAAATAATGCAAAAAAAATTCAAATGCTAATAGATGGTCAAATCCCGTTCTACGAGCCAGGGCTCGATATTGTAGTTCAAGAAAATATAAAAAATAAAAGAATCAATTTTGTAAGCAGCCTTGAGATTGCCTTATCAGAAAATCCAGAAATAATATTTTCTTGTGTTGGAACTCCATCTTTGCCTGACGGTTCCGCAGATCTATCTTATGTTTGGCAGGTCGCCGTTGAAATTGGAAAATATATGACCGATTATTGCTTGATCATCAACAAATCAACTGTACCAGTCGGCACTGCACAAAAAGTTAAAAAAATTATTAAAATGCAGCTCACACAGAGAGCTCTGAATCTGAATTTTGACGTTGCATCAAATCCTGAATTTTTAAAAGAAGGCGATGCTTTAAATGATTTTTTAAATCCTGACAGAGTTGTTGTCGGTGTACAAACAAAGCTGGCAGAAGATATTTTACGCAAAATTTATCAACCAATTATTCAGAACGAAGAGCAATTTTTGGTGACGAGTATTGAGTCTGCAGAACTTGCAAAATATGCTTCTAATGCCATGCTTGCCACAAAAATAAGTTTTATCAATCAAATGGCTGTTTTGGCAGAAAAAGTTGGTGCTGACATCAGCGAAGTAAGGCTTGTCATGGCAAAAGATAAAAGAATTGGATCATATTTTTTAAATGCTGGTGTAGGATACGGTGGAAGTTGTTTTCCAAAAGACATACGCGCCCTAGTAGCAACAGGCCTTGAATACGAATCTCCAATGACACTGGCAGCCGAGGTTGAAAAAATAAACAATGACCAACGAAATTGGTTCCTGCAAAAAATTTTTGATTATTTCGGGTATTCAATTTTGTCTAAAAATATTGGGATATGGGGGCTTGCGTTCAAACCTGAAACAGATGATACACGCTGTGCCCCAGCAATAGACATTATTCAAGGCTTATTGGAACGTCAGGTAAATATTTTGGCTTACGACCCAGTTGCCTCAGAAAACATTGAAAATTTATTCGATAACAAAATAAGTTATGCAAAAACTGCCCGCGAAGTCCTTATAAAATCAGACTTTTTAATAATTTTAACTGAGTGGAAGGAATTTTTGGCATACAAGCCCGAGGATTTCAATATTCTGAAAGATAGAGTTATTTTTGATGGACGAAATTGCTTCAATCCAGAAAAAATGTTAGAGGCTGGAATTAAATATTTTGATGTTGGCCGATGCGTTAAAACGCCGCAGCAAATGCAGAAATTTTTTGACGATGTTAATGAAGACATACAGACAAATCAAATTTAAATGAATAAAAAAAAGATTTTATACATTCATCATGGCAAAGGGCTTGGCGGCGCACCGCTTAGCCTTTTGTATTTAATTCAGGCTCTGGATAAAACAAAATACGAGCCAGAGGTCTTGTTTTTACACGATTCTGAAGTTGTTAATTTGTATATTGAAAATGGTATTAAAATATCAGGAATTGTAAATTTACACGATTTTTCGCATACAAAAATTTGGTGGTTCAAATGGTACCACATACCGCATTTTTGGAGGTCATGCAAAGATACAATTAAAACAATTCACAGTGCAGCATATCAGTGGCTAGATAAAATCAAGCCAGACATAGTTCATCTTAATACAAGTTCATTAATCGCCTGGGGCAAGGTTGCTCACAGAAAAAATATTCCAGTAGTTTGGCATATTCGCGAACCACTTGCAGCAGGTTATTTTGGCTTACGTAAAAATCTTATTCGACACTGTGTTAATAAATATTCGAGCGCGATAGTTCCGATTTGCAAACATGATGCTAAACCGTGGATAAATAGTCACAAGGTTCGTGTTATTTACAACGCAGTTGATCCGCACAAATTTAATTTTGAATTGTCTGAAAGCAAATTTTTAGAGCAACATAGACTTGATTCAATTTCCCCCAAAATATTGTTTCTTGGAGGTCTTTCGCACGAAAAAGGCACTGATGTTATTTTAAAAGCGTTTAAGCTAGTTGTACAAAATCTGCCACACGCCAAACTTTTGATAGCTGGATATTTTGACCCAAATTTAAAAACCACCTCATGGATCACAAAACTATCACCATCGCACAAATTCAAAAAAGATGCTTTAAAAATTTACAATGAACTTAAACATAATATCGTATTACTTGGACCAACGCAAAACATTCCAGCTGCAATGGCAGCAAGTAAAGTAGTAGTTTTTCCAGCAAAATTCGGACACTTTGCAAGACCAGTGATCGAAGCAGGATTTATGAAAAAACCTGTCATAGCATCAAATTTCGCCCCATTGGATGAATTAATTAAAGATACACATGAAGAAAATAGCGGTTTTTTAATCGATCCCAAAAATATTACATTGTGGGCGGATAAGTTGTTGTTGTTGCTGACGGATGACAATTTAAATAAAAAAATGGGAGAGGAAGGCTACAAATTTTGTACAGCCAAATTTGATCTTAAAAATCAGATACAAATTATCGAACAAATCTACTCAAATATTTGATCTAACCTAATCTACAAAAAAATGTACTCTCTCAGAAAGTATTAAAAAAAATACAACAAATTGTTTATTGGGCAAAACTATCATGTTTAGGCGCATACATCAACTATGGTGTTTAAAATCATTGAATGTGTCGGTTCTGCCAATAAATTAATAATTTTTTAGATGCTGCCTGCTGGCCGTGATCTGCAGCTAGTTGCAGAATGATTTTTCACAAAATTGCAAAAAACTAAGTTGTGCTTGAAACACATGGCTCAAAAGCCGATTTGGCGCATCATTTTTTGCTGGATTTAAAGCCTCTTATTTCAGCGTGAAAATGTTGAGTTGTTGGAGATCGCTTTAAAGTTTTCAAGTCGAATGCAATTTTTTAAAATTATTGAATTTTTATCTATCGACGCTATAATTTATTTAATAGTTGTAATTTGTTAACGTTTTGGAGGTTACTATGAAAAAGTTTTATGGAATGATTTTAGCGGGTTTGGTTTTGGCCAGTCCGTTGATGGGTATGGAAGAACAAGTTCAGTCTTACAGGCAGTTATGGGGTGATCTCTTTAAGACAACCGACATACATTTGTTGAATCCGGGTTATGTAAATAGCATCAAAAATCCGGGTTATGTAAATAGCATCAAAAAACAGATAGTAAATAACATCAAAAAACAGAATGTTATCGATGGAGGATTGTTCAAATATTCTGAACAAGATGATAAGTTTGAAATTTATAATTATAGAGAACCCGGCGAAACATCTAAAGAAATGAACAATCATTCATCTTGTGGTGCTTGTCGTGGAATTATTTTTGCAATGCGCTTTCATAAATTTATTAATTTGCAAGCTCCGATAGGTGCAGTTGGGCTTGCCGCTTTACTTGGCGCATATGCTTTACACAAAAAAAATCACAATAATGTAGCGCTTATACCAGGGTTTATTGCTTTAGGTATAGGAGGGGTTTTGTTGTATGATTTGTTTGATGATTCATCATTAGAAGATAGGCTGTATAATTATTTAGAATTAAAGAAAAAGCCTGTATTCACTTTTGATTCTGAGGGATTGAGTGTAAGAGGTAAACTTATTGCTAAGTGGACAGATATTTATGCAATCAAAATGCGCGATACTCAACATGAATATTCATGCCTTGGCGAAGGCGGAAATGAATTATTTAGGATGGATTATCAAAATTTATGGATAGACAATAAAAGGCATGGATCTAGAATTGGTTGCGATGAGCTTGAATCTTTATTTGCATATTACCTTACAAAATACGGCAATGAAACAATAAAAGCAAAACTTGCGTAGAGTAAGTAGGTAAGTAAGTTTGAAAAATATAATTTTTGTGCGGCCTCTATCGAAATGCTCGGTGGAGGCCTTTTTTGCGTAAAGCGATATCGTGCGGTTTGTTTTTGGTTGAATTGGAGATGTTAAAGTGATACACTTAAAATTGTCCAAAAATCAAACTCAAAATTTAGGAGTACCAATGCCAACAAAAAAGCCTCGACTCAATGTCACATTTGAAACGTCTGAGTTAAATACGCTTGGCCTGTTAGCAAAGAAACAAAACAAATCTATTTCAAGTTTAGCGAAAGAACTAATTTTGGATGCGCTAGAACGGCATGAAGACGTCGCGTTGTCCACGCTTGCAAATGAACGTGTTGATGAATTTGAAAAAAAATCTCAAAAAACGGTTTCTCATGACAAAGCCTGGAAATAAAATTGATCGTACGTTATGTTCGTATGTCATCGAGTATGTTCAAAAAGTTGTTTCAGACGATATTTCTAGCCTTCTCAAGTCTGTACGAATACAAATTAAGCAAGCAATTGAAGAGCGCTTAACCGTTGATCCAATTGGATTTGGCAAACCATTGAGATACAGTCTGAAAGGCTTGAGACGTTTACGCGTCGGTGACTATCGAGTTGTTTATCAAATCAAAAATAAAAGCGTAATCATCTTGGCGATTAAGCATCGAAAAGATATTTATGATAATGCGTAAAATATAAGTTACTGCTGAATCGACTGTATAAAGTTTTTATAAATCAAATTAATCTCTTCAACCGATGTTCCGTCTTCCAGCGTTGACACGTCGCCGATTTGGTCGCCTTGCACGATCGCTTTGAGTATTCGACGCATGATCTTGCCCGACCGAGTTTTTGGTAGCTGTTCAACAAAATAAATATCTTTGGGTGTTGCAAAAGCGCCGATCTGCTTGCGAATCGTTTGCACAATTTCCTTCTTCAGTTCAGGTGTTACAGCAATACCTTGTTTAAGGCTTGTAAATACGATTATTACTTCACCTTTGATCTCGTCTTTTATTCCAACAACGGCTGTTTCGGCAACTGCTGGGTGTTCCAACGTTGCACTTTCAACTTCTGCTGTGCCAATGCGGTGTCCGGATACATTCAAGACCTCGTCGGCTCGGCCAAGCAGCCAAAAGTAGCCATCTTTATCTTTTATTGCGTAGTCGCCTGAATAATACGAGTTTTTGAATTTCGACCAGTATGCTTGTTTGAATAGTTCTGGGTTTTGGTGTATGCCTATTGTCATGCCTGGCCACGGCTTGGTGATTACAAGGTGCCCCTTGTTTTGGTTGTCGACCGGGATATTGTTTTGATCAACGATCTCTGCACAAATGCCAGGCAGAGGAAATGTTGCAGATCCCGGTTTTAATTTAACCAGGTCAAGCCCAGCTGCTGGAGAGATCATAAATCCGCCCGTCTCGGTCTGCCACCACGTATCGATGATTGGACACATTTGTTGACCGATATGGTCATTGTACCAAAGCCAAACCTCTGGATTGATAGGCTCTCCCACAGAACCAAGTGTTTTAAGGCTGCTCAAATCAGTGTTTTGAAATATGTGATTGCCAATCTTCATGAACATGCGCAATGCCGTTGGTGATGTATAAAAAATTGAAATTTTATACTTTTCGATAGCCTTCCACCAAGCGTTTTGAGCTGGCAGCTCTGGTGCCCCCTCACGCATAAAAATGGTTGCGCCATGCATCAATGGCCCGTATACGCCGTAAGAATGTCCTGTAATCCATCCGATGTCGGCTGTGCACCAATAAATTGAATCTTGTTTTATATCAAAAGCCCATTTAATCGTAGAATAGACGTAAGTTAAATAACCGCCCGTCGAATGAATGATGCCCTTGGGCTTGCCGGTGGTGCCTGACGTGTAAAGAATGAAGAGCGGGTGATTAGACTCTACTGATGTGGGCTCTACAATGTTTTGATCATTAGCATGTTCGAGCAAATCGTATACAATGTCGCATGGTTGAAGGGGTATTTCAATGTCGGCATCTGAGCGTTTTATTACAAAAACTTTTTCAATGCTAGGCGAATTTAATGTGGCCTCGTCAGCTGTTTTTTTAAGATGAATCGTTTTATTGCGATAAAAAGCTTCATCGCACGTGATTAAAAATTTGGCTTGAGTATCGCCAATTCTGTCTTTGAGAGCTGCTGCGCTAAAGCCAGAAAATACGACTGAATGCGTAGCGCCAAGACGTGCAACTGCAAGCATGGCTGCAACGGCTTGCGGTATAATCGGTAGATAAATAATAACAATATCTCCGATCCCTACGCCGTTTTGTTTCAAGAAATACGCAAAATTATTAACTTGCTGATGGAGCTCTTTATAACTTATTTTTAACTCGTTACCTCGCTCATCTTCCCACAAAATAGCGGTTTTATCTTTAAAATCGACATTTTTTAAATGAGCGTCAAGACATGCGTAAGATGCATTAATTTGCCCATCTACAAACCAATGAGCAAAAGGCTCGTTCCATTCAAGTGTTTTTGACCATTTTTTAAACCAAGGAAGGTTTTCTGCTTGTTTTGACCATAATTCTTCGAAATTGTCATTTTTATGTGAAAAGTTAGCCATTCACATCCTTTTTGTTAAAAATTCACGTATTTTTGAAAGCAAACCAAGTTTAAAGCATTTTTTTACTATTTCAAGCGCCCCATAATTGACAAATGGTAAATTTTATTATAATCTGGTTTTGTAAGTTTATTTTAATAAAAAATGGGGGTTGCGGATATGAAGAAGTTATTAATATTGTTTTTTGTTGCTACTATGGCAGTTATAAGCGTTGATTTGAATGCCATGAATCAATCTGCTACTTTAGCAAGTTCAGAAGCATTGACTCCAAAAATCTGGGCAAATCTTTTAAAGGATCCGACTTTTATCGCTCAACAAGCCGCTATGCTAAAAGCGTTACAACAAAGCAAAGAAACGACAGATAGTCCAGGCTTTATTAAGCAGGAGTTCATAAAATTAGTTTCTGAGCTTACTACATATGTTGCTAAATATGCTTTATTTATCGTAACAATTTATGCAATAGCTACGTACATAAACCTTCCAGCCGTGCAGGCCTTTATTTTAGACGTAGTTGCAACGTTTGCTAAAAATTTGGGTGTAGCAGGTGCTAATGTAGTTGCTACTGTTGTAACTGGAACAAGCAAGGGCGTACTAGAATTTGCCGGATCTAATCCAGGCCTTTCAGCTTCAGCCGCCGGGATTTTATCCGTTTTATTTTGGGGGCCAGTAGCCGTTTGTAAAGCCGGCGCTGGGCTAGTTACATTCATGGCAAGGCACATGGTACGTTTAGGATGACACTAGACAGTTACAAATAATCTTGTATCTTAAATTTAAATAAGTTAATAAAGCGCCCCGGCCTTCAAAGGCTGGGGCCAAACATTTAAAGAATTTATTGGATTTAAGAGTATGAATTATATTTCAAAATATTTGGTTTTTATAACTTTGTGTTGTACGCAATCAATTTTTGGTGATGCTCCATTTTTGGACGCTTCAGCCAAGCACGGTAAAAAGATCGTTATGATCAATCCTGCTGGGCATGCCGGTGATGCTGGTCGTAAGTTAAAAAATAGCTACGAGCGAGCCGAAACTATAAAAATGGCACAGTACATTCAAGAGCGGCTTGAAAGCAAAAACGACAATCTTCGTGTAGTGCTTACACGCACTCCTGGTGAGACTGTTGTTGATTTTCAAAATGCCTCATTTGCCAATCGTTTGAGCGTTGATCTTTTTTTAAGCCTTCATTTTTATGCTAGCGAACGCCCAAAGCACGAAATTTATATTTATTACTATGTTGCCGATCCAATCGCAGATTTTGCTCGACGAAATACTCCTGAATTAAGCTTTATTCCTGTAATGCAAGCTCATCAATTTAATATTTATAAAACACGGCATATCGCAGAACGCCTACAATCATCTATTTCTGGCTCTTTGAATCGTGAAACTTTTGAATTTGTGGATCTGCTTGGTATTCCTGTAAAACCACTTTTGGGGATCGCTTCTCCAGCGATTTTATTTGAAATTGGTTGGTCGCAGGGTGATACTTCAAGCTGGAAAGATGCTGCTGATTGCTTAATTGATGGCGTCGATGAAATATTATAATTAACCTTCCGTCTTTAATTAAACATCTTCCAAAATTATAAAAACTTAGAAGAGTTCTAATAAAAGAAGCCGCTCGACTTAAATACTTGGCGGCTTCTTTTATTAGCTTCAAGGCGAGCATTCAAAACTATGACCAACACGCTCATACATCAACTACCACACGCTACAATGTCGATTTCATGAGAGCTATCGAGGAAATGATAATTTTTTAGATGCGGCCTGCTAGCACTGATTGGGTCGTGGTTAGCGAATAAGTTTTTGAAAAGTTGCAAAAAGTGGCATTAGGACTGTGATGCTCGATCTAATCAATAAAATTAATTACGTCAAAGCAATGAGCTAATCGAATATTGCACCAAGTCATCTCCTAATAAAAGCAATATTTTTTTCTCCGGAATATACGCATAATAGACGCGCAAAGATTCTAAACAGCCATCAAAAATAACAAACTTGCGTTACTCAGCAATAATAAACGTTCTCACATCACGTCGTCCTCGCGAAAGCGGGGACCCAGCTCAGAATCAAATAAATCTATCCATTCAGGATTCACTTTCTCAATGAGCTGAATTTTCCACTGCCGGTTCCATTTTTTTAGTTGTTTTTCGCGACGAATTGCCAATGTTATTGATTCAAAAATTTCATAGTACACCAAGTATTCAACGCCATATCGTTGAGTAAACCCAGGAATTAGCCTTTTCTTATGAATCTGAATTCTTCGATTTAGGTCATTTGTCACACCGATATACAGTGTTCCATTTTTACCGGAGCACAAAATATAAACATAAAAACTCTTCATTCAGCTATTATAAAGGCTTTAGTTTAGATAACAAGATAGAATTTAAGCCTGGGTCCCCGCTTTCGCGAGGACGACGTGCAAAGCTGTATCGTGAATCAGTAAAAACTTAATCTTCGCCGTTTTTAGTGACAAAAAAGAAGGGAGGGAGAGCGTTTTGCGCTCTCCCTTCCTTACAACAGTTTGTTGTCAAACTATTTATTCAAACGTCAGATTAAAATCTTACGTTGCAACCAGCATGGATGTCTGCTTCTGCTGGAATGTTTTGACCTGCAAATGTGTACAATCCGCCAACTGCGACTGTAAGGTACTTGCTGAGTGAGTAAGCACCTTCCATGCGTAGTCTGTGAGCCATTTGTTCTGTGTTCATTTCTGCTACGTGGCTAGAAAGTTCCATTTCAAGAGGCTTTGTGCTCCATTGTGTTCCACGAACAGATGGTGTTTGTTCGCCATCTGCAGGGTTAATTGGAGCTGCTGTTACACCATCAGCCAATGACCAAACTTTGCCAAGCCATGTTGCGGCTGTGCTGTTCTTGAAATCGATATCGTCTTCTGTTTTGTAGTAGAATTGATAACCGATCATACCCTTGATCTTCTTGGTCTTTGGATGTGTAAAGTTGAAGTCTAAGTTGCCGACAAAGGATGTCCAGCTGACTTCAGCATCTGCACGAGGACCAAAGTTCTTGATTGTTGCTCCCTTGTATGCTGCGCATCTTTGCTCTGTGTCTTCGATTGCAAAGTTTACTGCTGCATCAAGTTTCTGCCATGCAACTAAACCACCAAGCTTGATTTCCCAGTGGCTGCCATTGCCCATTTGTACGCGATATGCATTGTACATGCTGTCGCTGTAATCGCTGCCGCCATTGCCGGTTGGTATCTTGACGCCCAACTCAAGCTCGCCTCTCCAGCTGTCATTGAAGCAGTGTTCATAGAAGACTTCAGCTGTGATATCGCCAAAACTTGTCTCTTCATTTGTCTTCATCTCAAAACCACGATCTTGCAACCAATCGGTTACATCAAAGTGGTATCTTGCAAGATGCTGTTCAATAAAGTCTACGCCTGTCTTAGAAACTCCAGTAAAATCTCCATCATTGCCACCATTAACCGTGGTTAACCACAAATCATTGCTTTGGTCAGGAGTTGAATAATCCGTACCATTTACAAACACGCCAGCCCTGTCCGCACCTGGATCTGCCGTGTTAGTTAAAGCAATTAACTCAGAACCTTTTAATGGAGATTGATAGCTATGCGCAGTAGAAACTGGATAGTTTATGGAAGCTCCTGCCTCACTCTGAGTATTCAGAGTCTTACCATCAGTATTATATAGCAATAATGCACCGCCTTGGTTGTATGGAGCTTTTTCTCCGTAATTACCCTTAATTACTACAAAAGGAATTTGTGCACTTGTAACCTCTGAACCGTAGTTTTTAATGCCTGAGGCTGCAAGACCGTACGCAGCATTGCCAAGATACATATTTTTAGTGGTTGGATTATATCTTAGTACAGAATAAACAACACCAGATGAATCTCTGTAAAGCAAGTTCTTGACCAAGTTCATGCGATAAGAATACACATTTTTAAGTTCAACAGTTTTAGAAGCACCACTTCCATCAATGAAAGGTTTTACAAATCTGCTGTCTTTTCTTATAACATGTTCTTGTTGTCCAAGATATGCATCTTCAGTCTGTTCATCACGTTCTAGCTTAATATACTTAAAAGGAACGCTGGCACGAATACCGATGCGGCCTTTGTTCTTCCAAACTGGGTAGTCCCAAGCGGCACCCCAGATTACACCTCTTTCACTGTACGAAACGCGTGGAGCAAGTCTGGTCAAATCAAGGTATGGATTGTAGTTTTCGGTTAGACCGTGTTCAAATGCGTTTGCGTTTTGGAACGATTCGCCGATTGTGAATTCATCTTTACCAAAGAACAGTGTCGAAAGAGGTTGAGATTTTGAGCTATGCTTTATATAAGCTTCGTTGGCCTCTCTGGCTTCGCCAACTGACCAAGTTGTAAAATTGGATTTTTTCTTGTGAAGTTTGTCAAAGCTATAGTACAAAGGGCCATTTGTTGTAGCAATTGGAGCACGGAACTCCGTTGCTAGCATTTGGCCTGCAAACCCAAGGCTTGCAAGTAACGCCACTTTTCCTAAATTTTTCATCATATTTTCCTAACCTTTTATTTTGAAATAAACACTATTTTTGTTTGGAGGGGGAGCATTCCCCCTCCCGGTTTAGTTAGTTATTGTACTGGCCAGTTGGATGTAAACAATGTTGGATCTGCAAAACATTTTTCACCATCAATTGCACCAAAGTTCAATGCTGAAGGCAAGTTGCCTTTGACTGAACCAGCTGCAACTTGAGTTGTGATTCTTGTCATCGTGCTTGGATATATCTCATTCAGGACATCGTAATTTACAAAGCTGACCATGATATCAAACAATGTTCTGGAGATACATACTTGTGAATAACCCTTGTCATTAAATGGTTGGAATGCCAAGTGATTAAAGAAGTTTGCAGCAGCATATAAGTCTGCATCAGCATCTGTTGTAAATACAACTGAACGGCCATCCAAGAATGTAGCGGATAAGCCGTTTACAGGTGTTTTTGATACCAAAGATGGAGCTGAATCAACAATTGAGTATGATTCAAGAGTATTCAACTGACCTGCAAAATCCCACATCTTGACATAGAACGATTCTGGATATGGTTGACTTGATGCAAATGATGGAAGAACCATCAAGTTACCACCACCACGGATGATAGCTTGTGCAGAAGAGTTTAAGTTGAGTGTGTACTTGCTTGCTTGGCCAATTGCCCACAATGCAGCATTACCATCTGAACCATTAAACATGTTATTGTGCTGTATTGCACCTTGCGTTACCTCAATCTTAACGTTATTAAGATCGAAGAGTTGAACGACAGTCCATGCATCTTCCGCAGGAGTAAATGATGGATAGCCGTCAACAATTATGGCCTTGCCATCTTCATCCAGTTCTGGGTTAAGATCTGGATCTGCATCTCCGTTCATCTTTTCGCTTGAACGATTCAAAATACCAGCACCAAGACCGAAGAAGCCTTCGCGATTTGTCTCGAACAAAGCATCTGGTCCGTCGATCAACACACCGAAGTTAATAGATGTGCCTGGAACGTGCGTTGGGTTACCGACTTGTAATGTACCACCGGCAAGATCTTTTGTACCGATATACAGAGAGCCGTGACGTTTGATGCTGATTGTTACATCGGTTGTTGGAGTTAAAGTATCAGCCATCACACCAACACGAACATCGCCATTAACAAGCATTTTGGCATTTTTATTCAACCAGATTTGACCTTCTCCCAAGATCTTGATTAGATCGTAGTTTGTGTCTTCTGCAGTTTGATATGTTCCAGGAATTTCAAGACCTTCAAATATCAACTGTGAATCATCGTTGAAGTAGAGTACCAAGCCACCGCCAAGCAAAGTTCGCTCATCATCATATGATGGGAAGCGAATTGAAGCACCGTCTTCAAGAACAAGTCTGACGTTGCCGGCAAACTCAATTTCTTGACGACCAGATGACTTGCCAAATGCGCTGAGGTCAAGTTCAAATCCTGCAGGAACTCTGATTTCAAGAGGTAACGCTGAATAAAATGTTAAACGTTCTGAATTACCTTCTCCAACTTCTCCAAACCAATCTGTTGCTATAAATGGAAGCCTGTCTGTGACAATTAAGTTTGAATTCAATTCAACAGTCATATCGCCAAGAGGGGCTATTGATACATAGTCTTTACCAATTAAGTTCCATGCATTCAAAGAAAGTTCGTTCCAGCTTCTGCTTCCAAGCCCAATTACACCGCCGTATTCACCATACAACACAGCGTGAGCACCTTCACCAATGAAGTGTTGCGGCCCAATCAAGCCATTTGTTGTTGGTTGTGTTACAAACTCACGTACGCGAGCCGATTGTGGAAGCTCATCAGAAGAAGCATAACCAGAAACATCAAGGCGGAATGGATCGGCCATTGTTGCACCAGCAACACGGAATTGTGTTATATCATCTGGAGCACCGATATAAAGAATTGGATCTGGATATTGAATTACTGTGTACACACTTTCAGTTGCCTTTGTTGTGACTTTGTCAATTTCTTGAGTAAGTCTTAATACTTGGTGAACTCTTTTTAAGCGCTTTAAACCCTTGGTTTCAGAAAGCTTAGGATTTGCATCTCTCTTGAACCAGTTCCAAACAACTTCTTCATCACCAGTTTTGTCTGCACGGATTGTTCTGTTTTCATTATTAAAATCTACACGAACATAGCCATCGGTGTCACGAGCAGCAAACATATCGGCTGTAATGCCGTATACCTGTAAGCCGAAGTTTTTGCCATATGTTACTTGATCGTGTGGAACGTCAAATACGCCGCCGTACCAAACTTCGCGGGCTGTTCCTTCAATATTAAAGTTATTCCAAATGGTCTTTACAGCCATTGTATCTATAAATGTTTGATATGGAACACTTGTGCGATCAAACTTGTATCCTGTATCCTCAGGACGAGTAATCATCATCTTACCGCCGTGGGCAATTTGGATTACTCCGTTGTCGGTATAGTCAACTACTGGAACAAGTGGGCTTTCTCCGTATTGATCAAAGCCACCAAATGTTATCAGGTCACCATCGATAGAAACTACGGCAGGAGCTGCTGGATAATGTTCATCCAATGCATTCAAATTAAATAGCCAATCGCCATCTTCATACATTGGAAGATCTTCGTATGGATATCCACCTTGTTCTGCAACTGGAGAAAGTACATCAATATCTGATGGAATTCTAAGATCGCCAATAATATTTGGAGTCCAACCAATTAACATTCTGCAAGCTGCTCCAACTGATGCATCTGGAACGGATAACAAGAATAAGTTGTGAGCTATTTCTTTTGTGTAATCATGACCAGTTGGTATTGGCGTTGGGTCTATACCACCAGTTGTTGGATATTCACCTTCTCTCTGCAAAGAAAGCTTGATTGTAGCTGAAGTATCAGGGTCTTCAATGTCTTCACGTCTTTCAGGATAATTGCCCTTGTATACATTAAATTGAGCAGATTCTGTTGCATAATTTGATGTACCATCCGACATCTTGTTATACATTGATGAAAGTTGGAATATTCTTCCATGTTTTGTTAACAATGAATCAAGAATGTCGCCATGATCATAGAATTTGATGACTGATAGATTGCTTCCATCTTCATCATTCAAGCCAGGAATATCTTTAATTACTTGTCGAATACCACTCAAACAAGCAGATTCATGAACTTCAAATGTTGAATTGAAATATCTGAGCTCAGGCAAGCGTTGTCTATCAGGAGCCCATTCAGGAGCTTCTTCCATTTCAAATGAGAAGAACATTACTTCACCACCTGTGTATGCAGGATCTGAATCGTAAGGAATACCATCTACATACTTGGAGGCATCGTCGTGACGAAGTATTGTGTCAAACAATTGAGCATGAGTATTAAAGAAGAATGCTGGAGAATTGTATCTTGTGTATAATGCATCACTTTGCAATGCAGGTGTCAACAATGGACGGCTAATATATCCACCATCGTTAAGCTCTTGTCCTGTGTAGTCTCTCAACACAGAAGACATTGCAATTGTGCCAAGTCTAAGTTCTGACATATATCCAGAGCTACGACCGTAAAGAGCTGTATTGTAGAACGACTTTGCTGAAAGCTTGCCTTCCACATCAAGAACATGCTCGCCTTCTCCTTCAACCAATGTATGGAAATTTGGCTCAAGATAATATCCATCATATGCTGATTGTTCAATAACACCTTGATCATCCGGCTCACCTACTGATAAAGCAGCATCCCAATCCATCTCAATATCGTCAACTGGGTTGTAATCGTCATTTTCTAACTCAAGGCCCCAGAAATTATATACATATCCGTATTTATCAGCATCATAAGACGAGGCAGAGTTTTTGAAGTATACACGAGCATTACCAAATAACTCAATTTGAGCATGTCTTGCATCATTTATTCCGTCATTATAGTAAGGATTATTTGCATCCAAAAATGGATCGCCTGGTACGTATCCAATGTAAGGAACTACTGGATCCTCGGTTGTACCCGCATAATAAAGACTAGCATCAACATTATCAATTATAAGTGCTGCTGGATTTCTCTTCTTCAAAAGACCATGATCGAAATCTGGAGTGTAGTCTGTTTCAGATTGGCCAGCAGTACCAAACCATGCGATTGCATCTGGCTGATTAACTGATCCGCAGGTATAATCTAAAAATGCGTTATCATAAACACCCATTTTACCGTTTATACCTATGACAAAGCCACGTCGTGTATTAAAATCAAATTCATCACGCTCTGGATCATTAGGATCTAGGAACCATGACCATTTTGGACCTTCGAAGGTACGCCCAGGGAGAAATTGTGAACTATTCCAGAAATCCAAGTAAGGATCTGATGCTAGCTTGCCATGATTCTGTACATCATTGACTACCAACAATCCACGGCTATCGTTAACATCGTACGCAAGAGGCTTTGTTTTGCCGTTATAGTATTGATTATCCAAAACATCAAATCTGGCATCAAAGCCTGCAGGTATTGTCAAATCAACACCGTAAAATTCCTGTTCAGAATCAGGATGGCTTATAGTTGCAGGATCAAAATCCTCAACAAAGTTACCAGCAACAACGATAGCAGCATCGTTCATTGGGTATCTATAAACAATCCACCAATAACGAGAATCTGTGTCTTCAAGACCTTCTTGCCAACCTGTAAAATACGCACCCTTCAAGAAGAGCACCATTCTACCAGCACCAGTATTTGATGGATCAAAACCGATAGATCCACATCCACCGCGTTCGCCAACAAAATCAGGATCACCCTCCCAATTGTCTGAAAGATATGTCAAGAAAGAATTATATCCGAAATAAACCATGACACGGTTTGCATCGTCAACATCGTAATATGCACGTTCAAACACAAGCTTGTGCTCGCCGTTGTCTACCTCACCTTGAGTTTGATCCATTGTTACATAAACCCTTGTTTTTCCGACATCGGAAGAAACACCGTACCACTCGTAGACACCTTCATCATTGATATAAATACCACCATCGGTATCCAGCTCACCGTCAAACTTGACAGCTGTTCCGTCGTACATTCTGAATGTTGTTGTACCAGGACCTTTGAATGTAACAATCATATCACGAATCTCTGGTGTGCCAGCATCATCGTGTGTGCCGCTGAAAACCAAATCTTGATAAAGATTTACTGTGATATGTGTTTTTACATCGTCAATAATGCCTGTTTGAAACACAACTTGTGAATATCCCTCTTGTGCGCCAGTACGCCCCAGAGAATATCTTGAAATATATGGTTCTAGGACTGTTTCATATGTTGCATTAACAAAATTATTATTATCATCCCAAACATTAACTGTCATATCTGCGTTTGTTGCACTAAGAACAACGTCACCGTCAATCTTCAATGAACAATGTCTAGGAAGCACGCCACCTGTACTGGTATATAACATTGAGTAAATATCTAGGACTGAATCTGTAGGTGTAGCATCAAATGAAGAATTATATGGAAAACTTGGATAATAATCCTGAAAAATTCTATCACCATCATCGTAAGAACCAGAAGTAATCGCATAACCGTTAGCGTTTAACGCGGTTCCCTCGGCTGACCACTCAAAAGCCCTCATGTTTATGAAGGGAGTAGCGAGCAAAGTAGCCGAAATTAATAACACACGCAATCTTTTATTCATTATCACAACTCCTTTTTAGGGTTAACCTAAAAAAATACCAACTATTTTTGTATTTATGCAACTTGGAAATCGTAGTCTGCGTACCCTCCTTTCTTTAAATTAAAGTTTTTGGAGCCAAAAACCTCAACCCAATAATGAAAAGCCAGGGCGCAAAGCTGTAACAATGATAATTGCCCAAGCCATAAATTTATTAAAATACACTCGCAAAATTTAAATAACTGAATTAAAAAAAATACTGAAAGAATAGATATCTGTTGATAAGAATTGTTAACTGAACTCATCATATCCTCTCCCCTTTCTCACAAAGCAGTGATGCTGACTTCATTCAAGAATAAAACTAGCCCTTACACAGCAAATGTCAAGGTCAAATTTGAAGCATTTTCTGCAACTAGATATGTCAAAATGAAATTATTGTCAGGATTGAAAGCCAAAAACCATTTCCTCTTTTCAAAATATTTAGTACATTTAATATGTTTTACATCTTTAATTTCTATAATATCTCTTTACGGTTTTAACAAGTGGCTACAATTTAACTCAAATATTTAGATGAAAGTAAATATTTTAAAAAATTTAAGGAGTTTCCTGAATGAATAAGCAAAATGTAAGTTTCTTTTCTCTTGCAAGACAAGTAAAAAATTTGGACCAAAAACTCAAACAAACAATTGATGCCGTTCTACAATCGCAACAATTCATTGGAGGAGATTTTGTTGCTGAATTTGAAACAAAAATGGCTGAATATACCGGCGCCAAACACGTTATCAGCTGCAACTCTGGCACAGACGCGTTACAACTTGCTTTGCGAGCACTATGCCTACAAAAAGATGCTATCGTTCTTACAACTCCATTCTCATTTATCGCATCCAGCAGCGAAATTGCAGCACTCGGCGGACAACCAGTATTCATTGACATCGATCCAGAAACATTTAATATCTGCACAAAAAACTTAAATAACTGGTTACAAAAAAATGCAAAAATTAAAGACGGTAAAACCATACACACATCAACAGGCAGGTTTATTCAAGGTATTTTGGCAGTAGATATTTTTGGCCAGTGCGCAGACTACAGCGAAATTCAAAAGATTGCCAACGAATGGAATTTGTGGATAGTTGAAGACGTTGCTCAAGCCGTCGGCGCAGAGATTAACGGTAAAAAATCGGGCAACTTTGGCGTGGTTGGTTGTTTTTCTTTTTATCCAACCAAAAACTTGGGAGCCTACGGAGATGCTGGCTGCTGCGTAACAAACGATCCTATTCTTGCCGAAAAAATTACACGAATCCGCAACCACGGCAGAAAGTCTCACTACAATTACGAAGAGGCTGGAATTAACAGCAGACTTGACGGCATCCAGGCAGCTATTTTAACACTAAAACTTAATTACATCGATTCATGGAACACTCGACGAAGAGAAATAGCTGATAAATACTGCAAAGGTTTAGCCGGCATTAAATTTATTAAGACTCCAAAAACTAAAATCGGCACCCATGTTTTCCATCAATACTCAATTCAGATCGACGGAGCAGACCGCGCATTTGTTGAAAAATATTTGGCAGACAATGGCGTACCAACAAGAATATTCTATCCTCAAACGCTTGATTCAATCAGCTTTTTGCAAACAGCGAAAGAGCTCAAAAATGAATGCCCTATCGCAGATAAACTAGTACAAACAGTTTTGTGTCTTCCAATCTGGCCAGAGCTTGAAGATCAAGAAATTGAATACATAATTCAAGTCTTCAAAAAGCTACAAACCGAGCTGTAAATTTTAAAGAGATGGATGGATGAATGAAGTACTCAGGCAAATTTATAACAATCGAAGGCATTGATGGCTCGGGCAAGTCAACGCTCGCACAGAATTTGGTTCAAAATCTTCAGAAGCACGTGGATTCCGTGCTTCTGACCAAAGAACCTGGAGGGTCACAACTTGGACAACAATTACGCAACATCTTAAAAACACAATCAGACCCAACTTGCGGCAAGGCTGAATATCTTTTGTATGCAGCAGACAGGGCACAACATTACATACAAATAATTTTACCAGCGCTAGAACAAGGAAAAGTCGTTATATCGGACCGATGGGCAGACTCATCTGTCGCATACCAAGGTTATGGCCGCGGCCTTGATATTTCGGTGATAAAATCTATAAATTCATGGACAACAAACAACATTCAACCAGACGCTGTTTTGTACGTAAAAATAGACGCCCAAACAGCGCTTGCTAGAATAGCTAAACGATGCGAGGAATTGTCGACATCAACGTGGACCATCGAGAATGAAAAAATTGATTTTTGGAACAAGGTAATTCATGGCTACGAAGAACTCTACGCTCAGCGCAGCAACGTGACCGTTATCGATGGCAGCCTTAGTCAGGCCGACATGTTAAAAACATCATTGAATGGATTGAACTTTTGGTGATGTGTGTCAAGTTTTTATTGATAGCTTTAATTTGATTCTGGGCTGGGTCCCCGCTTTCGCGAGGACGACGTAACGTGAAGTTTTCATTGTCCTACACATAACGTCATTCCCGGCTTAACCGGGAATCCAGGTAAAACGGTTGTAATGGGATCCAGGAATACACCGCTGTAATAGTGAAAGACAATTTATGGAAAAATTAGCAAATCAAATCATTAATTCACCAATTCCAACGCGCCTGGTCGTTGGCAACATCGACAAAGTCAGAGATGTTGTCGAAATAGCGTTGCAAAGCAGGTTTTGCTTACAACAATCAGATTTTGCATTACAGAAATCATGCTTTTGCACGGAATGCAGAAAAATTAAAAATCGCCAACACCCATTTTTATTGTGGTTATGCCCCGAAAAAGACTACTCCGTCGATGACATGGACGCAATTTTTGATAAAACAAGATTTGCACTTGACGATGGACAATCATTTTTTTTCGTGTTAGATAAAGCACAAAACTTAAACTCAGCATCCGCAAATAAAATTTTAAAGGTGCTGGAAGATCCGCCTGTTGGCTATAATTTCATACTTTTGACTGATAATACAAATTTAATTTTGCCAACCATTTTATCTCGATCGTTCGTTGTACAAGCACAAACTCACTCAGAACAAATTTTAGACCACCAACTTCTAAAATATTTTGCTGTCAAAAATTCTTTACCAGAGCCGGTAAGTTTTGATCAAGAGCTAAAAAAACTGCATCTGTCGGACAATGAAAGCACAGAGCTCTGCCAAACATTGATGGAATATTTTATAAAAAAAGTTTCGGTTTGTTACACAGATCCACATTTGCAAGACCAGAAGCTATTCTTTACCCAGGGTCTACAAATTGTGCAAAAACGGCTAAAAACTCCGCCAGCATCAGGAAGCGCAGGCCTGTTTTGGAAGCTGCTTTACCTTGATTTTTCTGTCGTTCGTATGGATTCGACTTCGCTCACCACGAACGATAATAAAACGCGTTCGCCCTGAGCGAAGCGTAGCGGAGTCGAACGGGTACGAACGCAATTTATGAAAAATTTAAAAACAAAGACCTACAAATACTTCTCAAACTACATCACCTCGTTTATTCAAGCACAGCTTGTTGTTTCAATTGTTTCCATTCCGATACTTGTTGGATGGGGCCTGCCAACCTCGCTTATGACGTTTGTTGGCAACCTCATTTTTGCTCCGGTTTTAATAGCATTTTTGATCATCAGCTCGCTAATCTTTTTTGCGCAAATTTTGCACATACCAAACCAACTTTTGATTTCAATCTTAAAAATAATATCCCACTCGTGGATCAGTTTTCTTGAACTTGGCAAAAGAAGCTGGCTGTACGGCTTTTATAAACCTCACACAGCAATTTTAATTATGATTCCAACTCTTTCGTTCGGCATCTTATATTTAATCCGCTTCAAGTCGGCGATATTTAAAACAATAACGATGAGTACTCTTCTTTTTTCTGTCGTACTTGGCTTAACAGTATTCCCGTATTTTGTGCATAAACATACGACAAAATGTTTTGCCGACGGCAAATTAATGGTGGATATCGATGAAAATTTTAAAGTAAAATTCGTGGACAACGGCTTTTTTAACAAGCATCAATCAGTTGACAAACTCGTCGATTACGATATAAGGCAATTTTTGATAAAAAACACTGGCAAGATAAACATCGACTCACTCATTCTTTTGCGGCCAGGATACAGAACATTCAAGGCCGGACAAGAATGCTGCTCAAGATTAGACATCCGAGAGCTTTCACTGCCGTATTTTGATGGCAGCAAATTTAAAAAGCATGCCTGGCGTGAATATTTTAATCTCAAACGAACGGCCGAAGAAAAAGGCGTCAATCTTTTAAGACTCAATAACACCGGTTACGCGATCTGATCGCACACATCAAACACTGCGCTCCGCAAAAACATGCCAATCAAATATTTCAATACTACCTCGACTTTTTACAATTTTCAAAAAAATTACTCTGCAACTACGAACCAATCAGTGCTGGAAGCTGGCATCTAAAAACTTGCCAATTTCTTTGCAAAGCCGATACATACGAAGGTTTGAAGCAAACATATCAATGTATGCACCTATTTATCATAATAAAGCTGCGTGCCGTGACAGCATGAATTTTTTTAGTCAAAAGATTAGAAATTGCGCTAAATAATGTTTAGTAAGTTTTATGACTTTAATAAACAAGCAAGCCGGATGGCAAAAAAGTGTTTTTGTGGACATCCTTGCGATCTTTATCTTTGAATAAAATCGTGAATTGTTCATCTTTTTTATCAATAGCTACACACAAATCTCTTGAGCCAGCCAAATTATTTTCAATGAAATTCAAAATTGTTGGAATAAACATAAAAATTGGCAACGGATACGTTTCAAGCTTGTGTCTATACAGCCAGTTTGATTTGTCGCCAAAAAGCCACAGTTCGTTATGGGCAGGGCATTTTTTGCCAACCATAAGCTCGATTTGAATCATGTTTTGCAAAGGAGTTATATTGTTAAAACGGCGCTTTGATGCTGAGTCTTGTGTGGATAATACATCGATTATCTGGACTATGTCGCTATCGGAATAAAAGCTGTAAATTTTTTTAAACATCGGACTTAAAATAAATTTTGAAGTCTCGCTTTGAACAGGGGTACCAATCAAAATCAATTTATCGATCAGGAGATCGCTTTTTAGTTTATTGTACGCATTTACCATATTCAAAGCCACATTTCCGCCATGACTGTGTGCCAAAATCGTAATATTAACATTTTCATATCGACTTTTTAGTTTTTTGACCTCATCAAACAGACTTTGATAAAGAATTTTGGCGTTATCTATGCGACTTTGATTGCTGAGCCATCCATCCCACCCGAAGGTGTAAAACGACGAGTCTGAGAATATTTCAGAATTGATGTTATTTAAAACATTTTGAAACAACGTTGCAGTTACAAAACTATAATAATAAGGGGAATTTGGTTCAACGGGAGCAAAGTTAATCAGATGAAATCCATATTCTTGGATTGGCTGATATTTATAAATACTTTTGAACCGTAGCTCATAAATAAACCGCTCTTCCCATGAAATTTTTTCGCGTCTACCACTTTTTAATGTATTCTTTATTGAGTCAAATAGGCTTACAGGTGATGGATATGGAATGATTGTGCCATGAATGAAGATGAAGATATGGTGAGTTTTGGAGTTTTTAACGATTTGCGCTTGTGATTGGCTTGATGCTTGCAATAATTTAGATTTTTTGTCACCACATCCAATAAAAATTAAAAATAAAAAAGGTAACGCCCTGAAAAACTTCTTCATAATTTTGAATTTCCTTTGATAAATTAACATTTTATTATTTATACTCTTTACAAGTCTAATTTATTGAAATAGTTTTAGTTGTGCAAGTTAGTTAATGATGCTTTTGATTTATTCAGAACTTTGAGGCGTTAATGGAAACTTCAAACAACCCAATCGAACAAAATATTGCCAGACAGTCAGATAAGAGATCTGTTGGGAAAGTTATTGCAGTGAGTAGTACAGTTGTTGATGTAAAATTTGAAAGCAACGAAATTCCTGAAAGTTTTAACTTGTTGGTGATTTCGGCTACAGATGAATGTAAGCCATCGAATATAAGATACGTCAATATCGAGGTGGCGCAACATCTTGGCGATGGCGTTGTGCGATGTATTGCACTAGACTCACTCGAAGGTATTAAGCGAGGCCTTGACGTAATAGATACAGGTGGACCAATAACGGTGCCGGTAGGCCCAGAAAATTTGGGACACGTTTTTGACGTGTTAGGTCGCAGAATTGACGGCAGCCTTGATGTTAAAGCTGCAGAATATTGGCCAATTTACCGAAATGCACCAAGCCTGATTGAACAAAAGACATCTGAAGAGCTTTTAGAAACCGGTATTAAAGTCATAGACTTGATGTGTCCTTACGTTAAAGGGTCTAAGATTGGACTTTTTGGTGGAGCCGGCGTAGGCAAAACCATGTTAGTTCAAGAATTGATACGAAACATTGCCGTTGAACATAGTGGTTTATCAGTATTCGTAGGCATAGGTGAACGAACTCGCGAAGGTAATGAGCTTTGGCTTGACATGAAAGCATCTGGCGTTTTAGATAAAACAACTTTAGTTTTTGGTCAAATGGGTGAAATGCCCGGAGCAAGACTGCGAGTTGGTCTTACAGGATTGACAATGGCTGAATATTTCAGAGATAAAGAGCATAAAGACACGCTTCTTTTTATCGACAATATTTTTAGGTATGTACAGGCTGGATCAGAAGTTTCAGCACTTCTTGGTCGCATGCCATCGGCTGTTGGCTATCAACCAACACTTGCTTCCGAAATGGGCATGCTGCAAGAAAGAATTACAAGCACACATAATGGCTCTATTACTTCTATTCAAGCGGTTTATGTGCCAGCCGACGATTATACAGATCCCGCACCTGCAACAACATTTCAACACCTCGATGCAAGTACCGTTCTTTCACGTAAAGTGGCCCAAGCAGGTCTTTACCCAGCAGTTGATCCGCTTGAATCTACTTCAAATGGCGTCAAGCCACACATTGTCGGCAAACGTCATTGCGATGTAGCTATGCACGTAAAAGTGATTTTACAAAAATATAAAGAATTGCAGGACATTATCGCAATATTAGGCATGGATGAGCTATCTGAAGATGATAAAAAAATTGTTTACAGGGCAAAAAAAATTCAAAAATTCTTTTCACAACCAATGTTTGTTGCGGAGCCTCACACAGGAATACCAGGTAGCTTTGTTTCAAGGGAAAGAACTGTATCGGATTTCGAAAAAATTGTTGCTGGAGAATGCGATTCTATGCCTGAAAGCGCATTTTACATGGTTGGAACGCTAGATGATGTCATTAAAAAAGCAAGTCTACTTTTGTAAGACCTTTATGAACTCTAAATTTTTTGATCTAAATATAATCTCACAAACTAGCACAGAATCCATAACTATCGACTGGATAGATGTTCAGGGCGTTAGAAGCAATTTTGTGATAGGTCCAGACCATAGTCCATTGGTATCAATTGTAGCCAACGGTAGCAAATTAATTTATAAAAAACATGGAACTAATTTTATACATGAAATTATTGTTTCATCGGGCGGAATATTTAGAGTAGAAAATAACATAGCAACCGTTTTGTTGGATAGTTAAAGATTGTAAAATAATTTTGTTAAACACAAAAGTGTAGTATCACAGAAAGTGTGTCGCGCTTCATTTTATACCATTCCAACAACCCACTCAGTTTCGCATATCTCTTTAAATGATTTACTGAACATTTTGGCCCACTTTTCTCCGTTTTTAAGTTGTTGATTTGATGGATCAAATATTATCCAGTTTAGAAACGATATAAATTTTTCAGTGGCAGCTACTCTTATTTCATGAACCATTTGGCCTTCACAGCCACCGTCGCCCTCAACCATTTTCATAACCGCTTGCGTTGGATCACAAAAATAAATTGTATCCGGATAAATACCAACCCAACTCCACAATGATCGCTGCATAGAACATATCAATGCAGGTGATTGTGGGATTATTTTGAACGTAGCGTATGAAAGACTGCCATTGTATCTATTTGTTGATATTCCAAATTTGGATTTTACTATCTCAAAAATAGAATTAAATCCAGCACTTTGATGACCACAATAGCTATCAAATGCATATTTAGCCCAACTAGCTATCTTCGTTTTAACTAAAAAATCATAATTTGCTACAGCCTCACACCTTTCTCTGACAGCGCAAACGCTCGTATCTTGATAAAATCTAAAAATAAACATCATCAGATCTTCAAAAAAAGATGTGAAATTTTCAGGCTTTAGCCCATTACTTTGCACATACCATCGAATATCAAAATATAGAAGCACTATATTTCCAAAATGATCTCCTTTAATCTTTTCGAATAGCCATTCACCTATCCATGGTGTATGCAGTTTATCAAAGTGATTATAAAGAGCCTGCTGTAAATCATAATTTTTACGTTGAGCTAAAAGAGTTTCTAAGTATTCTCTTGAAGTTGGATCACTTGCAGGATCCATAGCATATAAACTACATCCGACACCACCAAATAAAAATAAAAATATTAAGCAAGCGCAACGAATTGTCATAACACTTCCTCCCATAAAAAAGAGTGGTTAATCCCGCCCTTCCAAAAAATGACTACATACAGTATTAACTCTGAATAAATTAGATTGTCAATTTATAGATTTTTTAATAAAAAACTTTTTTGCTATCTCGATGACAACAACCTTTGCTAAAGATATCAATAAAATTATTCCCCATTCAAAGCATGAAATATGAGAAGCTTGAAATAAGTTTTGTAAGAATGGGATATACAACGCTGCAAGTTGAGCAATAAACCCGGCAATGGTGGCCCAAATTAACCACATGTTGTCAAATAAATTGATTTCAAAAAGTGATTTTCTAAAATTTTTAACAGCAAATACATAAAATAATGAATCATACGCCAAGGCTGTAAAAATGATTGTTCGAATGTGGTCTATCGGAAAATTTAACTTTAATAATGCAACATAAACCGCGAACAATCCAAGGTCTGTTACAATTCCCATTAAAAAAATCAAAATCTTCATGTCATAGTTTAAAATTGGTTCGAATTTAGCACGAGGAGGCCGTTTCATTATATCCGGCGCTCCAGGTTCAAAAATAAGAGCTATGTGCATAAATCCATGCTGAATTAGGTTTATCCATAAAATTTGAATCGCAAACAACGGCAGTGGCAGATTAAATAAAATTGATCCAGATATGACCATAACTGCGCTAAAGCTGTAAGAAACTAAAAATACTAAAATTTTTTGAATGTTATCAAAAATAACTCTACCTTCCCGAACTGCGGCGCTTATCGAAGACAGATTATTGTTCAGCAAAATCATATCTGAGACCTCGTATGCAACATCTGATCCAGAGCCTAGAGCAACGCCGATATCTGCAGCTTTCAGAGCAGGAGCATCGTTAACGCCGTCTCCAATCATGGCAACGGATTTACCAACATATTTGAAAGCCTCAACTATTCTTATTTTATGTGTTGGTTCAACTCGAGCAAAAATATTTACATTTTCAATATTTTTTCTTAAATCATCATCGGACATATCCTCAAGTTGCGTGCCTGTTATTACTTTTTCAGGACTTGCGTCTAATCCAGCCTCTAACGCAATCTCAAGCGCTGTTGCTGGATGATCTCCAGTAACCAAGACCAACTTTATGCCGGCAGCTTTCAATTCGCGAATAGTTTGTCTGGCTTGAGGTCTCAATGGATCTTTGATGCCTAAAAGCCCTAGCAGTTTCATGCCGCACAAATTTGATTGAATTTCCGAGTTATCTACAAGGCGTACAGCAACGGCTATAATCCTTAAACCCTGACCCGCCAAAATTTTAAGCTGTTCCCTATAAAATATTAAATCCGAATCATTATCACAAAATTCAAAAACTCGTTCAGGAGCACCTTTTAAAATTAATTTATTTATTCTATCCTCAAATCTGTGCAAAGTAACCATGAACTTGGTATCGGGCGAAAATGGCTGCTCATTGATACGCACATACCTATCCCTGATATCGTTGACATCTAAATTAAATTTCATAGCGACATGCAAAAGAGCAACATCTGTTGCATTGCCATGAAAGATTTCTTCATCTGGTTGGTGCTGTGCATCGTTATTTAGACATGCAAATGTCAATATTTTTTTTATTTCTGGAGAAACTTGAATATCATCTTCCGATGAATAATCAATTTTAAAATTTTCTGTTGCTGTAACAATTTCACTGACAAGCATCTCCCCTTCGGTGATTGTTCCAGTTTTATCTGTACAAATCACAGAAACGCTGCCTAAAGTTTCGGCCGCAACCAAGTTTCTGACAAGCACTTTGCGCTTGAGCATTCTCTGCATTCCAACGGCCAAAATTGCAGTAACTGTCACGATCAAACCCTCCGGAACAGATGCAACGGCAAGAGCAACAGCAATTGCCACTATTTTTGGAAGATCAATGCCATAAATTACGCCAATAATCAAAACAATTGTAGAAATAGAAATCATTAAAACTGCTAAAAACCAAGAAAATTTACCGATTTGAGTTTGAAGTGGGGTATCCTCGTCCTTTGCCTTTGCAACCATTTCTGCAATGTATCCAAGATACGTTCTGCAGCCAGTCTCGACAACAATTCCCTCGCCCTTTCCAGCTAAAACAAAAGTACCTGCAAAAACCATGTTTGATCGATCCGAAACAGGCATTTTTTTATGTATTATTTCAGCATTCTTTGCAACGTGGTTTGATTCGCCCGTCAACATTGATTCTTGCACTTGCAGACCACTTGTTTGAAACAAGCGAATATCTGCAGGCACTTTATCTCCTACAGCTAACAAAACAACATCGCCTGGGACAAGGCCCTTGGCATCAATCGTAAAAATCTTTCCATCACGCTTAACCTGACAAAACTGAACCTCATAACTTTTTAAAGCTGCTGCCGCACTTTCTGCCTTAAATTCTTGCAAAAAGCCAACAATCACATTTATAATAGCAGCAAAACCTATAACCAGAGCATCTTTTAACTCTTGCAAACAAAGACTGGCTATCGCAGCTAAAATTAAAATAAACATCAATGGATTTATAAACTGTTTAAAAAAAATTTGCCAGGAAGAAGGTGGCTCCTTTTCTGGCAGTTCATTAAAACTAAATTTTTCAATCCTAGTACTCGCCTCATCGCTGGAAAGCCCAGTCTGTGAATTTGTAGTTAAAATTTTTTCGATATCTTCGACACTTTTTTGATACGAATTCATAACGCATCCCCCCGCTCAAACAATGTTCCAAACTTTAATAATCCTCATTCATTCATAACCTATTTCATAGACAATTTTCAATTTTAACGAAAAATAGCTGTAATCGGGTAATTTAAAACACAAAACAACAGTGCATCAAAACCATTCGACCTCTTTGCAAACCTACGATTCAGCATATTCGTCATTCCCGGCTTGACCGGGAATTCAGACAAAACATTCGCACGGAAGCTCTTTATGGATCCCCGCTTTCGCGATGATGACGTATTGTTAGACCGTAAGATTCAGAAGATGTCTATTTACTGAAGACTTTCAAATGCAATGCCACTTTTTGTTATTTTCATTTTTTTTGCTTGGCAACCTGCATCCAATCAATTTCAGCAGGCCGCATCTAAAAAATTGTTAATTTATTGGTAAACATAATGGGTTCGTGGTTTTAGAGTGGCATGGTTGATGTATAGCCGAATTAATCATAGCTTTGACAAGATGTTAAAACTTATCCAAAATTGATTCCACCATCTCCTCAGACGCCTTTACCCGCATAAATTTTAAAATTGTTGGAGATATGTTGGCTAAGCCGTAATGCGCAGCTTCTGGCCACAGCGCGTCATTTTGCGCAGATGTAATCTGTTCAGATTTAAAATCAGGCCTAACTAAAACAAATGGCACAGGATTAGTTGTGTGTGCAGTGTTTGGCTGACCCGTGTGCGCATCGATCTTGCTTTCGGCATTGCCATGATCTGCAACAATAAACATCGTGCCATTCATTGTTTCGACAACTTGTTTATAAAGCAATTCAAGCTGTTTATCCAAACATTCGCAAGCTTTGATGGTTGCAGGCATATCACCGGAATGACCGACCATGTCGGCGTTTGCGTAGTTAACAAGATAAAAATCGGCCTGAGATATTTGTAGTGAATTTAACAATGTTTTTGTAATTTCTTGCGCCGACATTTCAGGATTGTTAATATAATTTTTGACCTTGATGGATGGAATCAAAACACGCATCTCATTGGGCAGTTGCTTGTCGACCATGCCTCTGAAAAAATACGTCACGTGCGCATATTTTTCGGTCTCGGCGATTATAAAAACCTTTGGTGGCATTGGTTGCGCGGCAAGAACATCCAAAAATGTATTTTTTATGGCTTTCTGCTCAAAAAGAATTTGATTATTAAACTTGGCAAAACTTTGATTGTATCGAACGGTTGAAACAAAAAAGCTTAAAGTGTTGGTAGTACTGCATAAATCCACCGTTTTAAATTTATCAAAACTAGGATTCAAAAAGCTTTCGGCCAGCTGGCGCGCTCGGTCAGGTCGAAAGTTGAAAAACACAATTCCATCACCATTTTTGATGCAGCCGTCCTGATCAAGCAATGTTGGCGTAACAAACTCGTCTGTGACGCCTTGTTCATAACAAGCGCGCAAAACCTCATGCCAATCAGCAGGGTCAGATGGCTTTGCCTGTCCAACCAACATTTTGTAGCATAGCTCCGTGCGATCCCAGTTATTATCGCGATCCATGGCATAAAAACGTCCGCTCACGCTGGCTATCTTGCCAACGCCGAATTCTTCAATCTTTTGCTGCAGGTTTTGCAGGTACAATGCAGCACTTTTTGGCGCAACATCACGTCCGTCCAAAAAGGCGTGAATATAAACATTTTTTAGCCCAACAGTTGCAGCAAGCTTGATCATGGCATGTAAGTGGCACTCGTGGCTGTGTACGCCCCCGTCAGAAAGCAGCCCCATCAAATGCAGTGCGGCACCGGTATTTTTAATTTTGTTAAAGTTTTCGATTAAAACCTGGTTATCAAAAAAACTGCCATCATCAATCGAATCGTGAAACCGCTTTAAAACCGACTCAACCACCCTGCCAGCCCCAATCGTTAAATGCCCAACCTCTGAATTGCCGATGTATCCAGGCAAAAGACCAACGTGTTGGCCTGAGGCATGAAGCAGCGTGTGTGGGTAATTATTGATCAGCCAGCGCCAGAAAGGCATTTTGGCCACATGAACAGCATTGCCAAATGATTTTGGATTGTAACCAAAACCATCAAGAATAACTAGCATAGCAGGGGTGTTGCGCTTGTTTGAATTCATATTTAATACCTTTTTTAATACGTCATAAAACAACATGTTTTAATTTGTATTTTATCACATTATTTTTATATGAATTTAAAAACATGGCGATACTTTGATTTCCGCTTTAATTTTTTTTATTTCTATCAATTCTCGAATCTTCTATTTTGGTAATCTTTTTAAGTAGGCTGTCAAATCCTTTGCCATTTAATGTGTGTTCTTTTATACTCATTTCGATGTCAATCATGGTTTTATCCTTGCATGTAAAAAGGATAGCTCAAAACCCCGTTCTTGACAGCTTGAAATTTAATCATTCAGGTAATCTAAAAAATATGCTTAATTTCTACACTTTAAGTGCGTTTGCCATGGGTTTAGTCCCAAGCCGTTTGTCAAATATACTTTTATGATGGTATAATTGGATTACTTTGGATTTATTTTATTTGTAATATAATTTCACATTTAAATTTAAAATAGAAAATGAAAGGTTGCTCATGTTTAGCAAACGTCTTATTTTATCGGCTCTAGCCGTCACATTTTTTGGTATCACTTGCCAATCTTTGTCTGCCGCTGCTGCAGCGCCGGTAGCAGCGCCAACGACGACAAACAATGATTTAGCCTCTCTGTTTTTGGCTCAGGCTGGAGGAAGGGGATATGGTTCTGCAAAAAGTGAAATGTTCAAGATGTTACAAATTAAAGAAGCTCAATTGAAGCATATGATCGAAAGCAATGTCTTTAAAGATGAAAAATTAAAAGAGGCGACCGCTGCTTTGGCCCAAATTCAAGGCGATATTCAATCAGTGCTTCTTGGCGGGTCCTACGCAGGTGAAATCGTGGCAAAAGGACTTGCTGGAGATAAAAATATGAAAGCTTTTGACGAGATCCCAGTTTCCAGTTTATGGGATGGTATCGCAAAGGGTATGCAACTGCAGTTTGCCAGTGCAGCTGGTGATTTTGCAAGAGAAAAAACAAAGAAAATGTTTGACGTTCTTGGCGGTGGGCTTATTGATACATTTACATCTCAGGTGCGTAGTCTTTTTTCCGATTTGAATGCATCTATTTTTCACGGAGGCATGAAGCCTTTCGACAAGTCAAACTTGGAAGCATGGGCCAACATTATTAATGATTCTATGATAACTCTAAACACCATGGTTGAAAACGGTGCTGGGTTTGGTCTGCGTGGAATGGATATTACATCACGCCAGTCAGAAGAAGAGAGCTCCAGTGAGCCTGCGCCAAAGCCTGATCAGGCAAAAATTGGTGATGCTTGGACTGAGTTTGCCACCATTAACGCAGAAGAGTTTCTGCTGTTTATCGAACAGATGCAGCAGGCTAAAGAGTATTACGACGATGGGGATATGATTATTTTTTATGCGGACAAGATTTGTCAAATGTTAGCAGTGATATATAAACTGCTCGACGAATCAAAAGCGTCATTTAAAGATTTTACCACCAAACTTTCTTCTAATAAAATGATGCTTAAGGGTATGCAGAGCTATTTTAAGAACTATTTTACATATCTTTACAAAGCTGTATGTGTGAGCGCTGGTGATGAGCAGGGAGCGAAGACCGGTTTAATCCTTGGCGCCTCTAACAACTATATGCGTGGCATGGGTGATGGTGGCTTTAATAACGGTGCATTCAGCGGCTCCCCTGGATTCTAAGGCTAAACCATGATTAAAAATTTAATAAAAAAATATATTTTTGTTTCATTAATTTTGTGTACAACGCTGAGTGCTGCTCAGGTTGCCTCTCCTGTCAATGTTAAGCTTGATCACGTTGATGTTGCACGTATTGACGTCGTGGCAGAAAAGTACAGCAAGCAGTTTTCGCATGCAAAGAGGATGAAGAGCTTGAGAAATTGGGGATTGGGTATCGGGGTTACTGCTTTAATTGCATGGATTGTTTATGACAGTTATTTTCGTAAGCATGAGGTTGGCGAGATCAAAATTATTGATGAAACTGCGAAAAAAAAGCTTGAAGCTGCCAGGTTACAAGATTTGGAAGAAGAGCATGAGCGTAATAAAAATCCATTAAAAGCTATTCCTTTCATCATAAAAACGGCAATAGTTTTAGGTATTGCGCAATCGCTGATAGATGCTTTTTGGAATGCGGCCGGTGCTGGGTCAAATTTGTTTCATGGGCTTTTTTCCATAGGCAACGTTGCCGACGTGAAGTCTTTTCAACAAAAACAGGCGCAAATTAAAGAATTATTGATCAGGCTTGCAACATTGCCGGAACTGAATGGAAAGGTGGTATTACCATCTACTGAAGATAAAGTGCTTTTTGAAATATCTTTGTCAGACGTTATTTTGACGCACAGAACGATGATTTATTTCCTTGAAGATATGCTTGGTTTTATCAAATTTTTGGTAACATTGGCGCATGGCAAAGAGAGCTATGAGTTTGCAGCTGTCACCGGACATTGTGCTCTTATTTCAGCTGAATTTAATAAGGCCTCTGACAAAATTACTTTAATTGTGAACCATGATCAAAAAATTGATAGACAGGCCTTTATCTCAGACTTTGCTCTTTTTTGTAGAAAATTTACAAAATTTGTTTGCGATTGTGGGGTAAACTTGTATGGACAAGATTTTTTGCAAAAATAAGACTTTAATTTTATTATTTCTATTCTCCTCTTGCTTGGCCGATGCGTCCCAAGTTGCTGAATTGGAATCTGCTTCAGCTGCGTTTGATTCGCTGGATGTTTCAAGTTTTGCTAATTTTCAGCGCAACATCGTGCTTGATGAAGATTATAATTCTGGTGAAGAAACTGGCTTAGACTTAAACGACAGTTTTTCAGTCAATAGTTATTCAAAAAGCAAAAGAAGTAAATTTTATAAAACTTATATCGCAAAATACTATCCAAAGGCCTATGTTATTCAAGAAAAATTTCTAAAAATGACGGTTGATGAGGTTGCTGCTTCTTTAAACGATATAATTTATGTTTTTGTCAAAGAGCCATGGTTTTATTTTCAGAACACTCGCAAGGGCTTCAGGCTAATCTATTTTTGGGAATACATTATTGATCAGCTTGCAATATTGCATGATTTTTTGATGAGAGCTCGAGTTGATAAAAAAACAAAAAAAATATTTTGGCCCAATGAAAAGCCTAAATATAATTTCTGGAGCAACTTTTCAAGCTTTTCGGCAGATCCAAATTCGTATGCTCTTTCTGATTATTTAAAAGAGCATTTTATTAATGTTTATGCCGATTTTTACGCACTTTCATTCGACTATCACGTAAAAATGTTTAACGAAGGCGTTTTGCTCAAAAAAATCAATCAAGCAAATCGATATATTTATGAAATAGATTATATTTTGAATAGGCTAAAAAGCACTCCAAAGGATGCTGATTATGCCGAATCAAGAGACACTTGTAAGCAGGTGCTTGGAGTTTTGAGAAAAAAGCTGGGTTACGATAACTACATGAATTCGTTTAATGGTAACGCGGCAGGGCAGGGGGTTGTCTAAAATGATAAAAATTTTAAGGTATTTTAGTTTACTTATATTTTTTATCAAGGCGTCCAGTTTTGGTGTTGTTTCTATGCCGGACATCGATGAAGCAAAAAGCTTTATCAGCAGCTTTATAAACCATTATGAAAGCAATCCAGAGGGGCGTTATACCCACGAATATCATCCGTTTTTATTGCAACACACAGCCCAAAGCTTGTGTGAATTGACTTCTCGACTTAAGTCTGAAGGTCTTAACATTGCTGGCCGAATCATTATTCTTGGCTATGAAGAAAATGCGATTCCTTCGTATTATACAGATTTTACTCGTCCCAAAATTAATGATGAGGCGGTTTCAAAAAAACGCGAGGGTTGGACCAAAAAGCTTCATAATAAATTTGGTTTTATGACAGCTTTTTTATTTAAAGATATTAATATTCTGTCGGCAAAACATTTTGCTGGTAAGACGCCCGTTTTTGATCATGTTGATTTTGAACATTTGGATGTTGATACGATTCCAATTTTTGATGATAGGGCTGGGATTTTTCAGGAACATGCTTTTGGTGAATCTCTAGGACTGGCATGCAATGCTTATGATTCTGTTGTAAGCAAATACATAAAAAGTGACTATTTTGGTATTTTGAAAAATTTAGTTGAATTTTGGAATATTGTTTATAAAAATTCATTAAAAACAGGCGCCAAGGAAGTCGCCGGAACTCAGGATATTTTATTTTCGATAGAACATGTCAAAAGTCTTATTGATTCGAAGGTTCAACTATGTAGATTTTTTGTTGGGCCAGACCTAACTTATCCAATAGAAATTTCTTGCAAGCAGGCAAAAGGTGTAACAGTTCACGCACAAAAATTTGTTAAAAAAATAGTATCCAACCTTGTTCCACGAAATGGGAAAAAGACGGTTTATGTATTTTGTAGTTTTGTTGATGGTGTTGGTAAAAGTACAATGCTTGGTAATATCAAAAATTGGATGGAGTTTGGTGATAATGTTGATGCATTCAAGCATGTGGACAACACGTCATCTCAGCTCGCTGATATTTTCGAATATAATAAAGATGTTTTTATTGCAGATCTTCCAGCTCAAATAAGTCATTTTACATACAAGCCTGACGGATGCGTTTATACAGCTGTTGAAAATGAGTTAAAATCGCCGGAAATCACCAAGCTTAAAGCTTTTATAAATAACAACAAAGCGTCTATCACTGCCGCTCATAACGAGCGTGTTGCAAAAGTGGCTAACATTATTCAGCGCGATGGCTATCTTGCACCAGCTCTCAACGACATTTCCAGACCTGAATTTTGGTTTATCAAAAACCTTTATCTGTTGAAGACTTTGAAAGATAATAAGTTTATTACTTTTTCATGTGATGGAGTTAACTATCTTTTTAATTCCTCAAATATTTCCGATATAAGAATTTTAATGAAGTTGGAGAATGTTCGTTCAGAGGGGCTAAAAAACGTAGAGTCCGAGCAGATGCTTTTCAGTCTTGGCATCAGAATGCCTTTTCCCTACGAAAAGTTTGTTTCAGATTTAATTTCACGGTTGAAAGCTCACGAAGTTGAAGAGGTTGTTTTTGTTGATTTTTTAAGTATGTATCCACGCTCATCTCGTGAAAATTTGCGAATTAACTATCTCTTGCAACAACTTGCTTTGCTTAATCAAAATTTTGACAAAAAGAATAGCTTTTATGCTGACTTTGTTGGTGGGGGTGGACGACTTTTGAGTTGTTTGATGGACCCTAAAATGCATGTTAAGTTCAGGGAATCATTGACGGATGAGGCTTTATTGCGATTTAAATTGTATCGTATGATACAGGATTATAGACATGGCGACCTGACTGGTGTTTCAATTAATGAGATAACTCAGGCTCTTCAAGGCTCTTTTGTAAACAAAAAAGATTTGTCTTACTTTGCTTTTCTAAAAAAAAAGGTAGCTGATAAGCTTGAGCTAGAAACCAACAACTTGGATAGGGTTTATGGCCTATCCAAGTCTTTTATTAATGTTCAACAGCTTTCATTTAAACGGTTGAATGCATTTTCTCGCTTACTACAAGATCTTTTTGCGATGAAAGTTGATCATCAACGCTTGAATGACCTTTGGAGCAGCTGTGGAATGCTTTTGCCTGAGCCATCTCAAACGCAGCAAGATTCTGGAGCTTGCGATTTATTTATAAGAACTAGTTCGAATACCACAGTGCATGCTATTTACAGCTTTGATCCTGAATGTAAGTCAGACCAGGTATTGACGCCATTTTTGAGAACATTACGTCAAAACTGGTATGCTGCTATTTCAAATATTTTGCAATCCAGACCGAAGTGTGGATTTGATGGCAAAATATTAATAGAACGGGAATTTATTCGAGTATTGCCATATTTTCTGGATATCGGCAAAGATGGCAATTATTACATATTCCACAGAACCTGTTCTCCGTATATTAAAGATGATTACAATCCAAACTTTTTTGGAAACTTGAAGGTTTTTAATCAACCCAGGCTGCCAATGCAAAATAAGTGTGTCGATTTTGCCGATGTTCCGTATTTGGCCTATTTTCCGCCTGTTGTTACAAATTGCGGAGTGTTCGGTTTTGACTGCAATTTGGCAAATTTAAAAAATAATATTTATGTTGGATCTTGTACTGGATACATTGTGCAAAAAAATCAAATCGAAACCGATAGTACCTACGTTATGCCAACTTCAAAACTGTCCGAGCTCATGGAAAAGGCCGATTCTTCTTGGAAGTGGTTGCATGATTGGATGGTAAAGGAAGCCGAAAAAAATAAAGAGTTTAAACCAATTGAACTGCTGACAGAGGAATTAAAGTCAAAGACGGATGCGAAAAAAGGTGCCGATCAAAAACAAGCCGAGGATTCATCTTTAAATAATTCAAAAAACAATATTGTTGGCAGAGCTACCAAAATTTATTTAGGGCGGAAAAATCAAAGGGCCGCCGCTAGGCTGTTTGTTCGCTTAATAGCTACGCTTGAGATGATTTTAAAAGATCCAGATGGAGATTTGGCTGTTCGTTTTGGCGACCGTAAGGACTTTGTTTCAGCGATTCAGCTTTTAGAAATGGTTACCATTCCTAACTATTTTGGAATTTTATTTAAACAAAAACTTTTTAAAAATTATGAAAATGTTGAACCTTATCCATCGTGGAATTTTTGGAATTCTGTCGGTTAAACAGCAATATCCATGCCTTGCATTTCTATCTGGATGTTGCCTTCCCACTCATTTTTGATTACGTAGCCGACTAAGTCAAAGGGCTTATCTTTTTGATTCTGCAAGACATTATACAGCTCAGGCCGATTAAAAAAGATAACAGGTTTTATAACTCCGTCGGCAAAAATTGTGCATTTTACGTGCAAGTCCTTGAGTAATTGCGGGGTTTGCAGCTGTGTAACATTTTTAACTAAAAAAAGTGGCTGCGGATTTTGATTTCCGAATGGTTCAAGTTGTTCAAGATCATATAAAAGTTTTTTGTTAAGTTCAGGCAGCTGAACAAATCCGTCAATATCTAATTTGGGTGCAAGGTCTTCAGCCGCGACATGCAGCAGAATCTCTTCTTCAAGCTTTTCTTTAAATAATGCCAATTTTTCTTGTTTAATTTTTAGGCCAGCAGCCATTGTGTGGCCGCCAAAACTGATTAGTATGTCTTGAAATTTTTCAAGCGCTTGAAAGAGATTAAATTCCGGTATAGATCGACAAGACCCTGCCGCAATACCTTTGTTTAGATGAAATAAAAATGTTGGTTTGCCGTAATTTTGAGTCAATTTCCCGGCCACAAGCCCTATAATTCCCGCGGGCCAATTACCGCTGGCCGCTACGATTATATTTTCTTTTTGTATGTCAATTTTTTTGCTGAATATCAAATATTCGATTTCTTCATAAATTTGACGATCTATTTTTTTACGCTCTTCATTAACCTCTTTTAAAACCTGACCAATTCGTGAGACTTCGTTGGTGTCTGCACTGACCAAAAACCTTACGGCTTGTCGTGGGTCACTCAGTCGTCCAAGTGCGTTGATTTGTGGCGCAATCATAAAACCAATATCAAGCGAGTTATAATTTTTTTTTATTAGGTTAGAATTGCTTGCCAGTACTGTAAATGCGGTGCTTTGCTGTTTATTTGTTTTGCCAAGTCCGTATTTTACCCAATATCTGCTTTCACCTGTCAGCGGTGTGACATCAGCGATTGTTCCAAGCATTAGCAATTCGTAGATCTTGTCTGGAAGTTGTAGGTTTTTGACTTCATAAATTAAGCTTACAAGCTTAAATGTTACGCCAACGCCAGCAAGCTCTTTATATGGGTATTCACAATCGTGTTGATTGGGGTTGACTATTGCCAGAGCGTCAGGCAGGTCGACCAGCGGTTGGTGATGATCTGTTATTACCAGGTCAATTCCAAGATTGCGGGCTGTTTTTGCCGCCTCGAATGCTGTTATTCCGTTATCTACTGTGATTATTAATTTATAGCCGGCTGCTGCAGCTTTTTGTACTGCATCACTTGAAAGCCCATAGCCATCTTTGCGCATGGGTAAAAAATAATTTATATTTGCGCCCAGTGGCAAAAGTCCGATGAGCAGAAGGGATGTTGATGTAATACCGTCAACGTCGTAGTCACCGAATATTAAAATTTTTTCTTTATTTTCAATGGATTGCAAAATTCGTTCAACCGCAGCGTTAATATTTTTCATTTTTTGTGCTGGCGGAACATCTTTTTCTTTTGAACAAAATAAAAAATCTTGAATTTGTTCAGAAGTTAAGAAATCTCTTTTGACGAGTGTTTGAGCGACAGGGAAACTAAGATTATTTTGTTGAGCGACTTGTTGAACTAGCACGTTATCAATCTCTTTCATTCGCCAAACATATTTTTGGCCCTGGGTTATCAAAACGCCAGGGCCGGTATTCTGATGCGATTGTTTATGTTTAGATTTTTGTAGTTCCATCTCAGCTATCTTATTCGTTTATTTTTTTCATTGTCGGAAACAGAATAACATCTTTGATTGAGCTAGTGTTGGTCAAAAACATTGTTAATCTGTCGATGCCCAAACCTACACCAACTGCTGGAGGTAGGCCGTATTCAAGTGCTGTTATATATTCAGCATCGTAATGATGAGCCTCTTGGTCACCGTGTTGACGAGCTTCAACTTGCATTTTGAATCGTTCGGCTTGATCAAATGGATCATTTAGCTCTGTAAAGCCGTTTGCCAGCTCCATGCCGTTTGCAAAGAGTTCAAATCTCGCAGCAAAGCTTGGGTCTTGTTCGTCTCTTTTTGCCAACGGCGACGTTTCGATTGGATATCCGATAATAAATGTTGGTTGGACGATTTTGCCTTCGACAAAATGTTCAAACAATGCGAGGATCTTTGATCCGTATGGGGCTTTTAATGAAATTTCGATATTGTTATCTTTAATTAAAGTATCGATATTTGCTGGGCATGTTTGGTCTTTAGTAAGCCCACCAATTTTAATTAAAGACTCTTCCATTGTTAATTTTGCGAATGGAGGCGTAAAGTCAAGCGTTTGATCTTGAAATGAAATTTTGTATGACGGAAGATTTTTATTAATTACGTAACTTATCAGCTGTTCGGTTAAATCCATTCCAGCTTTGTAATCCCCGTGAGCCATATAAAATTCTAACGTCGTAAACTCTGGATTGTGGCGCTTTGAAACACCTTCGTTTCTAAAACATCGATTTATTTCAAAAACTCTGTCAAATCCACCAATTACAAGTCGTTTCAAGTAAAGCTCTGGCGCAATTCTTAAATATAAATCCATGTCATACGCGTTATGATGTGTGACAAAAGGCTTTGCTGCGGCACCACCTGGTATCGGGTGCAGCATTGGTGTTTCAACTTCCATAAAATCTAAATTTTGTAGAAATGTTCGAATTGATTGCACAATTCCGGATCGTTTTTTAAATTTTTCTCTACTTTCAGGATTACTGATCAGGTCAAGATATCGTTGTCTGTAACGCTGCTCAATATCGCTTAGACCGTGAAATTTTTCAGGCAGCGAATGTAGGCATTTGCTCAATAAATCGATTTGAGAAACTTTTAATGTAATCTCGCCAGTTTTGGTGGTAAACAATGTGCCTTTTAGCCAAACAATATCGCCTATATCGATGTAATTTTTAAAATTATTAAACGACTCAGGATCAAGATCATCTTTTTTTAAATAAAATTGCAGCTGACCGCTTCTGTCTTGAATGTGTCCAAAAAAAGTTTTACCGTGGTCGCGCAAACGTATCATTCGTCCTGCAACAGAAACCTCTTTTGGTGCCAATGGATCTTTTTCAAACTCTTCGATAGATCCGTGAGTTGTTGTTGAGACTGGCTTGTATGCCGGCCAAGGTCTTTTGTTTTCAGCATTCATTTTATTGATTTTTACAAGCCTGATTTCGTTTTCATTTACTGTCTGGCCAACTTCATTGGAGACGTCATTTTCTTTTTTAATCATAAAATCCACCAAATTCGTATAATCTTAAACCTATGTAAAGACCCGCTTTTACAGCACGCTTTAAGGTACTAAATTATATGATAATATTCAATAAAATCTGATAAATTTTATACAAATTTAAATTTTATCGTGTAAGCTTAAACGTCAAATCTTTGTAGATAAAACTTTTTCCTAGTCGAGGTTTTAGCTTTAATTTAAAAAATATAGGAATTAATTTTTATGAATAAAATACTTATTTGTGCGATTGTTTTTATTGTTACGACTGCATATTCACAGCCTTCCGATACGGTTAATGTTGACGCCTCAATCGATTTTAATAAAGTAAACTGTAGCCAGACGGTTGAAAAGTCATTGTTTGCAGGTATTGAGTCAACCATGAAAGGCATGGAAGATAATATTTTAAAGCTGATGCGAGAACTTGGCGAACTTAAAATGCAGATGCAGGAATTAAAGACTAAGGTTAAAAAGAAATTAGACAGTCAGCAGGATGTTGTCGAGATACACGAGCAAGAGCCTGCTGACGACACAAAGACTTCTGCGGTAGCGACTGTTGATAAAGTTATTATCGGTACGACTTCAAGTGTTGATAGTATAGTTACATCTTCGGTTGGTGCTGAGGTCAAACACAATTTACCATTCAACGACATTTCAAATGTGGTTGTCCAACCAAAGATTTCTGATAATTAAATTTTTTAAATTTATCGCATAACGTCAAATTTTATCCCGATTTGCAGCTGCATTTGTACTGATTCAAAACCTTTATCAGATCAAGTGTTTCAAATTCGATACGACTTCTTGCAGTTTTTTGAAAAATATTCTGAAACAATCGATTCAATCAGCGTCTGCAGGCCGAATTATAAAAATTGTTAAATGTTTGAAGTAATAGATACAAAGAGTTGTTTGATGTGGCATAGTCAATGTATAGCCCTAAAATTTGGATAATATGCTTTGTGGGTTTTGCGGGGCGGCTAAATCCCAAATTTTTGCTGATTCATCCAAACTGCGGTCATTTGTATCAATGTTCAATTTAAGGCAAATAGCTTGCAAACAAACATTAAATGCCGTTGCATAATTTTCAAGCCCCAATATTTTCAAGCACTTTATTATTCTGGTTATTCTTAGCGTATTATGCATATCATGGATTGTTAAGGCTGCTACGGTTTGGTCAAATTTAGCTTCGTCGATTGATACTATTACAACGTCTTGATCGCGAGTTGTGCCTTGTGTTATGTTTACATTTAATTTGTAATAACCGTGAACGACTACTTGAAAAGATCTAATAATTCGATCTATCGAGGCATGGTCAGATTTGAATTGATCAACCGTTGCGGTTGTCCAAGTTTCTGCATTTGGATTTTTTCCTGCCTGATAAAGCGGAAAAAGCCACTGAATAAAATGATGACTACCCTCAAATAATGTAGAATTATACGCATCTTTGGCGGTTAACTCATCAATCACATTACGCCACGTCATTAATTTATTATTGTTTCTATCATCAGCTGTCACTCCAATCTCATCGCGATAAAACCCTAAAATTCTTGAAGGTTGACCTGGGAGTGGTGGGTTGGTGTTGCTAGTAGGTGACGTAAAGCCTGTTTTGGCGGTTGATTTTTTAGCCAAATAAATTCCCATGCCACCAAGAGCTACAGCACCAACTACAACCGTTCCACCCAGCGCAATGTTTTTAAGCATAGATGTTTGTTTTTTGAGCTTACGTTTTTTAGTGTTAGTTGGCTTATTGTTAATTATCTCTTGCTCTGGCTCTTCTACTGCTTGATTTTGCCGCTCGTTTTCTGCCATTTCTGTCATTGCAAAAATTGGCGTATAACAGCTGCATGCAAGCAAAAAAACGATCTTAAAATAAATTATATATGCTTTATTCATATTATAAGTACTCCATCATTAAAATAATCAAATTTAAGAAATTAGTAGTGCTCATTCAAAAAATATAAAATATAACCGTTTGTGCTGGTTCAGTACATATGAGACTAAATTAACCTACTCAGGATTTATAGTATAACTCAGTGGTTGAATAACGCAACGCCTGTTGTCATCGCACTTTGTTGTAAAAGGCACTGAATTCTTTCAGCCTGTAACGCAAAATCTCGAGCTTTGGTGGTCAGTCGTACTGATAGTAAAATTCGTACTTAACGATGCCGGCAGTGTATTTTGTGAAATGACGCACCGCTGTGAATTGTTTGAATATTGCAGCTGAATCGAGTTGAATAGTTGCATGATAGCTTTTTTATTTTAACTTGATAAAATTATTTGAGTAGCTTAACCACTAAAAATTTCTTGTTTCAGAGGATAAACAGATGTTGGATTTGCGCAGAATTATTATTTTATTAATATCGGCGGTTACTTTATTAGCCGGTGTTTTTACATACTGTTTTTATCGTAATAGCCGAGTATTTGCTGATTACGAAGCATTTGTAAAACAAGAAAAAAAATTAATAGCCGATAAAGACGTTAAAATTTTACCATCAAGGGTTATTTCTTCAAAAACAGGGAAAACGTGGCTTGATGTCCAAAAAGACGTCAAAGACACTGTTGTGCAGGTCTTCTCTCAAACATCTGAAGTTAATCTTTTGGAACCGTACAAAACGCCGAGCCAGAACGAAGGAGCAGGAAGTGGCTTTTTTATTAATGAAAAGGGTGATTTTGTAACAAATTATCATGTGGTTGCCCAGGCTCTGAATGTACAGATTCAGATACCATCGTTTGGACTTGAAAGATTTGATGCTGAAATCATCGGAGTAAGTCCTGAGCGAGACATTGCATTGCTTCGTCTTACCGCTGAGTCTCGCAAAAAAATAACGCAAAAGCTGATTAATATTCCGTTTTTACGGCTTGGTGATTCTGATGAAATACTTCGATCACAAGAGGTTTTGGCGCTTGGTTATCCGTTAGCCCAATTTAGATTAAAAAGTACGCTGGGTATTGTTAGCGGCCGTGAACGACATGGTGTATTCGGTTACATTCAAATTACTGCACCACTTAATCCAGGCAATTCTGGAGGACCATCGTTAAATGTTGATGGTGATGTTATAGGTATTAATACAGCGATGATTGCTGATGCGCAAAATGTTGGATATATCATTCCAATCAATGAAGTCAAAAATGCGCTTACAGATTTGTACAAAGTTAAGCTTCTTCGCCGGCCAACTCTTGGATGTTTATTTGCAGCAGCTACGCCTGAGCTTGTTGACTATCTTGGAAATCCGGGGGATGGCGGTTGGTATGTTGTAAAAGTATTTGATAAAACATTGCTACACGATGCAGGTGTACTGGACGGCGATATGTTGTATGAAATTAATGGATATCGTGTGGATATGTACGGCGAAATGAATGTACCTTGGAGCGAGGACAAAATTTCTTTGTTCGAATTATTAAACAGATTAAGAATTGGCGATCCGATGAAATTTATGATTTATCGTAAAGGCCAACGTAAAATTTTCAATTTTAATCTTGAACTGAAGTATACACCACCGGTTAGGGTTGTTTACTCTGAATTTGAGCCTGAAATGATGGATTATGAAGTGATTGGTGGCATGGTTGTTATGCAATTGACGCTAAATCACGTCAGCAAGCTCATTCAATCATCGCCTAATTTAATTAAATATATGCGTTCAGATATTTTGCATGATTCTGCCTTAATTGTAACGCATGTATTGCCAAACTCTCAAGCTCGAAAAACTAGAATTTTGCGTCCCGGTGACATTTTGACAGAGGTTAATGGGGAACTAGTCGAGTCTTTATCCGACTTTAGAAAAGCTGTCAAAAAGAGCCTTGGAAGCGGATATTTGACCGTAACAACTGATGAAAAATTGTATGCTGTTCTTTCTGTCTATAAAATACTGAAAGACGAAGACATGCTGTCTTCATGCTTCTTTTATAAAAAATCGAAGTTGTTAGAAGAACTAGCTAAGAAAAAATAAGATTTTAACATGCGTGAAAAAAAAAGATTGGATTTATTAATTGCTGATCAAAATTCGCATCTTTCTCGTAATCAAATTCAAAGCTTTATTTTGCAACGTAAGGTAAAAGTTGATGATAGGATTATTGATAAAGCTGGAACTATAGTTGCGGTGGATTCAAGAATTGAGTTCGATGCTCAAGTTCCAAAATATGTCAGTCGTGGCGGCTTCAAGCTTGAGGCCGCCTTAAATCATTTTAATATCGACGTCAAAAATTTAGTGGCCATGGATGCAGGCATTTCAACCGGCGGATTTACAGATTGCTTGTTGCAACGTGGCATCAAAAGAGTCTATGGTATTGATGTTGGTCAAAGCCAGGTTCATGAACGTATAAAACAAGATCCACGCGTAACATTGTTTGAAAAAACAAATTTGCGGCTTCTTGAAAGACTGCCAGAAAAAGTTGATCTTGTTACGCTTGATCTGTCATTCATTTCTATATTAAAGGTCATGCCAGCTATCTTAAATCTGATTAAGCCTACCGCTTGCATAATCACGTTAATCAAACCGCAATTCGAGGCTGAACGAGAAGATATTCGTCGAGGCGGCGTTGTAAAAGATGACAGCGTCCATCAACGAGTTATAGAAAAAATAAAAAACGGCATGAGCGAGAATGGCTTTAAATGCGCAGGAATTATCGACTCACCAATTTTGGGTGCAACTTCGGGTAACAAAGAGTTTCTAGGCTTATTTCAAAAAATTTAACGATAGTATTTACTGTTGTTAGCTTGTTTAATTAAGATATGAATAGTAACGATAGTGACTTTTTCTGTTTTAATTTTGTAGGGATTGGCATGAAGATAGTAAGTCAAATTGTTTTCAACGTGTTTTTTTATGTAGCGTTATTTTGTCGACTGGGAACTACTAATATTGTTGCCGCCTGCGTAGATCCAGAATCTACTAAACCGAACCCAACGCTACTGAAGATTCATATTAAGGAACACATCGAAACCATAGAAGCCCAAATAAAAAAATTATTAGGTGATGGTGAGTATAGCGCGATTTATGAAGGAGTATTCGTAAATAACAGACTTGAAGATAAGTATCTAATACATTTAAATCGTATACGGGATTTATTTAGAAAATATAAAAACTTGCATACCTCAGATGTTCCATTTTCTGACTGTCCGCTTAAGGCTCTTAAACCATGTGGTTTTGTTCGGATGGCTAGATTGTTTGCGATTACATGCAATTTCGGTGCAACAAAAATCAGTCATGAATGTCAGGTATATTTTAGTCCGAGCGGTAATTGGCCTAAAATTGATATTGATCCTTTAACGCTTTATAAGATTCATTTAATGCCAATAGCTGCTGATGTAGAACAGTTTTGGGTTGAGCTACTACAACACGCAGTTAGCGACGGTATACTTAATCGCAATATTATAAGATTCAAAATACTTCCACTGGATGAAGCTGATCTGTCGGAATATGGCTTGCCTAGAATTGTTTTTTATTTCACTGATAAAAATAAGGCTCAGGCCGTTTTGGATAAATTGTATGAAATTTACCGCAATACTCCTGGATCTGGTATTTTTCCCAGATTTAATGAAAAGGTAACAGATCTTATTTATTTTGCCCATGGAGATCGTGAAGCTAAGATAGAATATATTGATGAAAAAATTAAAGATATTGATAGGGAAGGGCTTGATACAGATACGCAAGTCATACTTGATTCTCCAGGTTATTCCCAAGCCAAAATCGAGCGAATCAAGCATGCGGCTGGTGGGACTTTTAAGTACGAAACGCCAGAAATGGTCTACTATTCGCAGGAATACGGTGAAGAGAAATATGGCGCAAAATTGCCTGATGGCTATTTTCATTTAAAAAATCCCGCTAAACAATAGTCTGCTACTCTAAGGCGATACAAGGAGTTTTTTGATCTAAGTTTTTTAATATTCAAGCTCTCAAATTTAGAAGAAGCTAAAATTTTTACTTTTTCTAAAATCTTCAAGAGTATCTGTTTGTCGAGTTTTTTAAGATCTTTTTTGGCTTCGTCGGTAAAAATGATTGCATACCCAATACATGGCTGATGTACCATGTTTATTTCCTTTTACCCAAAAATGATCGCTCGATTTCATCGATGGTATGAGTTTTGTTTTTTTTAGACATAATTTTTTCGGCACGCTTCACATCATAAGCATCTTCAAGCTCTTCTAACATGGCCTCATACGCTTTAATATCAAGTTGAACCGCAACAGTTTTACCACCTTCATTTACAAGAAATTTTGGCTGAAATTTTTGTTTTTTCATAAACATATCCTTTCTTAATTTTCAAATTTAGCATATGGTCAAAATTATAATAAACAGGCTTATACATTAAGGTCAATATTCTAAAACAATATCTGGATCAGCGCTACCAGCAATTTAACAAATTTTTAGATGCGGCCTGCAGGCCCCGATCTGGAGCTATTTTACAGTGGACTTTTTAAAGAGATGCAAAAAACGCCTGTGCTAATTTTGATGTTTTATATTTTAAACTTTGTCGCATCAATCTTATCATCAACCCCAATATTTTTCAAAAACATCTCGTCGTGCGAAACCACCATCAGCGCGCCTTTATAGTTTTGCAAAGCCCGCTCCATGCTAGAAATGCTCTCCAGATCCATGTTATTTGTTGGCTCATCAAGAATTAAAAAATCAGGATCGTTCAGCAGAAGACGTGCAAAAAATACTCGCGTAGTTTCTCCACCGCTCAGCGATTTTATCTGTCTTGATAAATCTACATAACTCAAATTAACCTTATCCAGTGCTACTTTTGCGCGCATCAAAACATCCCAATCATCGCCAATAATTTCAAAATCTGATTGAGCTGCGTTGCCTGAATTTATTTTTTCTAGCGCGGCCAATTTTTGATCGATGCCAAAAACTACTGCAACAGAATCTTCTTTGTTTGCAGAAAAATTTTGCGGCAGGTAACCAATTTTGCCATCAACAAAAATAGCTCCTGATGATGGCTTTAACTCGCCAACAAACACGCGAATGAGGGTGGTTTTGCCAACTCCGTTGCTGCCGACAAGCCCTGTTTTTTGGTGGCCCAGACTGAGCGAAATGTTTCTTAAAATATTTTTTTCGCCGACTGAATAAGATATATTTTCACACACCAAATTATGTTTTGACATAAAAACTCCTTTCAAACAAAGTCAAGGCGTTTTTTCAGAGCCTTGTACGACCAAAAACCAATGCCCGCCCACATAATTAATAGTGTTCCGCAGCATATCCAAAAATTAATTGATCCTTCCTGGCCCAGCAGCGCAGCACGCATGCCTTCGGCCATGTAAATAATTGGATTGAATAATATTATGTAAGACAGCTTTGGCGCAGTTGCATAAACTCCATACCATGAAAAAGAGTATCCACCCAAAAACCAGAGCGGAAACATGACTCGCGTCCACAAAATATCAAACTTGTCCATCGATGGAATAAGCGCCGAAACCAGTAATGTTGCAGTGGCACAAAACAAATTTATCAACACTGTAAAGCATAAAAGCTTTATCCACGAAATGGCGTAAAGATCAAGCTTGTTCCACAAAATTAGTTTGGCCAGTGGCAATGAAGCAAAACTCATGAGTGTTCCGATGGTTGCATAATAAAATATGTGGCTGCACAAAACCGTCGCGGTATGCGTTGGCAGGGTTAAATAATACGAAATTGTGCGATCGCCTTCCAGATCGGATACAAACGTTACCGCGTTTCCGTAAAGCTCAAAAATGCCAACTGATGCCAGAATTCCACCAAGCTGGAATGCTCCAAAACTCTCTGATGTTCCGAATGATTGCATCAAGTATCCGGCTACAATCATTGAACATCCCGCCCAGATATAAAAATTGACGAATTTATCAAAAAGCACCTGGCGAATGTTCGTACATTTCAACAGCATTAACTGTTTTAAAATATCAAAATCGATTTGAAATATCATACTCATTGCGGTTCCTTATTTTCTTGCATTAACGCTAAAAATACATCTTCTAAATTCTTTTGTTTAAAATCTGACAACAACCTTGCCGGTGTATCAATTAACTTGATCAGTCCACCATCAAGAATGCATACACGATCGGACAAAACCTCGGCCTCATCAAGATAGTGCGTGGTCAAAATAACGGTAACGCCTTCCTGCTTGAGCTCTTTAATTTTTGCCCAGATTTGACGACGAATATGTGGATCAAGCCCCACTGTTGGTTCATCCAGTAACACAATTTTAGGATTGTGCATCAAGCTGCGAGCAATCATAAACCGCTGTTTGTACCCGCCCGAAAGAATGTTTGCTTTGCGATCCAGATAATCTTTGAGCTCAAACTGCTCAACCAACTTATTTAGTCGTTCATCGATTTCACTTTCTGACATTCGATGAAGCCGACCTGCAAAACGCAGATTTTGTTCAAGGGTTAAAAACCCGTCCAGATTTGGCTTTTGAGGGCAAAAACCAAGCTTTGATCGATAAGTTGCCAAATCGTTGTAGATAGACTTTCCATCAAAAGTTATTTCGCCCTCGGTTGCCGGGTGCAGCGTGGCGATTATTGATGAAAGCGTTGATTTGCCGGCTCCGTTGACGCCAAGCAAGGTAATAATTTCATCTTCGTAAATATCGATTGAAACGCCCTTGAGCGCGTCGATTGGTGGTAGGCCTTTTTGGGTATACCGCTTTTTTACGTTTTTTATTTGTAAAAGTATCTTCATAAAATAATCCTTCATAAAATTTGGGGAAAACAGCACAGATCTTCCTGAAAATCGGCTAATTGGTGGAGACGCAAAAAATCCCGACCAATGACGTTGCTAGATACCCGCGCAAGCGCAGGTGTACGACAATTTAATTAAGAAAAATTAAGATGGGTACGAACACCAATGAATGCAGCAAGTAAGTTACTTGGTTTTTACCGAACACGGGAAAACGTTAATAAAGACTTCCACGGACGTACTCCTTTGAATAAAAATTTAGGACAATAATCTTTGTTATTTAAACACAAATTTTGCAGCCTGGCAATTTATTTTAAAAAATCGACGAAAAAAGGCTGATTTTAACACTTGTTCATAGTATTATTGCTCTTTTCTACCAATATTACGTACACTACAAATAGTTAGTGTATTTTTATATGAAGATATCATGAAAGACAAAAAAGCATTTTTGAGGCTAAGAAGAAATTATGAATAATTCTATAGATTTTAAATCAGAACAATCAATGCGAGACAAGTGGATTTGTGCTTTTTCATTTTTTCACATAATTTTTTTTGTATTTGCGTCATTGGCTGCGTTTCCTGTTATAGAATTTATTAAGTATCAAATGAATTTGCCTTCCTTGGCGTTAGTAGATGTACCTTTTTTGATATGGCTTGCTATCTTAATCTATGTTGCCACTATAGATCCATGGATTACTTATTATGTTGCGTATAAAAGACGAAATCAATTTTTTATATTGTTTACCATTATTAAATTAGCAATACTTCCCATCCTGTCTTTCTTTACAGTTATTATTTCGATGGGAAATCCGATTACTTTATTGTTATATCTTATGTTACTTTTATTTAATATTTATTATTTGGTTAGCTGCAGACAGCTTTACAAAATTAGTAATTCTAAGAATAACAGATAGATCTGTAACACGTTAGATAGTTTTAGTTTCATGTGAAAATACTGATTTTAACGTGATTTTCAATTTTTTGCTTTTTCATTTATACGTTGGGCCGATTGTTTGAGCTCAGCAATATCAGCTTTTGGTCTAAGTTGCGTTGAAATGTATCCCTCATATTTTTCGAAGTAAATTTGTTGCGAGGCCCACATTTCTTCAAAATTATACCATTCTAATTTTAAAATCTACCAAACATTGCGCCATGTCAAAACATGCATAGGTAGATTGATACATCGACTATGGCTTCTCGCATGCGGCTATTCATCAGAGCTGCAAAGAAAATGATAATTTTTTAGACCCCGCCAGCAGCGTGCGATTGGATGGGGCTTACCGAATTAAAATT
>LBTE01000004.1:2172-57565 GCA_000989955.1 candidate division TM6 bacterium GW2011_GWF2_37_49 | reverse complement strand
AGCCGGAATTACCGGCCGCTTTTTCGAAGACCCCGGTTTTGTCACTGCAGATGCCCATCTGGAGGAGTTTGAGAAGCTTTTTCCGGTGAAGGAGAAGGGTGAGCCCCGGATAATATTGCCGGGGTAATTTTAAAAGCTATCTTTTTATATTAACTGCACGATACTAGCAACTGCAGTTTTTCTAAACGCCTTTTTTTCAGGGCTTCCGGAACGCCTCCCTACGGTCGTTGAACGGTCCTCAGCCTTTTTCTGAAAAAACTTCATAAAAAAGACTAAAAAACAGATGTTGCGCGTGTCGTGCAGTCCCTTTATGACAGCATTTAAAATACTCCAATAATTATTGGGGTTTTAGGGGTTATGGGGGAAAATGCTTAAAGTGTTATTTGATGAGTTTTTTATCTCGGCTGAGTATTGAGATTATTCTCTCATCATTCCTTCTATCCTCTACACCCTCCCAGTCGCCGGGGTAACCGAGGGTTACCTTAAGCTCTTTTGTGTACTCTGCCATAAATGGCTCTATGGTTACCCAGTTGCAGGATGCAGAAGAGTACGACGGCCAGAAGTAGCCGGTGTAGACAACCCTTCCGTTGGCTGTTACGGCAAAGGCAACTCCAAAAACAGAGTGGTCGATATTTTTAATAGCATCCAGAGCCCTGTCACTCACTTTAAAAGTGTGATTATCACTGTTATATGAGAGGATATCGGAATATTTTACCACAGGAGAGTTCTTCAAAACAACACTCTTCTGGTCAATCTTTTGAGAATTTTCTACAGTCTTGTACGCTTTAAGCAGATAGATCTCAACCCCATCCGAAGAGAAGAGGTTGTCGATGCCTTTAGTACATCCTGATAGCAACGGCACAAAAAGTCAAAAAAACTACCTTTTTCATATATCTTAGTTTTAAAACATTCACAGAGAAGATAGAGCAATAGCAAATGTAATAAATATATTTACATATATAAGATTATTTTAGGGTAATTATATTTGGAAGGAGGAATCTAAATTGGCTTTCCTTGCTCTGCCTCTTTGATCATCGTTTCATTTGCTGTGATATAAACCTCCACCCGGCGGTTCATTGCCCTACCGCTAACGGTTGTGTTATCACCCACTGGAAAGTCCCAGGCTTTTCCCTCTGTGTCCAAACGCTTCATTTCGACACCGTTTGCGTTGAGAAACCCGGCAACAGCCACAGCTCTCTGAAGAGAGAGTTTCACATTGAAGTCTCTTGAACCGGTATCGTCTGTATGTCCATATATTGTTATATCTGTCTCTGTTGTGTTTCTAAGAGATTCGGCAAATTTCAAAAGTGCATCTTTTGATGTAGCATTCAATTCACTTTTGCCGGTTGTAAAAAGTATCCCATTGTCAAATGTTACTTTTATTGCCTTTAGATTGTTCGCGTCGGTGATACTCTCAACCTTAGCTCCTTCAATCCTCTCAAGTTCGGCCTTCTGCTTATCCATCTTATTGCCGATAAGGACTCCGGCACCTCCCCCCACTACTCCGCCTATTGCTGCTCCTATTGCAGCACCTTTCCCGTTTCCGACAAGAGCTCCAATACCAGCTCCTAATGCAGCTCCGGCACCACCACCTATCAAACCGCCTTTAGTTTTATTATTCATTGTCGCACAACTACTAAACATTATGGCGGCAATAATTGATACAGTTAAAATTTTGTTTATTTTCATTAGACTAGATTTTTAATTTACAAAACAAATGTGAAAATTTTACAAGAAACGTGTGTTACATAACTATATTAAATATTTGCACAATTTTCAGAGAAAACGAAAAAAAGTGAAAAAAAAGACCTGAACTAAAATGGGGATCCTGATACCGACAAGTTAATCAAACATTAAGCCAGAAAAAACTGACAAAACGAACCGAACCTATAATATGTGTTGTCGGATTTATATGGTTATAGCATATCAATTTGTAGAATAAATAATGCAAGTATACATTTTACCAAACTCAATTTATTATATTTGATAATATAAAGGAAAATTTGTTAAAAGGGAAAACTAGGGAAAACTACTTTATTGCGACTTTTGCATTTTACAAAATGATGATAATTCAGATATTTATAAATAGCTTAATCAATGGTTTGCTAATTGCTCTGGTAGCTCTGGGTTTCCATATCATTTTCTCTGCTACAAAAATTTTCCATATAGCTCATGGAGGAATTTATGTTGCTGGAGTATATTTTTATTTATGGTCAAGCCCTGTTGTTGGAGTAGCATCCGGAATAATGCTGTCTGTTATTTTTGCATTTCTGATGGGTGTTTTTATTGAATGGTCAGTTTACAAGCCTCTGTTAAAAAAATCAAGTAACGAAAACATTGCACTTATTAGTTCCCTTGGGGTTTACATTGTTATTATCAATGTCATCGCATTACTTTTTGGCAACGAGACCAAAATCCTTGACAACACTATCCGTGAAAGTTTAGCTCTAGGTGAAATTATTATTACCAGGCCCCAGGTGTGGGAGATCTTTTTTGCGCTACCCTTGATTGCTCTGTTTTTGGTATTCATTAAAGTAACAGGTTACGGACTGAAAATAAGGGCAATCTCTGACAATCAGATTTTAGCAAGAGTTATGGGAATTAAAACTCAAAATATCCGTTACATCGTTTTTGGACTTGGTTCTGTAATGGCTATTTCTGCTGCTTTGTTAAAAGGATTCGACACAGGCATTGATCCCTATTCGGGGATGGCTATTACTCTCAGTGCTGCAGTTGTTGTTATTATTGGTGGGTCAAGTTCTTTGTATGGTACAATAATTGCCTCTATTATGCTTGCCATCATTCAGAATTTTACCGAATTCTTTCTCTCCGCCCAATGGAAAGATACAGTTACTTTTGTTATCTTGATCATTGTATTGCTATGGCGTACCGAAGGCATTTTACAATTTAATGTGAGGGTTGACGAGAAATGAACTATATCATTCACATATTAATAATTCTGCAAATATACATCATTCTGGCTTTGTCCCTGAATCTGAAAACGGGTTTTACAGGATTGCTCTCCTTATGCCAGGCTGCTTTTTATGGCACAGGTGCATACCTGACCACTTTATTAATGGTTGATAAAGGGATGAGTTTTTTTACAGCTCTGTTTCTGGCAATTCTTATAAACATTGCCCTGAATGCTTCCATTACTACCTGGCTGGCCGGCCGGTTGCGTAACCTTTACTTTACCCTTGCCACCATAGCATTACAAATCGTATTCTTTGGGGTGGTTTACAACTGGCAGAATCTAACACGTGGACCTTTCGGAATACCTGGGATACCAAAACCCGAATTAGCAGGATTAGTTTTTAATACACCTTTGCAGTTTTTCTTTCTGGCGCTGTTTTTTACTACCATCACAATAGTGTTCTTTTTTTGGTTTGCTAAAACACCTTTATGCAAATTATTGGAATGTACCCGGGACGATGAAGTCTGGCTTACCGTTTTGGGAAAACGTCCTGCGTATTACAAATTTGTGAGCATTTCCATTACGGTGGTCTTTGCCACTATTGCCGGGGCATTATATGCAACCTATATGAGCTACATTGACCCGACAAGTTTTACGCTTGACGAAAGCATACTCATTCTGACTATTATCCTGGTTGGCGGTACAGGAAATATAATTGGTCCTGTTTCTGGTGCATTAATTTATGTGCTGTTGCCCGAAGCGCTTCGCTTTGTTAATATGCCCGATTCTATTGCTGCCAATGCCCGCATGATTATTTATGCCATGGCCCTGATTTTGATTATTCGCTTTAAGCCCAATGGCTTATTTGGTAAATTTGAAATTCGCGGATGATGGAAACCATACTGAATATAAAGAACCTATACAAACACTACGAAGGCATAGTGGCCGTGGATGAAGTCAATATTTCCATTTTATCAGGAACAATTACTGGTATTTATGGTAACAATGGTGCAGGGAAAACTACATTATTCAACCTGTTAAGTGGCTTTGAAAAACCTGATAACGGTTCTATTTTTTTTGAAGGGAAAAATATTACCAAAAAAAGTGTGATTTACAGGTCAAGGCATGGGATGGGGAGGTTGTTCCAAATTCCACGAATTTTTGCAGATGTAACTGTTTTAGACAATTTGCTGGCTGCAGGCAACAACCATGAAGCAAAATACCTGCACAATTATCTGATGAAACACTCGACTATTAGTAAGAACAAAATAAAAGACAATGAGAAAGCAAAAAACATACTTCAACAATTTCATTTAACCGATAAAGCCGGATTAAAGGCTTATGAGTTGAGTGTGGGAGAGAAAAGGCTTCTTTCGCTGGGTTCCCTTTTGATGAATGATGCAAAATTATTGTTGTTGGACGAACCATTTGCCGGAATAAATGAGATAGCTGCACAACAGATAAAACACATACTTACTTCCTTGAAAAACATTGGTACGACATTCTTGATGATTGAACATGACAAAGAGAAACTATTTGAACTGGCTGATAGAGTCTATGAAATGAAACAAGGAAAACTATTGAACACAACAAACACCCATCATGCAAACCACTAATTCAAATATTATCCTTGACATCAAAAACCTATCCTGCGGATATGGAGGTAAACCGGTGATTGAAGATTATAACCTGCAGGTTGAGAAAGGAGATTGCATTGCCATTACTGGTCCGAACGGTTGCGGTAAAAGTACTCTGCTTAGAGCTATTTACCAGCTTTGCATAATCAATTCCGGGACAATATCTTATAATGGGGAACTGCTAAATGGAAAAACGCCCGAACAGGTGAAGAAACTGGGGGTAGCATACTTTATGCAAAAAAATGCTGTTTTTTCTAAGCTATCTGTAAAAGAAAACCTTTTACTTTCTTTTAGTGGAACAAGTAAAACCGAAAAAAAACAAAAGAATGAAGAGATGATTGCTTTGTTCCCGGATATTGGAATATGGCAAAATAAAACGGCAGGTCTTCTAAGCGGGGGACAAAGGCAGCAGTTAGCCATGGCGATGCTTCTTTCCCAAGATGCTGACCTTTGGCTGCTCGATGAACCCACAGCAGGCTTGGACACAGTTAAATCTGATTATTTTTTGGAACTTATGTTGCAACACTCCGGGAAAACTTCAGATAACCCAAAAATCATTATTTTTGTGGAACATAAAATAAATATAATCAATCAATTGGCAAAAAGAATAATTAATATTAATTGAGAATAATATGAAAACTAGAATGAAACAACTGGCTTTAGTGCTACTGGCACTTTTTTTCTTTGCATCATGTAATAATGTGAAGAAGGATAAGGATGTGATTAAGATTGGTGTAATTGCCCCATTAACTGGTGAAGCGGAATCTTTTGGAAAATCAATGAAAAATGGCATACTGCTTCTGCAGGATTCAATCAATAATTTGGGAGGCATTAATGAGCAAAATATCCAGTTTATATTTGAAGATGACAAACTTTCAGCTAAAGATGGAGTTAATGCATTCAATAAGTTAGTTAATGTTGATAAGGTCCAAGCAATTATTGGTTCTGCTGCATCAAGTATTTCTTTGGCTTTATTACCAAAAGCAAACGATAACAATATTGTTATGATTTCATCAATATCTACAGCTGATGATTTAAAGGGCAAAGAGAATGACTGTTTTTTTAGAGTAGTCCCTCCAAATTATAAACAGGGATTTACTGCAGTCAAATTTATTATAGAAGATTTAAAAATTGATAAAATTGCAATATTAAATGCTAATGATGATTATGGTATCAGTTTTGCCAATTCTATTGAAAACAATCTCAAAGAAAAGCAAATCACTTTAGTTTATAAAAATAGCTATAATGCTGGTACCAAGGATTTCAAAAACCTATTAATGCAAATAAAGAAAACTAATCCCCAAGTTGTCATACTTGCTGGGATCATCCCCGAAACTGCTGTTATTCAAAGGCAAGCAGTAGAAGCAAATTTAAATTGTATTTTTATTAGTGGAGATGGTTCGTATTCACCAAATCTCTTTGAAATTGGTGGCTCTGCCGTTGAAGGCAGCTATTATACTGTTATGGCTATGCCTGATGATACTAGCGCAACATATGCTCGTTTCGTAAAAGCATACTTTACAAAATTCAACGAACAACCTGATATGTGGACTGCATATTCTTATGATGCTGCTTTAGCCCTAATAACGGCCATAAAAGAATCAAAAGAATATAATGGAACACTAATTAAAAACGCATTGTTTAAAATTGACATTGAAGGGGTAACTGGAAGAATTGCGTTTGATAAATTTGGAGAAGTGCAACGTGATTACTCATTATTTGTGGCAAAAAATGGCGAATTTAAATTATTTAAAAGATAATAAAGTAAAATGGTTCCTAATATAGAATTAAAATATCCCAATACCTTCCCAAAGCATTTTATTAATGATGTTAATGGTTGGGCATTTTCAAAAGATGTTATTGAAAATAGCCATGGTCAACTATTGACTTTAGATATTGATTTTGGTAGTAAGTGCTCTCTTAATTGTCCTCATTGCTTTAAGAAGGGTGCATTTTATGATAGTGAAGTAGCAGATTTTAATATTCAGAGATTAAAAAAAATAATACTTGAAGCAAAAGCATTGGGCTTAAAATCGGTGAAGTTTGTAGGTAAGGGAGAGCCATTAGAAACACCAGAAATTTTGGGATTTTTAGAGTTTCTAAATAGTAATGGTGTTATCCCTCTAATTTTTACTAAAGGGCACATCTTAGCTGATGATAATATCACTCATAGGTTATACAAGAATTACGGTATTTATACAAGCAAAGATCTTATTTCACGATTATTTGATCTTAATGTAAGCATTTTACTTGGTTTCAACTCATTCAATCCCATAATTCAAGATGAAATGGTTGGTAACATCGCTGGTTACACTGAGAAACGCAATCATGCATTGGAATTATTGGTGCTGGCGGGCTTTAATGAAGCCAACCCAACCAGATTAGGCATAATAAATGCACCTTTGACAAACAAAAATTATCATGAAGCTTTTAATATTTATGTGTGGGCTCGTAGAAGAAATCTATATCCAGTTATAACTCCCACTATGGTCAGTGGTATTATGAGAGATAATGATACCTGGAAAAAATCGACTCCTACTGAAAACGAGTTGATTGACCTATATTCAAAAATATATAAATTCAACATAGACAACAGTATCCAAAGTGTAGCACAAATTACTGAAGAGGGAATTTCTGCTTATGCAGGGGTTCATCCTTGTAATCAAGTTTCAGCAGGAATGTATATTACCTATAACGGGACAATTATAAGGTGTCCCGGTGATGACAGAAATACTTTGGGAAATATTTATAAGCAATCATTAACGGAAATTTGGCAAAACTACAATAAGAATTCATGCCGAAAATTTAACAATGGTTGTCCTGCTAAATATGGAAAATCAATACCTGATTATTTTTTTGATAAAGTGCTATTAAATTTAACGAATAACATCTTATATCCAATCAATGATTGCTAATTTCTCTCTTATAAATACTACCAAAACAACACTTGGACCAGCTTCACTGTGCCAGTATCTTATTAGCAAAGGCATTGAAGTTAACACTCTTTATGTCCCAAAAGACAATAACGAGCTTTATAATCAAAATGAATTGTCCTTGATAGCTAGTGAAATTTTAGATTTTGATATTATTGGGTTCTCTTCATTTACTATTAGTGAAGAAAGGACATTGCAACTTATGAGGCACATTAAGATGCAATACCCAAACAAACACCTAATTCTTGGCGGTCCTAATGTTATTCTAGACCCTGAGAGATTGTTAAATGAAATTGGCGTTGACTCGGTATGCATTCATGAAGGCGAAATACCTCTTGAGAATTTAGTTAACAAGTACTTAGATGGAAATTATACCGATATTGATGGTTTGTGGTTTAAAAAAGATGGATTAATTATAAAAAACCCATTTCAAAAACCGCTTCAAATACTGGACGACATTCCTTTTATTTATTATAAGAAAAACTACAAAAGACTCACAGCAAATGGTTTCATCAAAGAAACAAATCTTGCTGAAACCCCTGACAATCCCTGTATGCCCAACAACTCTATTTATGTTATGGCATCAAGAGGATGCCAGTTTTCTTGCAGTTACTGTATTAACCACACAATTAATGACATAAATAAAAAAACAAATAGCAAAATCATTCGAAAAAGGAGTAATCGTAAATTAATTTCTGAATTATATGATATTATAAAAAATGAACCTAACATTAATGCTGTTTTCTTTTTTGACGATGATTTTCTAATTAGATCAGAAGCAGAATTAAAAGGGTTTGAATGTGAATATAAAAATAAGATTAATCGGCCATTCTATATATTCGCCCATCCAAACTCAACAACAAAATCTAAAATTGATATTTGTTACTCCGCAGGGTTAAGAAGTATTGAATATGGTCTTCAGACGGTTTCTTCAGGCATTTTAAACAAATACGAAAGAAAAGATTCTTCACAAATGATTATTGAAACCCTTCAATACACTAAAGAGTCCGGTTATAACATCACTATTTCAATTGATTTTATAACCAATTCTCCGTTCGAAACAGATGCTGATATTCTTGAAAATATTAACTTTATATTAAATTTGCCTGGGGATTTTATTGTTTATGTTCATAACCTTCATCTTTTCCCTGGCAGTAAGCTGCGAAAACAATTTGACTGCGGAACCGGTAATGAAAACAAAGAATACCAAAATAACATTATTGAAGGGAAAGTATTTAATGAATATTTTAGCAAACTTTTAATGGCAATGCAAGGTTATCACACCGATTCTGAACCCGATAAGTTTGGATCCCTTACAAGAAAAGAAATCTATTATTTTATTGAAACAAAAACCATTTCATACCTTGAAAATCTAACGATGTTGAATAATAAGATAACATTAACCGATGTTGCTGCTCACTATGTCTGATCCCCTCTATAATAATACCGAAATACAGACCACATCAGATCATGCAGGATTATACAAAACGGCTGCTTGATAAATCAATTTTAATTTATATATTTGTCAAAGAACAATTTAGAAAAATAAACTAAGAAAATAAAAAGCCTGTCAAAAAGAATTAGACCACATCAGGCAATGCTGTAGGGTTTGCATAAAAGTGGAGTACCCCAAATTTTTGGTACCTTAAGAGAAGATGAGATTTTACATTATATAGAAACAAAAAACACATCGTATAATAAAAATCAGAAGATACTCAATCATAAAATAGAAACAAGAGGTTGTTTTTTTTATAGCCAACAGTGAACTGTTCGATATTCGAAAATCCTACTTATTAATATTTAGCTTATGAAACATCAATCCCTTTCGAAAATTTTAAAAGTAATTTTTAAAGAAGCAGTCGTTTCATTTGGTTTCTTGGATGGATTTGAAGCTAAGAAACTTCAGATAATTTTAGTATCTTATAGAGAAACTTCTGATAGTGTTGTTTTTTGGGATTTATATAAATATAAAGAGAAAAAAATAAAGTTTCTCTCTAAGATTAATATTAGAAATGGCGAAGGCACTGTCGGTTTTATAGAGCGATCAAAAAAGCCTGAAATGGTAGGCAATACATTTGAAGATCCGAGAGGTTCTGTTGGATTCGAAGACTATTTTATTGGGAATAAATCATTTTGGGGATTTCCCGTTTTGGATAATAAAGGTAACCTTAAACTTATTATTTCATTTTCATATGATCGAGAAAATATTTGGCCAAATGATAATGAAGTGAAAAAAAAATTAGAAAAAAAGCTATATATATTAATTAAACTTTACAAGAAAGAGTTGCTCTTATTAAAAGAAATACAGGTGCTTGACAAAGTTCAAAAAGTTTTTATTGACGATGATTCAAAAACTCATTCGTTATTGGACAGGATGATGAAAATTATTAATGAAACAGTTTCATATAGCTTTTTAATATATTTACAAGATAGTCAAATAAAAAATATTAAAATCAATGAATCAATTATTGAAAAAAGAATCTTTACTTTCTTAAACTGGTGTTCATTATTTAAAAACAGATGTAGCACCTGCCTAATAAAAACTCCTCAAAATATAAATTCTGAATGTAAATATTATACTGACTTTTTGCAGTATTTAATAACTTATAAAGTTATTGAAGTGCCTTTAGATAATTATAAGAGTTTTACTCTTAGACTGTATTTAAAGGATTCTCCTTATACCCCAAGTATTGATGAAGATTCTATTAATCTCAAAAATTTATTTGACCCAATAATTATGCTGTTCAGCACATCGAGTATAACAGTAACCCAAAAAAAGATCCTTACTGAAGTAATACAACAGATAATTAACCATTATACAACTTACATTATAGACAATGATGAATCTAATATTAAAAATATTCCATTTAACGATTATGTTAAAATAATTCAAGCACATTTCAAAATTTCAGATTTTAACCTCATTAAAAATGATTTTAATAAGACTTTTAGAAAACTTAAAGCAAAAATAAATAACAGATTATTGTTGTTTGAGCTTTGGCAAAACAATATTAATGGAATTATAATTAAAAATATAAAACATAACGGTAAAGATTATAATAACAGTAAGGATTCAAAGTCCTTAGATACAGACCTATGGCAAACAGCAACGGTCAAAGTGTTGATAAATGAAGAATATATCTATAATGAGTCAGAGAAAGGAAGAATACTATTTAAGCCCTTGATAGCCTCAAAAGAAAAGGAAAGCATTTATAAAAATGGAAATAAATATGTGATTCAAAAAGAGAATGGATTAAATTATGAGATAGACTGGGAAGATACCGCAAATTTAAGCCAACTTATCGGTGTAAAAATTAATTCATTAAACGTTGAACAATATTTAAAAAAAAATTCAAATAATATATTGAGTGGTTCTTTTGAAAAAAATGAATTCTTTAATTACAAAGAAAAAATAGAATTTCCTAGAGATTACACAAAGTCAAATTTAGTAGTTTCGCTAGGATTAAACTGCACAATCCGAGATGACACAAAAGAAATAATCGATAAGTTCTGTAAAATCATTAATGAATCAGAGTTAAAAAATAATGCCAACATTCGTGCCGCGATCTCACAAGTTATGTCACGTAATTTAAGCCATAATATAGGAAGTCATGTATTAAGTAAATTGATTACTCCAAGCTCGGTTAAGGGAATTAAGAAGAAAATAACTTCTAATGGAACGAAATATCAATGTGCTAGTTATACAAATCAGGAAAATAAGCCAGATAATACTAATTATAAATTGATAGCAAATTCCTTTAACTATCTCAAATCTCGTATGGATTACTTGGCAGATGTTACTACTAATACACCGGTAATTGAGAATATCAATACGCTTTATAGTAACATTATAAGTCCATTTATACAAAATCGGGCTCTAAACGATAGAATTAGCGGGATATCCAATTTCAAATATGATATTGTTCTCTGTGAACCGAGTAATACTACTGATTGCGTGACTCTTATTACTAATGACTGTGCATTTAAGATAACCGAAAATAATGATAAACCGGTTTCCATTCCGAATGATGTGGTAGGCATACACGCCTTCTATACTATTCTAGAAAACATTATTCGTAATACTGCTAAACATGCTGAAACCCCCACAGAAGGAAAAGTGGAATTTAAGATTAAAATTGAAGAAGCCTCAAAACATCAACAATATAAGGGAGAAATTGACTGGAACGCATATTATATCATTTCTATCTTTGATAATTGCCCTATTAAAGGTGAAGTAAATTTGTCCGAAGTTAATAATAGTGATTATAAGGAACTTACCAATAAATACAAGGCAATTATAAAAGACAGAAAAATCAATAATCTTGAAAAACTGGTTTATGACCAAAATACAAAATTAAATGAAACCATCCTAAGTGATAATAAGCTCCGCCAAGGTCATTGGGGACTTATTGAAATGGATGCCTCGGCAGCTTACTTACGAAAAATCCCGGTTGAAGAAATTGATTCAGACGAATATAATATTGTTGATTATAAAGGCGAAAATCCAATTACTCAAGGCGGCAAATTAGCTATTTTTCAGGCATACAAAGAACAAGAGAAGTATCTGGGCTACCATTTTTATCTTAAAAAGCCACATGAAATTTTGATAATCGTAACAAATGATTGTTCAAAAAAATGGGTTTTGAAAAATCTTACTAAAAATGAGGCGCAGCTAATTAATGATGGTATCTGGATAAAATCCAAAGATGAAATTATTAAGGATATTAATAGTAACACAGTTTCTCCACATCGATTAATTGTAATTTTTGATGAGAATAATTTAGAAATAATAATAGAGAATAATCCGCTATTTTCGAAGAGAATTATAACAATAAATACAACGTTTAATTTTAATGGTGACTTTCTATCTAATATTTGGAAAGTGTACTATGATACAAATGCATCAGCTAACATGGCGGAATATACATACCTACCTCACGGGGATAGTTACTGTGAAAACTTCTATGGAAAAAAGAGTAACTCAGAAAGAACGCTAGCAAAAAAATTCATTGAAATAAAATATTCAGCAACAGAAATATATTTTTTTGACAAACTAAATTATTGTAATTATTGGCCTATCCCAATAGGAATAATTGATGAACGTGTTCAGGTATTTTGCAAAGAAAAATATCCGATTATTCAACCATCTCCAAATTGCAGCATTGATATAAATAAATGTTTTCATAAGAAAGGAGGTGTCCCGTATGAATTATTATATAAGAAAACAAATATATGGGTTCCATCTAAAAGTGATTGTGACTTAAATGAGCAGGATTTTGCTTTAAATTATGAAAAAATAATTTCATATATCAGAAGTAAGACAATAATCCGTAATGGTAGTAACGAAACTGAAGATGGTGATTCACGTTGTAAATTTATTGTAATACATATTGGGATCATTGAAAAATTAATCAAAGTCTACAATAGTAAATATGCTAAGAACTACGACAAAGATATCGCTAGCAACGTTAAAACTTTTATTATGGACGATATTCTTCAGGTTTATGATACGATATCTAAGACTATTATATATGATACTTTTATAATTACATCAGGAAGAGGTAAACCTCATAATTTACCAGATGATATCCGATATGTCAATTTCTCAACCATTTATCAATACTTGACGGTTCAACGAAATAAATACGCATTAACAGAAGCTTTATTCAGTGCACGAAAACAAACTAATAATTAAGGATATGGCAACTCCAAATTTTAAAATTGTATGCATAGTACAAAACATTCATGACAAATCTGAACAAGGTCTGTCATGTGCTTTTAACAAGAATGTCAACACTTTCATAAAAAAATACCTATATGAAATTACCGACAAGAAACTTCATTCCAAATTTGGTCATCAAATTCAAAACAAATTTCTTCTCTTTAACTCAACAAAATTTATTGCGAAAACCAATATTACAAATGGATGTGATTGGGATGTTTTATTCGTTTGCGAATCAATTGTGTTGAATGATAATTACAATTTTATTTTTGATGAGAACACGCTTGTAATGTACCATTCAACTCCCCATATAAGCAATAGTCTTACTATTAATACTATAGCTAATAAAGTTATTAAGAAAGGAAAAAAAGGCAAACATGAGCCAGGCAATAAAAATGGATATGAGCTTTTATTTGATTTAACAGAAGCCTATGAAGAGAATCAAATTGATGAAGAAAAATACAACAAAGCAAAGGAAAAAATAATTAGATGGTTTGATTTAAACGAAAAGCTGAATGCGGTACTAGAGTTTTTACATGAATCGCTTGGAGGTTCCACTATAAAGAAAAGTATTTTGACAAAATGTGGTGATAAATTTAATTTAAATAAAGATACTTATAAAGATAAATCATTATCGAAATGGATTGATCTTTTGACACCAGATGAAAAGTATATTGATGCCCTTGCTGATGTGCGGGATGCTCTGTTATCACAACCAGGGGTAACTGGGGAAAACTAAACATTCTTTTCCTTGACAAAAATTTTTGAATATGGAAAAGAAAATAGAAAACCAGTTATTGTTGATTAAGAGAGGTGTTGAAAACCTAATAAACGAAGAGGAACTTATCCTCAAGATTGAAAGGGCTATCTCAGAAAATAAGCCTTTACACGTAAAACTAGGAGTTGACCCCACAGCACCGGACATTCACCTCGGACATACTGTGGTTTTTCGCAAACTCAGGCACTTTCAGGATTTAGGCCATAAAGTGCTTTTTCTAATTGGTGATTTCACAGCACGTATTGGCGACCCTTCCGGTAGGGATAAAACCCGTCCTCCGCTTACGGAAGAACAAGTCATTGCCAATGCACAAACCTACCTTAAACAGATTTCCAAAATTTTGGATATTGATAAAACGACAGTGGTTTACAACAGTCACTGGCTGAAAAATATGACTTTTGAAGAAGTGGTAAAACTGGCTGCACAGAGCACCATGGCAAAGCTTCTCGAACACAATACATTTCGTCAAAGGTTTGAGAGTGGGGAATCAATTCGAATGAATGAGTTTTTATACCCTTTTATGCAAGGATTTGATTCTGTAGCTTTAGAGGCAGATGTGGAACTGGGAGGTACCGACCAAACTTTCAATCTTACCTTTGGTCGAGATTTGCAACGCTTCTACAACCAAGAGCCACAAATATGCCTTACCATGCCCATCCTAACAGGAACAGATGGTGTACAGAAAATGTCAAAATCGCTGGGGAACTACATTGGAATTGATGAGCCCGCTCCCATTATGTTTGAGAAGATTATGCGTATGAATGATTGCAACATCATTTCATACTTTACCCTCCTTACCGATTTGGATATGAACGAGGTGCAGAAGTTAGAACAGATACTGTCAGCAAATCCGTTAACAGAGGTAATTCTCAATTCAAAAAAGAAACTGGCTTTTGAAATCGTAAAAATTTATCATGGAGAAGAAAGTGCAATCAATGCCACGAATGCCTATGGGAAACTTGCAGCCGATGAAATACCATCCTTTTCGTTGACGGAAATAAAGTCGGGTGTTAATCTCACTGAAGCAATAAAAGAGTTATTCTTTCTGAATTCAAAAAACGAAGCACGTACTTTGATAAACCAGGGAGCAGTTTACATTGAAGGAATCAAACACACCAATCCCGATTCAGTAATTGAATTTAATGCAGGTATGATTATAAAGGCAGGCAAGTCGAAGATTTTAAGAATTAAAAGTTAATGTCTATGCGATATTTTATCTATTTCAGGAATCCTGAGTATGCTAAAATATTAGCAGACCAAAATCCAAACAGTTATATTAAGAAAACTGAGTCGGAAATATTGGGTGTGGACCCTGTTGATCATGATGTTTTCATTATTGATGCACACCAGGGAGGTGATATGTCCGATTTAAATGGTTTGAATGTAGCCTATAAGCTATGTAATTCAATCCGAAAAGTAAATGCTAAAATACGAATATTATCCTGGTTCACAAAGGAACAGATGGTGCGTATAAATCAATTTGCCAAAGAAATGTTATCAAGTAACAAAGTCGAGTTTTACCAGCTACCTTAAATGTTTAGAGATGGGAGGAAATATTAACTATAACAAAGTAATCAAGTCATTGTTTCTCGGTCCAAAGGCTGAGAATCAGGAACTGTACGAATCGCTTATTATCGAAATTATTAAGGATTCATGCTTTTTAAGAAAAAACTTTCATCCTGCAGACCTGCCTGTTATTTCAGAAACTGACAAATTATCGGCTGATTTTCAATTGACAGCCGCTGAACTCAAACAAGAGTTGCAAAATATTTTATCTGAACTAAAAAGGGGTGTTCCCTTGTATCACCCCCGGTATATTGGACACATGCATGGTGATTTGCTGATTTCTGCTTTTGCCGGTTATTTTGGAACCATACTCTACAATTCAAACAACATTGTTGGTGAAAGCTCTCCTGCTACAACCCGGATGGAGTTTAATTACATCAGTAGCTTGGCACAGATGGTGGGTTATGAGCCTATGAAAAATGCTGACAATAATTATACTAATTCAAAGACAAAAAAGCATCAATCATGGGGGCATCTGTCTGCCGGTGGTACAACCGCAAATATGGAAGCACTTTGGGTTGCCCGAAACATGAAGTACTATCCAATAGCAGTTAAAATAGCTTCTTACAAAGAAAATGACTGTGCTTTTATTAAGGATTTACATGTGAATTTTTTTGATAAGACAATCAAGGATATTTCATTTTCCGAATTATTTAACTTATCTCCATCAGCTATATCAGATTTAAAAGATTTAATTTACAGAAAATGCCCTGACTTTAAACAAAAAGTAGAAGAAGTTAAAGGACTGATAAGCCAATATGAAATAATTAACCTCGGAGTACATGGCATCCATCAAATGGTTAATGTAGTAACCGCAGGGAAAGAAAACCTTAAACTCCCCAAACTTTACTATGCTAAATCATATCATTATTCCTGGGACAAAGCAATTGACTTGATTGGAATCGGACATTATCAAATTGTGAAAGTTCCTATTGATATTGGTTTCAGGTTGGATTTCAAAAAATTCAGGGATGTGTATGATAAAGATTCTCCAACTCTTGCTGTCATTGGAATACTTGGTTCAAGCAAACAGGGAAGTATTGATCCGATAGATGATTTGGTGCAGTTCAGAAATGATTTGGAGCAATATGAAAAAAAATCTTTCCATTTGCATGTTGATGGAGCTTATGGTGGGTATTTACCTTGTTTATTGAGAAAAAATGATAATCAACTGATAACTGCAAATGAATTAGTAGACAGTCTTGAAATTAAAGAGCTCGATTACTACATGCCATTTGAGATTAATGAGAAATGGTATAAAAAAGTTACTGCAGTAAAATATTCCGATTCCATTACTATTGACCCACATAAAATGGGCTACATTCCTTATCCTGCAGGTAGTATTATTTTTTCAGATACACGTTGTAAAGACTTCATATCCTACCTGCCATCCTATTTAAATAAACCATCAGAATCAAAAGACATTAGCGAGGAGTTTTTGGGTCAGTGGACATTAGAAGGCAGTCGCCCCGGTGCTGCTGCCACCGCCTGTTATCTCTCGGAAAAAGTCCTTCCCTACCACAAAGATGCGCATGGCATTATTGTGAAAAACACAATTCAGGCAGCTATGTTGTTCTGGAAATCCTTGCAGGATTTTAATGACAATTCTGAACTAAATCAGGGCTTCAAAATTGTACCAGCTTTTACTCCTGAAACTAATATTGTTTCATATCTAATTACTTATCCCAAAATTATCACAACCATCAAACACCTTAATTTACTGACTTCATGGCTATATGACAGGTTTTCAATAAAAGGCGACACCGTTGTTCCCTTTATAAACTATATGGTGGCAAAAGAAGATTTTGAATATAAAGATATTAGCCATACGAATATTTTGGATGAATGCAATATTGAAAAGCCCAAAGAAGACAAAGGAAGAATAATACTATTTTCTAGTGTTTTAATGAACCCTTTGAGTGTATATGTTGTAGAAAATGACAAGGATTTTTATGTTAAGTTTTGGAACGAAATGGTTAAACATTCTCAAAGTATCCTTTCGGTAATTATGCTTAAAATAATTACAGAAGGAGCAAAGAAACGTATTAAGTTGCTTTGGGTTGAAGATGATGAAAAGATTGATGAGATAAACATGAAACTTCAACGGGACTATCATGTTTCACAATTTGTAAATATAGATTTTGTTACCAATGCACAGGAAATCGAGAAAGCAATAGAGGAGGAATACGATGTTTATATTTTTGATTTAAATCTCAAAGACAAGAACCACGATAATTATGACTTTGAAAAAATCCGAGAGACAATTAGCCTTGTCAATAAACTAAAAAAGGATAAGTTATGCAAGATACTGTTTTATTCTAAGTTTCTTTTAAATGAAGAAACACGTGAGAAGGTAGAATTGGATTTGTATAAAGGATTTGGGACGTTGCAGGAATATCAGAAAATTCCAAAAGATGAATTAGAGAAGGATTTACCCAAAATTATTAGTAGTTTATATAAAATAATGGCAAAATAAAGATCAAGAAATGGAAACAATAATACACATATCAGATTTAAGTTTAGGTTTATCATTCCCGATTTTACATGATACTTCAGAAAACCTTATTAAAAAAGTACAAGAAGAACACTCAGATGCTAATTTGTTCCTGATCAATATCAACTACAAAACCGAAAACATAGCCCGTGCTGACAATGCTGGCATTCTTTTTTTGAAATATTTACGGTTAAATCATTTCAACCAACACTGTGTTCTTTACTCATTTCTGAGCAGAGAGCAACTTATGATGCAAGACCCTCTGAATTCTATAATTTTTTCCGAAGGGGTTACTTTTATCCGGATGCCGGAAGATTTGAGTAAGGTTAATTTCGAATTACTGATAAAAAAGCAGGCTCCCGATAATCTTAATATTTTTTTCAAGGTTGAGTTTCGCTTACCGGACGACCGCCATTTCTTTGCCAACTGGTGGGGAGTTCTGCAGTTATGGATAGTGCAAAAAGCGGTTGAGAGAATCGCAGGAAAAAAAATCATTACTGATATTGAATCCGGTTTTGCAGGTTCTCTTAAAGCAATGTACTCATATGATGGTCTGGTAGCCAGATATGTAAAAGGCATTCACGATAGTGATGTTGAAAGCACACTTAAAATGCTAATTTTTTTAAAAACAGAAAGATTCAAGAACTATGCAAAAACCAGAAATCAAGTCCAACAGGAAATCGAAAATGATCTTTCCAATGATCATATACTCGAAATACAACAAAACACATTAGATGAGTTGAGTCATGAAGAGGAGAATAAATTATTTTTGAAACTCAAATCATTGTTTAGCAGCCTTCCTACATCGCTTCAAAGAAAAATTAAACAAGTTGAAGAAAAACGGTCTGAGTTAAAAGACAGGATAAAATTAAATCAGGAATACATTAATTTACTGGCCATTATTAACAAAGAAAAAGAGCATATTTATGATGAAAAAAGAAAACTAAACCGGCAGATTCAATCAAAGATTGACACACTGATTTCTTGTAATTCGTTTTTAACCCAGAATTATTCTCTTGATATCATTCGCCAAAATCTGGCAGAAAAAAAACCATCTATTCTGTTTGTAGATGATCAGGCAAATGATGGATGGGCAGCGATTTTTCAACGAATGCTTTATGGGGGTAACGATGATACTTTTACGGTGATACAGCCAGAAAAGGATGACAGTATTGAAAACATCGTTCATTCAATTGAAAAAATGGTCAAGGTAAAAAAGATTAATTTGCTTATCCTCGACCTTCGTTTAAAAGGAGAAACCGGCCACAATCTGAATATTAACGAAATTTCCGGCATTTGTGTTTTAGAAAAATTAATTGCCAATCATCTTCCATGCCCCGTTCTGATTACCTCTGCATCCAATAAAATCTGGTCATACAGAGAAACACTGAAATTGGGAGCCGATGCTTACTGGATTAAAGAAGGGCTTGATGACAATTATAGCCTGGAATTAAGTATTGAGAATTATCTCAGGTTAATGGATTTGATCTATTCACTATGCTTCAAAGAAGAGTACCGGTTTCTATATGATAAATTGTTACCTGCCATCCTGAAAATTAAAAACTCAACCACTCTATTTTGGTGGGAAACCAAATTCTGGAAGCAGGATTCTTTTACTTATAAAAGGAATGAAACAACAATTAAGGTTAATAAATTAAAACCTGTTGCCAGAGAAGAGATAATTGATTCGTTAAATGCAGGTTTTGACCTATTTAAGAAGTACCTCTCGGAGAAGATACAGAAAAACGAAACAATTAACATTAGCAGATATGTTGGGTCTCTTGTAATTATTCAGTTCAGCCGTGTGCTGGAGATAATTCACCGGTTTGATGCAAGCAATGATCGTTTTTCCCTTTCTGAAAAAATGCAGGCACAACTGGATGAACCGTCCTACAATTTTTTTTCTAAACTGATTACTATACGTAATTCAGCCACGCATAATTTTTCTGCCGATTTTACTACAATTACAAACTTCATTGAACCGTTCATATCCTATTTAACTTCCAATATACTTGACATACCAACAGGAGAATTAATAAAGTATGAAAACATACAAGCAGAACCTGTAAAAGATGAATGGTATAGTTCTGTGATTACTTCAAAGGACACAACATACGATAACAAATATTATTTGAGTAATCCCAATATAAAACTTAAAAATGGGCGAACACATATTGTCTTAGATCTTCGATTCAATAAGGAACTAATAACAAAAGAATTGCGTTTAGGCGACAAAGTTAAATATCAACTTAAGATAAATGAAAACAACGGGGTGTTTTATTATTTCGCCTGTAATACTCAAATCATACAATAATAAAAGGAAAGTTTATGGATACCTTATTGATTACAAACTCTATAGAGAGCTCAAAAACATATATTTGCCAGTTACTTCAAACTGTATGGGATACTGAAATAATTAAAGATAACAGGAAGAATAAAAAGGACTTCCTGAAAGAATCTGAGTATTTCAAAATCATTGACAGCAAAGAAAAGTACAATGCGCTTGATATGAGTTTTATTCCTGAGATTATTTTCATTGTTCCTGAGCTCAATTGGTCAAATGATGATGTGAACGAGGGTTACGATATTGCCCGGGATTTGATTACAAAAAAATACAAATCTGACTTTATTCAGATTCTTTTTTTATCCGTTCTTGAAAGAGCAACATTAAAAGACGTATCAGATGTTCGGAATAAGAGTTTTGTTGAGGCATTTCCCCACGCTTGTTTGTTGGATAGCAAACTAGGTATTCAGTTTTCATACTATTCCGAGATACACTATAAGTTGATTAAACATTTAGCGATTTCTGATGAAGGCAGACTACAGAAAATAGGTCACGAAATGAATTCTGTAAAAGCCAATATTTTAAGAGAAACCAGGGAGATTGGCTTAAATAGAACTGATTTAATAACAAATTTGGAAGAGCTCTCGTTGTTCCAGCAATGGACAGGAATAAGAATAACCGAGGAAATTGAAAAAGCCAAAAATGCAACTGCCAATAAACAACTTGTATCAGTTTCCAAAACTACCGAAAATATTATTGACGAAATTAGCCTTAATATATCCTCAAAGGGTGTTATAAACGAGATGCAAGCGAGGGACAAATTTAAATACAAAGTATTTATTTTTGAAGACGATAAGGAGTATCGTAAATTTTTCAGTGAAACATTTTCAAATTTTTATACTGAAGTTTATCCGGATAAGAATGATAGTTTCCCAGTTAATACAACCACAAAAGATTTTACTATATCTGAAGCTGAAGACATAATCAAAACCACTGGAAAAAGGTTTAACATATTTTTACTCGATTTACTCTACAAAGATGATGCTGGTAATTGGCTTAACTTTAATGGCCTTGATTTGTATCGACTTGTAAAATCAGTAAACCCTTATGCTGTTAGGCTTATAATTACTAGTTTGCCTCGTGGTATAGTAGCAAAACTTGCTGAGGTGATAACAAGTGATACTGAAAAACCGAACATTGATCAGGTTTATACAAAGAAGTACGGATTTGATTACCTTAAAGATACTATCATTGAAAGTATTGAAAGGATTAATGAGGAGTGCAAAGTAAAAGAAGAATCTAAATCAATGTGGATGCCATTTCCTATAAAAGGAATTTTTGGCGGTCAGATGATACCAACTCTTTTGTTTGAATTATTTTATCATAACTCAGGTGAATACCACATAATGGTAAATAGAGCTTTGGGGTTTTATGATTATTTCTTAAGAGAACAGTCACTCAAAGCAAATACTTTTTGGAATGGTGAATTAATATCACCTAGGCAGAAAAATAAAATATCTTCCGAAGAATTTCTTAAAAGACTACCAATAATTCTTACATATCGATTACTTGCCCTTCAGTTTTTTAGTAAAACTGACAATAAAATCATTATTCCAATTAGTACATGGAGAGAAATTTTAAATAATATTTCAAATCTTCGCCCGGATGATTTTACTAAAGATTTTAATACAAAGTTAGGTATGCATGTAGAGAGAAACGTCTCAAAAAAGCTAACAACACAGATAACCTACCAAATTCAGGCAAAGAATTTATTTCCTCATGAAATTGAATTCATACGTAGCATTAAATTTAATTATGAAGATTTTTTTACTAATAATTCACTGAATGAAGAACAATCATCCTTATTTAAAGAGTTTATTATCAAGGGTGGAATGATTTTGTATGAATCATGGAACGAATTATTACTTGATTATAATCCTTATAAAGGATATGAAAATCTAATCGAAAATGAAGCAAAAGTTATAAATATTGATAATGAAATTCTTAATTATAAGAATTTCATTGGTTTTCTTCGCTCAATATTTGCAAATTTCAATATAGACCCTGATGGATTTAGATTAATTATCTCAGATATAATAAGTTCTAATGTTCAAGAAATTTTTGAATCAGATGATCTGATTTATGATTTATATGACGATTTATTGGGTGTATTGAAATCCAATTCAAGCATTTCTAAGGAAAGATAGGGAAAGACGACTGCAATTTAATTTCGCCTGCATATTCAATTAATGTAGGCATGAGAACAAATCCACCAAAAAAAGATTTTCCACTTCTCTCAGACACCTTTGTTCAGGAGCAATTGGGGAAAACTGGCTTCACATTTCCTTTGTACTCAGATTTTAATTTTAAATGGGTACATATGGATAATTTTTTACGCTTCTGCTCGATAGTTTCAATCATAATTGCATCTATCAAACTTGCCCTGATCGGGCATCTCACACCGGGCACGGTAGTTCTCATCATTATTTGCGGTCTTCTGATTTTAGTTGGAAACCGTACTATCTATATCATTGTCGCAGCAGTGGCTGCACTGGTGCTTTTTGTCAAAATCTATGGCGGGGGTACTGCCATAGGAGAATCATCTTTGCTGCAAAATTTACTTACTATAGCTTTGGTAGTATTCGGTTTGCACTTTATGTTAAGGAGCTTTTTACCTTACCGGAGGAATTCAACTCAATTAAGAAGAAAATAAATATTTAAATACTTACAGCTATGAACCGAACAATTTTTATAATCGCATGCGTATTCACAGCCATTCTTGGTGGCAGTTACCTTCTTATTAAGTTCAATCCGCAACTTCAATCCAAGCCATGGATTAAGCAAATTGCCGAAGTATATGGTTTGATAAATATGGATGAAACCCCAGAAAACTACAATGCTGTGTTCTGTATTTTTGACCCTAGTGGTAGTGGAAGAGTTACTTATGGCGTACCAATCATCACCGTTGATTACATAAAGCAGATAATTTCAGCAATAGAGAATAAGGGTAATGGTGAACTCTGGCTCACGTTCGTAGATCGTTCTGCTTTAAACAACAAGGTGCTTCATTTTACTATCCCAAAGACAATGAAATTACTTAGAACTCCTATTAGAGAGGCGTTCCAGCTTAAAGGAGAATATGACAAGAAACTGGCAGATTTTAAAGCAGATTCTACAAGAAATGCTGCAAAATATGAATCAGAGTTGCATAACTATAATGAAGCCAAAGAAAAATTTCTAGATGAATGCAGAGAAATGATTACCAAGGGGTATGAGCAAAAGAAACCTTATGAAGATTACAGTGATGTAATAGGTTCATTGAATGCTGCGATTAGAAGTCTCAGAACAATAGAATCCGATTCTACTAGTTTTCTCTCTATTCTTTTAATCAGTGATGGGGTGCAAGATATTCCGGCAAGTGATGTAAAACAGGAATTAAAAGAGATACCCGAACACATCTTATTAGTCACTGTAAATTATAGCGGTTCTCTAGAAAGTGTAGTTGCTGGCTATTCTCTAGAAGTGGATAATTTAGACCGAGGTCTAGAAAAGGTTATTAGAGTTTATGAATCTAAAAATCAATAAGTCATGTTAAAAAATATTTTAGATACCATCCGCAACATTTTCGCTTCTTCCGAAAAGAACCTGGAAATGAAAACAAGAGAGTTGGCAATAAAAACCACTCAGGATTTTAATAATCTTCAAAAAGTTATCAAACATGGAGAATATGCTATGGCTGACCATCTGAAAGTGGTCAACGACAGAGAACAGTTTCTGCGGGACAATTCAGAAACCAATGTTGACCAGAACGTAACACGAAATTCCGACAATAAGAGAGCATATATGCTTCTAACAGGAGTAATGCTCATTGGCTGTATTCTGTCGGTAAAGGGTTTAAAGTTCTTCTTTGGAGAATTTTACGCAAGCATATCATTGCTGTTGATAATTCCAATAGCCATGGCACTTGCGGGAGTAATAGTTGTTGGAAGCATTTACCTGAATAACTTTTCAAATCGATTTCGGAATCAGAACTCTTTTGTGTTCTATCAGTTAAAAGCTGCAGCCTATGCAATGGTATTGTTCATCCCGGCAATGAATTTTTTAGAAGGTTTTGACTCCAACTACAGGCCGATTGTTATGGCTCTTAACCTAGTAGCTTGTGTTATTGATGTCATATTACACTCTTCTTTGGTCTCGATGACGAGTGTATTTACTACTGCCGAAAATTCTAAGAAGGCCATCAAAATCATGCGGTCAAAAGATAAAGCATTAGCTACTGAAGATCAGAAATTGCGTACTCTTAATGAAGCCTTTATTAAGGCAAAAGCTACATTTACAAGTTCGGCAAAACAATTTGTGAGCAACTTTATGGAATTACAAAAAAAGCATGCAAATGCTGCCTTAAATACGCTTTATTTGCTCGACAATTTCACTATATGGATGATTAATAATAAAGTGATACATCATGCAGCAATCCCCTATCACGCAGATGAAAATGGGCACCCGATTGTTGAAATGAGATACTTCTCTCCTGAAAAAGATTCCATTCGACAGGGATGGGATGCTCTCAGTACTGTGAGGGTGGTAAATACGAACAACCAGCAGACTGTAACACAGAATGGTCAAAGGCAGGCAACTGTACAACCGGAAATTAATTATTCAATAAAGCAACCTGAAAAAACTTCCGATGAAAAAACTTCCGATCAGGAACCAAAAACTATACTACCAGAATTCAAACAGGACGACTACGACACTATGCTGGATAATGTCAATCACAATGATAAAATTTTATAAACCATAAAAAATATTAGGTTATGAGTGAAATTTCAGAACGCACAAACATCATTAGCATAACTGAAATGCCTGTTCAGACAATCCATGCCTCAATGGTTAAAATCAATGAGATGAGCTCTTATCAGCCGCTTAATGTGGTGTTGTCCAATCTGGGCTCTTACATCCCATCTGATGTTACAAGTTCCATTCAGTCAACAATAGGTTCTCTCAACTTCACATCCACTGTAACCTCTATAAAAAGCCCCAATACATTGCGGGCTTCGTTTAGGGAAGCATTTTCTCCAACATTGTCAAATTTGGAAGCAAAGGGGGTAAATCCGATAATCGCAAGAAAAGCTACACTGATAAACACATTAAAAATGATGAATTTCAGAATAAAAGAAGATGTTTCCATCAATAGCAGTTTAAGGGCAGTGTTTGAGGCAAAAGATTTAAAAACCCTAAACACTGGAATAAAAACTGTAATGCACAAACTGGAAGTAAGCCATACGGAAGTATTTGCTCAAAATATTGCAACTGCCTGTTCCATTGCAAGTAAAAACATTGGTTTCAGGGAAGTCGAAATAAAAACCATTCAGGGCAAGTTGGAAGTGATTGCCAGCAACAGTCATGGCCAGCGCCTTCTTTCTGAAATTAGTCTTGATGCCAAAAGCAACCAGGTCAACGCTAATACAGAAACCATTGGTATTACTGACGGAAGCTGTACTTCAATAATCAACAATTTTAATGCAGAACTCAGGAAGATGAACATTAAAATAGGAGAAGAAAAAAAGATCTTAACCGGTGGTTTGTGTCAGATGTCATATGCAAAAATCATAGATAAACAGGACAAAGAATTAAAAAAACAGAAAGAGCTGGAGCGTACAAAAAAATTAAACATTAAAAAGCAAATTAAAAACTAATATTATGGCAACAGCAGTTAATCAAATTCTTGAACCTTTTGCTCAAGGTAGAAGTTGTATTATCCTACAAGGACGTAGTATTCAGGACCTTGAGCTAAATTCAACGGGTCAGATTCAACCTCTGATAGAAATTCTACGTAATAAGGCTCTTATTGAGTATAACTTGGTAATGGTGCAATACAGCAGGTCAACTGGGGTCACGTATGACCTTTCGGAGCTGAACTCGTCAGAAAAAGGCAATGTAACAAAGGTTCTTTCTGATATAGGGATAAGAAATACCAATGGCACAAAGTGCACAGGTGACGAAAACGAATTCATTCAGATTTTAAGGGCTTTGCACCGTCTCGGTCAACAAACTACTCCCCTAACACTAAGAGATGGAGTGCCATTAAAATTTCTGATTCTCATTGAATTCTCAGAACATCTTCTCCCCCAGTTAAATAATGGCTCTCATACACAAGAACAGATCATGGCCATTGAACTGGCATTGAGGTTGAGCAACTCACTTGGTTTTCGTAAAAGCCAGAATTACACCATTTTTTCTGAGGCAAGGCCCGGATTGATGGAATCTCTTATTTACCAAAATATGGATTCTGTAATGATTTCGCAACCGGCTATTCTAGAGAAGCTAGATTTTATTAAGGCTTTGAAAGATTGTTATAAAAACTCTATGGTAGAGGAATTCCTGACAGATGATATAATTGCCAACCTGAATTCCGGTACACCAAACCGCTCGCTTGAATCTATATTTCTAACAAGTGAAAAGACGAAGGAGGTAATAACACTGAAAAAATTATTCAGTCGAAAGCAAGCAGATATTATTTCGTTAAGTGAGGGAACCCTTGAAGCCATTGATCATGATAGAGTTAAAGGCTTAAAAATTGTAGGCACTACAATACAAAAACCTATGCAGATACTCAACCGTATTGCAAATGGTCTGAAAGAGGGCAATAAAAACATCCCACGAAACATCATCCTTTGTGGTTCTCCCAGTGGTGGCAAGACAGTTCTTACACTCCTTGCTGCTGCAAATGCTTCTGTACCTGCTTTTAACCTAGTTAATCCTAAAAGCCAGTGGGTTGGTGAATCCGAAAGGCGTACTAAATTGATGTTGAATTTATTGCGAGAACTGGGCGGTTTAGGTTTGATAGATGAAGTCGAGCTACAGCTCCCAATGAATCGTAATCAAAATTCTTCGGATTCAGGCGTCACCCAAAACCTGATTGGGCAACTTCAGTCCTTCCTTGCCGACACCTCACTTGCAGGAAAAGTTTGCCTTGTGGGAACATCTAACAGACCAAATGCTATATCGGAAGCTATGAGGCAAAGATGGATTGTCCTGCCTGTTCTTATGCCCTTGGACCAGGATTATCCTGGGATCATACTGAGCATTGCCGAAAGTTTGAACTCAGAAATATCAATAGGATTAAGTAATCCTAGACTTTTAGCTGCATCAGAACGATTCTCACGTTCTGGGGCTGCACCAAGACAAATTCGTGAGGCTTTGGTTGCTTCTCAAGCAGTTCTCCCAAATAAATTGAGTATTGAGCACATCGAATTTGCCAGTCATGACATAATTCCAAACAACAACAATATTGCTAGCATTTTCAGTGATTATGTTGCACTCAGCTATTGCAGGAATAATAGCTTTTTGCCATGGTGGAATGATGAAAAAAACCATCCAGATCCAGATTTTCCATTTCCTGATTATATCCAAGAGATTTTGTCTGACGATCTTTCAATTGACCATCAGATATTGAGCAAAAGGATCGCAGAGTTAGAACCTTATGCTAATGTTTAATATGGAATTGCTCAACGATATCGATTCTTTTAAAAAGTATTTAGTGGATTGCTTTCAACAGCCCTCTATGCAACAACAACACCTTTCAGGTGCTGGTGCAACTCATTATCTCGAAGCAAAGCTAAAGGACTATTACAACAAAAAATATGCTTTAACTTTTTGTAATGCTACGACAGCATTACATGCCCTTTGCATCGCAATGGACTTGAATAATACTGAAATCCTTACCTCTCCCATAAATTGGGGTGGCTCTGTGGCTCCATTTATATTTAACAAGAATAGACTTCGTTTTACTTCCTTTGATCCTATCTCATTGAATCTTTCTCTTAGAGATTTGCCCTCTGCAATAACTAAGAAAACAAAAGCAGTATTATCGGTTGATTTCAATGGAACTCCAGTTGATTCAAAAGCAATTAAAGATTTCTGTTCACAAAACAATCTTATATACATTAGTGATTGCGCACAAAGTATGGGCTCGTTTTTGAATGATAAGCCAGCAGGATATTATTCAGATGCTATTGTTCTGAGTTTTTCTCCCGGTAAATCATTTTTTGCAGGTGAAGGGGGAGCAATCATAACAGACGATGTTACCATTTACGAAAAATTATTATGGTATTCCCAGCATCCTTCAAGACAAAAAACAGCTTTTGGACTAAGCAACTTTAATGATTATGCACCTATAAATGGAAGAATGAATCCTTTTTCTGTATTTTTTTTAAATGAAATATTTCAATTGTCATTAATTAATCTTAAATCTCACCAATTCAAGTGCTTTGAACTGCTGTCACAGCTTCAAAAAGAAAACTTGATTGAAAGTACACCTCATATTAACGCTCCTTCTTCTTCATCATTTTTCAACTTTTCTTTACAACTTAGGCCATTAGTGAAAATTGAACAATTAAATGAGTTCTTACAAAATCACAATCAATCTTTCATAGCAGTTCCCGTATTACCAAAAATTATTCCATTTGATATAATATTCAGAAAGCAGTTCAGAAGTAAATATTCATGTTCAGAATCTTTACTTAAACAATATGGAAACTTTCGACTTAATGATCGTGTAAAATTGATTTTTGTCAAATAAATGTATCAAAATGTTAGCCGGAATATTAATAATTCTTGTTTTAATTGTCAGCTTTTTCTACTTAAGCAGTACAATGATACATTTATATCATACTCTAAGGATGGCCGGGAGGATGTTTTTAGTTATTGCATTTGTTTTGCTTGTTCTTGGACTATTGGCTTTCTCCTTTTTTAGTTTTTAATATTTATTTCACATTCAAACATAATACATTTCAAATCAATTAATTACACACCCAATGGTTTGGGTTTTGCTAATTATATAACTAAATAAATTACATTGTTCATTGAAGTTTTGATCTATTTTAAATTCTTTTAATTACGAAAAATGGATATATTTATCTACTGTTTACACTAGTGTATAAGAGAATTTTAAATTAATAAACCCAAAATTTTACCTTAAGAAAACATTGTAAACCATTAAATTATATAGATATACGCGTCAAATGATAAAAATGCTTGTTTACAAGATTACCCCATTCTTGGCAGAAGGATGCTTATTGCCAAATATTAAAATAAACAATGGTACCGATTGGTTGCGAGATGTTGTTAACATAATGTATAATAGAAGTAAAGAACGCTTGAAGCTCGCAGGAGTAGTCGTAAATCTCTTTCATAACCACGATGAAGAAAGTGGTATTACAATTTCACGCTATCCGTTGATTCAATATCAAAAGTTATTGACTGAATTTTTTGTAGTAGGAATTAATGAAGGATGTTTCGCTCTTAAAGAGCTATTTGCTGGCAATCAGTCGGTTATTCGAATCTCTGAACAACTTCATATTGCCGCAAAAAAGATTTTTGAATCAGAACAACCCACATTAGAAACGAAACATTTTTGTATTTATAAATTAATAAATTGGTTACCATTTAGTAATAATAGCTTCCAACATTATATGAAAATGGCTTCTCTGGAAGAAAAGATTGCATTTCTTGAGGGTATCTTAAAAAACCATTTGGTTAGAGACTTTTCTCAATATTTAGGTCTGAATTTTAGTAGTGATACAATTCATGTCTACTTAACAGATATTGATAGTTTTACACGAAGCTGTGTTCCTCTAAAAGTCAACAATTATACACACGATTTCCAACCATTTACTGTCACTTTTTCGGCAAATCTAATTTTGCCAAAACATATTTGCATTGGAAATGGAAAAGTATATGGTTTTGGGTTGCTCGAACCTGCCCCATAACTGGCATCAACCTCATCTGTTAGGGGTAAATTATGCTTGATTAAATAAAAACAACAAGCAAATTAGCTCACTATTTAGGCACAAGTTATCAAAAGTTATATAAAATTGATCCTGAAAAATTGTCGGACCTCTAAGGTTTTGTGTTTAAATTTGTGTTGTATTAGCCGATTAAGAGTAAGCTCACTGAAACAATTAATTTTTATCTTGCTATTGTTTATAACAGTTGTATTGGCCAATTAAGAGTGAGCTCACTGAAACAAATTAGTGTTAAAACTAATAAAAATAATTTTTGTTGTATTGGCCGATTAAGAGTAAGCTCACTGAAACAAGCTCTAGGCCCTTGCCCTGATAACTGTTTGCGTTGTATTGGCCGATTAAGAGTAAGCTCACTGAAGCTAGTGTGTGCCTCTGCCCCGCACATTACACATCCAGTTGTATTGGCCGATTAAGAGTAAGCTCACTGAAACCCTTTGCTTAGATTGCGTTTCTGCGGGTTATATTTTGTTGTATTGGCCGAAAAGAGTAAGCTCACTGAAACGGATAGCACCAAATCGCTGCTGCCCTCGTCGTTGTATCGGCCAATTAAGAGTAAGCTCACTGAAACTTTTTCTCCTTAATTATTTGAAAAAATGTGTGGAGCTGCCTTGTTCGATTAATGTTAGAAGAGAGTTTTTTGGGGACGCTTGTTGAGCCGAGCCTATGGTTTGGGTTGCCAATTATCTTTTGGGGTATAATACACATCGACAGGCTGCTTAATAAAAACCAGGATTGTTAAATCCATTCAAATTATTATCCTTATTTTTGTTATTCGGTTCCAGTAACTCTATGAATCCAAAATTTTTAACATTGAGTTGTATGCGGGAAATATTGATGATTGACGATAAGTTTTCTAAATGGCATCCTGTTCTAGAGAAGACGGCAAAGCAATATGATTTTAATTTGACAAACTCCCCGAGTGTGGAGGAGGGATTGGAGAAGCTTAAGAATTATAAGGGTAGTATTGAAGCAGTTATTTTGGGGTTGTCTTTTACGACCGGGAAAATCCAGGGAAAGGAGGGTCTTTTGAAGATTAAGGAGATTGATAACTCTATTCCGGTTATCATTCTTACGGCAAAAACAGACGACTTTCAGCTTATTTCGGAGTGCATACGACTTGGTGCACACGACTACTTCTCCAAACGGGATATCAATACAGATCATCTATTTTTACAAATTGAAAATGCAATCCATAAATCTGCTCAGCAAAAGAAGATTCTAAACATTGCAAAGTCAGTTACAGATATTTATGCGTCAAAACCATTTTTCTATTATACTGTTAAGGATGAGAATCCGGATAAAGGGTATTTTGGATATCGTCTAAATGCTGTTGCCTGTGCCTCTTTCGACAACAAGCCGGAGGCCGAGTATTTGTGTCAGCTTGCTACAGAGTGGCACTCAAACTTCCTGAATACATTAGCGTTTTATGATTCCGAGCTAACATTACGGCTTCGTTATCTGTATAAACCGGGAGATGAATATATAGATCCTGTTCTTGTGGTTGAATTTAATGTCCTCTCTTACGAGCAGGCGATCTTTAAGTTTAACGAGATTCACAATGAGTTTGATCTCTTTATGCAGGCGAAAAAGGAATATGGTAAGACCATATATTACTTCTCTCCAATAACTGACGAAAATGACTTGAGAAATGTGTTGTTCCCTTTCAGCACAGAAACCTTTGTCCAGTTTATTCCTGAGTTCAATGAATTCTCCCCATCTTTTGCAAAGAATGTCGGTTTTTCATCTGAAACGCGAGATAAAGAGAAGAGGGCAATAACGCTGCCATCTTTGCAGAAGCCGGAAATAAAACTTGATCGCTTTTGCGAGCAACTTTATCATCAGAAGACCAGGACTATGGTTGAGGTGGTGATATCTCCGGTAAAGCTGTCGAGGCAAGAGATAGACTATCTGCGGGATGTGTTTAACAACATCAGCTCATATTACTTTACAAACTTCGAAAAAGAGAATGCAAGCAGAATCATATCTGCATATCTGCACGCACCTTCGAAATGCTTTAATGTAGAGGTATTTGAGGCGCAGGAGTCCAAGAGGATAGGGGAGAGTATGCTATCTGCAATTTCTGCGGCATTCTTTGAAAGCGCAACTCACGTGAAGACCACGCCTGTAAAGATTAGCCATAAAGATATCTTAAAGAGGGAAGATGAGATAAAGGAGAGCCGAAACTGGAATTTCTTGTACTCATTGAGTAATATTATCAATGTTTTCAAATTCCCTTACCCATATTCTGCCTCAATTCCGGGTATTAAATCACATAACCCGGTATATGGATATATTCCGGACAATTTGAGTGAGACAGGGTTAAAATTAGGGGTAAAGAACAATGGTAATGGAGATGTTCCGGTAAGGATTAGTGTAGAAGATTTGCGAAAGCATCTATATCTACTTGGGCAGACAGGAACCGGGAAAACGACTGTCTTGTACTCAATGATAATGGACAGAATCAATGCCGGCAAAGGTGTTTGTGTTATTGATCCTCACGGCGATTTACATAATCAACTGTTGGAAAACCTTCCAAAGAGTAGGCAGAAGGATGTGGTTCTGTTTGAACCGGGCAATACCAATAATCAGATAAGAATCAATCTGCTTGAATATGAAGAGAACAACCCGCAAGAGAAGAGCTTTTTGATAGACGATCTGTTCAACTTCTTTCGGCAGGAGTATGATATTCAACAGACTATGGGGCCGGTTTTTGAGTTGTTTATGAAGAACTCTCTGCTGTTGTTGATGGATGATCCTAATAATTTGGGGACTATTGGTGATGTTGCTAAGATTTTCCAAAATAATGTTTTTAGGAAAGTGCTAATAGCTAAGTGTAAGGATCAGGATGTTATTGATTTTTGGGAGGAGACAGTTCAAAGACTTTCGGGAGATTATTCGCTTGCCAATTTCACACCATACATTGTGAGTAAATTGAATCAGCTGCTTATCAATGAATATATCAAGCCGATTGTTGTAACTAAAAAGAGTAACATTAACTTCCGGGATATTATCGATAATGAGAAGATACTCCTGGTGTCGTTATCGAAAGGTAAGATCGGGAAAATCGGGGTAAATATTTTAGGTACAATTATTCTTTCAAGAATAATCAATGCAGCTCTTTCGCGCCAGAATATCCCCGAAAACAAACGGAAAGACTTTACGCTTTTTGTAGATGAGTTTCAGAATTTTATGTCACAATCTGTGATGTATGCTATGTCGGAAGCAAGAAAGTACCGTTTGAGCCTGGTACTTGCAAATCAAACACTCGGCCAGCTAAATGAGCGAATGAAAGCATCTATTTTGGGAAATGTAGGGAGTACAATATTCTTTAGACCGGGCATTAATGATGTAGATTATGTAATGCCCTATTTCTCACCCTACCTTACCAGAGAAAACATACTCACACTGCCTAACTTTAAATGTATCGGCCGTTTGCAGATAGATAACTCCCTCTCTTTGCCGTTCATCTTTGACACCACCCCTCCCGAGAGTGTGAATGCGGAGATGAAGCAGAGAAAAGGTCGGGTGAAGAGGGGAGAATAAAAACCCCAGTGTTTATTGGGGTTTCGGGATGTTTTCGGGTGATTTTTTATACTTGGTTGAGGGTGGGGATTTTGCGATTTTCAAAAAAAATGAAAAAAAGTGAAAAAAAGATCCCAAATATTTTGTTAAAGTATATAATAATCATAACTTTATACCGTGCTGTCCGATCGGAGCAAGCGAAATTTCCAATTTATTAAGCAGGGTAAGGGTTTTGGGGAGGTTGAGAGAGGCCTTTGTCCTGATTATGTGTTGTTGTGTTCTGGTTTTCAGGAGAGAAACCCAAGTATTGTCATAAATGGGATAGAGTGTGAGTAAGTGCTGCCAGTTTGGGGGAATTTAGCAAAAAATGGATTGATATAAAAATGTTACCGTAAACTGTAGAAAGGAGCAGTGACAGGCACAAATTGAAAAGTAAACCATTGTGAAAGAACATAAAAAAATTAAGATGGCACGAGAGTCTACAGTCAAGTCGACCCGATTTTTCCTCACAGTAATTTTTAAAACAATTACTAGCCAACATTACATACATTGCCAAAGCCATACAAGCTAACTCTGGTACCAAAGCTCTATTAAGAGTGCAATTTGCCTATTTTCTTAACAAGAAGGTAATTTGTATCATGCTGAATATGTTTAATATAAACGAATTTTAATCTGAAGGATAATTTGAAATTAATTGCTACTTTTGTATAACTATGTGATTTTATTATATAAGTATGGCATTAACAGAAAAAGAAATAAAAAGAAATCTTCAAGAATTAATTAATGCTGGAAATCTGGACTATCGTTCCATTATTAAATTAACAAATGAACTGTCAAAACTTGATGCAAAATTTCAGAGATTTTCAGTAGATGCAAAAACACTTGTTCATCTTGGAAGGGATAGTATAAAGGATCATACGACAGCACTTCTTGAACTAGTGAAAAACAGTTATGATGCTGATGCAAAAATTGTGGAAGTTGATGTCTTATGCAAAAAGGACAATGATTTAATTCGTGTTTCAGATACTGGATTTGGTATGACCAAAGATGAATTAGTTAATCTTTGGCTAAGAATAGGTTTTTCAAACAAGCGTAAATCAAAAAACAGTAGTCTTGGTAGACGCAAAACGGGTGAAAAGGGCATAGGAAGAATTTCAACAGATCGATTAGGAGCCCATCTTGAATTACTAACAAAAACAGAAAAGGATGGTATTATTGGATTAAAAGTAAATTGGGATGAATTTGATACAGAAGGTAAAGATGTTTTTGATATTGAGATAGAGCTAATTAATCCTGAATTTATAAATTTGCCACTGATTAATGGAAAGGAAAGCAAAACTGGTACGGAAATCCGAATAACAAAATTGAGGCAAGTATGGACAAAGAACAATATTGAAAATTTATATTATGAATTATCGGCTCTAACACCTCCTTTTAGAGATGTTGAAGATTTTCAAATAGTATTGAAAAATGATGTTGCCCCATCGTTTTCTAAAATGGTTAACTCTGATTTTTTTAAAGCTGCAGAAATTGAACTAACAGCAATTTATGACGGGAAAGGTTCGGATATAATATATACTATTATTGACAGATATACAAAAAAAGAAAAAACAGAAGTAATACAATGGAAGACTCTACTTACAAAAATTGAACTTGATGGAAGTATAGATATCAGTGATGATTTACGTTGTGGCCCTATTACATTAAAACTACTTTTCTTTTTGCGCGAAGCGGCATCTGTTCAAGGAACGGATTTTAAATTAACAGAACTTCGTGAATTTCTTGATATTAACCAAGGAATAAAAATATATAGGGATAATATTGCGGTCAAACCTTATGGCTTTCCAAGTTCTCAATTTGGATATGATTGGTTGGGTTTAGCAAGTCGAAAAGCAAAAGATCCTGCTGGTATTAGTCGTGGAGAGCAAAGCTATAGTGTTACACCAAACCAATTGATAGGTGCTACTTACATAACACGAGATAATAATATTGAATTATCTGATAGTGCAGCAAGAGAAGGCTTAGTTGAATCAGTAGCATTTTATGATTTGAGAAGTTTTATATTAGGTTCAATAAATATGCTTGAATCATATAGAGTAAGTATTTATTCAACTATTGAAAAAACCAGAGAGAAAAAAATCCCAACAACATCTAAAGAAGCTGAACAAATTAAATTACAGCTTTCGAATGTTAAAGAAGGTTTAGAATATATTAAAGAAGAGATTGCAACCCAGTCATTATCCACTTCTTCGATAAATATTTCACGGCCAATTGAAAAAAGCATTGAACAAGTTGAGGGAATTAGTGAAAAGTTTGAAAAAACAATTACTGAGTTATTAAATTGGAATAGAGTACTTAGTGGTCTTGCGACTATGGGTATTTCATCTGCTGTTTTTGGACATGAAACAGAAGGCTCTATAAATTTGTTTAAAGTTGCAACAGATACTGCAAAACTGTTTTTAAACGAATCCCCTCCAGATATACCAAATGCAATTATTGAAATTGATAAAGCTATAATTCATTCTAGGAAAGTTGCATCATGGGGTTCATACGCACTAACAAGGGTACAGAGAGAAAAAAGAAAAAAATTATCAATTAATATTAAGGCTAAAATTATTGACGTTATCATTAAAGAGTTAAAGCCAGCATTTGCAGTATCTTCAATTTTTTTGGAATCAAAAGGAGAATCTTTAGTTTCAAAAACATATCAAATGGATATTGAATCGATATTAGTGAATCTTCTTACAAATGCATATACAGCTTGTAATCAAAAACCAGGCATTAGAAAGGTGATAGTATTTGTAGGTCGTGAAGACAAGAGAAATCAAAAGGGGTATAATATTACAGTTTCAGATACTGGCTTTGGTATTGCCAATGAATTTAAAAATAGAATTTTTGATCCTTTGTTTTCAACAAAAATTATTGCATCAGGAGAAAGCAAAAGTATTGGCACGGGATTAGGACTAACTATTGTAAAATCAATAGTTGATGAATTAGGCGGAGAAATATCATTTGATAAAGATCCTGATTTAAAAGGAGCGCGATTTAAAATTTGGTTACCAAAAGAATAATTATATGGCAAAAATTGCATTAGTAGACGATAGCAATGATCAGAGAGACACATTTAAAAAAAGACTTTCGATATTTCTTAATAAAAGGGAATCAACACTTGAAGTAGTTGATACATTTCCTTTCAGTGATATTTCTAAATATTTCAAATGGATAATTGATGAGGACATTATTGCATTAATTCTTGATGAAAAACTTCATATTGAAAGCCAAGTAGGGAGTACTCCAGTTGATTATAATGGGAGTGATTTAGTAGTGAAAATCAGAAATATTTTTAAAGATATTCCAATTTTCACTCTTACAAACTACTCTACGGATGAAGAATTATTAAGAAACTTTAGTCAATTTGAATATATATTATCAAAAGACAATTTTACTCAAATGCACGTAGATATAATACTTAGGGCATGTCAACGGTATATATGTGAAAATCAAAAGCAGCTATCACTATTTGATGACATAACAAGAAAAATTGCTTCTGGTTATGCTGTAGATAGTGATTTTGAAATATTAAAAGCTCTTCAAATAAAACTACAACTTCCAATCAGCACAAATTTGAAAGACAAAGAGGATTGGTTAAGGGAATACGAAAAGCAAATATCAGCGTTAGAACAAATAAAAAACGATCTTGAAAGTAAAAAGCAAGAATAATGAACTGGAAGCTTATAAATAAAAATAAAAATAGTCAACCTATTTCTGGTTCATATTCCGATTGGAAGGAGCAAATTGCAAAGGAATGCTTTTATCAATGTGTATATTGTTCGGTTCATGAAGCCCAATTTGGAGGCATTGACCATTATCATATTGATCATTTCAAGCCTAAATCAAAATTTCCTGGAGATAAAGAAAATATACTCAATTTATTTTACGCTTGTCCTATTTGTAATAGATTTAAAAGGGATGATTGGCCTGGTGAACCAGACTTAAATACTGTTAGCTATATAAATCCTTCTATAATAGATTATACGGAATTATTCTCATTAAAGAATAGCTTTGAAATTGAAGGGAAATATATTGCTTCAAATTATATTATCCATAGACTTAATTTAAATCGTGCACAATTAATCATTGAAAGACGTGAATCAACTGTGAGAGCTAAAGAAATTGATTTAAGAGAGAAAATAAATTCATTAGTTATCACAATAGGGGAGTTTGATTCAAAATATGTTTTAAGTATACTGATTAGTATAACATCAATTTATAATAATTTATTAGTATTAGAACAGAAGAGGAGAGAAGTAAGGCCATATGAATTACAAGACATAAGAAGATCGTGAAAAATAAAAAACTCACAGGTTCATTCTATACTCCAAAAATAATTGCTGATTTTTTGGTTAACTACCTTTCAGTAAAAATGGAAGGTGATAAATTGACTGTATTAGAGCCAAGTTCTGGCGATGGCGTTTTTATTCGATCAATTTACAATCACAAAACTTTACCTAAAAAAATAAAAAAAGTAATTGCCGTTGAAAGGGAAGAAAAGGAACTTGAAAAAGTAAAGTCAATTACGAAAAGTAAAACACTTAAAACAGTTCATTCTGATTTTTTAGAATTTCAAACCATTAATCATCAAAAATTTAATTTGGTAATTGGCAATCCGCCATACATTAAAAAAAACATTTTGGCCTCTGATCAAGTTTTGCATTGCGAAGACATTCATAAAATATTTCCCGCTCTATCAGATAACAAAATCAAAAATATTTGGACTGCATTCTTAATTAGAAGTATTCACTATGTTAGTGATAATGGAATTTTAGCTTTTGTACTTCCTTCTGAATTACTTCAGGTTAAATTCGCTGCTGAATTAAGATCGTTAATTATTGAAGAATTTGAAAGAGTTGAAATATTTACATTCAATGAATTGCTTTTTAAGGATTGTAAAGGGCAGGACACTTTACTATTAATTGGGGAGCGTAAAGCAACAAATAAAGGTGTTTATTATTGCAATATTGACAAGTTAGCCGATCTTGAAAAACAAAATTTTACACTTTCTCAAAATATTAACATCAAGGAATCTAAATGGACTCACCATCATTTGTTAACGGATGAAATAGAACTTTTAGAAAAGGTTAAAAAACAACTTAAAACTGTAAATCAATATTGCACATCAAAGGCAGGTATAGTAACAGGGGCAAATGACTATTTTATTGTTAATGCGAAAACTGTTCAAGAGTATTCATTAAAAAACTACGTTAAAGAAATTATTCAAAAAGGTTCTTTCGTGAATGGAAGTGTTATTTTAAGTCAGTTTGATTTTGAAAATTTAGTAAAACAATCAAAACCCGCTTTTTTAATTACCTTAAATAAAACTTCAAAATTTAAAACTAATGAAAGAATTAATCATTATTTGGAAAAAGGTCTTGTTCTTAAAATACATGAGAGATATAAGGCTTCTATTCGTGATAATTGGTATGAAGTACCTAATGTAGGAATGCCGCCAGAAGCCTTTTTCTTTAAACGTTGTAATGAATATCCGAAATTAATAAAAAATAACGCAAATGTATTATCAACGGATAGTGCATATACAATTAACATGAAAAGTGATTATGATGTTGAGAATCTAATTTTTTCATTCTATAATTCATTGACTCTTTCATTTGCAGAACTTAATGGAAGGTATTACGGAGGAGGTGTCTTGGAACTAACTCCAAATGAGTTTAAGTATTTGCCTGTACCTTATCTTGATGTTAAAGTAAATGATTTTAACTTCTTTGTGAAAGACTTCCATAATAAGACTTCCATAAAAGATATCTGTAAAAAAAATGACATTATAATTCTAAAATCTATTGATAATAATTTGGATTTAGACAGTATAGATAAAATTTTTAATATTAGAGAAAAATTATTTTTAAGGAGAATCAAAACCAATTAGTTCGCACAATTGAAAGCATTTTGCCTGGCTAAAGCCTCACGAACCGGAGGGAAAAATCCGAAGCTTTGATAATGAGCTTGCAAATTTTTAAAAAAAGGTTTAAAAAATTTCTCCTTCTTTTAAAAAACAAACGCAAACACACAAGTCAACACATAGAATAAAAGAAGAACAGGATTTTCTTGAGGATTCTCTCCTTAAATGTTTTGAGATTCTATATGACTTTGGATTTTATTCAGGATGACTTCTATTCTAGATAACAATTCTGGTGATATAGGTTACTGTACACTGTATTCCGGAGCATCTGGGACCATCCAGCCTAAAAGGCATATTCGTGCTTGTTGACACACAAAAAAAACCGATGTTTTAGCTTGTAAAAGAGCAGTCTTCTTATCGTAGTAGACTTGGAAATAGGTATATTTGTGGTCTAATGAACGAATAATTTTGGATTGAAAATGTTTGAGCAAACTTTTAAGAATATTGATGATATCCTGCACAAGGATGCCGGTTGTGGGAGTGAATTAGATTATGTAGAACAAACTTCTTGGGTGTTGTTCTTAAAGTATTTGGACGATTTGGAGCGTGACCGAGCCACGGCAGCCGAACTTACGGGGAGGGCTTACACCAATATTATTGATAAAGAATATCAGTGGAGTGTATGGGCAGCACCAAAAATTAGTAACGGAAACGGAGCACTAAAAATTGACCATAACTCACTCACCGGCGATGATCTCAACGACTTTGTAAACAACAAACTTTTTCCATATCTCAAAAATTTTAAACTGAGTGCCGAGAGTGCAGATACTATCGAGTACAAAATTGGTGAGATTTTCAGCGAGCTCAAAAACCGCATACAAAGCGGATACAATTTGCGTGAAGTTATAAATCGCATTGACGAGTTACGTTTCCGCACCCACTCGGAGAAGCACGAGATGAGCCACCTCTACGAAGACAAAATCAAAAATATGGGCAATGCAGGGAGAAACGGAGGTGAATACTACACTCCCCGTCCTCTTATAACAACTATCGTAAAAGTGGTTGCTCCAAAAATTGGTGATAAAATATATGACGGAGCAGTTGGATCTGCAGGTTTCTTATGCGAGGCATTTGATTATCTGCAAAGAGACAAAGAGTTAAGCACCAAAGAGTGGGAAACCTTACAAAAACGCACTTTTTACGGTAAGGAGAAAAAATCGCTGGCATATATCATTGGGATTATGAATATGATTTTGCACGGCATCGAAGCACCTAACATCATACATACCAATACACTTGCAGAAAATCTTGCAGATATACAGGAAAAAGACCGTTATGATGTGGTGCTTGCAAATCCACCTTTTGGAGGAAAAGAACGAGTGGAAGTACAACAAAATTTCCCTATTAAAACAGGTGAAACCGCTTCGCTTTTTTTGCAGCATTTTATTAAAATCCTTAAGGCAGGCGGAAAAGCGGGCGTAGTTATTAAGAACACTTTTTTGAGCAATACCGATAATGCTACTGTTGCCATCCGTAAAACTTTACTCGAAAGCTGCAATCTGCACTCAGTGTTAGATTTGCCGGGCGGTACATTTACCGGAGCAGGGGTAAAAACTGTAGTGCTTTTTTTTGAAAAAGGGAAGCCCACGCAAAAGGTATGGTTTTACTCTCTTAACCTTGACCGTAATTTAGGTAAGACCAACCCGCTAAACGAAAACGATTTGGCAGAGTTTGGGGTGTTGCAAAAAACCTTTGCCGATAGTGAGAACTCTTGGACAGTAAACATTAAAGACGTTGACCAAACCACCTTTGATTTGAGTGTAAAAAACCCAAGCAAAAAAGAGGAAGTTACTCTGCGCCAACCGCAAGCCATATTGGAAGAGATGAGAGCATTGGATAAAGAATGTGCTGAAATCTTAAATTTAATTTCGGAACTGATATGAAGCAGGGTTGGGAAATAAAAACGTTAGGAGAAGTCGTTGATGTACTTGATAAACTACGAAAGCCAATTACAAAGCGAGACAGGCTTGATGGTGAGTACCCTTACTATGGAGCAACGGGCATTTTAAGTTATGTTCATAATTATATTTTTACAGAAAAGTTAGTGTTAATTGGTGAAGATGGTGCAAAATGGCAATCAGGAGATAAAACTTCTTTTATAGCAGAAGGAAAATATTGGGTAAATAATCACGCCCATGTTATCCGTCCAAATCGCAAAATAATTTTAGATGAGTGGGTTGTTTATTTTTTAAATTTTTCTGATTTAACGCCTTTTATAACAGGAATGACTGTTCCTAAGTTGAATCAGGAGAAGATGAGAAACATTCCAATTCCCCTTCCGCCTCTCTCCGAACAACAACAAATCGTTTCCATTCTAGACCAAGCCTTTGCAGCTATAGCCAAGGCAAAAGCCAATGCCGAACAAAACCTTAAAAATTCTAAAGAGCTTTTTGAAAGCTTTTTGAGGGGGGTGTTTGAGAATGGGAATTGGGAAACGAAAACTATCGAAGAGGTATGTTATGATATCTTTGCAGGTGGAGATGCACCAAAAGATAATTTCTCAACAGATCCTAACGAAAAACATACAATCCCAATATACGCAAATGCAGTAAAAAATACGGGGCTTTATGGTTATACAGATTTTGCAAGAGTCACAAAGCCTTGCGTAACAATATCAGCAAGGGGAAGCGGAACAGGACACACAGAATTAAGAAACGAACATTTTTTACCGATAGTAAGGCTTATTGTCTGCATACCTGATAAAAATCAAATGTCAACGGAATTTCTAAAATACACAATAGACAATTTGGTAATAAAGAGAAGCGGAAGTGCAATTCCACAATTAACTGTTCCAATGATTATAGATTATAAAATTCCAGTACCAACAATTGAAGAACAAAGGCAGCTAATTGAAAAAGCCGAAAGCTTGCGAGTTGAAACAAAAAGATTAGAAGCCATTTATCAGCAAAAACTTTTAAATTTGGAAGAATTGAAAAAGAGTGTGTTGCAAAAAGCGTTTAATGGAGAATTGTAATTGATTATGGCTAAAAAAGATTTTCATCACTTAAAATTCGATAAAGGAACACGATCAAAACTTGAAGTGTTTAAGGAATATTTCAAGGAAAGTTTCCCCGTTTTCTTGCATAGTTCTTTTTTTGAGGAGATTTTCATTTATGATTTCTTTGCCGGACAGGGTTTAAATGGCAATGGTGAGTACGGAACTACCTTTAATATTCTCAACGAAATTAAACCTTATTGTGATGAAATTAGAAGATGCAAGAAAACGATTTATATAATCCTAAACGACAACCAGGAATCAGAGGTATTGAGATTAAACGTCTTGGATTTTTTTGAAACCTGTAAATCAAAATGTAAGGGTAAATGTGTTTTTACTGAGGGCGAAAATTTGATAATAAAAGCCGAGAATTTTGAGACCTATTTTCCTAATATTTACCCTGCTATGCTTAAAAGGAAAAAAGCAGCAAAAATATTGTATTTAGATCCATTCAAATTTATAATTAATAGTGATTTGTTCCAAAAATTGATTAACTTACCTTCTGCTGATTTTATTTGTTTTATGCCTTCATCTTTTTTAAGGCGTTTTCCTAAAGAACCCGCTTTCAATAAATATATTGACACCAGAGAAATAGATTTTGAAGTATCAAAGCCCGCTCATTGTCATCGCGTAATTGCCGATTATTTCAAAACACGGGTACCTCCAAATAAAGAATACTTTATGGGATGCTTTTCGATAAAGAAAGATTCCGGCTATAATGGTCTATTATTTGGTACAAATCACACGCTTGGAGCTGAAAAATTCCAAAAAGTTTGTTGGAAAATTGACAATGTTACAGGCGAAGCCGATTACAACATTGACAGAGAGTTGTCATATCATCAACAAGGAGTCCTTTTCGAAGAAGCCAAAATTCCTCAGAAAATTAAACAATTCAATTTTGATTTGGAAGAGGGAATTAAAGCAAAAAGGATAGAAACGGATATAGATGCATACAAATTCGCACTTACAAATCGTTGTTTGGTTAAACATGCAGCCGAAAAACTTAAAGAATTAATGAAAAAAGGCAAAATTGAAGAAATTAAGACGATTAACAACGATATTCATAAAATTGAAGCAACAACAATTAAATTAATATAACTATGGCACACAAAATTGAATGGACAGAGCAAACATGGAATCCGTCTGCAGGCTGTACTAAAATTAGTTCTGGATGCCTAAACTGTTATGCAGAGACAATGGCAAATCGATTGCAGGCTATGGGAGTAGAAGGGTATGAAAACGGATTTGAATTCAACCTTGTTCCAAGCCGCTTGAATGATCCATATAAAAGAAAAAAACAGACCATTTTTTTCGTGAATTCAATGAGCGATATCTTTCACAAAGATATGCCAGAAGATTATTTGGATAAAATATTTGATGTCATTGAAAATACGCCCCATCATACATATCAGGTTCTCTCAAAAAGAGCCGTTAGGATGGAAGAATATTTTTCAAAAAGAGCTGTTCCAAAGAATATTTGGCTGGGAGTTACTGTTGATAATAAGAGAGAAGGATTGCCAAGAATTGATCATTTAAGGAATATTGATGCATCAGTTTTATTTCTTTCTATTGAACCTCTTTTAGAGGATTTAGGTGAAATGAATCTATCGAATATTGATTGGGTAATCGTGGGCGGAGAAAGTGGAAACAAAGCTAGACCAATGGAAAAGGAATGGGTATTGAATATCAAGCAACAATGCGAACACAAGGATGTTGCATTTTTCTTTAAACAATGGGGAACTTGGGGTGCAGACAAGGTTAAACGGAATAAAAAACTTAATGGCAAAGAACTTGACGGCAAGATTTGGCATCAATTCCCAGAAATAATTGAACAACAATTTGCTGTGGTATAATATAGATAAAAACGTAAAGAAAAAGGCTATTGATGACAGACCTAATCATATACAACACCCCCGATGGCATATGCAATATTGAAAGACAATGAGTTGGATGTTAATTCAGTTGTAAAGAATTACTTTACAACTGCCGCAGATGGTAAAAATTATAACCTCACTTTTTTATTCGCACAAAATTATGAGATTGTCTGAAAACAGTATTTTTTAAACAACCAAAATAATCTAAACCAAATGAACGAAGCAGAAACCAGAGCGGAACTCATTGATCCTAAGCTAAGGGCTTGTGGTTGGGGCGTTGTCGAGGGCTCTAAAGTCCTTCGTGAATACCACATTACCGAAGGGAAAATACTAACCGGCGGTGGCCGTGGCAAAAAGGAGATTGCAGATTATGTTTTGGTTTATAAAGGCATTAAGTTGGCAGTTGTGGAGGCCAAAAGTGCAGATTTGGAAGTTGGCGAGGGTGTTATGCAAGCCAAAAAATATGCCCAAAAACTTCACCTAGAAACCACATACAGTACCAACGGAAATGACATTTACCAAATCTGTATGAAAACGGGCGAAGAAGGATTGGTAAAAGATTTTTTAGGTCCGCAACAGCTTTGGGATAAAACCTTTGTAGTTAAAAACGATTGGCGGGAAAAGTTTGCCAATATACCGTTTGAAGATAAAAGCGGAAGCTGGCAGTTGCGTTATTATCAGGAAATCGCGGTAAAAAATACTTTGGAAGCCTTAGCCAACGGGAAAGATCGAATTTTACTGACTCTTGCCACAGGAACAGGAAAAACGGCAATTGCTTTTCAAATCGCCTGGAAACTCTTTCAAACCAGATGGACCTTAAATCGTGACGGCATCCGCAGGCCACGAATTTTGTTTTTGGCAGATCGTAATATTTTAGCGGACCAGGCATATAATTCATTCTCATCGTTTCCCGAGGATGCATTGGTCCGGATTAAACCTGGCGAGATAAGGAGAAACGGTAAAGTGCCCACAAATGGCAGTATTTTCTTTACCATATTTCAAACCTTTATGAGCGGAACCGATTCAGAAGGTAAATCTGCACCCTATTTTGGGGAATATCCGCCAGACTACTTCGATTTTATAATAATTGACGAGTGCCACCGCGGTGGAGCAAATGATGAAAGCAATTGGCGGAGCATTTTAGAGTATTTCTGTCCGGCAGTTCAATTAGGCTTAACCGCAACACCTAAACGCACAGATAATGTGGATACCTACCGCTATTTTGGTGAGCCTGTCTATATCTATTCTCTCAAGGAAGGGATTAATGACGGTTTCTTAACGCCATTCAAAGTAAAGCGGATCAAAACTACATTGGATGATTATCTCTACACTTCCGACGATACCATTGTAGAAGGAGAAATAGAAGTAGGCAAATTATATGAAGAAAAAGAGTTTAACCGCACAATAGAGATTGTTGAGAGAGAAACAAAGCGTGTAAATATCTTTCTAGATGAGGCTAACCAAAAGGAAAAGGCAATTATTTTTTGTGCCAATCAACCACACGCAGCATTGGTGAGAGATTTGGTAAACCAAAACGCCCAAAATAAAGATCCATTTTATTGCGTTAGAGTAACTGCCAACGATGGAGAAGATGGAGAGAGATTATTGAGAGAATTTCAGGACAATGAAAAAACAATCCCAACCATTCTCACTACTTCTCAGAAACTCTCAACTGGTGTTGATGCAAGAAATATTCGCAGTATTGTTTTGCTTCGCCCGGTCAATTCAATGATTGAGTTTAAGCAAATAGTTGGCCGAGGTACACGTTTGTTTGATGGAAAAGAGTTTTTTACCATATACGATTTTGTAGATGCCTACAAACATTTCTCCGATACTGAATGGGACGGAGAGCCGATTATTGAAGAGTTGTGTAAATTATGTGGTCAAAATCCTTGTGTTTGCGAAAAAAAACCACCACAACCTTGTCCTGTTTGCGGCCAAATTAAGTGTATATGTATAAAAGAGACGCCACCTTGTTACAAGTGTGGTCAAAAACCTTGTGTATGTATAAAGAAAGCAAAAGTAAAGCTTGCGCGAGGCAAGGAGAGAGAGATCAAACATATGATTTCCACTTCGTTTTGGAGTGCAGATGGGAAACCTATTTCGGCACAAGAATTTTTAAGTAATCTGTTTGGAGAATTACCAAAACTTTTCAAAGACGAAGAAGAATTGCGGAAGCTTTGGAGTAAGCCTCTAACTCGTAGGATGTTATTAGAAAAATTAGATGATGCAGGTTTTCCAAAATCAGATTTATTGACACTGCAAAAGCTAGTAGATATGGAGAAAAGCGACCTGTACGATGTGTTGGAGTATGTTTTCAATGGCGATTATATTGCAATGACCAGAGATGCCAGAGTAAAAGCAGCCGAAGCTACAATTTTTGCTTTATTAAATGATAAACAAAAAGAGTTTGTTTCGTTTGTGTTGAGCAAATATATTGAGACTGGAGTTGACGAACTTGATCAGGACAAATTACCAATACTGTTAACAAATAAATATCAGTCACTAGAAGATGCCAAAAAAATTTTAGGCGATGTGGCAACCATAAGCAGATTGTTTATTGAATTCCAGGAACATCTTTACAATCAAAAAGTTGCATAAAAGAGTTGGCTTGCCAACCATCGTGGGGCTTAGTTGATTATCAGGGGTTAGGGGTTTTGGGGCTGGGCAAAATGGCACTTGTCTGTAATTAAAAGATTAACAATTAGATATATGGAAAATTTAGAATCGATTGTTGCTGTGAAGGCTGCTTTTCCGGGCGATGGGGTGATTGCTCAGTTGGGGGGTATTATTGGGTCGTTTGGTAATAGGGGGCTCATTCTCTCTTCGCGTACGGCAAAAACATCTGTTCTTGATAGGTTTTTCAAAGATTTTGAGGGAAAGGGTGTTGGGCAGGGGGCGACACAAACTGAAATTATTATGGAGGTGTTTGGGGGCGAGTGTTGTGAGGGGGAGCTAATGCGGCTGGCAGATATTGTGAAGCGTAATAGTATTGATGTGCTTGCCGGGGTGGGGGGTGGCAAGGCGATTGATACGGCGAAAATTGTTGCGGATAGGGCGGGGATTCCGGTGATTATTGTCCCTACAATTGCCTCTACAGATGCTCCGTGCAGTGGTTGCGCAGTTATCTATTCGCAGGGTGGCGTTTTCGAAAGTGTCTATTATCAAAAGATGAATCCACAGGTGGTGCTTGTAGATACTAATGTGATAGCCAATGCTCCTGCTCGATTTCTTGTGGCGGGGATGGGTGATGCTCTGGCTACCTGGTTCGAGGCGCGCTCCTGTGCCAAGAGTCACTCTATGAACGAATGTGGCGGATATAGCACGCTGGCAGCTCTTAATCTTGCGAAGCTGTGTTATGACACAATTTTGAAATATGGGATGGATGCCAAGACGGCAAACGAAAATCGGGTTGTAACATATGCATTGCAATATGTTGTAGAGGCCAACACTCTGCTTAGCGGCATCGGGTTCGAAAGCTCTGGGTTGGCATCTGCACACTCAATCCATAACGGATTATCTGCACTGGAGGAGACTCACTCATACTACCACGGAGAGAAGGTGGCTTTTGGTCTGCTGGCCGGGCTTCACCTCACAGGTGCCGATGTTGCCGAAATGGATGAGGTTTACTCTTTTTGTGTGCAGATAGGTCTTCCAACCACCTTTAAAGAGATTGGCCTGGCTAATGTAGACAGGGACCGGCTGATGAAGGCCGCCATTAAAGCCTGCGACCCAAAGGAGGGCATCCATCACGAATCCTGCACAATCACCCCCGAAAAAGTGCTAAACGCAATGATTGCCGCAAACGAAAAGGGGAACCTTGCCAAGCATCGTGGGGCTTAGTTGATTATGAGGAAGATATTTACTAAGTAAAACACGTAGGTTAAAATCAGAATATCCTTTATTGCGGGTTGTTTGCACTCATCATAATTTTAGATATTATTTAAAATCTAACTTTTATGAAAAAAACAACCATCATTTTATGTTTTACACTTCTCTTTATATCTGGCTTAAAGGCACAAAACCTGGAGTTTGGGGGTGACCTCTTTAACCGGTACATCTGGCGCGGGCTTGATTTGGGTGGTAAGAGCCCGAGCATCCAGCCTTGGATGAAACTGACACTGGGTAATGAAGATCACGCTTTTTCCATTGGAGCCTGGGGAGCTTTCTCCTTAGCAGGGACTGCAAATGAAGAGACAGATCTATATTTGTCCTATACCTATAAAGGCTCTTTCTCAATAACTCTTACAGATTATTTTTTCCCGGGATTGAATACGGGGTCAAAAGATAAATATTTTGAGTGGTCAAAAGATAAGACCGGGCACATCCTTGAGGGGACTCTCGCATATAATGGTTCGGAGAAGATACCTTTTACCCTGCTTTTTGCAATGAACCTTTTCGGTAATGATGCCCGTAAAAGCAATGGAGATCTTTTCCTTTCTAAATATATTGAGGTAGGATATAAAACCAGGCTTAAACAGACAGATTTAAACGTTTTTGTTGGAGGTACACCCGATAACCCAAATATAGCGGCAGGGGAGAGCTCTTTTTATCTGAATGAAAAACCGGGTATCATAAATGTTGGGCTTAAACTCTCCCGAACTCTTCAAATAACTGAGAATTTTTCTATTCCTGTTCAATGCTCTGTTATTTCAAACCCGGCCTTGAATAAAATCTATCTGGCACTAGGGCTTTCATTTTAATGTAATATATTAATTAATAATTAATTAAAAAACTTATGATTCTTACAACTATGTTAAATGCAGGCCTGTTGGACACCGGCTCTACAGGGTTTATGCTTCTGGCAACAAGCCTGGTAATGTTAATGACTCCGGGCCTTGCCTTTTTTTATGGCGGACTGGCAACAAAAAGAAACATTTTGGCCATTATGATTCAGAGCTTTGTCTCTTTAGGCTGGACTACTGTCTTATGGGTGTTTTTTGGCTACTCTCTCTGCTTTAGCGGTGGAGATGGCGGTATCATCGGTAATTTAGATAAAGCATTCTTGTCGGGCATCTCCATTGATACATTATGGGCGGGAAACGGGAAAATTCCGGAAATTGTATTCTTTGCCTATCAGATGATGTTTGCAATTATTACACCTGCACTCATTACCGGAGCATTTGTAAACCGCGTCACCTTTAAATCCTATTTTATTTTCCTCACGGTTTGGCAGATTTTAGTTTATTATCCGTTTGTTCATATGATTTGGGGTGGTGGCTTACTGGCTCAATGGGGTGTTCTGGATTTTGCGGGAGGGATTGTGGTGCACGCAACTGCCGGTTTTGCAGCATTGGCATCTGTATTCTATGTTGGAGCAAGGGCAGATAAAAACTCGACGCCAAACAGTATTCCATTGGTAGCCATTGGCAGCGGATTGCTATGGTTCGGATGGTATGGCTTTAATGCAGGAAGTGAGTGTCAGGTAGATAACATAACCGCTCTTGCATTTTTAAATACAGACATTGCAGCATCTTTTGCAACAATTTCGTGGTTGGTTATTGAGTGGATCCGTGAGAGAAAACCAAAGTTTGTCGGATTACTTACAGGCTCTATTGCCGGCCTGGCTACAATAACACCTTGTGCCGGTTTTGTGCCTTTGTGGGCATCCCCGTTAATTGGTATTGGAGCCGGAGTGATGTGCTATATGGCAGTCCAGTTTAAAAACAAGATGAAATGGGACGACGCTCTTGATGTGTGGGGTGTACACGGTGTAGGTGGTGTCTTTGGCTCAATTCTTCTGGGTGTTTTTGCATCAAAAGCAGTAAATGGTGCCGGTGCAGACGGGCTTATTTATGGAGGGGGATATTTCTTTGTAAAACAAGTTGTTGCAGTAGTTGTCGCTTCGGTTTATGCGTTTGTTTTCACATATCTTATGTTGATAGTAATTAACAAGATAACCCCGGTAAAGGTCAAAGAGCAAGATGAAATACTGGGGCTGGATAATACACTCCACGGAGAAAAGGCATATGACGAGGGTGTAATTTAATTTGTTATTTTTGAGTGAATTATCAATAGCAGATGTTTAAAAGGTCAATTACAACAAAATTTATGTTCCTGTATTTGATTGTGGGGTTTTCATCTCTCTCAATTATAGGAATCTACTCTTACTATAAAGCAAGAACTGCTCTCATAATGCGGGCAACAGAGCAGCTAATATCTGTGAAGTCGCTCAAAAAAGAGCAGATAGAGAACTACTTAAAAAGTAACGATAGGATAGATTTTGACCAGGTTGACAGGATTATGCTGGATACTAATCAAACTAATGGTTTAGGAAAAACGGGAGAGGTATATCTGGTAGATTCAAATTTCATTATGAGAAGCAAATCCAGGTTTCTCTCCCGCTCCGGTAGTCAGGTAATAGTCGGGACCAATGCTGTTAAAAGTGCTTTTAAGAGTGGTTGCGGCACATCGATCTCGACTGATTACAGGGGCGTTTTATGTCTTAGTTCGTTTGACAGGCTATCTGCAGATAATTATAATTGGGTAATTGTGGCAGAGATTGATTACAACGAAGCGATGATCCCAATTAAAAACCTTAGAAACGATCTGTTTTTTGTCTCAATCATTATCCTGGTTCTTATTTTATCTATAGCTCAGGTTATTACATCCGATATAATTTTGCCGATTGTTAAATTTAAAAAGGCAGCATTGAAAATTGGAGAGGGAGATTATGATGCCAAAGTAAATATTGAGTCAGAAAATGAATTTGGGGTACTGGCCCTTACTTTTAATCAAATGATAGACAACATTCAGAAAAACACATCTGAACTGGTTGACGAAAAAGCTAAAAGAATATCTGCGCTATATGATGGTCAGGAGTTTGAGCGTCACCGTATCTCCCGCGAGCTTCACGACGGGTTAGCGCAGGAGCTCATTGCTATAAAAATGACGCTTGAGAACCTAATTAGCAGGAAAGAGGGGTTTAACAACCAAAAAATTAACGAATTAAAAACACAGGTAAACCACTCTATTGATGAATTAAGAAAAATCTCCACAGATTTGGCACCTTCCGGAATTCTGGAGTTCGGGTTTGAGATGGCAATTAAGAACCTTTGCAACCAGGTTCAGAAAACGACGGGCATAAATATAGATTTCTCCTGGTTCGGCAATTTTGAGCATATAAAACAACGCACAAAAATATATTTGTATAGAATTGTACAGGAGGCATTGAATAATGCGATTAAACACTCAGAGGCAACACAGATTCAGATCCAGCTTACAGAAACGGCAGAAAATCTGGTGTTGATTATTGAAGACAACGGGAAGGGGTTCAATTATGACACCAATGATCTGGGTTTGGGAAAGGGTTTGTTCAATATGCGCGAAAGAAGTATTTTATTGGATGGGACATTCGATGTGGAAACCTCACCGGAAAAAGGGACAACTATTCGGGTTAAGGTAAATAAAGTAGTGTAGCTATGAAAAAAATAAAAATATTGTTGGTAGATGACCATCAGATAATCCTGGATGGTGTTAAAACAATGCTAATAGACGAAGATGATATTGATTTTATAGGTTGTGCCTCTAATGGGGTTAAAGCGCTGGATATAATCAAATCACAACTTCCGGATATTGTTATCAGCGATATCTCAATGCCCGATATGACCGGTATAGAGTTGACCTCAAAAATCGTTGAGTTGAACCTGCCTTCCAGGGTGCTTATTCTATCTATGTATACAACAGATGACTATATCTACAATGCAATTAAAGCCGGTGCACGAGGAATCTTGCCAAAGCAGGATACCAACAAGGAGATGTTGCTGGAGGCTATAAGAACAATAAATGACGGAGAGGAGTACTACGCTTCAAACATCTCCAGAAACCTTATGAAGTCCTATGTCTCCAAGATCAAAAATATTAACTCTGCAGATAAATCTAAAAATTACTCACTCACTTCGCGGGAGAAAGAGATATTGAAACTGTATGTAGAAGGCTTTTCAAATCACGAAGTAGCGGACAAATTGAACATCAGCATAAGAACAGTAGAGACTCACAAAAACAACATAATGCAAAAATTTGGCTTCAAAAGTACGGTCGAAATGGTAAAATTTGCATTGAAAAACAATATTGTCTCGTTTTGAGATAACCTTGCCAAGCATCGTGGGGTTTAGTTGCCCACTAAGGGATTACCTCACTTCGTTCGGTGATCCCCTGGTGGGGGGCTTCAAAGAAGAAAAAGCCTTATGCTGTGCATAAGTTTTTTTGTTTCCGTCTTCGTGCTAAAGCAAGCTTTGCACTTACCGGAAACAAAAAACCGGGCTTTAGCCCGGCTTTTTCTTCTTTGGCGGAGAGAGGGGGATTCGAACCCCCGATACCTTTTTGAGGTATACTCGCTTTCCAGGCGGGCCAGTTCAACCACTCCTGCATCTCTCCCTGTTTGTTCTGTTTGAGTGTGCGAAGATATAAAACTATGTTAAGATATAAAAACCAGATGGGGGAACAATTTGGAATGGGAGTTTTTCGGAATGTTTTTGGGTAATATTGCCGGGGAAGTAATATTTATTATATATATTTGCTCGAGAGTATCTTAGGGAGCTAATTCTGTTGTAATAATTATACTTTACCATTATGAAAAAAGAGAGTAGCACATTAGTATGTATCGTTGCGATTTTTTTATTGACAATCGCTGCCACACCTGTTTACGGACAAAAGAATGAGGGAGGCCCGCGAACGGGGTTTGCTCTGGTGTCGGGGGTCAACTTCGGGAGGGGTGTGAGTGGAGATATCTGCTTTGAGATAGAGCGGCTTTATAATGAGGCGGTTCATATTGGTGCAGGTGTCGGTGGAGGATACAACGCAATGGCTGCTTACGGTGGTACAATGAAGGGGTTTCATATGCCGTTGTATGCATATGCAGGATATAGTTTTCCGCTTAATTCAGGCTTAGCTGCCATTACCCGGTTAGATTGCGGATATGTTTTTAGACAGGATAGTTACGAATCTTCCCTGTTCCTAAACCCGCAGATAGGTCTTCTGTTCAACTCTAAAGAGAGATCTGCAAAACCCTTCCTGCTCATCGGTTACCGCAAAGACGGCTACTCCGGCTTCACACTGGATGGTTATAACGGGCTTTCGCTAAAGTTTGGGTTCCGGTTTTAACTCTCTGCAATATGAAACGGTCAAATCTCTATATTTTATTGCTGCTGCCTGTAGTGGTTGCGTGTGTTAAGATGCCGGGCGGCTCCGGAGAGACTCCTCCAAAGAGTTTCGAAGAGATGACCATCTCCCCGGATTTTAACTGGAAAACATCTAAGGATATCAAACTCTCGATATACTCAGACCTTACATCAATTATAAAGATTACATCTCTGGACGGCAAGATCTCTTATCATAAGGGGCTTAATAACAGATCGCCGGAGAATTATTTGGTTACCATTACCGTTCCTGCAGATGTTAAGGCTGTGTTGATCAATGGGAAAGAGTTCAAAATCGACAGCGCAGAGCTATCTGTGGTTCTATCTGCAAGAGGGGAATCTGCAACGGAAAACAACTTTTTCGCTGCGCAGGCGGCGGCTGTGCCTCTGGGGTACTGGAATTTTGATGAGAGTAGTGGTACCACTGCTTTTGACTCCTTCGGGAGTAATAACGGAACAATTGCCAACGCAACAAGAACCCCGGGCATCAAGGGTGGGGCGCTCTATTTTAACGGGACAAGTGGCAATGTAAATATCGCGAGTACGCCTCAGCTTAGCCCTGCAGATGCAATTACAATGATGACCTGGGTCTTCTCCGAGGAGAATAGAACTGCCAAGATCTTTCAGAAGGGAGATTGGGATGGGCCCGGGTTACGGCAGGATGTTTGGAAGGGGTGGAGTTGCGGGATAAGGATGGATAATGATACAGGGCATTCATTAGAGTGGAATAACGGAAGGCCAATTCTTAATGAGTGGTATCACCTTGCTATGACTTATGACGGATCTCTCCTCGCTTTTTACGTAAATGGCCGCCTATGGGAAAGCAAGCCTGTTACGGGCAAGCTCAAGGTCAACTCGAGAAATATCTCTATTGGGTCAGATAACGCCGTTCAAAAATTCTTTAAAGGGAAGATAGATGAGGTTTTTCTTTACGGGAGTGCACTTTCGGCTCAAGAGATTCAAAGCGTTGTGCAGTCGGTTTCAAATCCGGACAGTGATGGCGATGGAATTCCCAATGAAGATGACGCCTACCCTGCAGATGCCGGGATGGCTTTTGAGAACTACTACCCCTCTTCCGGTTACGGTACGCTCGCTTTTGAAGATATGTGGCCATCCAAGGGTGACTATGACTTTAATGACCTTGTAATAGATTACCGGTTTAAGATAATCACCGATGCTTCCAACTATGTTTCGGCAGTCTCTTGCAGCTTTATTGTCAAGGCTATAGGTGCTGCCTATGCCAATGGATTCGGCTTTCAGCTAAACTCGCCATCTTTTGATGTGTCTGATATTCAGGTTAGCGGCGGGGTGTTGGAGCAGGGGCAGAATCTGCCTACATTTATTGTGTTTAACAATGCGAGTTCGCTTATGAGCTCTACGGGAAGTTTTGGGGTGAATGTAAAAAAGGGAGAGCCTTATGTACAGCCGGCAGTCATTGAGATGAACATCTCGTTTACCCCTCATAAATACACACTTAACAACCTCAACATCTCCGGGTTTAACCCTTTCATTTTTGTGAACGGCAACAGGGGAAGAGAGGTTCACCTTCCGGACTATCCGCCTACCTCAAGGGCATCTGCAGCGCTCTTTGGCACCGGAGCAGACAACTCCTCTTCCGGTATAGGCAGATATTATAAAACCGCAGAAAATCTGCCTTGGGCCATCAACATCATTTCGGGCTTCGAACACGTGATTGAGCGCGTAGAGATTACCGATGCATATCTTAAGTTCTCTTTATGGGCGCAATCTGCAGGAGT
>LBTE01000004.1:0-2099 GCA_000989955.1 candidate division TM6 bacterium GW2011_GWF2_37_49 | reverse complement strand
ATGTCAAATTATCGCATAAATTGACAAAAGGTATAGGCAAATATTTTTTTTGACAGAAAATAGTCTAATTGTCAAAAAAACGCTATATTTGACAAAAAGAAAATATTATGTCAAATCTTACCGAGCCATTTGATAGAAATAAGCCATACAACAATCTTCCAATACTTCCCCCTGATGACGAAATAGTTGAAAGCCGGGAGGTCCTTAAGGGTTTAATCAATGCAAATAAGGCACTTGCAGAGCTTAAGGGGATTGCTAAAAAATTGCCCAATCAATCGATGCTTGTTAATACAATTATATTGAGAGAGGCTAAGGCAAGTACAGAGATTGAGAACATCTTTACTACAGATGATGAGCTATATCAATCATTTACAATAAGCGATTCAGAACAAAAGATCAATACAAAAGAGGTATTAAGGTACAGGCAGGCGCTTTGGAAAGGTTATAATGATATAGTTGTCAGGCAGGCAATTACGATTGATGCACTAATTAGTATCTATCGGGAAATTAAACAGGTAAATGATGGAATAAGACCACCTCAAACAGAAACGGTTATTTTGAAAAGAGGGAGTGGAAAGTTATTAGGCGAGGTTATCTACACCCCACCAAGAGGAGTACAAGTTATTAAAGAGAAGCTGAATAATCTGTTGGAATATATTAATGACGATGTAAAGTATCCTTATGATCCTTTACTAAAAATAGCTGTCTCTCATTATCAATTTGAAGCCATTCACCCATTCAGGGATGGCAATGGAAGAACCGGAAGAGTTTTGAGCATTCTGCTTATGATTCAAAAACATTTACTGGATGTGCCGATTCTTTATTTAAGTGCGTACATCATAAGAGAAAAAGAGGGATATTATGAGTTACTTAAAAACGTAACGGCACACAGAAACTGGAGTCAATGGATTATATATATGCTTAAAGCAATTGAAGAGACCTCCAGATACACAATAAGCAAGATTGAAGAGATTGATAGACTTTTCACAAGAACAAAAGAGTTAATCAATACAAGATATCCATCCATTAGAAAAGAGTTTATTGAAAAATTATTTGAACAGCCATATATAAGTCCTAAAAAATTGCTGGATAATAATATGAAAAGTTTAAATACAGCAAAAAAATACCTTATTCAACTTGAAGAGATGGGTATTCTAGCAAGTAAAAAGATAGGCAAAGAGGTTGTCTATATCAATATAGACCTATTTAATATCCTGGCTGAATCATAGCCTTTAACAGTTGCACGAATGGATACACTTCTGCTCATAATCTCAATTCTCCTGCTGCTTGCCGGAATTGCCGGTTCGGTGCTGCCTGTGCTGCCGGGGCCGCCGCTGGCTTTTGGCGCCCTTATTCTGCTTCACATTACCAAGTATGCCCAGTTTAGCACAACTCTGCTGGTTGTTCTGGGCGTCATCACTGTGATGGTTACTGTTCTAGACTATTTTATTCCGGCCTGGAGCACCGGCAAGTTTGGCGGGAGCAGATACGGCTCTCGCGGCGCTATTGCGGGGATGATAGTTGGTCTCTTCTTCGGGCCTTTGGGTCTGATTATAGGCCCATTCATCGGTGCCTACCTGGGCGAACTGCTCGGTGGCCAAAACTCACAATTCGCACTCAAATCTGCCTTCGGCTCCTTTATCGGCTTCCTGCTCGGAACCGGCCTCAAACTCATCTTGTCGTTGGTGATGCTATATTATTGGATTGACACTATTTTGTGAAACCAAGCTCTGCCAGAGTTTGATGTAACTTTCAATATGTCAATTAAATACAAACCCCAGTTTTCCAAACTTGGAAAACTGGGGTTTGTAATCTACTGAATAACAATGTGTTTCATCAAACACTGCCAAAGTTCGTTCCCAGCAAAGCCCCACGATGCTTGGCAAGGTTATTCCGCTCTGATGGCGGCGATTCCGGGGAGTTCGATTCCTTCAAGGTATTCCAGCATAGCGCCTCCGCCGGTAGATACATAGCTAACTTTGTTTGCAAAGCCCATCTGGGTAACTGCAGCTACAGAATCGCCGCCGCCCACCAGGGTGAAGACGCCGGTTGAGGTGATATCTGCAAGTAGTGTGGCGATGGTTTTGGTTCCGTTTGCA
>LBTE01000003.1 GCA_000989955.1 candidate division TM6 bacterium GW2011_GWF2_37_49 | reverse complement strand
AATTTATGAATTTATTCCAGCCGCTTGTTCCCAAATTTTTAAATTTAATAAGAGCCATTTTTGCTTGTTCAAGTACAGGGTAAAGTCTTTGCCCAGATTGATAATTTAGATAAATGCCCAACAATTTTAATTTAAGCATGTTTTGCGATTGATCACCTAATTTGCATCTTTGGATCAGCATCTTAATCGAAGCGCCGGCATCAAGTAATTGATATATTTTTTTGTTTGAATCGGTGTTTTGTTTTAGATATGATGTTAATTGATCTTTAAAATCTTTGCTGTCTAAGGATTCAAATTTTTTATCTTTCAATTCGGCTATAGCTGTATCCAGATAGTTGCCGGTGGGAGGGTTGTCGGCGAGTGCAGGTTTTTGTTCGGGCTGCGGTTTTGGCTCTGGCGTAGGCATGGCAATTGTCTCTGGTTGCACTGCTGGCTGCGGTTCTGGCTCTGGCGCAGGTATTGGTGCGGGCACAGGTATGCCAATCGCTTCTGCTGCAGCTGCTGCAAAAGCAGTTGTAATTTGTGGATCGTGTTGAGGTGCTTGACGCGCAGCTATTTCAGTTGCTAATTCAGAGGCCGCTTGCCGAACATCATAATCTGGATCAGAACCTTGCCTTAAAATTGCTTCTGCCTCTGGAATTCCTCTGCCCTGCTTAACTAATTCCAAAAATAATTGAAGTGAGTGTTTTCTTACGGATTCGCTACTATTCTTACATTCTGCAGTAGCAGCACTGATTACTTCGTCATAGCATTGTCCCTGCTTAACGAGTTCAGCTAACAAGTGTAAACTTTCAATTCGACCGGTATATGTTTGGGATGACAATGTACTCATAGCAGCACCACATGCCACATCAAATGCTTTTCTTTGCTGAACTATAGATTTAAATAAATTTATTCCATTCCACATTAAGGAATCGTCATTAGATGCAACTGCAGCTTTAGCTGTATCTAGCGCGTCTTTTAAATTTTCTTCATCTTCAAAACCATCAACATCGTGTAAAGTATCAAAAATATGACGATATTTCATTAATTTAATATTAAGATCAGTTTCTAATCGAGCAATTCTGAAAAATAAATTTTGCGTTAATTTATTAATTTTAATTTTTTGATAATTCAAAGTCGCGCATAAGTAATAATAAATAAAGAAATCTTTAATATTTAGACCAAACAATGAAAAATAAATGGATTCAGCATTAATGATTGGATTTGGAATATTTTTTATAAACTCATCAGCGCCCCAACCCCACTCATGATTCTTAGACCGTAAGTAATCAAAAATAAATCGAAGTTCTAAAAAATTAAGACACTGCAATTGCGCAAATAAGGCTTGCAAAGCTGAACTTTTAGGATACCCAAAAATATGATTAAAAACGACCGTAATAGTTTTATTCCATTCTCTATCTTTTATCAACTGCCTCAATTCGCCGTGCATGCTTGACGCGGTAGCCAATGCAAACTCGGCAGGTTTTTCTTTTTCAAAAAATACATTTGTTATTAAATAATCTTGTGTACAACGTTCAGCTTCTTCAACAGATTTTGATACACCACACTTCGGCTCCATTTTAATATCCAATTTAGCAGCCATTATTGGCAGATATTGTTCTACAAAATTTGGTTTTACAATTTCGTCATACACATTGGCTTTATCAAACAATCCTAATCCCAAAATATCATTGAGTGCGACTATGACATTTTTTAAAGGAGGTTGCATCTCAAAACAAATTGTCGACTCACTTTGTGGTTCGTACCCTGCAGTTCTAAGAGCCGCATGTTTTTGTGGTGGTGCAATGATAAAATGACTGCGTTCTAATTTTGTTCTTGTATTCCCAACTAAAGTATTTGCATACGTTACACCAGCAATATTTGAAATAACATCAGTCCAAGCGCTATGAACAAATATATTTTCCATCGTACTTGGATCTACAGGAATAATTCCTTTTTCAGTATTTAATGCTGGATGCTGGTTTGTAAAAAATTTTATAAGCTTATCATTCAGTTTCGCTTGTTTTAATCGTGATTGTAATTTTTTTAAACTAAACGATTTTGTTTCAGAATCATAAGCCAAAATACACACAATATTAAAAATCATAGCCTCTACACAATCTTCATACTGCGTTATAACCAGTTGTCCAGACGTTAAATCATTCGACTGTAAAGTTTTTCCATTAATCCAAAGAGTAGCATGTTTATGTGTTGAAATTTGTGGATATTTGCCGGGCATTAAATAGATTCGCATCAAACGTTCCCAAAAATCTGGAGTTTGTAGCATTTTTTCAATTGCTTCAGGTGTTTCAGTATCTTTTTGTATTTGTTGAATTCGTTCAGATACCGTTGATTGATCTAATTTATCCATCACAAGCCAATGATCCCACTCTGGCTCTTTACCTTCCATAAAAATAGATTTATTTGCTACATCGCGTACAACCCCATTTAAAGTTTGATAATAAATCATTAATGCCATTCGATCATCTTTACAACAAGCCCAAAGCAATGCCTGCAAAATCATTGTAGTTTCTTTTTGATTCTGTATCGATGCCAATGTTATCATTGTTGAAAGCGATTTATTGTTTTCATCCAAAGAATCGCATGTTAACTTAAATAAATAAATCTTATAAATGTCGCTTACAAGTTCTTTAACAATTTTATGGCGAGACGCAATTTTTTCATCGGGTGTTGGGCTTACTTGTAAATATTGATTGAATGCATCTTCTGCATTTTTTAGATAACCTGTTTCTTGACTAGCAATTCTAAAAATATCCGCTACTGGATCAGGTTTTTGCCCTTCTTTTGTAGTGGCGGAGCTAAAAACTTTTATAATTTTTCCAGAAAAGTTAACAAATTGTTTCAGGTCTTCATCCATTGCCTTATATGCTTCTTTGCTTTGGGGAAGATACGTTTTTAATTGATTGCTTTTTTTATTAATTTGCTCACAAATATCCTTAATCAACGGACTCAATGCAACAAGTATGCCAACAATTTTTGCTATTCTTTTAGTATCTTCAGGCTTAATAGTTTCTGTTGGTCCAAAAGCTGCACGTCCAACGGTGCCACGCGGTCTATGAAATAATCCATCAACAACCTTAATCAACGGCAAAGCATTTTCTGGATCAATTAATTTATCTTTTTTTTCTCCTGCTTTGGGATCAGCTTTTTTGCGATTCCATGCCAAATCCCAAACATTCATTACCAACTCTTTTTCCAATGCTACAGCACCATTCAACGCTGATCCCCATAAAAAAGAAGGGGCAAGGATACTTGCTGTGCCGATCAAATTATCATTATTAGATCGCACCAAAAAGTTTACAGTACAAGCAATACACAACAATAAATATATCTTTTTTATCATTTTATTAACTCCTTATTAACTCCAAAAACTACAATAAACTTACTTTTCAGTTTTTAAAATAATAAAACAAACACAATAAAGTAAAGATCTTGATTGATTGAGCAAAACCATGAAACACAGAAGCATACATCGAGCTACAAACCCTAAACATTCGACTAATTCAAGCTTAACGCAAATTTGATAAAATTGAAAACACGCCCGGCAACAATCGATTTAGTGCTGGGCGCGTAACAGTTTTTTAAAAAGGTGCAAAAAGTCGGCGTGGCTCAACGCAAATATTTTTTACTCTCTCATTTCGATTTTATTGATTTAAACCAATCAATAATTTTATTAAATTTTTCTTGCGAAGCATTTTTAAGTTGAATAAGAGCTGTTTTTTCCCGTTCAAGGACCGGGTAAATTCTTTGTCCAGATCTGTAATTCAGATAAATGCCAAACAATTTTGACCTTAATTTAAATGTTTCAAATTTATTATTTTCTTGGTAACAGCTTAAAGCTAAGCGATTAATAGAGGCTCCCGCTTCAAGTAATTTATATATTTTTTCGTCTGAATCGGTGTTTTGTTTTAGATATGACGTTAATTGATCTTTAAAATATCCTTTTTGGTTAATGAATTTAGTTCAACATAGTTAAACGGAAAAATTAATGTCAACTCTTCAATTATAATCCTACGTCCTCTCGACCATATTCAGGGGCATACATCAACTATGAAGTTTTGCATGATCGAATGGATGGCGCTTGCCAATAAAATGATAAGTTTTTAGATACCCTGGGCGCCGTAGCCACGTAGGGCGAAGGCGGCGGCCTGCCAGGCATGATTGGATGCTGGGTTTCAGATGTTTTTTTCAGAAATAACAAAAACTAGGTGTGGCTTTGAATGTTGGTGTTCAAATCTCCTTCTTTACAAAACATTAATCTGATCTTACACTTTTCACGTGCAAGGTTTCAAACATTATATTAACAGGGTTTAACTGAAGGAGTTTTATGGAACAATTGTTGTATTTCCTGATGTTCAGCGGCATTTCTTTGCTGGGCATAATTTTGACAGGAATCATTTATTTAAAGATATCAAGATATAAAAATGACGATAAACGCTCGGCGCATATCGCAAGTTTGATAAGAGCCGGTGCAATGACATTTTTACGTAAAGAGTATTCAGTATTGATGGTTGTTCTTGCAATTGCTGCTACTACTCTTTATTTTGCATTCGGTGCAGTTGCTGCATTGACATATGCAGTTGGAGCTTTGTCTTCAATGCTTGCGGGCTTTGTTGGTTTAAAGGCTGCAACAAAAGCCAATGAAATGACGACTTTGGAAGCCAAAAATAATGGCGAGCGAGCTGCGTTTTTGACAGCTTTACTTGGCGGCTCGGTTATGGGCTTTGTTGTTGCAAGTTTGGGGTTGTTTGGCGTAGGAACACTGTTTTACCTTTTTGCCGATGTGCCAGGATTTAATTTTATAAACATCATTACCTGCTTTGCTTTTGGTGCAAGCTCAATTGCATTCTTTGCTCGTGTTGGCGGCGGTATTTATACCAAGGCTGCTGACGTTGGCGCTGACTTGGTGGGTAAGGTTGAAATGGGCATTCCTGAAGATGACCCACGTAACCCTGCAGTTATTGCCGATAACGTCGGTGACTGCGTTGGCGATACAGCCGGTATGGGTGCAGATATTTACGAGTCATACGTTGGAGCAATGGTTGGTTCAATGATTTTGGCAGCTAGCGTTTATGCTCATGATATGCGTTATTTGGCTATGCCAATCGTGCTTTGTGGTGTTGGATTGTTGGCTTCGATAGCAGGTCTTGCTTCAGCTTTTGTGTTTAAGTCAAAACTTAATTTGATTTTGCACAAGGCAACATACGTTGCAATCTTGTTCTTCATCCTTGGTGCTTACGGATATCTTTATGCAATGGGCGTAGAGATGAATCTGTTTGGATCTATATTTTTGGGTGCTATCTCCGGGGTAATTATTGCGATTTCAACAGATTATTACACGAGTGGTAGTCCAGTTAGACGTCTGGCAGAGGCTTCTCAGTCTGGTGCTGGTACAAATCTTATATTTGGTCTGGCTCTTGGATTTGAGTCCGTTGTTATTCCTGTCAGCTCGATTGCATTAATTGTTTATGTATCATTTTACTACTTCGGTGGTATTTTTGGCGTATCGCTTGCAGCTGTTTCTATGCTTGCAACGGTTGGCATTACCATGTCTGTTGATGCATATGGTCCAATCGCCGACAACGCTGGCGGTATTTCCGAAATGTCTGGTTTTGGTCCAGAGGTTCGTAAGATTACCGACAGGCTCGATTCTCTTGGAAACATGACCGCGGCTTTGGGTAAGGGTTTTGCAATCGGTTCAGCTGTTTTTGCTTCCCTGGCCTTGTTCGCTGGTTACTGTCAAGAGGCTGGAATTCCCCATCTTGACTTGATACATCCAGTTGTTCTTACCGGTCTATTGTTGGGTGGATGTCTTCCATTCTTGATTTCTGCTCTTACAATGAAATCTGTTGGTAATGCAGCTTGGAAGATGGTTGAAGAGGTCAGACGCCAATTCAAACAAATTCCTGGATTGATGGAAGGTAAGGCTGAGGCCGATTATTCAAAATGCATTGAAATTAGTACAAACGCTGCGTTGCGTGAAATGATTCTTCCAGGCGTTATTTTGTTGTCTATGCCTATTATAATCAAATTTGGCTTTGGATCTCAAGGCAACGTTGCGCTTGGAGGTTTCTTGGCTGGAGCAACGCTTTCTGGAATTGTTCTTGCATTGACCATGGCAAACAGCGGTGGTGCATGGGATAATGCTAAAAAGTATATCGAAGCTGGCAATCTTGGAGGCAAGGGCTCTCCTGCTCACAAGGCTGCAGTTGTTGGAGACACCGTGGGCGATCCATTTAAAGATACATCTGGTCCATCTCTTAACATTTTGATTAAATTGATGTCGATTCTTGCACTACTACTTGCGAGCTTATAAAAGTAAAAAGAGCCACTCGAAATCGGGTGGCTCTTTTTTTGATTGAGGGGATAGTAATGAAATTCAAAAAATTAAAAATTTGTTTAGTAGCATCAATTATACCATTCACGTACAATTTTGCTGATCAAAATACAGTATTGGCCAGTGACGTTGGCAAGCACTTTATCTTAACATTGCCAAAATATAGCCAAACATCTGAGTATAATTCTTGGCTGGAACAAACAAAGCCTGCTGGTGTTATGTTGACTGAGCCTCATATGCAGAATAGGTCAAAAACAAAAGAGATTTGCAAATTATTGCAGGACAAAGCCAAAGATCTGGGTATTTATCCTCTTTTGATTAGTGTTGATTTTGAAGGTGGTATAGTGTCTCGCGGTGCAGATGTAAATGGATTTGTTTCGGTGCCTTCGCCTTACAAATTGGCCCAGCTTGGTAAGGCTGAATGTTATTCGGCAGGCAAACTTATCGGTCATCAGCTTGATGGGATCAATGTTGATTTTGCACCAAGCTTAGATTTATTTGATCCAGCAAACTATATACTTGCAACTCGTTGTTTTGCTGCTGATAGCAAATCTGTGGTTGATTGTGGCCTGTCTTTTATTAATGGGCTTTTGAGCGAAGGTGTCTTGCCTGTGATTAAGCATTTTCCAGGGCTCAAGTCTGGCAAGTTTGATACTCACACTGATAATGTTCAGATCAAGTTATCTGATGAAGAATTTGAGGCTAACGTTGAACCATTTCGCCAGGTGCTTGAACAGAAAATTGATGTGGCTGTCATGGTTGGTCATGCAAGATATGACCAGTTTGGACCTGATCAAGCAAGTACAAATGCCAATGTGGTTGCGTGGATCAAAAAGCACAATTCTGATGCGCTGTTAATTACTGATGACTGTTCCATGCAGTCATTTCACAGATCTCCGGATAAAAGCATGCAACTAGATTATATTTGCCGTGCAGCACAAAAATCTATAAAAAATGGTTTTGATTTATTAATTTTTTCAGCTTCCCCTGATGATCAAATTAAAATGATCAAAAAGCTTTCTGAATCATCATTTGATTCCAAATATGATATTAGATCAAAGATCAAAGCGATAGTGCAAAGACTTAGCTTAAACGTACCGTCTGACATTGATGAAAGACGCGTTTCTCAAGAGCTTGCAAAAAAGGTTGTCTCTGGCAATGTTGCAGAAATACCAATAACAAATAAAGTGTTGGTTTTGTCTGTTGACTTAAATAAAATACGACCAGCAACAAGCTTTCAGACATTGGATGACAAAGCAAGTTCAAAGAAGAAAACATTGTTAATGTCATTGTTTGAATCCGAAAAATATCACGTTTCAGAGATTATGTTAGATCCGATGTCTGCGGATTCCATACAAGATTTGAGTGATATAATTTATCATAGCCAATTTCAAAATAGTGATAATGTTGTTCTACAAACGTTGAACAAGAATCAACAAGAGTGGTTAAGATTATTAAAGCACTACTGCAAAAAGTTAACGATAGTTTCGCTTGGTCATCCTTACGAAAAAACAATTATACCAGATGCGCAGTCAATTGAGCTTGGCTCTTTTCATTCTTCACTGATCAACGCGGCGTTTGATCAACTCAAAAAAAAACTCTATTAACAGGGGCAGACAGGCTTATTGTTAATCCTGCAAAATATTTAAAACATAAAAAATTTGGTGTTTTGTGCCACAAGCCTAGTTTTGTTTACCTGGACAATAAAAAAGAATTTTTACTAGACGCTCTTTTTGATTGGACAAAACAAAGCAATCAGGGAAAGATGTGCGCCATTTTTAGTCCTGAGCATGGATTGGATGGAACGCATGAAGCGGGTGCCAGCGTTAGTGATGATTTATCGAAAAAGTGGGGTTGTCCTATTTATTCATTGCATGGTCAAACTCGTGCGCCTACGCGGAGTATGCTTTCTAATATCGATGTTTTGATCATTGATATTCAGGAGGTAGGCCTGCGTTGTTACACATATTTGAGTACGCTAAAATTGGCGCTGCAAGCAGCAAAAGAAAACAATGTTAAAGTTCTTTTGCTTGAGCGTCCAAATCCAATAAAGTTTTGGGGGCAAAGGGGGCCTGATTTGCAGCCCCAATTCGAGTCATTTATTGGAAAGGTTTATACGAAGTTCATGCATGGTCAAAATACTGGAACATTGGCCAAGACGATAAATAAGTGCATTCATGCGAATCTTACTGTTTTACCGTGCAGTGAGCAAGTTGATGGCCAAGATTATTTTTTATCTAATTTTGTATCTCCTTCCCCAAATCTTAATTCTATCAATGCGATACAGGCTTATCCAATGACGGTTTTGATTGAGGGGACTAATTATTCTGAGGGGCGAGGAACGTTATACCCATTCCAACAAATCGGAGCGCCGTGGGTTGACGCCAAGCTGCTTGCCAAAACATTGAATGACAAAAAGCTGAAAGGCGTGTTTTTTGAACAGGTGACTTTTACTCCAAAAATTATTCCAGGTATGGCAGAAAACCCTAAACACAAAGATGTTGAATGCAAGGGCGTTTTTATGCATATCTACGATAAAAAAAATGTATCGCCTATGATTGTTACTCAAACTATTTTGAAAGAGCTTTTTTCAGCCTACCCTCAACAATCTAATCTTGAAAAATGGGGTGGCAAATACGCCATGGATATGTTGATTGGAACTGATCATTTGCGCAAGTGGCTTGTCGCCAATCAGCAGTCAGCGCAAATGCATGATAGGCATGTACTGGCAGCCGTTAAAAAATAGGGATATGTCAGCACCAGCGTTGACAAGTAATTCTACAATTTCTGCATTTCTATTTTTCGATTTCAAGTAGTGAGCCAAAACCATTACTAATAGGATGATACATGACCTATATGTTATCGAAAGCACGATTTCGTCGTGCATTTCGATAAATTGACAATTTTTTAGATGCGGGCTGCCGTGACTGATTGAGTCTTGAGTTTCAGTGTATTTTTGCAAAAATTGCAAAAAATGCCCGTGATGTTGGAAGGCATTATTAAATGTCTTCTTCGTATTCAATTTTCCAGTCACCAAAGCTACTTTTGGTTGTTTCAGATATTGAGTTTTCAGTATCTGAAAAGCTTTTTTTGTTGTTATTGTCGTTAGAATTACGCTTATCTTTGGTGTTGTCAACTGTCACATCCTGCACGTCAATCGATTTGTTACGTATTTTCTTTATATTTTCTGTTTTGATTTCCATCAAGCGCTGCGCCTGTTTGCCAACGTCTTGTTTATAATCCTCTGCATCATTTTCAAGTTCAATCTGGGCGTTTTTAAGCAAAGAATTCATCTCTTCTTGTAGTTTTGAAATGCGTTTTTTTAGTTTTAAAATCATTTCGACGCCTGCAAGGTTGACACCCAATTTATGCGTTAAATAAATTATTTCTTCAAGCCTGTCTACATCTTCTTCAGAAAAAAGGCGAGTATTGCCAGTGGATCTTTTTGGAGCGAAAAGGCCCTCTTTCTCATACATTCTAATTGTTTGTTGATGTACAGAAAACATCTTTGCTACGACAGAAATTGAATAATACCCTTTTTTTCTCTTCACTGACTCTCCTTAAAAATTACTCTTCGCTCTTTAAAACTGTCAAAAATGCTTCTTGTGGAAGTTCAACGTTGCCAACTTGCTTCATTTTTTTCTTACCCTCTTTTTGCTTTTCAAGCAATTTGCGTTTTCTAGTTATGTCACCACCATAACACTTTGCTGTAACGTCTTTTCGCATGGCTGAAACGCTTTCGCGTGCAATTATTTTGGCACCAATTGCTGCTTGAATTGCGACTTCAAACATTTGTCTGTGAATAACTTCTTTTAATTTCTTTGTTAGCCTTCGACCCATTGAAAAGGCTTTGTCTTCATGTACTATGACGGAAAGTGCGTCTACGGGCTTTCCATTCAGCAAGATATTCATTTTTACAAGGTTGGCTGCCTGATATCCTGAAAGCTCATAGTCAAAACTTGCATAACCAGCGCTTCCTGATTTTAGTTTATCGTAATAATCTGTAATGATTTCGTTGAGCGGTAGTTTGTAGCGCAAAATAAGCCTACCTTCGTCCAGAAATGTCATTTCTGTCTGCGTTCCACGGCGTTCCTCACAAAGCTTGATCATGTTTCCCAAGTACTCTTTTGGAGTGATTATCGTTGCATTCACAATCGGTTCAAACACCTCTTCAATGCGTACGGACTCTGGAAAATTAGATGGATTTTCAATTAAGATCTCTTCGCCGTTGGTCAAAAGTATTTTGTAAAGAACTGTTGGTGAAGTTGTGATGATTGCAACGTTGTGCTCTTGTTCAAGCCTTTGCTTAAAAACATCCATGTGAAGTAGACCCAAAAAGCCGCATCTAAAGCCAAGTCCCAACGCTACGGAGCTTTCTTTTTCAACGTGTACGCTTGGATCGTTCAATGTTAATTTTTCGATAGCATCTCGCATTGTTTCAAATTCTGATGTATCGACTGGATAAATGCCTGCAAATACCATTGATTTGGCTGGTTTAAATCCGGGAAGCGGTTCGATTGGATGCGATGTGTGGTAAAGTGTGTCGCCAATGCGAGCCTCTTTAACTGTTTTCATTCCAGCGATCAAAAAACCGACTTGACCTGTGTATAATGCTTCGGTTTGGAGTGGTTCTGGATACATCAGGCCTATGTCTAAAACTTCATAAGTTTGCTCTGTGCTCGCAGCTGTGATTTTATCGCCCTTGGTTATCTCGCCATCGATGACCTCGATCAAGCATATGACTCCACGGTATTCGTCAAACCATGAATCAAACAAAAGAGATTTTAGTGGCTTGTTTTCATCGCCTTGCGGAGATTTAACTTTTTCAATAACTGCATCAAGAACAGTTTCAACGTTGAGTCCTGTTTTTGCCGAAATGTGCAGCAGTTCATCTTTTTTGATATCGAATGCTTTGTTCATTTCGCCGGCAATTCTTTCTGGATCAGCGTTTGCCATATCAATTTTGTTTATTGCTGGGATGATTGTTAGATCTTGTTCAAATGCTAAAAAGAAATTAGCCATGGTCTGAGCCTGCACGCCTTGTACAGCGTCGACAAGCAACACTGCACCCTGGCAGGCATAAAGTGATCTAGAAACTTCATAACTAAAGTCGACGTGGCCCGGTGTGTCGATCAGATTTAATAAATATATTTCGTCTTTATATTGATAAAATAACGATGCAGTCTGAGCTTTGACCGTTATGCCTCGCTCACGTTCGACCTGGAGCTTGTCTAGAAATTGTTCGTTTTTTACGCGCCCAGATATTGTGCCTGTTAACTCAAGCAAGCGGTCTGCAAGTGTAGATTTGCCATGATCGATGTGAGCGATAATCGAAAAATTTCTGATATGATCGGCTTTAAAGTTTCTTAAATCAAAATTTTGTATCTTAGATATATTCATATTACATTTTTTCGGGTTTACTCAAACCTAGCAGGTCTAAACACATTTCTAGTGCGTCTTTTGTTATTACAGCGGTAAACAGTCTGATTTTTGTCTGTCCAATATTGTCGATATCAATAATTTTATTGTTTGTGTAGTAATTATGCCAAGCCTGTGCGAGTTCTAATGTGTAGTATGATAATAAATGTGTCTGGTATGTTTCTTGAATGCTGTGTACGACATCTTGAAGTTGCATGATTTTTTTCAGCAATGTAAATTCGTGTTCTGTCATAGATTCTGCAATTTTTACAAGTTCTTCATCATCCCATCCACCGGTCAAAAGTAAATTCAAATAATCGTACAACTGCTCGTTTTGTTGCGCTTTTTCAAACAAGCTATTTATTCGTACGTACGCATACTGAATGTAAAATACAGGATTTTCATCTGTTTTTTTGAGTGCTGTGGCAAGGTCAAATTCAAGGTGCGCTTCAGCTTTGCGGTTAAGATAAAAAAATCTTGCAACGTCTACGCCCACTTCATCGATTACATCGCTGAGTTGGGTAAATTTGCCGGCACGCTTGGACATTCTGACTACAACGTCATTTTCTTTGATAGTTACCAACTGATAAAGAATTACTCCGAGTCTTTCTGGCGCATAGCCCAGGGCTTGCATTGTTGACTGAAGACGCTTAACGTAGCCATGATGGTCTTGGCCCAAAACATTGATTAGTTGGTCGTATCCGCGATCAAATTTTTCTTTGTGGTATGCTATGTCTGGAGCTATGTAAGTCCAGCTGCCATCGCTTTTTTTGACAACTCTGTCTTTGTCATCGCCAAACTCGGTTGATTTAAACCACAGAGCACCTTCTTGTTCGTAAACAAGGCCGCTTTTTTGTAGTATTTCAATAGTTTTATCAACGGCGCCGCTATCATGCAATGATTTTTCTGAGTACCAGCGGTCAAAGTTTATCCTGTACGCTGCAAGGTCTTTTTGTTGCTGCTCAAGCATTTTTTCTTTGGCGTAGTCGATAAAAAAAATGTCGTCGTTTTTCACAACGTCGCGGCCGAGTTGTTCTATGCATGTTTTTGCCAAATCGATCATGTATTGGCCTGCATAGCCTTCTTCAGGTAATTCGGATTGCTGGCCAAGCTCTTGAAGGCATCGGGCCTTTAATGATTTGCCTAGAATTAACATCTGATTGCCGGCGTCATTGATGTAGAACTCTTTTTGCGCATCATGCCCCAGAAAATTTAACACTCTGGCAAGAGTGTCACCGATAATCCCGCCTCGGCCATGGCCAAGATGTAGTGGCCCAGTTGGGTTTGCGCTTACAAATTCAATTAAATATTTGGCTTTGGAAGGGTCTTCTACATCGAGTTGAAAGAACATGTCTTTTTGTTGGAAAAACTCGAGCGCAAGCATGATCCAGAAATTTTTATTCAATGTAATGTTCAAAAAACCTGGCCCGGCGATTTCAATTTTTTCGATTATTCTAAAAAATTCAGGTCTGTTTTCATCTTGAGATCTTGATGTCAACGTTTGTACCAGTTCGGTTGCAAGTTCGCGAGGATTGCGATTAAACGGCTTTGCTAGCATCATTGCAGCATTGCAACTGAGATCGCCAAAAGTAGCATCCTTGCCCTGATTTAAGGTTAGAGTTATTTTTTTCAGTAATTCATCGTCGACATTGAAAGTCTCTTTAATTGTCTGAATTACCTCATTTTTAAAAATACCTAAAAAATTCATTATCCCATCTCAAAACAGTAAAACTGGTTTTTATGTAAAAACAAACGAACAAAATAGAGTTTACCCGTTTTTTTATCATTTTACCAGCTGCTTGGCCATGAGTCTTGATTAAGCCTTGATTCTTTCTAAAATATCTTTCATGAATTTGTGATAATCACCGACTTGCATAGCTATCTCGTTGGCCATAATTTCGTCGTATCTGTGGGATGATTCGTTTCGAGAATCAATCATTTTTTCTAAGATTTGAAATTCATTCAATGAAACTATATCTTGAGCGGCGCTTTCACGAAATGCTGACTTGGGGCTGGCGACTTTGATGCCGTGTTTGGCTTCAAGGTGATCTTTTAAACATTTCCAAAATATGTCTACACAAAATTCAAATCTTTGAATTACTGAATCTCGTAGTTGGGTATAAAGTGGCGCTGACTGCTTTTCTTTTGCAAAGAATGTTAACGATTCAGACAGTCGCAGCAACGCTTTTTCTAAAGATTTAAAACGTAAATTTATCTGTTCCATAACACTCCCTTGCTTAAAATATCGTTTCTCAACTCTGTTGACGTATTGTTAATATCTACAAGATCGATTTTATATGGCATGTGGACGGATTCAAGAATGGATCGAGCTTCGCTTAATTCGGTTCGGGCTATTGCTTTGCCTGCATCGATTGCCAGGTCAATATCAGATAAATTACGGTTTGCTCTTGATCCGTAAAGATAAATTTGGGCGCCTGGAAACAGTACGCCTAATAATTCGACAAGCTTGTTTTTGATTTTAATATCAATTCCGCCATGAGATTCCATTTTTTTTACCCCTCTGCCATTTCAACAATCATAAAATTACTTGCCATCCAAGACTATAAAAGTTTACTCATTTTTTGTTGTTTTGCCAGGATCTTGCTAATGAGTCAATGTATTGATTTTTACTGCTATACATTGCATAGCGTGTTCTAATGCTTCGATTGTATCGGTTATATGTGGAAAATAATAAATTTTTAGAGTCGGCCTGCAAGGCTCATGCTAGAGCGGGTTGCCAAGATATTTTTTCGGAAATTGCGAAAACTGCCTCTCTAAAATTTAAATTTTAACATCAAGTTTGCTGAGCCACCCCAGACGTCAGTAGGCCACCCGTAATCGCTGTAGAAAGGGTAATTGTATTCAAATTGAATGGATGGGCAAAATTTTTCCGATTCAAACTCATATTTTGCGACCAGGTGAAGCGTATGAGTATCCCAAGGTCTCAAGCGGTTGTCGGTGTTGACGATTTCGTTTTTGGAAGCAACCATCGGAAAGGTGTTAGATGGATAGTGTGGATCCCATGGATCTTGATTCAGCAGATTTTGGGAGTAGGTTTTTAGGAAATTGTGATCGCGTACTGTAAGTTCGGCCTTTTCCTGCCTTGAATAAGAATAGCCAGCCATGAACGAAAGTCCGAAGAATGGGCCAACTTGTACGTGGGCGCCAAAATCCCATTCCTGCCCTGGATTATACGTGCAGAATGCTTTTTCAAGCAATATCCAGCCGGACTGGTTTAAATCGGTTTTCATACGACGGGTTCGTCTTTCTGAAAAGAAGATGGTTGTGCCAATTTGAGCTCCTAATCCTAGCCAATCGAATATTCCTACAAAGGCGTTGGCCCTGAGGTTGGCTGCCCAATATTGACCGTAGCCTATGGGCATGGCAAACGAGATATTATCGGGCATTTTGCCGTCTGTTGGCAGCAATACCCCGGCCTGTACCGTGCCACTCAGGCTTTTGATTATTGGGGAGATAACTCGCGCGTATTTGTGCCAGCCTATCGATGCTAATATTTCGCTGACTCCTGAATCTGAATACGGCTTTTGATAATCTTTTAGTCCCATCGATTCTAAAATTGGATTAAGGGTGTCTTTCATGAATGTATCGACGTTTACCTGGTGGCCAGTCTGTCCGATTGTGGCTTCGCCCAGATTATTGTAAGAGATGTTTTTAAATTTGATATCCCTGACTGGAACGTATACTTGAGCAAAAAAGCCCCAAAAAATATCTTGCTGGATAGTGAAGTCGACTTCGTCTAGGTCAAACTTGCCTTTAAAATCGATAAGGCCGTCTTTGCCAGACTGCGTGTACTTGTCTGGATTAAATGGGGCATCTTCGGCGACCCAAAATTGCTGAATTTGAGCGTTTGGGTTTTCGATGTTTAGGCCCATTGTTGCAAGATTTGTGTATCCGTACGATGAAAATAACGATTTTTTATCGTTGTGGTCGTTCCACGAGTTTCTGGTTTCGCCGTGCATATATCTGACTGAAAATTGCGTTGTGTATTTGGCTTCGTTCTTGCCGAAGGTGTTTTGAAAATACGGGGCGCGGTAAAATACCGGCAAATCAACTGCTGACAGGCCATAAAACGTTGATAATATGACAAAATACAGTGATAATTTCAACTTCATTTTTACTCTCCTAAAACGGTTAATCGTATTTGCTTAAGTCATTTTAAAAAATTGAAATGACAAATGCAAATAAGTTGTATTAATTTCTGCTAAATCTTGAGCTGGAGATTTATTGAGTATGATTTTTTTGATTAAATTTATATGATTTTATTATTTCATAAGCTTGGGTTTGACTTTTGCTAAAAAACAGGGCAAAATTAGTCCATTAAAAAATTGGAAAAAGAGAGTCGTTCAAAAGAATTCGTAGGTTTTTGGTTAAATAACAATATTTAAAGTTTTGTAGGGATTTACGATGGCAACGAGTAAAAGTGGTGGTTCGACTAGTAACGGCCGCGATAGCGTAAGTAAGCGTCTTGGCTGTAAGCGATTTGATAATCAGATTGTTTGGTCTGGAGAGGTTTTGGTACGTCAACGCGGTACAAGAATTCATCCAGGTAAAAATGTAAAACGTGGTGGCGATGATACTCTTTTTTCAGCTGTAAGTGGAGCTGTTAAGTTTCACGTTGGTTTTAAAGGGCGTAAATTTGTCTCAATTATTCCAAGTAAGCAAGGTTAATTGTTGAGATTTGGGAAAGTAGTAGTTGTTTATTTAAATGCATCTTATTTTTGGAGAGGCAATGCAATCATCCACAAGTAATGTAAAATATCGTTTTGATTTTCTTAAATATCGTTATATTTGGCTGGCGGTGTCTTTGTTGTATCTAATAGCCGGTGTAGCAGCATATTTTGTTATGGGTGGTTTTCAATACCATATCGACTTTACCGGTGGTGCAGAAATTACTGTAGCATTGGATAATCAGGTTGATATATCAAAGGTAAGAAGTGCTGTTGCTAGCGGTGGGTGGAAAGAAGCCATTATCCAAGAAATGGGAAATACGAAAAAAGAATTTTTAATTCGTCTTGGTGGCAAAATTGAATCAGGACTTGAATCGAAAATGCAGAAGGCTATCACCGAATATATTCCCGGTAACAAGCTAGAAATTAGAAATGTTCAGTGGGTTGGTGCAGAGGTTAGTGCCGACACAACATGGAATGCGATCTACGCAATCATTCTTTCCATATTAATTCTTCTTTTGTATCTTGCTTTCAGATTTGAGTTTGCATTCGGTTTTGGTGCAATTATTGCCATGCTTCATGATATTTTGTTTATTTTGGCATTTGTGTTAGTTACCGGTGAGCAGGTTTCGTTGCATGTTTTGGCTTCAATCCTTGCAGTTCTCGGCTATTCTGCAAATGATACAATTGTTATTTTTAGCAGAATAAGAGAAAATTTTAAAAAGCTTAGTGGTCAAGGCGTTTCCGATTATGATATCGCAAATTTAAGTATTAATCAGACTTTAACGCGAACAGTTTTGACTAGCTTTGCAACTATTTTATCAGTTTTGGCAATTCTTTTTCTTGGTGGTGAATCATTGCGTGGCTTGTCATTAATAATGTTTATCGGTATAGTTGTTGGTACTTATTCTTCTATTTATATTGCAAGTCCAGTAATGTTGGCTGTAAGATATTACAAGGAACTTCACGCAACAAAGTAATAAAAATTATGCTAAGGCGGCGTTTATCGTTGTCTTCTGACTTTAGTTTTGCGATGCTGGTCTGTTCATTATAATTGTAAATAGTTTCGAAAAATGTGTTCTTTGATTACGTGATTCGATTAAGTTAAATGTATAATATTGTCATCAAAGTAAGAATTTAGTTTTGTAGAAAAGTTGTTCGTATATCTAATCCCAATTAATTTGTGTTTTTCTTATGGTTAATAATAAAAAAAATTCTCAGGATGTTATATCCAACAGTGAAAATAAATCAGATGCAAAAAATGAAAAGCTTGCATTAATCAAGGAAATTGAAGCTTTAGAAGGTGAAGCATCAGGAGAAGTTTTTGAAGAAAAATTGAGAAGCGAACCGGTTATTGAAGAACACCGTCAAAATGTGACTGGGATTACAAAAGAGGCCAAGGATCAAATGTCTGCACAAGAATCACCTAAACATGTAATCAACGATAGAAATGATAGGATAGAGTCCAACGGAGACGCTGGAAATAAGGTTTCTATCAATGTTCAAACTCTCAAAGAAATGAACATTACAAGTCTTATAAATTATGCTCAAAGCATCAACGTGGCCAACGTTGCGTCTCTCAAGAAACAAGAAATTATTTTTAAGATTCTTGAGGCACAATCAGAACAAAAAGTTGAAATTTACGGTGAAGGTATCCTTGAACGATTACCCGATGGATTCGGATTTTTACGCTCACCAAAATTTAGTTATGTTCCTGGTCCTGACGATATTTACGTTTCTCCTGCACACATAAAGCGTTTTGCGCTTAGAACTGGTGATGTAATTAAAGGAACATTGCGTAAGCCAAAAGATGGTGAAAAATATTTTGCTTTGCAGCGAATGGAAAGCGTAAATTATGGTTCTCCGATGGCGAATGTTAGCAAGACTGTTTTTGAGAATTTGACTCCATTATTTCCTAACGAAAAATTTACTCTGGAAACCGATCCAAATATAATATCAATGCGAATCATGGATATTCTTACTCCGATTGGTAAGGGCCAACGTGGATTGATTGTTGCTCCGCCAAAAACTGGTAAAACCACATTGCTCAAAGAGATAGCAAATTCGATCTTAAAGAATCATCCAGAAGCAATAATGATGATTTTATTGATAGATGAGCGTCCAGAAGAAGTTACAGATATGGAACGTTCTGTTCATGCTGAAGTTGTAAGTTCAACATTTGATGAATATGCAACACGACATGTCCAGGTCGCAGAAATAGTCCTTGAAAAAGCAAAACGATTGGTCGAAAGTGGCAAAGACGTTGTCGTTTTGCTTGACTCATTAACTCGATTAGCTCGTGCTTACAATACACTGGCTCCAGCATCAGGCAAGGTTCTGACTGGTGGTATTGATGCCAATGCGCTGCAAAGACCAAAACGTTTTTTTGGTGCAGCAAGAAACATCGAAGAGGGTGGTTCGTTGACAATTTTAGCCACTGCTCTTGTTGAAACCGGATCAAGAATGGATGAGGTTATTTTTGAAGAGTTTAAGGGAACCGGTAACATGGAAATCCACTTAACTCGTAAGCTAGCAAATAAGCGAATTTATCCAGCATTTGACCTCCAGGCTTCAGGCACTCGTCGAGAAGAATTAATGCTTCCAGAAGCAGAAGTTAACAACATGTGGGTTTTGCAAAAATTCATAAGTTCTATGAATACTGCTGAGGGTATGGAGTTCTTATGCGTAAAACTAAAAATAATGAAGAATTTTGGGATATGATGCTTAAGAAAAAGACAGGAGCAAAATAAGCTGATGTCTTTAGTTTTGGGCATTGAAACCTCGTGTGATGAGACTGGAGCTGCGGTTTATGATTCTAGCTCTGGTCGAATTTTATCCAGCGTTATTTTTTCACAAATCAGTATGCATGCGGCTTTTGGTGGCGTTGTTCCCGAAATCGCCTCGCGTTCACAGTTAGAAAAAATTAATCCAATTGTTCAAGAGGCCTTGAGCCAGGCAAGCGTCACAATCGATGATATCGATGTGATTGCTGTTGCAAAAGGCCCTGGGTTGGTTGGTTCGCTGTTTGTTGGGCTTTGCTTTGCAAAAGGCATTGCCTGGTCGCGAAACAAAAAAATTGTCGGAGTCAATCATCTTGAAGGGCATCTCTTTTCATCTTTTTTAAAAAGTGATTTGACCATCGAAACTAACATTACTTTTCCGCATCTCTGCCTTTCTGTCTCAGGTGGGCACACAGCGCTGTATTTGGTTAAAGGTTTTGGTGATTATCAAGTTGTAGGCCAAACCATTGATGACGCCGCAGGTGAGGCTTTTGATAAGATCGCAAAGGTTTTAGGGTTTGCATATCCTGGCGGCCCAATCATAGAAAAACTGGCCCAGCAAGTAAATTGCCAAGATTTTTTTAAATATCCACGAACCAAAAACATCGGCGGAGATGTGTTTTTTAGCTTTTCTGGCTTAAAAACCGCTGTTCTTTACGACCTTGTAAAGCGTGGAGCTTATAATTTAAATACTGGACCTGTTCAGGAAAGTTTGACTCTAGAATTAAAGCAGCAGGTGGCAAGCTCATTGTTGGCTTGCATATCCGATGTATTCGTCAATAACGTTAAATTTGCATTCAAAAAGTACCCAGAAATCAAGTGTTTGACGTTCGTTGGAGGCGTTGCCTGCAATAAATTTTTAAGGCAAAATCTGAATCAATTTTGTTTGCAAAAAAACAAGAATTTATTCGTTGCCCCACCTCAATTTTGTACCGACAATGCAGCAATGATTGCTTTTGTTGGCGGATACAAACATCTCAACGGTTACTCTGATGATTTTTCTTTAGATGTTGGGCTGTAATCAAGTCATTGATTAGACCGATCATACATCAACTATGTTATCTTAAACCCTCGATAGAGTCGGTTATATCAGCTGTTTGATAAGTTTTTAGATGCGCCCTGCCGGCAGTGATCTGGTCTGGGCTGGCGAATGAAAATTTTTAAAATAACGAAAACTGGTTGCACGCTCGGCAGACCTGATGCAATCTAGCATATTTTATGAGTCTTGCTTGCAAGCGTCTTCTGATCAGAGTTTTGCCAAATAATTGCAGCTTTGGCGGCCTGTCTTGCAATTGGCGGTGTACAAACTCGATTTTTATCAATAAAATCAATATAATTCATTAGTTTCAGAAAAAGTTTAATAAAATGGATCGGCAAACAAAAAATGAGTAGCTTAAAAAGAGTTCTCGAATATACAAAGAAATATAAAACCCGACTGATTTTGTCGATGATTTTCGCATCACTGTTCGGGTTGATGGCTGCAGCGCCAACGTATCTTTTGCGCCACACCGTCGACGAAGTTTTTATCAAAAGTTATAGCCACCTGATTATTCCATTCATCATAGGTTTTGTTCTACTTTTTATACTCAAAGCCGTTTTTATGTATCTAACCTCATATTTTATGTACTGGGTCGGCAATCGCGTGATCAATGACATTCGCACCGACCTGTTCGCAAAAATAGCCCATTTTCCGATATCATTTTTTCAAGAAAAAACGTCTGGGCAGTTGATGTCACACTTTTTGAACGATATTCAGATGATACAGAACACTATCTCGCTCGGAGTCAAAGATGGCGTCCGCAGCCTGTTTGAGGGGGCGTTTTTGATTGGTGTTGCGCTTTTTATGAACTGGCAGCTGGCTTTGATCATGGCCATCGTAGGGCCAATCATAGTTATTACAACTCAACGACTTGGCAAAGCGCGTAAAAAGGCCTCTTTGGGCATTCAGCAAGAGATGGGCAAAATCAGCAACATGCTTCAAGAGTCTTTTACCGGAATCAGAGAGATAAAGGCGTTTAACGGCGAAAACATCGAAGTTGGCAGATTTAAAGGCCTTTTGACTCAGTGCTTCAGATCAATCATGCGCAATGTAAAAATAGAAGCCTTTGCCCCAGCGCTGATAGAGCCGATTGGCATAACCGGCGGCGGCGTGGTGTTTTATTTTGCAGCTCAACAAGTTCTGACAGGCATAATTACGGCTGGCGCACTGATTTCATTTTTTGGCGCGGTAATCTTGGCCTACCAACCTATCAAAAAAATAGTCTCTTTTTATTCTGAGGTCCAGTACGGCATTGCGGCTGCAGACAGAATTTTTGAAATTATAGATCGCGTTTACCCTGCAACAAAAAATAGATCTTTAGAATTAATTGAATTCAAGGCAGAAATAAACTTTAAAGATGTAGCGTTTGCTTACAACTCAAACTCATTTGTATTCAAGAATGCTAATCTACAAATTAAACACGGCGAATGCGTTGGCATCATCGGAGCGTCTGGATCAGGCAAGAGTACGATGTGCGATATGCTGCTTGGTTTTGTAATGCCAACTCAGGGCAACGTTTTGATCGACGGCATGGATATAACACAAATCTCGTTATCAAGCCTACGCAACAAAATTGGATACGTCGGGCAAAGAACGTTTTTATTCAACGACACAATCTACAACAACGTTGCATACGCCCAATCAAACGTAACACACGAAGAAGTGGTCAATGCCTGCAAGCTTGCACATGCAGAAGAATTCATCAAAGACTTGCCGCAGGGATATCAAACAATAGTCGGCGAAAACGGAACACTGCTTTCTGGCGGCCAAAAGCAGAGAATTACTATAGCTCGCGCACTGCTGAAATCCCCTGAAATCTTAATCTTTGATGAGGCAACATCCGCTCTAGATCAAGAGTCTGAAAAAATAATTCAGCAGGCAATTTTTGAATTAAAAGGTCAAAAGACTTTAATCATCGTCTCTCACAGGCCAGCAATGCTCAAAAATGTAGACAAAATATTTTCTATCAACTCAGGCCAGGTCAGAGCAATCCAAACGTCCAGCTTTCGGTACGAAGAAGGCCTCGTTTAATCAATATTTCTTGATTAAATTTTATTATTTATTTCATTTTATCGAATAATTACCTAGACTCATCAACAGGCGTGAGTATTGTAGTGAATAAATTGAGAAAGGAAAAATAATGAAGCGTCACGGAATATCACAGATATTGTTTATCAGCCTAGTCATGCTCGTATCGGGCAAAGTTTTTGGAGGACAGGACGATGCGGCCAAACAGGCCAAATGGGCTAAATCTACTAACGTGAAAAAGGAACAAGTAGAATATCGGAAAACTGAGATAAGTGGGCATAGAGCGACCTCTCCAACAAATATTCCTTCTGCAATTCTCCATCAGCCTACTAAACAAGTGCATGATTTGTCTTCTGATGAACAGGAGGCGCTTGACAAGAAATTAAAATCTCATCGGGATGCTACAATTTTACCTCCCAAACCTACTTATGCCGCTCCCAAGCCTCAACAAAGCTCAGCAGATATCACTCATCCTCAAGCTGCAGCCGAAGCCGAAGCCCCTAAAAAAACAACCTTCGGAGATAAACTTAAAAGCTGGTTCACTACTAAACCGCAACCAAAGCAACCCGAAACGCAAGTTGATGCCAATCCTTTTATTAAATCATTCAAAGGAAAAGATGACAGTGGAATAGAAACGCCTGAATATCCAAAAAAAGAACAACTAGCTGAACCAACTGCTGATGAGATGACAGCAGCTCATCGCTTTGTGCCTGGTCAGACTGGTCCTGAAATATCTGCAGAATCCGGCATACCTAAAAAAGCTCCAATTTCATTAGAAAAATTAAAGACAGCAGTTGAAGAAATTACGAAAAAAGTTGTAAGCGGTGAATTTATAAGTGAAGGTGATAAAACAAGACTACGCGGAGCAGAAACAGCCCTCACTAATTTTCGTACTAAAATTGATACTAAAATCCAAATATCATCACAGGCAATAAAAAAAGCTGCAGCTGACATTAAAAAACTTATGGATAATGCTATTCATGCGACGGCTCAAGCAAAAAAAGATATCCTGGCTCAAATTGAAAAAACGCAAAAAGAATTAGCTGCGAAAAAAGAAAACCATGTCAATGCGGTGCGAGACAGTGTATCCGCTACAAAGACTGCTGTCGAATTGCATGGTGCAGCGATAACTGAATATCAAAAAGCAATAAATGGAAGTCCACAAGATACAGACTCATTAAAACAACTACAAGTATCGAGAGATAGCTTTAAATCGGCACAAAAGGCGGCCGAAACACAAGCCAAAGAGTTGGACACAGCAATAAAAGAAGTTGACCAAAAGGTCGCTCAAGAAACAAAAAAAGTTACGCAATTTGGAACAGACATCAAAAGGTTAGAAGCTAAAATTCAGACACAAGTGAAAGTCATGCAGGGTATTAGTGATAGTATTTCAAAAGTTAGAGAGAACGGTAATGAGCCTGGCCCAGCTGCTACAAATAAACTCGCAGAAATGAACGACGTGCTTAAAAAATTGCAAGAAAATAAAGCGGCCATGCAAAAGGCTGCAAGAACAGCTCAATCTGATATCATGAAACTTCGTACACAAAGTAGAGCTTTATCAGGTAGCCTCAAAACAGCCGAAGCGGTCCTCGCTGCAAAAATACCTGCAGATGACAGAACGCCGCAACAGCTTGCCGATACGGTATCCATACTGCGAGCCGCGGTAAAAGCTGATCCAAGGGATAAAGATGCTCAAGCAACATTAAAATCAGCCACAAAAGACGCCGAACAAAAACTCAAAGAATTAGAGCAGAAACGCAAGGATGATGCTAAAAAATTAAGAGGGCTGCGAAAACTGGTGGAAAAACAAAGAAATAATACTGAACAGCAAACGAAAACCAAACAAGAGCGTGATGCTCTATCAACGGCAATGATCACTGATTTAATCACAAGAGATTCACTCAAGGCGGCGATTGCAGGCAAGCTGCCGAAAGGTGTGAAGGCGCCTACTCAGGCTCCAGCAACGTCTATACCTGTACAAGAACAAGAAAAACCTGGGCATAAAATAATACTTGATCAGCTTTGATAAGCAAATAAATCAATAACAATAAAAAGAGGCGGCTAATCACCGCCTCTTTTTATATGAGCCAAATCAATCTTCCACAGGGGCATACATCAACCCCATTCGTCAAAACGCGCCTGCCAATCAATGTTAACAAGAAAATGATATTTTTTTAGATGCGGGCTGCCAGGCACGATCTGGACGTTTGTTTCAGATACGCTTTTCGATTATCAATAAAACTCGATATAAAGATTAATAAATAATTATTTTATTTCATTATATTCGCGATACGTATGATAGTGCAGTTATAAATTGAGAAAGGAAAAATAATGAAGCGTAACGAAATATCGCTGATATTGTTTATCAGCCTAGTCATGCTCGTATCGGGCAAAGTTTTTGGAGGACAGGAGGATGCGGCCAAGCTGGACAAACATGAAGCTGCGGAAAGGCAACAGGCGGAGTATAAAAAAGCATTGGAAGCTCATGGCACATCTAAACCGTTACCCGCGATTCCAGCTAAAACTTTCTCGCCCAAACCTACTTATGCCGCTCCCAAACCCCCACAAAGCTCAGAAGTTATCACTCATCCTGAAGCTGCAGCCGAAGTTGAAGCCGCTAAAAAAACAACCTTCGGAGATAAAATCAAAAGCTGGTTCACTCCTAAAACGCAGCCAAAAAAGCAACCCGATGAGATTGACATGAGTGATTTGAGTCAAAAAAAAGATCAAGTCGAAGCCCAAACAACTCAATCAAGGATCAAAGAGACTGTTTCAGGATTTAAATGGCCTAGCGCTGAAGAACAAATGGATTCTATGGAGTGGCGTGACCGGTTTAAACTAAAAAGTGCGCCTTACAAAAAAGAATCATTGGAAGATTTAAAAAAGGAATCTGTAACCATAATTGAATCAGCAATTATGGCATTTAAAGGGACAATTGGTGAAAGCAAACGACAGGTTGCAAGTCTTAATAAAGACTTGATAGATACTCAAAAAACAATTTCTGTTCTCAAATCTAAACTTTTATTAACTATCGATCCACAAAAAAAATCGTCTTTAAAGCATCAAATTGAAGAAGGCACGAAACAACTTTCTCTTAAACAGGCGCAATTACAAGCATCCTTACCAACTCGAACGGAAGATGCTGCAACTATGATTAAGCTACAACAACTTAAGATAGAAGCCATGGAAACAGAACTGAAAAAAGATCCTTCTAATACAACCAAATTCAAAGAATTACAAGCCGCCAAGGATGATGCTAAAGTTTTAGCAAAAGCGGCACAAGCACAAGTCAAAGAGTTAGATGTAGCTATAAAAGAAACTGAAAAAAAGATCGATCAGGAAGCAAGAAAAGTTGAGCAATTTGACTCATCCATTCGCGCTATTAATGCTAAAATTGCCAAACAAGAGAAAGCTGTAGCAGATCAAATTTATGCTATCAGTGCTGGTAAAGATACTGAACAAGCTAAAACAACATTAAAGCAAATGCAAGCCGAACTTGAAAAATTGAATGCAAGTAAAGTAAAGATGCTAGCTGATCAATCAAAGGTTCTAAATGAAGATATGATTAGAGCAGGTGATACAATTGCGTTATTAACAAAAGCTCAAAAAACAATCGAAGCTATCTTAACTTCAGATACCAGAACGCCGCAACAGCTTGCCGATACGGTAGCTATACTGCGAGCCGCTGCAAACGCTAACCCAAAAGATAAAGATGCTCAGGCAACATTAAAATCAGCCACAAAAGACGCACAAGCAATGGTCAATGAATTAGAGCAGAAACACAAGGAAGATGCTAAAAATTTAAAAAAATTGAACAAAGATATGTTAAAACAAAAAAATAATCCTGAAAAGCGAACGGCTACCAAGGAATTGCGTGACAATCTAATGACAAAAATGAAAAATGATGGGTCAGAATTACAATCACTCAAGGCGGCGATTGCAGGCAAGATGCCGAAAGGTGTGAAGGCGCCAACTCAGCCTCCAGCAACATCTATGCCGGTAACACAGACATCACCAGAATCGTTTACAAATTAATCGAATCAATTGAGAAGAGGCGGCTAATCACCGCCTCTTCTTATACGAGCCAAACCCATCTCCCACAGCGGCATACATCAACGCCATTCGTCAAAGCACGCCTGCCAATCAGCGTTAACAAGAAAATAATATTTTTTTAGATGCGGGCTGCCAGGCACGATCTGGACGTTGGTTTCAGATACGCTTTTCGATTATCAGTAAAACTCGATATAAAAATTAATAAATAATTATTTTATTTTATATTCGCGATACGTATGATAGTGCAGTTATAAATTGAGAAAGGAAAAATAATGAAGCGTAACGAAATATCGCTGATATTGTTTATCAGCCTAGTCATACTCGTATCGGGCAAAGTTTTTGGAGGACCGGAAGATGGGGCAGATGCGGCCAAAGTTGATAAAGCGAAAAAGGAACAGCAAGAAAAAATGAAAAAAATGCAACAACAATCGGAAAAACGGCATGCTGAGTATCAAAAACTATTTGGCCAAAAATCTCCACAAAGCCCAGACGCTATTGTTCCTCCTAAAGCTAGAGACGAACAGATAAGCTCAGAAGTGGATTTTTGGACGCCTCATCACCCTCCTAAAACAGCAGCCGAGACCGCTAAAAAACCAACCTTCGTAGATAAAATTAAAAACTGGTTCACGCCTAAAACGCAACCACCCAAACAACCAGCTGAGAAGGTAATAAAACAAACTGATATTGAAAAATATAAAAAAGAACACCATATCCTTTGGGTGAAGCGTGAGGTAGATGAGCTAAAGCCAATTATCAAAAAAAATACAGACGAGATGGCTGAACAACAAGAAGCAATAAATAAAGGCTCGAATAAAGGCGCACGAGATGGAGACCTCAAACGCCTACAAGGCTTGAGAGATAATCTTAAAAAAATACAAAAAGTGGCACAAACGTACGTCAAAGATCTAGGCGAAGCAATAAAAGAAGTTGAGGCAGAGCAAAAAGCCTTGTTGTCAAAAAGAATCGAACTTACTACGGATACATTGAAATTGAATAAAGAAATTAAAAAATTACAAGCATCTAAAACAAAGCTAACTAATAAACAAGAAGGCCCCGATGGTGACACTCAATCAAAAATCGCAAAATTGGATGAAAAAATAAAAGCGTTAGAAGCAAAAAAAGCATCTATTGCTACGGAGGTGCCGTCAATAGTCGCAAAGCTTGACGAATGCAGAGAGAAAAAAACAGAATTAGATCTTGCTAAAAAAACAGCCTCCGCGGTCGCCAAAATTGAAATACCTGCAGATACCAGAACGACGCAACAGCTTGTCGATACGGTATCCGCATTGCGAGCCGACAAGTCTGTAGCGGCTTCAGCAATGTTAAAATCAGCACAAAAAGACGCACAAGCAAGGGTCAAGGAATTAGAGCAGAAACGCAAGGAAGATGCTAAAAAGTTAAGAGGGCTGCGAAAACAGTGGTTAAAACAAGAAAAGGGTACTGGACAGCAAAAGCGTGCCAAAGATGCGTATGATGCTCAATCAAAAACAATGACAGCTGAATTAGTCGTCATAGATTCACTCAAAGATGCGATTGCAGGCACTGTGAGGTCGCCAACTCAGACTGAAACGTCGATGACGCAAAAACGATAGTTCTAGTGCAGTTATAAATTGAGAAAGGAAAAATAATGAAACGTTACGGAATATCACAGATATTGTTTATCAGCCTAGTCATACTCGTATCGGGCAAAGTTTTTGGAGGACCGGAAGATGGGGCAGATGCGGCCAAAGCTGCTAAAGCTGATGAATATCAAAAAAAATTAGAAGGACAGAAAGAAAGGATGCTTCCCGACACTCCAGGCACACCTAAGCCAACATCACCCGCATATATTCCTACCCAATCAAAAAAAGATTTATCCACAATCATGCCACTTTCACCCGCACAGATTCCGCATAAACCAGCTCCTGAACAATCCTCCATGCCCAAGCCATTTTCACCCACAGATATTCCTACAGCTTTTGCATCAAAGCCATCTACGTCTAGATTTACTGATTTTAAACTACAGCCTTTAACGCCAAAACAAGATGGTCAATTTGTTGGAGGAATGGGTTTAACTGATGATGCGGCTCATAAGCCTGGTGGCCAAACCGCTTCAAGGCGTGAAACAGCGGATCCGGATGAATTTGCATACAAAAAAAATGAACGTATAATCGAAATTGCGACACACAAAGAGGCTTCCGATCAAATATATCAAGATATAAGCGATATTCAAAAGAAGATTATGGAATTAAATGCCACGCGGTTAGGCGAATTTTTGCCAGATGGTAGAAAAGCGACAGACGAAGAGATTAAAAAGCAACAAAAACAACTTGAAACTAAACAACAAGAATTATCAGAAAGCTTGAAGGAAAGAGAGACAAGCACTAAAAAATTAATTTCTGCATACCAAGATGATGTAGGCAACGCCAAGACAGCGCTACACAAAGATCACAAAAATGTTGACAGAAAGGCTGAATTTGAACAGGCCAAAAAAAATCTTGAATCAATTAAGAAAGTTGCAGAAGATATAAGAAGAGATATTGAACTTACAAAAATAAAAACAAAACTAGATCAAGCTACCGCAACACTGGATGCGCACGTCAAGAGAGCGCAAGGAGGTGCACAAAAAGCATTTAATGCTGTATTTAAGGCTGTAGATAAAGCTTTTGGCGACTTAAGCAATTTTTATGATAAGATATCCAGCGAGATAAGACTGTTAGATCAAAAAGTGGTTGCGCTTGTTAAGCAAGCAAAAGATGCTCCTGGCAACATGAAAAAAGCTCTCGAACAGCAAATTCAAGTAAATAAAAAAGAGCTTGAAGCTAAAAAAGCGACTCAACAAAATCTCTTGGTGGAATCAAGTAAAGCTATCCAGCAAGTTGTTGACGATAGTATTAAGGCCATAGATCAATTGCAAGATACAGGCTTAAAAAATACCGATCAGCTCATTGCATGCCAATATTTACGCGACCAAGTTCAAGAAAATGTAAAAAAAGCACAAGGTCAAGCCAAAGAGCTAGACGCAGCCATAAAAGAAGTTGATGCAGAGCAAAAAGCCTTGGATTCAAAACGTAAAAAACTTGTTAAAGATGAACAGAAATTGAATACGAAAATTAAACAATTAGAGCAAATTAAAAAAGAGCTAGAAAGTAAACCAGAAAGCGCTAGTACTGATGGTGACACTCAAACAAAAATCGCAAAATTGGATGCAGAAATACAAGCATTAAGTACACAAAAAAACGCTATTTTGATGAATATATCGCAAACAGCCGTAAAATATCGAGGCTGCGAATCTAAAATCGAATCATTAGCTCGCGCCAAAGCAACAGCCGAAGCGGTCGCCAAAACGCCAATACCTGCAGATACCAGAACGCCGCAACAGATTGCCGCTACGGTATTCGCATTGCGAGACGACACATCTCCAGGGGCTCCAGCAACATTAAAATCAGCCACAAAAGACGCACAAGCAAAACTCAAAGAATTAGAGCAGAAACGCAAGGAAGATGCTAAAGATGTCGCCAAGCAGGAAGATACTGTTCAAAAAAGTATAAAACGAATAAGTGAAGTTTCGTTGCAACAGATGACTGACCAAAAAAAGCTTAACGAATATGACGAAAAAATTAAAGACCCAAAGACACCTACAAAAGTAAAAGCTGAATTAACAATAAAACGTAAGGATCTTGATACTAAAATCTATTCGTCACAAGCCTGGCTTGAACAAAATCAAAAAGAATTACATGCAGCAGACAAGGCGCTTGATCAGCTTGCGCAATCACAACAGTCTACAGAAAAAGAGTTACAATCACTCAAAAATGCGATTGCAGGCAAGCGGCCGAAAGAAGATGACGATATGCCAGCATTAAGACCAGCAACAGAGGAAGATGCAAAAGCTGCGCAGGACAGGAAACAAAGCGCCACAACAGAAGTTGATACAACGAGTGCATGGCTAAAAGAGGAACCGCTTCAAGAATTAACCAAACCAAAATCCGGACCCAGCCAAAAAGGTACAAGAGTGATAGGCTATAAAACGGCACAAGGCCTTGTAAAAGATATTAATGGTACACTACAAAAAATTGAGGCTTTACCAACTAAACAAGAGCGGCTATCGGCAATGTCCAAACTTGCGGAAAATATAGATAAAGTCATGGCAATAATTGATGAAAAAAGCAGCGGATATCAGCATGTGTATGATATGCAGATGACAGTCAATACAAAAAAACAGCTTCTTGAATCTGAATAAATCAATAACAATAATCGAGAGGCGGCTAATCACCGCCTCTCGATTATACGAGCCAAATCAATCTTCCACAGGGGTATACATCAACCCCATTCGTCAAAACGCGCCTACCAATCGGCGCTAACAAGAAAATAATATTTTTTTAGATGCGGGCTTCCAGGCATGATCTGGACGTTGGTTTCAGATACGCTTTTCGATTATCAATAAAACTCGATATAAAAATTAATAAATAATTATTTTATTTCATTTTCTTCAACAACTATCTATATTCGTGATACGTGTGCTAGTGCAGTTATAAATTGAGAAAGGAAAAATAATGAAGCGTCACGGAATATCACAAATATTGTTTATCAGCCTAGTCATACTCGTATCGGACAACGTTTTTGGAATGGAAGGCAGTGAGTGGAAAGTTGATAAAGCGGAAAAGAAACAAGAAGAATATCAGAAACCTGGTCAACCTTGGTCCAAAGGCAAAGTGCCAACGGACCCACAAACAAAAAAGGTGCCTGTTATAGGTGGGCATAGGCTGCCATCTTCAACAGATATTCCTCCAAAACAGCCAGATTCTCCATCAACAATCAAGCCATTTTTACAGGCACAGACTCCGCATAAACTAGCTCCTGATCAACCCTTCATGCCCAAGCCAATATTCCAACCACAGCCAAAGCAACAACCTGATGCGACTAATTTTGCGGATGCGCAGGTCAAAAAAGAGCAAGAAGGTGCGCCAAAGGCATTTAATTCTGTATTTAAGGCTATCGAACAGCGATTTCAAAATTTTAAAAAAGATGCTGAATCTAGAAAGGCTGATAAACAAGATACCTTGGCGAAATCAAGTAACGCTAACCGTTTATTTGTTGATCAAGGAATTGATGCTATTGAAGAATTGGCAAAGAAAGGCTTAAAAACACCTGATCAGCTCATTAAATACCAATCTTTACGCTATCAAGTTCAAGAAGGTATAAAAAAAACACAAAAGCAAATCAAAGAGCTAGGCAAAGCAATAAAAGATGAAACGGCGAAAGTTGGTAAACTTACCAAACAAATTGCGGTAATTGATAAAAAAATGGAAGATAAATCCAAGTCAGGCGCCGAGATTGAAAAATTGACTCAACAAAAATCCGATTTAGAAGCTGCTAGGAAAGAAGTTTATACCAAAATTAATAAATTAGAAACAGCTCAAGAAAATGCCAAAGAAGCAGCAAAGCGAGCAGTATATGTTGATAAAAGAACGCCACAACAGCTTGTTGAGACTGTAGCCGCATTGCAAGTCGCGGTAAAAGCTGATCCAAAAAATAAAGAGACTCAAGCAATATTAAAATCAGCACAAAAATCTGCAGAGGCTGCGATTGGGCCTTTGGAGGTAAAAATTTATGAAACGTATCTAGAGACAGTTAAACTTGTAGATGAGATTAAAAAAAGAGAAGAATCTATAAAAAAAATAGAAGCTGATTTTAAGGCTAAGCACGATGAATTGCAAAAACAAAAAGAGGGTAAAGATCCACAATCTACTGAAGCGACTCAGCCGTTAAAAGGAGTAGATGCCTACGCGCAAGAGTTGCTTGATAAGATTAACGAAACGACATGGAGGTCACTTGATGAAAGGCTTGATATTGAGCAACAAAAAGAACAAATTACAGCTAACTTTAGAAAATTTAACGACGAAACAGACCGTTTAAAAGACAATCAAAAACAGCTTGCTGAACTTCAAAAATCACGACAAGAAGATGAAAAGCAAATACAAGATATTAAAGACGTAATCGCAGGCAAAACAAGGAAGTGAAATGAAAGAGATAATGAATAATAGATTACTTAAATCGGCAGCTTTGCTGACGATGTTGTTTGGCTTTCATGGATCAGTACGCTCTGCATCATCAGATGCGGCAAAACAGTCTGATGCGGCCAATTTGCTCAAAGCGTCACGAGCAGCTGCTGAAAAAAAGCGGACAGAAGAAGCTGAAAGAGCATACAGCGGAGATAAAAAAAAAGCTATAGCGGATTATAACAAAAAAATAGCTGATACAAAGACGTCAACTGCGGATAGGCTTGAGGCTATTAAGCATCTTGCGGTATTAGATCCGGATTCAGCTCGCCAAGCAAAAGCCGATGAATCCGCAAAATTACAACAAATAATAAACTCTGATAACCCTGATACAACCGATGGTCAAAAAAAGGCTGCGTTAGATGCTCTTAGACAAATAGATCCAGACAGTGTCGCATTGAAGCATCGTATAATACCAGCCGTAACAAAGGCGGTAAGTCGTGTAAGTGAAAAACTTGATGCAAAGTTCGCGGCTGATATCGACAAACTATTCGATGGTGTACCTGCAATTAAAAAAGCCGAATCCACCGACGGAATTACAAAACAAAAACTTATTGAATTAATAGTTGAACTTGATGAATTAAAAAAAACTCCAATCGTAGAATCAGAGGAAGACAAGAAAAAGCGTGAAAAAGCTATTGAAGCTAAAAAGAAAAAGTTGGACGAATATATAAAACGCGCACCACTATCGGTTAAAGAACTTGTTAAATCACACGATATTGAAACAACTGCAAGGTTTTTGACAGATAAAGCCATACAATTTGGCGAAGGTCTTACTTTTAAAAAGAAGCATACAGCTAAAAATGTTGATGGTGATGAAGAAGCGCAAGCTAATTCAACGAAAAAAAAGGTAACTGGAGGATTTTTGGTCGGAAGCGGGATTTTGAGCGGAGGAACGGTCATTTCAGGTCTTCTTACTTTGCTTGGAATTGAGCAACAAGACGATAAAGATTATGAACGCGAAATAGATAGACTTCGTGATGATCTTGAAGATGGTAAGTCGCCACATTCACCAAGCGCTTACGGAGAGCCAGCGGCTGATAGTGATTGTGCTCAAAAAATATCCATGGTTGCTAATTTTATAGGCCAAAATTTAGTCGAAGCATTTATTAAGGCCACAGAAAGCGAAGATTACTACAATAAAAATTTTAAAATTAAACTAGATCCTGTAACAATTGATAATACAGAGCATGAATTTGTCGTTGAATTCAATTTTGAAGAAGAGGGGGCTGGCAATCCTGGAGCTCCACTGATTTGCAAAGTATCTATAACTCCGGAGGAAATTGACGGATGCGGTATAAATATCGATACATTAACAAGTTTAATTAATTCTGAAGATCAGGACGCATGCAGCCTAATACTCAATCCAAATGCAGCATTTTTGTTTTTTCTCAAAGCAGCGCTCCTAAACAAAGACGTGTTGAATGATTCAAGTCTCAAAAATGATTTCGATAAAATTCAGAAGATACGCACTCATACAATGATTTTATGCGCAAGGCTTGCCCAAACAAAGCAGTACGCAAACACATCAATGCAAGAACTGCAATCAAACATGCCTTCGGCTATCTCAAAATATATTGATAATTTGAGCACAAAGGTGTATGCCGATGATATAAAATCAGTGCAATCAGCTCAACAAAATTCATCTGTGTTACAAGAAGCCATTTTAACAACTCGAAGCACGGCCTTGAATTACAACGAAATAATACAAGCAACAACCGAAACAGTCGTACCGTTAATCACTGATGGTCTTTCGTTCAGTGATCAAAAACTCATAGTTCACGCAAATTTAAGACTTATTGCAGACCTTGGCGACAAGCTGCCAAAATCCGCAGCGGATCAGACGGTGGAATTGAAAAAACGAATGGGAGCGCTTATTCCGTTTGTTACAACTACAATTAAAAGTGTTATCAGTGCAGGCTTTGAGAAAAAAGATATCGATTCATTAAAAAAGACGTTAGCTATATTAAATGAAATAAAGTCAGGCAAAAAAACAATCACCCAGAACATTGCCAAACCTCGACTTGGCGAGCCAAAATCAGAAGTACAAGATGAATTGCTTGTATCGACGCTAGATATTTATTTACAACAATTTCAAGCATTGCGTGAAGCAACGCTTCCAAAAGACTTTTTGCTAGGTAAAAGCGAAACATCTGATGCATTGATTGCTGTATTTTTGCGTGGTATAAAAATGGTATCAGACGCATATAACAATCTTATAACAAGCAAAGCAACTTCAATAAAATTGCGCAATTCAAGCGGTGTATTTACAATAAACCCTTCCGAGGAATTTGAAAAGTGCACCAAAGAATCGAATGAAAAAATGTCTGATGCTTCAGATGTCATTGCAAAAGCCGTAAAAGCCTTGAGAGCTAATCATAAAAAAACGGCCAACAAAAAAGCTTATGATGATGCCAAAAATGAACTTGTTGAAGCTTCAATATCATTGCATGATGGCATGCAAAAGTTTAGATCTCTTTACGCACCTTATCTACCTATGAAAGTCGGCAAGGGACCAGATAAAACAGCTCTTGAATTTGTTAGAGAAGCCATTAAAGTTGTAAGCAGCGTTGGCCAAAAAGATGCCTTTACCTCAATGTTATCCGAGCCAAACTACGCATTATTTGAAAATGCACTTGGGCTTCCGGTCAAAGCCGTTTATGGTCAATCGATTGCGGTAAAATAAATTGTTCGATACACCGGTCGATCATGCGACCTACACAGGTATACATCAATCACAAGATCACAAACACGCCAATACATCGGCACTGGCGCACAAAGAAGGCCCGCGATGTCGCGGGCCGGTAAAAATTTTAGGCTTAATGTTATTGAAGTGAGCAGCCTATTGCCTCATAAGGTGTTATATGTGTATTCATATTCCTTAATAAACTTAGCAATTTCGATAAGTTCTTGTTTGGTGTAGTTTCTTTTATTTGCAACTTGTAATGGAGTGTGTCCGGTTGAATTTTTCGCTTTATAATCTGCTCCAAGGCTGATTAATAATTTAATCATAGCAATACCATTCTTGTGATTCAAGACCGCGAATGCATAGTGCAGGGGAGTCAAGCCGTTATCAAAAGTCACACATGGATTAGCGCCGGCCTTACGTAGCGCCTTAACAGATTCAACATTGTTGTGTTTTACCGCTTCAATTAATGGAGGCATGCCGACATCATCTATTCCATTTGGATTCGCTCCAAATTTAATAAGTGGTGGAATGCATTCATGGCTGTCTAAATATGCTGCCTTCACTAAAGGGCTCATGCCGCTACGATCAACCTGACTTGGATTCGCTCCGGCGTCAAGTAGCGCCGTAACAACCTCAACATTGCCGCGTTGTATCGCACTCATTAATGGAGTATTGCCGTATTTATCTATTAAATCTGGATTCGCTCCCAATTTAATAAGTAACTTAATGCATTCAACTTTGTTGCTGTATATTGCATTCTGTAAAGGTGTATCCTCGGACTTATCACTATAATTTGGATTCGCTCCCGATTCAATAAGTGATTTTATACGTTCAGTATCGCCCATCCATGCTGCGCCAGTTAATTCAGATTCCTTAGACTGCGTCATCGCATAACCGGTTGTTACGGCTAAGCCAGCAAACATCGCCAGCAACATTAATTTTTTAATCACACTCACGGTACATCCTCCTCATAAATATACACTCGTTTGTTTTGCAAAGTTAATTCTCTGTTGATTCTAAGTTTAGTCTAGCAAATACCTGACGATAAATTCAAATAGAAAATAAAAAAAAAGGGGGGGGGCGAAAAGCCGCCATTGGAAGCATGATACATCGGCTATGGTTGGCGAAATATTTGATTGAATCGAGACCGCGGACAGATTAACAAGTTTTTAGTGCCGCCCTGCGGCACACGATCTGATCTGAGCTACCGAACAATTTTTCAAAAAACTGCAAAAACAGCCCTCTGATTTGAGATACTTGATTTGTGGCCAGGCTTGACTGTATGTTTTTTAACGAGTAGAAGCCTCTAAAACTTAGACCATTAATTAAACATTGGAGCCAAAATTGAGAACCAAAGCCTCATTTACGCTATTCGAAATATTGCTGGTTTTGAGCCTGCTTTTAATTATTTTGATGATGACTGTGCCGGTTCGCAACTTTTTGGGCAATTTTTATCTTAAAAGTGAGGTTGAACGGCTGGAAGTATTTTATCGTTACCTGCAACAATTGGCCATTGCCAGCGGTCAAACTCAAACTTTGGTCTTTGATTTACAACAAAATGCTTGTAGCTGCCAAAAATCAAAAACAGAAAAACTTATGCTTTTGTTGGAAAACGGTATAAAATTTGGCTTCATGCCAGGCGTTTTTGGCCCGCCAACAAAGCCTACTCGCAAGATAGAGGGACCGATAAGCATCGACAGGTCAATAGCCGTTGAAGCCAAAAACAATGCAGCCCTGGATAATTTAAGCATAAAATTCCTGCCAAGTGGCAAAATCACGTCTGGGAGCGTATACTTCATTGACAGGCAAAATAAAAATATGGGCGCTTTAACTTGCTCGCCATCTCGGGTATCCTATCTAAGAAGATATATTTATAACGGTATGAATTGGATTGGACTATAAATGTTGTTTGGATTAAATGATTAAGCGAATCTTTACCTTATTTGGAGCTATCATCTTTGGATTAATGGCTTCTGTATGGATTATTCAAAATAACTCAAAAATTGAAGTGGCCTTGTCTCAAAAGCTTATTTCAAAGTTAGAAAACATTTGGGGAATTACAATCACCAAACAATCAGCGCGCATCAACTTTTTTACCTGCTCTATTTACTTAAAAAATGGCCTTGTTTCAGATCCACGAAAAAAAAATTGTAACTGGAAGTTTGAGCAGTGCAAAATTCATGTATCTCCGCTTGCCTTTATTTTAAAAAGAAAAATAAATTTATCGCTTGAATTTTATAATGTTGCAGCAAAAACAATTTTTAATGATGGCAAGCTTGAAATCGCAGACCATATCGCAAACATGCTTGCTGATCGCATATCTGGCCTTGATGTAAATTTAAAATCGATTCGAATAAATAATTTGGACTGTGAAATAAACACCCAAACAAATAAAATCCACTTATTTTCAGTTGGTAACTGTATAATTCAAAAACACGAAAAAAAAGACCACAAAAAATATAGCTGGAGTGGAAAGATTAATTTTAACGATGCACAAATAAATATTGATGATAACGTCATTGCTCAAAAAATAAATGTGCGCTGCAATTTTGATAAACTTCGAGATGAATCTGGGTGGGAGGCTAAGTTTGATTCAAAAATCAAAGATGTTCCACCAATACCAAATAAACAGTTTTTGTTAGATGCACATTGGAACAAAGCGTACAAACAAATCAATGCAACCACCTCAGACAAATCTTTGAATATTGCGATTGAATACCTCAAAAATAGTTTAAATATTAACGGCTTTTTTAAGCTGGCCGATATGGTAAACATATTTAATTATTTAAGTAGCCATAAAAATGAGTTTGTTGCTCAGAAAGAAATCAACGGTCAGGCTCAAATAAATGCTAGCTTAGGCCTTGAATTAATGAACTTAAACCCAAAAAGCAAGGTCGTTATATCGGACGTTAACTACAAAATGTTTGCCTGCAAAGAATTATCGCTAGAGTTGATCAAAAACGGCACTAAATCAATTATATCAAAAATTGGGCTAGAGTTAGCCTCTGACATAAAATTTAATGGGATTTGCGCTTGGAATTTTAAAAATAAAAAAGGCGTAGGAAAGTTTTTAAATAGTTGTCAAATTAAGCCATTAAAGAATCAAATCGTAAATTTGGGATTTGGGGACTACGTAATTTATCCTAAAAATGCGTTTATTTCTGTAAGTTTTGATAGCAACCTTGAGCTTGACGGAAAATACAAAGCCATTATCAATAATCAAACAACTGATCAAAACACAAGCTTTGATGGTACTTATAAATTTTGTAACAAAGAACTTAGCCTGGACGGCAACTGCAAAGATGATCTTTATTCATTGCAACTACAAACCATACCAAATTTACATTTTTCCAAAATTAAATACAGTGTTGCCAACAATTCTGTAATAAATTTTAAAACAAAACACAAGAATGACGTAATCTTAAGCGGAGATGTAAATTATTCGCTACTCAGACAGTTTTTAGATCCTAGCACTAAAAATTTATTATTAAGCCATGGAGGCCTGTTTAACCTTCAAATTGATCAAGCGAATTGGGGGAAATTACGTGGTAAATTAAATCTCAAAAACGGATCTTTTTATATTCCTGAAAGCCAAAATTTGATTAATAAATTTGACTCAGAATTTGAATTGGTTTTCCCTCGCAAAATTTATTTAAATAATTTGAAGGTTGGATTTTTTAAGGGTGAAATTAGCAGTCCCAAAGTATCGATAACTCTCGACAAATCTTTCGCTGTTTCATTTTTACATTTTCCAATTCAGATCACTGACTTGCTTATAAATTACAAAAAAGATTTATTGGGCATAATTTATGGTAATGTGCTGATAAAAAAGGATGTAAATTCGGAAAGCAATGTGTTTGGTCAAATTTATCTAAAAAAATCACTTCTAAAAGAAAATATATTTGCGGCAAGCGATAAATACAATTTTTATGGTGGCTGGAACAGCATACTTCCATCCACAAAAGACATAAATTTTGACATTAAGATTGTTACAGAATACCCGATTAAAGCTAAAACGCCTACTCTTCAAACCAATGCATCATTAAACTTGAGAATTACGCACAAAAGAGGAAATGGGATTATAAATATCCCACAACTCACTGGAACAGTAAAATTAGATGGTGGATTTATAAAGGTTTTACAAAATAAATTGATGATAGAATATGGTAAAATCGAATTTGTTGCAAATCAAATGAATGATCCAGTCATAGATTTAATCGCAAAAAACAGAATCAATAAATACATGGTTTCTATGCAAGCCTCTGGATCATTACAAAAACCTACTATTTTAGTTGAATCCACGCCGGAATTAACAGAAGAGCAGGTTTTAAGCTTACTCCTTTCTGGTTCGGAAAATTATAAACTGCAAACCGATCTTTTGGCGATGGTAGAACAAAATCTTTACAATGTGATTTTGGGAAGTAAGAAAATTTTGCCAGAATCAAATAATTTGTTACATAAAATAACAAAACCTTTGAAATACATTCAAATATCCCCTGATTTTACCGATCAGTCAGCTCGTGGCGGCATCAAGGGAACTATCAACATTAACGTAAATGATCAAGTAAAGGCGCAGATCCAAAAAAACTTTAACCTACAAGATGATTTTAGCGCTCAGCTCGAATATATGCTGAGTGATGATATCAACGTTAGGGCAATAAAAGATCAGCGTGGCGAGCTTGGAGCCGAGGTAGAGCTTAGAGTTAAGTTTTGAGATGTTTTAAGAAGATCTTTTTCTTCATCCGTTAAGTCTTTTAGTATGCTATCAGTGATCATATCTTTTTTATTATACTTGTCGTCTTTGGCATCTATTATTTTGTTTTGAAGCTCATGCTTTTCTTGATCAAGTTCCTTTTTTTCTCTTGATAAAATGGCTGATTGAACCTTCTCAATTTGCAGCTCTTTGTTTAATGATGTAAAACTCTTTGAATATTTATCTCGTTCAGCCTCCGCTTCATGAAGTTTAGTTTTTAATAAATTTAGGTCTGATTGAATTTTTTGATTTTCTACAATTTTATTTTTTAGATCAATTTTTAACTGATGTTTTTTTTCTAGTGACACTTTTGCCAAATTATACATTCGATTAATTTGGTCTAAAAGAGAATAAATTTTAGGCTGAGCCGCCGTAAATTCCTTTCTGATACTCATTAATTCATTGCCAATATCTTTGTGCAATACCTGCATTTGTTCAAGTGTTTTGGCTACCAATGAACAATAAATAAACCAGATAAATGCTACCCAATACTTCATGTGATTCATGATTCCGTTCTCCTTTTTACTGTATTATTACCACTCGCATGACTTTTTTTTTGAATGATATAAAATTAAATATAATCTTTAAAAAATTCAAACTCCTGAATAAGAAGGTGAGAAAGTATATGAAAATATCGATAAAAATTTTTTGTGTTTTATATCTGATTATTCCATTTTTAAGTTTAAATCCAAGATCGGAGGTGTTTTTTTCACCTGATGATAGTCCAACAAAGCGTTTAATTGAGATCATAAATACCACAAAAAAAAGGGTGTATGCTGCCGTTTATATGCTTACAGATAAGCAAATAGCCGCAGCATTAGTGTCAGCAAAACAACGTGGCGTTGATGTCAAAATCATCATTGATAAGGCAACTGCCGATTATGAGTACGGAAAGTCAAAAGTGCTGCAAGAAGCTGGAATTGACGTATACGTTTTTGCAGATGATAGCAAAAATAAAAAATTTGGGGCACTGATGCATAATAAGTTTGCCATTTTAGATGAAAAAATATGGACAGGATCATTTAACTGGACAAAAAGTGCAAACCAAAAAAATCAAGAAAATGTTATTCTTACAACCAATAAAAAAGTCTGTCAAAAGTTTGAAGAACACTTTGAAATACTCAAAAAAAGATGCTTTTTGAATAAGGGTTCTCATAGAAAGCCCAAAAACAACAATTATGATTCAGAAAAAACATTTTGGGAAAAGCTAAAAGAATTGATAATGCAGTTTCCAGTTTCAAAACAAATTTGAATTTTAATAAGTTTAATGTTTAATTAAAGCATCTGAATTAGTCAAATGTACGATATCTAGACCTATACGTCGACCCAAGCTCACCTAAGCCTAGTCTAATTCGAGTTTTATTAGACTAGGAACCTGAATAGTTACAGTTTTGAAAAAAAGTGATTGAAATACAGCTCTGGATCTTGACTGGAAGGCCGTGTCATAAAATTTGTCAATTCTTCTGCAAGCCTTATAAATGCGAACGTTTAGAAGATGCGGGTCGATGTATAACCCTATTTGTCATGAATTTGACCATCGTATTTTATTTCTGAATACGGAAAAACACTAAAATTATTCTTGAGAAATCCTGTAAAATTGTTATACCATATATTCCACAATATTTCACACAGACTGATGTGCTGTTTAATATGCTTAAAATTTTAGGGGGAAAAATATGTTACAAATTCCTTTATCTGGTATTAAAAAGGTTGAAGAAGTTGTAAATGGCAGTGATGAGTACGTATCATTGTCTCAGGGAGCCTTAAAAGTCGGCGGCATTCCTTCGCCAATCAAGCAACATTTAAAAGGGCTGCTTGATACATCAAAAACTGATAGCTACGGAAGTTGCTATGGTTTGTTGCCGCTCAGACAAAAAATTGCTGATTTTATTTCAGAAAAATACAAAAATTGTGTAGATGTTTCAAATGTTTTGGTCACACATGGCGCAATTGGCGCACTGAATGTCGTTTTTACCGCCTTACTTGATGCAGGTGACGAAGTAATTATTCCAGAACCATCCTATCCAGCCTACAACATATCAACCATGATGTGCAGAGCTAAATCCGTGTTTGTTTCATGCCTCAAAAGCTGCACAGATTCAGGTAAAATTGAATGGGAATTGGATATCGAAAAAGTTAAGTCAGCCACAACAGAAAAAACTAAAATAATTGTATTTTCAAATCCATCAAACCCAATCGGTATGTTTATCCCAAAAACCACAATTGTTGAGCTTTTAAACTGGTGCCAAGCTCGCGGAATTTATTTGATTGTTGACGAGGCATATCGGGATTACGTTTTTGATGATAAATTTGAGTCTATTTTTACCATGATCGGCAAGAGCGAATATCTAATTTCAATCAATACATTTTCCAAAAATATGGCCATGAGTGGTTGGCGCATTGGATATTTAGTTGCACATGAAAAATTGATTCCAGTTTTTGCAAGCATTCAAGACGCTATGCTCAACTGCTTGAATAATACAGCTCAGTATGCAGCGCTTTACGCATTAAGTCGACAAGACCTTGTTGATGAATTGTCGTGCAGGGTCAGAATCGCAAGAGATTTTGCAGTAAAAAAATTACAACCTCTTGTCGATAAAAACATTCTCTCTTTCAATGTTCCAAGTGGTGGATTTTTTGTATTTGCAAAAGTAAGAGATTATAACGACACAACCGACCTATGCTTGAGCATACTACATAACGCAAAGCTTGGTGTGGTCACAGGCAAGTCATTTGGCCCAAGCGGAGCTCAGTTTATTCGAATCTGTTTTGCGAGAGATCTAGATGTTTTGCAAGAAGGTATCGATCGATTGACAAAATTTTTCTTATAAATTTATTATAAAATTGAGAATCGTGAGAGCTGGTGGGGTTTTTATTTTTTAGGATAAAAAATGTATAAAAAATGTGAGCATATCCATTTCATGGGTATTGGCGGTATTGGAATGAGTGGAATTGCCGAAATATTGAGGCTGCAGGGCTACAAGGTTAGTGGATGTGACCTTTCTGGGGTTGGCAAAACTATAGAACATTTACAAAAAATAGGCTGCTTAATCTCTTGTGGACACGATAAAAATCACGTTGTAGATGCAGATGTTCTTGTTTATTCTTCCGCCGTAGACATGCAAGGCCCTGAAGTGCTTGCAGCTATTGAAAAGGGGATTCCAGTTATTCCTAGGGCTATCATGCTTGCTGAGCTTATGAGGACCAAGTATAGCATTGCTGTTTCTGGAACGCATGGCAAAACAACAACCACATCACTGATTTCGCACATCATGATCGAAGGTGGTATGCAGCCAACTGTCATAGTTGGAGGAGTGCTAAAAAGCATCAATAACAATGCCCAGCTCGGTGATGGTGATTTTTTGATTGCCGAAGCCGATGAGAGCGACAGGTCTTTGCTCTATCTACATCCAACAATGGCTGTGGTGACAAATATCGACAATGACCATCTTGACACATACAAAGACATTGAAGATATTAAAAATACATTTAAAGATTTTTTGGGTCGATTGCCTTTTTATGGCAAAGCTTTCGTATGCATCGATGATCAAAATATTCAAGCAATTTTACCTTTGCAACACATCAACGTTGTTAAGTATGGACTATCTGAAAAAGCCGATCTAATGGGCAAAGTTATTGAGCTTGGCAAATCACAAACCATTTTTGATCTGTACAAAAATCAATTCGATATAAACACTGGAACAGTAACTCAAACATGTCTTGGACGCATAACACTTAATATGCCAGGCATTCACAATGTTTTAAATTCGTTAGCAGCAACAGCTTTGTGCATGGAATCGGGCATAGCGCTTGATGTTATTATACAAGCGTTAGAATCATTTAGGGGCGTTGAACGACGATTTGAATTTAAGGGTATATTCAATGGTGTGGATGTATTCGATGATTATGGACACCATCCAACCGAAATCAAAAATACCCTCCTAGTCGCACAGAAACGCAAAAATAAAAGACTACACGTTGTATTTCAACCACATCGCTTTACCAGAACGCAAAAATGCTGGGATCAGTTTGTGGATGTGTTAGCAGGCTCGAGCGATTTCTACAAAATTGATGCTCTGTATCTTGCGGAAATTTATCCAGCAAGCGAAAAACCAATCTCTGGAATCACAAGCGAAAACCTTGCTCAGGCAATTCAAAATCGTAACCCAAATTTAAAAGTGATGTGTTTGCCAACTTACAATGATATTAAAAACGCAGTGCAATCAGAGGTTCAGGTCGGAGATTTGGTTTTAACCATCGGCGCTGGAAAAATTAATAAAGTTGGAGAAAGCCTGGTTGATAACAAATAATTCCATTTTAAATACTTTTTCTTGCTAAACACTGCTTGCTTTCTACCTGTATTAACGCGCGGCTGACAGGACCATTTGACAAGTATGGTGTTTATCCGATAGCTTATACCATTCTTAAGATAGATAAATTTTATTTCCGCATGGTTTGATACGCCAGCCGCTCGTCCTGCCCGCCCGCCGAAGCGTGCTCTCCTACGCCCTACGTGGCTACGGAGGCCGGCGCGAAGGCTGGGAGTTCGAACGAAGTGCGCGTATCGAAGGATCGGCAGACACTCACCACGAGCTGGTAAATTGGTGCCTTGAAAAAAACGAAATTAGAACATAAAAATGAGTAGCAAAAATATTAAAAAAATACTAATCGCAAATCGTGGAGGCATCGTAAATCGAATAAATTTTACGTGCAAATCTTTGGGTATCGAAACAGTTGCGATATTTAGTCCGCAAGATGCCTCCAGTCCTTACATTTATAATACAGACTATGCTTATCCAATCGATAAAGATGGATATTTGGCATATCTGGATCAAGACGAAATTATAAAAATTGCTTTAAAATCGGGTGCTGACGCTATTCATCCAGGATACGGATTCTTGTCTGAAAATCATATGTTTGCGCAAAAAGTGGTCGATGTTGGACTTACCTGGATAGGCCCAAACCCAGAAACTATAAAATTGATGGGGGATAAAAACGAAGCCCGACGTTGCGCAAATTTGGCTGGTGTGCCAATAATTTCTGGAATAGAAATAGATGTAGTCACTGATCTTAAAGTTGTGCTACAAGAGATTTTAAATATAGGCTTTCCTCTGATATTAAAAGACCCTCTAGGTGGCGGAGGCAAGGCAGCAAGACGAGTTGATAGTCCAGGCGAACTTGAATCCGCGTTGCGGCTAACAATTTCTGAAGCACAAAAATTAACAGGTACTACAAAAATCTTGGTCGAAAGATACCTTGTAAACCCTCGACATATCGAAATTCAGATAGCTGGAGATGGCCAAAACTTTATTCATCTTTTTGAACGTGACTGCTCACTTCAACGCCGATATCAAAAAATTGTGGAGGAAGCTCCATGTAGTTTTGTAGACAAAAACACACTTGAAAAAATGTATGCAGCATCACTCAGGCTTGCCAAAGCTGTAAGTTATAAAAACATTGGAACTTTAGAGTTTATGGTAACGTCGGACGGAGAATTCTTTTTTTTAGAAATGAACACTCGACTGCAAGTCGAACACTCTGTCACAGAGATGACGACTGGAGTGGATTTGGTTGCAATGCAAATTTTTATTGCTGAAAATAACACGATTCCAATCGCTCAGACAGAATTTCATCGACGTGGACATGCGATTGAATGCAGGATTTATTCAGAGGATCCCAACAACAATTTTGCACCATGCACTGGCAAAATTCAAAGTTTACAGCTGCCAAGTGGCCCAACTGTTCGCCTAGATCATGATTTAGTCTTGAACAAAGAAATAACGCCATTTTTTGACCCAATGCAGGCACAGTTGACTGTTTATGGCCAATCGCGTGAAATGGCAGTAGCTTACGTAGAACAGGCTTTAAAAAGCTTTTGCATAAACGGTGTAACGACAAACATAAAATTTTTAACTGATTTAATAAAAACCGAAGCTTTTAAAAATGGCAAATTTCATACACAATTTTTAAGCACGGAACAAACAAAAAAAATATGCTCTGCAAGCAAATTACAGGTTTCACAGCATAAATCAGATTTAACGATTGAAGAGCTTGGAGTTGTTGCCGCAACAATTATTCAAAAACTGCAAGATCAACAACCCATCACGACAAATAACGCTTCTGTAGCAGCAAACAACTGGAAGGCGCAGCAGTGGAAATAAAAGAATTCTTAATTGATAATAAAAAATATTCAGTCAAGATCTTAAAACAATATAAAAATTTGTTAGAACTTAAGATTGGTCAAAAGCAGGTGCTAGTCAAAGTTATAAAATTTGATGAAGCACAAAATACGGTCTACCTTCAAATTAACGGGCAGCCGAAAAAAATGTGTATGCCATCAATTAAAAATAAAGATCAAATAATTATTGACCTGCTTAACTCAGGTCCACAGCTAACTTTGCAAAAAATCAAACCCAAAACAATACCTGCTTTGGTAGGCGAAAATTTTCCATGTGCCTTAAATGAGTCAGTCAAATTTTATGGAGCAGAAAAATTATCGCTCAAAAGTCCTTTGACAGGACGCATCACAAAAATATTTGTGCAAAACGGAGAGCAGGTCAATAAAAACAAGCCTGTTTTGGCGATTGAATCTATGAAAATGGAAAATGAAATAAGGGTTCCTTTTGATGCTTTTGTAAAAAGTATTTTAATTTCCGAAGGAAATTTGATACAACAAGATCAAGTGTTGATAACATTTGAAAAAAAAGGAGAAGCTAATGCTGGAGATGTCTCAAAACAGTAAGCATTACAAGGCCGATGAAATCGCCACAATGCTTGGGGTCAAAAAATTTGTAATACGCACCTGGGAAAAACAATTTAATTTGAATCGCGCTGGAATGCAGTACAGCGAAGAAGACCTGATAACCTTTGAAGCAATACGCGACATGTTGTACGGTGAAAAACTTTCGCCAACAGTTGCCAAACAGCAACTTCCAAGCGTCTTGGCACAAAAAGCCGAACAAATCCAATCAATTGCAAAGTCAAATATTCAAGAGCCTGCAGCGGAGCCTATTTTGGCTGAAGTTGCAGTGCAAGCAGATCAACCAGAAATTTTGGAAATTAAGCTTGAAGCCAAGGTTGAAACTCAAGAACTGGCTCAAGAAATTCAAGCACCAGAAATTGTCGAATTTACACCAAAAATAACTGAACCTGAAACCTTCGTAGAAGAACAAACAGCAAAGCCTGCGGAGGATGATATTGTTGGTGCAACTTTAAGTCAAGAGTTGTCGGCCGAAGATCAGGTTCAACCAGCATTTAAGCAAGACCAAGAATTCTGGGATAATATTAAATCGTTTAAAAAACAGCTTTTAGATATTCAAGAACGATTGAAGTAAAACATTGATTTTCAGGCACATACATTGATCATCGTCGCCATAAATCTCGACTGCGTCGGCCTTGTTAATGAATTAACAAATTTTATAAGTCCGCCCGCTAGCATCGATTGGGTCGGTTTTATCGAATGCTATTTTAAAAAAGTGCAAAAACTTGCTGCGCATTTTTGAGGAATGTAATTGGGGCGTGTAATCGAATATTTTACCTTGTAGACAGTGCCTTGCCGAACCAACTTTCAAGTTGGTTTTCTAGCGACGGATCGTCCGTTTGTGTTTGTTCATCAACTTCAGGGTGTTCAAAATATTTATTAAATACGGATATGCTTTTTTCCAATAAAATCAGTATAGCGCAATAATCCGCCAAGCTTGAAACGTATTTTCCTGGAATTGGAGTTCTATCGCATATCATGCGCCAAAACATTGTGCCATCCGCATGGTTTGTTGATGAAGATGGAAGGAATGCATAAAAAATTTGAGATACGATATGTAAAATCTGTACGGAAATGAAGGCCAATTTAGCAATCAGTTCGACTTTGGATAGCTTTTTATTTAAAAACAAATTTTTATACGGAGTGAGTGCGTTTTTGAATCCAAAAATTATAGATTTTTTTAAATTTCCACATTCTTGGTGTTTAATTTTAGCGGCTTGCCCTGCAAAACACACGTACGCAAAAAGCAAAAATGCGGCACCACCAGCAATCCGGATTAGAGCCTCTTTAAGTTTATAGTTTTGCCCCAGATCGGCAGGGAGGGCTGTACAACAATAACCGCCTTCATAAAATGATTTATGGACATGAATGTTGAAAATACTGAACAAAATTTCTTTGGAGCCATTTTGGCCGCTAGAATCGGCAAAAAGATGTATGGGCGTAGGAACGCCAGGTGCAAATAACTTGCTAACGCAGGCATGCCCCATTTCGTGAATCAACATACCAGCATAAACATACGCCATAAGTTTTGCAAAAAAGGTCATATAATGCTTCAAGCCGTATATTGTGATGACTAACTCTTCTTTGGTTTTTTTATGATATTTTCGAGCGCAGCTATTTCTGTATTTAATTTTTGTAGGTCTTCATCTTTGCATTCAGTTGATTGAGTCGTGCTTTCGGTTGGCTGTGTTATGTTTTCGTTGGCATAGATTGAAAAGACGAATAATGTGAAACTAATACCCAAAAATAAGTTTTTTAATTTTTTCATAAATTAAGCTTCCACTTTTGGTTTGGATAATGTTAATGCATCTTTAATCTTGGCAAGCGCGGAGTTTCTTTGATAGTCAGAGCTGTGTTTTGCGTTTATTAAAACCTGCGGAATATCAGTTGCAAGAACAATCAAAAATGCGAAAAATCTGAAGAATGAACCTCTGAAGAAGTACATCGTTGAAGGGTCGTTATAGTCCTTGATCATTTCAATAGATCGAGTCAAGCCTTCTGCGTTAAGTTTGCTAATTTTCCCCCACCACACTTTAATAGATTCGAATTCTGCAAGTTCCCCTGGTGCAAGTTCCCCAAATTCATAGGAAAAGTTTAATATATCGGCAAAAAATAATAAAAAGATCGGAAATAAAACATCGAAAACGGTTACAAATATTCGACCATTTTTTATCAGCTGATTATCAAGGTCTTTTGACACCTTATCGCTCAGCGGCACGTTGTATTTTTCCTGAAATAAAGCATATATCTCATTTTTTTGTTCAGTGGTTAACGATGTCACATATTTTTCGAGCTGCTGAAGTTTTGTAAGAGATTTATCTTTTTTATAAATGATTCTATCAGAAAGCACTGGAGCTAGTATGCTCAGGCCATGAAATGTCATTCCCATTGCGGTTAGGCCTTGAAATTGAGCTAGTTCTGCCAAATGCGAAAATACTAGAAATCCGCAAATTTTAACAAACTCTCGCACAGTTCCGAGCAGCATTCGCGAAACGACTAACGGTTTTTGTGCAAACAACGCTTGCTGAGCTAATTTTTCAAACGTTTCGACTATGTCATTGTTTGGGGCTGCAGGTTGTGTTAATTGCAATGATTCATCTGTACAAACGCTGGTTTGCGCTGCACCGCCTGAAAGCGTAAGCAACGCAAAACCGATAACCAATAACATTTTTTTTAGATAATCCATAAATTAATTCTTAAAGTTTAAATGGTTTATTTTGCAATGTATTTGAATAGTATAACTTAAATATGAAAAAATAAAAAACGGCAATAATTTCAGTCTGAAAATAGCCAAGATACTTACATCTTTAACCACAGGCGCCTCCGACTAAACGATATTGCTTTATCGAAAAGTCTTGACTTTTCGATATCCTGATATAGAATAGTCTTATGAAAAGAACTCAAAAAGAGATGATCCTCAAGGATCTTGAAAAAAAAATTGTCCTACTCGTTGGCCCACGCCAGGCAGGAAAAACCTGGCTAGCAAAAGATATTGCGCGTGGATTTGAGCGCACTGTCTATCTTAATTATGACCAGGCTTTGGATCGTGCAATTATTACGTCCCAGTCTTGGTTGCCTTCAACTGAATTATTAATATTTGATGAACTCCATAAAATGGAAAATTGGAAGAATTATTTAAAAGGGGTATTTGATACAAAGCCTGAACTGATGCGTGTTTTGGTAACTGGTAGCGCTCGACTGGATGTCTATGACCAACTTGGAGATTCGCTGGCTGGTCGCTATTTTCGCCATCGATTAATGCCGTTATCGCTCGCAGAGGTCAAACAGGTTGCCGAGCCGATCGATATAGATAAATTAATTGTACGAAGCGGCTTTCCGGAGCCTTATTTGGCTGAAAACGATATTGAGGCAAACAGATGGAGGCTTCAGTACGTCAACAGTATTTTAAGTACGGATGTTTTTGAAATTGATAAAATTTATAATATTAAGTCGATGCAGCTTGTTTTTAATTTATTAAGAAACCGCGTCGGAACTCCTGTTTCGTACCAATCTTTGGCGGAGGATGTGAGCGTATCGCCCATAACTATCAAAAAGTATATACAAATTTTGGAGGCATTATTTATAGTTTTTAGGGTGACACCTTTTTCAAAAAATATTGCCCGCAGCTTATTAAAAGAGCCCAAAATATATTTTTTTGATACTGGCCTTGTTCAGGGAGATGATGGTGCTAAATTTGAAAATTTAGTAGCAGTTAGCTTGTTGAAGCATGTTTACGCAAAGACTGATTATCAGGCCGAAGAATATTATCTAAATTATTTGCGAACAAAAGACGGGCAGGAGGTTGACTTTGCCTTGGTGTACAAAGACGAAATTGATAGTGCGTTGAGCCGGTCATTGATTTATTTCCACGAAAAATATAATTCCCCAGCAATTCAACTCGTTAAATTCTTGAGAAATGAGTTTGACAAAAACGGCATCAAGGTTTTAAGGGCTGAATATTTTTTATCGAATTTGTTTTTGTAATCATATTTTATAATTTACCCATATCGCCAACTCTATCATAAACACGCTTATACATTAACCACAACTTGCGCTAAGTGCGGATGCATGGGCTTTGTAAAGAAATTAACAAATTTTACAATGCGCTCTGCCGACCATGACTGGGCTTGGTTTATCGAATGTGATTTTAAAAAAGTGCACAAAGTGCCTGCGTATTTTTGAGGCTTGATCAGGTCGATTTTTTGACGATATATAATTTCATGCGTTAATTCGCCAACAAATTTGATATAATCAAATCAAAATAGACCTCTTCTGAAACCTAAAACCCTAAACGCTGTCATTCCCGGCTTGATCGGGAATCCAGAAAAAACGTTCGTTTTGAAATTACAGAATTCGACTGGATCCCAGCTTACGCAAGGATGACGTGTTGTTTGGTCATAAGTTACAGAAAAATTTATATCACTGACATTTATGAAATTTATAATAGAAAGGTTTAAAATGATTTCAGTTGAATTAACGCAAAAAAATTTTTGGGAAAATGACGTAGAAGGCTACATTTTTTTAACGACCGAAGAGATGATGTCTGCCTCAGACTTGGCGAGTCTTGATAAAATAGACAAAGAATATTATCCAAAGATTAAAGACATCTTAAAAAAGCATAAATTTAATGGCAAGACCGGACAATTATTTGTTTTGACTGCAAATAAAAATGGTAAATTTGCGCAATTTATTTTTGTTGGATTGGGCAAGTTAAAAAGCTCTTGGCATCGAGAACTCGAGCTTTTACGTCGAGCTTTTGCAAGTGCAATTCTAAAATTAAAAAATCTTGAAATTCATTCAGCCGTTGTCGCACTTCCAGATTCAACTGCGTTTAGCGTGGATTCATCCGAGCTAGTCAAGCAGTTGACCATCAACGCTTACATGGCTGATTATGAATTCATCAAATTTAAATCCGACAAAAAAGAAAAAGAATGGAGCGGCACACTATTTATTGAAACAGATCAAAGCTCTCATTCTATGCATCTTTTAGCGCTGCAACAAGGAACAATTATTGGACGTGCAATCAACGATGCCAGGCACTGGGCCGATCTGCCTGCCAATATTTTAACTCCACTTGAACTGGCAAAAAATGCAAAAAAAATAGCTGATGAGTTTGCACTTGAAGGCAAAATTTTTGGAGAAGATAAAGCGCGAGAGCTTGGCATGGGTGGCTTTTTATGCGTTGATGCAGGATCTGACCAGCCAGGACAATTTGTTGTTCTTGAATACAAAACCGATAAAAAAGATGCTCCAACAATTGCGCTTGTTGGCAAAGGCGTTTGCTTTGACACCGGTGGAGTAAGCTTGAAGCCTTCCGATTCTATGCACGGTATGAAGTTTGACATGTCCGGTGCAGCGGCCGTAATTGCATCAATGAAAATTATTGCGCAGTTAAAGCCTGATGTTAACGTGGTTGCGGTTGCGCCGTTGGTTGAAAACATGCCAAGCGGCAAAGCAGCCCGCCAGGACGATATAATTACTTTCATGAATGGCAAAACCGCCGAGATTAGAAGCACTGATGCGGAGGGGCGTTTAATTTTGGCTGATGCGTTGCATTACGCTGAGAAATTTTATAAACCCGAGGTAATGATCGATATAGCTACGCTGACCGGAGCTTGTGCTTACGCGCTTGGACACTTTTATTCGGCTATTATGACGCGTGACAAAGCGTTATCTGACTCGTTGCAAAATCTGGGATTATTGACCGGTGACATGGTCTGGCCGTTGCCGCTGGAAAACGATGACTTTAAAGACGCTATCAAATCAGACGTCGCAGATCTGAGCAACACTGGGTCGCGAGCTTATCTTGCTGGAACCGTTACAGCGTCATGCTTTCTTGAAAATTTTGTCGAAAAAGCTCGCTGGGCACATTTAGATATCGCAGGAACAGCAGATGAAGTGCCGGGCATCAATTATCTTGGCAAAGGCGCAACTGGCGTTGGCGTGAGGCTTTTAGTCGAATTCGTGATGAATTATAAAAAAACAAAATAGCAATTGGCAAAGACCATAAAAATAAGTATTTGTTTAATGTAAAAAAGCTTTGACTAAAACCCTTTTTTTATTTACCATTTTAGCAAGTTAAATACTTGAAAATATTTTTATATCTGAGTGGGCGAATAGCTCAGCTGGTTAGAGCACCTGCCTTACAAGCAGGGGGTCACAGGTTCGAATCCTGTTTCGCCCACCATATTTCGCCAAGGTCGTTCATTCTGAGCTTGTCGGAGTACGCATGGCAAGACATTTTGAAATCATTGTTCCTCGATAGCTCAGTTGGTAGAGCACACGACTGTTAATCGTTAGGTCGCAGGTTCGAGTCCTGCTCGGGGAGCCACTGTTTTTCTATTTGCAAATGTTGCAATTTTACTCTTTATTTAAAGGTATTTTGATATTAATACAATTTGCGAGTTTTCTAAAATTGCTATCTTTTTTAGTTCTGGTATTCTTTTGATTAAGTGAGAAATTTCAATAAAAGATCCAAACAAATCACAGATGGAGAATATCGTGTTGTTAAAACTTCCCATTGATATCAGCACATTTCGTAAAATGCGTAAATCTGGTTATTTGTATGTTGATAAGACCAAGTATGCCTATGATCTTATTACTGGTGGTAATCGGTATTTTCTTTCTCGCCCTCGTAGGTTTGGAAAATCATTGTTTGTTTCAACACTTAGAGAAATTTTACATGGAAACAAAGAGCTTTTTGAAGGATTATGGATTCATAACAGTGATTATAACTGGGAAAAGTATGGTGTAATTGAGTTTGATCTATCGTCTCTTGGTATAGATAGCACAGAAACATTTAAAACAGGATTGTGTCATGCCTTAGGTGAAGTTGTACAAGACTATTCTCTTGAGGTTGAAATAAGCACAACAAATCCAGAACTTGCGCTGCGCGATGTTGTGAAGGAATTATACAACCGTTTTGGCAGGGTAGCTATTCTAGTTGACGAATATGATAATCCCATTTTGCAGGTTCTCAAGGATGCTAATCAAGCTGAAGAAATTCGCAATGCTACACGCCGTTTTTTTGCAGCAATTAAAGGAATGGATGCTTTTATCGATTTTGTTTTTATAACTGGTGTCAGCGCATTTGCAAGAGCCGGACTATTCTCTGGAATAAACAACTTACTCGATATAACTCTTGATAATGCCTATTCAAATATCTGTGGTTATACAAATGAAGAGGTGGATTCCTATTTTAGTGATTACATCAAGGAATGGTGCAATTTAGAAAATATTTCATACGATGATCTTCGGCTTCAAATCAAAACTTGGTATAACGGATACACATTTGGAAGCAATTTATTTTCTGTATACAATCCTTTTTCCTTTATGAATGCGTTACGAGCTCGTTCGTTCAAAAATTTTTGGTTTCAGTCAGGAACCCCTAATTTTTTAGTTGAAGAACTTAAAAAAGAGTATCGTAAGGAAGAATATCGCATTATTGATCCAGAAAAATTTGAAACGACTGAAGAATCCTTGGGGATATTTGAAGTTAGGGCAACGCCGCTTCCATCACTTATGTTTCAAACAGGATATCTTACGATTAAGAACTTCGACAAAGGCAAAAAATTATACAGGCTTGGATATCCAAACTATGAAGTTAAAACTGCCTTACAGACGCATCTTCTTGGAATTTTTACTCAGCTTGATTTTATATCAGCTGAACGGATATCGCTACAGCTTAGAGCGGCTTTAATTGCAGGAAATATTGATGAGGTTATTACATTAATCAAACAACTTTTCACCAATGTTCCATATCAATTACATATGAAGGAAGAAAAATTTTATCATGCGCTGCTACAGGTTACATTTGGTGCAGCTGGTATTAAATCACAATCGGAATATTCGATGAGTCATGGTCGTATTGACTTACTTCTTGAGTTACCAAATGTATTGTACGTAATTGAAATAAAACTTAACAGTTCTGTAGATGTAGCTCTCGACCAGGTTGATCAGCGCCATTACTATGAGTCATTGCTTGTTTATGGTAAGCCAATAACATTGCTGGGGTTGTCTTTTAAGCGTGAACCAAAAAATTTTGATTTGACCTACAAGGTTAAATATATCAACAATAGCCAAGAAAAATAAAATTTTAGTATGTTTATAAAAATATCTGAAAAACTTCAATATTTCCGCCGCTTTGTCCAACAAAAAGATATTGATTTTTTGCAGAGAATTCTAGTGAATGTATTTTGTCTTCACATGGGATTGTTAATAGACAATTTTTTGATTCAGAATCCCAAATTTTTACGGTTTTATCTCGCGAACCAGAAATAATTTTTCCATCCACAATAATTAGTGCATAAACTCCATCATCATGCCCAGAAAGAGTTGCTTTGTTTTCATTACAATCAATTTGCCAAATTTTAATTGTTTTATCATCAGAAGCTGATGCTAGACGTTTTTCATCTATTTGTACAACTGCATTAACACAGTCCGTGTGTCCAAAAAGCGTTCTAATGCTGGAAATTTTATCATTTGATGCATCCCAAATTCTTATATTTGAATCCCATGAGGATGTTGCCAAATAATTAGAATCTTTTAGCTCAATAAGCGAACTTATCCAAGCCGCATGCTCTTTTAATGCGGTTGTTTTTACGCACGTGTCCTTTTCGATATCCCAGACATTTATGTCACCCTTCCAGGTACTGAAGGCTAAATTACCATTTGCCAGCTGAATGACTGAATTGCCGTAATAATTTTCTTTTTTTAGATTGGGTAATGTGATGTATGAATTTTTTTCCATGTTCCAAATATTTATTCCACCACCATTTGCGCCACAAGCAATTCTTCCATCTGATAATTCAATAATTTTATTTATCCATCCCCTGCTATTGTATAATTTTTTTATACAAGTGCCTTCCATGCTCCACGCTCGCATTGTTGTATCGGCAGATCCTGAAATAAGTACTTCGTCTTTGAGTATTTTTAAAAACTGCACAACATCGACATGCCCCTTTAAGGTATATAACTTTTTGAAGGTAAGCTTTTTAGGCGCCTTTATCTCTGCTGTATCCGTACATGGAAAAAGTATAGCGTTATAAAATAGCAATAAACCTGAAAACAGACATAGTTTAAATATCATCATACCCCACCCTTAGATAAAAAATAAATAAATATCATTTTCAGGATAACTGATGTTTACGTCAAACCGCAATTTTACAAAATTCATTGTGTAGTATCGTTTCAATTCCAACAAATTGAAATGCAAAAGTTCTAAAATAATCCTTCCAGGGGAGCCATTTTTTTATAAGTTAATAATTATTTAACAAGTCTCGGATTATTGATAGGCTTTGTGTTTCAACAATTCGTGTATGATTTTGGGATAATCAATTGATACTGCAAGTTTTAATGGTGTAAATTCATTGTATTCACCATCATTTTTGATAGTAGCATTCACATCAATATTTTTGTGCTGTAACAGTTCAATAACTGCAAACCTGTATCCTTTGAATATGGCCAAATGCAGCGGCATAAAGCTCTTATATTTCCCATCACATTCGATTGCCTCATTAATGGTAATATCTTTGTGTTGAACAAGAGCCTGAACAGCTGACGCGTATCCTCGAACTGAGGCAAGATGAAGAGGTGTATATCCTTTGTACTTTCCGCAACTGTCTACTTTTGTGTTAACCAAAATGTTTGGATGATTGCAGAGCTATTTGGCCGATTTACCAGAATCAAGAAATGCTGCAAGATGTAAAGGTGTGAATCCCTTGTATTTGCCACACTCTTTGATGATAATATTTACATTAATTTGTTTTTGTTTAAGTAGCTCGCTAACTATTAAGCTATAATCTTGAGATACAGCCAAGTGTAGCGCTGAGAGGCCATTCTCATACCCATCGCATTTAATAGTTGCATTAACATCGGCTCCCGCAGTGATTGCTGCTACTACTCCCTCAAGATCGCCAGCACTTGCCGCATTCAGCAGTGAACATGTTGTGGCATCATTTGCCAAAACATTTAAGTTGCAAATCAAACCGCTAAATATTATAAATACCAAATTGCGTATCCTCATATATCTCCCCCATAAATTTTTACATACGCTCTTTAACTAGCACCCTTTTCCCATCAAAAGCTATCCCTAATTTCACGATATTTTCAACACCTCTGGCCAATAACTCTGTTGCATATTTCTTATCATCAATTTGCGTTAATGCAATTTCAACCGCCTTATCAAGTGAATTGTCAATTAGGTCTGTAACTTTTTTGAATTCCATAATTATACCCCGAAGTTTTGGATTTTTTGGAATTACCATCACATCATAGCGCCCAAATCCACTCTCTTTGTTTGACTTTACCTCATAATTTTCGCTCAGGCTAACCAGCATTCCAAGCACAAATGCATGATAAAATTTTTCAGGTTCTTTTCCACTTGTATCAAACACGCTTAAGGTTTTAATGACAAAATCGTAGAAAATATTTTTAAACTCTTCTATATCTCCAGAAACCAGCGAATTGAGCATCATGGTATAATTATTCATGCTTATTTTGTTTTTAAGCCATTCAAGAATTACAACTTTATAAAAAGATTTGATTTCAAGGTTTGGAAGACGTAGTGAGCCATAAATAAGCTCTTCTTTTAAGTAAATTTTATCAAATGTCAAATAGCCGCTAAACAATAGGAAACTCCAGACAGCATCTGATTGTGAAAAAACACTATCAAAAATGATATTCTCATTTACATATTTTTCTATGTTATTTCCAGCTATTAGTTGCTCAATATCTAATTTAAAATCCACTGCTCCTTTTTCGATTAATTCTTTTACAATCGAATTATCACTTGTATTTAACCAGTATGGATAGAATTTACCATTATTATCTGCAAAATTTATGATGGACCATGGATTATAAATGGTGTGATCGTCACCAGAAGCATATCCATTATACCATTCTTTTACATCAATCATTTTCTCTGAAAAGCCAAAATAAGTCATTAATTCATGAACTTCATGTTCAAGCAGCCCAAATTTATCAGAGTAGGCATTATTTAGCAGTGAGCAAACCTTAAGGTTATTTAGCCCACTAAAAATACTTTCTTTTGCTACACGTAAAATTCCAGTCATCACAGCAAAACTCAAATTTGGGTTATCTTTTAATCCTCCAGAAAGCATTCCTCGCATAAAGCTTATAACTTCTTTATAGTAATGACTTAAAAAACCTGCTTGAATAGGAACATCATATTCATCTATCAAAATTATTGGCTTTTTATTATGGTATATTGCTAGATATTCTGATAAATTTTTTAGCGAATTCTCAAAAATATTTTGGCTCGCGGAACAATCGATGATATTCAAAAAATCTCGTTTTTGTTTGTCATCTAGAATTTGTGATTCAAGTAAATATTTGTAACGCCTAAATTCATTACCTATAACTTCTTTAATTTTTTCATAGCATTCTTCCCAATTTGGTTCTTTAATATCCTTAAATGTCATAAAAATTACAGGATATTGACCTTGATACGCCATGATATCTTTGTGTTTTGCAATATTTAAATTATCAAAAAGATGCATTTTAGATTCTGTTGTTTTTTCGAAAAAACATTTGATCATTGTCATGTTTAATGTTTTACCAAATCGACGTGGTCGTGGAATTAAAATTGCCTTTGCTCCGCCATCAAGAATGTCCTTTACTAACAAGGATTTATCAACGAAATAATAATTTTTTGATATGATTTCTTCGAAGTCACATAACCCAACAGGAAGCTTCTTCATATTAAACCTCTTTGTTATTTATGAAATTTGCTTAGGCGTGTCTATATTTCTAATTTTATTCACTATACCATTGTAATGCAATGAATTTAACCCGAAATATATTGGATGCAAATTACAGCTTGAATTTGTTCTAGTCTAAGAGCCTGGGCAAAGTCAGGCAAAGTCAAGAATGAAATGCAACGGCTAATTCATTCCAAGTTGTTAAAGTACCTAAAATAAAGCTTTTTGCGTTTGGTTGTAAATCTACGATTGGAAGCCAGCTGTAAATAGCAGGGGCATTTTTCCTTATTTTGAAAATTTTAATTCGGCAAGCCCCATCCAATCGCACGTTGCTGGCGGGGTCTAAAAAGTTGTAAATTTCTTGGTAGAGCCGATGAATAGCCGCATGCGAGAGGCCATAGTCGATGTATCAGTCTGTCTATGCATGTTTTGGAATGGCGCAATGTTTTGTAGGTTTTAAAATTAGAATGGTATTATACCAACAGGATCAACGTGTCATAGCGGAAATTACAGCTGCTTCAATTGTATTGACTTTCCTCCTGCATTCTGGCTTGCTAGACTAGATGAGGTTATTGCACAATGAAGACTCAATCCTCAACCAACTAGCTACACAACGCAACTTTTGCAAGAAGGCATTGATCGAATTGTTCAAAAAGTTGGTGATGTGGCTAATGTTATTCATGAAAGAAATAAATGCGACCTAGACCGCTGTAAATCTTAATTGGAGGTTAAGTGTATGTCCAAAATTATAACAAGTAATAAGCAAAAACAATTGGCAGACAATTTAAGCAAATGCTTAGGAGTTGAATGCATAGAAGCTGACATAAGGCGATTTGCCGATGATGAACTTAGGGTGCAAATTTCAACAAACATGCGAGATGAAGATATCATAATAGTTCAGTCTACTGCAAAACCCGCCAACGACCGTCTCATGGAACTTTTATTGATGGTTGATGCAGCCAAGAGGGCTGGTGCTAAAAAAATAATTGCTGTTGTTCCATATTTGGGATATGGCAGACAAGATCGCCCAACATACAATTATGGACCAATTTCGGCACGTTTGGTTGCTTCTTTAATCGAAGTTGCAGGGGTGGATCATTTGATAACTTTGGATTTACACTCACCTCAGGTTGAGGGATTTTTCAGAATTGATGTACAAAACTTAAATTCAGCACCTATTTTTGCCGAATTATTCAGGGATCGCAAGGATTTTGTTGTTGTTTCTCCCGATACTGGGGGGCTCCAGCGCACACAAAAATTTGGGATCATGGTTGGTGCAAAGTTTGCCATAGTCGACAAAAGTAGGGAAAAGTTCAATACATGTTCTATGAACGAAGTTATCGGGAATGTATCAAATAAATCATGCGTTATTTTTGATGACATTGTCGATACTGGCAATACGCTTTGCATGGCGGCTGAACTCTTACTTGATTGTGGAGCTTTATCGGTAGAAGCATGTATAACTCACGCAGTTTTATCACGGGATGCCTTATTAAAGCTGGAAGAATCAAAAATCAGCAAAATTTTCGTAACAAATAGCATTCAACACAACGCTCTTTCAAGCAAATTTTTTATAAATGACATAACCCAATTATTTGCGAATGAAATAAAGCGAATAATAAACAAGTGATTTGATCGAGTCTGGATTTTCGCATTGTCAACAGTGAAAAAGCTTTTAACTGCAGCATTTTGACATTTTTTATGTGGCACCTGAATAGTTACACTTTTTGAAAAAATGCTTGTTTAGACCGCTCTAGATCGATGTCTGCTGGAGGTATTTAAAAATTTATAAATTTCTAGATTGGTTCGAACAGGTCGTGCTTTTGGAAGCCTAATATGAATGTATAGCTGTTTTAATGAGGGTTTTGGGAGGTGTTATTGGATTTTGGCGTTTGGTGTTTTTTAATGTTTTGTACAATTTTTATCCCATAAAACACCAAAATGAATATTGACAGAGATAAGTACAGCATGAAGGCTATTTTTGCAGAAATCAAAGGCTTGCAAAAATAAATACTCATCGCAATCATCAAAAATCCAATAAATTCTTTAACTTTAAGCATCCATTCACCTGATCTTGGCAAGGCGTTTAGTGAAGATGATGCTGTGCCGATGATTATCAATAACGTGCCCATTCCAAGCGCAAAAATGAAGAGGGCAAAAAATCCCAGCACGGGGTTGCCTTTGTCTGCAACAAATGTCAAAAGTATTGCCAGGGCCGGCGTAATGCACGGCGACGCGATAGCGCCCGAAAAAAAACCAAGTAAAAAGCTCTTGGGCAGCGAGGTTTTGGTTTGGGATCCCTGAATTTGGGAGTCTTGCGTTCTGGTTAAAAATTGTGGCATTTTAATTTCATAAAACCCAAACAGTGAAAACGCCAAAAATAAAAATAATAGAACAATAAAAAATATAAAAATTGGATTTGATGTCCACTGACCAAAAACAATAGACGTGGTGGCGGACATAACACCAAGACCAGCATAAATAACGGCCATTCCAAGAACGTAAAACAATGATGACAGAAAATTGTGAGACATTGATGTTGTTGCCTGTGTTTGCAAAATACCTGCAGTTATCGGAATCATTGGATAAACGCATGGTGTGAAGCTTATAAAAATGCCTGCCAGAAATGAAAGCAGTAGAATGTAAAAAAACGAATCTTGTGAAGAGATCGAGTTCTTTAGCTTGTGTATAATATTTTCAGGCTCTGTGATGTTATCTGGCGTGTGCGCAGATAATTTTGACGGATTCGTGTTTAATTCTGTTTGAATTGCAGGCTTTAGATCCAAAAAATTTGCATGACAGTAAATTAAAAAAATAATAATAAATGTTGAACGTTTTAATAGATAATTCATGACAATTTCTCCAAAAATTGGCTATCGATGTGGGGATATTTTTGATACAATCGAAATTATATTAAATTAGCGCATATTTTTTCAAAGGATGTTTTATGTATCCAAGAATAATGCATATTTACGGCCCTTTTTGTGTTCAATCGTATGGTGTTATGATAGTTTTAGGTTTTTCAATGTTTTTGTTGTGCACTTTTTATAACAAAAAACGTCGAGAAATAATTTGTGATGATCAGTATTTAAATACCATGATTATTGGCCTTATTTCAGGGCTTATTGGCGGTCGAGCATTTTTTGTTTTTTACGAATGGAGCTCATTTGCGAAGAATTGGCTGAATATTTTTAGGGTCTGGGACGGCGGTTTTGTAATTTTAGGCTCAATTCTTGGCGTATTGCTGACTCTATCAATTTATTTGTGGTGGATAGAGGTTGCAATTTTTAAATACTTCGACCTTATCGCTATTTATGTGCCGATTGTGCAAGCATTTGGAAGAATAGGCTGCTTTCTAGCAGGATGTTGCTACGGAGTTGAATGCTACGATAATTTATTTGCTGTAATCTTCACAAATACCAACAGCATAGCCCCATTAAATGTGCCGTTATATCCAACACAGCTTTATTTGAGCGTTACGTCATTACTGATTTTTGTTGCTCTATTTTTGTTACGTAACGTTTTAAACAAAAACGGACAAATAACATTTGCGTATCTATGTTTTGATAGCCTTGCAAGGTTTTTTATAGACTTTTATCGAGGTGATAGAGGCGATTTAACACATTTTAATTTTTTAAATTGTGATTTCCTTCTTTCTGGGATTCAAGTTAGTGTTTTAGTTGTTTTGATCGGAGCTTTGGGAGCCTTTTTTACAATCGGTTTATATAATAAAAAAACGCAGTAATTTTTATGTCATCGCTTTTTGATTTTTTAAAATCGCAATTATCAATAGTAGACGTTGTTTCTGGTTATGTTCAGATTCGACCGATAGGGCTATATTTAAAGGGATCTTGCCCGTTCCACAGCGAAAAAGATGCCTCTTTTACGGTTAGTCCTGACAAGCAAATTTTTTACTGTTTTGGATGTCACGCTTCAGGCGATGCAATTTCGTTTATCGCAAAAATTGAAAACTTGAATCAATTACAGGCTGCCAAGTTTTTAATCGAGCGATACAGAATTGAATTGCCACAAGAATTGCAAAAATCAAAAAATTTTGTATCCGAAAATACTGAAGAAAAGTATGCATATTTTGCGGTTTGTAAGGCTTTTGCGCTATGGGCCAATCAACAGCTTTTGAATGATAAAATTGCTTTGGGCTATATCAAAAGCCGTGGAATTAATGATGAGTCCATAAATAGTTTTTTGATAGGATATTTTCCTGGCGGAGTAAACAAAATTAATAGATTTCTGAAAGACATGGCGCATGAAGGCATTTTACTCAAAGATCTTTTGGATTCTGGCATTTTGCATGAAGGTAGATCAAATATTTATTCACCGTTTGAAGAAAGAATATTGTTCCCAATAAAAGATTCGACTAATCGATTTTGTGGCTTTGGTGGGCGTATTTTTAAAGCTGGGGATGATAGGCCAAAGTATTACAACAGTCGAGAATCTGATGGCTTTATCAAAGGCAAATTGCTTTTTGCATTTGACAGTGCTAAAAAGTCAATGCATGAAAAGGGGGTTGGGTTTTTAGTCGAGGGTTATCTAGACTGTATCATGATGGCTCAGTTTGGCTATAAAAATACAGTAGCAACACTTGGGACTGCTTGTACGATTGATCACTTAAAGCAGCTTTCAAGATATATTAAAGCTTTATATGTTTTGTATGATGGCGACAAAGCTGGACAAAACGCGATTTTACGACTGGCAGAATTTTGTTGGGAGGCCAAATTGGACTTGCATGTAATCCAGTTGCCTGCCGAAGATGATCCAGCGTCATTGTTACAAAATGGCTATAATATGGAGCTTTTTATACAAAAATCTTTGGATATATTTAATTTTTTCATTAATTCATTGGGAGCAAACTTTCAGCAAAAAGCTTTATCTGAAAAAATGTTTCTAGCTGAGAAAATTATTGGTGTCATCGCTAAGATTGGCGATTCGTTTAAGCGGGATCTTTTGCTTTCTCAGGCTTCAATGGTCATGAATTTGCCATTTGATTCGCTTAAAAGCCTTCTTGATCGTCAAAAGCAAAAAAAGGCACACGTTGATCAATATTTAAGCCAAAGTTACGAGGCAAAAGATCAATTCGAAAATTTGACATCTGATAATACCGATGCCAGCTTGTTGACGAGTGAGTTGGATGGTTATTCCGCCGATAGTGACTTGAATTTGCTAGAAGAAAAAATATTTTCTGCTATACTAGATAGTGAATTGAAAATGCGAGGGAATGTGCGATTGGATGAATACTTACTTCCATATTTTTCAGAAAACTTCCAAAAGCTTTTAAAAAAACTTTATGTTTTTATTAAAAATTGTGGAGAATCTCAGGGCAGTAAAAGCCTATTTTTGCGATTTCTTGACAGGCTTGAGCTAGATGAAAAGAATTTTGTTATTAAATTAAGTGTTAAGCATTGTGCAGATTTGTCAAAAGAGGCATTTGATCAGTTGGTATTTAAATTTTGCAAAATCAACTGGAAGTTTATTTTGCATGGAATCAAGGATGAAATGGCAAAAGCAAAGGAGATGAACAATCCCACAAGACTTAACGATTTGTTGATTAAATTTTTGAAGTTGAAGGAGGGGATGCAAAGCCGGGGACTAATATGAAAAAAATGATTAAAAAATTAAAGATAAATAAAAAAGAGAATAAAAAGATGACAAAGCCTGGTGACAAAAAAAAGGCTCAGTTGCAAAAAAAAGTAGCTAAGCCTGTTCAATCTAAGCTAAAAAAAAAGGCTGAAAAGTTGGTTGCAAAAACTTTAAAAAAACAACAAAATTTAACAAAATCTAAAAACGCTAAGTTTGTAAAAAAAGCCAAAAAATTTATTGCAAAAGCTGCTACTACACGTCATGCTTTGATTTCCAAAAGTTCCGCCAAGGTCAAAGTGAAAATTATTGCAAAGCCATATTCTGTTAAAATTAAATCAATAGCTAAGCCAGCTAAAATTGAGCACAAAAAAGCTTTAGTAGAAACAAAAGATCAGGTTAAGGTGGCTGAAAAAATAAAAGTGGAAAATCCTAAAAATGCAAAATTATTGAAGACATCGGCTATCGAAAATAAAAAAACAAAAAATGTTGTTCTATCTGCGCATGCGTTGAATGAAAAATCGAAAATTGCGCATGTCTCAAATATTAAAGATTCAATCAAGGACCTTGGGCTGGATGAAGTCTCTCTCGATGATGAAGATTTTGTATTAATTGAAGCTGAGGAAAGTGGTGCTACGCAGGTAAATTCACTCAAGCTACTTGAAAAGCAGGTAGCCGCATTAATTGAAAAAGGTAAAAATGAGGGTGTTCTTAGCTATGAAGAATTGCTTGCCTTTACATCAAAAAACAAGTTGGGAGAGGAAGACACAAACGAGCTTGTAAGCATGTTTGAAAAAGAGAATATAGATTTTATTATGCAGGACGAGCTTGAAGGTGGGCTTTCTGAAGGTGGTTTTTTTGGCGAAGAAGAATCTGGGGCATTGCCAGCCAAAAAAGATTTAAAGGCTTCACTTGAAAGTTCCGAATATGTTGGACTTGACGATGATTTTGAGCATGACAAAGAGCTAGAAAGATTAAAAAGTTTTATCGAACCTAGCCAATTAAATGATCCGGTTAAACTTTATTTAAAGGAGATAGGGAAAATTCCTCTTTTGAATAAAACGACTGAAAAGGTTATTGCTGATAAAATAGCCGAAGGTAAAAAGCAATCTATTGACAGTATATCACAATTTCCATTTGTTGCAAAAGAGTTGGTTGGGTTTTCAGAGCGACTTGAACGCGATCCTTTGTTTTTAAAAGAGATAATTCAATTTTCTGATTTTGATGAGGATAATTCTCCAAAATTTGAAGAGGAAAAGATTAGGCTTTTAGAGCATCTTAATAAAATAAAAGATTTAATCGAAAACGAGGATAAAATTTATCGATCCTATCGTGGGCAGCTAGAAAGTGAAGCCAAAAAAAAAGAAATGTTTACCAAGGTTGATCAAAATAAGAAAAACGTCGTAAAAGCGATTACTGACATCAAATATTCAAATAAACTTATACGTAAATTTGGTAAGCGTATTGAAAAGTTGGTCTTCAAAATTCAAGAGCGTGAAACGGAAATTAAAGGATTAGATGAAAAACTTAAGTTTTATAAAAATCTTAAAAAACAAACACAAGACGATATTAATCAAATAGCAGGATTTGAATCATCCATTCGTAGCTCTCAAAAGATGATTAAAAAAACTGAGCAAGAGGCTGGCTTACAAAAAGAGAAGATAGCGTCTTTGTACATGCAATTTGCATTGGCTCAGAAAAAAGATAAAGAGGCCAAAGACGATCTTGCGCGTGCAAATTTACGGCTTGTTGTTAATATTGCAAAAAAATATATCAATAGAGGCTTACATTTCTTGGATTTGATTCAAGAGGGTAATATTGGATTGTTAAAAGCAGTTGAAAAGTTTGAGTTTGAGCGTGGTTTTAAATTTTCAACATATGCAACTTGGTGGATACGTCAGGCTATAACACGTGCAATTGCTGATCAATCACGTACAATTCGTGTTCCTGTACATATGGTTGAAACCCTAAGTAAGATCAATAAAATTACTCGAAATTATATTCAAGAAGCTGGTAGAGAACCGACTTATTCTGAACTTGCCAAAGAGCTGAATTTAGAAGAAAAAAAGATAAAAAATATTATTAAAATATCAAAAGAACCAGTCTCTCTTGAAACACCAGTTGGCGATAGTGACGATACATCTTTAAAAGATTTCATCGAGGATGAGAATGAATACTCTCCAGTTGATGCTGTTGTTAACGAAGATTTGAAAGAAAAAGTTCGCGAAGTTCTTAAAACTTTGACTCCTCGTGAGGAAAAGGTTTTGAAGATGCGATTTGGTATTGACGTTGCTTCAGAGCATACTCTTGAAGAGGTAGGTAAAGACTTTTCTGTTACGCGTGAGCGAATTCGCCAAATTGAAGTTAAAGCACTTCGCAAACTACGACATCCGTCTAGAAGTAAGCGCTTAGTAAACTTCTTTGAAAAAGGAGTTGAGGCTCCTATTCGTAACTTGGACTCTTGTTTGGATGATGAGGATGATGTAGATGATGCCGAATAAAAATTGAATAAAGTGCAATGAAAATTTTGCATTTTATAACAAGTTTGAAATTTGGTGGCGCTGAAAGTGCTTTATATAATTATCTAGCAAAATCTGTATCTGATACAGAAGATCAACACGTTGTTGCATATCTTTATGATGGTCCCAACGTTGATAAAATTAAAGATCTTGGCATTCCTGTTTTTAAAATTTCGGGGCGATATATTTGTTACTCGCCCCTTCTTTTTTTACGGTTAAAGCGTCTCATAACAAAAATAAAACCCGATCTATTACATTCTTCTTTATGGTCTGCAAATATTATTTCAAGAATTTTGGCTAAATTTACCGTTGTGCCGCTTGTTTGCGATTTGCACGGCTCAAGCTTTGACGAAGGTCGATTTAGAAATTTTTTGGACCGATTCACTGCATCTTCCGCTGCAAAAATTGTGGCAGTTTCAGAGAGCGTGAGGGCTTCATATTCTAAGTGCATAGTAAATTCAATTAAAAATAATTATGTAAAAAATAGCATTGCGCAAAATTTAACCGTTATAAAAAATGGAATAAATTTTGAGGAATTAAGGGAGAAGGCTTTTTATTGCAAACTGCAACGAGCTGATTTGGGTTTGTCGGATAATGATTTTGTTGTAGGAGCCGTTGGCAGGCTCGAGCCCATAAAGTCGTATGATGTATTAATTCGGGCTTTTGCTGCTTTTTATAAAAAAAACGAAGAACATTCGCCTAACTTAAAACTTGTAATTATTGGAGACGGTAGCCAATTTATTACGTTACAACAATTATCACGGGATTTAGGTTTATCAAATAACGTTATATTTACCGGATTTCGTGAAAATGCGTATCGGTTTTATCATTTATTTGACTGCTTTGCACTTTCATCAAAAAGCGAGGGTTTATCTATCTCATTGCTTGAGGCATTATCGTTCGGCCTTCCTGTGATTTCTACTCATCACGACAAACAGCACGATGTTATTAAAGATAAAATAAATGGTTTTTTAGTAGCGCCGACGGATGTCGCTGAATATGCCCAAGCAATTAATACACTATATTTATCACCGTCTCTTCGCAATCAAATTTCTGCTTGCAATTTAAAGCTTGTTGCTGAAAAATTTTCGATTCAAAAAGTGGTTAACGATTACAAAAAAATATATCTGGAAATTTCAGTTAAACCTTAAGTGTACAGCTGTTCAACAATAACTTTGTTCTTCAAATTTAGTTTGATTTTTAATTTTAGCTGTTGTAAGATACGTGATGATTAGATTTGATAACCTCCATTTCCCCTGTCCTAGGCGTTCGCCTGGATGGGGGTTTAGCTTTTTATGGGTATTAGGGACTAAAAATGCCAAAATTTAAAGTAGTGATAGCGTATGATGGTACAGATTTTTTTGGATGGCAAAAACAAACAAATGTTATTACCGTTTCTTCTGCTATTGAAAAGGCTTTTTATCATGTGTTTGGGCAAAATATTTCGTTGATAGGATCGTCAAGGACGGATGGTGGCGTTCATGCACTGGGCCAGGTTGCTGTTTTTAGATGTGATGATTTAAATATTCCTAACAACATAATTCAATCGGCATGGAATGCTCGTTTGCCTGGTAGCATTTTTATTCGCGAGCTGTCTGAGGTAGATGACGATTTTCACCCATGTTTCAATGTTTTACAAAAAACTTATTATTACCATCTTTTTTTGCAACGCCCGCTTCCTTTTGTTGCGAGGTATGGCTGGCAATACAAATTCATTAATAAGATTGACCTTGATCAATTTTACAAAACGTTGCAGCTCTACGTTGGTGAGCACGATTTCGCATCATTTTGCAAAATTGAAGAAGAGGGCAAAAGCACGATTCGAAGAATTGATAGCATAGAAGTTGAAAAATTGGCAAGATTCGGAGCTGTAAGAATTATAATTAAGGGGCCAGGTTTTTTACACTTTCAAATTAGAAGAATGATCGGATATGCCTTAGATGTTGTCAGAAGGCCTGATTTGTCGATAAACTACCTGCAAGGACTTTTGGACAACCCAGATCCAAAACAAATTTTGACAAAGGCTGAGGGTTGCGGACTTTGTTTGCGAAAGGTTGTTTACAAATGATTAATTTTATTTTTAGTTTAGAATTTTTTAAGCGTTTATTTACATCAATTATTTTACTGTTTTGTGTTGGCGGAGCTTACCTACATTCGATTGAACTTTTTTCAATGATGTTTGTGGCCATATTCGTGATTATTACATTATTTGAATTACCTAAACTTGTAGATTTGCATCCGATATTTTTTGTTGCAACTGCTTTGATCTATCCAGGCCTTTCTATCGGCAGTCTCATGTATTTAAACTACAAATATCACACCTTGAATTTACTGATTCCGCTTTATCCTATCTTAGTTGCTTGGACGGCAGATACTTTCGGATATATTTTCGGAAAAGCCTTTGGTTCCCATAAAATGTGTCCAACCGTAAGTCCTGGAAAATCATGGGAGGGCTTGTTTGGTAGCATTTTTGCCGTTTTCATTCTAAATATTTTTATTGTTCCTCGAATTGAAATTTCATGGCTATTAAGCTTGAATATGCTGAGTTTGTTTTTGTTTTCTGTACTATTTACACTTTGCGCGTTTGCAGGTGGCTTTTTATTGTCGTTTTTAAAGCGCCGCAAAGGACTAAAAGATGCTGGCAATGCTTTGCCTGGCCATGGAGGTTTTTTAGACAGATTTGATTCTGTTTTTGCCTGTGCTTTGTTATTTTTGCTTTTGTTAATTGTACTTTAATCTTGAGGCATTCTAATGAATTATGCAACCACAAAAGCTTGTGCAAACATAGCCCTGATAAAATACTGGGGTAAGCGCAATGAAGATTTGATGCTTCCAACAAAAAGTAGTCTTTCTGTTTCGCTTGAAGCATTGAGTACATTAACCAAAATTAGATTTAGTGATGCGGACAGCCTTTTGATTAATGGAATCAATGTAGAAGGTTATGCTTTGGCAAAGCTTATAAAATTTCTAAATAAATTTCGCCAAAAATTTGGAATTAATAAATATTTCACAGTTGATTCATCTAATAATTTTCCTACAGCCGCAGGACTTGCCAGCAGCTCAAGTGCTTTTGCAGCTTTGGCACAAGCTCTTAACGATTTATGCGCATTAAATCTTGATAAAAAAGAGTTATCAATGGTTGCAAGACTTGGTTCTGGGTCAGCAAGCCGATCTGTTTATGGAGGTTTTGTTGTTTGGCACAAAGGTTCAATGGATGACGGCTCAGATTGTTTTGCTAAGCAGTTATTTGATGCTGGTCATTGGCCAGAATTTCGAATCATCGTTGTGGTTGTACAATCAGCGCAGAAAAAAATTAGCTCTAGCAATGGCATGCAAATTACTGTTGCAACGTCTAAATCTTATACCGATTGGATAATGCGCTCGGAACTACGTTTAAATGATATGATCGAAGCGATTAGGCAAAAAAATATTGAATCTGTCGGTACTTTGGCCGAACTTGATTGTCTTGAAATGCACCAAGCCATGCAAGATTCAACCCCAGCGATTAATTATTTTAATGATAAAACTGTGGCAGTGATGGATATGGTTAAATTTTTAAGAGAATTTGGAATTCAATGCTATTTCACGATCGATGCCGGCCCAAACGTTAAAATCATTACAGATGCATCAAATCAAGAGAGCGTTTTAGACAAGTTAAAAACTATTGATGGAATTGAGCAAATAATTGTAAGTAAAATTGCATAAAATATTGAGATTTTGAATTGATGTTAAAAGTTAAATCGCCCGGGAAAATTATGCTTGCTGGAGAGTGGAGTGTGCTGGAAGCAGGCAATCTTTGCATCGTCACAGCTGTTGATAAATTTGTAGAAGCATCAATCACTGCGGTGGACAATATTATTTTTCATGCTCCAGACGTTGGGCTTCAGAATGTAACGGGTTTTTGGGATGGACAGAACTTTAGTGTAGATCAAGCCAAAACGGATGAATTTTGGGCAAGATTTAAATTTTGTTTTTATTCAACACAGGTTACTTTGCAATTTTTACAAGAACAGTCAAAAAAAATAGAAGGTTTTGAAATATCCATAAAATCGGAACTATCCACGCTCGATACAGCATCTTCCAACTTTTTGAAAATGGGTATTGGCAGCAGCGCTGCAACAACAGTTGCCGTTTGCAAGGCAATTTTGGCGCTTCATGGCCTTGATGTTGAAGTCGAATCTGTTCAAGACATTATCTTTAAACTCGCCTGCATTGCGCACTATCTTGCTTCGGGCAAAATTGGCAGTGGATTTGATGTTGCAGCATCTACATGTCAAACGACGCTTGCATATTCGTGTTTTGATCCATTGTTTTTGGAAAAAGCCATCCGCGAAGGCCTACCGTTGAGCTATCTTGTGTCTATGCCATGGCCAAGCCTTAGTATTGAAAAATTACAACTGCCTGCGGGGCTACGAATTGTTGTCGGATTTTCTGGTGTTAGCGCGTCTACGACAGAGATGATTAAAAAAATGCATGAATTCAAAACAAATAATTTTGATGACTACAAAAGCATTTTTGATGATATAAATACTGTTGTTCTAAAACTAATATTGGCAATCAAGAAAAGTAACAAAGCCGATACTTTATCATTGATAGAGCAAAATCGGCAGCTGCTGCTTAATTTATCTTCTATTTCCGGCGTTGAGCTAGAAACCCCAGTGCTCAAACGCATGATTGCTCAGGCAGAATCTTGTGGGGCTGTCGCCAAATTTTCTGGCGCTGGCGGTGGCGATTGCGTTATTGCTCTCTGTTTTGATCAAGCCGTAGTTCAAAAAGTCAAAAATGTATGGACTCAGAGTTTCATTGTTAATTTTCAAGAAAATATATAAATATCTTAAGCGCGTCAAAGCTGCCATATTCAGGGCTATACATTCATAATGTTGCTTCAATGTCTCGATCTTATCGACTCTACCAATAAATTAACAATTTTTTAGATCCCGCCTGCTGGCAGCGATTGGGTCGTGGATGGCGAATGGGTTTTGGAAAAACTGCGAGTTAAGCTCGTTTTTTTTCGTGCAGAGAAATCTTGAGAGAGAAGCCCAAAATACTGGCAACTTTAGAGAGTTTAGAAATAGAAGTTTTGGCGTAGCCACCATTTTCTAGTCTAGCGATTGCTGGTTGTTGAAGCTTTAGCTTTTTTGCCAGAGCTTTTTGCGATAACTTTGCTACCTTACGCGCCCTGATAAACTCCATCATGAGCTCAAACTCAGGACGTAAAGCTTCGTATTCCGCCCTTACTTTTGCGTTTTTCATAGCCTCTTCTTTAAAGCTTTTGAAATCTGGTCTTTTATCCATTGTTTTTTACCTCCACCATGCGCTTTTTTAAATTTTTTTATCGTAAAATTCTATTTTCCAGAGGCATGAGACTCTCTTTTGTTTAAATTATACGTTTCATGTTATATGATATCATATTGTTTATATATTTACAATTGTTAACTAAATATATCGACTTTAGGATTAAAACCTTTTGACTAATTATATCGGTTTGATAATCTTAAACCCTGCGTCAAATTTGTAATAAATTATTTAACAGCATAAACAAAGGGTTTATTCATGTTTAAGTGCCGCTTCCTGTTAGGTTTTATTTTAGCAGCGTCAGTTTCTGTCAGCTTGGTGGGAGAGCAGGCGGCTGTAAATACGGATGTTTGCACGCCTAAATCTTCAACTAGTTTTTATCAGGCAATAGCGCATGAAAACCTTAAAACGCTTGTGAACATTAGTTTAGATAAAAAGCCAGATGCAATAAATGCTATTCTAAGCGATGAAAAAGAGTTTTATGAAATTTTGTACGACAAACACACGGCGCTGCTTAATCCTAGCGAGCAAGCAAAACGGACAGCTGTTTTTAATCTACTTTGCCAACAAAATTTGATTTCTACCGATGTTTTGGACGAAAAAACATGGCAAGATCTCGAAATATTATGTGGGCCAAAATCCGATCCAGCCTTTTATTTGGCATCCAAAATTGACCGTACATGTACCCAAGTTGGTAAGGCTACGTTGTTTGGCAAAGTTGTGAATCCGTTGTGCAACATTGAACAACTTGAAAATCAACAGCAAGTAATCAAAGAATTAGTCGGAAATCCTGAACTTTTTGACTACCTTGATAAACAATTGAAAGAGTTGGTTATGCCAGAAACTGCAATGTTATCTTTTTGGGAAGAAGACACTTTTTTGAGCTTGATGAAAGATAGAAAAATCAAAGTTCCTTATTTTAAAAATTTCGAATCCAGGCTTAATAAAAACGAAATTGCGCTTGATGTTCTTGATAAAACTCAAACTTTTCAGGTATTTTTAATTGGCGCAACTATGGCTGCTGCAGCTGTTACTCTACCACTACATGCTGTTTCTCTTTTCGCCGCCGAAGATAATAAAGTTAGACTTTGGTTAGAGGAAACAAACAAAAAGTTAAGTATGGGAAGTCTGGGCATGTTTTTAGGAGCGCTTGGCGCACTTTTGATTGGTCTAAAATTGGCTTTCCCCAAAAATAGATTAGCTGAAGGAGGTTCCGACGTTATATCAGGTGTGGTCAGTGCAGCCTATTTGCCACGCTTCTTCTGGGGTGATCTGCAAGAGCTGTTCGTGATAAAAAAATGCATCCAGGAAAGGCTTATTCACGTTGCTACATATCTAAATAATATAAAAAGTATGCTAGCGAAAGTTAAAGCAAACCCTGTAATAAGCTCGCACATGCCTGCAGTAGCAAGTTGTGACGTCAAACTTGCAGAGATTATACAAGCTTCTGACGATGTTAGGCATTTATTGGAACTTCTTGAGACAAATACCTTTAAGGGCGAGGCCTCCATGTTGTCTTATGCGGGACGGATATTCGCAGCATTTAATCTTATGCATGCGCACAAAGAGCAGCTTACTCAGGCGATGGTAGCAGTTGGCGAGCTTGATGCACAACTTTCGATTGCAAAGCTTTATAAAGAATTTCAAGACAAACATGTTACGATTTGTTTTCCAACCTACATCGATCCAGTCTCTGTATCGACTCCGTCGGTTAAAGCCGTTGATTTTTGGAATATGTTTATAAATCCAGAAAAAGTGGTTTCCAGTTCTTTGTCGGTTGGTTTATCTTATGATGTGCCACAGAACGTCATTATCACTGGCCCTAATGCTGGCGGTAAATCTACCGTAACCAAAGCCTTTGTTATGTCGATAATTTTGGCACAAAGCTTGGGTATTGCGCCGGCCAAAGAATTAACACTTACACTATTTAAAAAAATCATTACTTACTTGAATATTACGGACGACATTGCTGCGGGTAACTCACACTTTAAAGCTGGTGTTTTAAGGGCACAAGACGTTGAAAAAACCTATAAATCATGCAAGGAACATGAATATGTTTTGACAGCCATTGATGAAGTATTTAATGGTACAACGTTCAGAGAGGGACAGGCCGCTGCTTACAGCTTGATAAAACTTGTTGGGTTACATCCGTTGGGTATGTGCATAACAAACACACACTTTCCAATAATTCCAACACTCGAAAAGTCAACGGGCCGATTTAAAAATTACAAAGTCACGGTTATTGAAACACCAGGTCAAAGAATTCGATATCCATTTAAGCTGGAACCAGGCGTTTCTGATCAGGTGGTGACGCTGAAAATATTGAAGGAAGAGGGTTTTGGCGATGAATTCATTGATCAGGCCCAACAGGTTTTGGATGGACAGATCGAAGTTTAGGCTTAAGTTTGAATAGGTTACAAAAAAATAAGACACAGCCAACTACATGATTTTTAGTGGCATACATTCAGTATGCCCTTTCTTTTTTGGCGCTGCATCGGCTTTACCAAGAAATTAACAATTTTTTAGATGCGGCCGGCGGGGCATGACAGGGTCGTTGCTGCCGAATAACTTTTTTCAAAAGCTGCAAAAAGTGCCAGCGGCTTTTGTAGCCATGCTTTAATGATGGATTTTAACGCCTTTTTTGCACTATTTTGCCCATGAATTGATTTTACGAATTAAGCTGAGTAATATTACTCAGTGTGTTGAGTAAATTTAATATTTAAAAGTTGTTGGAGGCAGATTATGCAAGCTAGGCCCATCTTTAATCAGCTTATAAGTCGAATCCAAGAGCCACGTAGATTCATCCAAGTTTTGCTAGGACCTCGCCAGGTCGGAAAGACAACGTTGGCTTTGCAGGTCTCCGAGGTTTTGGATAAACCATTCCATTTTATATCGGCCGACCTTGCAACGTTGCAAGACCTTGCATGGCTGCAGCAGCAATGGGAAGTTGCCAGGCAAAAGATTGTTGCTGGAAAAGGTTGCGTTCTTATAATCGATGAAGTACAAAAAATTTCGAGCTGGTCCAGTCTTATAAAATCTTTGTGGGATGCCGATACTCGCGACAAGGTTGACTTATCGGTTATCATACTTGGTTCGTCACCATGGCTTGTGCAGCAAGGATTAACCGAAAGCTTGGCCGGTCGCTTTGAAATTATACCGATTACGCACTGGTCGTTTGATGAGATGAGTAAAATATTTGGCTGGACGCTGGAAAAATACGCATACTTCGGTGGATATCCTGGGGCAGCACCGCTTGCAGATGAGAATGATCCTTCTCGATGGAAAAATTACATCAATGATTCGCTCATTGAGACTACGATTTCACGTGATATTCTTCTCATGACACATATAAACAAGCAGGCTCTACTCAGACGCCTATTTCAGCTTGGATGCTCGTATTCTGGGCAGATGCTTTCTTACACAAAAATGCTTGGGCAGCTCCAGGACAGTGGAAACACTACCACTTTGGCGCACTACCTTGAACTGTTGTCAGGAGCTGGATTGCTTGCAGGACTGCAAAAATTTGCAAATCAACAAGTACGGCAACGAGGCTCCAGTCCAAAGTTTTCCGTGTACAATACGGCTCTGATGACGGCTCAATCAAACATGACATTTAAAGATGCCATTCAAGATCGCTCTTTCTGGGGAAGGCTGATAGAGTCGGTAGTTGGCGCACATTTATTAAACAGCATTCGCGGTACTCAGATTGAGCTATTTTACTGGCGTGAAGGCGACAGTGAGGTAGACTTCGTTTTAAAGCGCGGCGACAGCATAACCGCAATCGAGGTTAAAAGTGGTCCAGAAAATTTTAGACGCTCGGGCATAGATTTATTTGTTAGAGAGTTTAAGCCAAGTCGAGTCTTGTTGGTTGGCGATCAAGGCATTCCTGTGAGCGATTTTTTGAAATCTCCGATTACTAAATTTATCGATTAATGCCCAACCCACCCCATGATTTTTAGGGGAATACATCAAGTATGCCCTTTCTTTTTTGGCGCTGCATCGGCTTTACCAAGAAATTAACAATTTTTTAGATGCGGCCGGCGGGGCCTGATTGGATGAGGGCTAGCGAATGAGTTTTGGAAAAAATGCAAAAAGTGCTTGATTTTACACAAAACTCCTTGTAGTCTCGAACTATAACTTCGAAATTTCAAGGAGAATCGATGCTGAAAAGAGAACATTATTTACGAAAAATTGAACAGAATTTCCATGTACACTCGGTTTGTGCACTGCTTGGTGCACGCCAGGTTGGCAAAACTACTCTTGCACAGATTTTTATTAAAGAGATGCGAGGCGGTATTGCTAGATTATTTGATATGGAAAAGCCTCTTGATCTTGCTCGACTGGAAAACCCCATGCTTGCGCTTTCAAGTGATCCCGAGAAGCTTATTGTAATTGATGAAATTCAAATGCGTCCGGATCTTTTTCCTGTAATTCGAGTATTAGTCGATGATCCTGCCTATAAACGAAATCTTTTAATTTTGGGAAGTGCGTCTCGCGATTTAATTCGTCAATCATCCGAGTCATTGGCTGGTCGCATAGGTTTTGTAGAGTTTCCCCCATTTTCTTTAGCCGAAACCGAAAATTTAAATCAACTTTGGATGAGGGGTGGTTTTCCTCGCTCATATTTTACTTCAAATGATGCCGACAGTTTTTTGTGGCGACAAAATTATATAACAACTTTTTTAGAACGAGACATTCCAAATCTTGGTTTTAATATTCCGCCGCAACAATTGCGTCGATTTTGGCTTATGCTTGCTCATTATCATGGACAAACTTTCAACGCTAGTGAGATTGCAAGATCTTTAGGTGTTTCCGATCATACCGCTCGTAAATATCTGGATGTTCTTGTGGGGACATTCATGATTCGTGAGCTATCTCCGTGGTTTGAGAATTTACAAAAACGACAAGTTCGTGCTCCAAAAATTTATTTTCGCGATAGTGGAATTTTGCATGCGCTACTTAATATTCAAACTTTTAATGAATTAGATACTTACCCTAAATTAGGAGCATTTTGGGAGGGCTTTGCGTTAGAAGAGATCATTAAAGCATATGATCTTCGATCGGAAGAATGTTTTTTTTGGGCAACTCATGCTGATGCTGAATTAGACTTATTCGTATTTAAAGATGGAAAGCGATTGGGTTTTGAATTTAAATATACCGATGTTCCCAAAGTTACAAAATCCATGCAAATTGCAATTGCCGATCTAAAGCTTGATCACCTTACCATTGTTTATCCGGGAAAAGAAGCGTTCCCATTAAATGAAAAAATTACAGCTCAGGGACTTGAAAGCATCGCAAAATATTAATAAATATAAAACATAAGCCAACGCCATGATTTTTAGGGGCATACATTAAGTATGCCCGGTCTTTTTTGGCGCTGCATCGGCCTTGCCAAGAAATTTATAATTTTTTAGACCCCGCCAGCAACGTGCGATTGGATGGGGCTTGCCGAATTAAAATTTTCAAAATAAGGAAAAATGCCACTGCCATTTACAGCTAGCTTCCAATCGTAGATTTACAACCAAACGCAAAAATCTTTATTTTAGGTACTTTAACAACTTGGAATTGTATTGCGCTGATTGCGGAGATTTGTAATTATGAGTTGTAGTCATGGTTTCGAAAGCGGTTTAATGTTTAACAATTGACCAAGATCCATCAATCATCTCTTCCACATTAATCACAGAAGCCACAGCTTTGACTGAAATTTGTTGCTTGCCATACAAATGAGGAAATGAGTCTCCGCCAGGATTATTACGTTCTTTGCGCATCTCTATGCCATTTTCCGCTAAAACATTTTGATCAAGCTCTAAAACTAGAACATTATCAATTCCGGTAAAAAACTTCTTCAATATTTTTTCGACCTGATTTCCGAATGCAACGTGAATAAACCCAGACTCAAGATCGATTGGCAAAAGTTTTACAGCATCAGATTCATCTTTTGCATCATAGTTTGAGCTTGGCACAATTTTATAAATTTTGTCCGCCTTAAAATAATTAGAAAAAGATGCATCTTTTAGGCCACAACCGACAAATGAAATAAGCATTAAAAACCCAAAACAAAACATTAAATTTTTCATAAAAGCCCTTTTTTATTTTTTTAGTTGATTTTTAACACACTCGCTGTGTAAAGTTCATACTTTTTACAATCTGACATACATGAAATTAATTATATATCGGCTTAGCTGCGTTATCAACAAGAAGAATAACATGTATTACTGCAGAGACTCTTTTTGAATCTTGCCAAAATGTTGGTAATCTTGAACCTTTTTCCATTTACCCGCCCAATTCCAACCTCGCGCCTCAAAAGCCTTAACACATCTACAATCCTCGGTTAACAAGCCTTTAACATCTTTACGTGTCCTGTCACAGAATTCTTTACTTGAAGTTGGGCAAACATAATCACCTCTTACGAATGGATTTACACGTGGATTAATGTCGATTGCAGTTCCCAAACCATGTTCTGACACGATCGTTGTTTTACCGATATAACGAAAGAAAAAAGCTGATGAATTATTATCAAGCATTGACGCATCATCAACATCGCTTTTTGTTCTGCTTGGCTGGAAGTATTCGTCAATTAATTTCATTGACTGGATCGGAAATTTGTTTTCAAAAAGCTCTTCAAAAATGTCCAAAACGTCTTGTGCCACTTTTTCATGAACTATCATTTCACCAGAATGCTCTTGCTCATCGTATCCCCAGTAAGGAATAGTCAAATAACGCAATTCACTGAGTTGAACTGGGCATGCAGCTTCCCATGATTTTCCTACAATCCTTTTTTCCAATGCCTGACCTATTTTTTCAATATTTCCAAACGAGTACACTGAAGAAAATAAGGCTAGAGCTAAAACCAATAATTTATTTAGTTTTATCATGATTTTATTCATATTTTCCCAATTGATTAATATATAAATTTTAAATACAATTTACTCTAGTTTTGAAACATGTAAAGATTGAAAAAGAAAATGTCCATGAAAAAGCTATATTCATTGTTGGTCGCTAGTTATTTTATTATTTTTGCAACTTGTACGGCAAGCGCCGCTGGCCTTGAGATGCCCAAGGATACGACCAGTGCCGCTAGTCTTAAGATGTCCCAAGAGGCTCGTGATAAAGGTTTTGTCTATCTTAGCGAAATAGACCCAACAATCATTATTTCGCCTCGATACAGCACAACAGAAAACTTTGTAGGCAAGATAGTAGATGGATATAAACAGCCAGTTATTATATTAACCAAACAGGCGGCAGAAGCATTAAAGCAAGTTCAACAAGAAGTAGTCAAAGATGGCTACAATCTTGTCGTTTATGATGCTTACCGTCCACAACGTGCCGTTAATCATTTTATGCTATGGAGCACGAATATCGCCGATCAAACAAAAAAATCTTACTATTATCCTCGGGTCGATAAAGATAAAGTGTTTGAACTAGGTTATGTAGCCGCACGTTCAGGTCATAGTCGTGGAAGCACCGTAGACCTTACCATTATTAAATTAGAAAAATCTCTTCATCCGATTCAGGAAATAAAGAGAACGCTTCTTGATGGTTTTGAAATTACACTTCTCGATGATGGTACCGTTGACATGGGATCATCGTTTGATTTATTTGATGAAGCATCGCACCATCAAAACAACCTCATAGAAGAACAGTTCAAACATCTTCGCAATTATTTAATGACAGCAATGATTAAGCACGGCTTTAAGCCATATGCTGAAGAATGGTGGCATTACACATTAAAAAATGAACCTTACCCGGCATCAGAAGATATCAGTTATTTCGATTTTGAGATTGAATAATCGGCACGCGCCAAATCAAGCTTTTGAAGTAGTCTGTAACATTGAAAACGTCATAAAACCAAACATAAATTTATCATGCGGATTCCAAGCAGTAGATGCGTTGTTACGCGTGGTGGTAAAAGGCTTCAGTTGAAACACGTTCCAGCATTGAAATTATTACGCAACGAACGAGAAAAAAGGATCAAAGCTAAACTTTATGGCAAAACATATTTTTTCACCGCATACAAACGAAAAAAGCGTTTTGGGGGATGGGAGACAGTTTTTTTGGTGAGCAACATGAACCTGCCAGCAAAGCAACAAGTCGAAGCGTACAATTTAGGTTGGCCACAGGAGAAAATCAATCGAAAATCAAAACAAAAATTTGGAATGCATCAATGCCAGATGTTGGCACTGTCGAAACAAAAAGCTCACATCATGGCCGCGTACCTTGCTCAAGCAATTATCGAAGTTGCAAATATTGACAAACCGTCACAAAGTGTTGATGAAGTTGTTAATGTTTTTAGAGCTGATCATTTTGACGATCTGGTAGATGTTTTAAGAAAGCCCCCCAAAAGCAAACAGCAGCGAAAAGCTGAATGCACCGAAGTTTCTTCTCAAAATCATGTTCAAAATTTTTATAACAATGCTGGAGAATTCAGTGTTTTAAATGTGTAGGCAAAGTCCTGTTTAGAATGGTATAATCGGTAAAATTAAGCTTTTCAAAATTTTAGCCTGGGAAGAGATCTATTATTAATGATTTATATTAAATTGGAAAAGTTACAATATTGCCAGCCGCTGTTACGGCTATGATTTGATCGCCTTCTTTGTTAAAGTCAAAGCATGTTATATGAGTTGTTCCACAATTGAAAGTCTTGTAGATTGTTTTTAAAGCAATATGATAAACATTAATTGTTACACTGTTATTTGAATGCACTGTTAAATAAGCTAGCTTGATGCAGTTTGGACTAAACTTGAAAGCAGTGACACCTCCTACTCCACAGTTGGCTTCATGTATAACGCTTCTTGTTTCCATATTAAATAACTTGATTATTACATTGAAATTACACGCTCCAACTACTGGTTCTGTAATCAGAAACGCGCATAGTTTACCGTTAGTGCTAAAATCAGAAAACGAAACATTTTTTTCTGAATATACAATTTTGTTTTCGTCCACATCGCACAAGTTTGTAATAATATTACACTTACCAAAATGGTCGTAATTAGGTTGTAACGTTTTATAGATCAAATATTTGCCACTCAAGCAGATGTTAATACCGGAAACATTTTCTGCGTAGCAATCAACTTCTTTATTACTAAGAGTACATAAATCGTATAATTTAATTGTAATGATAGGCCCTTCGATTTTAGGGCTTGGTTTTATAAATACATGTGCCATTTTTTTAAAATTTGGAGCAAATACGCAATCAATCATATTTTGATTAAACATAAAATTTTCGTGATGTTTAGAATATAAATCGAAAGCGTATAACTTGTTTTTTTCATGCAAATTTCGAACAATCCATGCTAAAACATTACAATCTGAGTTGAATTGAGGAATTGGCATGCAAATTGCGTTGCAAGGAAACTCATATTCATTGAATCCTGTATCTACATCGCATAACTTAACTACGTAATTTTTGTCAGATATTAGCTCTGTCCAAGCCATTTTTTTTGCATTCTGGCTAAAAATTGGGCCGAATGCAACTCTGCGTCCAAGGTTATACGTGCCTGTAAGTTGTCCAGTTTTTACATCGTACATATAAATAATTTTGTCCCCAATTGATTGCCATGATTTATAGCCAGTCTTGGACTGAGTAAATGAATAAAATACTTTTTTATTATCCAAACCGACCAATCCGCTCGACACATCGCACATTTCTTCAAGCATTAATGATAAAAATGATTCAGACGTACTTGCTACCGGTTGACCATATGCTGCAAACAAAAAGTTTTCAGTCAATATCGAAAAAATAAATATTGCTACTTTTAAAATTTCTTTTATATACCGCACCATGTGCCTTTCTTAATATTTATTGCGCATTAATTTAGTTATAAGAAAACATTCATACGAAGGCTAACATAACTCATAAGGTTGCACTTTACACATTCACTGAATTAAATATTTTAAAGTACGCATGTACTTTTTGCAATTTTTTAAAACTTTATTCGAAATAGCACATCTAATCGCGCCAAGCAGGCCGAGTTGTAAATTTTGTCAAAATGCTAGCAAGGCCTATGCTTGCGCATGTTCTGTAATACGTAACTGATGTATACCTGCTTAAATCTGCGTTTTGTCGCGATGGAATTATATAAGTTTTGATGTTGCTGTTACTGCATCTGCCAGCATTTTTCTGAAAGGTTTTTAATTTTTTTATTCATCTTCAAGCTTGTAATTTGAATAACCCTTGTCTGCATAAACAACTTATCTTTGCAATAAGTTTAAATTCTAATTTTGGTAGCAACTTAGGTTGATGTTATTGGTTCTGTTAATGCAGCTTCAATTTTTTCAACTTTTGTAACTACTTGACCAGTCGTATCCGTTCCAAATCTTCTTACTTCACCACCAAAACTCTGTACTAGTCCTTTATATGAGCTTACGTAATCTGTACCAGCTTTACCATTTTCTGGATCAGGCTTTTGGTCACGGAAAGCATTTAATTCCACATGTATATCACCAGCATGAATATACGCTTTATTCTCCTCCATTGCTTGCTCAATAGCCTCTTTGATCCAGGCTGGATCATTGCCAAACGCACCACCGCCAACCAGAGGCATTACTACTTTTTTACTTCCTTGAACAAAGGCTGCTTTTATAGCAGCGCTGTAACTCATCTTTAATACGCTTATGGCTGCTTGTTTTAATATTTGTCTCTCTTCCTCGGATTTAGGTTTAAATGTACTTCCTGGACCAACATCAAGCGCCGCAACAAATACTTGTCTAACCTTCTGATTTGGATCTCTAAATTCTGTATGTTTTCCACCATTAACAGCGCCTCCGGTAACTTCAACCCCGTCCTGCACTGCCAATCTAAATTTGGCAAAAGCAGATTGTTGATATAGCGACTTTAACGAATTAATATCAGATATTACATATCCATTTTGTGTTTTAATGTCAAAATCCCTTAACAAATTAGTATCTTGATTTTTACCATCAGGTCGTTGTGGCCATTTACTTGGATCGTCTGGATTATCGACACACCCCTTAAAATAAGTTCTAAAAATAGTCGCTGCTGGTGTTGACAATGCAACTCCTGGCCCTTGCGTAAGATCCCTATAATATCCACTTACAGGCTTACCTAATCCATCTGAAAATTTAACGCTTTGCATATTACCATTTTCTTCTATCGATCCATAAACATCATCTTTATGCACAGTCTCTAACCCATGAAAATTAGATGCTGTAATAATTGTGGCACCTCTGTAACTTGGATCTGCTTGCATTGCCCCTATATTAATAGCCGCTGCTGCTTCGCTGTTTTCAGCTATTAATATAGAAAACGAACCACCCCTTGTTAAGCAACCCTCTCCTTGCTGTTCAATAATTTTATCTAATTTGTCGTCAGCAGCATGATCCAAATCTTCCTTAGTTGGTTCTTTGTAGGACCCAACCTCTACTTCGGCTCCAGTTTTTGGATTCTTAAGAGCATACCCAGTCACTGTGCCATCATCCGCTGTTCTGACAACAAGATATTTTTTTAATACTGCTGGATCTTTTGCAATAGCTTTGCGAAAATCCTCCTCCTTGATGCCCAATATTTCTTGAACAACATGCGCAGCATGCTTTGGCGCTTTATTATCAAACCTACCCTCAACTGTTGAACTTTTTACAAACCCCAATTTTTGCATAAACATCTCTAACTTCATCTTAGCAGCTTCTAATTTTTTGGTTGCCTTTTTGGCTGCCTCAGGACCCTCTTTCTGTTTTTTAGCCGCATCATTGTCCTTTGATATTTTATTAAATTCGTCGATCAAGTTATAAGCTCTATCAGAACTACCATGAGCATCAAACATGCCAGGTTCTGGCAGGAGGCTTTTTATCTCCTGAAGCAGCGATTCATCTATTAACTTCTTTTCCTTAAGCTGATTATTTAAATCGGCTAAAATAGCCTCGATGACTGTTGCCCTCTTCTCAGCAAGAGAGCCTTTAGTTTCAGCGTTTCGTCCTATCGGTTTGATCTGAAAATGATCTAAATCAGGAGTTGAAACAGCAAACCCAGCAGACTTTAAAATTATAGCGCCAACATCAGGTTCAGAACTTTGTTGTCCTATCATACCTGGCTTGTGGCGCTCAGCCTCTTTTTGATCTGATTCATATAATTTGATATCATTTTCATACTTCAAGACCTTTAAAATTGAAAGTGCTTCTGCCTGTTCTAATTTTTTTAATTTATCATCAGAATATGTATCAATATCTTCAAGCATTTTAGCCGACAAAATGTATCTTTCTGCTCTCAATTTTGAACATTCTTTTTTATATGCTGGATTCTTTTTGTATAAATTTAGCTGAAAATCCAAATTTTTCAAAGCAGTTGCTCCACTAAGAATGCCATTTTCAGCCTTCCAATCTGCTGCAGACTTTCGTATACCATCTAGCATTTCTACAACGTCAGGATTTGGCTTTATATACTTATTAACAAACTTTGAAATTACAGGAATTTTATAAATAAATGATGTGGAGGCTGCTTGTTTTTGTGGCAAATTTTGCTTAGATAAATCCGTTTCTGGCGAAACTTTGGAACTAGTTTTTTTTATAGCATCCTGAACTTTTTTAACTGATTTAGTTACGGATTTTGCAGCAGTTGACGCCTTTTTTTTAACGGCTTCTGCAGCACTTGATGCCTTTGATTTAAAATCTTCCCAGGATCGCTTAATTTCATCTAATGGCTTATAGCTAGACTTTTCAATTTCTGCATTACACAAATTAACACACAAAAAAGCGCCAGCAATAATCAACACTTCATGCTTTTTCATAACCTTCTTTCTTTATAAAAATTATTCATACATCATCGTTTATGCCTAATCTTCTAATTTCCAAAAAATAAAATATCTACCAGTACTTTCAGGGGTTCCTTCGTACGGCAAAACATCAACAACAGGAAGACCATTAATTGCCTTGTGTTGCATTCGTTGAAGGTACCAAAAATCGTTTAATACAGGTTGAAAGAAGTACTGGTCTAGCTGATAATGATGAAATATCAACCATGTATATTTCGGCATATCTGAAGGGATTTTATCCAAAGCTTGAATATGTAAATCTGAACCCTGAGTCGTGGTGATTGGGTATGCATTGTCAGGATAATAAAAAACAAGATACTTGTTATCTGGTGTTTTTATGTTTGCCATCATATAGCGGCCACGGCTTCCAAATACAGTTTTTTCAACCAGATTCCCTTTCTCGTCTTTCATGTCTACAAGCTCTATATTTAAGTCTGTAGCATCTTCTTTACGAGGCATAAGTACCAACTGGAATTTGTAAACATTGCTGAATCTGTCAGCGATTGGAACATATTTTAAATAAAGATATTTGTCGCCAGATACATTGGTAAGTTTTTTTGGATTGGCATTGAAGTAAACGCACCCATCTAAGATTAAAAATATAACGATAAATTTTAAAATATTTTTTACAAAGTCCAGCATAAACAATTCCTCCAATTTTTTGATTGTAATTTACACTAACAATGTATTTACATCTTCATTTTAGCAAAAACTGCTAACGATTTTCAAATATGATAAATAAAAGAGGTCTTGCGGGGTAGTTTGTCTACCCCACAAGACCTCTTTTATTTTAAGAAAAAGATTAAAAAAGCTAATATTTTACGAAATTTGTTCTATTTTTTGTCTAATTGCGTCAATAATTTTGTCTTTATGATCAATAATATTTTGTCTCATTACGCCTTTGAGATTTTTAATTTCTTCTGGTGTGTAAATAAATTTGAAAGTACTAGGATATTCTTTTTTAGGATCATATGAAGAATTAAATTTTTTATTTTTAACTGGTGCTAAATATATGACAATTGGCACATTTGCATTCTTTTTATCACTGAAAAGATTTACCTGATTTTTCGTCAAAAAATCAAACGTTATTTGAGGGAATGGTATTCTGTTTGCTTGAGTATATTTAACTACTTCCTTAAAATCCGGAGTGCCTTTGAAAACACTTCCTGAAGCGTCAACAAATATTATTATACCAATTTCGCGTTCTTTATTAAAGATTGGATGGAATGGGAAGATATTCACATACCCTGCATCCATCAGAGTAATTTGTTCCCAGTTTTTAAAAGGAGAATCCTTAACTGCATACAATGGATTATATGCTTTAATGGCTGCAGCTCTAATGCTACTAACTCCGATTTCTACAGAAATATCATTCAACGCCTTGAAAATAACATTTGGTAGTGTACTTTTAGCGGTATTAATAATATTTTTGATTGATCCTGAGAGCGCAGATCCCCATATTCCCATTAAAAATCCAAGCGATTGCTCAGTTGCAAAGTCTGTTGATGTTCCATTTACAAATTTTCTACCAAATGACCAAATTGGAATATGCATATTCCAATCATCGATGCCAAATTCGTAAGGCGTAAACTCTGCACAATGTAGATTGCTATCCTTAACTTGGAGAGCTGTGTAGATAGGAAAGAAAAGGTTACCGTCTTTTATACGTCGTTGAGAATCAGATAATTGAATATCGTGGCTACCGTATTTATTTTTTTTGTGGTGAAAAAATGTAGCAGCTAATAACATTCCATACAAATCGACAGGCCCTATTTGCTGATTAGATAAGACTTTAGGTTGCAAAACATGTATTGCATCAGCCAAATTGAAAGCATGTAGACTTGTAAGTGATTCCGTAAAATGCTTGCAATAATCCTGAGTTGATTGTCCAAGTTCTACAATGCTAGCAACAGTCCAAGTAGATCCAGATAGAGCAGCAACATAAGTTGTTGCGTCAAGCAATCCAGTGCTTTCTAATCCTTCAAATACGCCTGTTGCAACCGTTGCGGCCCTCATTCCTCCTCCACTCATACAAAGAGCAATTTTGGGAATTTTTTTACCATCCAATTTTATCTTAAGAAGCTTTTCTAGGGCGTTTTTTACCTTTGACTCTCTTTTATGTAAGAACGCTACTTCTTCCGGTGCCAAATTTGAACCTCTTCGAACAACGGCTGTTTCTTTACCGTGAGGGCCTTTGGCGAAACTGTCTCGTATCGGTTTGGTTATCTTTCTAAGTGCTTCAATAATGGGCTTAACAACCTTCCATTCAATCTCATGGTATCCTTTAATAACGCCATCTTTTTCTGCAATATGGAAAGTTGAGCCTTTTGTTGTTCCTGCGGGTATTTTATTTATTAATTTATATTCATAATTATTAAATTTATTTTTTAGATCTTTTTCGACATCAGAAAAAAAGACCTCACGATTGATTTTTAATTTCACACGTGGTCGATCAAATTCAGTTTTACCATCGGCTGGAATTTTCACAATCTTATTTTGTAAATCTGCATCGCCAATACTTGTGCCCAACCAACTGGCCTTTACCTTGTAAACCCCAACCCAAACTGGATTTGTTGTATGATTTATGACAGTTATGTTGTCAGCAAATAAGGCACTGTTTAGTGCAAATGTTATTATCAAAAAAAGTATTTTATAAAGCATAAATTAGGTCCTTTTATAAAAAAACAAACAATTAACAACATATTTTGATTTTTCGATTTATTTGATGAAAAAGTCAATAAAGTGGTAATTTATGCAAATAATTTTGGCTAGCAATGTTGCCCCCCTAAGCTTTTTTTGCTACGTTGGCGCATAAGCCTTTGAATTTTTTAATTTATGGAGAAGTGAATGGAAACACAAAAAAACAAATTTGATGCTAATAAAACGATCATTAAAAAAGACGAAAAAATATTGGTTGTACCGCGCAAAGATCTATTTCCGGAGAAAGCTTTCAATGGTTTTTTGCCGCTAGAAGGGTTTTCTAGTTACCTTGAAATCATAAAAACACACAAAGAATTTAAATGGCGTTCGGAAATGGAGCTAGACCCAGCTTACAAACAAATAATACCATACATTGTTTTTATCCATCAAAATAAGCTTTTTATCATGCAACGTCAGAGTACAGCTAGTGAAACTCGCCTGCAGAGCAAGTTTTCGCTTGGCATTGGTGGACACATCAGGCAGGAAGATATAGCTGGCGATGATATTTTTGAGTGGGCAAAACGTGAATTTAATGAAGAGGTGAATTACGAAGGAAGTCTGCAAGTCAAGCCGCTGGGGCTTGTAAATTATGATGAAGATGCTGTTGGCCAGGTACACCTCGGATTTATCATACTTTTGACTGGTGATAATAATAATATTTCTGTGAAGTCTGAGCTTAAGAGCGGAGAACTGTTGTCGATTGAGGAGTGTCAAAAGCATTATCAGAACATGGAAAGCTGGAGTCAATTCGTATTTGATTTTTTAAAAGGGGCTCAAAAATGAAAAATACTTTAAACAAAGAAAAAGTACAATTTTTAAAGCACCAGGCGTTAAATTTACGAGTAGATTCCATTCGCGCTACAACAAAGAGCAGATCTGGCCATCCAACTTCTTGCATGTCTGCAGCCGATATTGTTTCTGTGATATTTTTTAATTTTTTGCGCTATGACACAAAAAATCCATCTAATCCTGCAAATGACCGTTTTATTCTTTCAAAGGGGCATGCAATACCGGTTGTCTATGCCGCATGGAAAAATGCAGGTGTAATAACAAACGAGCAAATGATGAGTTTGCGTGAATTTAATTCTGTTTTTGAGGGGCATCCAACGCCAAGGTTTGCTTTTAACGAAGCGGCCACTGGCTCGCTGGGTCAGGGGCTTTCTATCGGCCTTGGTATGGCTCTGAATGCGAAATTAGATAAACTAGACTATAAAACATATGTGTTGCTTGGTGATGGAGAGATAGCAGAAGGCTCCGTGTGGGAGGCTGCCGAGCTTGCGGCGTACAACAAGGCTGATAACTTGATAGGCTTTGTAGACTGCAACGGGTTAGGCCAATCTGGTCAAACAATGCTTGACCAAGATATTAAAAAGATCGCTGCCAAATTTAAGGCTTTTGGTTGGAACTCCTTGACTGTCAATGGCCACGATGTAAAACAAATTTTTAACGCAATACAAAAAGCTCATAAATCCAAAAACAAGCCTACAATGATAATTGCAAAAACGCAAAAAGGCTATGGAATTACGGATATTGAAGGCAAGCAAAGCTGGCATGGTAAGCCGCTAAGCGCTGATGAATCCGAAAAATTAATTCAAAAAATGCTGGTGCGATTCAAAAAAGATGTTGGATTTAAATCAAAAACTAAATATATAATCCCTGCGCCAGATAAGTCAAAAGCGCAAGTTGTTCAGGCTCATGTGTCTATCGATTTGGCAAAAGACCCAAACAAGGCCTTGTTTGCCGATGATAAAAAATTATCCACACGTAAGGCTTATGGGTACGCGCTTGCAGCTATCGGTAAGTCTTGCAAAAACGCGATAGCTCTTGATGGAGACGTTAAAAATTCAACGTTTTCAGATATGTTTGCAAAAGATTATCCGGAACGATTTATTGAATGCTTTATTGCTGAACAAAATATGATTGGAGTGGCCACGGGTTTGCAAGCGCGCGGCAAAATTGCTTTGGTATCGACATTTGGCGCATTTTTAACGCGAGCATTTGATCAGATCCGCATGGCTGGTGTTGGTAAGCACGCTTTGCGCCTTTGTGGCTCCCACTGCGGTGTTTCGATTGGGCAAGACGGCCCATCGCAGATGGCTCTTGAAGATATTGCGATGATAAGCACGATCCCTGATTCGGTAATTCTTTATCCAAGCGATGGCGTTTCAGCGTATAAATTGATTGAATTAAGCGCAAATTATAATAAAGGTATTTCGTACGTCAGAACAACCCGTGCTGATACGCCAATGCTTTACGATATCAACGAAAAATTTGCGATCGGCGGCTGCAAAGTGTTGCGCCAAAGCCAAAAAGACAGATGTTGTATTGTTGCTGCCGGTATAACATTACACGAAGCATTAAAGGCTTATGAAATACTGAAAAAAGAGGGCTTTTTGGTCTCGGTAATCGATTTGTACAGCATCAAGCCGCTTGATGCACAAACGATTTTAAAGACGGCAAAAAAGTCTGACAATCGCGTGATTACGGTGGAAGATCACTACATCAATGGTGGAATCGGATCTATGATTGCAAGCAGTTTAATTAACTCCGATGTACGAGTGCAGATGCTTGGCCTGGACCACATATCCCGATCTGGCAGCCCACAAGAATTATTAAGTGATGCTGGAATAGACGCTGCAAGTATTGTAAAGGTTATAAAATTATGATTTTTTTCTTGAATTATTCAAAATATTTGGCACAATAGGTTTAACCTTAGAACGGTTAAATTCATTTTAAAAGTTCGAGGGGCTGTAGCTCAGTTTGGTTAGAGCGTCCGCCTGTCACGCGGAAGGTCGCGAGTTCGAGTCTCGTCAGCCCCGCCATTTAAATTTAATCGATGGCACTTCTTGCAGTTTTTATAAAAAACCTCTGTAACACAGCTCCCAATCAATGTTCGTAGGCCGAAGCGATAAATTTATTGTTTTTTCGCTACAACTGATTAGTGGCTACATAACGAAGTGTAGAGCTGATGTATAAGCCTAGAAATCAATATTTTGACGCTACGTCAAAATATTGAACATGTTTAAAATTGTCTTATTCATCAGAAGGCGGCGAGTCGACAATTTTGAAGCCATGGGTTGTATCTTGCAGCATCTTCCCTCGTTTACTTAGTTCTTGATCAATACTTCGCAAACTAGTTTCCTGATTGTTACGAATGCTCTCGTTTAGTTTGCCTGTGTAAAGTGCACAGACATCACGAGTGTTTATGTTAGCTGCTGATTGTATTCCATTCATTTTCCATTGCTTCTCGTCGATCAGTACCTTGTCTATTCTGTAACAAAATTTTACGTTTTTTGTTTTATTGATAGCATTTTCAATGGCTGTCCATTGTTGTTGTTGAATGTCTTTGGATTTACTGAGGCTATACATAATATTGTCGGCGTAACTGAGTTGAAAATTGAATTGAATCGGATCATAAAGCTCTAGCCCATGAGGGGTATCTTCAGGATCCCAAACTGTTTGCCTACCGACAAAAAATCGTAAATTCGACTTTTGAGCAGGAACCTTAGATCGTAAATGTTCATAAGTCAACATTAGTCCACTATTGTTGTTACATGGATTGCAAGGAGTATACCATACATGAAAAAAAATAATGCATCCTCTACGCAATTTATTTTTTAATATACTTCTTAATATTTTAAAAAAGAGTGTTAATTCTTGTGTATCATCATTTAATTCAGGTAAAAATGTTGAAAATAAGGCAATTTTTAAGTTATCTAAATCTCGATATTTGTAAATGTTGTTTGAACTTGAAATTTGCTGCAGACTCTCAAGTAATTCGTTTTCGTCTTGTTGATCCTTTTCGTCTACGTATTTACTCGTAAAAAATTTAGGATCTATGGCATAATTGATAAAGTTTTTATCAGGGTATTCTTTTGCAAGATCTTGCAAATAGCTGGGAATTATTTGATTTTTTATGTATCCTGTGCCAAGGCTTAAAACGATAAAATCGCTGTTATCCTGATTAAGATGTTGCAAGAACTCTTTTATTTCATCTATTGGCAATAAATGCTTTTCATTCTGCTGTGTTACTCTTGACTTGAAATTATCATTGTTGAGCTCGACGCTAAAAGTATTTTCATTCGTCAATTGATCTAACTGTAATTGTGGTTTGGTGGCGCTGGCAGCGGCTGCCGCTGCTGCTGGTTGGGCTTCTGTTGCTGGTACTGGCGTGTTGGTCATCAATGTTGATTGAGTTGTTGGCAACGCATTTTTACTACGCCACAACGAGTTGCCTTTGGCTATCATAGCTGTAAACAAATTTTTGACTGATTGACTAATCCCATGTTCGCGCACGTAATGATATCCTTGAATAGAACGATTTTTTGCGCCTGTAAGCATTTCCCAGATTTTTTGCTTTATCGCATGATGTGCTGCTTGAAGTTTGGCTGTAAACTTCGTCCTGTCAGTGCTTTTACGTTGTTGTGTCGTATTCGATTCTGAGGCTGGATACATATCAACAAAACCGCTACTGACACAAAAAACCATAAATAATAAAACAATTTTTTTCATTGCCAATTCCCCTCGATAAAATCTGAGATCGACTTACGTTAATTTAAAGATACATGATTAGCAACGCATTTTGGAAGATTATTATTATTATTATTATTATGCAAAACTGCGGGTTTATGTACGGCAAAGTTTAGCGTTTTGCGTGTGATGCCACTTTTCGCTATTTTCAAAAATAATTCTCGAAACTCCGCATCCAATCGTTGCCCGTAGGCCGTATTCAAAAAATTATCAATTTGTTGCCAGGCCCAATCCAATGCTGCATCACAAGTGGCATGGTCAATGTATCACCCTCAAAATCACGATCTTGGTGCCACGACAAATTATACCATGCCAACAAATAAATATACCAAGTATACCCGCTCGTGGTGAGCCTGTCGAACCATTACGAGCGCTCGAATCCTTCGACAAGCTCAGGACGAGCGGACAGCATATTGAGTTATCTAGCGATATTATAAATATAGAATGGTATTACAAGCTACAAAATACAAACATTACTATCAGTGTTATGAACAACCCATGCCCGCAAACTCGCGATACAGCCTGAAATGATTCAAGCAATTCTCTATAAAAGGCTTCCCCGTGAGGCCATTGCGTTATTTAACAATTGAATTATATTATTAATCATGACTAATCATTCGGTTTTTGTTTTTTATTTTGGATTTTTAAAATGTTTAAAGTGTTTAAAAGTTTTTATCTTTTATTTTTGATAGGGATGCTTTTTGCTACATCAAATGTGTTTGCGATGGATGATGTAGAATTTGATGCGGCTGCTAGATTTGCAGCGGATCATCCGGACTTGGTTTCGCAGATCGAAGCTGACGATGGCAACATTATTCCGGTGATGCATTTTATGCAAGCTCATCCAGAAACACCTGAAGCTGGTGTGTATGCTGCATATAAGGCATATCTTGTGCAACCTGCTCCGACAGAGCCACATATACCTCAACCTGCACCACTGACTGATTCCATAGTTTTACAAGAGCCTACCACTTTTCCTCAATTTTCAGCCAAGGACAAAGAGGCTCTGGATGGAATTAGGGCACAACTTCCTGCGATTTTACAAGAAGCAAAACAGGCAAAGCAAGGAGTTCAACGCGAATTTGAAGATTTGAAGAAAGTTTTATCGCAGGGCAAGTCAAATGAACCGATATTTTCGATTCCAATTTCAAATCTCTTTGAAGTTGGTTTTTATAAAAATGATTTCGCAAAATTTGGATTTGATTTTTGTGATTATTGTCTTGATAAATTTTTGTTTAATCAGATGCAAAATTATTATAAGCAATCAGCTACCAGAAACATGGATGATAAGGTTAAGCTTTTGATAGCTGAATTGGATAAAGTTGACCAAGAAGGATTTTTTAGTGTTTTGAAAGAACCAGCGGCTAATGATGTATTTGTTAATAATTGTATAAAGACTTTGGATGTCAATTTTAAACTTAATTTAAAATGGTGCCTGCATATTATTTTTAATCTGGTCTGCAAGCATTATTTATATGAAAAAGAAAAACAATTTATGGGTGGTGAGTCATTCAATTTTGGATATGCTGCAACATCTGTTGGTGATTTGATAAATGAAATTGCCCCAATTATTGATCAAGTGAAGCCAGCACTTGCTGATCCAGCTGCAATAAATCCACTGTTGCAGGATGTGGTGATTCACAAGATTGAGGGAGTAATCCAAAAATTTCAAAATAAGAAGCTTAGGGTATCGGCTTATCCACTTATCTCATTTTTACTTTTTGGTCGACTACCCATAGATATACGGGCTGAGCAGGTTTGGCAAGGGGTAGTTGGGTCTATTAAATTGTTGGGGCTGTATTGGTTTAATGGTAAAAAATACAATGGGGCTATTGATACCTTGAATTCACAATATTTTATCTGGGGTGCTAGAATTTTGGGATTTGCTTTGTTTTTACGCAATATTTATAAATTCACAGCCACCCATTTTAAGGAATACATCAAGGCCAATATTCAATTGTTTTTAAAAATTTTAAACGATATTCGATTTGCTTCTTTATCTAATAAACAATCTTATGCTGATGCCGAAAAAGCACTAAGGGAGTTTTTAAAAAAAGGCCATGAAATATCATTTGATTATTGGAAAATGCAGAAAAATTTTGGTGTTAATAACGTATTTGGAATAGTAGGATACCTATCATTTTGGGCATGGTACGGCACGATAATCTATATTTTAGCGAGGAAAGCATGAAATTAAAAAAAATATTTAATGGACTAATATTATCGGGAATTATTATTTGTTTCTCAAATTCGGCTTGCTGCGCAGCAGCTGCACCTACTGCTGCACCAGTACCTGCACCCGCAGATGGCATGCCTGCTATTTTTAAATTCTTAATGTCTGGCGGCGACGCACTGTTTCGGGCACTAGAGCCAGCTGCACAGTTTGTTGGCAAAGCTGTCGCAAATATTGTCGATGAAACTGGTCCAATTCGTGACAGGCTTTATTTAAACCAAGAAAATATGATGCATTTGGATGCACAGATTCGAGCTGAAACGCTTCAGAATTACCCTGCTGCGATTATTAAGCTATCCACGGATCGTATGGCTGAGCTTGCAGCAGAACGGCAACAATTAAACGCCGATTTACATGCCGCAGAGGCTCGCATTACCGAAGTTAAAGCTAAGGGTGCAAATATTGTGCAAGATGCGATGAAGTCTGGATTAGATGAGCTTAAGGCGCAAGGTGAGCAAGCTCGAAAAGTTCAATTGGCTCAGATTGATGCAGAAGGAAAGGCTATGGCGGATATTGCAAGTTCTAAATATAATACAGACCAAAAGTTTCAATTTTTGCGAGATCTGTTAAATGATAAAATAAGGCTGTTAATGTTCATTGGCCTAGCATTGTTGCTTGTGGGTGGAACGTTTGGCCTATATCATGGGACAAAACTTGCTGCAGAGTATATTAAAACAAAATTTGGAAGACCAAGCTTGGTTCGCGAATCTTCACGAGCCAGTTTTAAGCAGGCATTTATAAAAACATTGAAGACTTTGATATTTGGAACCATCGAAGAACAGGAGCTTATTTTTTCCGATATGGTTTTGGAGCCTAAGATTCAAAGTGATTTGTTTACATTTGCAGAAGACGTTCGACAGGCTCGAAATCTTGGGTTTCCTTACACAAACGCAATTTTTTATGGTGAACCAGGAACTGGTAAAACTATGGCTATGCGTAGCATGGCAAAAAGTTTAGATATGGATTATGCAATATTGTCAGGGGCCGATGTCAGTCAATTTAGAAATGGCGAGGGCGTAACCGAGCTTAATAAATTATTTGATTGGGCCAAAAATAGTAAAAAGGGGTTGATGGTTTTTATCGACGAGGCTGACTCGTTATTTAGATCTCGTGAAACTCTTGATAAAGAAGGCGTTGACAATGTTAACAAGTTTTTAGCCGAGACTGGAGAGGGTTTATATAATTGCATGATAGTTATATCCCTAAATAATATATCGCTACTTGATTCAGCGGTAAGAAGCCGTTTCGGTAAAATTTTTGCCTTCGAAACACCATCTATCGATGTACGCTTCAAGATGCTTATGCTTAAATTAAATAAATATATCATTAATTATAAGCGCAAATATACAAAAGACGATGAACTTGTTGAGGTAAGCCTAGCCACTGATACTGCACTAGATGAAGCGCTTTGGAAAGACGTTGCTGCTCGTATCGAAGGCTTTTCTGGCCGTGATATTCAGCAGCTCGTAGAAGAAATGCGCATGAGGGGCTATCGCTCTGGTCAAAACGTGTTAACTAAAGAAATTGTTGAATACGCTGTAATGCAAAAAATTGAAAAAGTAAAACAAGACCGCATTATAACAGAGTATCAACGCAAGAAGCTTGAAAAAGAAACGGGGCTTGTTTTTGATGCCGTACCTCAAGCTGCAGCTGCTGTTTAACCATCGGAAAATATAGGAACGCGATGATGCTGCGATATTTTAAGTTAGTTTTTATTTCATTATTTTTTGTTACCGAGTTTGGGATGGCTGCACAACCATCCATCCAATCCATAAAATCGTTTTCAACACGTACATCGGCAGAGCTTGATGTTTTAGCGCGTATGCAGGGCGACTATCTTACACTGACCAAAGAAATATTGGGAAGCAAAAAAACAGGTCGATTTGCGAATCTTTTGTTGGATCCTAAATTCCAAACAGTTGTTGTGTATTCTGTTTTTTTCTTAGTGATAAGATTTAGCAATGGAAGTGTGAACGGTTTTATTGATGAGATAAAAAAAATCCCCCAGTGCTTTGATAAAAATGGCCCAAAGTATGCCGAAATAAATAATGTTTTTGGTGGTATGATTAGGTCTTCCGGACTTCGATACGCGATGCCCGCTAAGTTTTTGACTGGGCTAATATTAACTTTTTTGGCTGATTATGCGTCTGCTCCAAGATTTGTATCTTTGGATACTCTTGATAAATTCAAAGAAAATTTGATGGATGTGTTATCTGCTTGTGAACATGGTTATGATGCAAAAAGTGTAGCCGGGATAAGTCCAAAATTTTTTCATGATATTTTGTCATTATTAGAACAAGATTATTTATTAGTTTATGACAAAGTCATTAATGAAACTTGCGCTTTTAACGCAAGTATTATTTATATAATTTTTAAATCATTCATGTTTGCCGTTTATTTTTATTTTATCAAGAGTGGTTATTTTGAAGTTAGCTGGATATTAGGCTTTGCTGTGCTTTTTGCGCTACACAAGTTTATATTACCGTCCAAAAATAATTTTAAAAAAAGTGATAAATTAGGTGAAATATATAAATTGATCAAAGACACAAGGGCTAGCTTGTTTAACCCTATTATAAAGCCCGACGATACAGTCATAGCTACTGATGAAAAAGCCTGTGCTATCAGTACGCCAGAAGTTATTGTCCCAGCTGTTGCGGAGCCAGTGGTCTTTGTGCATGACGCACAAAAATCTGAGCCTATGCCAGCATAACGCAAGAATATGCGTTTTTGATAATTTAAATATTTTTACGCTGTAACAATATAAAATGCTGCCAGGCGGTTGATTTTTGTTTATAAGTTGATACAATTTATAAACTGTTGGTTGAAACTAGTTTATCAGTACATTTAAAAGGATTTTTTATGAAAATAGCCAAATTGTTTTTATTAGTCGCATTAACTTGCGCTACATCTCTGAATGCAGCAAAAAACCCCCCTGTTTCGGTAACTTCAAGTTCTCAAAGCGTTAAAAGCGCAAAGAATAAGTATGCAGAAGCTGTGCAAAAAATTATGGCTGCTCAGCCAACGACCTTGACGGGTGACATTGTTCGCGATCTTTCAGCTGCGATTATAGCAACTGGCTTACAGCTAGGAACACAAATGCATCTCCATAATTATTATAATCTATCGGAAAATGTTCTAGCTACCCCAATTTTTCCAATTTTAAGATATTTGATTGATATATTTATCAGAAAAACAGGCGCCGTTGATCAAGCGTTAGACGCATTGATAGCATCAAAAGGCTTAGATATTGAGGCGCTTGGTGCAGCTGACATCGACATCAAAGAACTCGAGGCGAAAATTAATAAACTAAGCGATAAAAATGAAAAAACTCGATGGGTAGCAAGGGTTGTTGTAGCATTTGTTGTGTTGCTATCAATGATGTATAAAGCAAAAGAGGTAACAGTAACGCCTGAAGAAAAAGGCTCCTGGATTTCAATGCCCTCCATCAAAAATACCCCATACATGCTAGGCAGCCATTCCATGACAATCGAGGCTATCGCGTTAGCCATTGAAATGTACACCCAGAGCGGAACTTACAAAAAAGCATCACGTTTGGACAAGCTTGCGACACTCAAACAGCTTCTCAGTCAAGCAAAACCAGCACCGGTTGAGACAGAATCATCAGCATTTGTTGAGGCAGAAACGGCTCCAGCTGAACTCGTCGTTGCTCAATAAATTTCGTTAAATTTTTAAATAAAAAAGGGTCTCGCAGTTTTGCGGGGCCCTTTTTTATTTTTTTGCAGTTCCACCAAAAATCTCTTGTAAACCCTCTACCAGTCATGGCCCGTAGGCCGTATTCAAAAATTTATAATTTTCTTGTAAGCCTCAATCCAATGCCGCATCACAAACAACATGGTCGATGTATCGCCCTAAAAGTCACGATCTTGGTGCCACGACAAATTATAAACTACAAAAACAGAAGCTGCACCGTTAAATTTGCGATACTGGCTGAAATGATTCAATGTCTTTTACAACAAAGCACGTTCCAATCAGGCATTACGTTACTCAACCACTGAGTTATGCCATCAATCCTCTGAGGCCTATCAGTCTCATGAGTACTTAGCTAGTAGGGCTGTTGCATTCGAGATAAAATCGGGTTAACCTATGTTCCTGAGGTTATAAATCTAACAAAATATATTAAATATGAGGGATGTGATATGAATTCAAATGCTCGTTATTTTGCATTTATTTTTGTTTCATTATTTGTGGTTGCCAGTCAAATTAATGCAGTAATGATTGAGGTTCCAGTTGAAGTAAATTACAGCGACCCAAACAATCCTGAATTAAAGGTCGTAAATGGGGTAAAAGAGATTGATCCTAGTTGCAAATTTGCCATGGCTCCATTAATTGTGATGGTTGGTAAAGATGGTAAGAGTTTTAAGGTTGTCGATCCAGACTTCTTTAATCAAAAATTTGTTACAGAGAATATGCAAGCACAAAATCGATCTGTTTTTCCATTGCCAGAGAATACTGACAATTGTTCAAGTTTTTTTTCATCAGAGAATGGCAAAAACTTGGTGATAGATGGTGTTTTAACGACTCTCAAAGGTTTGAGCAAATTAAGTGCTGGAACTATAATCATTGCCGGCATCATTGTTGGCAAAACTGGAAAATATTTAGCGATAAGTACTTACACGGCTACCAGCTGGGTATGTCAGAGACTTTGGAATAGGATTGTTGATTATTACGAAAGAAAAAAGTTTGAATACGATTTTAGCCGAATTCCAGAATTAATAATCCCATACCCATCCACGTTAGCCCCATACCCTGATTAATATTATAATACAATAACAATTTACAAATCATCCAAGAAAAAAAAGGTGAGTAGCATAAGTTACTTGCCTCTTTTTTACTTTCAATAAATAATCTTGTTAATCAGATTATTTATTGAAGTGTTTTTTTAGATAATTTTTATACTATAATTCAGAAAAAATTTGTAAGGTTGTTGTTGTAGTTGAAGGAAAACTTTTTAAGGAGAAGTTGTATGAAGAAGATTTTATTATTTATTCCTGCTATTTTTGTAATTAGAGCTTTTGCTGATGACGTACAAATAAATGCTGAAATAGTTGAGCCGGTTCAAGCAATCTCAATAATGGTAACGCCAGAAGATCATCATATTGAATCTACTGATAAACTAAATGTTAGTTCAGATAAAATATTTGATATGTTCAATCACGCTCAAGGAGTCATTCAAAATACCGTAGAAACGATAGATGAAGCTTCAGAAACAGTAGGCGACATTGCTGAGTGTATCAATGATATGTGCGACGATTATTTGGATGCAAATTCTGATGAAAATAAACCTATTCAAATACCAGGGCAAAAAGAAAAGCTACAAATTTTGTTTGAATCGGTTGTTACCGGTTTACAGCAGCAGGGTCTTAACGATGACCAAATTTCCGAAATTTTCGAAGCGATAAAAATGATGAAGAAGCATGGTTTTACGGCTCAGCAAATCGAGCTATTCATCAAGGGTCTTATTTTGGAAGCTGCAAACCATTCTGTTGTGACGCACGAAATTAACAGTTATTGTAAGAAGATTCTTTTCAATCCTGCTTCAGTTGGAACAATTTGTATGATTATTGGCATCTTAGGATCTATATTTTATTTCACAAAATATGCTGCATCAGCTCCAGCAAAAGTATAGTTTTAGAACTCGACAGGCTAGCATTGGTTGAAGGCTTTGGTTAATGGTTTAATCTAAGATGAAATACGATAACTTTCTGATAGAATATAATTTTGCCTAAAAAATTAACAATTAATGTTATCTTTTTGTCATGATTGATCCTATGATTATTTTTTAGTTGAAAAAACTGTGAAAAAATATAAAATTGTGCTGTTATATTCACATTGTTTTAGTCAAATCAATATTTATACACAATAAATGCTATGCATGGTGAATGATCTTGGAGCTAAATATGCTTCAAAAACACTTGGGTTAGGCGTGGTAAGGAATGTTAGGTAACTTAAATTTTTTTAAAATAGGATAATACGGTATGCCAACGATAAACCAACTTGTGCGTTGTAAACGTAAAAGTGTAAAAAGCAGGACAAAATCTTCCGCAAAGGCGTGGTGTTTGTGTGCGAGTTTATACAATGACGCCTAAAAAACCGAACTCAGCTTTGCGTAAAGTTGCTCGTGTGAAATTAACTACTGGCAAGGAAATAACTGCATATATTCCCGGTGAAGGCCATAATTTACAGGAGCACTCAGTGGTTCTTGTAAGGGGTGGAAGGGTAAAAGATTTGCCAGGTGTAAGATATCATATCGTTCGTGGTACGCTTGACTCTTCAGGTGTTGACGGAAGAATGCAAAGCCGTTCATTGTACGGTGCCAAACGTAAGAAGGGTGCATAAGACATGCCAAGACGTAAAATAGTATTAAAAAAAAGAGATATTGGAGTTGACGAAAGATTTAAGTCTGCCTTGGTTCAAAAGTTCATAAATATTATTATGGAGCGCGGCAAAAAAGATGTTGCGCGTAGAATTGTTTATGAGGCTTTTGATATTTTAACTTCAAAGAATGATGGTGATCCTGCAAAGGCTTTTGCTTTGTTTGAAAAGGCCATGTCTCAGATTAGACCATATGTTGAAGTTAAGGCAAGGCGTGTTGGTGGTGGCGTATACCAAATTCCTACAGAGGTTCGTGCAGACCGTGCAGTTGCATTGTCTTTTCGTTGGTTAATAGAGGCTGCTTCGAGCCGTCCAGATAAGACTATGGGTAAGCGATTAGCTGGAGAGCTTCTTGATGCGATTCAGGGGCAAGGTGGAGCTGTTAAAAAGAGAAATGACGTGCATAGAATGGCTGAAGCAAATAGAGCCTTCTCTCATTATGCATGGTAATCGTGGGGTATTTTAATGAGTAGCGATTTAAGAAAACATAGAAATATTGGAATAATGGCTCATATCGATGCGGGCAAAACCACTGTGACTGAGCGTATTCTTTTTTATACAGGTGTGTCGTATAAGATTGGTGAAGTTCATGAAGGTGAAGCAACCATGGACTGGATGGAGCAGGAGCGTGAGCGAGGTATTACAATTACCTCGGCTGCGACTACATGTTTCTGGAAAGATCATCATGTGAACATTATTGATACGCCTGGCCACGTCGATTTTACTATTGAAGTTGAGCGTTCACTGCGTGTGCTGGATGGAGCAGTTGCTGTTTTTTGTGGCGTTGGCGGTGTAGAGCCTCAATCAGAAACTGTTTGGCGTCAAGCTGACAGATACAAGGTCCCTAGAATTGCATTTGTTAATAAAATGGATCGTATCGGTGCTGATTATTTTGCAGTAGTTAAAGAGATTCATGAAAAGCTAGATGGAAACCCTGTTGCGATGCAGATTCCTGTTGGTGAGTATGAAGATTTTATAGGGATTATTGATGTTTTATCCAGACAGATGGCTACATTCAGTGAGTCAGACAAGGGTTCAACGATAACTTGGATAAATGTTCCTGCTGATTATAAAGATAAAGTTGAAAAATTAAGAACAATTATTGTTGAAAAAGCCTGTGATTTTGATGATGCTATGGCTGAAAAATATCTTGATGGTGAAGATATTTCAATAGATGAAATAAAAAAAGCGCTTAGAGCTGGTGTAATTAAACAAGAAATAACGCTTGTTTTTTGTGGTTCTGCATTTAAAAATAAAGGCGTACAGTTATTGTTGGATGCTGTTTTAGATTATTTACCATCACCTCTTGAAGTTCCAGCTATCAAGGGTATTAACCCTGCAAATGGGCTCGAAGAGGAACGTAAAACAGATCCGAACGGTCCTTTTTGTGCATTGGCGTTCAAAATTATGACAGATCCGTTTGTTGGATCTTTAACATTTGCTCGCGTTTATTCTGGAACACTTGAGGCTGGTTCTTATGTTTATAATGCAGCTAAAGGTAGAACTGAACGAGTTAGTCGTTTAGTGAAAATGCATGCAAATAAACGTGAAGAAATTCAGTCCGTTTCTGCAGGTGACATATGTGCTGTCGTTGGAGTAAAGGACGTAACAACAGGTGATACACTATGTGATGAAGATCACGTAATATTATTGGAGCGCATAACGTTTCCTGATACGGTTATTAGCATGGCTATTGAGCCTAAAGGTAAAGCTGATTATGAAAAAATGGCAATTGCTTTACGTAAATTAATGCTAGAGGATCCTTCATTTAAATTTACTTATGATCCTGAAACAAATCAAACGATCATCAAGGGCATGGGCGAGTTACATCTTGAGATTATTGTTGATCGTTTGCTTAGGGAGCATAAAGTTGAATCCAATGTTGGAAAATCTCAAGTTGCGTACAAGGAGACGATTCAACGGACCGTTGAAGCTGAGGGAAAGTTTATTCGTCAGTCAGGTGGTCATGGTCAATACGGACACGTTTGGTTAAAGGTCGAACCATTGCCTCGCGGTACAGGTATTGAATTTGAAAATGATATTACTGGTGGTACAATTCCAAAAGAGTTTATTCCAGGCATAGAAAAGGGTTTTAGAGAGTCGGTGGATTCCGGTGTTTTGGGTGGATATCCTGTAGTTGACGTTAAGGCAAGCGTGTTTGATGGCTCCTTTCACGATGTCGATTCTTCCGAGCTGGCGTTTAAAATTGCTGCATCAATGGCGTTCAAGGATGGTTGTACAAAGGCTTCGCCCGTTATTCTTGAACCAATAATGAAAGTTGAAGTTTTGACGCCTGAAGAAAACATGGGTGACGTTATCGGTGACTTGAATTCAAGACGTGGAGTCATTTTGGGAATGGAAACCAAAAAAGGGGTTCAAGTCATTTCAGCGGAAGTTCCTCTTGCTGAAATGTTTGGTTATGTGTCTACTTTGAGATCTTTGACAAAAGGTAGAGCAAATTATTCGATGCAGTTTGAAGTTTATAGAGAGGTCCCTAAGAATGTTCAGGACCAATTGGTTGTTAAAAAGTAGGTTCTAAAGTTTTGTGTTAGAAGGATGAACTATGGCAAAGGGTGTTTTTGAGCGTAAAAAGCCGCACTTAAATATTGGTACAATTGGTCACGTTGACCATGGTAAAACAACTTTGACGGCTGCAATAACAAATGTTTTGGCAAAAAGTGGGTTGGCAGAATTTAAGGCTTATGATCAAATTGATAAAGCTCCAGAAGAAAAGGCTCGTGGTATTACAATTAATGCTACACACGTTGAATATGAAACAAAAAGTCGACATTATGCACATGTAGATTGTCCAGGCCACGCTGACTATGTTAAGAATATGATAACTGGTGCAGCTCAGATGGATGGTACAATTTTAGTTGTATCAGCTGCCGACGGACCAATGCCTCAAACAAGAGAGCACATTTTGTTGGCTCGTCAAGTAGGTGTTCCTGCAATTGTTGTGTATCTAAATAAAATTGATATGGTTGATGATGCCGAGATGGCTGATTTGGTCGAAGACGAAGTAAGAGAACTGTTAACATTTTATGGTTTTCCTGGCAAGGATATTCCTATAATTCGTGGTTCTGCATTAAAAGCATTAGATGGTGATCAGAGCGATATTGGTGCTCCATCAATTGTTAAATTAATGGATGCTGTAGATACCTATATTCCACTTCCAAAACGTGATACAGAAAAGCCGTTCTTGTTGCCTATAGAGGACGTATTCTTAATTTCTGGTCGTGGTACTGTTGTCACTGGTAGAATTGAACAGGGTAAGATAAAAATAGGTGATGAAACTGAAATTGTTGGATTTGGCGACACAACAAAAACGACTATTACTGGCGTAGAAATGTTCAATAAAGAAATGAAAGAAGGTGAAGCTGGCGACAACGTTGGCGTATTGCTTCGTGGTACAAAAAAGGAAGAAGTGCAAAGAGGTCAGGTTTTGGCAGCCCCTGGCTCAATTACTCCTCATAAAAAATTTAATGCACAATTATTTGTGTTGAGCAAAGAAGAGGGTGGTCGTCATAGTCCATTCTTTACTGGTTACAGGCCTCAATTTTATTTTAGAACAACTGACGTAACCGGTACCATTGCTCTTCCTGCAGGTCGTGAAATGGTTATGCCAGGAGATAATCTTGAAGTGGTAGTAGAATTAATCAGCAAAATTGCTATGCATAAAGAGTTGAAATTTGCAGTTCGAGAAGGCGGCAGAACAGTTGGTGCTGGCGTGGTAACTGAAATATTAGAGTAATTTTAAGAAAATAGTGGCGAAAATGAAAAAACAAAAAATACGTTTAACCTTGAAATCTTATGATTACCGCTTGCTTGATAATGCAGTAAGGCAAATTGTTTTAACAGCTAAGAGAACAGGCTCCCAGGTTTTGGGACCAGTTCCTCTTCCAAATCGGAAGAAGATATTTACGGTTTTAAGGTCGCCTCACATTGATAAAAAATCACGTGAGCAATTCGAAATAATTACGCATAAGCGTATTTTAGATCTTGTATCACCATCTGAGCAAACAATGGATGCATTGATGAAGCTTAATATCTCAGCTGGTGTTGATGTCGAAATTAAGTAGATTTAGGATTGGCGACTATGTTAACTAGTGTATTAGGTAAAAAGATTGGAATGACTCAAGTTTTTGACTCAACGGGAAACGTTGTTCCTGTTACCGCGATTGACGCGAAAAATTTGTATGTTATTCAAATAAAAAGCAAAAGTAAAGATGGGTATGTTGCTGTACAGCTAGGCGTCTTAAGAGACAAGTATCAGGATAAAGATTATTCGGATGTTTGGTTAAAGAATAAAGCTTCATATTTTTCTGATATAAAAGAAGTTGAAATTGAAGGAGATGTTGTCGACTTTAAACCTGGGCAAAGAATTGGGCTCAATAATGTGGCTTTGCAAGAGGGCCAAACGGTGTCGGTTTCCGGAAAAACAATAGGTTTTGGATTTCAAGGTGTTGTTAAGCGATGGCACTTTAGTGGTGGCCCAAAATCTCATGGATCTAAATTTCACAGAAGACCTGGTGCAATAAGTCACATGAGAACTCAAGGCGAGGTTATAAAGGGAAAAAGATTACCAGGACACAAAGGAAACAAAAATTTTACTGTCAGAGGGTTGATACTTGTTAAAATTGATAGTGAAAGAGGATATTTGCTTGTAAAGGGTGCCGTTCCTGGCAAATCAAATTCTCTGGTTTTGGTTAGAAGGCAAGGAAAATAGGTTATGGCAGAAATAGCTATTTATGGAACAGATGGCAAGATTAAGAGTTCCTTGAGTGTAGATTTAAATCAAAAAGAAATTAGTCCAAAAACTTTTTCTTGTGCTATAAGAGCGCTACGACAAAATTGGAGACAAGGAACTGTTGGTTGCAAAACTAGAGCAGAGTTGTCTTTTTCTAATCGTAAACCTTGGAAGCAAAAGGGAACAGGAAGGGCGCGAGCTGGATCATTGAGATCTCCTTTGTGGCGAAAAGGTGGAATTATATTTGGTCCACAACCAAGAACTAGGAATTTGACAATAAATGATAAACAAAAATGTTTGGTATTCAATAATATTCTTTTTTCAAAATTAAATAATGAGTCAATTTCTTGTTTGGATTTTGATATTCTTGATAAATCAAGTACAAAATCGGCAAAACAAATTTTGAATGTTATTGGATTGACCGATAAAAAAGTTTTATTATTTTTACAATTTAATGATACCACATTAATTGCATCATTCAGAAACATTCCTGGTGTGCATATAATTTCGTTTGATCAACCGAATGCATATGATATGGTAAATATGAATAATTTGGTTTTTTTGAAAAAAGATGTAGAACTTTTTAAAGAAATGATTTCACGATGGAACTAAATTTTTATGATATTATAAAAAAACCTATAATTACTAGCAGAAGTGTGGAGTTGTTTCGCAAACTAGGTAAGGTAACGTTTGAGGTTCACAAAGATGCAAATAAAATAACAATTAAGCGGGCTGTTGAAAATATTTGGGCAGTTAAAGTTGCAAGTGTTTGTATTGTGAATACTCCTGATAAATCCAAATTGTTTGCGCGTAAAGTGTTTATAACTCCGGGTAAGAAAAAAGCAATTGTAACTTTAAAAAAAGGTTACAAAATCGAAATTCCTGGAATGTTAGAATCTATGGGAGCGTCAGATTCGTTGAATTCTACGGAAAATTCGAAATGAATATGAAATGAAGGATTATAAAATATGGCAATAGTAACTAGAAAACCAAGAAACCCTTCTTTACGTACACAACAATTCATGCAAACGAATGATCTTACTAAGAAACGTCCAGAGAAGTCTCTTGTTGTACCGTTACATAAAACTGGCGGTCGTAATGTGTATGGTAGAATTACATGTCGACACCAAGGTGGTGGGGCTAAGCGATTGTATCGAATAGTCGACTTTAATAGAGTTGTTAGGGATATTCCTGGCATTGTAAAAGCTTTTGAATATGATCCAAATAGAAATTTGCCAGTTGCGTTGGTTCAGTATGTAAATGGTGCAAAAGCTTATATTCTTAAACCAGAGGGTTTGTGCCTTGGCAATGAAATTGTTGCAGGTGTAAAAGCGGAAGCTAAAGTAGGGAACTGTTTACCTATAAAAAATATTCCTGTTGGCTTTTTCATTCACAATGTTGAACTCAACGTTGGACGAGGTGGCAAATTTGCTAGAAGCGCTGGATGTTCCGTGCAATTAGTTGGAAAAGATGGTGATTTGGCTGTTTTGAAAATGCCATCGGGTGAAATGAGAACCGTGAGCTTAGATTGTTGGGCTACAATTGGAACGCTTTCAAGTGCTGATTACAGAAACATGGTAATTGGTAAAGCTGGAAGAAACAGGCGGTTTGGAATCAGACCAACCGTTAGAGGTATGGCGATGAATCCTGTAGACCATCCTCATGGCGGAGGTGAAGGCCGATCTAAATCAGGATCACATCCAGTGACTCCTTGGGGTAAAAGTTGCAAAGGCGTCAGAACCCGCAAGAAAAAAAGTAAAGCAACTATTAAGAGAAGAAAATAAATTAGAGGATTTGAGTTATGGCAAGATCTTTGAGCAAAGGTCCATACGTAGCTCCATGTTTGATGGAAAAAATTGAAAAAATTAAGCACTCTAACAAACGTGAAGTTATAAAAACATGGAAACGTGCAAGTATGGTTATTCCTGAAATGGTCGGACATACTATTGCTGTACATGATGGTAGAAAATTTGTTTCTGTTTTTGTTTCAGAAAATATGGTAGGACATTTGTTGGGCGAATTCGCACCAACAAGAACGTTTAGAGTTCACAGTGGTCAGCGTAAAGCGGAAAAAGCTGCTGGAGCTGAAGGTTCGAAATGAAAAATAATTTGATATTAGTTTTGTTACTGTAGAGGTTAAAATAATGATTTCACGTGCTAAAAGTAAGTTCATACGTGTTTCTCCTTACAAATTACGTCCGCTGGCCGATGTGATTCGTGGTCGTTCTATGGATGAGGCGTTTGCTTGTCTAAAAACATGCGGAATTAAAAGAGCTAGCGTTTTGCTTAAAACATTGTTTTCAGCTTATTCTAATGCTCGTCATAGAAATCCTGAAATTGATTCAATGGAAAAGGCTTACGTAAAAGAAATCAGAATAGATCAGGGGCCAATTATAAAATATTTTAAGCCAGGAGCTATGGGACGTGCAAATGAGCAGCGTAAGCGTATGTCTCATTTAGAAATAATTGTGGATAAAAAAAGTAAGTAATTGGGTTATTTTAGAAATTAAGCAGTAGAGGTGTTTTGTGGGACAAAAAGTTCATCCAGTTGGATTTAGATTGGGTATTTTTGAAGATTGGCATGCTCATTGGTTTATAAAAAAAGGCTATGGAATAGAGGTTTTAGAAGATTTAAGAATTCGTAAATATTTGAAGAACAAACTCAATGATATTGAAATTGGGAAAATTGTTATAGATAAAGCTGTTGATAATGTTAAAATAAGCATTTTATCATCTCGTCCAGGGGTAATAATTGGAAAAAAAGGTGTAGGAATTGAAAAAATAAAACAGGATCTGCATGATCTATTGAACAAGAACATAGAGCTTTCCGTTCAAGAGGTTAGGTCTCGAGACTTAAGTGCGGTTCTTGTTGCTAAGAGCATAGCTGAGCAATTGGAAAAACGTGTAAATTATAAAAGGCTATTAAAAAAAGCTGGTTTTGCAGCTATGAAAAATGGTGCAAAAGGTATAAAAATTTGCGTTGCTGGACGGTTGGGTGGAGCTGAAATTGCGCGTACAGAGTGGTTGAGATTAGGGTCTGTACCTTTACATACTTTGAGAAGCAATGTAGATTTTTATATTGCTGAAGCAATAACCACATATGGCGTTATTGGTGTCAAAGTGTGGATTTGTAAGGGTGAATATTGATAAACATCTTAGAGAAGGAAAAATATGTTGATGCCCAAAAAAACTAAATATAGAAAGATGCAACGAGGGCGCATGCGTGGTCGTTCAAAGGGTGCGCGGACTATTGCGTTTGGTGATTTTGGACTAGTAGCCATTGAGCCTTGCTGGGTTGACTCAAGACAAATTGAGTCTGTACGTATAACTGTTAGCAGGCAGTTAAAAAAAGTTGGGCGTCTTTTTTTAAGAATGTTTCCTGATAAACCTATAAGCAAGAAGCCAATAGAAACTCGAATGGGCAAAGGCAAGGGCAACCCTGAATTTTGGGTTGCCGTTGTTAAAACCGGGCGAGTTATTCTCGAACTTGGTGGTGGACTTACTGAATTAGAGGCAAGAAAAATATTACGTATGGCTGCTTATAAGCTTCCTATGAAGACTCGTTTTGTGACAAAGGAGCGGTGATGTATCATGGATAAAAAAAATTTAAAAAATTTAGATAAAGAGTCGATTAAACTGGAAATTAATTCTTTGAAAAGAGAGCTGTTTAATTTAAAATTAAATAGCTTGACGGGGCAGGTTAAAGACGTTTCTCAATTTAATAAAATTAAAGTTCAAATAGCAAGAGCTTTGACTTTTTTTAATTCTAAATAGAAACAATTGTGTTGTTGAATAGATAGTTTGTTTTGATAATGAGGTTGTAAAAGAATGTCGGACAAAGCTAAGCAGATGTTGCAGAAATCAGGTATTAGCACATTTGTGGGCAAAGTAATATCTGATAAAATGGATAAAACTGTTGTTGTTGAAGTTACAAGGTTATTCAAACATCCAGTTTATGGCAAGGTTGTTAAAAGGACTAAAAATTTTAAGGTGCATGACGAAGGTAATGCTGCAATCGTCGGTGATGTTGTTGAATTTAAAGAGTGTAGGCCAATTTCAAAGTCAAAGCATGCAACTTTAATTAAAGTCTTACCTAAGAGCTAGAGTTGAAAAGGATATTTCAATGGTTAGAGAACGTACGATGCTTGAGGTTGCAGATAATTCTGGTGCAAAAAAGCTGCAAGTGATTCGTGTTGTTGGTAGCACGGGTAAGCGATATGCTTATTTGGGAGATGTGGTAAAAGTTGCTGTAAAGAGTGCTATGCCAGGAGGAACGGTGAAAAAAAGCGAAGTTCTTGATGCGGTTGTTGTTAGGACACGTAAGGAGATTCGTCGTTCAGATGGTAGTTATATACGATTTGATGATAATGCTGCTGTGATCATTGACAAAGAAAAGCATCCAGTAGGAACTCGTATTTTTGGTCCTGTGGCAAGAGAATTGAGAGCGGCTGGGTATGCAAAAATTATTTCACTTGCACCTGAAGTTTGGTAAAAAGTTAGGGTAAAAAATTATGATGAGTCGAGTAAAAAAGAATGATTCTGTGGTTGTATTGTCTGGAAAGGATAAAGGTAAGCAAGGCTTGGTTATTGATGTTGATCACAAAAATGGAAACGTTGTTGTGAAAAACGTAGAGGTTGTAACTCGACATTTAAAAGCAAGAAAAGTAGGAGAAAAAAGTGGAATTGTAAAAAAAGAAAGATATATTCCATTGCATAAAGTTATGCCTGTTTGTCCATCTTGTAAGAAACCTTGTCGAATACAAATTAGGTTTTTAGAGGGTAGTGATAAATCAAGAGTTTGTCATCGATGCAAAGAAGCGTTTTAAATTTTGTGAGTAAAGTTTATGGTTACGTCTAAGTTAGAAGATTTATATAAAGCAAATATTCGTTCCGAACTTGTACATGAGTTAGGCTTGAAAAATGTAATGCAAGCTCCTTCTATATCAAAAATTGTTGTAAATATAGGCATAAAGGATGCTGTTTCAGATTCCAAAGTTGTAACACAGGTAAAAGATGTTATCGAAAAAATTACGGGGCAATTCGCAGTTAAGACTATTGCTAAAAAATCCATTGCAAGTTTTAAATTGCGTAAGGGAATGCCTATAGGGGTATGTGTGACGTTGCGAAGAAATAGAATGTATCATTTTTTAAATAAGCTCATCAATGTAGTGTTACCGTCTGTTCGTGATTTTCAGGGTATATCTATAAAATTTGATGGCCGCGGAAATTATAATCTAGGCATAACTGATTGGATATATTTTCCTGAAGTTGATTATGATAAGATTGATAAAAGCCGTGGTTTGAATATAACAATTCAAACCACGGCAAAATCTGATGAACATGCATATGCATTATTGAAAAAATTTAATATCCCTTTTAAAAATAAGAATTATGGGGCTTAGTTATGGCAAGAAGAGCGATGATTGAAAAAAGCAACAAAATTCCTAAATATTCAACTAGAGCTGTGAATCGGTGTAAACTTTGTGGGCGTCCGCGTGGTTATATGAGATTTTTTTGTATGTGTAGACTTTGTGTTCGTAAATATGCATTAGAAGGCTTGTTGCCTGGTGTCCGAAAAGCTAGTTGGTAAATACTGGAGAATAAAATATGTCTATAGATACAATTAGTGATTTTCTAACAATTATTAGAAATGGATTGAGCGTTAGTAAAAAATCTATTGTTGTGCCTTATTCTAATTTTAAAACTGAGATAACAAAAGTTTTAAACGACGAGGGTTACATCAGTGATTACAAGGAACAAGAGATAGAAGGTAAACGCTTTTTGGTTATTTTCTTAAAATATGTTAATGGTGAGTCCGTGATTCATGAGATTAAGCGAATCAGTACGCCAGGTCGTCGTCGTTATGAAGCAGCAAAAGTTGTAGCGCCTGTTATAGGTGGGCTTGGAATATCTATTTTAACAACCAGTTTTGGTGTTGTGACTGATCGTAAGGCAAAAGAACTTGGTGTTGGTGGGGAAGTTGTTTGTAACGTTTGGTAAAGGTAATAATTATGTCTAAGATTGGTAGAAAAGCAATTCCATTTTCAAACGTAAAGATAGAAATAAAAGATAATAAGGTGTTAGTTTCTGGCTCTAAGGTCAATATAACACACGTTTTGCCTGAGGGGTTAAATGCTCATTTAAATGGTAAGCTTATATCTATAACGTTGGAAAATGATACCAGAGAGAACAGAGTTTTATGGGGCTTACATAGGGCTCTTTTGGCGAATGAAGTTAATGGTATAGAAAACGGGTTTGAACAAGTAATAAAAATAGTAGGACTTGGTTTTAAGGCTCAGAGTGTTGGCAATAAAATGGTGTTTACCATAGGGTATACGCATAAAATCGAGTATGAGCTTCCACATGGTGTAACAGTAGATATTGACAAAACTGGGCAAAATCTTACATTCAAGTCATATGATAAAAATATGCTTGGGGATGTTTGTGATAGAGTGAGATCTTTCAGATTACCAGAACCTTATAAAGGTACTGGTATAATGAGAGATAATGAAGTTATTGTACGTAAGGTTGGTAAAACCAAATCTGCGTCAGGATCATAAATTTTATTGTAGTTAAAAGGGTAATGACGTGAGTTTTCACAAAAAAAACAAACAGAGATTAGAGAGAAGAATTCACAGAATTAGAAATAGGCAATTTAGTAGGTGTGAAAAGTTTAGAATTTCTGTTTTCAGAAGTCTCAACCACATTTATGCACAAATTATTGATGATGCTACATCAATGACTCTTCTTAGCTTTTCTTCTTTGAATTTGAATAAAAATGAAAAATCTGGTGATAAAAAATCTATAGCTAAAATGGTTGGTGAAAGCCTTGGTAAATTAGCGGTAGAAAAATCAATTACAGATGTATTTTTTGATCGTGGACGATTTATGTATCATGGTCGTGTAAAAGCATTGGCGGATGGTTTAAGGGAAGCCGGATTGAAATTTTAATTGATATAAACAAATAGATTTAGGAAATGTATGGCAGAAGAAAAAAATAAAAGAAGTATGATTGCGAAGAATCAAGGGCCTTTATTGGAGGAATACTCCGAGGCCGTTTTGAATGTTCGTAGAGTAGCAAAAGTTATAAAAGGCGGTCGTAGATTTGCATTTTCGGCTCTTGTTGTTGTTGGGGATAAGAATGGAAATGTTGGGGTTGCGCTTGGTAAGGGGCGAGAAGTTTCTTCAGCTATAGCAAAAGCGTTGCGCCGTGCAAGAAAGAACATGTTTTATATTCCATTTTACAAAACAACAATTCCTTATAGTGTTGAGGCTAAGCATGGAGCAAGTCGTGTAATTATTCATTCAGCTTCAAAAGGTACAGGTGTTATTGCTGGTGGTGCGGTTCGTTCTGTTATGGAAGTTGCAGGGGTGAAAGATATACTTGCAAAAACAATCGGATCATCCAATCCGCAAAACGTTGTAAAAGCAACGGTGAAAGCTTTGCAAAAATTGAGAACGGCACAGCATTTGGCTAAATTACGTGGCAAAACACTGAAAGATTTATTTGGAGAAAACCATGTTGCATCTTGATAAATTGACTCCAATTATTAAAAAAAGAAAAAAGCTTGGAAGAGGTGGAGATCTTGGAGGAACATCTGGAAGAGGTCATAAGGGGCAAAAAGCAAGAACTGGTGGAAGATTTGAGTTAGGACCACTTTTTGAGGGTGGGCAAATGCCTTTGTCACGTCGAATTCCTAGACGTGGATTTAATAATAACGCTTTTAGAAAAGAGTTTATTGTAATAAACTTGCAAGACTTAGAAAATAAATTTCAAACGGAAGATGTTGTAAATTTTGAAACATTGAAGAGCAAGAATTTGATTAATGGCAAGCATGTTTTTGTCAAAATTTTGGGACAGGGTGATCTTACCAAAAAATTGACGGTTCAAGCTGATGCTTTTAGTAAAACAGCTATTCAGGCTATTCAAAAAGCTGGTGGAACAGTAGAGTTGATAAAGGAGTTTGAACGTGGTGGTACAACTGCATAATTTCAAAAATATATTTTTGGTTGCAGAATTACGTAAAAAGTTGACATTTACTTTAATAATATTTGCGGTTTTTAGATTTGGATCACATATAACGGTTCCAGGTGTTGATATTTCTGCATTGTACAATATGTTTGACAAAAGTTTAGCTGGTGGTTTTTTATCTTATTTAGATTTATTTTCAGGTGGAGCTCTAAGATATTTTTCAATATTTTCTTTAGCCGTTTCGCCTTACATTAGTGCTTCCATTATGATACAGCTTTTAACGATAATGGTACCTTCTTTGGAAGCACTATCCAAAGAAGGCGAGTACGGTAGAAGTGTTATTAATCAATACACTAGATATTTAACATTGGGAATAGCTCTTGTTCAGGCAGTTGGTATTGCAGCATATGTTGAGCATCAACCTGGCCTTGTTAATAATCCAGGTTGGAGTTTTCGACTTACAGCTGTTTTAATTTTAAGCGTTGGATCGCTTTTTGTCATGTGGTTGGGTGAACAAATCAATGCTCATGGACTTGGTAATGGAAGTTCGATGATAATTTTTGCCGGTATAGTGGTGAATTTACCAGCAGCAATATTCAGATTGTGGGAAAATTATCAAATTGGCCAGGCAAGTATTTTAATGATTGCTTTATTAATTATTATTTTGCTTGGGACAATAGCATGTATAATTTTTCTTGAAAGAGGCGAACGAAAAGTGCCAGTACAATATGCTAAAAGAGTTGTTGGGCATAAAGTATATGGCGGTCAAAGTTCCTATATTCCTCTAAAAATTAATCCTGCAGGTGTTGTTCCTGTTATCTTTTCTTCTGCAATTTTGGGTATGCCGGTTACAATAGCTGGTCTGGTTGCAACAAGATGGCCAGCTGTTAATAGCATTGTATTGGATTGGTTCGGTAGAGAATCATTGATGTATAACGTTTTGAATGGATGTTTGATAGTTTTTTTTACATATTTTTACACAGCAATAATATTTAATCCTGTGGAATTAGCTGAAAATATAAGAAAATCTGGCGGTTTTATTCCAGGAATTCGTCCAGGTAAGCGAACTGCAGATTTTTTTGATTATTTATTAACAAGAATAGGTTTTCCAGGGGCTATGTATTTGGCAACATTAGCTATTTTTCCAAGTGTAATAAAAAATTTTATTTCATTTCCAGTGTTTTTTAGCGGAGTAAGTCTATTGATCGTTGTTGGCGTTGCGTTAGATGCGTCTGCTCAAATTGAATCTCATTTGATTGAGCGTCGTTATGATGGTTTTTTGTCGAGTGGTAGACTTAGAGGTAGATACGCCAGGTAGTTTTTATCCAGATTTGGGGCAGTTTTTATGTTGGTAAAAAGTAAAAATATGATTGAAAAAATGCGATTTGCTGGTAAATTGCTAGCTCAAGTTATGGCTGAAGTTGATTACTGCTTGAAACCCGGCGCTGACACTCTTGAAATTGATGGAATAATTGAAAATAAAATGTGTGCATTAGGCCTCAAGCCAGAGTGTAAGGGATATGCTGGATATAGGCATGCAACTTGCATATCTGTTAACGATGGGATAATTCATGGCGTTCCTTCAAAAGATGTTATTTTAAATTCTGGGGATTTTGTTAAAATAGACGTTGTAGGCTCGATAAAAGGTTATTGCGCAGATATTACACGATATTTTTTTATTGAAAATGTTTCCTCAGATGTAAAAAAAATAGCAAATGCGGCACAAGAGGCTTTGGATATGGCTATAGAAATGGCTGTTCCAGGTAATATGGTGTCAGATATATCTGCAAGTGTGCAAAATTGTATTGAATCGAAGGGTTATTCTGTTATTAGAGATTTTGCTGGTCATGGAATAGGAAAAAATCTTCATGAAAAACCGGATATTCCTAATTATAGAAGACGATCTGGAGATTTTGTGTTGCTGGAAGGAATGACTTTAGCCATTGAGCCAATGATTGCTCAGGGTAGCTATGAAGTACTAATTTTAGATGATGGCTGGACAGCAAAAACTGCTGATGGTAAATTAGCCGCTCATGTTGAAGATACTATTGTTGTATTAAAAGGTGGGGCTGAGATACTTACAAGAATTTGAAATTAAATTTGGGATACAATTTTATGAAAAATAAAGAAGAGGTAATTGTGGTTGAAGGTGTGGTTGAAAAATCATTACCTAACGCAGTTTTTCAGGTCAAATTAAATGATGGTGATCTCTTAATTTTGGCTCATGTATCTGGCAAAATGCGAATGCATTATATAAAACTTTTGCCAGGAGACAGGGTTGTTGTTGAGCTTACCCCATATGATTTGACCAAAGGGCGAATTGTTTCCCGTTGTAAATAAAAAATAGTGTGATAGTTGTATGGTTAATTTTAATGAAAAATTTGGCTGAGAGACACAAATGAAAGTTCGTACATCAGTAAAGAAAATTTGTTCAGATTGTAAGATTGTGAAGCGTGCTGGTGTTGTTCGTGTGATTTGTAAAAATCCTAAACACAAGCAAAGACAGGGTTAGTAATAATTTTATTGGAATGTTTAATTAGAGGTAGTTGTTAAATGGCTCGTATAGAAGGTGTTATATTACCTAATGAAAGACGTGTCGAGTACGGTCTGGCATTTTTATATGGAATTGGCTTATCAAGATCTCGAGTGATTTTGCAGGAGACTAAGATTAATCCTGATACAAGAGTTAAGGATTTAAGTCACGAACAAGTTGCCGCTATTCAAAAGTTCATAACCAATAATTACAAAGTTGAGGGTGAACTAAAAAAAGAAGTAACTATGAATATCAAAAGGCTTCAAGAAATTGGATCTTATCGTGGCCTTAGGCATAAAAAGAGTTTACCTACGCGCGGTCAACGTACAAAAACTAATGCTCGTACGCGTAAGGGTCCTAGAAAGCCAGCGAATGTTGTTCCAAATAAAAAAATTCTAGCCAAGAAGTAACAAGAAATTGCAAGGGTAACGAATGGCATATAAAAAAGGTAAAAAAAGACAACAGAATATAGAATCAGTTGTCGCTCATGTTAAATCAAGCTTTAGTAATACTTTAGTGGCCGTAACCACTACTGATGGCGATGTTATCACTCGCGGCAGTGCTGGACAACACGGGTTTAAGGGTGCGCGAAAAGGCACCCCTTACGCGGCAACTCAAATCGGAAGTAAGATTGCTAAGGATTTAATTGGGATAGGTGTAAAATTTGTAGAGGTCAATTTGCAAGGACCTGGTTCAGGAAGAGATTGCGTTGTAAGGGCTTTGCAGTCATCAGGGTTGAACATCACTTTACTTAGAGATGTTACTCCGATCCCTCATAATGGAACCAGGGCTCCCAAAAAGCGACGTGTTTAGTTTTTAAAAATAAATTGTTTTAAATTAGAAGAAGGCTTGTATGTCAGAAACAATAAGATGTAGCAGATGTCGTCAATCTGGTGAGAAATTATATCTGAAAGGTGCCAAGTGTCGTTCTGCTAAATGTACACTTGAAAAGCGACCAGTAACGCCTGGTCAGCATGCTCGCAGAGTTGGTACCAAAAAACTTTCTGAATATGGAAAACAGCTTGAAGCCAAGCAAAAGGTTCGTTTAATGTATGGAGTTCGTGAAGCTCAATTTAAAAGATTTTTTGGTTTAGCTATCAGAACTTCAGGTGTTACAGGTGAGACTCTTTTGAGCTTGTTAGAGCGTCGCTTGGATAACGTTGTTTATCGTTTAAAAATGGCTATTTCAAGAATTCAAGCTCGTCAGCTTGTTGTTCATGGACATATCAATGTTAATGGCAAACGTGTAAAATCACCTTCTTTTTTGGTTAAAGAGGGTGATGTGGTAACGCTCTCAGATGCCACTTTGAAAAAGTCAGAATTTATTGAAGGCGTGATTGATAAAAGAATGGCTATGGGAGTTAAGGTTCCAGAGTGGTTGGAGCTTAACAAGAAGGACAGAAAGGGAATTGTTTCAAGACTCCCTGTTCGTTCTGATGTAACTGCTTCTATTGAAGAACATTTGATTGTTGAGTTATATTCTAAGTAATTTTAATTTATGCTTGTTTGATGTTATTAAATTGAACAAGCATAAATTACTGTACTTGGTTGAGGTTATGTGTTTGTAGTTGATTTTAAGTAAAAGGATTGTTCCAGATGAATTATAGACCGTTGATACTTCCTAAGTTAAGTTGGAACAGACAGGTATCATCAGATGTCCACGGAGAATTAGTCGTTCAACCATTGGAGCCTGGTTTTGGGATTACTTTAGGAAATGCATTAAGAAGAGTTCTTCTATCAACAATAGAGGGTTCTGCTGTTACATCTGCGATAATAAAAGGTGTTAATAATGAATTTTCAACTGTAAAAGGTGTTGTTGAAGATACACTACAGATTGTTTTGAATATCAAAGAGATTGTTATTGAAAATTCGACGGGTGTACCTGGAAACATGCACCTTCATGTGAAAGGTCCTGGAGTTGCAAAAGTTGGTGATATAAAATGTGACGAGCATTTGACGCTTATTAATAAAGATTTTGTTTTAGCACATTTGGCTGTTGATGGGGATTTGGAGATTGAATTTTTTGTAGAAACTGGAAGAGGCTTTGCGCCTGCTCAATGGCCTGCTGGAGTGCCAATTCAAGTGGATGGTAAAATTTATTTGGATGCAAGATTTTCGCCAATAAAACGAGTTGAGTATAATGTTGAAAAAACTCGTGTTGGCCAAAAGATCGATTATGATAAATTGACTATAAGCATTGATACAAATGGTGCGGTTAAACCTCAGGACGTAGTTCATTACGCAACATCTGTTTTGCGTACGCAATTCGAACATTTCTTAGAGGCTACAGAAATTCCGTTTAATGAAATTTCTAAAGAAGCATCGCAAGATACTGTAAAGGGCATTGGTACAGATGTTGAAGGTCCAACCAAAGGATTACCTGTAGACTTATTTTTAAAGCCTATTGATGAATTAGAATTCTCAGTCAGAGCCCATAATTGTTTGATTGGTGCAGGAATTAGGCGAGTTATTGATCTTGTTAATCTCACAGAAGATGACGTTCTTAAGATTAAGAATTTTGGACGTAAGTCTTTGCGTGAAGTTAAGGAGATTTTGGCAGCATTTGGATTAAGTTTAGGTATGAACATTAAAGAATTAGACCTTAAAAAAGTGCTAAAAGATCAAGAAGGTGGTATAAACTCATGAATCATCAAATTGGTAGAAAAAAATTAAATCTAAAGCCTGCACATAGAAGGGCTTTATTGCGAAACCAAGTAATTCACTTTATTAATTATGGAGTATTACAAACGACAAAAGCAAAAGCAAAAGAAGTTCAGAAAATGGCAGAAAAGATTGTTACAATTGCTCGTGTTGGTAATGATTTTAATACAATTCGCAGAGTTAAACAGTTGTTGCCTTATGATTTTTCAGCTGTAACAAAATTGATTAAAGAGGTTGCTCCTCGTTACGTTGGGCGTCCAGGTGGATACACAAGGTTGGTTCCGCTAGGCACCAGAGAGAGTGATACAGCAAAAATTGCAAGACTCGAATGGGTTTAGTAATTTTGATTACATGAGTTACGCATTAACTGAAAATTTCGATTGATATTGACGTTTAAATAAAAATAAGCTACTTTTTTAGGATATGAAAAGTAGCTTATTTTTATTTAAACCATAAAACTTGCTGGTGTTTTGGTTTGTGGTCAAAAGCCGCAAGAGTTCGCTTATACATTGAGGCTTGTGCTTGAGAGCGTTGGTCTCATCGGTCTTATCGAGAAAATGATATTTTTTTAAATGCCGCCTGCAGGCGTTGACTGGATCGATGGTTGCAAATGAAATTTTTAAAAACTGCAAAAACAGCGCGTGGCCTTGATGTGCCTTATGTATGCGGTCTTTTGACTGTCGAGTTTTATGCGCGTTGGAGCTGTTTTTTTAATGCCATAAAATAAACGCATCAGCTTTTACTGGTATGTTTTTAAGGTAGATTGAAAGTTCGGACCTGTTATTGAAAATACCTGCAAACAGGTCCAGCTGATAAAGATTTTTTATAAATGCTCCGCCAGTGTCAGCAAGTACTCCGAGTCGTATCTCTTTTTTGTGAGTGATTGGATTTTGATGTTTTATAGCTATAATTTTACCAATTCCAATATTATAAAGATCTCCGGCAAAAATGACGTTTTGCCTATTTTTAAGGCGCTTTTTAAACTGATCAATCGTCCAGTTCGAATTTTTGGATTCTTTGAAGAACCAGAAACGCTTCTGGTGTCGAGGGTCTGACTCTTTTCTGTCATAATCGATATTGTTGCTTAGATTTGCTACAAAAACATGCTCTTTGTTGTCTGGCAATCTTACCATAATTGTGCCCTGCATAAGCGCATCTTCAAAATCATCTCTAGACAGCCATGCCATAGCGCGTACACTCTTTTTATTTTCAGGCTTTTCTAAAATACCCGCCAAAACCTGTTGTTTTGTGAACTTTAAAGCTATTTTGGGATCAAATGCCTGGTAAAGTGCGCATGGGAAGGCTGTTGTTTTGTGTGTGTTGCCGCGAACACTAAAAATTGCATAACTTGTTAGCCTGATTTCTCCTCCACGATCAAGCCTTATTCCATTATTTTGCGCCTCTGATGTATCAGCCTTCCAGTGAATAAAATGGAAGTTTTTGTTTAAAAAATTTGGATCTAAAATTCTGAATTTATTTTTATGCATATCCTGTTTTATTGTTGCGATTATAAATTTAAGTGTGGATTCAATCTTTTCTCGAGACAAAACTTTTTTAAAGTGTCTTGGTACCACGCAATCATTTGATTGCCCCTTCGTTGAGTGTAAAAAATTTAGTGTATCTTGCGACACCTGCATCAAATAATACGGATTTGTGGCAACAAACTCCTCTGAAAATGGGGTCTGTGATAATTCAAAAAAGCTTTCAGCGTTAGGTATTGTTTTTTGTGCAATATTCTTATTATTGCTTGTTTTTGACGCATGATCGACTATGCTGTCTATGTGAAAACTGAATAATTTAGAGGAGTTTAGAATAAAAATCAATAACAGCAGTAGATATTTAACCATGGCTTCTCCTGCGAGATACTTTTTTGTAGGTATACCGTTCTTCACTCTTTAGTTAAGCAAATAAATATAGAAGCAGTCAATTATTTTCAGATTGTAAATGGTTTGTGCAGGTTTTGCGTAAGGCTTAATTTTGTGTTTAAGCTTCAATTTAATTAAAAATTAAAACTTAAAGATTGAGAATTTAATAAAATTTATATATTTTTTAATTGAAGCTACGTTTTTAGTATCAGGAGCAAATGTGTCAAAAAAAGTTTATATAAGACAAAAAATAAAATCCATACAAACTACAAAAAAAATAACGCACGCAATTCGGCTTGTTTCGATGTCTCTTTATTCTAAGCTTGAACATCAGGCACAGCATACAAGAGTTTATGTGGATACATTAAGTGATTCATTTGGGTCGCTTCTAAAGCATAAAGCTGATTGGCAAAGTCCAGCGCTTGCAATGTGGCAACGGGCTGATGCGTGCAAAATTTGTGTCATTGTTGGAACGTCAAAGGGGCTTTGCGGTAGTCTTAACTCAAATTTATTTAGGTACGTTTCCCAAGAAATTTCTACTGAAGATGCCAAAAATATAAAATTTATAACGATTGGTCAGAAGGCTTCGACTTTTGTTCGTGATCATTTGAATGGGGACATTATCTTCTCGTATAATGATTTTAATTCAAATAACTATCATTTAATTGCAAGCGATTTGATAACAAAAGTTAATGATTTGAAGGTATGTTTTTCATCGGTATATTTTTATTTTACCGAGCCAAAATCATTTTTTCTTCAAAAGCCTTTAAAATTCAGGCTGCTTCCGCTTTCTGAAGAAGCGTTTTCTAGAAATGGCAAATCAGCTCAAGCTCCTGCTTACAAGCAATCTCAGGATATGATTTGGGAGCAAAATTCTTCTGTGATTTTGGACTTTGTTTTAATACGGTTTATTAAATCTCGTATATCGTACATATTTTTACGATCTCTGATTTCTGAATACACCGCAAGATTTATCGCTATGGACAGCTCAACTACCAATGCCGAAAAGTACCTTGAAAAACTTACTCTTCAATATAATAAGATTCGTCAGGGCACAATCACTCGTGAAATATCAGAGCTATGCGCTTCGTTTATGGAGCAACAGTAAAATTTAATCAAAAATTTCTATGTTTCCACCGAGTAGGTTGAGCTTATATTCAAGCTTGTCATAACCACGTCTCCAGTGTTGTATTCCTGTTACTTCTGTGCTGCCTGTGGCTGCAAGGCCTGCTATGACAAGTGCACACGATGCTCGAATATCTGTTGCAATAAGTTTAGTTCCGTACAACTCGTCAACTCCGCGAATGGTTGCGGTGTTGCCTTTAACTGAGATCTGAGACCCCATTTTTTGTAGCTCTGGGATATGCATAAATCTATTTTCAAAAACAGTCTCTTCTACGTAGCTTGTGCCGTTAGTCAAGCAAAGCATCGCCATTGTTGGCGCTTGTAGATCGGTTGGATAAGCTGGATATGGGCCTGTTTTTATTCGTATACCCTGAGGATTTTTTATAGCATTTATCGTGATACCTACAGCTTTGCCGTTATGTTGAAACATGCCAGTTTCGATTTCATGGCCCATTTCTCGCAATTTATCTAAAAACATATCCATCTGTTCTGGAACGGCGTTTTTTACAGTAACTTGTCCACCTGTAATTGCACCTGCGATCAACAATGTTCCTGCTTCAAGCCTATCGGGGATAATTTCGTGCTTTACTGGATTAAGTTTATCGACACCTGTAACAGTAATAATGGCTCCTGGTCCGCAGTCAATTTTGGCACCCATCTTGGTTAAAATTTCTATTAAATCTAAGACTTCTGGCTCTAATGCTGCGTTTATAATAACTGTTTGACCAGGTTTTAATACAGCAAACATCATTAAATTTTCTGTGGCGCCAACGCTTGGATATTCAAAGGATATGCGAACATTTTTAAATTTGTCGCTTGTATCAACTTCGGAGTTAATGTAGCAACCGTTTTCCTCGATTTTGACACCAATTTTTTTGAATCCGTTGATATGGTAGTCGATCGGTCTTGCACCAAGTACACATCCGCCAGGAAAGGCAACCTTCGCCATGCCAAAACGTGCAAGTAATGGGCCCATGACTAAGATTGAGGCGCGCATTTTATTCATGATTTCCGGCTTAACGTCGAATTTGGATATGTCTGATGTGTCGACTATCAGGCGGTTATGCTGCGTGTCAAATTCAACTTGTCCACCCAAATCGGTCAGCAGACTTATCATGTGCAAAACATCGCTTGAATTTGGAACATTTTCAAGAACAGATCGGCCTTTGGTTAATATCAGCGAGCTGATGATTACCAGAACGGCGTTTTTTGCGCCAACCAATTCAACTGTACCAGAAAGCTCTGCCGATTTTTTTACTAAGATATATGAAGCCTGCATGCTCTAACTCCAATGAAAATTAAGCCACTTAACAATTTGCCGCGCCAGAGATTAATATCTGCAATTAAATGAATTTAAACAATAGTTTATACCATTCTAATTTTAAAATCTACCAAACATTGCGCCATGTCAAAACATGCATAGGCAGATTGATACATCGACTATGGTTTCTCGCATGCGGCTATTCATCAGAGCTGCAAAGAAAATGATAATTTTTTAGACCCCGCCAGCAGCGTGCGATTGTTCAAAATAAGGAAAAATGCCACTGCTATTTACAGCTAGCTTCCAATCGTAGATTTACAACCAAACGCAAAAAGCTTTATTTTAGGTACTTTAACAACTTGGAATTGTATTATTCATGAGATTGACAAAATTTGCTAAACCATACATACTTTGCATTGCTATTTTGTGTAACTTATGTTTCATATGCGTGTATATTTGTTGCAAATTAAGGAGTTTTTAATGCTTCAGATGTTTATTAAGCGGGTGGTTTTTTGCTTAGCGTTGACTGCAGGGATTTTGTTGGCAGATGACACGGAGTCCGCTCGTCAGTTAACAGGAAAAGAGCTATTTGTTTTAAAAGAAAAAACTATTCCAGGGACAAAGCCAAATCTTTCTATTGAAAAAGGCGATTATAAGCTAACTTTTGATGGAAGATTAAAAATTGAAACATTCTACGAAGACAATGCTTACATGCTAAACAAGAATATTCCAGATGAAAATAACTATTTCAAAGAGACTATGGATTTAAATCTTGATTTTGAGTATGGCGAAAAGAAGTATGGATACGATGCAATCGAAGCTTACCTTTCTATTCGCCACAAAGGTGTTTGGGGTTATGCTTTGAAGTATGCTGATCGAGACGCTGGATCATCCACTCCAATTTCTTTAAAAATGAGTGAGACTTTGTTCGGTCAACACTCCCACGCAATCGGACGGTCGCTTCTATGGCTCAAAGAAGCATGGTTGCGAGTTGGATTGAATGCTATTTTTGGCAACGGTGGAGATAAAATTCATTATTTACAAGCGGGTTGGTTTCCGTTTGAACTTGGTCGTGGTATCGCCCTCGGCAGCATTTATGGCCAAAATCAAGAATTTTTAGGATTATATAATTATGCAGGCGATGATAAATCAGCTCCTGGTATTAATTTAAACGGTGAAATTGTTAAAGATACGCTATGGTATGACCTTTATTACGCAAGATTTGAAGAACATGAAAAAAGTTTCAGCGATGTCATTGAGCCTGTAAGGGGATATTATATCGGTCGAAGAACAACTCCTTGGCGTGGCATAGGTAAAGAGGACGATTTAATTGCTGCAAGATTATTGTGGAAGCCGGTTGATAATGCTAAGTACGGAAAATTACAACTTGAGCCGTATGCAATGTGTGACTTTGCATCTGATCAATGGGTTGAAATTAATCCGGATGCAAAAACAACTCTTGGCGCTGCTGGATTAGGCCTTGAACACGTATGGAAAGATTTTGAATGGGGTGGAGAAGTAGCTTTCAACTTTGGGCAAGAAAAATTAATGTCGATTGACAGAAATATTCCAAATATTGAACGTGGATCAGATTCTAACTTGCGTGAATATTACAGCCATATTTTGAATGATGGCACAGGCAAGAAGGCTGGAATTTCAGATGTTGACACCACAGTACAACCTAATATTACAGCTCAAAAAGCTGCAGAAGTAAATTACGATCCTGTTAACAACACAAACGGAAGCACAATTCCTGGTTCAACAATATTTAAAAATACCGGTGATGCAACTACGATTTCGGCTAATGACCGCTTTCGTCAAGGCTATACAAATGATTTAAGAGGATGGATGGGGGTTATTGATGCTGCGTACAGTTGGCGTCCATGCAAGCTGAAGTTCGCAGTATCTTACGGTTATGCTTCTGGAGATACAGATCCACACAGAGAACAAAAAAGCAAAAAATACAATGGTTTTATTGGCATACATGAGAGTTATATGGGCAAACGCGTTCCTAGCATATTTATGCTTGATATGCGTCTGTTAAAGTGTCCTCTGGCTCTGCCAAATCCAGATAAGCTTCCAACAAATGAGACTCTTAATGTAGAAATTGACATGTCTTTCACCGATATTCAAACATTTGGCTTGGGCGTAACATGGTCTCCAAAAATTGGCCACTCAACTTTTGATATTAATCCGAATGCAACCATGTTCTGGAATGCATGTGATTCGCACAAAATTATTTACGATACGGTTGATCGCAGCAAAGTTCTTATTTCACCAGATTTGGCAAGAAAATATTTTGGTACTGAGTTGAATTTGATTACAAAGAGTGAAATTATCAAGGACTTAACATTGTTTGGACGATTTGCAATGTTTATTCCAGGCGGATACTTTAAAGATGTTGCAGGAATTCCTTTGGATGGCGACTTCTTTAACAAGTTGGCTGAGCCTGTTCGTGGCGAGTATAATCCAAAAGACTTTAGATTGGGCAGCGATAATGCTTACCACGTAAATATTGGATTAGATTATAAGTTCTAAAATAAAGCTTTTTGCGTTTGGTTGTAAATCTACGATTGGAAGCTAGCTGTAAATAGCAGTGGCATTTTTCCTTATTTTGAAAATTTTAATTCGGT
>LBTE01000002.1:173125-208562 GCA_000989955.1 candidate division TM6 bacterium GW2011_GWF2_37_49 | reverse complement strand
GACCAAATAACGCCTGCCAAGCAATTGACAAGTTTTTAGATGCGAGCTGCAAGCACTGACTGGATGCTGGCTAACAAACGAGTTTGAAAAAAAGTGCAAAAAACGGCACTTGCTTTAAAGGTCAGAAAATAGTGAAGCCTGAAATAATGAATGACTGCTTGGCTCTGCCCACAATTCGTTTTTTACTTAACAAGCATCGCAACGTAAAAACAACGCCTTGACCGTCAACTAAAGATGCCGCAATGGCAAGCTCATTCGGCGTAACTTTGTTTTTAATGCGAACCGTACTAACATGGCCAAAGGCCGAATAGCCCGAATCTTTGACATATTCAGATAAATCTATTTTAACAGATTCTTGCGCGTTAAATATTTGGTTAAATTCATTAACGGTACGATCAATCAAAATATTTAAAAGATTGTCTGTTAAGCAAAAACGCTTGTAATAAATCTCACGCTGGGACTGAATGTCCATTCTAAAACTTGAAATTTTCCAGCACTTCATCGAGGCAGACAGCAGAACAAAAATTATGCCCAAAATCAATAATAAAGCACTTCCTAGCCGACAAATCATTGCAACACTCGATTTCTTAACAAAACATAAACGCGATACTCCGCTATTTTGTTATCGTTGGCTAAAGTCTTTTTGGGCCACAGACTCACGCTTGACGCATTGACAATATTCCCGTCTGTTTTTAGATTCAGATCAATTTTGGCAACACCCCTGCTTACTAAGCTAACGTCATTGCTTTGCCAGATGTTTTTCACCTGATCATAATCGCCATCAGCCCGCACAAGGCCCAAATCAGAAACATACCAACACACCCACTCCTCCATCACGTTATTTTTTGGTGTTAACGACTGTTTTTTAAAGATAAACAAGGATTCGTTCCAATCGTACAATCGCATACTTGCGCTCTGCAAATCGCGACGCAAAACATCTCCGGCCAAGGCCAGCTCCAATTGAGCATCTTGGGCTTTATTAACTCGCAAAATTTCAAACCAAGCCTTATTTAATGCACTTAAACACAAAATAGAAATGACTGAGGACAAGGATATATAAATCAAAAATTCGATTAGCGTATAAGCTTTGGAATTATGCCGATCCAAGAACAAGTTTTTCATCGCGTCCAACACAATTACGCCATGCAACAACAACTTTGCTCACACGGTCACTTTTTACAGCATTAACAACATCCTGACCGGTAGCTTGCATAGTCAATTTTAAGCCACGCCCAAGACTGGTTGCGTCGCCACTTTTACCTCCGCTATCAAAGGCGTTAACAGCTAAATTTAAGGCAACGTTGCGCACAAAAAAACGTTCGTACAGAAACAACATCTCGCCCTCAAACTTAAGCATAATTAAGATAAATGATAAACAAAGGCAGATTGCAACAAGAACTTCTATCATTAAAAAGCCTGATTTGGGCCTTAAAAAAGCTTTGATAGCAAGGATTTGACTTTGAATACTCATAATTAATACAATTAATTTAGAAATTAAACCTACGTTCTTTAAATCCTGGGGGGGGATATGAGAAACTTTTTATTTCGATTCATATTTATCATTTTTATTTTTAGTTGCGCAAATACTTTTAAATTATTATCAGAAGGCGCTGGAGAAATGGACTTTTTGGACCAACTGCTCAAAGACATTGAGTCCATGGAAAAATCTCCGAATGATTCCATGTCACCAAAAACTGATGACGATTTCAAATCACCGATAAAATATGATGCCGAACCAAGTTCAAGAATGTTTGATTCAACAGAAACTTCACCAGTTCAACCTAAGCCTCCAAGGCGAACAAAGAACATTCAGGAGCTGTTTTTAGATCCAGACGTAGAACAGGTTAAGGGGTCAGGTAAAAATACAAAAATAAGACCAACAAAAGAGTCTGTTGATGCGTTAAACTATTATTCCGATGAATTCAACACAATTTCGTTTTCCATACAAAATAAAATTACGAATAATCAAGACCTGCCGCCCAAATTTAAAGAAACTAACTTTATTGAATTTAAAAATGAGCTAGAACAAGCGAATTCTATGCTTGACATAATTCAAGACAAAGGCATCTACACGGCATTATTTTTAAAGCCCGAAAAAATCGCAGAATCTTATAAAAAACAATATACTAAAGAGCCAGCCACACCCACAAAAAACATTCGAAAAGATTTTTTAGATATACTTAAAAAATTGCAAACTTTAGATGCGGAAATCGGCGAACCTGAAGAAGAATTAGAGCAAGGAGTAGCGGCTATACAACAACTTGCAAGCCAAAAACCACAGAGAACTTTGCCAAAATACGAACCGCTATCCGCTAAAAAACAAATTCCAGCAACAGAGACAACGAAACCAGCTATTAAACCCGTAACAAAATCGATAGAAGAACCTGAAGCAAAACCGGAAGAATCAGACGACTTCGAAGAAACCGAAGAAACCGAAGAAATTGAAGAAAGCGACACTGCCATAGCCACAACTAAAATCGAACCTCAGTCGGCAGAAACCTCAAACATTCAAAATCAAGTAACAAACAGCACCGATGAATTAAAAAAATTAAACATAGAGCTAAAAGAAATTATAGGCCAAGATGCGGAAAGGCAAATCTCTGAATCACAAAAAAAACGTGAAACGAAACAAAAAGAGGCTGAACGTAAGCTGAAAGAGCGTAGAAGTAGCGGAGACGGATACCATTCATCAAGTTATGGATCATCAAGCTATGGCAGAGGCGGATACCCTGGATACCATTCATCAGGGTATGGATCACCACACTCATCACCCTACGGAAGGAGTTCATCGAGCGGCAGCGGTTTTGGTGGCAGCGGTTTTGGTGGCGGATCATCGTGGGACTCCGGTTTTGGGGATGACATGTTTGGAAAAAGCAAAAACAAAGACAAATCCAGCAACCAAGCTGGTGGCGCCTCTTCTGGTTTAAAATTAGATAGCGATAAAACCGAAAATAAGCCGGAAAATAAAGAGAAAAAGAATGAATCTGGGGACAAAGGCTTAGACAAGGATGAAAAATCCGCACTTAATAAAGCAAAAAATTACACAGAATCGATTAAGGACACATTAAAACAAATTATGGTAAGCCTGTCTGACGTTAACACGCAAACTTCGCAAGAAAAAAAGGCTGCTGCTCTAAGCTCTATCTACTCAGGCATTTTGACCGATGACTCATTGTCAGAGCTTGGAGGCTTATTAAAGAGCCGCAAAGATGCTGAACGAAGCTTGTCAAAAGAGTCTAAAAAGAAGCAAAGCGCAGCAGGTGGACGATTTGTGCGTGCGACAAGCTCGCAAACGACAACTCCTAAATTAGCAATTGACCAGGAAGAAAAGTCGCTTTGGAACAAATTTTTGCCTCATCTCATGCAAATGCTGGTCCTTGAACCTGGCAATGAAGATTTGGCCGGCGCTTCAGACAGAGATGTGGCCTCCTGTAAAAAATTGATTAAAAACTTAGAACAAGAAAAATTTATTACACATGAATATATAAAACAAGAACAAGATAAAATTGAGGCACAAATAATCAGTGATTTGCAAAAAGAGTTGGCAGCCTCAAAAGGCACACAAACTAAAAAAATGGATTCTGCAAAAATAATGGCATTAAAGCGCAAAAAGAAAAACCTTTATATACCGACTAAAAACACAACGTTGATTGATATGTTAGGACAAGTTGAAGCTCTAGAGCCTGCGAAGGAGGAAAAGTAGGTATAAAAAGCTAAAACATTGACTTGGTAAGGTCATTTTTGCCATATTTAAGGTGTGTTAGGCACTATTAAATTTAAAAGGAAAAGAGAGTAATAATGAGTTTCAACAAAAAAGCATTTGTAAAGATCATTGCTTTAAAGATTTTTTGGGTAATCAGCATAATCTTGCTGATAATGAAGGTTGTAAAGAATTTTAAAATATAATAACAGCCTTATACCTTAAAAACACGTCAGTTTGACGCTAAAATAACTCTGGGGGGGGGTAATAAAGATGAATACAAATAAAATAAGGCTTATGTTAATCATCGGCCTCGCAGTAAGTCTCAGCATCTGTGGCGGGCATACGAAAAATAACTCAAACCTACCAGTCAGCGAAGTTCCGATCAAGCAGGCAAAAGGCCGACTCAAGGCCATAGCCAGAGGCTACATGGTAGAAAATCAAAAAAATACCAACCCTTTTGAATTACATCAAAATTGGCGATTTATCAAAAAAGACATTTACAAAAAACTCGAGCAAGAGTCTTACTTAGACAAACAGAAACAACGGGTTATTAATGAGGATGTAATGCCAACAATGACCGACAAGGTCTTCAAAAAATTGGCAGATCTAGATTCCGATCAAAGAGAGCGACGCAAAAAATACGTTCAATCGCCAGATTTGATAACAGTTAAAGAATCGGAGTCAGTTGTCAGAGATCGGTTACGCAAGCATAACATAGCGATAAATGATCGAGAACTGCTGTTCGACGAAATAGTGCTACAACTAAAAACATATGTCGAAACAGATAATATGATTAGCAAAAAGCTCACAAAAACAATTGCTGATGAAATAATTATAAAATTTAAAATGAATAAACTTAATATACAATCAGAGGCACAAAAAAGTTATTTGCAGGAATTTATATCTGGATGGTATAAACGCTTCTCAAATCAAATTAAAACACTGAATTTAAACGCTATCGAGTAAGTAATTCAATACACCAAAACATTGATTTATACAGCTATACATCCTTCGACAAGCTCAGGACGAGCGGCGGGATCAGGTCTGTATACATTTTGACAAGTTTTTAGATGCGAGCTACCAGCACTGACTGGATGCTGGCTGGCAAGCGAGTTTGAGAAAAAGTGCACAAACGCCACTTGCTTTTTAAAGCAATGAACTGGAGCGGTTGGTTAGTGTCAACGACACCAAACAACCGCTCCACAGAAGTTATTGAGGGACTGTTGAGCTTGAGCTGCTTGCGCCTGCTGTTTCCGGAATCTCTGACGGATTATAAGTACTTACAACGTCCCCATCCGAGCCATACACCTCGATAGAGGTGCGATTTGGATAAACCTTGTTTATTGCATGGCTAAGTCCTGTGTCGCAATAATCAATGTTTCCATCTGTAGATTTATAACTATAACTATTTAAAATAATACTGATGCCGCCATCATTAATTAATTGTGCATTATCACGGACCGCAGCCGCAATCACGTCCTTGATCCATTCAGAATCATTTTTGAATGTGCCGCCACCAATTTTGGTTAAAATAACCTTTTTAATACTCGCAGAATAAGCATACATTATTGCCAAATCGTAATTAACCCTTAATAATGCTTTTGCAGCATTTGTAACTAATTCTTTGTATTGCTGATCTTTATAAAGATCAGCTACTGGGCCACTCTGCAAATTAAGTGCTGCAACAAACATTTGCATAATTTTTTGATGTGGATCGTGAAATAATTTATAGCACTTACCTGGGATGCCTTCACTAATGTTATAATTAATTGCACCGTACGACGACACCTGAACCTCGCACTGCACGCCGACTCTGATACTAAGTAGATTATCAATAAAATAATTTAATGCTGCAATCAATTCATCACCTTGAGAAATTATATACCCATTTCGAGTATTAAGCCTAAGATCTTTTAAACTATTTAAGTCTCTGTCAGGATCGTCAAGTTTTTGCGGCCATAGAGAGCTATTACCGACTTGCTCAGCCGATGATGATTCTTCATGCTGACTTTTTATATTTTTAAAATAATAATATAATCTAAAGATAGTACCTGCCGCTGCAGACAGAGATGCATCAGGGCCTTGAGTTTTGTCAAATGCATAGCCCGACATTGGCTTGGGTAAGCCGTCTTGAAAAGATTTGTCGTTAGGGTTGTCATGTGCCTTACCGATCAAATCATTTTCGGCTTTAGCCTCCAAATAATTAAAATTAGATGCTTCCATAAACAATGCACCACGGTTTGCAGGATCTGCCTGCATGTTCGATGTAGTAACTTTGCGCCTTCCCGCACAATCATCGTCGCCAGTGCCACTCCATGCAATAATTTTGAATGTTGGTGGCTGTTGTGGCTGAGCAGGTTGAGGCATTTGATGAATAAACTGTTGTAATTGTGTAAAATTATACGTTACAAGCGTCCCAGCACAAAAATTTAAACCATCGTCATGCCCTGTCGCATCACGTGTAAAACAATTATAAGCACCAATTGGGCTTATAACAGTACCTTGATCACCTTCTACATCTTGTCCATTCGCATCTTTCCAGCTAAGCTGCTTCCGCAGCGTCATTTCATCTACTCCAGTAATTGCCTGCACAACGCGCCTGCAATCGACCAAATATTCATAAACAAGTCTGTCAGGAATCTTTGGATCCTCATACCACCTTCCTGCAAAGTCTTCATCTGGTCGTGGGGCTTTTGGTTCTTTATATTTGATCCACGCGGATAATCTATGCAACTGTCTTTTAACAAAATTACCGCCATATTTACCACCAAGTTCACGCAATTCTTGAATGACCAAACGCAATTTACTCTTTCTGGAAGATGATTCGACTTCCTGGCCTGATCCACCCTTGCCTTCTTCGATAATTGCTTTCGGATTATCTGATACCGCAGCCGCCGCTGTAGTCACAGGCCCATCCACTTGATTAGCCGCAGCTGCAGCCGCCACAGGCATCGCAGCCTCAGTCAAAGGCTTAAGCTCTGTACCACTCTCAGCGCCAGACTTTGTACGCGTAAATGCCGAGCCAATGCTGCTTGCAATGCCTTTCACGCTTTCCCAAGCTCGTGTAAATATACCTGGGCTGGTACTTTCTGATTCAGGCAATTCAGGCAACGCAGGCGACGCTTCTTCTGTATTCGGGCTACCCATAGCCATTAATTCAACTGATTCTTCCTGTTTCTCTTCTTCCGTCTTCTTATTTTCACGCCTAAACCACCCTGCAATCCTGCTTCCAACGCGAGAAAACCATCCGGGCTTCGATTTTTCAACTTCTGGATTTTCCAGTTCGCCGCCTGGCCCAGCGGAAGTAGTGGTAGGTTGTTGTTGAGTAGCGGAGGGTTGTGGATTAGTGGCGGAGGGTTTATCATACATACTAAACCCGCTTTGATTAGTCGCTTCACCAGGTTTATTCGCTGCACCCGCTAGATCGATAAACCCAAGCCCCAAAAACATGCAAAACAGTACCGTGATCAATTTTGAATTCAAACGATTAATCATAAATCACCTTCCAAGTAACGCAGATAAATTAAAACACCTTAATCTGATTTTAATAATCAAAATATTGAAATTACTAATATTTTAAATATATGCGTCAAAACATTGATTTATACGGCCATACATCCTTCGACAAGCTCAGGACGAGCGGCGGGATCAGGTCTGTATACATTTTGACAAGTTTTTAGATGCGAGCTGCAAGCACTGACTGGATGCTGGCTGGCAAGTGAGTTTGAAAAAAAGTGCACAAACGCCACTTGCTTTTTAAAGCAATGAACTGGATGAGGTTGGTAGAAAAGATATTTTCTTATTTTTTCAGCACCTTGCAGCAACGGCAGCACAAGCCGTCTACGTGATCAGTCAATTCCCACTGCCAACATCTTGGGCACTTGACCCCGTCAGCATGACCAACACTTAAAAACAGCCAATCCAAATCACTCTTTTCAAGGTGCTTGGCGTTAGTTGCAACACTAACTTGCGAAACAATCAACCAGTCCTTCAAGAAGCGGACAGCGTCCTCTTTTTTTGCAAGCTGCTCCAAAAACTCTATCAATAAGCGGCCATCTTCTGAATTTTTATCAAGCAAAAGTTCAACCTTGGATTCCAGAGAATGCTTGACTACGCCTTTTTCGCGAAGTCTTTCGATTGATTTTAAGACGGTGTCACGCATAGCTTCAAGCAATGCCCAGATATTCAGATTTATACCTTCCTCAAATTCTGGCCCTTCAAATTTTTGACTTCTGCAGACCAAATCCACCTCTAAGGCATTAGATATTCGAGGAATTACAACATCTGCAAACCTCTGAAGATGTATCGATTCGTTTTTATTTTTTTGATAAAAGCTGGAAACCTCTTCGGCCAAGAATGATAGTATTGGCGCCATCAAACGCGTTATAGAATCGAGTATATTATACAAGACTGTTTGAGCAGACCGCCTTAATCTACCATCTGACTGCTCAACGTATAAACGATCTTTAACAATATCAAGGTACAGAGCGCTCAACTCGACAGTACAGTAGTTATTTAATGTTTGAACAACTGTAGCAAATTTGTAATTTTGATAGGCATCTTTAATTATTTCATCAACTTCCACGAGCTTTGCAAGCGCATATTTATCAAGCTCCTGCAAGTCATCAAGGCTGACAGCGTCTTTTGATATGTCAAAATCGTAAAGATTTGAAACTAAGAAGCGGCAAGTATTTCTGATTTTTCTGTAAATTTCCGCAGTATTTTCTAGCAACTTATCAGAAACAACTGCATCGCCTTCGTAATCAACGCTTGCGACCCACAAACGCAAAATATCGCGGCTGTACTTTTTGATAACATCTTGTGGAGCAACGACATTGCCAATCGATTTTGACATCTTATGCTTGGCTTCATCAACGACAAAACCATGAGTTAAAAACTGTTTTGTGCAGGTATGCCCGTTCATGACCATCGAAGATAATAATGAACTCTGGAACCAACCTCTGTGCTGATCAGAACCTTCAAGATAAAGATCAGCTGGCACACCCAATGTCTCTGGATTACGCGACAAAACAGCGTAGTGGCTTACGCCAGACTCAAACCAAACATCAAGAATATCTTTTTCTTTGCGAAATTTTGTCAAATCGCTAGAACCGCACTTCAAGCATTTAAAATCTTTTGGCAGTGCACCCAATTCAGCCAAATCTTGCACTGACACGTTATCCCAGTATTCAATGCCCTCTTTTTCAACACCGTCAGCCACTTTATTGATCAGATGCTCACTTGTAAAAGCCTGCTCACAATAATCGCATATTACAGCGGCAATTGGCACACCCCAAATTCTTTGACGCGAAATACACCACTCGGTACGGTTTGACGTAAAAGCATGAAGCCTATTTTTGCCCCAGTCAGGAACAAAGCTTATTTTTTCAATCTCTTTGAGAGTATTCTGCACTAGATCGTCTTTTTGCAAGTTACAAAACCACTGCTCAGTGGCCCTAAAAATTAATCCGTTGTGACAGCGCCAACAATGCGGATATGAGTGGGTAATTGACGTTTTATGGATCAATCGGCCCAACGCGGCTAATTTTTTGATAACCCAAATTTGACCGTCTGAAACAGGCATTCCTTCAAGCTCTTCAGGCTTGATACCAAAGGCATACTTGCCTTCAGCAGAAATTGGCGAAAATATTTCAAGGCCGGATTTTACACCGAGAAGGTAATCGTCTGGACCGCAGCCAGGAGCGCAGTGTAAGCAGGCTGTACCGTCTTCAGTTGTAACCATTTCATCGATTAGAACAGGTATTTGAAAATCTTGAATGAATGGATGATTTGCCGTCTTGCCCAAAAAAACATCGGCGTCGAGCTCGCAAATTTCTTTTTTTTCAATGTTTAACATGGAACAAATTTTGCCTGCCAGGTCTTTGCCAACGATTAGACCTTGGTCGGCCTCTTTGCCCTGAATTATAACGTATTTTGCAGTCGGATTAAGCACAACTGCTCGGTTTAAAGGGATAGTCCAAGGAGTTGTTGTCCAAACCAAAAATCCAATCTTTAAATTTGGTTGCTGTTCAAACGCGTACGGAAAAATTAACCTTGCAGACGCATCTTCAAGCGGAAACAAAATGAAGAGTGATGGATCTTTTCGGTCCTGATACTCAATTTCTGCAGTTGCAAGCACCGTTTGGCACGATGCGCACCAAGGAATCGATTTACCCTTGCGTTCGATAAAACCTTTTTTAACAAAGATACTCAAAGCCCTCAAAATATCGGCTTCATAGAGCTTGTCCATCGTTCGATAAGCATTGTCATAGTCGGCAAGCTTGCCGAGCTCTTTTAATTCGTCGCGCTGAATATCGATCCATTTATTGGCGTATTCTCTGCACGATTTTTTAAACTCGACTCGATCGATGCTTTCTTTATTTTTTTCAAGTCCAAGTTCGCTTGCAACTTTTAATTCAATCGGCAAACCATGGCAATCAGATCCAGGGATCAATGGAACATGATGCCCAGTCATTCTTTTGACTTTGCAAACGATATCTTTTAAAACATTGTTGAAAGCATGGCCGATGTGCAGATGGCCGTTGGCATACGGTGGACCATCGTGAAGAATAAACTTTTTTTTATTTTTATTTTTGAGAGCTGATTTTTCATAAATATTTTCAGCCTCCCAGTTTTTCAAAATTTCAGGCTCTTTGATTGCAGCATTCGCTCGAATCGAAAACTCAGTTTTAGGAAGGTTTAAGGTATGTTGAAACGGATTTTTTAAATTCTTTTCAGTCTCGCTCATTTTAATCCTAGCGCTGGCTTTTTAGTAAGCCAGCAATAATTAAATAAATTTATTCGATTTATTTAAGGCAGAAAGCTACAACAAACTGATTGATTATAAGACAAAAACAGAAATATTTTAAGTGATTTTAACGAAATCTGCGGATTAACGGGTTAAATACGCAATTAATTAAAACACATGCTAATGATAATTTTGAGTTAATCTACATCTTCCCAGTCTGTACCACCTGCTTTAGCCGATCCAGGAGCATGGTCAATCGTTTCAGCGGCTTGATGTGCTCCAGAGGCTTCAGTTACTTCAATTTTACTTGTATCTTTAGAGACAATTGGACCTGCAGCCTTTTTAGTGGTTGGTTTATATTTTTCAGGCGTTTGTCGATCAATTGCATTTTTCATTTCATTAAATGTTTCGATCAGGCCAGCTTGACCGGCTCCCACTTTGTCAGGGGATAGTAGATTCGAATAACGTTGCACGGCGTCCTGAATCGCTCGCCAAAATTGTTGGGTTTCCATTGCAGCTGGATCTATTTTGAAGTCTAACCCCATTAATGACTTCACTGCAAAACCAAATCTACACTGATCATAGGTTTGTATATTCTGTATCAAGCCCCATAAATAGAAAATACGCTTCCAATACTCAACATTGTTACGATCCTTATATTCAACATTGGGAATGTTTTTAATTAATTCATCGTATGTATTTTGGGGGTCAAGAGTCTCAAGTCTCAGTCGATTCGTGATTGGATGGTCTCCTCCAACAACGCAAACGGCCAATTCAAGTGGTGTTTTTGCGCCTGGTCCATATTTTGCGTCTACTTCAAGACCCATCTTGATTAGAAAATTCAAAATACGTAAATCAGAATCCGCTTTTCTTTTCATGAAATAATCAAACCAAAGCTGCGTTGGATTCATTCCGGCAGTAATTAAAACGGTAAGATTATCCGTCGTTTCTTTTTTTTGATCAAGAAGCTCTGTCAAAATTAGTTTTTGGTCAACTCCTGCACGAATTAATACATCAATATAATCTGGACCAGTCAGATTGTTCTCGATAATTATACGCAAAATATTTGATAGATCATCTGGATTATAATTTGCAATGTAGGTTACAAAAGCTGCAACATTTTGGGGCGTTGGGAATTTGTGTGTGATAAGGTCAATAATTTCATATTCTGTAATTTTATATTTTTTAACTAAAATATCAATATTTAAAGCATCTGCTTTTTCTTTTTCAAGCAGTGCATTTAAGACTTGAGAAGGTTTAAATTTAAGTTTTTCAATATAATTATCAATATTGCCTGCTTCTACGGAACCAACACCACCAATCATATCACTCAACCCTATCTCTTCGTCTTTACATTCTTTTTCAGCAATTTTCACACTTATAGCTTCCACTATCGCGTTGTTTTCAACGGTATCAGAACTCTGTCTACGTAGTCTTGCGTAATAAATAGGTGTTTTTGCTTCTTCTGATTCATCAAATGTTTTTACATCAGCCCCTTGTGCGATTAATGCTTTAACTTGCGCTAATGTCGCCGTGTTGGCTTTGAGTAATTCAAACAACTTCGTTGTCGCTTGAGCCGGCGTTAGATTTTGCGGTATTTTTTGTTCTTCTGTTGGCGCAGCATCAGCAGCTGCCGCATGCACATGAACGGGCTTAGTCTCAGGCGTAGGCACAGGTGCAGGCGCAGGAGCAGGAACAGGTGCATGAACAGGATCAGGGACAGGTGCATGAACAGGCGTAGGCACAGGTGCAGGCGATGAACTAACTTTCCGCGCTTGTTCAGCTCTTATTTTTGCTTGCTGTCTTTCTGCATCTTTACGCGCTTTTTCTTCTCTCAGTCGATTCGTGATTTGATGATCTTTTCCAACAACGTCAACTGCCAATTCAAGTGGTGTTTTTGCTTCTGGTCCATATTCTCGTGGCATATCCCCTTCATATTTTGCGTCTACATCAAGACGCTTATCGATTAATAGATTCAGAATACGTAATTCAGAAGCACCTTTTCTTGCAAGGAAATAATCAAGCCAAAGCTGCGTTGGATTCATTCCTACACCAACTAACGCAGCAATATTATCCTGCGTTTCTTGGTTGTTCTTAAGAATAACATTAAAAACTAGCCACCTGTCAACTCCCGCATCATTCATTGCTACAATATATGCTGGAGCTGTCATATCATTAGTAACAATTTCATTCAAAAACTCTTTTAGTTGATCAAAATAATACGAATAAACACAACCAATAAAAGCTTGAACGTTTTTTGGTGATCGATATTTATCCTTGATAAGATCCCAAATTTTACGTAGTGAAACTCCACGCCTATCAACAAATGCATAAATAATTTCTATAGTTGCCTTACCGGACGCAAGAATGGCTTCAATAACCAGATCTTTTGAAAAATTATTGTCGTCAATTAAATCCAAAGCATAAGTATAATCCACATAATCTTTTGATTTCAGATCTTTTGAAATTTCAGAAAATTTTTCTTCGTCCGACTTCTGCATTTTTCCACCTTTTGCCGCATCAGCAGCTGCCGCATGCACAGGGGCAGGAGCAGGCTTTGCAGGCACAGGAGCAGGAGCTGGCTTTGCAGCCACAGGCGTAAGATCAGGAGCGGGCTCAGGCACAGGCGTAAAATCAGGAGCAGGCTTAGGCGCAGGCAAGTCCACGGTATTATACACAAGCTTAAAAGCAGGCTCTTTCACTGGATTAGCCACATGTGTTTCAGGCTGCTTGCCAGGTATCAAAGCAGGTACAGGCTCAGGCGTAGGAGCAGGCAACTCCAAATGCTCAGCTACTGCAGGCTTCGGGCGTCTCCACCCTTCAGCAACCTTCGCACGCAATTCAGCAATTTTATTACCAACGAAATAAAAAAAGCTTTTTGTATAAGAATAGCCTGAAGAAACGGCCGAGGCAACTCTACTGCGCATGCCAGAAAAAAAACTTCCGACGCGAGAAAAACCGCGAGAAAACCAGCCAGACTCCGATTTTTTAGTTTCTGGATTTTTCAGTTCGCCAACGGCAGGAGATTGTGGATTAGTATCGGCACAATGAACCATATCGGCAAACCCAAGCCCTAGAAACATGCAAAACAGCACCGTGATCAATTTTGAATTCAAACGATTAATCATAAATCGCCTTCCAAGCAACGCAGATAAAATTAAACTCCTTAATCTGATTTTAATAATAAAAATATTGAAATTACAAATATTTTAAATACATGCGTCAAAACATTGATTTTCAGGACTATACATCCGTCTACAAACTCAGGATGAGCGGCGGGATCAGGTCTGTATACATTTTGACAAGTTTTTAGATGCGAGCTGCAAGCCATGATTGGGAGCTGCCTGGCAAGTGAGTTTTGCAAAAAGTGCACAAACAACACTTGCCATAAAAATTCTTACTTTGTAGCACCAAAAATATCGTCATATAATTTTATAATTTTTTCAAAATCTGTTCTATTCGTCGCCATCGAATCAGCTATGATCATACCTTTATCTTTACTGACCCAAACGGCAATCCAATGGCTACCCTCTTTTTTTGTATTTAAGATGAAACATAAATCAGCGGGATGTTCTTGAGATTTAAACGCTGCAATTATCGAATCAAACTTATCATTACCATCAACAATAACACTTTCTGGCCTTACTTCATCTGCTAAATGGTTCTCAAAAATACTTTTTATTTGATCTGCCATCAACATCTCGCCAGCAGCTGCAAATTCAGCACGCATATCCTCAGGTAAATCAGCAATATACCTATCACGTTCTGTTTTTATAAAGTTACTCCAGCGTTGTAAATAACGCTCAAATCGCCCTCTATCATTTAATGTCCCTTTCAACTCGTCTGGGGATCGGCTTGTAAGCATGCAAAGCGCAAAATATGCGGCGTAGTAGCCGCACAAATTCACCGTTATTCCAGGAAATGCTTGAAATAAACAAGGTATTTGGCTTATATTTCTAGTTCCAGCATTATTCATGAATATGCCTTTATCTAGGTGCATTGCATCACATTTCTGAATCAAAACATCCACAGGATCGGGTGCTTGATGTTTCAATTTTTTGTCATCTAAGTCTTTATTAAAAAAACACACCGGATGAGTATCCATCTCAGCTTGAATCTGACGGGCACGCAATTCATCAAATGAACGCTTACTTGCAGCTATTGCACGGGCCTCAGCAGCTACAAGCTCCTGACGTGCAGCTTGTTCTCTTCGAGCTGATTCTTTGCTTGCTGCGATTGCTCGTGATTGCTCATCCAAACCCAACAAAGAGCGTATCCATTCCATTGAAAACCCCGAGCTGCTAATACACACAACAACTACAAAAGTACATAACAAAAATTTAGAATTCCTATTCATGGCACCCTCCACCCATTTTATTAAGAAATATAACCTTCTGATTTCACATTAACAAAAAGAGTGCTATGAAAGCAATGATTTTCAAATTGAAATAATCCGCTTAAAGTCGACAAAAACTCAACTACTCCATAAAATTCAGCAACTTTGTCACATTTTGCAGATTTTTAATAAAAAACAATATTTTTAAGCAAATTTCATCATAAAACAATGCAATTACGCACATAAAACCGCTTAGTTGACAATCCTTTAATTTCAAATAGAATTATAATATGTCGAAATTGTTTTAATAAAATGGAGGAGTTAGTCATGAAGCAATTTATTAAATTGATAAAGCCTTTAATATTCGTATCTCTTTTGTACTGCTTTGCATTCACAATGAGCGACGTTGAACACACCGCTATTGCCGACTTGTACGGTAATAAGTATGCAAATTTAGCCTTACTAGAACAAAACATCGCCAGAGACGTAGCCATTCAAACAGGACTAAAAACGCTTGGCGGGTTTAACGTGGCTGTGCCTGAGTTTGTTGGGCTTAGCCATCAACAAAGTATCGATTTTCTTAAAGAACAGGGCTTTGACGTTATTGCTGAGTGGACAAAAATGGCTACCAACAACCCTTCTGACAGTTTTTTGATTGAATCCTCTCAAAAAATATCCGAACATATTTTAAAATTAAAAACCGAAAGCCAAGACACTGCTGATTCTACCAGTGATGCATTGTTTAGAAATGTGCCACAAGTTAAAGGCTTTGTTGAAGCAGCAAAAGATTTTAAAGCGATGGTACGAAGCACCGGCAAAGAGGATACAAAGAAAGTTACAAACGCCGGCGGTAACGAAAGTTATGCAAACGTTCCTGTAAATTATAAAAGTTTAAATGAGTATGTTAACGCGGTTATTGCGTCATATTTTTCGAAAAAATCAATGGAACAGCGCTTGGTTGAGAAAGACGAAACAATTAAGTTTTTGCCAAGCATGCCAGTTCTTATTCAACGAATGGTCGGCGAACAAGAAGGCGGAACAACTGACATCACCAAAATTCCGGTGGGCTGCGTGGTTTACACACAAGAAACTTACGCGAATACCCAGGGCACAACAATAATCCAGGCTTCATGGGGTCACAACGCTGGCGTTGTGGACAACCTCGTGTCAGTCGATACGTTTGTGGTTGATAAAAATTTTAATGTTAATTCGTTGATAAGAAAAAAGAGCTCTAGATTGATTCCTGTAAACGAAAATGGCCAAAACTCTTTAAAAATGGTCAATAATCCCGCTGAAATTCAAAACGTCCCTGCTTTAAGCGCTGACGCCGTAAAAGCAATTAAAGTCATCGCTGATGCTATTCAAAAATTTTATAACAACGAGCCTACCGACATTGAGCTGGTTTACATGCCACAACTAAAAACGGTTTATTTGGTCCAGGCAAGGCCGCTCAGATCAACGTCAACATTTAATCCAAGCTACATAAAATCAATCGATGGCATCGCTCAAGAAAAAATTATCAAAACACAAACAATATTGCCTGCTGACTGTGCATGCAGAAAAATAACAAACAAAAACCAAGTTTTAATCGCACCATCGCTAAATGATGCATTGGAAACATTTATTGCACCAAGCTTTAACAAAGATCAAATATTAGCAGTTGTTGTCAAAGGCAATGCTGAGACAACATCACACGCTGCAGCCATTTTCCGTGGGGCAGACAAGCCTGTGTTCCAAACCCAAGATATAGAAAAATTTAGTTCATGGATCGAAAAAGAAGGCTCAGTCGTTACAATCGATGCTCAGCGAGAATTGATTTCTTGCGCTGACTCAACTGAAATCGTAACTGGCTGGTTTACACATCCAATGCCTAAAAAAGTTTCGATCATGCCAACAAGCTTGGTGGTTCAAACACAAATAGCATCCGATGCGTTGCCTGATAAAAATTTACAAGAGCTCGCTGCAATGCTAAAAAGTGCATCACAGCAAGACGCCGAAAGCGCTTTGAATTCAATACTGTTTAAAATTCAATCAGCTTTGGCCGCAATTCGTGAAGATGGGACAAAGACATACCGCAAACAATCATCTCAAATATTTGGCCAAAAAATGGAAAACTTGTTTAACTTTGTTTGCGAGAAATCAGACCAAATTAAAACAGCATTTAATCGTCCAGCATTTGATCTTGAGCGACTACTCGGCGTTAACACCATCGAAGCTGCTTTATTTCAAGCAGAGGATGAACGATTTGTTGAAGTATATTCATTTGAAAGCATTCAAGCCTCTTATAAAAAAGAGATAAATTTTATCGAGGAAAAGCTTGTTAAAATGCTCGGATCAGACGCAACGATGATCTTGCAAGACCGGCCGTTGTTTTTGGTTACACAGCATGGTTTTGATGTGGCGCTTACTCCAGAAACCGAAAAAATGTGGTTAAATTTTGTATCAAGCGTTGCAAAATCGGATGTCGAAGCCAAAGGTCAATTTACAAAACTGGTCGACACTTTGAACAACTTCAATGCCATGTCTTCTTGGATCAACATTTCATTTGCATCGAGTTTTGGGCAATGCAAAATTTTAAAAAAATACATGCAAAGCATTTTTGTTGAGCTTGAAAAATCAAAAACTTTATTAGCCAAAGTCCAAAACATTGCAGAACAGCTTAAAAATTTCGATCTAAACGTCTGGGCAGAGCCAGCCAAATTTGAATCGACAATGCAAAGATTTAAAAAAGACTGTTTTGAATACTTCACATCCGAAGAGTTCAAATCACAATTTAAGGACAGCTCAAGCTTTATTAAGCTTATCTTGCTCTCTTTCATGGATAAATTTATCGATCTATTCGACCAATCAATCAAGACATTGAAAGGTAGCACAAAATACGCATCTGATGCAGATAAAGTCAAAAATTTTAAAACAATGCTGCAGGCCAACTTTGACCTGTTAAATTGCTGGGTACACATGCTACCTGCAGACGCCTTTAAATATCACTGGAGCTGGCCGCTTGATACTTACATATCCAAAATTCAAGAAATTTTAAATGGACTCGGCAATGACAGCACACAGCTCATGCCAACCAAAGATTTTAGCGTTGCCAACGCCTGCTTGGGCAGCACAACGGCGTTTGAACGTAACTACCCACAAACAATGGAAGATACGTTTACTCTGCTACACCAAAATTTGCTTGTAACGCTCAGCGCACACCTTAGATTAAGCATGCCCAAGACGTGGAGCAAGCCAGCGATGTTTGCTGGAGTTGAACGAGTTTTGTGTAATTCAACAAATATTTTACACCCGGCTACGTTAGGTAAATTTGGTAGAGCTGCACTTAATAAAGTTGGTGAAATGCTTATGAGTCCCAATAAATATAAACGAGCATTAGGATTTACCATCTGTTCTGGATTCGGAGGATTAATCGGAATGGGGATTGGTTTAGGCTCTCTGTATTTGGCAAGTTTACTGGCCAACCCTGGAATATTACAACGAGTAATAACTTTTATTGTTAACTTACACCTAACTGGAGCAGTACTTTGTGCACCTCATGTAATGCCAAGCTCAGTAACATCCTATCTTAACACTTCATGGCTCATCGGATTAAGAGTCGAAGGCCAGAAGCTGATATCTCGCTATAATTGTCCACTTCAAAATCACAGCCTTGTTTTTGAGCTTGTGTTCGACAAATCAACGAATGAAACGCAGCTAACAATCAGATTTGTAGGAGAACGTCGAGGCAGATGGGATATTATAAAGAAATTTGCCGAAATGCAGTCTAACTTTATTCTGCCAATCAAAGAGTCAGCCATCGGGGCCAATGAGGTAACAATTGTTTATAACATTTCAACACAAAAAGAGATCGTGCAGCTCGAAAAGACCTTAAACGCTATGATTTTTGCAGCAAATAATGCAATTGACAGTCAAATATGCGAAGAGATCAAAGCATTGGCTATGATTGATTCCGATAAATTCGAAAAACTAGCATCGGGTAACAGCGAAGAAGCAAAAACAATGGTCAGTGCAATTATTACACAATTCGGCACCGACAAATCCAAAATTAAAAAATGGTTTGAAAGCGGCAAGATTAAACAGTTTAGAACTAAGTTGTTAAAGCTTTTTTACGAACAAAATTACAAAAATGCTACGACAGAGCAACGTTTAGAATATTATAAAAAGCTTGTTGAATGTGGATACGACGACAACTTTGGCGAAGCGTCAATCCTGGCTCACAATGCAGTTTTAAGCTCTGATGCAAAATCAACAGAAAAAATTCATGGTTTAAACATTTTAAATATGCTGGTCCAAAAACAGTACAAAGCCGCTTACAGCCAAGCTTTTGAGGCAGCGAATTCAGCAATATCAAGCGATGATCTAGAAATACAACTATGTTGCATGAATATTTATACATCATTAATTAATCAAAAATATATAGCAGCATATCCAGCTGCATTTGAAGCTGCAAAAAAATATAGCAGCAATGATGTACTTAAAGACTCGATCTACAACATGATTGATACATTAGTAAGACAAGGCTACGCACCAGCCTACGAATTTGCACGTGAATTTGCAGTCAAATTTAAAATGGATTATAGATACACAAGGATTGTCGAAATATTGGTTGAAAAAGGTTATGAAATCGTGTACGCGGAAGCATTAGAATTAGCTATTGAACAAGGTAAACAAGGCTATACAACTATCTTTAATACCCTCGTCAACAAGGGTTATCAACCTGCATTTGAGGCGGCATTGAACTACTTAAAATCGAAAACATCATATTTTTACGACGAAGTTCAGATTTTAAAGGCCCTACTAAGCCAAAATTACGCACCAGCCTTTGAGTTGGCCAAAGAAGCTGCGCCTAAGCTTGCCAGCAAATCAGACAGAATTACGCTTAAAGCGCAAATCGCTTGGTATAAGTCTAAGAATGCGGTCAAGGCGGCGTATGCAAAAGTAAAACAAAGAATATGTGGGAAATAAAAGACTCACAATGTTTCAGCATCCATGTATTTGTTTTTTCAATTATCGATTGAATGAATTATAGATCCTGAAATAAATTCAGGATGACAAGCATAGGACAGGAATGACAAACATTCGCGCAGCCCCACGCCAACTCAATGATTTCCGGGACGATACACGAGCCCATACATCATAAACCCAGCTACCAATGAGTCGCGCCAGCAAATTGACAAGTTTTTAGATGCGGCCTGCCAGCCATGATTGGGAGCTGCCTGGCGAATGAAAATTTTGAAAATAACAAAAACCGGCTCTCGTAAAAAAGAGAGCCGGTTTTTGTTAAACTTTATCAAATATCAAATAAATTTTATTCGATATCAAGAAGTTCGACTTCAAAAAGAAGTGTTGCATTTCCAGGAATAACCGCTCCGGCGCCATATTCACCGTAACCAAGCGCTGCAGGAATCTCCAGAAAACGCTTTTCGCCAACTTTCATATCGATAACACCCTCGTCCCAGCCCTTGATAACTTGTCCATCGCCAACTTTGAACATAAATGCTTGTCCACGATCGATGCTGCTATCAAACTTTTTGCCTTTTTTGTCTGTAGCCTTATCGTCTTTTAGCCAGCCAGTGTAGTGAACTTTAACAGTTTGACCTTGAGATGGCTTTTTGGCATCTGCAGCGGCTTCTGTCAAAATTTTATATTTAAGTCCTGAATCTGTTGTAACCAATTTATCTTCCTCTGTAGCTACTTTTTCCGTGCTACTTTCATTGTTTTTGGCTGAAAACCAAGAACATCCACTGATTAAAAAAACACCCACAAAACTCAAGTAAAGAAAATACTTGTTCATAACAACTCCCCGAAAAAACCTTTTTTAAAAAAACATGAATTAATTTTAAAACTTTTTAAAATATTTTCCAGAAATTTTAAAACTCGCCTAATCCATCATCTCAAGGCGCTTTAGATAAGTGCCCCCCTTGAACTCGGAATTCAACCAAGCAGACACAATATCCACTGCCTCTGCTGTTGTAATAAAACTTGATGGAAGCGCCAAAACATTGGAACCATCGTACTCTCGTGCATGTTTGGCTACCTGAGGATTCCAACACAACGCCGCATAAATACCTTTAAACCTGTTTGCAGCAATCGAAACCCCTACCCCAGAGCCACAAATTACAATACCCAAAGAGGCGTTTTGCTGCAATATATCACTACAAACTTTTTGGGTATACAGCGGATAGTCGGTACGATCATTGGAATTAGTACCAACATCAATCCACTCATAATCTTTAAATTGATTAATGATAAACTGCTTTAATTCAAAACCTCGATGATCAGCCCCAATAGAAATCCTCATCTTTTTGCACCTTTTAAAAAATGGTTAAGTTTGGGTCAGGCTTGTTTGAAATTTTTAATTTAACGAAATTCAAAATTTTTGATGCTGCAACAATTGCAAATGCAGCATCATCTTTATGTATCATGCACACATCATCAGGATATCTAAACTTCGAAGAATACGGCGTTAAAACGATAGCCTCATTTTCGAAGTTACCGAAACTTGAGTCTATGGCTTTACATAAGTCTAACAACAGAACAAGGTTATGGGTTTTATTTAGTGCCTGATTTTTGTAGCTCAAATAACCCTTCAATGCCTTTTCAGCACATTGCTGCGTGTGATAGGCAGCAATACCCCAAACATCTTCTTCCTCTTTTATTAATAACTTTGCAACCCTTAAATCTTGCTTAGCTTTCTCAATCCATTCATCAAATATGGCCATACAAAAGCCTCCCCTCTTGTTTTATTTTATAACAAAGAGTAGAGGTATCATCCGAATATTTTTTAAATTCATCGGAGGTATAAACGATTATGTCGCGAGGAACCAACACGCCAACCAAGGCTCTTTCTCCAATTCTCGGACGAACATACGAACGCTCATCAGATTCTTTAACAACAACTAACAAATCCAAATCGCTTTGCTCGTCTGGATTTCCCCATGCATATGATCCAAAAAGATAGATTGCTTGCGGTGAATAAGCCTTGATTAATCGATCTTTAATATCATTAATAATTTCTTTATCAAACATGCTTAGCCCCAATAGAAATCCTCATCTTTTTCTACCTTTTTCTTAGACTTTGCAATATTAGCCAAAGACATTTGAATATCGCTCAAATTCCAAACAAACTCGCATGACCTATCCACTGAACAAATCGCAAGTTTAATAATAGTACAGTCGGTCAAATAATTATTACCTTCAACATCGATTGCAGGAAACTGCACTAAATAAGCAGTTTTAAAAGAATTAATTTTTGTGCCAAAGAAAAATCTATATTCAGGATCAAGTTCAACTTCTTTCACGCTTTCGGACTCAACTCGCCTGTTTTTTCCCAAATCCAAATAAACAGTCCAGAGTGGATTTTTTTCATTCATATTTTCGTTGCACAACTGCCTGATGTCGGCCAACACATAAAATGATATCCAATGCTTATTTTCTTCAAGCTGACGGTTTAGAAGAGCCTCTTTTGACGTTTGAGATTTGCCTGTTTTTTGGCTGTTTAAATTTACATAAGCATTTCTAACCGAATCCGCCAACAAAAGTACGTCAAAAATAGCAAGAGTGGCATACTTATTATAAATAGTCGATGATTTCAAATATTGATTGGTAACGGCAAGCTGCTTTATATCAAGCTCTTTGCCCTGCGGAAACTCTGATTTGGATAATTTAAAATATGGAACACAGCCATGAAAAAATATAATCAAGCCAACAAACCCAATTAATAAATGCGCTCGCATAAGCAACGTTTTCTTTTTCATAAAAACAAACCTCAAAATAATAAATTTTGTCTCTCTGTTTCAACCAGACACATCAGTATAACACGTTTTACAATATCAAAAACATGTAAAAAAAGTACAGAAAGATTTTTGTTTCTAACAAATTTCAAAAAAATATTTAAATTATTGTATCCTTAAATAAAAAGTATGATTTGATTTAATTAGTTGAATTAGGAATAAAAATGAAATCATTATCGTTGTTCGTAGCGCTTCGCTATCTTAACTTTAAAGGTCAGGATAAAAACATAGCATTTATGGTAAAAATCTGTTTTTTAGGAATATTAATTGGAACATTTTCATTAATGCTGACATTAATAATAACAAACGGATTTGAAAAGGTTATTCATGAAAAAATGCAAGGAATCAATTCTCAAATAATAATAACCAGTCCAGGAAATAGACTTGAATACCAAGACTTAAGAAATGTATTACTTGCTGAATTCAACAATGAAATAAAAGCAGTGGGCGCAAGATCCTTAAGACAGGCTATCTTAGATAAATACAACACGCAAACAGTAATATTTTTGCAAGGTGTCGATGGACCGAATGAAATTGAAATCTCTACAATAGCGTCAAAAATTATTAGCCCTTTAAATTCAAGCATCGAACAAAAAAACGTATTACTCAAAAACATTGGTGAAAACGAGATTATAATAGGACATAAGACAGCTCTTAATTTTAATATTAAAGTAGGCGATAATTTAAAGCTTTTGATACCAGAACCAACAAGCAAAAAACGATTATTCTTGCAAAAGCAACAATTTAAGGTTGTAGGCATTTTTAATGTTGGTCTGGAAGAATATGATAACAACTTTGCATTTTGCTCGCTTCAAACGATTAACACCGTGTTCAATGAAGAGGGGATAGACCAGATAACTATAAAACTTAAAAACTCAAACCATGAGACACAGCAAAAAACGGCTAATTCAAGTTTTTTACATACATTAAAAACATTGTTATTATCAATACTTTTTAAACCTGATTACGAAACTCTTGCCATAAAAAAGCTTAAACAACGATTACCTGATTTGCAAATAACATCGTGGAAAGAGCTTTATCCAGCGCTAGTTTCATCTCTTAAACTTGAAAAATATGTAATGTTCTTTATTTTGGCTTTAATCACACTCGTTGCAAGCTTGAACATGATTTCTCTCTTATTTATGCAAATTCAGCAAAAACGTCGCGATATTGCCATTTTTAAAGCGCTTGGAATGCCTAATAATCAAATAAGAAAAATATTTTTGTACACAGGAATGACAGTAACATTTTTGGCATCCATTGCCGGACTTGCCCTAGCAGCAGCAGCCGGATATTTTCTTGAAAAATATCCAATCATTGAACTGCCAGATGTGTATTATGTATCTTATTTGCCAGCAAGAATGGACCTTGATATCTTCATAATAGTTTTTTTGGTAACAATTCTGATTGGCTTTTTTGCAACGTGGCTACCATCAAGACAGGCAAAACAAGTTAAGATAGCTCAAGTATTGAAACAAGAATAACATTGAGACAAACGCAAAGAGGGCGTCGCAACGATGCCCTCTTTGCGTTTTAAATTTACGAATAATTACTTACCTTCGTTGCTATTATCATCAATGGCTAGATCTTTGAAAAAATCTTCCAGATCGGCTTCGTCTTGTGACTTAGATTCTGAAACTTCAGGCTTAACTTCTTCAGCTTCTGGTTTAATTTCTTCTTCAACCGATTTAGCTGAAACAACCTCATCAACCTTTGCCGGAACAGATGGCACTTCTTCAGCTGGCACAGTTTCTTGAACTGGCGCTTCAGCAACAGGAGCAACCTCTGTTGGCTCTTCAGCTATCTGAGTAGCCGTTGTATCAATGCTATCCTCAGATTCAGTCATTGCTAATGCATATCCAGAAACAGCAACAAATGATATCGCAATGAAAATCATCTTTGAATACTTCATAAAAAATCCTCCTAAAATAAATTAAAATACCTCTATCTTTCAACAAATTCAACACTCACATTATTTTCAATTAGATAATATCAAATTATCCAATAAAGTATTGCATGTCAACAACCCTACAGAACAAAAACATTTTTAAGATATTTTACCCCTCCTTCTATTATAAATGTACTAAAATACGCATTAAATAAGCAATTTATTTAAACGAAATCCATTATCTTGGTTTAAAATATAAAATTTGATACTTTTGTGATTGTATTTGAATATTTTATAAAAAAAAGGCATTAAACAATGATTTTACCCTCTATAAAAGCGCTAATTTTAAATAAAAAACGAGTTTTTTTACGTTCAGACCTAAATATTTCAGTCTATAAAAGGCATATTTTGAGCGATTTTAAACTAAAATCAACCTTACCAACCATTGATTATATTTTAAAAGCTGGTGGCAAAATTGTCCTTGGAACACACATCGGACGCCCAGAAGCACAATCTAAAACCCATTTTTATGATGATGAGCTTTCAACTCAAATCTTAATTCCATGGTTTGAAAATAGAGGATATGATATTGAATATCAGCCAGATTTGCTTCAGGCGAAAAATCAGAGCAACATAAACGCCTCATCAATTTTGCTTCTTGAAAATTTACGCTTTTTTAATGGTGAAAAGGAATACAATTTAAATTTTGCTGAGCTTTTGGCTGCAACAGCAGACATTTATGTTAATGATGCATTTGGATTAATACACCGTTCAGATACCTCAGTTACACTTCTCGCAAAGCAATTTGATAAAAACCATCGAGGCTTTGGTTTTTTAATTGAACAAGAGCTGGAAAACCTTGAAAAGATTCGAAATAACACATCACAAAATTTTGTTTTGGTTCTTGGCGGAATAAAGCTGAAAGATAAGCTTCCTTTGCTTAAAAAACTTATTCAAAACAACGATCAGATCAAACCTAAATCAATAATAATTGGTGGACCGCTTGGGCTGGCCTTTCTGGAAAGCAAAGTACCCGAGTCATTCAAGTTCGATACAGAAACATTGGATATGGCCAATCAGATAAAGCAAATGGCAACTTTAAATAAAATAAATTTACTTTTGCCTGTTGATCAAATTATATTCAACGACAATAAAATTGAAACTGTAAAAATTAATGAAATAACATTAGATTCGCAATGCGTTGACATTGGGCCAGAAACAATAACCCTTTTTTCTCAAGAAATACAAACGGCTGATGTTATTTTTTGTAACGGAACAATGGGTATTTATACTGAAGAATACGCACAAAATGGCACACAAAAAATCCTTCAAGCGATTGCGGACTCAAAAGCATTTAAAGTCGTTGGTGGAGGTGATGCCACAGCAGCAACTTGCATGTTTGGCCTTGAAGAGAAAATGAGTTTTTTGTCATCCGGTGGCGGTGCAACATTAAAGTACCTTGGTTGTAAAAACCCAGAACAGGAAATGCCTGGATTAAATGCGATGATTTATGAATAAAATAAAAATTTTATATCTAATTATATCACTAACCATTTTATGTGGAGCCACGTTTGGCTGCATTAAACTTTATAAGAAGCTAATAAAAAATAAAGAACACAAGCAGCTTTACAAAACAGAACATCCGGAAACAAAAACTATTCTTCAAGACCTTTCATGTGCAGGCATTCTTGAACTTAAAGAGACATACAAAATAGGAAGCCAGGTCAACGGCCTGGTCAATGACGTTCTTGTTAAAGAAAATGAAACAGTAAAAAAAGGGCAACTTTTAGCAACTATTGATCTGGTAAAAGGCAACAATGATATAAAAATTGCCAAATATGCCCTAGATAAAGCACAAAGCGAGCTTGATTATCAAGAAGAATATTATAAACGACAAAGTCAACTCTATAAATCAGGACAACTTTCCAAAAATGCATTTCAACGAATCGAAGCTGATTATTTAAAAGCGCTTGCTGACCGTAATGCTGCAAAAATAACTCTTGAAAAAGCTGAATTAGAAATACAAAATACTAAAATTATAGCCCCAGCAGATGGAATAATAATAAACGTTGGAATATCAAAAGGAATGGCCGTTTTGAACGACTTTCAAAACATACTTTTTGAACTCGCAGAAGATATAAGCGTAATGAAAGCTGTTCTTGATATTGATGAAAGTGAGGTTGGTCAAGTAAAACTCGGTCAAAATGCTAAAATTATTATTAATAGCTATCCAGATATTTTGATTAAAAACAAAATTTCAGAGCTCAGTTTTATCCCCAAAAATGGTACCCCTGGCAATACCCAGGCATTTTACAAGGCAACTGTAAATATGAGTAATAAAAACAGAACCCTAAGACCAGGAATGCGGTTAAATGCCCAAATTCGCATAGCAAAGGCCAAAGACGCTTTATGCGTAAACTCCATGGCATTCCAAATTGACTCTTCAATACTTCAAAAAATCGCGGACAAAGTTAATTTTGGATTTAAATCGCTAGATAAAAAATTAAAAAAAGAGGTTAAAACAAAAAACGCGGATAAAATAACACGTTTTGTTTGGACAGAAGAAGATAAAACCTTCGTAGAAAAGGCAATCATTGTTGGAATCACAGACGAAGCTTACTGGCAAGTGCTTTCAGGTCTTGAAAAAAATGACAAAATTGTTGTAGACGTACAAGAACCCAACGCAATGGAAGACCTTTATAGCAAATGGTTTCAAAGCGCACTGTAAAATAATCGAAAAACATGAATAATGTAATCCTATTTCGTTCATCTATAAAATCACTACTACACAACAAAGGCCGATCAGCTTTAACAATACTAGGAATCGTAATCGGCATTGGATCAATTATTGCGTTAATGGCCATCGGCAAGGGCGCAGAAGAAAAGATACGAAGATCAATTTTAAAAGCAGGTAAAAATTTTATTTACGTAAGTCCACAGTGGCCACCAGAAACAAAACACGGCAAACGCAGAAAGCTTATCCAGGATCTTACGTATAACCACATAACGATGCTCAAAAAGCTCTGCCCAGGCATTGCTTACATCTCACCTTCTTCTTATATCGGAGTAAAAATAAAAAATAAAAACGCAGGAAATTTGGATGTGTCGATAACTGGATGCAATCAAGACTTTATGAAAATAGCAAACCGCTCAATTATCAAAGGAATAAACATACAACCCTACCATGTTCAAAACTCATCAAAAGTCATTGTTTTAGGATATGATGTAGCAGAACAACTGTTTAAAAACACAAACCCTGTCGGCAAATTTATTGATGTAGATAAAATTAATTTCACAATTATAGGCGTGATCGATAAATTTGACGATTCTACTTCATCACATGACGCCAATAAAGACTGCTTAGCTCCAATTTCTACAGTAAAAAAACACCTCAAACATTCATTTGATAATGCAGTAAATGGAATTTTTATCGGAGCACAAGAAGATCATTCAATGCAGAAAACCATACGACAAATAACAAAGATTTTGCGAGCGCAACACAAGCTAGAAAGCAATGACCCAAACGACTTCATGATTTATGATTCTGATGGAATGTTAAAAGCTGCACAAAAAGCCTCTGGCACATTTTCATTGTTTCTTTTAATAGTTGCATTAATCGCCCTTCTGATAGGCGGAATCGGCGTCATGAACATCATGCTTGTTGCGGTGGGAGAGCGTACCCAAGAAATTGGAATACGCAAAGCTCTTGGCGCTAGCGAAAAACTGATCAAGCGTCAATTTATCATGGAGGCCTTAACTTTATGCGGAGTCGGCGGAATAATCGGAATAATTTTTGGCATCGTCATTCCGACCATTGCAAGCAAATTCACTGGTTGGATAATTATAATCACGCCTTTTTCAATATTGCTGGCAACAATAACATTTTTCTTGGTCGGCATTATTTTTGGATACTACCCAGCTCAAAAAGCCGCATCCATGAATCCTATCGATGCATTAGCTGATAGATAAACCATCCAATCAAGACTTTTAAAACCAATGGCGTTTTTTGCAATTTGTCAAAAAATCTTCTATAATGCCGCTGTAGATCAAGCCTGGCAGCTCGCATCTAAAAACTTATCAAATCCTTGAAAGAGCTGATATGCTCGAGCCTTCAAGACATAATGGTGGATGTATAAAGCTAAACATAATTGAATTAGCTCATAACTTGGTCCTATATTTTATATACATCAAATTGTAATTTTTACAATGATCACAACATCATCACAGTTGTTTTTTATTTTTTTTAAAATATATTAGAGGACCCAGAAAGATTCATGGTTTAATAAATGTAGGTGTCATGTTTAATATTTTATTGAAAGGTAATTTTTGTGAAATTTTTTAAATTTTTAACTTTGTTAGTTATTGTCACTACAATAATAACATCGGCAGAAGCTGGAAAGCTAGGGCCAGAACCATTTCCTACTCAACACATCGGTGGTGTACGCCTAGTTCATGGCCATCGCAATCTGATTGAAGCTATAAGCCACAATGATGTGCATGCAGTGCAGATATTAATCGCCAGAGGTGCTAATGTTAATGAACAAGGAATAAACGGATATACCCCATTACATTTAGCTGTAAATTTGGGAAATTTAGTCATTGTACGAATTCTTATCGCTAACCATGCTAACATAAATGCGCAAAATGATGAAGGTGAGACACCGTTACTTCTAGCCATAATATCAGGTTTTGCAGGTGTTGTTGTCGAGCTTATTAATAGTGGAGCAGATGTAAACGCAACCAATATTTATGGACAAACGCCTTTGGATGAAGCAAATTGGGCTCGCGATCATGCTGCCGACATAGCTGGCGATCATGAGCCATTACAAGCAGTAATGGCTGATATTGATGCCATTCTTGGTTTACTTAATCATCATGGAGCACATACAGGTGCAGGATATCTCTAAGATTTTACATCAAAAATCAAATAAATCGAAAGGTTTACGTAGCTGCATCATGTTTAATATTTTATTGAAAGGTAATTTTTGTGAAGTTGTTTAAATTTTTAACTTTATTAGTTATTGTCACTACAATAACATCGGCAGAGGCTGGAAAAAAGCTAATACATTCGCCATATCGTACTCACGGATTTGATGGCATACGTCTAGTTCGTGGAAACCGCAATTTGATTGATGCTATAGTTGCAGCCGATGTGGATGCTGTAGCGGTATTGATCGCTCTAGACGCTAATGTTAATGAACAAGATGATGACGGAAATACGCCATTGCATGCAGCAGTAGAATTAGGCAATGAAAACATTGTTCGAATGCTTATTGCTGGTCATGCTAACATAAATGCACAAGATAATGACGGAAATGCGCCATTGCATGTAGCAGTAGAATTAGAAAATGAAGATATTGTTCGAATGCTTATTGATAATGGTGCTAACATAAATGCACGAGATAATGACGGAAATGCGCCATTGCATGCAGCAGTAGAATTAAGCAATGAAGCCATTGTTCGAATGCTTATTGATAATGGTGCTAACATAAATGCACAAGATATTTGTGGAAATACGCCATTGAACGTGGCAGCCGCAGTATTTAATAATATCAGAATTATACAAATACTTATTGATCATCATGCTGACATAAATGCACCAAACAATGCTGGCTTAACTCCTTTGCATACATCATTAATGGATGTATCTAATGCTACTTCACTGCTTCTTATTAACAGAGGTGCAAATGTAAATACACGCGATTTTAACCATTATACTCCATTACATGTAGCCGCAGTAACAACTAAGATCGAAGTTGCTACCGCGCTTATTACTGCAGGCGCATATGTAAATGCACGCAGCGCTTACAACGAAACTCCTTTAACTGGTGCAAATTTCACCTTGAATCGCCTTGGTGAACTCTTTTTAGCAGAGAGTCAAGCAATGATAGCCTTGTTAACTGATCACGGAGCAGTGTTATAATAATATTTTGCGATAAATATCAAAGTATTTAAATTTTACTGTAAGAAAGCCATAAACTTTTCGTTTTAAGAGCGGTTTATGGCTTTCTTTATATCACAAATATTCGATGATCAAATTCAATGACTTATCTTGAAATTCACTATAAAAATAAAAAACGCGATGGCATTTTTTGCAATTTTTTAAAACTATTATCGAAACGTATCTGTAGATCAAGCCCTGCAGCTCGCATCTAAAATTTTATCAAAACCTTGGCAGAGCCGACATACTCAAACATTTAGAGCATGATGGTTAATGTATAACTTTAAACATCATAGCTTTGACCACCTATGCCAATTTTAAAATCAAAATCTAGAAATAAAAAGACAAAAGTGATAACATTTATTTTGTCTCAAAATTTAGCTACTTATTATTTAAATCTTTCAAACTATAAACAAAAAATAACGATAAGGCACAAAATGAAGGGTAAACATCTAACTGTTTTAATTGCAGTCGCGCTTGCTGCTGGATCGGCAATCTATATCATAAAAAAGAATAAAAATGCAATCATAGTCGAATCGCTTATAACTGAAAAGCCAATACGTAAAGATGTTGCTCAGATCGTAACAGCTTCTGGCACTCTCAAGGCCAAAGAACAAATCAGCGTAGGCAGTTTAGTGGCAGGTAAAGTTGTGGAAATAAAGGTTGAGGATAATGATATCGTTAAAACGGGTCAGATCCTTGCGGTTCTTGATGATGGTATCGGTGATTCAAACGTCAAAAAATTAAAAGCTATCTTGACAGAAGCCAAAGCAAAGGCTGAATACACAACAAAATATTATAACCGACAAAAAGAGCTTTACAAATCAGGCCAAATATCACAAAACAGCTTTGATCAAATAACCCAAGATTACAAAGTTGCAGTTGCCACGGTTGATCAAACAGGCGCAGATCTTGAAATGGCACAAAAAACTTATGCCAACCTGTTTATTAAATCGCCTGCAGACGGCATTGTAATTGCAAAAAGAGTTGATCTTGGCCAGATGGTAACAGCGCAATTGCAAGCAACAGTGTTGTTCGAAATTGCCAAAGACCTTCACGAAATGGAAGCATATCTGGATGTTGATGAATCCGATATCGGCATGGTAAAAGAGGGACAGGAGGCAGTTTTCACTGTCGATTCATTTCCAAGAAAACATTTTGACGCCAAAGTAAAAAGAATTCAATATCAGGCAAAGATCGTTGATAACGTAGTAACCTATGCAACTGTGCTTGACGTTAAAAATCCAAAGCTAAAATTAAGACCAGGCATGACTACAAACGTTGAAATTAAAGTGGCCGAAAACAACAAAGCCATTGTCATACCAAACAAAGCACTGCGACTGAATGCCATTAACGTTGAATATGTAGCAAGCAAACTTAAAAACAAATTTGAAAAGCTCACGCCTGAACAAAAAATGGAAGGCCAGAAGAGCAAAAAAGTCGTACGTGATTATATCTGGGTTTTAGACGGCAACACAATCAAACAAGTCGAGTCAAAGCTTGGAATTAATGACGGTAAATACTCTGAAGTATTAAAAGGAATAGATGACAACACAAACGTCATAGTCGAGGTTGAAGCTGCTCCACGGGACAATCCACTAAACAAAATATTTGGGCAGCCTGGCGGACTTGGTAAAAAATAAAAAGTTGGCAAAATTATGAGTATTATAGAAGCCAAAGATCTTGTAAAAAAATTCGTGATGGGCGCCACCGAAGTTGTAGCGCTTAAAGGCGTCTCCTTGACTGTAGAAAAAGGTGAATTTGTCGCCATCACAGGCTTTTCTGGATCTGGCAAATCAACTCTGATGCATCTTCTCGGATGTCTTGATATTCCAACGTCTGGATCATATATTTTGGATGGCATTGATGCATCAAAAGCAAGCAAAGATGAGCTGGCAAAAATTAGAAACCAAAAAATCGGATTCGTCTTTCAAAAATTTTATCTTTTGCCTGATTTAACAGCTCTTGATAACGTTGCTCTGCCAAGAATTTACGCAGGCGAAACTGAGCATCAGGCCAGAGAAAAAGCAAAAGAATTATTGAAAATCGTTGATCTTGAAAATAGAATTTATCACTTTCCTTACCAACTTTCTGGTGGGCAACAGCAAAGGGTCGCAATTGCTAGAGCCTTAATCAACAACCCAGCAATAATTATGGCCGATGAACCGACTGGAAACTTGGATCGCGCAACTGGTGAAAATATTTTGCAAGTTTTCAAGGATTTCAACGAAAAGCAAAACATAACATTTATAATGGTAACACACGAACCGTCTATTGCCGCAAGATCAAAGCGTATTATTGAGCTGGTTGATGGCAAAATTGTTTCAGATCGAAGGATGTAATGAACAGCATATTGCTTCTACAAACAGCCGTAAGAACCCTAAAACATCACATCGTACGATCAGTGTTAACCACGCTTGGCATTATCATCGGAGTTGTTTCTATCATCGCGGTTATGTCGATCGGCGAAGGCGCAAAACAACGTGTTAATCAAACAATTCAAAAATTAGGCACTAATTTTATTATTGTTCTTGGTGGATCACCAAAACACTTATCTCAAAATCGTGGTGGCGCTGGATTTACAATAAAACCCGAAGATTTAGCCGCTGTTAAAGACGAATGTGACGACATAAATTTAATCTCACCCGGCGTTTTATACCCATCAAAAGCTGTTTATGATGGATCAAACTGGCAAACACAAATTGGTGGGGTGAACGAATTTTACTTAGAAGTGCGAGAATGGAAACTTGAATGCGGCAGTTTTTTTACTTCGCAAGACGTAAAATCTGGAAGCAAAATTGCTGTAATCGGCCAAACCGTAAAAAAAGAATTATTTGGCACAGTCGACCCAATCGACAAAGTTATTCGTATCAAAAAATTACCTTTTAAAATTATTGGCGTTCTTGAAGAACGAGGAAAATCACCAGACGGGCGCGATGAAGATGACGTAATATTTGCACCTATCACAACGGTTATGCGGAAGCTGCTTGGAAAAAACAACTACACGGCCTTGATAATGTCAGCCAAAAGCAAAGAGAGACTTGCCGCTGCCACAGAACAAGTTCGCGCCATCATTCGTCAAAGGCACAGACTGCTTGAATCAGACGACGACGATTTTACAGTGTTTACACAGGACGACATCGCCAAGGCCACCGACGCAGCGTCGATGGTGCTAAATCTGCTTCTGTTTATCATTGCATCAATTTCGTTGATCGTGGGCGGAATCGGCATCATGAATATCATGCTTGTAAGCGTCAAAGAACGAACCAAAGAGATCGGCATTCGAATGGCGCTTGGAGCAACAACATTTACAATTCTTAGCCAATTTATTCTTGAAGCGGTGATCATTTGCCTCATCGGAGGACTTGTCGGAGTAACGCTTGGCGTAGCAACCGCCCAAATTATCGGCTTTTTGCTCGAATGGCCTATTTTTATATCAAAATATGCCGTTGTAATTTCGCTTTTTTCATCGGCAATGATCGGTCTATTCTTTGGATTCTATCCAGCTTATCAAGCCGCAATGATGAATCCAGTCGAAGCGTTGGTTGAAAAGTAACTTCTTTATTTGGTTATTGTGCAATATTTTGAGATACACCATTTATATAAACTTTGTACGCCCCATTATGTGCTTTAACCAACGCAAATAAATCATCTCGAGAACCATGCTGCGCATAATTAATCGTTCTATAATTATTCAGAATTATATCAAGGCCACAGTCTTGTAAATCCTGAAGATTTACAGCTCTTATAATTGCAGCATCGATCATATTTTGGGGATTACCAAAAACACCACCACCCACCCTGGTCAAAAACACTTTTACTCGACCATTAACTCTACGACCATAACGAACTGCTGCTCGCAATGTTGCCTCGTAATCGCATTGAAGCACAAATTCAGCATTATTTAAAGTAACACCATGCGCAACCGTACCTCCGCCAGGTTTTAAACAAAGCGCTGCTGTAAAAATCTGATCTATGCGTTGATTCGGATCTTCACAAATCGCATGATTAATACCAAGCACTCTGCCAAACGTAACCTGAATATTATGATGATACAATACCTTAAACCTGCCAGAATTTACTTCAAAATTTGTTAATTTTTCAACACCTGCAATGACATATCCATTCTGAGTCTGCACACCCAAGTCACTCAAAAAATTGATTTGATATGCACAATTGTGGTTTCTCATCGAATCAAGATCTTGCGGAACTTGCGGCCTTTGACGCCAAGTTTCAGGAACATCATGCCCAGCTTTGTTAAAATAATAGTAATAATGTCTATAAATTAAACCCGGGGCAGCTGAAATCGAAGCAAATGGACCTTGCGTTTTGTCAGTAAAATACTTACTAATATTTGGGATGGCATCATCAGCCCCAAGCGTCTCTAACGCATTAAAATTTGAAGCCACCTGAAAAACAGCCCAACAGTTTTTAGGATTTGCCTGCAATCTACCAACATCAACAAATGCCAATGACGCAGGATTAGCATCGCCAGCCTCAATCACACTAAAAGTATTTGTGGCAATCTTAGGAGTTACCCCTTCTCGCAATGTTGCCAATGAAACCTCGGAACAATGGCCACAACAGTATTTACGCTTTTCCACTTCAATGAAAAAATCTTCGCTCTCTTTTTTTATGTTTACTTTTTTAAAGCCAGAAGTGCTTTGAAACAATTCTTCGCTAAGACCAATGACATCTTCAAAGAACATATTCCGTGGCCTAACTGCAGCAGTCACAGGAGCAGGCTTAGGAGCAGTCACAGGCTTCACAGGCACAGAAGTAGGAACAGGCGCTGGAGCTGCCGCCGCAGTTGCAGGTATCACTGGATCAGGGACACGAGCTGGCGCAGGCGAATCAACAGTAAACGTCGCCGTATCCGCCGCAGCCGCTGTAGCCACAGGCACAGGAGCAGGCACAGGAGCAGGCACAGGCGGCAATTCTGACATTTGTTGCGCAGGAGTATTTTCATGCGATTCTTCAGCAAATGCAGGCAATGCGGCGCTAGATGATTCAGGCTGATTGGCA
>LBTE01000002.1:157235-173117 GCA_000989955.1 candidate division TM6 bacterium GW2011_GWF2_37_49 | reverse complement strand
TAGACACAGGCTCTGGCACAGGCACAGGAGCAGTGGATTGTTTCAACATTTCAGCGATTTTACGACCAACACTATAAAAAAAGTTTTTTGTAGCAAAAATGCCTGAAGAAATGGCCGCATAAGCCCCGCGGCCAATGCCAGAAAACCAACCGCCAACGCGAGAAAACAAGCCAGACTCCGATTTTCCACCTTCGCCGCCTGGCCCAACGGCAGAAGCGGCGGATTGATCGGATGGTTGAGCGATGGAATTTTTCTCTTTAAAACCAGCGTATGGGTCTTGTTGTGATGCACCCGCTTGATCGATAAACCCAAGCCCCAAAAACATGCAAAACAACACCGTGATCAATTTTGAATTCAAACGATTAATCATAAATCACCTTCCAAGCAACGCAGATAAAATCAAACTCCTTAATCTGATTTTAATAATCAAAACATTGAAATTACAAATATTTTAAATATATGCGTCAAAACATTGATTTATACGGCCATACATTAACGACCAAATAACGCCTGCCAAGCAATTGACAAGTTTTTAGATGCGAGCTGCAAGCACTGACTGGATGCTGGCTAACAAACGAGTTTGAAAAAAAGTGCAAGAAGTGCCTCTACCCTTCCACTGGAGTTAGCGTCCAATTTTCATACTCACCAGCAACATCCAAAACGCAAAAAGAGTATTGACAGCTTAATTGGCAAACAGTCGAGGAGCTCAATGTCAAAACTGGCACATAATCAGCAATCTTAAAAGAAGTCTTATCCCCAACAACATCCTTCCAATATTTTAAACCAGAATCCAAATCACACATATCATGAGTTAGCATTTTTAATGGGAAAAAACTGTGCTGATGTCCTCTAATTATCAATTTTAAATTAAACAAAGCACTCAATGCAGTTAAAGACTGGTTTAATGATTCCAAACAAGCACGTGTAGCCGAAACATCATAAATATAACCCAAACCTCGATCAAAATTTATAATCGGAATACCTGCAAAATCACCAGAACAAAAATCATTCCACAATAAACCAACCCATAACGATTGGTCAAACTCACTCAAAGAATCAAAAACCGCTGTATTATTTGCTAAAAATTCACATGGATAAAACTCTGCATCAATCCCACCATGACAGCATTGTATGCAAGAATTACCATAAATTAAAAATAAAGAAATAGGCATGTATTCATATATTCGCAAAATTTTTGTAAACAATTTAATTTCAGAATCTGTTTTGCCAAATCTTTGCTCAATCTCAGACTTTAAACCCCGGCAATCGAATGAATTTACTGTCAAACATTCATGATTTCCCCTCAGTAAAAAAACATTTTCTTTATTTTTAATTTTAAAAAGTGATAACAAAAATAATGTATCTAAGCTAGAAGGTCCTCGGTCTGTATAATCACCCAAAAAAATTATTAAAGTGGTTAGATCGATAACTGAATAATCGGGATTTAAAATTTTACCATTCCCAAGCTCATCGCCATCAACCATACGCTTAAAAATCTTCGCTAATACATCAACACATCCATGCAAATCTCCAACAAAGCATACTTTGTAACTTAATGGCATCTTTTGTTTTTGAATAAAAGGACAATGATAAGCCCCTATCCCATCAGAAGCCTGAAATTCCTGAAAACTAAAATCACAACCCCTAGCGGTTCTTTTTGTTTTCCATAAATTGTCCTGAGACAAAGTCGCTTCACTAGATTGAATTGATTCACTGAAAACTGATATATAGTCATCAATTTTAGGAATGTTACAAGCACTTTTGTCGGCCCCTGGTAAATATAAGTTTACATAGTCGCAAAGATCGTATGAAAATAGAACGATATTGTTGACGAACAAAATACACCAAAATATAAAAATTGCTAAGATAGGACACTTCATTTCACACTCCCCTAACTCTAAAAACTCCACAAATCCAATTGTAAAAAAATGTTCAAATGCCAAAAAAAATTAATTTTCTATTTTTATTACCAAGTTTGTATGTTTCAATTTTTTTCACAAACAGCTGAGCTTTTGTATGACTTTGCCAGTCTTGAACGGCCCAGTAAATAATTTGAGTGTTTTTAAATGAACACGCGGGCTTTAAAGCCCTTATTAATTCAATTTCGTCAATTGCAGCTCTAGTAACAAAAAAATCGAGCTGGTAGCTTGTTTTGCGTATAAAAGTTCGCCAGTCTAAGTCGCAAATTTCAACATCTTTCAACTCAAGAAGATTAATCAAATCAGTAAGATATTGTATTTTTTTCTTGGTAACTTCTATCAATACTAACTTCAGATGTGGGTATAAAATTTTGAGAGGAATTCCTGGAAATCCACCGCCAGTACCGATATCGCAAATACTCTTTACAGATGACAGGTCTATAAATTTGCTGACCGCCAAAGAGTCCTGAAAATGATTTCTAACAATACCTGATAGATCTTTAATGGCTGTCAGATTAAACTCTTCATTGCTCTGCGACAAGAATCTTTCAAAATCCTTAAACTTAGCCAACTGCTCGTCTGACAATTTTTCCATTTCCTGAAAATCACACCAAACTTTTTCTTCTGGCTTAACACGTAATTTCATTAAAATCCTATCTTTAAGTGGGAAAACTTAATTGAGATATTTATTTCTAGCATTCCACGGCTACAGTTTGTTAACTTTAAATTAACCAAAATAAGCGAGGGAATGATGAAGTATATCAAAAATTTCTTAATTTTATTATTAATTTGGCTGGGAATAAGCCAAAATAATACAAACGCAGATAATAGGATAATCGTATATTTAAGAGAGGCTCCAGCAGAAATAATCACACAAGCGCTTGATGATGCAACGGCAGAGATGAAAAATGACGATTTGGCAACCAGTGTCCAAAAAATTAAAAACTTTCAATCAGAATCGCTAAAAAGCGAGTACAAAAAGCTTCTAACACCAAAACTTAGTGGGTTTGTGTCAATTTATGGCGGATATCTAGATATTTCAAACAAAAATGGAATTATACAATTTCCTCTGCGACAGTTCAGCAAAAAAATGTATATAGCCTTCACTGAAAAGATTAAATTAATAAGAGTCAAAGACAACACAATCTCTCATCGAGAGTTTGCAGACCCAGCAAAACACAAAACCTCACTTTATGTTTACGAAAAAAAGATCGATGCGAAAAAAAATTATTACTGGAGCGTTGAAAAAACAAATCTGCCGCAAGACAGAAAGATTAGCCCATTAACAATGGTTATCTTCACTAATCCATCCAATGTATTTGTACAAACGGGTGAATTTTTAAGCAATGACAGCCAACACTTTGTTTTGCCTGAAATTTATGTAATTAACACAAAAAATCAGGCTCTGACGAATTTAAGTATATTAAAAGTAAAAAGATTTTTTGAACCTGTAAAATTTGAAGAAAAACCGGTAACGGAAAAGTCGACTCAGGGAATGTTAAATAACAGTTAAAGGGGTTTATTGTGAAAAGACTTATTCTTTGCGGACTTTTAATGTGTGCATTTGCTATATCAGGCTGCTGCAAGAAGCGTTGTTCAACAAAAAAATGCTGTGACAAGTGCGAAATTGAACAATGTTGTTGCAAAAAAGGTAAAACCAAATGTTGTGAGGCCTGTAAATAAAAATGATGTAAGTAAATATACTACAACAAAAAAAATAGGCTTTGATTTGAAATCAAAGCCTATTTTTTTTGTTTATTTTTAAAACAAATTATCTATATCTTCTTGAAGATCTAGGTTTCCTCGAATAAGAGTCCGATCTATCAGATCTATCTGATGAGTAATTACTAGAAGACCTACCAGAAAAAGAATACCGATTCGATCTACTTCCGCTATCAGAATTATTTTGCGAAAGCAATTCAAATAACGCAGCAGCAACCATTATTGGAGGATTGTTGTTTGACATAAGCGATTCAACTGTTTGAATATGGTGGCTTAAATCTTTTTGTTCCAATATTTTTTTAACATTTAAAATCAATTTATTTGGTCTATCTTCAGAATTTATTGAATCGTTCGAGCTGCTTTGAGCATCTGAATAAGAGCTTATTTTTTCATCTGAGGCAACCAAATCCAAAATTGGCAAATTTTTATAAACAAAATTTGCATTTGTATAGCGCTGTATGCCTCGGAATGTATATCGTTCACTTTCACCAACAAAACTTATGGCCATACCGGTTTTACCGGCTCTGCCAGTTCGTCCTATTCTGTGAACGTAAGCCTTTTCTTCTTTTGGTAACTCATAGTTAAAAACTATATCAATATTAGGCACGTCTATACCACGAGCTGCAACGTCTGTGGCGATAAGAACCTGCACATGTCCCGCTCTAAAACGATCCATAACGCGATTACGTTTTGGCTGACTGATATCCCCGTGCAAACCTTCTACTGAGTAACCACCTCTACGCAACTTAGTCGCAAGATTGTCAACTTTACGTTTTGTATTACAAAAAACGATAGCCATATAAGGCTTGTGCTCTTCCATTAATTTCGTAAAAAGAGCAAGCTTGCTTGCAGAAGGCACATCATAATAACATTGCTCAACAGTTGTAGCTGTTGAATTATCATTAGAAACCTTAACAATCTCAGGTTGTCTTTGATATTTTTTGACTAAATCTAAGATATCTTTTGACATAGTAGCAGAAAAAGTAACTGTTTGACGCTCTTTTGGAAGCACTTTTAAAATTGATTCAATATCGGCTCTAAAACCCATATTTAACATTTCATCCGCCTCGTCCAAAACAACCATTTTTATCGCACTAAGATCCAAAGTGCGTCTGTCCATGTGGTCCATAAGTCTACCTGGCGTACCAACAACTATCTGAACCCCGCGGCTCAAAGCATAAAGCTGCCTTTCTATAGGCTGACCGCCGTAAACAGACAATATTGTCATTCTTTTTTTATATTTTGCATATTTAGTCAATTCAGATGATATCTGTATTGCCAACTCTCTAGTTGGACACAAGATCAATGCCTGTGTATTTTTATTTTGAGGATCAATTTTATCAATCAAAGGCAATCCAAATGCTGCTGTCTTGCCAGTACCTGTCATTGCAAGTCCGGTGACATCCTGACCTTCCACGATAAATGGAATAGCCTGTGCTTGGATTGGGGAAGCCTTCTCAAAGCCCATTTCAGAAATAGCATTTAAAATATCTTTAGATAAATTCAATTCTTCGAATTTCACGATTTCATTCACAATTAAAACATTCCTTATTATTAACTAACGGATTAAGTTCAAAATTACCCAAATAAACTTTATTCAGATTTCATTTAACAGATCCGTTAATAATAATATAAGATCTTTTAAAAAAGAATAAAACTAGAACCATTTTTACGCTTACTTATAACATAAACTTAACACAAATAGGCTATTTGTCAAGCAACTTCGCCATCTTTTCACGATAAAAGCAATCGAGCGTCTTTAACCTTTCAATTCGTTTTTTATCCAGTGGATGGGTAGAGAATAACTCAAAATATGATTCTATCAAATTTGAACCACTTTTTGCAGCTTTACCACCAAAAAACGAACTCTTAACTCTTTTTCTCATTTTATCAAGAGCTGATGCCAATGCCAGAGGATTTTCACTTAACGCAGCACCCTCTTGATCAGCACGATATTCCACTGATCTTGAGACAAAAAGCCTTGAAAGCCTCAACGCACACTTCATACCCCACCCAATCAGCCTAAACAAGATGAAATTTGAAACTTCATCGATGCTAACGTCGTCGTTACAAATATCCGATTTGCTCTTATCGTGGGAATGCTTAACTGTATCAGAAAGGAACATGAGAGGAATAGACAGTACAAAAAATAGAGTATCTATTAAAACATCGTAATTTTTGATGTGTGAAAGCTCATGAGAAAGTACACTGCCAAGCTCATTCTCATCTAAAAGGTCTAAAAGCCCCTTTGAAACAACAATGGTTGAGCTTGAAGGCCAAGGCCCAGTTGCAAAGGCATTTGGCATATTTTCATCCATCATAAACAATGAAGTTACCGGAATATTGGCCTTTTTGCATAACTCTTCAACAATCTTATAAACATGCGCATATTTTTCTGGATCAAGTTTTTCCGCATCAACAGCAGCAATTGCTATATTTTCTGAAAAATAACACAGCAAAAATTGAATTAAAAGAAGAACGCCAACTACCGCACCAGCAAGCATAAATGCCTTTTGTCGCTCGCCTAAATTGGAATTAGAATTAATTTTTTGAAAAACTTTATATGCAACAAAACCAGCGCCCAAAATAAATGTCGCATTTATCGAATAAAACAACGTCTTACGCCAATCAAATAATGCGCCTGGTGGCCTTTTATTAAAAACATGCGCTAATTTGTGCATTTTTTTCTGAACCGCAGCTAATTCACGCTTAGCCGTTTTGAGCTCAGATTTGGCTTGTTGGCACGCTTGATCATCTGAAATAGATTCAAACAAGGCCACATCGCCTTCAAAATGCTCAATGTCACATTTTAGCTTTTGTGATTTAGCATCAAGCTCATACATTATTTCATTTTTAAGCGCTTGAATACTTTTTTGCGGCACACAATTGTTAACTGCTTGAGTAGCACAGCTAAACCTACCAAACCCGCAGAACAAAAATAAAAAATATAAATATACAAAAAAACGCTTATTCATAAATAATTCTAAAATAACTTTAATTTGACATTGATATCACGAATTCTTCAGCTTATCCAAATTGCATTATTTAACCTTATTCAGAATATCATGAAATGAATAATCATGTCAAACGCCAAAGACCTACTAATCAACCATTTGCAAGACAAATCGTCAACAATAAGCCAATTTAGGTACATTGCAATGCTCCTAGCTGAAATATTAGCTCATGAAGCAGCTTTCATGATTCAGATTGAAACAATAAACATTAAAAAGCCAACCACCCTTACTCAAGCTTTTAAAATAAATAAGCAATTGTATTTATTCCAAGTCAAACCTATAACAAATTGGGGCATACATCGACCACTACTACCAACATGCAGCATCAGATGAGCCTTGCCAAACAATTTACAATTTTTTAGATACGGCCTGCCAGCATCGATTGGATCTAGCTTGCAGAATGTGTTTTACAAATAATTTATTCTATTCCCAAGTCTTGTAAAAATGCCTTATCGTTTGGCTCTCTGCCAAGAAAATCTTTGAGAAGCTTGTTGGGATCAGCGCTACCGCCCTTGGCCAAAACTTTATTAACAAAATCACGTCCTACAGCAGGATCCATCAATCCACGACGTTTAATTTCATTAAAAAGATCCAGTGAATAGACTTTTGACCACAGATAACTGTAATATTTTGCGTTATAACCAGCCAGGTGACCAAATGATGCCTGACGATGCGTCGTTTCATCAAAATTGCGGTAATCCAGCATCTTTTGTGCCAATGTTTTGACGATCAAATTCGTATCTTTTTCTTTGCCATCCTTAAAACACTCCAGCGATATGCTTGCTTGCCAGCATTGACGCGACACAAACATTCCTGAATCAAATATTTTGAGATCCACCAATTTTTGAATTATCTCATCAGGCAAAGGTTGTCCAGTTTTGTAGTGTTTGCTCACAAGTTTCAACACATCTTTCTCATAAACCCATTCTTCAAACATCTGTGACGGCACCTCAACAAAATCTGTTTTAACAGAACCAATCCCACCTGCCAGTCGAGCTGATGCAAGCACGCTATGCATCGCATGTCCAAATTCATGAAAAAAGGTGGATACATCTTTAAACGTAAACAAGGCCGGTTTGTCCGCTGAGGCTTTGGGAAAATTAGCAATCATCATATCGACGGACGGATGAATATTGCCAGTCGCATCAATTGACGCTGGAACTATCGGGCTGAGGCAGTAATGCGAATATTTGTTTGCGCGTGGATACAAATCTAAAAACAGATACCCGCGAAAAACATCTGTCTGTGCTTCATAAATCTTGATTAACTTAACGCTATCGTGCCATGCCCAAGCCGGTTTTGAAATATCAAACCTGAGGCCCAGAAAATTTTGGTAAATCTGAAATATTGCATTTAATGCATGATCTACAGGAAAATATTCTGCGATTTTACGCTCATCGATGTTAAAGTGTTTTTTCTTATAACAAGATTCGGAATACTCAATATCCCACGGATTAATCCGGCCTGATGCATCAACGTGAACATCGCTTGACGCACTTTTTACAAACTCGTCTTTCTCGCGATGGGCCTTTTTTAAAGATTTTTCAAGTAAGTTACTTAAAAAACTCTCGACTCGTTCGGGATTTTTTGCCATCTCAGAATCGATGTCCAGAGCGGCAAAATTTTGAAACCCAATTTTACGAGCAAGCTCATCTCGCTTAAAAATTATGTCGTGCAGACATTGCATATTTATTGGATATGCGCGATTCTTGAATGCGCGATAAAGCTCTCTGCGCGTGCTCTCAGGCTTGCAATGCTCCCGAACATTAAGATATGTTGGATTATCGCAGGTTAATTTATACTTCCCTGAATCGTCTTTTTGTAGCTGCGCAATAAAATCTGCATCCAAACCGTCAAGCCCTGCAGCGTCAACTAAAATAAAGCTCTTGTCCTTGTTTATATTGAGCTCAAAGGTCGAAGTCAGCTCTGCCAGCTCTTTTTTCAACGCCCTAACCTCTTTTAACTTATCTTCAGGCAGATCCAATCCCTCTCTCTTTATATTTTTGATTAGCTCTTGCAGATAATATTTTTGCTCGGCGTTAAGCTTGTCGCTTTTGCCGTTTCCATCGGCATATTCCTTAATCGCATCAGCAAGCTTTTTATTGCATGTAACAGCATCAACAAAAAATTGTTGCAGCTTAACACCTGATTCGTGGCAAGCGTTAAGTAAGGCTTCGTCTGGACAAACCATTTGAAAAGTGTGAATAGCACTCGTAATTATCCCGAATTTCTTAGTAATTTCATCAAACGCCTGAATCGTGTTGTCAAAAGTGCGTTCCTGTGCCGGAATTTTAATTAAACGTTCTAAATCACGATTTAAAAGCTGAATTGAATAGTCGCTGTATTGCTTGGCCTGCTCAACGTTTTTGGGGAATATCGCCTGGACCTGGTCATAAGATTTAAAATCGCCCGAAACCAATTTATCAAAATCATCAACATTATTAATACTCATACCGCTCCTAAACATATAAAACACCGCTACACAGACAAAAATTATGGTTGTGATAACCACAAAAATCAAAAAATCACTCTTCATAAAACTCTCTTTTTTGGGATAAAAACAAAATATAAAAACTTGAGAAGAGTTTAGCAAAATATTAAAAAATTTGGAGTATCAACCAGTGTCGTCAAACAATTTATTATATTTATTTGAAATAATTTAATCATTTTTGTTACCGTTAATTAGTTGTTTTTATCTAAATTTAAGGAGCAATAATGAAAAATAGATTTATTCTTCAATGTTTAATTATTGGCATACAAATTTTAAGCTGCAACTTATTACTCAACGCTGCGACTTCAGCAGAGCATACATCAACACTTACAGCACCAGAACAAGATGTTCTGGTCAAGTAAAGGTTTACAAAAAAATTGAGAGGACTTTGTAAAATTCATTTTTGCCTCTGTCGCCGGCAAGGCGACTTCATCCTACTCTCCATTTCGCTGAACAGAAGCTTGCTTTATGCTAGTTTCATAAAGCTTTTCGTAGGCCACAGGGCTCATATAATTCAAAGTCGAATGAAGCCGTTGTGCGTTATAAAACACTTCGACGAAATTGGCTACATCAGTCCTGGCTTCAGCTCGAGTAAAATAAGATTTTCCATCAGTGCATTCTGATTTCAAAGTCCCAAAAAATCTTTCCATAACGGCATTATCCCAACAATTGCCTTTTCTACTCATGCTAACAATAGCACCAGATTCCTTTAAGAGAGCCTGATATTGCTGAGATGCGTATTGTACGCCACGATCAGAATGATGCAAAAAACCAACATCCGGTTGTCTTCTTCTTTTCGCCATTGCAAAAGCACTTTCTACAAGATTAGATCTCATATTATCTGCCATTGCCCACCCAATCACACGACGCGAGAATAAATCAAGAACAGCTGCCAGGTAAAGCCATCCCTCGACAGTCCATAAATAAGTAATATCTGCCACCCACTTGCAGTTGGGTTTTTCAACAGTAAAATTACGACCCAGATGGTTATTTGCTGTAGCTAATTCATGATTGCTTTGAGTTGTTACCGTATATCGACGGCGCTGTTTGCATGTCATGCCATTTTGGCGCATCAGCCTGCGTGCTTTAAATCTTCCTATGCAATACCCATGATCAGATAACGCTTTTGCCATTCGCCTGCTTCCATAACTTTGATTACTTTTTTTGTGTAATACTTTCAATTCCACGATTAATAGCACATCTGCATCAATGTCGTTATTTTCTGTATTAATATAACGATAGTAAGCGCTACGAGTTACTTCCATAACTTTGCACAAAACCGTTACTGGGTAAGCATTCTCTTGCTCACGAATAAATCTGTATCTCAAAGTCTTTCGTTGGCAAAGAAGGCTGCCGCTTTTTTTAAGATTTCGCGCTCCATTTTCAAGCGCTCATTTTCTTTACGCAGACGATTAATTTCTTCTTGGTCAGCTGTTAATGTGGGCTTCGTCTTAGATAGTTCACCACTAGCCTTAAACTCACATACCCATCGATCAATATTTTTACAGCTCGTTCCAAGCGCTATAGCAGCCATTTGTCTGCTATATCCTTGTTCTGTAACAAGCTTTATCGCTTCTTGTTTAAATTCTAACGTGTATTTTCTTGACATAAATCACCTTTGTTTTGAGTTAGGTTTTTAATATACCCCTCTCAACTCAAGTGTCCACTTTTATTAAACCACATCACTCACCACGAGCGGGTTACACGAAATTACTCCGCCGAGTGAAAACGAAGTTTGAAAAAACTGAGTTTGAACGAGAAGGAATTTGTAAGGTAAGGACGGCACCTCCTCATTGGCGAGTTTGGCTGCGGCCGGAGCAGCCGACCGAGCCAGGGGTTTCAAGGGGGTACCCCTGATTGCTTAGATTCCAAAGACTTTTCAACAAAAGTCTTTGGCGCTGGTGTGGAGCGCGTAGCTCCACAATTATCGTTCGTGCGGGTTTGGGGCGCATAGCTCCAATTCAATTCTTTGGTGCGGGTGAATGGTGCAAACGCCTTCAAATAAATAAAATACAAAAACAAAAAAAGAAGCGCTGGTTTTACCCAACGCTTCTTTTTTTGTAACTTAATATTTTATTTATTAATTACTTAGCTGCGTCTACTGATGCAACTACAGCTTTTTTGCTGAAAAAGCTTTTTGCTTTATTAGCAAGCTTTGATGCAAAAGATTTATCAGCTCTGATGATATAATCACCCAAAGCGATTAATGCAGCTGCGTCTACAAGAATATCACCCATCAACGCTAGTGGTTTAATTTTGCTGTCTTTATCTTTAATAGCGAAAGGACAAACAAGCTTCATGAAACCAGCTGGCATACCTTTAACCTTATTTACCAACCATTCCAATTTAGCTGCTTCAACTGCTTCAACTGCTTTAGTTGTTACTTCGCCACTATCATCTTTAACTTCTTTAACTTCGGGATGATTAAAAAAGCTAACACCCTGATTATCAGCAATAGCAAATGATACCAATGCAACTGCGCCTACGCCGACCAACAAAGACTTCATTGCTCTTTTCGCAACGCTTACCTTTTTAGGAGCATCTGTTTCAACAGCTGATACTTGAGCAAGACCCAAGCCAAGAACTAATGTGAGAATCATTTTCTTCATCATGATTATTTCCTCTAAAAAAACTACTATAAAATAACACCTAACAACTTTTCGGTTCCTAAAATCGCTTCGAAATTGCGCACGTTTCTTTTCAAAATTAAGAACCAAATTCTTTACACCAAACCCACCCAAAAATTTATATCATAGTTAACTACTTTTATTGACTATTTTTTTTAGTGATTTCAAAACATGTTCTCATCTTAACACATGAAAATTTAAAATCAAGTGCCCACTTACATAATCAAGTGCTATTTGGGTTTTTGTTTCGCACTGAAAAAAGACGCAGCCTGAAACATTTATCACAAAACAATCCTGGCTGTAAAATATTATTAATTGAAATTATATTCACCATACAATTCGCAACAACTTCAGGACTAGTTGTAATTTTTTTTGCGCAATCAAGAATTTAATTGCTTATTCGGCAAGATGTTTATTGAAAAAAAGTTTCAAAATTTGATTTATTTTTTAAAATGCCCATGCTTTAACCCCCAAAAATAGTCAAAAACCTGCTTGTGCGGCCTACAAAGACCCTTTAATTTTATTAAGGTACACCAAACTTTCGATTCGTTCCATTTGTTTAAGCTCATCAATGGCGCAATCCATGGCCGATTGCAATAATTCGCTAGAGTTAAGATGGCGTAATATACTGATAATCTCTTGCTCAAGAATTGGAATGTCATTTTTTATAATCCCATAAATTTCAGAAAAACTTACTCCAAAATATTCGTGAATAAGGATATTCCTAAAATCAACCACGTCCCGCCATTCAGGCTTAACAAGCCTTGTTAAGCTATCCACGCGCAACACATGGTTCATAGCCTCACCAATAATACTTAATTCTCTTAAAACAGCGCTGCAGGCTGACTCATTTTTTATGAGATCTTGCACAGAAGCCATATTTACGGAAAAACGACGTACACGATCGATAGATACCAAGATATCCAAAAGATATAGTGCCGGGTTACGTTTAAGCATAAATCAAATCCTCCTGAATACTTTTTTTAACGATCAAGCGTAAAGAATCAAAGTAAATAAGATCAATTCGCTTATTCAATGCATTCTCTAAAAAATGTTTAAGCCTCATTCTATTTCTAAAATCATGCGTTTTAACATCTATTAAAATATCGATATCGCTTGATAGATTCTGCTCATTCCGAGCGTATGAACCAAAAAGTGCAAGCCTCGTAACGCCAAACTCGCGCTCCAAAAAGGCTTTATTCTCTCTCAAAAAGGTTAATACATCATCTTTTGATATTAAGCTTTCAGCCTTTTTTGTTTTCATTATTAATATCCTTAATTATAAACACTACGCAATCCAACGTTATTTATCATAACAAAGAATAGACCATTATGATCAACTATTTTTTAAAACGCCCCTGCTTTAACCCCCAAAAATAGTCAAAAACCTGCTTTGGCGACAACTCGTCCATATTCAGCTGCTCTATTTCCAGGGCCAATTTTTGGCTCATGTTCAACTCAGCTTTAAGCCGGGCAACCTCCGCATGCAGCGCCAAATCAGTGCTTTGGGCCGGCAATATTTGCGTATTTATCGCACCGTGCTGCTGCGAGTGAAGAATTTGTAAAATTTCTTGAGCTCGCAAAATTATGCCCTCTGGCAAGTCGGCCAAGCGAGCAACATCTATTCCAAAACTGCCATCTGCGGCGCCTTTAATAATCTTGTGTAAAAATATTATTAAATTACCATCACGTTGGCAGGCCATGTGAAAATTTGATATCTGCGAAATGGCATCAGCAAGCATAGTCAGCTCATGATAATGTGTCGCAAACAGGCATCGGGCCTGAATTTTGGTAGCTATGTGTTCAACAATCGACTGGGCCAGGGCAATACCATCAAACGTGCTGGTACCCCGCCCCACTTCATCCAAAATTACGAGGCTGTTTTTTGTTGCCTGAGTACAGATTGTTGCAGTCTCTTCCATCTCAACCAAAAAAGTACTTTTGCCTTCAACCAGGTTATCCCCCGCTCCTATTCGCGTAAACACTCTGTCCAACAACGGCAGGCTTGCGTGTTGAGCAGGAACAAATGCTCCGATCTGAGCCATGATATTAATTAAGGCCACCTGCCGCAGATACGTTGACTTACCACCCATGTTTGGACCGGTTATTATCCACGTCGACTGTTCATCGGTCAAAGCTGTGTCATTGCCGATAAAATTTTGGCCAATGATTTGCTCTAAAACAGGATGCTTGCCTGTTTTAATTATAATTTCGCGCTTATCATTAAATTCAGGTTTTGTATGCCCGCACTGGTAAGCAGTTTTGGCCAAGCCAAAAAGGGCATCCAGATAACATAAGCCCTGTGATGCCGAACGAAGCTGAGACAAATAAACGACCACATCGGCCTTAACCCGTTCATAAATCCTGTTTTCAACCAAATCAATCTCGTTCTGAGCTTTTAAAAGCTCGGCCTCAAGCGCCTTTAATGCCGGGGTTGTAAAACGCTTTCGGTTGACAAGCTTCTGCAGCTCGATGTAATGCGCTGGTACCCGGTCAAGATTTGGGTTTGTTACTTCAATGTAATAACCAGAAATTTGATTGTAAGCCACTTTTAGGCTAGAAATGCCAGTAACAGTCACCTCTTGCTTCTCAAACTTCAAAACTTCTTGCTGGCCGTTGTTTACAAGGCTACGTAGCCTATCAAGCTCCAGATCAAAGCCTTGCTTAATTATGCAGTCTCCAGATCCGTTATCATTAATACTTGACTCAAGAAGCTGCACGAGAGTAGAAAAGTCTGATATTTTTTCTTGAATGGCGTGTGCAAGAACGGTTTGCACGCCTGACTGTAAAAGATGTTTTATTTCTGGTGTAACATTCAAAGAGTTTTTAAGGGCAATGTAATCATTAATATTAGCTCTGCCAAGCGCAATGCGTCCGATTATTCTTTCAAGATCTGACAGTGAGCCAAGCAGCTCTTCAAGCTTTTGGAGTACCTCAACTTTTTGACAAAGCGTTGAAACAACCTCCTGCCGCTGCAAAATGCCTGATTTTTGAACCAACGGCCTTGATATCCATTTTTTGATAGTTCTTGACCCCATCGGAGTTTTGGCCTTATCAAGTACATAAAAAAGCGTATTCTTTCTGCCGCCATCGCTGTTATTTTTGATGAGCTCAAGATTTTTCTGAGTTGATGGGTCCAGCACCAAATAATCGTCTGGCTCATAAAACTGAATGCTCTTAAACTGCGAAAGCGCACTTTCCTGATTTCTCTTTAAATAAAAGTATAAAACCTGCAGGCTCCTTAAAAAAGTTTGATTGCTGCTCACCCTCGCCTTCGTTGCCGTGTTAAACTGCCGCTCAATCCATTCATTTGCAGTGTTAAAGGAATCAGGACTTGTAAAATCGCTCTGTGGATGTGCAAAGCTTGTACAATACCCCTGCTGAGCAAAATATGTTGCAAAATCGGCGTTTTTCTTGCTTGATGGCAGAATAATTTCGTCGGGCGAAAAGCGAGAAAGCTCGGTCTCAACGGTTCTATAAGAATCTGCCGGAAAGCTGACAGCAAAAAGCTGTGCAGTCAAAAGTTCGGAAAACAGCATCGACCACTGCGATGAATCAGGATAAAACGAAAGAAGGTACGATGCGGACTTTTCATCAAGAAGCGTTGAGTCTGTGAGCGTGCCAGGTGTAAAAACTTGGCTCACCCCGCGCTGAACAACCGTGCCAGGCTGTGGTTTGGTCAACTGGTCGCAGATGGCAACCTTGTACCCGCCTCTGACAAGCTTGTTAAGATAATGATTGAGAGCATGGACAGGCACACCGCACAGCGGAATATCGTCTCCCTTAATCTTGCCACGCTTGGTCAATGCTATGGCCAAAAAACTTGAGGCCGTTTTTGCGTCATCAAAAAAAAGTTCGTAAAAATCTCCGACCTGAAAAAATAGCAACGCATCGGGATATTGCTGTTTTATGGCAAAATATTGCTCCATCAAAGGCGTAAGTTTTTCTTTTACTTCTGCGGTTTCCATTTATTCGATCGTTTTTTTAGGGGACCCAAGCAACACTTTATCCTGGATTCCCGGTCAAGCCGGGAATGACGGCACGTACAAAGTGAAGACTGGATCAATCTTTTCAATGGTATGACAATTTCACAACACGTCGTCCTCGCG
>LBTE01000002.1:0-157077 GCA_000989955.1 candidate division TM6 bacterium GW2011_GWF2_37_49 | reverse complement strand
TGGATCAATCTTTTCAATGGTATGACAATTTCACAACACGTCGTCCTCGCGAAAGCGGGGACCCAGCAACACTTCAGTCTGGATTCCCGGTCAAGCCGGAAATGACGGAATGTGAAAACGAGCATAACAAAATGAATAAAATTTACCAATCAAAACCATTATATTCAGGGACATACATAGACCACTAACACCGCAAACATCGCACTCATCGGCGCTGCAAAGAAAATAATAATTTTTTAGATGCGGCCTGCAGGACATGATTGGATCATGGATGTCAGATGATTTTTTTGAAAACAACAAAAACTGGCATCGTAAAAATAAAACTTTGACGGACGTTAAGTCTGCTCTTAAAATTAGAAAAGTTTAAAAATAATCTGGGTCCCCGCTTTCGCGAGTACGACGAGTTGTGAATGCGTTCATGATGTCATCCCCTTTTTCAAGGGGATCCAGGCAAACTCTTTAACTAAATTGGAGAAGATTATGATAATCACAATCGACGGACCGGCTGCAAGCGGCAAAAGCTCGATCGCAACAGAGATTTGCAAACGATTAAAAATGGTACCACTCAAAACCGGGCTTCTTTACAGAGCAGTAGCGTACATTTTGGTTCAGGAATTAGACAAAACAATAAATATTGAAACTCCAAACGAGCTTTCGATCAATGACTTGAACTTCATCAAAGACATAACTTACGAATTTACCGACGGCATTGCTCATGTACTATTTAAAGGCAAGGATGTCACAGAAAAGCTATCCTTCTCATCTATCGATCAGATCGCCTCAATTGTCAGTGCAAACAAAAATGTACGCGAGCTTTTACTTGATGTTCAACGTCAAATCGCAACAAAATACAACATTGTCGCCGATGGCCGCGACTGCGGTTCTGTGGTATTTCCATCAGCCGATTATAAATTTTATTTAACTGCCACGGCAGAAGCTCGAGCCAAACGGGTAATGGCTGATGTGGCACGCAAGGCTGAAACAAGAACGCTAGAAGATGTACAAAAAGATATCGAGCTTCGTGATAAACGCGACAAAGAGCGTGATGTAGCTCCATTAATAGTTCCATCAGATGCAATCACAATCGATAATACCAACCTTGATTTTGAGCAGACCGTCCAGGAATTTTTGAAGCACATAAAAATTTAGATTTTCATGTTTACCAAGATTGCCCGCTACAGCCGACGAATAATTGAGTTGGGCTGCAAAAATCTTTTTTTAACATTAAAATATAGGCTGCGTAAAAAGCTTTTTAGATTACGTTTTTATAAAAAGGCCTTAAGATCTGAAGCAAATCATACAAATGCTAACCAGATTGAATGGCAAAAAGATTTTAAAGTTGAGCAGCTAAAAAATACCAATAAAATCTTAGAAAGTGCCTGGCAACAACAAAAAAACATCTTTTATCAAGACATAAAAATTAGCTGCCCAAAAATTATGCAGGCTGATGAATATAATCCTGACGTCAAGGTGCCATGGGAGATGTCACGCTTCCAGCACATTTTTGAGCTTAGCGCTGCATACAAACAAACTGGCGATAAAAAATATGCAGAGTCTTTTAAATATCAAGTTGAAGACTGGATTAATCAAAACCCTTATCTGCTTGGAGTAAACTGGCTATGCCCGATGGAAGTAGGCATCAGAGCGATAAATTGGATTCATGGATTTAATTGCTTTAAAGACGATAAAATAATCCCGAATGAGTTTTGGCAAAAATTTACACGCTCATTGTATGATCACATGCACTTTCTTGAGAATAACTGGGAGTGGTCAGACAGGCCCAATAATCATTATCTTGCAGATCTGCTGGGATATTTTTATCTGTGCGAGTTTTTGGGGGACACACGAACGAAAAAAAATTGGGTGGTCAAAACCATGATTGAGCAGTTCTTTCAGCAAATCCAGCCGGATGGAACATCGTACGAAGGCTCAACAAATTATCACAAGCTTGATACCGAAATATTTTTGCATTTCAAGCAGCTTTGCGACGCAACAAAAACAGCTTTGCCTCAGGAGTTTTGCTACCGGCTAACAAAAATGGAACAGTTCTTGCAAGATTGTAGCGATGAGGCCGGCAATCTTGCTCAGATCGGCGATAACGATAGCGGCAAGATTACGACAGGCGTGGCACCGTTCGTACCCGTTCGACTCCGCTACGCTACGCTCAGGGCGAACGGTGGAGGTAAATCCGTTCGTGGTGACACTTCGATACAATTTTTCGGCCGCTCGTCACGAGTGTTTTGCAAAGCAAAATGTATCGAGGGATGCGGCCTTCAAAATCACTCAGTGCGAGCTATATATTTTTCAAGGCGAAATCGAAGCCATACGAACGACATAAAAACCTATCCCAACTTCGGGCTAACAATAATTAAAAACAATGGCCTGCACATAACATTTCGGCACGCAACATTTAATAAACGCCAGCCGACCGGCCACTTTCATCAAGATCAACTTGCTATCACCCTTTCATTAAAAGGCATTCCGATACTCATCGACCCTGGGACAGGCGCTTACACAGCCAATTCTGGACTACGCAATCAACTTCGTAGCTTTGAATCACACAACACATTTTATCCGGTCCAAGAACACTGTTTCGATGAACTGTTTCAGCTGGAGCGTGAGGGCCATTGCGAGGATAAGACAAGCCTCCAAGGCGCATGCAAACACAAAAATCAAACAGCCCACAGAAAGCTTGAGTTGATCAAGCAAAATAACGAACTAAAAATTGAAGACTGGATCGAAAACTCAGACAGTGGAGCCTGGAAGTGGAATTTGATATTCGCACCTGAAATTTATTTAGAAAAAATAGACGCAAATTCGTGGAAAATAAAAAGGAAAAATAATCCTTTGATGCTTATTCAATCTACACTTGATTTTGAAGAACAAAGCTGGATTTATTCAATCGAATATGGAAAAATTCAAGCGTGTAAAAAATTAGTAGCACAAAAAAGCAGCACAGCGTCACAAAATTGTACTCAAACTCTTTTAAAATTTTATTAACACAAACTTAGCAATGGCCCAGCCTGCTTTAACAAATCTTTTTTTCTTGCAAATGATTGATGCGTCGTCTCAAATATTAAAATGCCATGGTTGCCGTGTCGCATGTTCCATGTCAAAAATGACGGGTTCTGCATTCCCAAAACTTTGCCCAGTTCTACCACATCATCCTCGTCATGTGTATTAATATCTTTTCTCCTGATTCCATTGCGCAAAAACAATTGCATGCGCTCGTTGTAAACAGCATCCTTCATCTCAGTACGAAAATTGTTAGGTTTTTCCCAAAGATTTTGGTGATGAAACTTGCACTCATCGCGTGAAAAACCGGCCACGCCCTTCAGACAATCAAAATCTGGATTATCGACAAGGTACACAGCTTTATCAAGACCAAACACATCGTCATGCGATAGGTCATGAAGAACAATCTGTGGCAACGCATCAAGCTCGTGATGAAGCAAAATTTTCTCTGGAAGACACAAAAGCTTGTCAAAAACTCCCCCCACATCAGCCTCGTAAGACATCTCCCTCTCCTTTCAAATTAAGCATTACTCCTAAACTGCATCTTACTTCTTTAAACTTACTCACTTTCAGCAAGGCAGACAAGTAATTAAAAAATAATGATAAAAATTACGTAATTTAGAATGTATTATTTTGAAACCACACATAAATTATTAAAGTGGAGCTACGCAAGCACCTTCTTTAAATTTAACTCAATCAAAAACAGACATTTTATGAATACTAAAACCCTAAAAGCCGTCATTCCCGGCTTGACCGGGAATCCAGTAAAAATATTCGTCTTGAAATTACAGAATTCGACTGGATCCCCGCTTACGTGTTGTTTGGTCATAAGTTACAGAAGACGTTTAACAACTCTAAAAAAATTATGTTGTTTAATAATTTACAAAAAAATAAGGCCGGAATTTCCGGCCTTATTTTTTTGCTTTCTAAAGCGATTCTTTTAAATCAAATTAGAATGACAAGGAAGCCTTGCCCCATAGCTGCCATTGTTCAATTGCGCTGTTCTTAGCTGCAAATTCATATTTGCCGCCAATGCCGAGCATCAAAGGATAATCCCATTCTTTGAATGCATAGCCCAAACCAGCATAGACTGAGTTTGTGAACTGTGATGGGGTTGAAGCTGATTCTGAATCTAGGCTGTCTTTTGTTAATGCTGTAGTTGATTGGGCATCAGTGGATGCTACAAATGTTGTGTGACCTGTTCCAAAAGAGATATCTCTCTTTGCTATGTACCAAGCATGGCCATCACCTGTTGGCAGGTCGCCTTTGACGTGTACATCTTCATCTTCTCTGAAGTACATGTTGTAACCAAGATCGAAGCAGAAGCCGCCGTTGTTGTAAGCAAATGCAAGAATACCATCAAACATGCTGCCCGGTGTTACATCTGAGTTGAGAGTCAATGCGTTTGGAGCTGGAGTTAACTTTGAATCAGTAACTCTTCCAAGGTTGAGGTATGCAAAGTGATAGTCCTTAATTCTGTAAAGTCTGTGTTCTGATGATTCAAAGAGGTAACGATAGTTTGCTACCAAGTTCAACTTAATGTTGTGGTCGCAATCGCCCCAGATGCGTGCTTGTGCATCAAGCCCGCCGCCGAAACCAAAGTGCTTGCCAGCGCCGTAGATTGATTCAAATAGATCGTGACCTTCACCATCATTACCTGTTGGGATAATGATTGCCAAGTTTAAACCTAGGTGATACTTCTCTTTGTTCAAGAACTTGTAACCAAGTGTAACTTCGATGTCTGCTACGCCTGTTTCGCTGCCATCATGATGATTTATATATGCATGATCTAAAGCAAATTGACCAGGAACTGTTCCTGATGCATCTTCTGTATACTCACCCTTAAAATAACTATATAAATTGGATTTTACGAGAGCGTCTGTGCTATCGATATCCATATCCATGTGACGTTTTACACCAACGATTGGAAGGTTAACCTTGAGGTAAAGACCTTTTACTAGTTTGTCCAAATTTTGATAGTAGTCAAAACGTACGCCCCAGGTCTCTTCTTTAGGATGGAACTTAACTGTTGCTTTATCGCCTGTTTCTGCTAGATTGATGATTCTCTTCAAATCAAAGTCGCACTTTGTTTCATCAGTTAGATCATCATAATTCAAAATAAATTCTGATTTACCATGAATACCAAAGTATTCGCCAATCTTGTTATCGTTTGATGATTGTGCATACCAGCCTGTGACCATGAAGTTTCCGCCAAAACGGTCTTCCAATTTTGCTGTCATTCTTTCATTGAAGGTTGTGTATTCGAGTGGAAGATTTATTCCTTGTGGACGGACTTGCAAATATGTGTGTTCTGTGTGTGCAAAAACATTGGCGCTCATTGCAAGTGCTGCAACTGTTAAAACTTTTACTATTTTATTCATAAGTGAACTCTCCAAAAAATACCTTGCTTAAATTTTACCCTCACTGCTACAACCAATTTCCTAAGTCAAATCAGCTGCAACAAAATACTGTCATACATAATTGCATGATAATAGAAATTGATTTTAGATCTATTTTTTTATTGAGCCCTCCTTTCCTTGAAAACCATTCATTCGACACCGACACCTCCCTCAGTTTTTATACTCAATGAGATCTCGACACATTTATACAGACGAGCCCTCGTGAAGCTATCAGTAACAGAAAGCCCACCGCAACGTTGTTTAGATTAATAACCTTTTACAAAGATATCAAGTTTTTTTGTTTTCTTGATAAATTTATTTTTTTAAGGTTAACATGTTTTCGTAAAAAATTTATTACATGAATCGGGGAAAATGTCAACTAACTTGTTTGTTGCTTTTTTAAACCCAAAACGAGATTATGCTGGATTAAAATGGAAAAACTCCTTCTTTTAATAACCGCCACACAAATTATTTTTGAGTCATTACCAGTGAGTAGTTCTGGGCATGTACTGTTAACTTCAATTCTAGCCAAAAAATTTTGGCAAAATCAAGAATTTTATTTTTGGGATATCCTGGACCCTCTACTTCACATCACAGCCCTCATAGCAATTACATTAACATTTTACCGTGACTGGATGCCGCTTTTCAATAAATTACTTCAAGCCGTAACGCGGCCATTTGCCAAACAAAAATTAACCTACAGTCAGCAAAAATTACTTTTTATTTTTCTAAAAATTTTAGGCTTAATTTTTTTAGCAGACCTAGCAACATCATTTTTTTATTTCTTTTTCAAAAATTTATTTAAAAACAGCTTGATTTCACAAAGCCCACAAATTTTGTTATTCGGATTTTGTTGCACTACTTTAATTTTGATTTCGCTTTTTATTAAACAAAACGCCTTTTCAGCCAAACCAAAACCGTTAAATTTGAAGAAAGCTTTAATTTTAGGAATTATTCAAGGATTAGCTTTTGTTCCCGGCATTTCACGCTTTGCAAGTACTTACGTCACTGGTTGTTGGTTAAATTTGGGAACCAGACGCGCATTTCAAATATCATTCCTTTTACATCTTCCACTAATCGTCGCTGATTCACTATTTCATGGGATAGTGCCAATTTTTAAAAATACGACACTATTGTCAATCTTTAGTAAAAATTTTATTTTTATCGCTTTATTTTCAACAATTATTACAACGTTACTTCTTATGTTTATTTATAAACTTGCACTTAAAGGTAGATTATGGTTATTTAGTTTTTATATGATTATACCAATAACGCTTCTGATCGTTATTTTAAACAACTAATCAATATCCTCACATTTTTAAGGAGAGTATGATGGCAACCCCAACAAAAGTCCGTTTTAAATCTAAAATAAATCATGATTATAAAAAAGAGATTTTATTCGTTTTATTGTCGGCATTTTTTATTTTTGTATCTATCTCAATTTTTAGCTACAATTCCGCAGACAACACGCTATTCCATTTTTCAAACCAAAACGACAAAATTTTGAACCTGGCCGGAATTGTTGGCGCAAATTTTGCAGCATTCTTTTTTTATTTTTTGGGCTCAGCAACTTACTTTTTTTTATTGTGCTTAGGATTAACGCTTTATCTTCTTTTTTCATCAAAAACACTTGCCGATGCCAGACCAAGATTTTTATGGCTAACCATTTTTTTAACGGCAACAACAACACTTTTTGGCATCACAAACATTGAAGTTAGAAGCTCCTTTTCTGGTGGCTTGTGTGGCAAAATTTTAACAAACACTTTTTATTTGATTGCCGGCATGAAAGGCTCAATAGTCATCCTGCTTGCGCTTGTTTGGATAAGTACAGCCAGTTTTTTACAGTTACCCATCTTTCCGTTTTTAAATTCAGGAATTAAAAAATTAGGTTTTGTTTTGGCCCCCTACGTAAAATCTATTTTTAAATTCAAAGCTTCAAATCTATTGAACTGGTGCAAATTCAAAGATGAGAATGATAAAATTATACCAGCATCAGAGTTAAGTAAAGACGTTGCCAACGATATTGAGTACTGGAAGTCAGTTCTTGAAAGACCAAAAGCATCGACAGCAACGCAACTTGACGCACAACTAGAATCTCAGCAAAAAATAGCCGTAAGCCAAACACATGAAATGTTTGAAACGTTCTCAAAATTCGAAAACAAAACACTCCGGCATGAAACTGAAAAAATTAGTTGCGGCAAATTTACTTTCGTACACCTTCCAAACACTGTTTTGACGCAAAACATTTTTAGCAAAAACGCCTCTGAAGTGAGTGTTTATGAAAACATTGTAAAAAATGATATTAAAGAACAGCCTCAATCAAAAACTGTTGAGTTTGTTCTTCCGGACCCAGACATATTTGCGATAAAGCAGTCAAACGAAAACCTAGCAGAGCTAAAAAAAGAGGCCTCTGAGTGTGGAAAAAAGCTGGAAGAAAAATTGACCTGCTTTGGTGTTAAGGGTAAAGTCGTTTCTGTAAAACCTGGTCCAGTAATTACGATGTACGAATACAAGCCTGAAATCGACAGCAAAATCAGCAAAATAACCGCAGTCGAGGACGACTTGGCAATGGCGCTTACTGCGAAAAGTATTCGAATTTTAGCTCCGATACCGGGAAAAAACGTTGTTGGGTTTGAGATTTCAAATAAAACACGTCAAGACGTTTATTTCTCAGATGCAATACCATCGACAGGATTTAGTCATTGCACACAAAAACTTCCATTACTCATGGGAGTTGATGTTATCGGCAAGCCAGTTATCGATGATTTAAGCAAAATGCCACACCTTCTTGTCGGCGGCGCGACCGGATCAGGAAAATCTGTTGGTCTGCATTCCATGATTATAAGCCTTCTTTGCCATCTGGCGCCAGATAAGTTAAAGCTCGTGCTGATTGACCCAAAACGTCTTGAATTTGGCGCATACGCTGAAATTCCGCATCTTTTATTCCCAATAATCACAAGCGCAGAAACAGCGATCACTTCACTAAAGTGGGTTGTTCAAGAAATGGAACAACGTTACATAAAAATGGCTGCAGCCGGTGTCAGAAACATAAACGAATATCATGATAAACTTAAAACAGACAAAACACTTACAACGATGACGTTTATTGTTGTTGTTATTGATGAACTCGCCGACCTGATGATGGTTGGCGGCAAAGACCTTGAGCTACAAATCGTCAGAATCGCGCAAATGGCAAGAGCGGCAGGCATTCACATGATAGTTGCCACACAACGGCCATCTGTCGAGGTTGTCACTGGACTGATCAAAGTCAACTTCCCAAGCCGAATATCGTTTCGAGTTTCATCAAAAATTGATTCCAGAACTATTCTTGATTCATCCGGAGCAGAAAAGCTGCTTGGACGCGGCGATATGCTTTATATGAACTCATCGTCGCCAGACCTACTACGCACACACGGAGTTTATGTTTCTGATCAAGAAATTAAAAAGGTCGCAGATTGGTGGAAGAATCAACAAAACCCAACTTATCTAAACCTGCATGAAGAGCTAAAAGTAGCAACAGCAGAACGAGCAACCGACCCAGATGATGAGATTTACGACCAAGTTATCGAGTTTATTCAAAACAACGATGAGGTATCAATCTCATTGCTGCAGCGATACTTCAGAATCGGTTTTAACCGCTCTGCTCGCTTGATTGAAAAGCTCGAAATTGACGGCCTTATTTCACCTGCACAAACCGGGAGTAAAACCAGAAAAGTTTTACGGTAGCTGTTTAGCTATGCAATGCTTGTACTTGAAAATCTAAATTGCTAAAAAACGCATCCATGCTTGCATTCAATTTGTAAACTAAATCGAATGCAATACGAGCTGCGATATTGTAAGCAGCCGCATTTTGGTAATAACTCGAAGACTTAAGCTTTTGTAAAAGATTAACAGCAACCATTTCAGCCCACTCATAAAGCCAAACATCTTTTGGAGCCAAAATAGATATTATTAATTTATAGACGTAAATGTCCAATAAATCTAGAACAAACGTCATGCGAGACTCAACGTTTACATCATCGAGAGTATCAATTACTTGATGTCCAGATATAACATCCTCAAGCGCTAGCTGTTCAGATGATTGCGATGGATCGAACAATTCACCTTTTAAATCACATGAACTAGACGAATTTACAACGACAAACCATGACTTTTTTTTACATGCTTTTCGACAAAATACAAATCGTCGATCCATTCCTTGATATTTGCAAGTTGCAACCATTCCGATTTGTACAAGTTGTTTTTTACACAAAGGACCCTCATTACTAGCATCATATCCAAATAAAGGATTTAAGCTCATTAAACCAGGCAAAACAACGATAGACTGACATCCAGCATCCAATCTTTCGGTTTGTACCGACTCCATCGCAACAACAGATGCATTCAAAACAAGTACCATCATGGCCCAATTCAATAAATTTTTCATAAAATCCCCTCTCACAATCAGGCTAAAATATTAGACATCAACTTGGGTTAATCTATCAAAAATATAACCCATAAAACAATTTTGATGATTTTTTTTAAAAATTAAAGCGAGTCAAAAGCATTATTAATAGGGTTATACATTAGACATTGATTCACTTAGCCAGCAATACATGAAGCTTACCAAGATATTAACATTTTTTTGAATGCGGCCTACCAGTGTTGATTGGGTGCGGCTTGCCGGATTAGTTTGGAAAAAACTGCAAAAACTGGCATTGGCTAAACATAAGGCGCAAACAATTTCGCCAAATTTGCAACGCGATTGCAAATTTGGCGGACGCGTGTTATAATACCGATTAGATCGTATATTTCAAGATCATATCTTTAAAAAATTAAATGAAAGGAGGGTTATGATTCCACGTTATCTAGCCCATGACATAAAAAACATGGCTCAGCAATATCCGGTTCTTGCAATTTTAGGCCCACGGCAGTCAGGCAAAACAACGCTAGCAAAGCTAACATTTCCAAATCATAAATACCTCACGCTGGAAAATCCTGACATTCGGAGGTTTGCAACCGAAGACCCCAACGGATTTTTTAAGCTTCATCAATCCGAAAACTCGCATGGAATGATTTTAGATGAATTTCAGCACGTTCCATCGATACTTTCTTACATTCAGACCATTGTCGATGAAAACAGGCGTCCTGGATATTTTGTATTAACCGGATCGCAAAACTTCTTGGTCAACCAGTCGATAACACAGACACTGGCTGGACGAATCAGCCTACACACGCTGCTTCCGCTTTCGTGCGGTGAACTTTCAGACGCAGCCATGCTGCCAGACAATATTTATTCGGTGATGTTAAAAGGCTCATATCCAGCGGCATACAACCCAAACACGGATTCAGAACGCTGGTACCTAAACTACTTACAAACCTATGTAGAACGCGATATCCGAGATATCAAGCAAGTCACTGATTTGACGCTGTTTCAAAACTTTGTTCAACTCTGTGCTGGAAGAATAGGCCAATTACTAAACTTATCCTCACTTGCAAACGATTGCGGAATAGCTGTAAACACTGCGAAGGCCTGGATTAGCCTACTAGAAGCCAGCTACATCGTATTCACGCTTTATCCGCACTACAAAAACTTCAGCAAAAGACTGGTCAAACATCCAAAGCTTTATTTTTATGATACCGGCCTTGCCTGCTCACTTTTAAAAATAACATCCGAACAGCTTCCAATGCATTATTTGCGCGGGGGACTTTTTGAATCTTTTGTGATATCAGAATTATGCAAAGCCTTTTATAACCAGGGACAACGCCCGCCACTGTATTTTTGGCGTGATCGATCAGGGGCCGAAATTGATTGCTTAATCGAACAAGGCACAAATTTAACGCCGATTGAAATCAAATCAAGTATGACGATTGGCAGCGACTTTTTTGATGGACTTTCGTACTGGAACAACCTTGCCCAACAAAGCCCCACGAAGAGTTATGTTATTTATGCAGGCGACGAAGCTCAAGAGCGCAACAAAGGCAACGTTATTAGCTGGAAAAATATTCATAAAATAATGGCTCATTAAACTGGGTCAAGAATATGATTTTCAGCCACATACATTAACCAACAACATTCTTTAAGCAATAAAAAAGGGAGGCTTTCGCCTCCCCATAAAATTTTAATCTATAATGATCGTGTTATTTTTTTGAATCGAATGCACGACGCACTAATTCAAAAGCAATGTAAAGCACAATTTTATCAGCATTTGAATAATCTTTTTTATCTCTTAAATATTCTGTGATGGTTTCAGCCATATATACATTCCAACGCGCACTTTGAGATAAGCTTGCGATACGCAATTTATATATCCACCAATGAGTAGGGTTTTCAGCAATAAAACGCAACTGCCCCTCTATTCCTAAATTTGCCCCTTTCATCCAAGCGGTGTCGCAACCGATTGTGCTATTGTCTACATCTTCGATAGAATAAGGCAAAATATTTGAAAATTGCACAGCTTTGACACCTTCTCCCCTATCTTCCCGAACAAACCACTCTTGCCCCTGACATTCTTTTCTTAAAATGGCAAATCTTTTAACTGTATTGTCATCAACCATTGTAAAACATAGATCAACGCTACATTCTATGCCAATAAGCTTACCATTTGTATCGGATAGCGCGTCTTCCTCTGTTTTATAACCTGTCAAATTTTCAAAAGTTGTTTGAAAACTATACTGATCGCCATAAAAAGACTGTCCCACAAATAATGGTTCTTTAGTCATTTCAGCATTAGAGCTTTTTGTATCCATTGCCGCAACCGAAGACATCATGCCTGCTGCCAAAATTGCTGGAATAAACAACTTTTTCACAATAACCCCCTAAATATTTATACTTAAACATTCAATTATCGAATATAGAATCAATCTACCAAATATGTCCGATTTGTCAATTAATCTCATTTTTAAGCAAAAAGGCTATTTTTGGGGCCAGCAGGGCGTTTGATTCTTCCAGTATATTACAGTATATTTCTAACTCTTCATTATTCATTGGCGGTATGTTTTTGCTTAAACAATTGGAATGTTTAATGGTTAATTATCTATTTTTTATTTTACTCACAGTTTCAACGATGTTTTATTGTAGGCCTGACATCAGTAATGCAGGTTATGGCACGCAGCAAAAAAGCAATTTAGAATGCGTACAAAACTCGGAATTTGATTATCCTCTCTCGATGCCAACACCAGAAGGCAGTGAGGCTGAATCAAAAAAAATGATTACCGAATTATGCAGCAAAAAAGACCTAGCTAAGATTCTCTTCTTGCCATGTTTTTTCCTATTCTTTCAAGAAATAGTCATACTTCTTCACGAATTAGGTCACGCAGCTGTGGCAAAAATATTTGATTCTAACAGTAATCCGCAAGTTTATATGTGGCACAATATGTTTAAAGGCACATCTTTATCGGAAGACAACTTTTTTAATGTGTGTGGATTGCGCTTCAAAAAAAACATTTTAAGTAATGATTTTTCCTTTTTTGCAGGTGCCACTACCAATGCCGGAAATGACAATAAATGGAAAAATGTTGGAATTTTATTAGCAGGAGGAACAACTACACTCGTTCTTGGATATTTAGTCCTTTTTGCTAATGCAATTAGACAGAAGCATAAAGAAACAAAAAACCTTTCCCAATCTATCAAATTTGGATTTACAAATGCATTGACACCATATAAAAATTTATTTTTAGACAAGAAGCAGTCAAAAATAGACATGGTCGTACAGCTCGTATTTATATCGATTGTAATAAAAACGATAATAGAATCATTGCTATACGCATATTTTCCAACATTTAGTCACGCAGATGGATCTAGAGCATGGGGGCAAATTTTTAAGGGAAAAGATCAAGAAATTTGCATTCCAGACATTTCTTCAGAATGCACAGGCCAAATAATATTTGAAACTGTAATAATGATGAGTGTACTTATCGCGCTTGCCTATAAATCAACAAAAACCTATGAAAAATATTTCAACGTATCCGTTATGGATAAATCAAATGATGTTTTAGACGAGATTGAAGTTGTTCCACAAAACTAATAAGTCAAGGTTCTTTTATGAAAAAAAGTAATATTATTTTTATTTTTTATTTCCTGATTGCATCGTCCAGCATAACAGCTATTACACAAACAGCTGTAACTGAAAATGTTACAGATCCATACAATGTAGCTGCATTGTTACATTTACCATCACTTACAGATGCGGAAAACAAAGAAATTGAAGAAGCTAGGAAACTCAGGGCAAATGCGGAACAGGCGGCATTAAAAAATGGATTTGCTGAAACTTTAGGAATTCCCATAAAATTTTGCAATATACCAACATTGGGTCAAATTGAAATGCTTAGACTTTGTTATAATTTGTTTTCAAAAGTCGATAAAAATAGTGCACAAAACCTTGGGGAATCTCTTTTTAACAAAGAGGTCTTTGGGGATCTGGAAGTATTCTGTGGTAATAGTAAAAATTCAATTGATATGCATATTGCTAAGGTTACTGACCAGACTCAAACATGCTTTGGCAAGGTTTACTGGCAATCAATGTTTACCAGAAAATATAAAGATCTAACATCACACATAACAACCATAAAGCGCAGACAAGAGATTGTAAAGTATCTGGTTGAAAACGAAAAGTTATTCAACCAGATCGAAAAACAACTCGATGTCATAAAAGCAAACAGCCAATATCTTCTATGGTTCAATAAGGGGTTGAGTGCTTTTGAGAAAAACTCGGCAATGGGCGCTTATTGGCAAAAGTTTGAAAACTTTAACAGAAGCGAAACCATGCTTGGCCTTGGCGCAAGGTGGTACCTTTTTCCGTACTTATTATATGCAGTCATTGCACCAGTCACAGCGCTTCATATACTCAATAAAACCGGAAACGTTAAAATATTTTTAAAAAGTTCTGGTGTTATGATAGCCGCATTTCTACTACTACAACTCGCTATGGATGTATTTACTGGCTTTCCAACTTATAACCAAATTGTAACATCTGAGAGACATTGCTCTAAATATGCGTATGGTTCTGCAAATTTCGCATTCGCACTTGATAAACTTGGACAGTTAACTTGCGAAGATAAAAAAATCAAAGCTCTCTTTCCTCGCGGAGCAATCCTGCAAAAAACCGTAGCCGGCGGTTCTGCTTCAGAAACACTAACTACCTTATTACAAAAACTTAAATCAGGTTCATTTAAAGAAAAACCATCTTTCTTTTCTGATAAGGGGCGCGTTCTCTGGTGTTTTAAAAAATTACAAGAAGTTCACGAGGAGCTGGGAGATGCGTTAGTTGTACTAGGTCAACTTGATGCATACATGGGTATAGCAAGGCTTTACAAAAAATATGCAGCACGTCCAAACGCCAAGATATGCTTCACAGAATTCAAACAATCCGATGTTCCATATTTATACGCCAAAGATTTTTGGTATCCGATGTTAGACCTTGTGCTAAAACCTGAAGAAATTGTAACCAATGATCTAGAGCTTGGAACTGATGCTGTTGGTCATAACATGATATTAACCGGACCAAATGCTGCAGGTAAATCGGTATCCCTCAAAGGAATAATGTGCAGCATTATTTTCTCTCATGTATTTGGAATTGCCTTCGCATCAAAGTTTGTTGTCACACCATTTACAAAAATTGGAAGTCACTTAAACGTTGCGGACGATGCTCTCAGGGGTGAATCTTTATTCAAAGCTGAAAAAAATCGTGTTAGAGATTTTTTGAATGGAACAAAGAACCTAACCCTGGGTCAGCAATCTGGTGAATTTAAACTCTTTAACTTTGTGATCATGGACGAAATGTTTTCTAGCACAAATCCAGCAGAGGGTGAGGCGGCAGCCTTTGCTATATCTAAAAATCTTGTAGATATGCAACAATGCATGTGTTTATTTGCAACACATTTTGGTAAGATGAAACAACTTGAGTCTTTAACCAATGGATACTTTAAAAACTACAAAGTTTGGGTCGATGTAGATGCGGATGGAAACATCAAGAGCCCATTCAAAATTATGCCAGGCATGTCAAACCAAAGCATTGCAATAAAACTGATGCAAGGCGAATTTGATCCCAAAATTATAAACGATGCGTATAAGGCACTGATTGAGCAAGGGCATAGCACAGAGGATCTGGTAGGATTCTCATCGCAACTTGTTGACGCAAGTCATTAACACCGAAAATAAAAATAGCCAAAACAGAAAAAAAGCCGTGTTTAATGAACTAATTTTTCTGATCCACATAATTTTAATTGCAGCGTTCTGCCTAGCGGCACTTGCGATTGGACCCAGCGCATTGGTGGCGGCAATAGCCACGCAAGGAGTACTCTCAAATCTCTTTGTAACCAAGCAAATAACGCTGCTAGGGTTAAGCGTCACATGCAGCGATGCGTTTGTCGTAGGGGCAATTTTGTGTCTAAATTTATTGCAAGAGTATTACGGTAAGACCATAACCAAAAAAGCGATCGTTATAAGTTTTTTCACCGTACTCTCATACCTGATTTTAAGCCAGATTCACCTGATTTATATCCCAAATCAATTCGACACAATGCAGCCACACTTCATTCAAATCCTACACCTGATGCCAAGAATTACAATCGCATCAGTTTTTGTTTATTTGGTGACTCAAACATTTGATGCCATGCTGTTTGGCTTTTTAAAACGCTTTTTTAACGATAAATTCCCAGCAGCTCGCTCAGCCGCTTCCATGATCTGCAGCCAGTTTCTAGATACTGTACTGTTTACTTTTTTGGCCTTGTACGGCGTTGTGGGCTCTGTTTGGAACGTTATAATCATGAGCTTCGCAATAAAAATTATTGTCATTGCGCTTTTTGCACCGTTTACTAAACTTGCAAAAGCATTCATAAAACCAGGCCAAAATTAATACATCGAATAAACATGAATAATAAATTTTTTAAATTTGAAGTCATTCATAAATCAAACAAATCCAGAGCTCGCGTAGGCAAAATCCACACACCACACGGCACAATAGACACACCAAACTTTGTAGCAGTCGGCACAAACGGGGTAATTAAAGCACTGGACAGCAAAACCATCGAAGAGATAGGCGTTCAGCTAATTTTTTGCAACACCTACCACCTAATTTTGCAGCCAGGCTCAGAACTGATAAAGAGTGCAGGTGGAATACACAAATTTATGAACCGCCAAACCCCGATCATCACTGACTCTGGAGGCTTCCAGGTATTCAGTTTAATGTACGGAGGCGTACACGATGAGCTTAAAAGCCGGGGAACAAAGAAACACAACAACAGCATTCTTAAAATAACTGAAGATGGCGTTACATTCCGCTCTTACCGCGATGGAGCCAAAATTTTGCTGACCCCAGAATCTTCTATTCAAGCACAAAAAAGCATCGGAGCAGACATCATCGTCAGCTTTGACGAACTACCACCTTATCATACCTCGATGCAAGATCTAAAAAAATCATTGGCTCGCACTCATCGCTGGGAAAAGCGCTCACTTGATGAACATAAATCAAACCATGGACAGCAGGCTATTTACGCCGTTATACACGGAGGACTAGATCAAGACATGCGCAAAGAGAGTTGTCAATATCTTTCAGGTCTAGACTTTGACGGGTACGGTATCGGTGGAAGCCTGGGAAAAACAAAAGAACAAATGTTTGAACTATTAAAATATTTGATGCCGCAACTGCCAGAGAATAAACCAAACCACCTGCTTGGAATCGGAGATCTAAACTCGATCAACGAAATTATTCCGCAAGGCATTGATACGTTTGACTGCTCTCATCCAACCAAAGCTGCCAGACACGGTTTATTGTTTACCAAAACCGGCGGTATGCGCGTATTTAAAAGCGGCAACAGTCAAAAACTTGGGCCAATCGAAGATTGCTGTAAATGCTTTACATGCAAGCACTACACACTCGCATATTTGCATCACCTATTCAGAGCTCATGAATTGACGGCATACTCGCTTGCCACAATTCACAATCTTCATTTTTTAGTTCGATTGATGAACGATTATCGAGAAAAAATATTGAATGATCAGATTTGAGGTACATCGAATAATATAGCGTTTTATGTAAAAAAATATATTTTTCAGTTTCCCAAATCTTGACAAAATACCCAATTTTCGGTTTATTTTTATATGTGGTATTCACTTTTATTAACTTTTTATATTTAAGGAGGCGTTTCATGAAAACGACAACAAGATCACTCACAACAGCGACATTTTTATTTTTGGCTGCAGCTTGCCCCAAAGCTATGGGGATGGCTCCGTGGTTTGACGAGATCAGAAAATTTGAAAGTCAGGTCGGCTCTTTTTTGAAAAATCTTGAGCTTGCATCGATGGGCACGCTAAAAAGCATACGACTGGACGAAGACAGCAAGCGCTTAGAGTTTGAATTTAGCTTTGCCGGATTTGACATAACAGAGATCAATGCTTCAATCACCGAAGACAAGGTTCTTAAAATCAGTGCAGAAAAAAAGGTCTCCGAAGAAAAAACAGAGGAAAGCGATTCAGGCGTAACTAAATACATATTTAAGTCCAGAGAGTCCAAAATAAAGGCTTTCAGACTCGATTTACGAGAAATCGATACCAAAGAATTTGATGTTGATCTGGGCAAAACAATTGAAAGCACCTACAAAAACGGAATCTTAAAAATTAGTATTCCGCTTAAGAAAAAAACAGAATCGGAAAGAAAACTTTCGATCAAATCTGAAGAAGATTCAACATTTGATTCTAAATAATAAAGTTATCGGGGCCTGCGTTCTGTAGGCCCCGATAACATCAATCCAAAACTAAATTTTTAAACCCAACAAGCCGACACTCTGCGTGCGGCACAATCCCAAATTTTTCTTTGACCATAGCCTGCATTGTTTTTGCTAGATTTATCACGTCGGCACTTGTGGCTCCTGTCCGAGTAACCAGCATATTAACGTGTTGGTGCGAAACAACGGCGTTGCCAACGGCCAACTCGCCCTTTATTCCAAGCTTATCCAGATAATAAGCCACAAATAACATCTTCTTGCCGTTGATCAAAAACGGAACTTCGTTTTCATGAAAATTGCGAAAAAAGCTGCCACACGTGTTTGACATCGGATATCGTCGATTACGATGGCGAATCGTTTCATCACGACGGCCTTTGCAGTAGGCGGCCTCGATAGAAGAGCCTTGCTTAAGCTTAAACGTTGCACTAACCAAAAAATTATGTTCGTCGAATAATTTTGACTGATCATAACCAAAATTGAACCAGGCCTTGTCAACATTAAGCACCTGTCCACTGTTTTTATCAATAACCCTGGCACTAACCAAAAAATCGGCCAGAAAGTAAGTCATGTAATGAATGTTTATAAAAACCGACCCGCCAACCGTGCCAGGGATGCCGCTGAATTCTTCCAGCCCCAGCAGATTATTGTCCAAGCAAAAATCAATTAAATCTTGTATTTTAACGCCAGCACCAGCACAAACAAGGCCATCAGTCAGCATTTTGATCTGATGTAACGCCGGCCTGATCACCAGTCCATCAAAACCATCATCACTTATTAAAATATTTGCTCCCAGGCCAAGCACAAACACTTCTAGGCCTTTGTCTTTGGCAAAACATAGAGCAGTTGCAAACTCTTGCTCGGTTGCAGGCTCACAAAAACACCTTGCGCAGCCACCAGTGCAAAACCAATTTTTATCACTTAACGGAATATTTACTTCAATTTTCATACAAATCTTTCAATTTTAAGTAAACTCAGCTCCAAAAATATTGCATATTTTTTGGGTTAAATCAAAGATTGGCCAATAAAACCGACGCAATGAGCCAAAAAAGCCTTGCCAAACATGCTTTTTATTTTCAAACATAAAGCTTACAAGCATTTTAACCTTATATGTCGGATTTAAAAACATAAAAGCCATTTTACATAAACTATAATTCATGTAAAATTATTTTACTGACAAAATTAATTTAATAAATTTAAGGATTGCCAAATAATGTTTAATCGTAGAGCTTTTTTCTTACTTTTTTTATGCGCATATCCGTTTATTATTGAATCTAAAGCTGAAGTTGAATTAGATAATGTTGAGGCGAAATCAACTGAAGTTGTCAAAGACGTCGAAGCAGGCGAAGTAAAAACTCCAGCGAAAACAAGGGGCAAAGCTAAAAAAAGCACCCCTGCTATCATTGCCGGCCTAGGAGTGGCAGCGGTAGCATCTGTTGGTGTTGTTGCTCTTGTTGCAAAATTTTTGCACAATTCAACTGAAATTGCGCCTGCAATAATTGATCAAAATCATAAAGATAGCATTCATGATGCTAAAGAAATCCTGTGCACCCTCTTACAAGGAAAAACAAAAAACGATGATGAACCTTATGACCAAGCAGTGCAAGTCATGGAACAGCATCTTCTCAAAATAACTGCAGTATTTTTAAGCGTCACAGCTCAACTGCGAGGCCAGGGTTTCGATAACACTAAAGACTATGCTGATCCATACGCTCAAATTAAGCACATTCCCGCGGAAGCAAATCTAAATTTCGTTGGAGACATTCATGCCGAAGATGATGCATTGACGCTGATAATCAATGACTGGATAGCAAAAGGTTATCTTGATAACGATTTGAAAGCAACGCAAAACAATTATTTCATATTTTTGGGTGATTATGTCGACCGTGGCCCACATCCTAAAGCCGTTCTGGCTGTACTGTTTACTTTAAAATGCCTGAATCCAAACAATGTATTTTTAATGCGCGGCAACCATGATGACACTAATTGTTTTTTGGGAGATAATACTCATGGATTTCGTGCTTGTTTTAATGAGCAAGCGTCTGACGACGAGCACTGTTTTGATATGTCTAAAGCCGTTTCCCAAGCCCTACTTCCCGAGTTATTGCTAGTCGCAAGCGATGGATCGATTATAACTGCCTCGCATGCAAATCCACCTTATTGGGATGAAGCATTCAATTGCTTAAGAGACGGCTTTGTACAGTTTCCGCTAAAAAGATATGTTTCAATATTGTTCGACCATAGCGTACAACGGTGGAATTGCATCAGCGGGCAGTATTTCAATGAAACAGTACTTCAACCATTTATCGATCACCATCTGCAGGCATCTTTTTGCGGCAATCAGCACATCAAAGCAGGTTATACGACAATTACAATCGAAAGCCAGGCTCGCATTTTAGACAAAATTGATACAGAAAATCCATTTATTTGTATTTTGTATGGCGGTAGAGATGTTTTACATTACAACAATCCTTTCTGCTACACAAGATTGCAAACAGGTCAATCAAGAGCTGCTTGGCAGTTAACGCATCACACAGGTCAAGCAAAACCATTATAAACACGGTCATACATTGATGCACACTTGCGTAACACAGGTGTGCATCAGCTCTTTCAAGAAATAAACAAGTTTTTAGATTCGAGCTTCTGGCCATGACTGGGACGTGGCTGGCGAATAAGTTTTCCAAAAACTGCAAAAACAAATCTTGTTTTTTATAACAAAACACAAATTAATTTAAAATAGAAATATATTAATTCAGTGTGGGCCAAAACTATGCCTATTTTAAATTAATTGCTTTTTCAAATCCTAACCTGATAACCTTGGTATGAAGATGACTCATAACAATTTATAAGCAATAACATTGCAATAATGCTCGTACATTTGCTATGAATAAAAGGGGGAGGACGGGGGATGAAAAATTTATATTTTGCACTTTTTTTGTGCGCATTATTTAGCGGCACTACTCAAGATATTGAGGCTGCAACACCGGCAGGCAACGCAATAAATAACAAATTTCAGGAGGTCAACAGACTGAACTGGATAGAGGTTTACAAGGGTAAACTGTCAACACAGATTATGTTAGACTTTTCGCAACCGATTTATTTCAAAAAAAAGATTTTAAAAGATAATTTTCAATTAAAACTAACTTTTCCAGGCATGCATCAACAACAATTTTGCGCAAAACAGGTTATGGAGAAACTAAGTCAACTAAAACAAGACGGGTTACTCAAAAATGTTTTTGTTTTAGAGAAAAATAAAAACATTTCAAAAGTGGCGTTAATACTTGAGTTTGCCAAAACGCGAGAAGAAAAAGATAAAAACGACATAAACAAAGCTGTCAAGATTGCAAACAGGCTCCTAATAAAGTGGTGTAAAATGGAAGACCCAAACCGCCTGGTCATCGATATTTTTTCGCAAGAAGCGCTCGATAACCTACAAAATAAAAATCAGACAATTTTATACGTAAAAAACGATTTTTATGCCAGTGACTCAACAAATACAGACCAGCCACTGTCAAAAAAAAAAGACTTGCGCATAGTTATTGACCCAGGACACGGCGGAGAGGATGATGGAGCAAAAAGCTTTAATTTAAAAGAAAAAGATCTCGCACTTTTGATTGCAAAAAAAACAAAAACTATGCTTCAAGACGATGGATTCAAGGTATTGCTCACACGAAATGAAGATACAAATTTAACACTTATCGAGCGATCAAAATTGGCAGAACAACTCAATGCCAATCTTTTTGTATCAATACACGTAAACTCAGATGGCGGCAAAGGCGGTGCCGCAAGCGGTGTTGAAACATTTTATCTGGATACCAAAGAATTTGTATCTCCAACTCGACGCGGCGGCTTTTTATTTATGAACCTAAAAAAAAATCTGTCGATTCTGGAAGCGGTTGATAAATATTTAAAAAATAATACACAAACATCTCAACAACTAGCGACACTCATTCAAAACACTCTAGTCAATCACCTTCATGAACAAAGCATCAACATCAAAGATCGGGGAATAAAGGCCGATAGATTCAGAGTTTTGCTTAGAAGCCCAATACCTGCGGCGCTCGTAGAAGTTGGGTTTTTAACAAACCACAAAGAGGCCCTCCAGCTAACAAATGACATGTACCAAAAAAACATAGCTCTAGGAATTGTCAGAGGTATCAACGCCTTTGTTGATCTACAACACTAAATTATGTTGCACAGCTACCAAGTCTTATAAAATTAAATTTTATTGCTTCCGATTCATTTATTGCATTTAAATACGCCTTATTTACAGGAAATGTAAGCTGTTTAATATAAATATTGGAATTATCAGAAATCTTTGATAAATCCATGCCCCAGCCGCCATTTTTGGTTGGTTGGAAGGCATGATACATTTCATTGAAAGACATGAATACAACCCTATTTTTTGATGTACAAAAATCGCTCTGCGTTGCAAAACGTCTATCAAAAACTACCTTGCCCAAAATTTTGCCACGGGCACCAATAACAGTCCACTCAGTAACGGATGAGTCTAATTTCACAGGTTCTCCAGTCGAAACTTTGGCTTGAAACTCACCGTTTTTCTTAAAATCGCTTCTAACCATCGAGATTTTGTGATCGTTAAAATCAAAAACAACAGAATCGCCTTTTCCAAAATCTTTGCCAGAACCCTTTATCCAACGCTCCCAAGAAGAATCTGAATAATATCGGCCCTGTGTTGGAAGAAATGGATCAATGATATAAATATTGTAAATTTTGTTCTTTAAAAGCTGTAAAATATCTGTTCCACCCGCAACATAGACCAACGTAGCTCCGTGTTGCGTTTTTTGTTTTATATCTTCAATTGCTTTTGCATTCCAATCTTTCCAGCCACGGCCCACTAAATAATTCCACATAATTGAATACGCAAATCGGGCAACCGGATGGCTTTTTGGATCTTCAAGATATGACTTAAACTCTGACCAATGTTCTGGAGAAAAGCACCACTTGAAGAGTTGATCCGCTAATGAAAAAAGATATGCTCCACGCAAATGCTTATCTGGACAAGCAAAAAGCAGCTTGGCAAATGATTTATATTTATTAATAACGGCATTAATATCTGAATTTTGCTCTAACAAGTTTATTTCTTCATTCGTAAAATTTGAGTCATTTTTAAGAAATGACAATAAGCTTCCAGGATTTGTGCCCAACCATTCATAAACTTGCCCAAATTTATCATGACATTCTAACAGATTAAGATCAGAACCAAGTTGACCATTACAAACAAATAAACCATGTCCAAACCAAGACAAAAAAGGAACCATCTGCTTCAATTCATCTTGATGCTTCCCGTATTTTACTTTAAACCCATTTAAAAAATTGCTATTTAAGTGATCTTTCATACTCGAAAGCAATTGAGGAGAGTAACTGTGCTGCCATTGCATCCAATCACCAAAAAAATCATCCGCCCGCCAAGAAACAGAATACCCTGTATCTAAAACGAAAAATAATACTGCAATAAATTTAACGCTTTTTTTGAAATATTGAATCATACTCTCCCTTTCAGTCTGAAAATATTTAATCCGCGCTTTCATAATTTATCACAATTTTATTAAAAAATACCAATCTCTCAATAAATAACTACAAAAAAATCTGCTTATTTAAATTTATGTTACAAAAATGGTCAAAAACTTTTATACTTCTAACAACATTTAGACTTCTCAAAGGCATTGCTGCAAAGGAACAAAAATGGACGTGGATATCTCAATCTCTCTTGAACTTTTGATATTGCTTGAGTGGATTGTCAAAAATGAAAAAAATGTAATTGATAACATTGTAAAAAATGCACTAAAAAACGGACTCATTCAACAATTGAATCAGTTACCTGATAAACCGGATATGGATATGATCGAAAAGTTTTATCCTACTGTTATTAATTTTTTGCTTGCCATGGAAAATAGCCTGATAGAAAGCTTAGTCAAGGAACAAGACAATGTTTTGACAAACCAAGAAATATTGCCTTTATTGAAAAAGATTAATCTTGCCGACATAAACATAAAAACTATTTATCAAAGCACCAGTCAAGCAAACAAAAAAATAAAAAGCCACAAATACGATAATTTAAACTCTCAACAGATTTTGTTTCAACAGCTGCTTAAAAACTGGAAACCTGGCAAAAAAGATCAAGCTAATTAAGTAGTTTGCAAATTCACAGGTATGTGAGCGATTTGACCATCCCTACACATGATTAAAAGCTGACACATATCTGGAGAAAGTGTCATAAAGTCTGGGATATCTGTTAAGCTTGAAATATCAATAGATTGAATCATAGTCGTTTTTTGTATATCAAATATATTTAAACGCCATGGCGCGAATCCTTTAAAATATCCATTCAATTCCGTTAACATAAATACGAATCTTGAATCCTGTGAAAACATAGATTTTTTAACATCACCCCACATAAAAGGAGGCTTTGATTTATCTTTATCGTCTATTTTAACGTCAGGATTAAAAGAGAAATTCGGTCGAGAGCGATAATAAATTTTGCTATCAATGGCCCATCCATCAACTTTTGGTGGACAACTGAATGTTTCTAAATTTTTTGAATTATTATCCCATCTAAAAATATACTCAAAACGTCTAGACATAACATCCCAAAGCTCAGCACCATGATCTGAAATTGATAACACCTTAGATCCGTCAGGTGAAAGCGCAAAATCATAAAAATACTCCCCACCTAAATCAGAATGAACAGGATAAACAGTATTTTCTTCTGGCTGCCAAATATATAATCCACCACCCCTGTAAACATTAAAAACAACAACTTTTCCATCATTTGTCATATCAAGAGTACGAAACTCATTCGATAAAATATCAGCTTGTATTGCCGGATCCAACTCATAAATCCTACCATTCGATAAATTTAACAAAATCACAGAACGATTCTGACATTGTTCACGTAAGGCCACGATCGATTTAGCATCTTGCGATAAAAAAATTTCATTACAAAATTTAGGATCATTGACCTTAGCATCTTTTAAATTGTAATTTTTAATTACATTTGTACAACCAAACGACGAATTTGAAAAATAAACAAAATAGTCATCTCCTTGATTTTTAACTACTGACCAGGTATAACCGTCTTGGCGAGATATTGCGATATCGGCAAATTTTTTTTTATAGCGTTCGCTTGAATTTAAATAATCTATTAATACGCTATTGCCTGATTTTAAATCATATCTAAACAACATGGAATTATGGCTATAAATGGACTCCGTTTCATTAATAAAAACCATCGACGACCTGTTGGCCATAACCTGATTAACGCTTAAAGAAAATATACAAAAACATAAAATGCTAAATTTATTTATACAAAATTGATATAGCTGCATTGTCCACCCCTTTTTTAATTAATAATTTCCCAAAACAACTACTTTTTTATAAACAAAACATAGCAAAAAAATCAAGATTCAAAAAAAATAGGGCTTTGTTAAAGCAAAGCCCTATTTTTTTTGAATCTTGATTTTTTATGTGCAAGTGTTAAAAAATCTAGTTTTGTTGAATAACATTCAAAATTATTGAGGATGATAACTCCGGCAATTCATTATCAATTATCAAATCATATAAATCATATGCCACTAACTGTATCGGAAATTTTTCACAGTAGTTTAGATATTTAAATACTGGATAAACCGATAAAAGTTTATCTATCAATTCGTTCAATGGCTGTGGACTACCAGAACGTGGACTACCAGGACATTGACCATTTTTATTATATACATCTGCGGCAAATACTTTAGCTTCGTTACTCTTAAAAACAACATCCATCTGTTGCCTAGATAATTCACCTAAACAGGAGACTGATCCGCTCGGTAAATAAAAACGTCCAAAATCTATTAAAACCTGTTTAAAACTACGCTTTTCTAAATATCTATACTCATCGACAACCTTCCTTGCAACAATATTTCGAGCTTCTAAATGTTTAATCAATCTAGGAATAGGATTGTGAATAAAGCACATAAAAAGCTTACATTTTTGTATGCTTTTGTATAAATTTACCAATGCCTCATCCCTCAATATCGTATCACAAACAACATTTTTACCTTTACCCAAAGCCTTTTTTATTTTTTCTATAAGACATTCATGTAATTTACGCTCTATATCTTCATCGGAATCTCTATCTTTAACACCAGCCTCTTTTTCAGTTACATTATCAAAATCAACCATAGCCCAATCGCGTTGATCAACTTTTGAAAGAAAACATTTAGCAATCGTTGATTTACCAGCACACGACGGACCATTAAGAACAATAACTATAGGTTTTTTCACTTGACCACCACAATCCACGCAAAATGCTAGACTAACATTATCAATTATTTAGATATCACAAAAAAATTTAAAAATTATCGCCTCTGATATTTTAGGCGACTCATTATGAATTATCAAATCATACACATCATAATTAACTAATTGGAGGTGCATAAATTCATGAGCTCTCAAGCATTCAAATATCGGATAGTCTATTAAATATCGTTCCATAAGTTCTCCAAGCGGCCTAGGACTTCCTGGGCGTTGACCATTTTTATCCGATACATCTTCTGCAAATATACGAGCCTCCTTGCTCCTAAAAACAAAATCTAATTGCTGCCTGGATATTGTATCTAAGCCATAATCAATCTCACTCGGAATATAAAAACTTCCAAAATTCTTTAACACCTGTGAAAAACTACGTTTTTCTAAATAAGCATGGTCTTCACCAAGTGTCTCGGCAATCCTATTTCTAGCTTCTAAGTTATTAATTAATCGTGGAAGCGTATTATGAATAAAACACATAATAATTTTACAACTATGTATATTCCTGTACACCCCCACTTCAGCTCTAGATATGGCAATTGTATCGCAAATTACATTTTTTCCATCAGCCAAAGCGGCTTGCATTTCTTCTGCAAGACGTTTATTTAATTTAAACTCTACAACCTCATCAGAATCTTCATCAATAATTCCAGCATTATGATCAGTTATACTATCAATACTAAGTTCAATCAAGGCACTCGAATTAAAATGTTTAGCAAAAAGTTTAGAAATTGTTGATTTACCAGACCCAGACGGACCGTTAAGCACAATACCAACTGGGCTTCTCACTCTACCTATGTCGTACATGCAAAGTACTGGACTGAAACTATAAATTAAAATTACAAACGATACAAGCAACGAAATATAACTCATAAATACCCAATTTCAAAAAATAATATCTATACAAAACGGTAAGGCAACTTTAAAATAAAAAGCCCATTGATCGCAAGTTTTGACGCAATTCAAATAACGGCAACCCTATAACAGCGCTATGAGAGCCGTTTATCGACTTCAAAAAGCACTGCCCAAAATCGTCAATTATACTTGCACCAGAGGCATAAACAACCCCTGGCAATTTTTCAAAATATAAATTTATATCTTCTTCTGGGACAACAAATTCAACAAACGCCCCTGTAACCCAATTGTGAGAATTTTTTTCTATCCATGCACCGTTTTCTTTTTCAAATTTTTTTAAGCAACAACCAGTCAAAATTTGTAGAGGTTGGGTACTGATTAAACGCACAATCGATCTTGCATGTTCTAAATCATCTGGTTTACCAATAATTTGATTACTTTGCATTGCCTTAACGAGCGTATCCGCTGTAAGAATAAAAATATGATTTTCATTAACTGAATCAATGGTAGGCAACTCCAAATGCTGCATCTTATCGCAAGCTATTGATTGTACATAATCATCAAAATTAACAGTTGGCACTGCCACACATTCTTGACTACTATGAGTCAAAATTTTATACCGAATGCCTGCAGCATCTAAAAGCTTACGCCTTGACATAGATTGTGACCCAAGGTATAAAACATCGCACTGATCGCTTAATCTAGACAAATCATTCATAACAAACCCAAACAATCAACTTATATCGATAAAACGGGTTAAAATTGTAACATTTTTAATTAAAAAAGTAGAGCTTTTCATATATGTTATATAAATTAAATTCGAAAATACCGATTATTTATGTTGGCCGTTAAACTCAAAATAATCGAGAATACCTTGAAAATAAGCTCCTGCAACATTTTTAAGCCGCGATGAAACGCTAACTCCGTCGATTTCACAATCTTTTTGTGAAAGCAATACGGCCTCTTCAGGATTATTTTGTATCAATGTCTCGCCATAACAAATAGGCCCATGAACTAGTCGAGTTAATGCCAAGTTTCTACAATAAATCCCATTCTCAACAAAAATGGTACCGTTAGGCTGATACTGTGAGTTTTTCATTGTTGAAACATTAAGCATTTTTTCCATATTTTTTACTACAGCTCTAGACAATTTTACTGATTCTTTGATATCGTCTGACAAACTTAACCTCACAAATTCTTCTCTGGACAGCAAGTCTTTTAATTCACCATCCAAAAAACTACCGGGAACAAAAGCAAGGTTATAATCAGCAGCAGAAATATCGTGAGCCCCTCCGCTTGCATTAAAATGTATAATTATAGTTAAATCTGGCTTAAATGAATTAATTTTTTCAGCCCGAGCATTTAAATCCAATGAGTTATAACAAAGCCTAAATAAGGCCTTTTTGAGTGGCACAACTTTTGCAGAAGCATCTTGGGCTCTAATTATTGATGTTAGACGTTTTTCTGGGGCTTCGCTTTTAAACAACATAAACGAAGGACTATGGTTTTTCAGATAATCAATAGCAACTTGCTGTTTTTTAGGATCAAGCCAATCTCTGTCACTTGTTATAGCAAAACTTTTTGCACACCAAGCATCAAATGAAAGAGTATAAACACTCTTGCCAGGCTCATCTCTTGTTAATAAAACTTCTGCACCGACAGCAATTAAATACTGTTTCAATATTTTTGCAGTAACCGTCGCTAAAGTGCCTTCGTCAAATTGAATTCGCGTATTATCTGGCAAAGACATATCTACAAAACGCTCCTCAATAAAAGCCATTCGCCCGCCAAGATGGCCTGGATCAATTGCAACTCTTAAACCATGCAATGATTTTTTTACAAAAAATTTTGGCGCTTGCCTTGATCCAAATCGCAAAACAAACTCTGGATTTTTATTTAATTTGTCAATTTTTGTAGCAAACATAAAAAGTTGATTTTCAGTCACCAAAAAATGATCGCTGACTTCTGATCCTTTTTTTAGATATTTTGAAATTTTATCTTCTACAGACTCTTTTTTAACAGCTTCCTGAAAATTTTCAAATTTACCTTGATATGCTGCCGAAGTATAAGCAAAAAGTTCTACAAAAAATATTATTGTTGCAACGCATAACTTAAACATAACCATTTTTTACACCTCAGAATCTTCAACTAAATTCATGGATTTCATTCTACAACAAAGCATTAAAGCGTAGTTAGCATAACGCCACTCATTTACTTGTAGTATAAATTATAGTGAAAAAAAAACAAAGGATGTTCGTTTTTTGCAATTTTTGAAAAATTCATTTGAAAGTCAGCTCCAGATCTATGCTGGCAGGCCGCATTCAAAAAAATCATATTTTATCCACAGCCTAGATAAAATCGACACTTTCATAAACCATAACTGATGTATAAGCGATGCAGAGAGCCTTTTGACCTATTTACATTTTTCCCAAGCACCAGTAAACGTTTGGTGAATTATTCCGTTAAGTTGCAACTGAAACAGTAAGTCTTGAAGTTCTTGCAAACAAAGTCCAGTTTTTAGTATCAATTCATCAATTGTACAACCAGATGTTAACTTCGACAAAACAACATCATGCGACGATGATATCGGCAAAGAGTGTTGCTTTTCACTAAGTTTTAGAGCTGGTTTAAAAAATTCTGCCGACAAAGACTCCCCAAATTCTTCCAAAATATCTCCAGCATCGCAAACTAGTTTAGCACCTTGCTTTAAAAGGCTGTTGCAACCAGCACTCAGCAAATCATCAACTCGACCAGGGATAGCAAAAACAGATCTCCCCTGCTCCATCGCATAATTTGCAGTAATTAATGCACCACTTTTGGCTGCAGCTTGGACAACCAAACATCCCTGACTTAATCCAGAAATAATTCTGTTTCTTGCAGGAAAATGTTCTTTTCTTGGTGCCATTTTGAGCGGAAACGGAGAAACAACAGTTCCACTTTTTTTTACAATTTGTTCAAATAATGACTTATTGCTCTCTGGATACTGGCACATAAGCCCGGAACCTAAAACAGCTATAGTTTTGCCACCACAATCCAATGCAACTTCGTGAGCAATCGTATCAGCACCCAAAGCGCCTCCGCTTGTTATACTCCAGCCATTTGCAACCATCGTTGGAACAATGCTTTGAATAACCCGCCAAGCATAATCATCTGCCTTGCGTGATCCAACAATCGCAAGGGATTTTAAATCAGTATCTATTTTTTCGCCTGAATAATAAAGAATTGTTGGCGGACAATGTATATGCCTTAAATTTTCTGGATAATATTCATCAAAAATGCTAACTATTTTTATGTCGCTTTGCTCAAGCAAACAAAGCTCTGTTTCCAATGCTTTATCATCCCGCAATCCGGCTTCAATCAGTTCGGCATACTTTGGCAATATTTCAAATTCATTAATAAAATCGATTACAGAATATTTATACAACGCGCCAAGATCAATATTATATTTTTTACCAATCAAATCTGAGTAATCCAAATGTTCACTCGCCAAACCTTTAACAATCATCATTTTTTTTAGAAGTCGAAAAAGAGTATTCGGCCCAACATCACCGATAAGCGATAAATGAAGTAAAATTTGAGAATTATTGTTATACGACATTTAAAATTTAGCCTTAATTTTCTTGTTTATCATCTGCTGAGTCAACTTGCTCTATGTTAGACGCTTCTGAATCAGCCACCTGATTTGCGTCATCTTTAACAACAAAAGCTTTTACTGCGGATAAAGTCTGATTTACATCAAGCCTGACCAAACGCACTCCAGCTGCCTGACGACCCATTGTACGAATCTCTTGCGGAGATAAACGAATAATCTTACCATTCGTATCAATCAAAAGCAACTCAGAATCATCGGAAACTTGTACCAATCCAATCACGTCACCATTTCTTCTATCGGTAGGAATGGTACGCACGCCTTGTCCACCTCTGTGTGCAACCCTAAAATCAACAATTTTAACCCGTTTTCCGTAACCATTTGATGTTGCAAACAATATATCGCCAGCATCAGATATCACTTCAAGCCCAACAACAAAGTCACCTTTTTTGAGTTTGATTCCGCGGACCCCAGCGGCTTGTCTACCCATTGATCGAACCTCGTTTTCATCAAATCGAATTCCGCTTCCATGGCTTGTAGCAATAATAATTGAATCGGAACCTGAACTCAAAGAACAAAACGCAAGCTCATCGCCTTCATCAAGCGTCAGAGCGCGTATCCCTGTTTTACGAATACTTGCAAACTCATCAGCCTTAGTCTTTTTAATTGTTCCGTGCTTTGTAATCATAACAAGAAATTTATTTTCGAGCTCGCGAGCACACATCAATTTAACGATATGCTCACCTTCTGGCATCTGCAACAGATTAACAATTGCACGGCCCTTGGCTGTTCTTCCAGCCTCAGGAACTTGAAATACGCTTAAGCTATAAACACGACCAAGGTTTGTGAAAAATAGCAATTCGTCATGGTTTTTTGTAACAAATGCGTCTTGAATAACGTCTTCTAATTCTTCAAGATCCGCGCTGCCTTGCTTACCCTTACCACCACGATGCTGCAACGAATATGTTGCCAACTGAACACGTTTAATATATCCACGGCGAGTAAGCGTAACAACAACGTCTTCGTCAGGAATCAAGTCGGCATCGCTCATTTGATCGATTGCACCTTCAATCTTTGTTTTACGAGCATCCCCATAACTTGCTTTAACCTGCTCAAGCTCTTTAACGATCTCTTTAACAAGCTCTGTCTGGCTTGCCAAGATTTCTTCAAGTCTTGTTATAACTTTTTTGATATCCGCCAATTCTAGATTTATTTTTTCACGCTCAAGACCAGTCAAGCGCTGCAAACGCATCTCGAGAATAGCCTTTGCTTGTTTGTCAGATAGATTAAATTTATCATGCAAAGCAAGACAAGCCTCATCGGCGGTCTGAGAAGCTTTAATAATCGAAATCGCCTGATCTATGTTAGAAAGAGCAATTATTAAACCATCAAGAATATGCGCTCTGGCCTGATTTTTATCAAGATCGAATTCACAACGTTTTGTGATGATCTCTTTTCTATGCGCAATGAAAAAATCTATCATTTCGCGTAACGTCAAGAACATCGGTTTATTATTGTGCAAAGACAACATAATAATAGACATTGACGTCTGCAGCGATGTGTGTGTGTACAGCTGATTTAAAATAACTTGCGGAACCTCACTGCGCTTCAATTCAATGACAACACGAATACCCTGACGATCAGATTCATCGCGAATATTTGTAATCCCTTCAATGACTTTATCCTTGACCAGATCAGCAATTTTAGTTATCAAATCAGACTTATTAACTTGATATGGCAATTCGGTAATAATAATCGCTGTATGTTTTTTATTTTCTTCGATATCAACAACGCCACGCATTATAAATTGGCCATAGCCTGTTCTGTAACCTTTTACAATGCCAGCTCGACCGCAGATTAAGCCACCAGTTGGCAAGTCTGGCCCTGGAATAATTTGGAATAAACGCTCTTCAGAGAGATCCGGATTTTTTAGAATTTCAATGCAAGCATCAACGACTTCAGTCAAGTTGTGCGGTGGAATAGATGTTGCCATACCCACAGCTATTCCTGTTGAACCGTTTACAAGCAAATTTGGAATTCTACTTGGCAAAATTGTTGGCTCTAAAAGCGATTCGTCAAAATTTGGAACAAACCCAACTGTATCTTTTTCAATATCAAACAAAAGTTCGCGAGCTATCTTGGCCATTCTAACCTCTGTATAACGCATTGCAGCTGCAGCGTCACCGTCAACCGAACCCCAGTTACCCTGGCCGTCCAATAAAGGATATCTCTTGGAAAAGGTTTGAACCAAACCTACCATTGACTGATAAATTGCAGAGTCGCCGTGTGGATGGTAGTGACCAATAACTTCACCAACCACTGTTGCAGATTTGCGATATGGTTTTTCGTGGTAATAACCAAGTTTATGCATTGCGTATAAAATTCGGCGATGCACAGGCTTTAAACCATCTCGAACATCGGGAAGCGCTCGGCTTACAATAACCGACATTGCATAATCAAGGAACGAAGTTTTTAACTCTCGTTCAATGGATAGCTTATTCATACTTTCTGATATTTTTTCATCTCTTTGATTGTCGTTAATAGCCATTAACTAGCCCTTCCCAATGCTTGGTCAAAATTTATATAAAACTCAAACATAAAATTATAGTATTTACGAGTATTTTTATGCGATGTTTCTTAGGATAACCCGCTTTAAATTTCAAGGCAAGAAGATTGGTTGGTTTGCTTATATTTGCCCACAAAACAAGCTTAAGTCTTTTCAATTATAAAAAAATCATTGATAAAATATTCGAAATTTGTCACAAAATTACTACTTCAACTGCAGCCACTAATCATAGTTTTAAAAAGCACCGGCACTTTTTGTAATTTTTGAAAATCCCCCTTGAAACCCACAACTCAATCGAGACCTGCCGGCGGCACCATAAAATTTACTAATTTCTTTATAAACACCACCAGCACAATTATTAGAAGCTACACCATGAATGTATATGGCCAATAATCAAACATTTGGCCATATACACATAAGCAATACTTAAGAATTTAAAATTCAAAGCCACTTGAATAATTCGATGGCCTAAATTGTTTTAACCAAGCCAATTCGTTTTTGAATAAATCCTCACAGTGAGCGTAAATTATGTGTCCTGATTTAGCCGTAGATGCAAGCATCCATACAGGTTCATCCGATTTAGGAGCAAAACGTTGCAATAAAGTTATAAATTTTCTTACAATTTTACGCTTGATATCATTGTTACATTTACCATCCAAAACGCAATACTCTAAAAAATATTGATCCTCTCTATTTTTTGCCCAAAGCCACTGAAGCAGCAATTGATTTATTTCTTGCTGTGTATGCCCTTTATGCCAGTATGCGTTGACTAAAGCATTAGTCATTAAATTCAATACTTGCTCATGATCATTAAATTCTCTTGCCCTATCCATGATATCAAATAGGCTAAAATCTTTATCGATAGTACGCTCAAAAGATAATGATCCCTTCGTACACCAAAAAATATCAGGTAATGATGCTGGTGCTTTTTTAAGATATGTTTCCATAAATTGGTTAACTGTGCTAAACGATGCCGATTTAATAACATTTCGCAAATTATTTGCACTAGTTCTAACATCTGGCGTAAAATTAACATCCATGCATGCCACTGAAAATTGAACACCCACTGCCATAATTATCGCACTAAATACAACATTCTTATTCATCATACAAATATTCCTTCATAGATAAAACACATACCACAATACTATGCAGGATAAAGTGCAACACTTTAAAATCAAAGTCAAGAAAATTATGACTATGTTGATTATTAACACAGCGGCTTTTTGTCTTATTAAATTTTGCAAATACCAGATTTAATGCGTTAGCATGTGAATAATATAATTTAATGTTTTTTCGCGCAAAATTGTATGCGCAAGCATACCATGATTGATTGGCGCGTCCATATCTTCTATTTTTTCAGTTGATGGCTTAAAATAAGTAAATTCTCTGATGCGTTTATTACTCAAAAGATTTAAATAAAATTGAATATCTTCGATTGAAACAGCAATATTTTCTTTATATGCAATCTGATCAATGATAGTTTCTTCTTTTAAATCTTTTTCCGCTAACAACTCTACATACTTTAAAAAATCTTTTTGTGACTTATAAACGTGATAGTCAGGTTGATGCATCAATGTTGCCAAAATATCTTCTTGCCTACGTAAAATTAGGTGCTTTGGAACCTCGAATCTATGCTTTGCAAGTAGCAAATTAAATATTTCTTCGATAATAGTTCGTCGCTGCGATATATCGTTTCTAAACGAAAAAACTTCCATAATTTTATTGTGTATCTCGGCCTTGTTTTTTAGTTTAAAGTTCTGCTTAAAAAGGTCTATCGATAAAAGCTTTCCCTTAACAATTGCTTTTATTGTAATAGAAAAATGATGGTTCAAGTTTTCGTAATAATCAGTGTCATCTTCAAAATAAAAATCGTTTGAAATAAATGATTCCCCAAGACTCTTACCGATTAATGAGCTTTTAAATTTATTGGAAATTTCATTTTTTTTAATTTTTGTCCAAAAGCAACTCGTAATCATAGGAATAACCGCTGCCATGTTTTGATCAAGCAATGTGGAGCTAAAACAAACCCAGTCATCTTCTTCCACAATGCTTGAATTCACGCGCTTATTCAAGCATGTGTTCTGATCGACAAATTGAAGAACTTGCTTATCAAGATCTTTATATCTTTTTCTTTTTGGAGTTTTAAATGCAAAATTTTTCCATTCTTTCAACTCCATTGATTCGGTAAGCGATAAATCAAATGAAAAAATTAAAACGTTATCATCCGCACTGGTTACATGAATAAGTCTTGGATAATTGGCAAAAGGTATTTTACGAGAAATTAATTCTTTGAACAAAAAATCAACGATGACATGCCGAAAAACATATGTTTTAATCCTTCTATTTACTTCAACGTCATAATTTTCTTCAATGTATTCGACTGGTGCAGCGTTTTGCCCAAAACCATCAAGATTTTTCTTCCTAAAAAGTAAAACTGTTTCTTGATACAAAACATCAATTACCGGCTTGCTTATAGTAACATTTACTTTGAAAAGATGTGACGATATAGGATTAAAAGAAAATACAGCCAATTCAGCTTGTTCTTCTTGTCTTAATTTTGAAACATCATTCTCCATTTTTATGCTGTTTTTACTGATAAGCATGACCCAGCTCCTTTCTATTTTTTCAAATAATTCAAAACTAATAATTATGGTCAAGTATAAAAAATAAACACAAGAATTAGTCAAGAACATAAAATTATTTTCGTGTTCTGGTTTGGCATTTTTATTTATTCAATTTTACTAGAATTATGAGATTTGGTGCAAGGGAGGGGACTTGAACCCCTATCCTCTTTCGAGGGCTGGCTCCTAAGGCCAGTGCGTCTGCCAATTTCGCCACCCTTGCGGATGTCTGGTGGGTCGCCAGGGACTCGAACCCTGAACCTGCAGATTAAGAGTCTGTTGCTCTACCAATTGAGCTAGCAACCCAAACATTTTTTAGAATTGAAACAATCAATGATGGATAGAAGTTTAACAAAACGAAAAATAAAATGAAGTAACTTTGTAAAAGAAATGATAAATTCTTATACCTAAACAATATTTCTTGTAAGCTGTACAAAGAATGTTACAAAAAATAGATTTCTATCTAAGAATACGAGGACAATACCTGTGGAAGCCCCTTTTGAATTATTAAGTTTGCAAGAAACAGCCGATGATAAGCAATATACCTTTGAGCCACAAGATCTCGACCAATACCTCGGTCAAACAGAGATAAAAGAAAAATTAAAAATTTACATCACCGCATGCAAAATGCGTAACGAACACCTCGATCATATGCTGCTTTTTGGGCCACCAGGGCTAGGAAAAACAACGCTTGCCAAAGTGATGGCCAAAGAGCTTAATGTACCGATAAAAATTACAAGTGCCCCAATACTTGAACGAAGCGGCGATCTAGTCGCAATTCTTTCAAGCATTGGGCCACGAGAAATACTGTTTATCGATGAAATTCATCGCCTTCCAAAAAATGTTGAAGAAATTTTGTACAGCGCGATGGAAAATTTTTGTGTCGACGTAATCATCGGTCAGGGCGCAGGGGCCAAATCTATCCGCCTCCCACTTAACCCATTCACACTTATTGGTGCTACTACCAAAACCTCGTTAATATCAGGCCCACTACAAACACGGTTTGGCATTGTTGAACGCTTAGACTTTTATTCACCAGAAGAGCTGGCCCAAATCGTTTGCCAAAACGCTGAATTCATGAGGCTCTCAATCAAACCAGATGCAGCACTAAACATCGGATGCCGAGCACGAGGCACGCCACGAATAGTAAAGCGAATCCTGCGCCGAGTCAGAGACTTTGCACAAGTAAAGCATAAATCAGTCATGGACCAAGAAATAGTCGACTCTGCTCTTAAATTTTTGGGCATCGATCAAGACGGCCTAAATAAGCTGGACCGCGAGATCTTGACCTTTATCATCAAAGATTTTAACGGTGGCCCGGTCGGACTTGAAACTTTGGCCGCAATGACCGGCGAAGACAAAGAAACGCTTGAAGACGTGTGCGAGCCATTTTTGATCCGCATGGGACTCCTACAAAAAACAACCCGCGGCCGACAAATTAATCCGCGTAAAATCCCAATTTTAAGAAGAAAATTGTTTGGAGAAATAGAACCTAGTCAGCAAGAAATTTTATAAACTTTACAATCAATTTTAACATTTCACAACCTCACCAAAACATCGCTCCTCACGCTCATACATCAACACACGTCTTCTAAAACATAGACTGAATGAGCCCCATATAAAAATCAACAAATTTTATAGTGCGGCCTGCCAGCCATGATCCATAGCTATGACCAAACCAATTTTTTCAAAAATAGCAAAAACTTAGATAGCCATTGTAACAATCGACTGAATGGGCTAAAAAACGTCCTTGCTTTTAAAGCATTATTGCGATAGAATCAGGTAAATTTGTTAAAAATTAGCTTTAAATTTGGGAGTTTTTATGTCACTTACGTATCAGCCAAGCAACAGAAAAAGAAAAAGAAAACACGGCTTTTTGAAGAGAATGGCAACCAACGATGGGCGCAAAATTATTAATCGCCGCCGAGCCAAAGGCCGCAAAAAATTATCAGTCTAAGCTGAGTAATGGCCCGTTCAGGGCCATTTTTATTTCAATGATAAAATTCAAAGAACTGTTTCAATTTTCTCAAAAAGAAATCTCCACTTTTATCGGCAAATCCAAGTTTAAGGCCCACATTCGAGGTCTACGTTTAATGCAGGTTATCAGAGACGCAAATGACGTAGAGCCAATCCATGGCAAGCTTTTGATAATAACTCCCAGAACGTGTGGCAAGGCAAACTTGCGCAACCAACTCCGCCGTAGGCTTAAAGATATTTTTTATAAAGAGCAACTTTATCAATATCCCGAAATTTCAACAATAATCGCATCAAGAAGCGCAATGCTTCATACGTTTGATGAACTCAAGTCGTTTTTAATCCAAAATATTTCTAAAAAAAAAGACCTTCCATGAAACTGTGGCAGCGCTTTATAATCGCTACGTTTGACGTTATCAGGCCGTTTTTTGGTTTCATGAACGCATCCTGCATTTATCCAGTCTCTTGCTCCGACTACGCAAAACACATGATCACAGAAAAGCCTGGGTTTAAATCTGTGTTTTTAGTGGTAATTCGCGTTTTAAGCTGCAATCCAATAACCGCAATAATTATGCGGCTAAAAAAACGGTAAATTTCATGCAATTTTTATTAAAAACGCATTTTTTGATAAATTTCAAGTTTAAAAACAGACATTTTTAGATGTTGCGTCCAACTTTTGACAAATTGAATAAAATCGGTAGAATTATCAGTAGTAACAGTTAAATATTTATTGCTGTATATTTTTTTGGAGATTATTAATATGTCATCAACTATTTGTATATTACCTATTCTTGCTGCCCTATTTGGCGCAAACGATTTTAATAAAATCGATAATCACATTCACTGGAACACTGTTAATTCAGAACAAAAAATTTTGGTCGAACAGCACTGGCAAAACCACACAGATTTAGATTTATTCAAAAATGGAGAGATAACATCAAAAGCATCAAACAATGCTAGCGATGTTAACCAATTTTTAAAAGATCATAATTTTCAAATTCAACTTACAGATTTACACGATCCACTAGCCTTTTACGTCGCATCGATATTAAATATCGCTTTGGAATGGGAAAAAGAAGGCGATACGCAAAAAATGGATGGTGGTACCTGTACGCAGCCATTCACTTATGATGCTGTAATATTTGATAAAAATAATGGACAAACGTTTAAGGTATATAAACTTACAACCGATTACTCACGTTTAAACGAATATAATATCAGCCGTTTCTTCTCCTCTTTGCCAAGTCATTCAAAACATCGCTTGAACGAAACATTAAGAAATGATTATGATTTTGTAGATTCAGAAATTTTGGAAGTTAAAGCAAAAAATGGTGATACGGTATACATGATGCCCATCCTCGATCAATACGCAATATATGGCATAGCGGGAACAGGGTGTAATCCAGTGGTAAGAGGTCGCATATCCAAACATAAACAATTTGATACAGCTAATTTTGAATTACTCGAAACAATAACTGAAAAGTGGCAAAAAAGTATTGTTTCTGAAAATGAAATTAGCGATTATGATCAGGCTATTTTCCCCAAAGTTAGTATCGATCAAGAAGTTGATATATCGTGGCTTGTTGGATTGCAAGCTTGCACATTGGCATGCAGGGAAATACGAGGATATCCCGCAGCCTGCCTAGCGCCACAATACACAATCGCTCAAGCTCTTCAACAAACTAAATTTGAGATGGATGAAAAAGGTGCAAAAGTTGAAAGTGCAGCGGCAATTTCAGGACTTATGACTATGTGCGAACCTCACGATAAAAAAATATTCACAATAAATAAACCTTTTTATCTTTGGATTATGCGACCAGGCATGCAAACTCCGATTTTTGCAGCTGTTATAAATTATGATTCGTGGAAAGGATATTCTAAAATGCCTGGAATTATGTTTTAACATAAACATCCGTAATAACTATCCGAAAAAAGGGCGTCCTTTGTGGTACGCCCTTTTTTCGATTAGTTCGTGCGTTTTAAAAGCAGTGGCAGTTTTTGCAATTTTCAAAAACTTTATTCGCTAGCCCACACCCAATCAATGCCAGCAGGCCGCATCTAAAAAATTACCAATTTTTACCCACAACGCATAGAATCGGGCAATTACAACAACACACATGATGTATCCCTGATTACATCAATTACTTGCCAACTCTACCAATTCTAATCTTTGTCATATCATCCATTTTAAAATACTTAGCAGCAATGCCGTTGAGCTCAGATATATTCATCGACTGCACGCGAGTCAAAACCTTGTCGTAATAATCAAAGCCAAGCCCCATCGTTTCAGTATACGCTAGCATGGCCGCAATTGAATCGCTGCTTGAAACAGAATCAATCAAAGCCTTGAGATATAGCTGACGAGCATCCTCAATTTCTTTTTGTGTAACCCCTTTTTCAGCCAACTCTTTTATCAAACCGCGCATTTCTTTTTCGGCAAACTCAAGCTTATCTAAGCTTAAAATAGCTCCAAGGTAATCAAAACCGTGGGTACGCCCAGCGCCTGCAGCAAACGCCCCAACAGCCGTATAAAATAATCCAGTCTGCTCTCTCAAATGATATAAACGAGAACCCAAAGAATAAAATGTAATAAAATTAAGCATTTTTAATGGAACCAAGTCTTCATCATAAACTGTTAGATTATTCGACTGACAAAAGCCAAGCACAACCTGGTCACGCACCATAAATTCATCGATTTGGCAATGTTTTATAAATTCTGATTTAGTAGGATATTTGGCATCTTTCATCGATTCTTTTGGCCATACTCCAAAAATATTTTTAACGTTCTGCTCCATCTTTTCTAAATCAAAATCGCCAACAATGGTCAAAACCATTCCAGATGCAACCATGTACGATAAATGTAATTTCATGATATCTGTAAGCGACGCCGTGGTGAGCATTTTAATAGCATCGTCAAAAGTCCATTCAAACGGGTGATTTTTATAAACCGTGCATCGAACAAGCCGACTTAATACCTCCATTGGCTCATCTTTGCTACGTTTAAAGCTATCAATTGCAATATTTTTTAATTTATTAAATGCCTCAGCAGGAAATATCGGATTTGTAAGCACATAAGACAAGCGTTCAAAAATTGATTCATAGCCTTTGTTTAACAATGTTAATGAAACACCGTCTGCATCAAATCTGTACGCCACACCGTTGGATTCAAAAAATTCCACATTATCTATTTTTGTAAAATCTTTTGAGCCCTCCATTAACATGTCCATCATCAAGCCTACAGCAATACCCTCTTTTGATGAGGTTAAATACTCCGAGTTGCGAAATTTCAGATTAAGACTGACTATTCCCCAGCTTGGGCTTTTCTTTAAAATAACTTCTAGTCCATTTCCCAAAGAAACAACTTTATCTGGCTTTGGAAATACAAATTCTAGGGGCTTAATATCACCCATCTGATTTGCAAACTTTGCGGTCTCAACAGGGGCTGTGCGTTTGTGTGTATCCAAAATCTTCTTGTCCATCTCATCAGACATTTTTTGCACCTGCAACAATTTTTCTTTTTTGCTCTCAGGTAAAGGCAAAACCTCAATTCTATTCATCAAAAGCGGATCAATATACTCCTTCATAAATTCTAATAAATCTTGGCTAGTTATGTGAGAAAGCTCTTTTAACCTATTAAAAACAGCCTTTTCATCTTTTGTGGCCATGTAATGCTTAAGCCATGAATATGTGAACTCTCCGTAATTTTGAAGTTTTGAAAAAAAGCCTCTGGTATTGTTTTTGATCATACGATCCAACTCATCCTGCGAAAACCCCTTACGCAAGACTTTGCCAAGCTCTTTGACTATCAAATTTTGGCAATAATCACTCTTGCCCTCAACCGGCTCAATAAATATCCCAAAAATTCCTCCCTCCATAAGCTTCATTGAGCTGACAGAAACAGAATTTGCAGCCTTTTTATCATCTACAAGTTTATGATAAAAACGACTTGCCTGGCCACCGCCAAGAATGTGGCTAAGAGCTCCACTTAAAATTTCATTTTTGTCTTTAAGTCCAGGAATTACCCAATAAAAAAATAGTAAATTATTTTTTACATCCTCGTAAAAATTCAAGCTACTTGATGTAAATTTTGGTAATAATTTTGGAAATTCTGGAATCGTTACATCACCTTCAGGTTTAATTTGTTCAAAATTTTCACGAACAAGCTTAATTGCCTCATCTTCGTCAAAATCGCCAACTATAAACAGAGTTGCATGGTCTGGGCGATAGTATTTTTTATAGAATTTCTTCAAATTGTCTGAATTAAGCTGTAAAAGGTCTTCTTGAAAACCGATTACGGGATAATGGTATGGATGGTTTGCTGGAAAGCTTAACTCAAAGGCCTTTTCAAAAACCTTGCGCCAGTAATTATCCTTGTACATTTTGAGTTCTTGCACAACGGCTTTAAGTTCAGATGCAAGATGTTCCGAATCAAACCTGGCATTTTGCATACAATCAGCAAGAATCCCTATGAATGGCTGCCAATTGCTCTTGTTTGCCTCAAAATAGTAGCTTGTTATATCGTTTGATGTAAACGCATTGAATGTAGCCCCATATTTACGAGAAATAGCATCAATATCCCCCTCAGACAGCTTATCAGTGCCCTTAAATATCATATGCTCAATTAAATGCGCTAAACCACGCTCTCCGGCAGTTTCAACGTAAGATCCAATATCGTAAGCCACCTGCACTAAGACTTTTGGCACAGTCGTTGCTTTAAACATCAGAATTGTCATACCATTCTGCAAAACAACCTTTTTGACCTGATCAACAGGAACTTCAAATTCCAACTTTTTGAATTTAATCGAAGAAATAGACGGTTTGCGATACAAAAAGTACCAAGCCATCAGTCCCACAACAATCAAAAACAAAACCAATAATAACATGCTAAACTTATCCATCATCTGAATAACTCCTTAAAAAGGCCAATTTTCGCCTTTAAAACAACTAATTTTAAATATATCTATTTCTCTTAAACAAAAAAAAATGTAGAATTAACATCTCATTATATGTTAAATAATTTTAAATAAAATGGCATCTTATGAAAATATTAATTGTAAGAGTGTCGGCAATTGGGGATGTTATCCACACGTTACCTGCAGTATTTTTAATAAAAAAATACTGCCCTCACGCTCAAATCAGCTGGGTCGTTCAAAAAAAGGCCGCCAGTCTTATTGTTGATCAACCATTTCTTGAAAATGTTTTTGTTATAAACGACAAATTTTTGAATACTAAAAACATTTTACATACTCTAAAAACAATCAAAAAAATGAGGCAAACAAGCTGGGATGCTATCATTGATTTTCAAGGGATACATAAAACAAGCGCCCTTATCATGTTTTTGAACGGCAAAAAATTTGGTTTTGCAGTACCACACGCAAGAACCAGTATGTCGACATGGTTTACCCATATTCGAACAAATCCCGAATATAAAAACATAATTCAAAAAAATTTGAGCCTGGCAAGCAATGTACTTGAAGATCTTTGTAACATAAAGCAATGCCCGACAATTGACATACTAAAAAAAGAGTTTTATTTAAATTTTAAGCCACAAAACAAAGATTTAGTCGATAATTGGTTGCAAAAAAACAATATTTCAAATTTTGTACTGATTTGTCCAAATACAACTTGGGAAACGAAGCATTGGCCGGATGAAAATTGGATAGAATTTGCAAAATTATTTAAACAGCAATATCAAGATCGTGAACTACTGCTTGTAGGTCGTGATTTTGGAGCGGCTGCCAAAAACATTGCATTTACGCTAGAAAAACATGGCATAGCCATCAAATACGTGCCACCTTTCAATTTAAACGCCACTGCATACCTAATATCAAAAGCAAATTTGGTCATTGCCCCTGACACGGGACTTTTGCACATGGCCGACTTTTTAAACATTAGAACCATCGGGATATTTGGCCCAACCAATAACAAGGTTGTTGGCCCATTTTTAAACATAGATAACATAAAAAATGCAATTCAGGTTTATAAACCTGATCAATGGAATTTAAAAAAAACTACAAAAGCCCAAAACAATATGTATAAACTTAAATCTGAGACATTGCTGGAAAAAACCAAGGAGCTTTTAAAATGAAAAAATCGATTTTTAGAATGATGGTATTTTTAAGTTTGGCCATCCTAAATGTTAAGTGCTATCAAGCCAATAAAACAAACTCTTCGAACATTGATCATGGTGAAGTGAAAATAAAGATCACTAAACCAGAAATTTCACCACAACCACTAATCAAAACAACATTGACAATAGATGAGGCTGTTGAGATAGCTTACCAAAACAAACCCGACCTCAAGGCGTATAAATACGCAATTGAAGAATACAAAATGAAGGCAAAAGAGGCTTTAGCTGGCTACTTTCCCAAAATTAATCTTTGTGCGGACTATACACAAGTACAAAAGCAAAAAACGCCAGCGTTGAATGCCCAACTTGATGTCAATCAACTTGTTTACAGTTTTGCGGGACCTATCGAGTATTACAAGCAAGCGCGCAAAGCAACACAAGTTGTTGAATACACGAATGAAAAAGATAAAAAAATCATTAGAAATGAGGTAGAAAAAGCCTTTCTTGAATGCTGGCAGGTTCAACAACAACAAAAAGCCATTCAAGCTCTTTACAGTGCAAGCACAGAAAGCTTTGCCCGAGCAGAACATGCAAACAGAGTTGAACTTTTAGATAAAAGCGCTTGGTTAAAAAGCACATCTGATCATGCTTTAAATCTTGCAACAGTCGATAATTATTATGAATTCGTCGAAATTTCCAGACAAAAATTAGAATTTTTTATGGGACAACCCTTGGATTTGGAAATTGAAGATGTACGTCACCCAAAAAACAATGTTTCTGCTGATCAAAATTATAAACTTAAACTTAAGCTTATAAAAAATGAATCCAAGGAAGACGAAAATGCAGCAATTAACCCATTGGTTACTTATTTTGATTACGCAATTAGAAATCGTGAAGAGCTTAAGATTGCGCTCAAAAATTCTGAAATAGCCAAAGACAGCGTCAAAATCGCACGTGGATCCAGGATGCCAACTGTAAATTTATACATGAACACTGGCACAACAAAAATATTGCAATCAGACCCCGATGTTTACCTGGGAAGACGCAACTCTTATTACACCGTTTCAGCCCAAGTATCTTGGCCAATTTTTGATGGACTTGTAAGTTATTACAAAGAAAATGAAGCCCATGCAACAATGCTTAAAGAGCTTTTAAATAAAGATCAGGCTGCGCAGCAAGCCAAATTTGATGTTGAAAGAACCTATCACACGCTACTTTCATCGCACACAACATTTAAAGCCAAAAATCTTGAATTAAAGTATGCTAAAAATGAACTCAAACTTAAAAATCAGCAATTCAAAATTGGAGAAATATCAAAAGTTGAACTAGAAATAGCTAAATCAGATTACGAGAAGTATTTTTATTCGTGGCTCGAAGCAAAAACGGATACTGAAATCAAAAAACGTGATCTGCTATTTGCTTGCGGATATCCAAAAGAAATAAGTTAATTTTAAAGGAAATAATTTATGCAAATTTTAAATCTAATCCCAAACGTTTTATCCAAGGCTATTCCAATTATTTTCTCATTTGCAGGACTTGGGCTTTTGATAACAGTCCATGAGTTTGGGCATTTCTTTTTTTGCAAGGTATTTGGCGTCAACACGCCCACTTTTTCAATCGGGTTTGGCCCAGAAATTTTTAGACGTAAAATAGGCCAAACAGACTTCAGGCTCGCCATAATTCCATTCGGCGGTTACGTAGAAATAGCGGGCATGGCAGAAGTCGGCCAGGGCGAGCAAGAACACGCTAACGACACGGGAGATAACTCATTCGCAAACAAATGGTACTGGCAAAAGTTTTTTATTCTTGTCGGAGGCATACTTTTTAATCTTTTATTTGCCTACACAATATTTTGCGGAATGTTTTTGATCGGCTCATCGTCAAAAGATAAAGGCATTAAAGTCGCCAACATCGTCAAAGACTCAGCAGCAGCAAAATATGGTCTTAAAGAAGAGGATAAAATATTAGGAATTAACGACCTAAAACTAGATTTTGAAAATGAAGAAACACTGCTTGATCAGCGCCAAAACTTGCTATCAGAGATACGTTTGAATCCTAACAAAGAAGTAACATTGTTTGTAAAACGAGCGAATGAAGATCTTGCTCTAAAAATAGTACTGGCATCAAAGCCTGATGATGATGGAAAAGAGTTTGGAATTCTGGGAGCATATTTTGATGCACCAATGCCACGGCTCCCATTTTTCAAAGCTATTAAAACAGGAATTGAGTACACAAATCAATTAATTGTTGGCCTAATTCTTGGAATCAAAAAACTTATCAGCTCCAGAAGCCTTGAAGGCACGATGGGCCCAGTCATGATTCTTTCGCAAGGTGCAGCTGTAGCCAAAAGTGGCATTTTAGCATTTTTGATATTTCTTGCGATGTTGAGTATAAGCCTTGCAGTCATGAACATTCTGCCAATCGGCGCGCTTGACGGCGGCCAGCTATTGTTTGTAACGATAGAAGCGATCATTCGACGCAAAATCCCAGAAACAATCAAGCTTGTCATCAATCTCGCTTCGTGGATTTTAATTGTATCTCTGGCTGTTTATCTTTCATTCAAAGAACTCAGAGTGTTGTTTGGTAAAAACATTGAGAGCCTGTTTGGAAAAATCTTAGGACTCTTTAAATAAAGATTTAACATGATTGAAGTTGAGATCAAATTTAAATTGTCAGACGAACAAAAACGGACACTTCTTGATGGGGCAAAATTCGATTCAGAAGAGATTATTCACGATGTTTACTACGACTCCGCAAGTTATGCCCTCACAACAAAAGATTTTTGGCTGCGCACCAGAAACGGAAACTTTATGCTCAAAACCCCTGCTAGTTCACGTAATACAACAGTTTTTAGTATGCACGAACTAATCGATGAATCGTTAATTCGGCAGGCACTCAACTTGCCTTCCGAGCCAACGCTTGAACAAGCAGTTGCAAATGCCGGCTTTATACCGCTTTATAAAATAACAAACACAAGAATTACGTACTTAAAAGATGATCTAACCATCGATATTGATCACGCCGATTATGGCGATTTCACCTACGATCTTTGCGAACTCGAGACCGTGGTAGATCAGCCAGAACAAATACCGCAAGCCTCACTTAAATTACAAAATTTTGCAGCCAAACACGGCATCGCCATCGAGCCAGCAGAGGGCAAATTGATTCATCTGATCAGACTCACAAACCCTGAACACTACGCACTTTTGCAAGCTGCACGAAAAAAATAAAAACAAAGCCACTTTTTGCAATTTTTAAAAAATTATCTCCACAACTACGTCCAGATCAATTCTGGCAGCCCGCATCTAAAAAATTATCAATTCCTTGGCAAAGCCGATGAAGTCATGGCTTTTAATGATCAATGTCAATGTATAGCCGTAAAAATCATAATCTCAACGCGCAATAATATTCAAGCTGAAATTGCAGCGCGTTTGTAATTTTTAATTTTTTAAGATAGATTAATTAGTCAATGATGCATAATATCGAGTTTTTTGTGGAATTAAATATGATGAAAAATTTAAAAAAAATATTAACATTGGTCGCTTTTTTATTTACCAGCTCAGTGTGCGCGATGCAGCCAGATATTCAAGCAAGTGAAGTCTCGTCAACAGAGGCTTTGCAGGCATCAAGCCCAGAGATTCAGGAGTTTGAAAATTTGCTCCAGGCGACCTTGAATGCGAAAAAGCCGCCCATTTTAAAACAAATTAGTTTTGATACGATACGTGAGATTATTCGACTTGGAACAGTTTTTTTTACATTGAAAAAAGGCCAAAACAATGATCTATTGCTTTGCACAGCTATTAATTTTTTAATACCTCTTGTATCCGATTTAACAATACGTACAACCAATGCACTAGATTCGTTATCAATAAGCGCAAATGATCCAACATTTACTGCGCTAAAAAAACTCAGAAAATACATAACAACCCAGAAACTTAGCGTTGAAAATAAAAATAAAATACGAGAACAATTTAATAAATGCTTCGACCAGCTGTGTACAAAATTTCAATCAGAATCATCCGAAAAACATCCGAATCAATACCTAAGCGTCAATCTATACAGATTTATCATCAGATTATTTGTTTGTTTTATTATTTATGCAAATAAAAACATAAATAAAGACAATGAATCAATGCTGACATTGCCTTATTTACTGTCCTTGGTGAACGCCCTAATTTCCTCGTACGATTTATGGATGTGTGCAGATAACTTATATTCGGATCCAACAGGAAAAAAAGTATTCGACTTAGCTAAGGGTTTAAAATTTATAGATTTATACTCTATCAAAGAGGCTCTGAAAGATCAGCCTTTGATTATGGAGAATAAAAATGAAAAACTTTAAAAAATTATTAATTTCTGTCGCATTTTTGTTTATCAGCTCGGCATGCGCTATGCAGCCAAACTTTCAAGCAAGTGAAGTCGCGCCAACCGAGGCTTTGCTGGCCACAAGCCAAGAGGTACAAAAGTTTGAAGATTTGATGCAGGCGACTTTGAATGCGAAAAGACCAACTATTTTAAAACAAATTAGCTTTGACACGATACGTGAGATTATTAGGCTTGGAACGGTTATTATTACATTGAAAATTGCAGACTCAAACATGAAAAACGGCCATGAGAATAATCTGTTGCTTTTAACAGCTATTAATTTCCTAATCCCTCTTATATCCGATTTAACAATACGTACAAACAACCCGCTTAATTCATCATCGATAAGCGAAACAGACCCGACACTTGCTGTGCTAAAAAAACTCGAAAAATATGTAACTACCCAGAAACTTAGTGATGAAAACAAAAATCAAATTCGTGAACAGTTCAATAAATACATCGATCAGTTAAGTGAAAAATTTAAATCGGAATCATCCGAAAAACACCCCAATCAATACCTGAGCGTCCAGCTGTACAGATTTATCATAAGATGCTTAGTTTGTTTATTTATTGGTAAAAAGTATAGTTCAGCCAAAAATAACGATAGAATGCTTAGTCCATCTTTTTCCCTGTCCCTGATGAACGTATTTAGTTGCTTATTCTTATTTGATAACCAACCAACTACAGAAAAACAAGTATCCGATCGCGCAGACATGCTCAAGGCTATAAAATTTGTATCTTTGGACTCTATAAAAGAAGCTCTGAAAGAACATTCCACAAATCAGGGTTAGAAATATAATGCTAATTTTTAAAAAAATATTAATATTGGGCGCCTTTTTATCTGCCAGTTTAGCATATGCGATGCAACCGGACATTCAAGCAAGTGGAGTCGCGTCAACGGAGGCTTTGCAGGCTACAAGCCCTGAAGTGCAAGAGTTTGAAAATTTGGTGCAAGCGGCTTTGACAGCAAAAAAGCCAACCGATTCCGAACGTGTAATTGTTGGACTGGTAAGAGAGTTAGTACGATTTGGCGGGCCGATGGCCGTGATGCTTACATGCGGTTTGTTAGATATTGAATTCCTCAAGATGTTGCATGCTGGCGGTCTTTCAATCATTGTTTTCACAATCATGGCTGATTTGGCCATCTACAAAAGAGATGCTTCGCTGATCGCGCTTCGAAAGCTTGAAAAGTACATAACATCTCTAATGCCTGAACAGAGGAATGAAGTTATTGCGTTATTCAATGATAAATACGCATCCAAGTTAAATGATAAAATTATGCAGGAAAAGGATAGCTCTGAAGTGCGGTGGAAAGATGATGTTTTGGTCTCGGAAAATATTGTAGTACAACGAGGTATGGTAGCCATATTTGATGCGATAATACCACTACTTGTCCTCGATTTTCTATTCTATAATGACAGTAAATTGAAGCCCAAAATTGCCGAGGCTCCGTCGTATGCAAGAACTGTGAATATTTTGAAAGAACAGCGCTCAGCAGCCATGGATAGAGAACGCGATGCGTTACTGGATCTTGCATCATCTGATAATCCAACACTAGCAGCACTCTGGACAGAATCATTGAGAAAATTCGATCAGTACCGCAGCGTCACAACTCAACAACTTGAAGCTCAAATTGAAACACATCCTGAAGCTGATCACGAAATGGAAAATCCATATCAAGTCAAGCCCGCCGTTTTAATGTTCGTCATCCCGGCCCTCATCGACGCCTTGCTTGTTTTGTATAACAACTTTTACAATTCAACCGATCAACAAAAAAGTCGCGCCTTGGCAAAAATCAACGCAGCGCTAAAATAATTGTTAGATAATCAACCACTGATCAGGATTAAAAATATAATGAACAACGACCTCGCGGTTGAAATTGTGCCCAGTTTTGCAGGCTTTGACCTGGCCGATAAGCGGTAGCCCAACAAGCGCAAGATCACCAATCAAATCTAGGACTTTGTGCCGAACACACTCATCCTCAAATCTGAGCTCATTTAAAAAGCCTTCATTACTCAAAACCACGGTATTACCAAGCGATGTGCCCTTGGCAAGGCCATGTTTGCGCACCTGAGGCAGCTGCTCTAAAAAACCGAACGTTCGAGCCGGAGAGATGTCGTTAGCAAAGACATCCGGCGTTAATGTACACTTAAAATTGCTGTTTCCAATCAAGTTATGGTTAAAATCAGCGATATAGTCGATTTCTAGCTCATATACAAACACGCCGACTGCGGATTGTTTTGCTGGCTTGATTTCTATGTACCTGCCGGTTTTGGCATCTTCAAAACGCAAATCTTGTTTGGGGGTAATGTATTTTCTGGGCGCTTGCAAAACCTTTAACCCGGCAGCCAAAAAGCCTTGTACGAAGGGCAATGCGCTACCGTCAAGTATAGGGACCTCAAATCCGTCAATTTCGATCAAAACATTATCAAGACCAACTGAAGATATGGCAGCTAATAAATGTTCAACAGTACTCAAAATCCAGCTTTTTTGTTTCAAAACGGTGGCCTGCATTGCAACTTCTGGAATAACGCTGCCAATTTTAAAGCTTTCGCCAGGAAATTTGGGATTAATAAAAACAATGCCGAAATTAGCCGTGGCAGGCTTTAGAACCACTCGAACTGATAAACCAGAGTGAACACCTATTCCTTCAAAAATGATCGCTTTATTTAACGTCGTTTGCATAGCCAACATTTACACCCTTAAAGTAAAAATGGAACAAGCTGGACGAACCAGACCTGTTCCACTAATTTCATTATTCAAAATTATGAAAACTTAATCTTGAAGTTGTGCCTTGTGAGGATGAGCATCTCCAACATAAACTTTCAACTTTTTGATCACTTGTCGATTAAGCTTATTCTTTGGCAACATACCTTTAACACCGTGAATGATTAAATTTCGAGGATCTTTAGCCAAAACCTGCTTAGCCGTTCTTTCTTTGTATCCACTTCTCCAGCCAGTGTGATGGACGTATATTTTACCGTCCCACTTATTACCTGTAAGAACAATCTTTTCACAGTTTGTAACTACAATGTAATCTCCTGAATCGGTGTGAGGAGTGTATGTAGGCCTATCTTTGCCCCTCAATGCATCAGCTATCTGTGTGCATAGACGGCCTAAAACCTGCCCTGTAGCATCAATTTTACGCCATTGAGGATTTCGCTCTTCATTTTTTAAAACAAAACTTTTATTCATATCTTTATTCATATCCATGGTACAAAACCTTTTTCGCAGTTCAAAAAATCAAATATCTATCTCTGCACTTAAAAATAAGAAAGACTTCCACGAGTTTAAGCCAAAAAAAACCTCCGGTCAAACTAAATTTACGCAAAAAATGAATTTATCAATTATAAAAATACTATCTGTAAACAAAAGATTCTAACGCCATTTTTGCCAGTTCACAACGGCCTTCATAAAAGCCATAAATAATGGGTTTACAGAAAGTGGCCTCGATGTAAATTCTGGATGAAATTGTGACCCAAGCATAAATTGGTGGCTCTTCAATTCCGCCATTTCCACTAAATTCTTTTCTTCATATATTCCAGAAAACACCACCCCAGCTGCCTCAAATTCGCTACGATAAGCGTTATTGAACTCATATCTGTGACGATGTCTTTCCTGGACCAAATCTTGGCAATATGCCTGATGGGCCTTTGTTCCAGCAACAATACGGCAAGGATATGTTCCAAGCCTCATTGTTGCACCCTTTTGAGCAATACCCTGCTGCTCAGCAAGCATTGATATCACTGGGTGTGTGGTGTTTTTATTAAATTCAGTACTGCTAGCATCAGTCATACCAAGCACTGAACGGGCAAACTCAATCAACATAATCTGCATACCCAAACACAGCCCCAGATAAGGAACATTGTTCTCTCTGGCCCAATTTGCAGCAAAAATTTTGCCCTCAACTCCGCGCATATCAAATCCGCCTGGAATAACTATTCCATCAACAGAACGTAACAACTGCATAACCGTTTCATTCGGATTTGATTTGTGCTTTTCAATCTGTTCGGCTTCAAGAACAATCAGATTAACCTTAACACCATTCCAATATCCAGCAGACTCAATAGCCTCAATAACACTGATGTATGGATCATTGCTGCCAACGTATTTTGCTACAAGTCCAATTTTAACCTCTTTTTTGCTGCCCTCAATTAACTCAATAAACTTTTTCCACCCAGTCAAATCAGGCCTTCTTGGCTCTAAGCCAAAATATTCCTGAACTTTTTGACTTACACCCTGCTCATTCAAATCAATAAAAAGCTTGTAAATGGGTTTATGTGTTAATGCTTGAAAAATATAATCGCGATTCACTCCACACATCACAGAAAGCTTTTCGCACGGACTGACTCCAACAGATCTGTCCGCACGTAAAAACAATGCATCCGGAACTAATCCCATGCCCTTTAAATTATAGACGCTGTGTTGTGTAGGCTTTGTTTTCGTCTCATTTGCCCAACTTAAATAAGGAACATAGCTCAAATGACAATGCAAAAAACGATTATTGCCCAAATCCAAACGAATTTGCCTTACAGCTTCCAAAAAAATGTCACCTTCCATGTCACCAACCGTTCCACCAATTTCAGTCAAAACAAAATCGACATCTTTTTCTAGCGCAAAATCCAACAATCTCTCTTTTATTGAACTTACGACGTGTGGAATAAGTTGGATGCATCGCCCAAGAAACTTGCCTTCTCGTTCCCCCTTAATCAATGATTCAAATATTTGTCCAGACGAAACAGATGACGTCTTTGTAAGATGGATTCCCAACATTCTCTCGTAGTGCCCAAGGTCAAGATCTGTCTCAGCACCATCCGACGTTACAAACACTTCACCATGCTCAAGCGGTGACATTGTTCCGGGATCAACATTTAAGTATGGATCCCACTTTACAACGGACACGGTATATCCAGCCTTTTCCAGCAATACGCCAAGAGAGGAAACCAAAACGCCTTTCCCAATCGATGAACATACGCCACCAGTAACTGTTATAAATTTGGTACGGCCATCTAAAACTTTATTTAATTTATCAATTACACTCACCCTCATCTCCCAGAGAAAGAATAAAAAGTCTATTAAATTTCACAAATCAAAAGTATATATAATTAATGCTAAAATTAATAATTTTTTATTACCAAAATCGATTGATTTTATATTGACTCAGCATACACAAAAATAATTCGCTTAGTACTTTTAAACACCATTCAAAATTTTAAATTTAAAAGCATCATAATCCCAACCGATAAACACAAGCCTGTCCATCGGCCATTTGTCGCTTAAAGGTAAAAAAACATCAACAACATTTCCACGAACAGTCTTATTTATTAAAATATTTTGAGCACCAGGCGTAACATCAAAACATAAAACATTCGGCAAGCATGCAACTGCTCGCAATCCCGTGTTAACCACTTCAATATTTACAAATCTTTTATGCATCGGAATAATTTTATTCCACTCTTCTTTAAAAACTTTGATTGGTAATTGTAATTCAAAAATTGGCAACCCTTTATTAACTCCACGCATCCAAACCGCTTGAGCCACGCCGGTTGCGATAAAACTACACGGCAATTCAACAAAGCAAAGAGGCTTATTGATAATGCTTTTATTCAGACATAGCTCAGCGAACGCTGTATTAATTTTTAAAATTAATTGCTCTGATGTTTTCATGCTTTTTATCATGAAAAATGCACACATAAAAACGCCAAGACCAAATATAAATTTTTTAACAATCTGAAACCCAAAACAATCAATTGTGCTGTATTTAAAAAGAAAAATTAAAATTAAACAAAACAAAAAAAGTGCTGATTCATACAATGATCTGGGAAGATAATGCGTCAAAAAAGCCGGCCACATAAAAGCAAGTAAAGAAAAGGCTAAAAATGATAGTCTTTTAATTTGTTCATTCTTTAAAAATAACGTGAAAATCAAAGTAAAAATTGAAATAATCAAAACGCCTTTGCATAATCTATGACCAGCAGGCATAAAAGACAGCCCAAATAAATCAGACAAAAATGAAACTGCTTCTAAAAAACGATTGCTTACACTAATTACTCCGTCATGAAAACATAGACCTGAATGTACAAATTTTATTGGAAAAAAATAAAGGCGTGTATAAAAATAAACACTGAATGCAAGCCAAAAACATGCACTAATTTTTATAGCGCGAAATACCGAGTGGCACAAAGTTTCGGCTTTATCTCGAAAAATAATTACTCCCAAAGTTAACAAAAATGGGAATACTAAAAATGTTTCTCTGTTAAACAATGATACCAAAAACAAAAAAACCGCACCAACATAATAAAAAATTTCCCGTGTTTTAAGATACTGCTTGAGTAAAATTAAAATCAGTAACAACAATGTTAGATTTATAATCTGCTGGAATGCTGGCAACCACCCAAACCAGCTTCCCAAACTAATGTGAAATGCGAAAAATAAGGCCATCAAAAAAGCCCATCCCAAAGGGATAAACCAACTAAAAATGTTAAAAATTAATGCAGCATTTATCGCATGAAACAGGATAAAAATCAAAAAATAACCATACGGATTAAAACCAAAAAAAATAGATTGAATGTACGTAAACACAAAGGCCATCGGCCGGTAATAAACGCTAAAAAAATTTGGTTCTGATGGAACATAATTTGAAGCTTGATAAAAAGAACAGGCATCGCCCTCATAAAATAATTTGATAAAATCGGACCAACTTTGCAGTTGTGAATGCAGGATATTGCCGTAATCATCGCCCACAAAACCCCAATATCCAAATGGCAGCGTTAAAGAGGCAAACACAATTCCAAAAACCGCTATAAACAAAAACAAATGGTTACAAATAATATTGCTTAACTTTTTCAATAACATTTTCTCTCGTTCCTAAAATATGCAACACTTCCGAACAAATAGCTTCAACCTCCAACCCTGATTTTTTTAGCAAATAATCGCGTGAACCGATTTCGTGAAAATATTGATCCGCCGCAGTAAACGTCTTGAATATAATTTTCTTATCCAAATTTTGGCACAAAAAATTGGCAACTTGTTGGCCAAGACCACCAACTAATCCATGTTCTTCAATTGTAAAAATTGCTTGCAAAAAATTTGCTTTTGATAAAATAAAATCAAGTTTTAACGGTTTTATCGTATGAACATTAATCAGTCCACAATCAAGACCAAAATCACGCAATTTTTTAACAATATCGAAAGCCACAGAAAAAATTTCGCCCGTCACCAAAAATAAAACTTTATCACTTTTTAATATCTCTGCAGGCCTTGATAATTCAATATTTTGAAAAGCTGGATAGGCCATTCCAGAGCCACCTCTGCCAAGCCTGAAATAAACTGGACCTGGTAAATTATTTGCCTGCGGCAAAAGCGCCTCCAGATCAAAACTATTTGCAGGACTAATAACTGTCATGTTTGGCAAACAACTCATAAGCGCTATATCTTCAATTGAATGATGTGTTGAAGCTGCAGGCCCAAAGGCAAACCCAGCAGCTATTCCAATAATTCGCACAGGAAGGTTTTGATAACACAAATCAATTCTGACCTGTTCAAAACAACGCATCGTAACAAACGGCACAATCGAATAAACAAAAACCTTTTTACCTGCAAGTGCAAGACCTGCTGCAACACCAATCATATTTTGCTCGCTTATGCCAGCGTTAATAAATCTTGAATTAAACTTTTCCTTAAACGGCTCAACAACAGAAAATCCGTAATCTCCAATCATCAAGTAAATATTTGGATCAACCTCAGCTAATTCAATTAATTTTTTAATAAAAGTCGTTCTCATAAAAACATACGCTCCAATCGATAAAACAGCCGCATTCAAAACATTGATTCAATCAAGCCATTCAAAGGCTGTGGCACTTTTTGTAATTTTTAAAATTTGTTATTGTAACTCCGCGCCAGCAAACGCTTTGCAGGCCGATGCATAAAATTTATAAATTTATTGGCAGAGCCGATGCACTCTAACGCTTTGATCATAATCATCGATGTATAGCCCTGAGCATAAGCACTTTGATCTCATATTCTCGTTCGTATGGATTTGGCTCCGCCATATTTCGACTTCGCCGCAAGCGGCTACGCTCACCATGAACGGCTTTTTAGTCCCGTTCGCCCTGAGCAACGTAGAATTGGTACGAACGGACCTCAAATCTTATGTTTCAAAATTTCATTTTTTGCTAAAATGTATTGCTCCGGGCTCAATGACTTGTAGTGCCATTCCAATTTATCTTGCATAAAACTTACACCATTGCCCTTTATCGTGTTAGCAATAATAACATCTGGGCCGTGTGTTTGGCCGCAAAATCCTATAGCTGTTCTCAGCTCAATAAAATCATGCCCGTCAACAGATAAACAGTTGCAACCAAAACCCTCAAACATGTTTTTAAGACTGGAAGGCAAAAGATCTTCTGTTCTATCAAAACCCTGTAATTTATTGCTATCAATTATTATAATTAAATTATTCAACTTTAAGCGCACTGCAAGCATAACGGCCTCCCACACAGAACCTTCCTGACACTCGCCATCGCCAAGCAAGACATAAGCCTTGCTGGACAGGCCATCTTGCTTGCATGCAAACGCTATTCCAACTGCCATCGACAACCCATGTCCAAGCGAGCCGGTGCTTGCCTCAACTCCAGCAACACAGTCCTTTGTCGGATGACCAGCCAATACGCTGCCGTCTTGATAGAATGTACTCAACAGATCCGAACTAACAATTCCAACGCTTGCAAGGGTCGCATAAAATGCCGATGCAGCATGCCCTTTGCTCAAAATAAAATAATCGCGATTTTTGGCCTTATTTTTAATTAAATTTGTACTCATAAATTCGTTGTAAATAATTGTCAAAATTTCAACAATTGAAAATGCAGATCCGATGTGAGAACTCTTTGCATTAGTCACCATATCTAAAATCGAAAGCCTGACTTCTTGGGCCTTTTTACAAAGAGCTCGATTTTTCTCGGCAAGATTTAACGTCTTCATAATTTTTCACATAAAAATTTAGATTATTTTTAAACCAATTTAAAGATTGTGATAACCCACGCTGCAAAGAATATTTTGGCTGCCAATTCAATACATTTAAAGCAAGATCAATATTCGCTTTCCAATTTTTTGGCTCCCATGGCCTTGGCAATGAAGTATTCCAGCTAACATTTAAACTTGATCCAATCAAAGATTCAACCACTTCAACAACATCCTTAATTGTTGATTGTATACCAGTTCCACCGTTAAAAACAAAATCTCGAGCGGGTTTAACTGCTGCTATTTTTAAATAAAGATCAACAATGTCTTGAACATAAATAAAATCGCGCACGCATGATTCAGAAGATAAATTGATTTGATTATGCGTCAACGCACTAGTCAAAACAGTGGATATAAGGCGGTTTTGCATCTCATAGTCACCGTAAACTGAAAATGGCCGCAGTGTATAAACTGGCAATTTATTAAAAATAGCCTCCTTAACACAAAATTGAGTCGCTGCAGCCTTTGAAACGCCATAATCACTGATCGGCAAAACAACGTCAGACTCATGCATCGCAGAATCCTTCATGCCGTATTCAGATGAGCTTCCGGTGTTGATAAAGCAATCAAAACCAACATCTTTGCATGCATTCAAAAGATTGACTGTACCATAAAAATTTATATCAAAAATCTTACGCTGCTCTGACTGAAGCGGCAGACCTCCGTAAGAAGCTAGATGAAAAACAACGTCTGGATTTACTGATTTAACAATACTATTTATATTTTTAAAATCAGCCAAATCTACGTAAAATACGGTCAACTCCGAAATAATATCATTCAACCGCCACAAATCCGCATTGTTTTCCGCAATTAAAAAAACATTACCAGCTTCGTATAAAACTAAACGACGAACCAGGTTTGAGCCTATGAACCCTGTTCCGCCCGTAATCAAATAATTAATCATTTTTATCCCTTTTTTCTAAAATTTCAGAAATTATGTATGGTGGCCTATTTTTAACTTCTTGAAAAATTCTGATTAAATATTCTGCGATTATACTCAACGCCAAAAGCTGGATTGTTCCAAATATAAACATCACCATTAATAAAGTAGAAAAACCACGCGGTGCGTCGGTTTTAAAATAAAGATATAAATAAACTAGCATTGCGACAAATGTCGCAAACACTGCACTAATTGCCAGTTTCGATATAAACTCAAGCGGTTTGTACGAAAAATTTGTGATGGCCTTTTTTGCCCAGGTAAAATTTGCAAGAAAGCTATTGCTTGTTTTGCCAACATTACGATCTTGTCGAGTATAATCAACGCCAATCTGCTTAAACCCGGCCCAGGCTCGAAGACCTCGCAAATACAAGTCTTTTTCATTCAAAATTTTTATAACATCCACAACCCGACTGCTCATCAACCCAAAATCGCCAGCATCAACGGGCATCTCGATATACGAAAGCCATCGAAAAACACGATAAAAACACTTGTATCCAATGCGACGCAAAACACCACCCATTCGCTTTATTCTGACGCCATAAACAACATCGTATCCATCTTCATATTTTTTTAAAAATTCAGAAATAAGTTCTGGTGGGTCTTGCAAATCGCCATCAATCAAAATAACGGCATCACCGGACGCTTGCCTAATTCCAGCAAAAAAACTTGGCTGCGATGATCCAAAATTACGCGACATCAACAAAACTTTTACACGATCATCGGCTTGCACAACTTGTTCATAAACATTTCTAGAATTGTCTGTACTAGCGTTATCAACATAAATCAGCTCAAAATCGTAGGCCGAACCGTCAAAAACATTCTTAACTCGTTGATACATGCTTTCGATATTACCGGATTCGTTATAACACGCTGCTACGATTGAAATTTTTTTCATTTAAAACCAAGACGCTTTGATTTGATAAAAATTTTTTATACCACTCCACAGTCTCACCAAGACCCGCACACACACCGTATTTTGCACGCCATCCTAAAATATTACGCGCCTTTTCCGAACAAAGGTGCTGCTCTGGAATCTCATTGCTCGCCTGATTTTGAATTATCGGATTTAAATGCTTACACCCCATAACATCAAGAATTAGTTCAACAATTTGAATTACATTAAAAGGTTGATCTGTACTAAAATTAAAACACTGCCCCACAATTGAGCTGTCATCCATTTTTTCTGCTAATGTTAAATATGCGTCCACAACATCTTTTACGTAAATATAATCTCGAATAAATAACCCATTAGATCGTATAATTGGACGCTGTTCTTGAAGAACGCTTTTTATAGTTCCAGGTATAATTCGGTTTAAATGCAAATCGCCTCCACCAAAAAAATTACCACATCGCGTCACGCAAACCGGAAGCTGATATGTGTGAAAATACGACTGCGCCAGTAAATCTGTGCAACTTTTGGAAACATCATACGGATGACGACCTTGCATCGGCGCATCTTCCTTGTACGGCAGTTTTTCTTGAGCGCCGTAAGCCTTGTCACTGGAGGCTACAACTATTTTTTTTACCCAGGGCGAAAGCCTGCAAGCCTCGAGTAAATTCCACGATCCTTCAATATTCGAACGGAAAGTGGAAATTGGTGAACGGTTTGCAATGCCAACAATTGCCTGAGCTCCTAAATGAAAAACAGTGTTTATATCAAATTCATTTAAAACACGCTGTAACAAGCTAAAATCAAGCAAATCCCCTAAAATAACGTTAGTTTTTTTATCAAGGCCTTCAGTAAAAAATGTTGAATCTGCAACAAAATCGCGAACAAGAACAAAAACATTTGCGTCTTGACTCAACAACTCTTTTATAAGCCATGGACCAAGTAAGCCAGTAACCCCGGTAATAAAAACATTTTTATCTTTCCAATATTTGAACTCATTCTCCATCTACTCATCCCCGTAAAAAATTAGAATTGTAAGCGGTGTGACTGCTCTTTCGTGGCGGGTTTATAAATTTTTTCAACATCAGCCCATACTTTCCAAGGAGCTTTTATTTCCCATAATTTTTCAAGCAAATCTCGTTCGCGCAATGTATCCATGCACTGCCAAAAACCAGAATGTTTATACACCATTAATTGCCCATCAGCAGCAGAATTTGCCAACGGTTGCTGCTCAAGAACACAGCTTGAATCAGTAGATACATAATTCAAAAAATCGCGTTCTAGTACAAAAAAACCACCATTAATCCATTCATCGCTAACCTGTTTTTTTTCGAGAAATGCAAGGACTTGATCGTCATTTATAAGTAAGTTGCCAAAACGAGACGGTAGATTAACTCCGGTTAGAGTTGCAAGTTTGCCGTGAGAAATATGAAAATTTAGTAACTCCGAAATATTAACATCAGCAAGGCCATCTCCGTAAGTTAACAAAAATCGCTTCGTATCAACATATCGAGCAGCTCGCGCAACACGCCCGCCAGTCATACAATCAAGGCCTGTATCAACAAGCGAAATCTCCCACCCTTCATCATTCACCTGATGTTCGCTCACGACTCCGGTTTTTGTATCAATGGTACAATCGATGTCATGAAGTCTGTAGTTCAAAAAATAATTTTTTATCATCTCACCTTTGTATCCAAGGCAAATGATAAATCGATAAAAACCAAAGTGTGAATAATATTTCATTATATGCCACAAAATAGGCTTGCCACCGATTGGCACCATCGGTTTTGGCCTAAACTCAGTTTCCTCGCGCAATCGCGTCCCAAACCCCCCGGTAAATCATTCCGCTTCACAACTATCTCCCAATTTTTTTAAAAATATTTTTTTGCTTATTTTTTGATTTAAAAAATCTTTAAAAGTCTTTGTAATCCGATCTAAGCAATTTTGCGTTAAACCTGGATAAACACCTATAAAAAACGAATCGTGCATAATTTTATCTGAATTATCAAGGCGTTCCGAAATTCTACATTTAATATTCATGAATGCAGGTTGCCGAATAATATTCCCAGCAAACAAAACGCGCGTTTCTATATTATTTTCTTCGAAGTATTTTGTTAACTCAAGTCGTGTAAATCCAGCACTTGATTTAATGGTCAAAGGAAACGCAAACCAGCATGGATCAGCCAAAGGTAAAGATTGTGGTAAAATAAACAAATCCTGATAATTTTTGAAAAAATCGTATAAAAAATTAAAATTGTATTTTCGTTTCTCGATAAACATTGATAATTTTTTGAGTTGCTCAAGCCCGATTGCGCACTGCAAATCAAGTGGCTTTAGATTATAGCCAATATTTGTATAAACATATTTGTGATCATAACCCAAAGGCAGTTCTCCAAACTTCATTCCAAATCTACGCCTGCAAGCACCTTGGCAATGAGTCTCACCAGGAACACACCAACAGTCCTTGCCCCATGAACGCAACGAATCAACGATTTTTGCAAATTTCGGATTTGAAACAGCCACAGCACCACCCTCCCCCATGGTTATGTGATGGGCAGGATAAAATGAGAATGTGGCAAGATCTCCGAATGTTCCAAGCCTTGCTTCACCAAATTTTGAGCCCAATGCATCACAACAATCCTCAATCAAAAATAGATTTTTTTCGATACAAAAATTTTTGATCTGGTCAATTTGCGCAGGATTGCCAAGCGTATGCGCAAAAACAACAGCTCGAGTTTTTGGGCTGTATGCCCGCTTAATTGATTCAATGCTTGGATTATAAAAACCAAGCATTGAATCAACAAAAACAGGAATTAGTCCGTTTTGAATTATCGGAGCAACGGTTGTGGGAAAAGACGCGGCAGGAACAATAACTTCATCGCCATAGCTCAACGCCTCGTCACATAGCTGGTTTGAACATAGTGAAGAAATGGCAACTAAATTTGCTGATGAGCCTGAATTAACTACAAATGAATTTGGCACTCCCACAAACCTTGCAAGCTCCCGCTCAAATGCCAGGCCTTGCTTGCCGTAAGTTAATGTAAATTTGAGCAGATTTTTTACAGCAGCTACAACCTCGTTTTCATCATAACATCGGCCAGCGTAATGAATTTTATAATTATCAGACTTTAAAGACTCTTTTTTAACCGCAAGATGATGCAGCTTAACCAATTCAAGAATTTGTAGCTCAAGTTCCTGAGCAGTCAACTCGTTCGAAACACTACTCTCCATGGAACAAATCTTTCAAAATATTTGATTCCAGTAAATTTCAACTTGTCCAAGGTATATCAGAAATAAGAAAAATTTCTACTAAAATCAATGGATAACTTCTACATGAAAATCATTCTTTACATCATCCCAGGTTACCTCAATGCCATTGATTTTATATTTAGCTTTATCATCAGTTTCATAAACTTGAAGCCTAGGACAATCAGAATAGAGACGTATTGCCTGATTTGTTGCAAAAGTAAAATCGGCAGGTAAATTATGGAAATATATTGGCCCAAAACTTTTTGATTTTTTCAAGATAAGGTTGATGTTGCTTCCTAATTTTTTTAATTTTTCAGTAGCACACGAGTACTTAATTCTGCAATACTCCATTCCGTGTGCCAAGCAAACATAATTAATGGATATGTAAGCTAAAACTAGTACCAATAAACATTTTTTACAATTTTTATTCAAGTCAGAAAAATGGTACAACAAGGCAAGACTAATCATAAAGAAAAAGAGCCCAACGTAAATATAACGAGGTTGATGCGTCAATAAAATTGGAATCCAGCTAAACATAACACACGAAATAAAGGTTAAAATAACTAAGCCCTTTTTGCTATTTCTTAGAAACAAAAAAACCAAAACGCCAATAAATATAGCAATTAAGCCACCTTTAACAAATTGGTGATTTTGCGGCAAAATTCTTAGGCCAAGATAATCAGATAAAATTGTAACGAAATCGTAAAATCTTTCGCTCATTCTTAATATAAAACTCTTAAAATTTAGATCAAACATCAAAGTTGCATTGGATGTGGTTTTTATATTGAAGGAAAAAACTAATCCCCTAGAAATTATATACGTAAACAACGCAAAAAAATAACCACACGATAACTTTAGCCCACGAATAACATTGAACGATATCTGGTCATCTTTAAAATTATAAAAACTACAAAAAAACACAACCCAAAAAGGGAATACTACCATCATTTCTCGTTGAAAAACATTTAAGAGATACAAAAACATTGATAAAAAATAAAAATAATATTTTTGAGACACAATATATTTTTTAAGTGTTAATAAAATCAAAATAAGACAGGTTAATTCGATTATGTACTGCTGCCCAGAAAACCAACCAAGCCAATTAAATAAGCTGGAATGAAACGCAAAACACAATGCTAACACTACAGCCGCAAATGTCTTTTCAAACGTATAAATTATGTTGAATAAAAACACGGAATTTAGCGAGTGTAAAAAAATACTCACAAATAGATATGCTGAAGGATTTGGACCAAAAAAATGCACCTGCAATAGACTATAAATGAAAACCATTGGACGATAGAGACCGCCTAAAAAATTATCAAGCGTATTCACATAATTTGGGTTTAATACTGCACTAAAAGTTTCTCCCTCATAAAAAAAGGTCCCTATTTTCTTAAAACCAACATCCATTACATGACGAATTATGCCGAAATCATCGGCAAATAAACCCCATATATAAAACGGCAAATACAGGCAACATAAGATTATTATAAAAATAAAAAGAGAAGCATAAAATCGATAATGATCACAAAATTTTTGTTTTAAAATGGCTACGATCATCCCATAATCCTTTTTTCACGACATGGCTATTTTTAATGCTATCCTCACAAATCAAGACGCTCATTATGTTTGATGTATGCCTTCACTTTTTCTTCCTCAAAACCTACTTAGACCGTATTCGAAAAGACCTAATTTGAAGATTTCATACAAGACATCACCTTTGACATGATAGAAACAAAATCCAACGCATTGAACCTTGCATGCTTAAATTGAGAGTCCAACATAATCTCTGATGCAAATCTTAAAATAAAGACTCTGGCAATCTTTTTTAAGCGATCCCTGTCGTCAAATGCCAATTTATGGTACCAATGCTTGATTTCATCACTTTGGCAAAGTGCAATCACGTCCTGGGCGTTTGTTTGCAATAAATCGATAAGAAACATTGTCTCTTTATCTAACTCGGATACACGGTTAAAATATTCATTTGAAGTGACCAAATTAGGCAATTGTTGATGAAAAGCGATATAATCTGCTGTAGTTTTTTCTATTTTATTTTTAACCTTATTAACAATTTCTTTTATTTTATACTTTAACGCCTTATTTGACGATTGAGTATTTATCCCAGACTTCAAAACTTTCAAAATACCGCTATCTTTGTACATATCAGCCACGGCTTCCAATATCGCAGATAAATCCTGCACCAATTCTGGAGATACCATATTTTCGATTTCTGCATTGTATTTTATATTTTTTAGAATTAAAACAATGCTTTCTTCCTTGAGATATGGTACTAAATCTACTTGACAATTTTTGATTTTTTCTACCAATGCTCGTGGACTAAATTTGCCAGCCAATGTATCATCAACCACTGATTGCATTGTTTCTTTCAAAAATTGTTCAGCGTTTCGCTGGCTTATTGCATACTCAGCACAGTAGCCCTGAACAATATTTTTTTCAGTAACACAAACTGCTGGTTTTATTAACGTCATAACAACAAAAATTAAAATTTGAAACTTAATAATTTTATTCATAAAAAATCCTCAAAAAAATTTTTACACAAAAACATTAAAAATAACTATCCAAATATTATCTAAAAACAGAAATTAAACAAGTGTTTGTGTTTGTGAAAAACTTGATAACAATAGTTACCTATTAACCATTAGTCAAATATTTGATTTTCAGGGCCATACATCAACCTAACACACCTAAATTCAGCTACACATCGTCCCTGCAAACAAATTGATAAGTTTTTAGATACGAGCTGCTAGCATTGATTGGGTGCTAGGTTTCAGATGATTTTTCCAAAAGCTGCAAAAACTCCTTCATATAAAAATAGATTTATTCAGAAGCTTTGGGGTTAGTTGTTTTTAATTCGCCCGAGTCTTCACGTGTAAAAACAACCTCTTCGATATCTTGCATATTAAGCTCGATAACGCGCAGATAGTACTTTAAGGCTTTCATGCGCTTAGATGGCGATGAATGTCTGGAATGAGAGCGCAGCTGCCACATAAAGTGCTTTAAACGCTTTTTTTCCAGCTTCAGTGCTATGGAAAGAGCTTTTAAAGTCTGAGTATCCACACGTTCAACCTCGCCAGGACGACTAAACTGCATATGCTCGATGTATTTAACCTTTTCACTTGCATCGATAAGGCTTAACATTCTGTTAAAATTATAACTATCCTTGCATTGATTTTGATCTGAAGTACCTTCCAGAATGGTTTTATCAAAATTAAATCCCAATGAATTCGGCATCTGATCTTGAGAAGCTTTGTGCGCAACGTTATAGTAGAATAAGAAGCATCCCCTGGTCACTAGTAATGCTACAGAGATATAAAAAATAAATTTTATAATCCTACCAGCTGAAATCATCTTTCTATCCCTTTTTAACTACGGCAAATTTCATATCAGTAAAATTATTGCAAACAATCTAACTTATACCAACAAACAACTTGCCTCCTCCTATTTATAATTGTAAATAGGATATTTTAATAATACAATATAAAAAAATTAATCTTGAAATAGAAATATCAAGATACACATTTTCACAAAAAATGTAACATTTTTGGGGTAATTTGATATTAAAATGGTTAAAGTGCATTCAAACCGCTTTGCGTTTAAAAATAATTCTTGTTATAACTTCTAATGATCTAAGAAGTTGTAATTTTGCTACAAATATACCTAAACATGCTTATTTTGCTTAAATTTTAAAAAATGAACCCCTTTGTAATAATTAGTGGAATCTTATTTTCATTTATTTCATGCGCAATCTTAGCCTATACATCGATGGCTACGCCAGTTGGGCCTTGGATTGCTCCAACTATTATTTTGACATCCATTTTAATGTCAAATATCATGAAAATATTATGGCAAAAAAGCCTTTCCGTAAAAGATCTTGTCATTATCCAGGGAATCAGCGCCGGTGGAGGAATAATGGCAACAGGCATAGGATTTGCCCTGCCTATGCTTTATTTTTTAGACCCTTTGACCTTTAATCATTGGCTTGGGCATCCTTTTTACTTTTTCTGTTTAATCGGAGCAATTTGCATATCTGCTGGGGCCTTAGGTTTATGCGTAGGACGCATATTATCAAGAAGATTTGTGGACAACAATAGCCTTCCATTTCCAGTAAGTACTTTAACTTACAACATAGCTACAACTAATCAGCAAAAACAAACAAAAAGCTTGCTATCAGGCGTACTAAGCACTCTCTCAATACTTGTACTGAGAGATGGAATAGGCTCATGGAGCGGAATTTTTCCAAAAACTATTTACCTTTTCCCTTCGTTATTTATGCATGAGTTTAGTTTTTCGTTTATGCCAATGTTTTGGGCAATCGGTAGTACGATGGGAATTTCTGTAATTTTTCCAATATTGGTCGGTCTGCTATCTCGATACATAATTCTTTATCCAATTAACAATCATTCTGCGTACCTTCCGTTTTCGCTTTTTCAGCCATATTCTCCGGTTGTTTTTATTTTTGCATTTTGTAGCGGCATATTAATTTATGAAGTCGTACACGCTATGCCTAGCATTCAAAGCCTGATCAAAAAGATCAGTATTTTGAAAAATTGGACACTAGTTGTATTCGATAAGCTTTTAACATTTTTCAATAAAAACTTATTACGGTCGACTATTCAAGATAAACCTATTAATTTTATGGCTTCGATAATTATGTATACCGAGCCAATCATAACTCTTGCTCTTTCATTTTGCCTGCTTATTTATTTTAAATTTTCACTTTTGGCACAAATTTCGCTTATTATTTTTACAATAATTGCCACCTATCACATCTGCTTTATCAGCGCAGAGATAGGACTTCTACAGCTTGGTAGATTTGCCATGTTAATTATGCTGCCAATGTACTTATTGTTTAATCTTAGCTATGTTCAAATAACAATTTGTTGCGTATTTTTTAACGTATGTGCAGCTGTAGCTTCTGATTTTTTATTCGATTATAAAACCGGCCTATTATGTGGAATATCCAAAACAAAAATGCATAAATATCAGATACTTGGGCTTTTTGTTTCAGCAGCCTGCTTGGGACTATTCTTTTGGCTCTTGTTTACATCAATGCAAGTTGGTTCTTCTGAATTATTTGCCCAAAAAGCACGCGCTAAAGCTGCGTTATTACAAACAATTAAATTCGATCCATATATTATCGCTGCAGGCTTTTTATTTGCTTGGATTTTAAAAAAATTTAAAATTAGTCCAGCAATGACATTTGGAGGCTTGATAATGCCGAATAATATAATATTTTCGCTTTTAATCGGTGCATTAATCCCTATGTTTTTAAAAAATAAAGTTAATTTCCAATTTTTCTGTGCTGGGGCCTTTTCTAGCGAATCTATCTGGGTATTTGCAAGTATCGTATGCAAGATTTTTAGCTAAAACATTAAATTCCTATTAAAAAAAGGCATATTTTCAAACATTTGAAAGTATGCCTTTTTTAACATTTTTGTAACATTTTATTAATATTTAAGCAACACACTTGACAAATAGCGAGATCTATTTATCATGGAAAAGTACTTATAACAAACGAAAAGCCATCTTTTCTTGACTATGAGTAAAATAAAAACAATGAGAGGTTATAAATATTTCGTAAATTAAATTTGGAGGTTATGTCATGGTGTCAACAAGATTAAGAGTTAGAGAAATGCTCAGAGAAAGACGATGGACAACCAAAGTTTTAGCTGAGAAAACCGGCATGTCAGAGAGTTATTTAACTCATATAAAAAATGGAACAAGACGTTGGAATGAAGACGCATTAAAGAAGCTCTCAGAAGCCTTTGAAATCCGCCCAACAGATCTTTTTGAAAATTTTACAATCGAAAACGGCCTTCCAGTCAGCATTCAAATGCCGGAAGAAGCCCAAGCTCAGATATCCAATTTTAATCTCAAAGTAAAAGTTGTCCCAGTGGTAGGCGAAATTCCAGCCCAGCCATCAGCTTATAATAATCAAATTTTACAAGCCAAAACCGGATATGCAGAGCAATTTGCAACAGTTATCGGTATTGACGACGACAGCATGTTCTGTCTAGCAATCGAAGACAGCGCAATGGCCCCAAATTTCGTCAAGGGTGACATGTTAATCATCTCCCCAGCCAGCTGGACCAAATCCGGCGATATCGTTGCAGTTGAATACGGCAATGAAAACCCAGCTCGAACAATCATGCAAATCAATTTTTCAGATAATATAACAATGCTTGAATCTGTAAATCATAAAAAGGCCCCCGTAGCCCTTGTTAAAGGCAAGGATACCCTAAGAATCTTGGGTAAGGTAGTTTTACGATATCAAAAAATGAATTAAAAAACTGGCATTTAAAATATTCTCCGTATTTTAAATACCTTGCTTAAAAAGCCACGATCCTAAGACAATCGTGGCTTTCTTGTTTTTTCAAAACCCACCACGACTTTTCGCACTTTTTTCAAAACCCATTCGGCAGACCCGACCAGATAATGCCTGGCAGGCCGCATTTAAAAACTTGTCAATTCCTTGAAAAAGCCGGCAAAATCAAGCCTTTAGCGCACAACATCCCATGTATGCCCGAATTTATTAGGGATTTGAGCTGAATTGTTAAATCATAACAAAACATTCAACCTATGCCAAATAATTTACTATTTGACAATGTTTGTAATTTCTTTAGAATAGAAGCTAGTAGGTTATGTACTAATTTTTATTTATAAACCTGAAGGGGTAGTCGTGAAAAAAATATTGATGTTACTGTTAATGTCAGTCAGCTTGTGTAATTTACACGCAGACGCAGACGCAATTGTTGAACAACAAGCAAGCTCGCAATATTCTCCACAAACGTATGGAATGAGTAAGACTGCCAGAGAATTTGCTTATTATTATCATTATAATCCAAGCCACTTAAACTCACTCGATAAAGCTATAGCTGGAAAAGACCCTCACCTTAGCGATGTAGATGAGCATGGTTGCACTCTACTCATCGATTCAGTAATCCTTTGTGATGAAAAGCTCACAAAAAAGCTTATTCAATACGGACTAAACTTAGAGGCTGTTACTCATGACGGACTATACAAAGGCGATACACCACTTTTAATAGCAGCTAAACAAAATAGCACAATAACAGCAAGAATTGTTATCGGTGGCGGAGCAGATCTTAACAAAACTGATTTGAACGGCAGAACAGCGTTTAGTTACGCTGTCGAGAATGACAATTCGGAAATTGCAATTATGCTTCTAAGGCATGGATTGAAAACAGGTATAGAAGGTGAATTTAAGGGAGCTCCCCTTCACCTTGCAGTTGTTAAAAATTGTAAGAAAGACGTAGAAAAACTCATTAAAAATAAAACAAACATCAATGCTAATATTGCTACAGGATGCTTTAATGGATTAACACCCCTACATTTCGCAGCAATAATGGACAACTCTGAAACCATCAAATTATTGATTAAGGCTGGTGCTGTAGTTAATGCAAAATACAACAAAATTTACCCAGAAGCCATCACAGAAGGGATAACGCCACTTCACCTTGCAGCTGGATTGGGAAACATCGATGCAGTAAGGACGCTTCTGGAAAATGGCGCCGATATCGATGCTATATCAACTACTAAATATATGGCCTTTTATTTTCGGAGCGAAAAACGTACGCCTCTTTTAAACGCACTAGAAGGCGTAAATGAAGGAACAAAATACGAATCAGTTTGCATGGAAGTTGCAAAACTTCTTAAAGAAAAGGGTGCAAACCTTGAAGCAGAAATAGTACCCGGAAAAACTATATCCTCTTATTTAGCCGCATTACACCTATACATTGATTAAAATATTAAAATAGAAAAGCCACGATCCTAAGAAATCGTGGCTTTCTTGTTTTCAAACCCACCCCGACTTTTTGCACTTTTCCCTAAAATCATTCGGCAGCCCAGACCTGTTCAATGCTGGCAGGCCGCATCTAAAAAAATGTTAACTTCTTGGCAAAGCCGATGAAGTCGCATTTTCAGCAAGCTTGCACTAATGTATAACCGTATTTATACGGAATTTGGCACAACTTAGCATAATTTTTACTGCCAGCGCACCGAGCAACCCAAGCTAAAGATTTCACATTACAGGCTGAAATAATTTAACATATTTTACGACAAAACTCGGACCATAAAGCCTTTGCTTTATTCCGCTAATGAATTATACTACTAGCATTGAATAATTATCGTATTTACAAAATTAAATGGTGATAAAATATGAATGTTAAAAAAATAGCAATTTTTGCAATACTTTTTATGGCAACAACTCAAGTCTATCCATGCATTTCGTCAAATGCCGCAGATAGCACTGATCCAAAAGCAGCATCCTGCCAGCAAAATGCCGTGACTATCGATCAACAACCGCAAGAAAAGCGCCTAACCGACACAACAAAGCTTCAAACTCTAGATCAAGACTCAGATTTTACAGTGCAAAAGTTTGAAGAATTAGTTCAAGAAGCACTGGATGCCCAAACCCCGTCAAAAGCCAGACGAAGAAGCGTTTTTGCCGTCAGAGAATTGGTAAAGTTTGCACCTATAATTTTGCTTATTTTATCTATGGCCTGCAACATTATTAAGATTAATCCAAAAGCTGGCAGATACCTTGAATCTAAATATTTAACGGCAGAAAATGCTAAAACAATATCATACATTCTCACCTGTTCAATGTTTTTTACTCCGGTCATTGCCGACCACTTTATTCACTGTAAAGATCGCGCACTTGCAGCACTAAAAAACATCGAAAAATACGTTAAATCGTTGAGCCCGGATCAGAAGAAGCAAATCGCTCAAATTTTCAAAGAAAAATATGCGCATCTACAAAACAAGATGTCACTTGATGATTTTTATGTCTCTGAGGGCCTTTTCGACTTAGGCTTAGACGCCATTGCAGCAAAGATTCTATTCGTCGACGTATTACTTAAAATCAAAACCGTTAAAGACGCTGGCTTCGCTTTAGCATTTGCAGCCTCTTTAACGGCTGACTTAATCGTAAATTATAGAAATTTAGCCGCATACAGCGATCCATTATACCGAATTAATCAGGCATTTATTGAAGCAAATTAAAGATTGTTTCAATAATCAAACAACATTCGTGGGCGACTTGTAAACAAGTCGCCCATTTTTTATCGCGCGAAAAAACTTGTTAAAATATGGACTTCTGCTATTATTTACCTAGTTTTAGGGTTCCATTATCGGTCAAAAAAGGCTGATATCTCCCCCGAAAACACGTGTTATCAAAAGTGTTTGGGAGAACCTAATAATGTTAAAGTACGAGACATTATTTCTGGCTACATCTGAAATAACAGATGACGAGATTTCATCAATTGAGCAAGAGCTTGATAAGCTCTTAGCAACATGCAAAGGTAAGTTGACCCTTTACGATAAATGGGGAAAATATCGCCTAGCATATCCTGTAAACAAAAGTGATTACGGCGTGTACATTTTGGCTCGATACGAGTTCGAAGTAGGCGGAAATGTACCAGATTTTGCAAAACAGTTCGATGTTTTTATTAAAATCAAATGCCATGAATTTATCATGAGATATTCATCACTCAAGCTTTCTCCAAAAGCTGCCTTAACTTACAATAAACCTGACCCAATCGACAATACACGCTCAACAAATGTCGATAAATTCTTGAAAGAAAACAAGATGGAAGGCATTTTGGGCAACTATGAAGGCGGCGAAGACGAAGTCGGATCAGAGTAAGGTTTAAGATTTAAAAGTTCGAGGAAATTAACATGGCAAGATCAAAATTAAAAATCAGTTCAAGACTGTTAAATAAAAAAGTAAGAAAAGCAGCGTATTTGTCACAAAAACATTGCCGTTTTTGCGCAATTCCAGACCAAGAAGCAATGATTGATTATAAAAACGTTAACATGCTCAGAAATTTCATGACCGAACGATACAAAATCCTTCCGTCCAGAGTTTCTGGAAACTGTTTTTATCATCAAAGACAGCTTTCTAATCAAATAAAAATAGCCAGAATAATGGCATTATTGCCTTTCTGCGCAATTCAACGCTAAGATTTTATTAGTTGCCGGGGGGGCATCATAAAATTCGTCTTAATTATTTAATTTGAGGATAAAAAACCAATGAGTTTTAAGCAAAGATTGGATATTCGAAATATTGCCATCATCGCGCACGTCGACCATGGCAAAACCACTCTCGTTGACCAGATGCTTAAGCAGTCTGGCACATTAAACGTAAACGTACAAGCAAATGAACGCGTCATGGACAGTGGAGATATCGAAAAAGAACGCGGTATCACAATTTTGGCCAAAAACACCTCAATCAAGCTTCCAGAAGCTCAAATTAACATCGTCGATACACCAGGCCACATGGACTTTGGCGGTGAAGTTGAAAGAACGCTGCAAATGGTCGAAGGCTTTTTGTTACTTGTTGACGCAGCCGAAGGACCATTGCCAGGAACTCGATTTGTGTTGCAAAAAGCACTTCAATTGAATTTGAAGCCTATCGTTTTGATCAACAAAATTGATAGAAAGGATGCTGATATTGAAAGAACAGAACGTCATGTTCATGATCTATTCTTAGATTTGGCCACACAAGAAGAGCAACTTGATTTTCCAATTCTTTACGGTTCATCAAGACAGGGCTTTGCAAATACAGATGTAAATGCACCACTCGAAGGTACATTTCAACCACTGTTTGATGCAATCATTAAACATATACCTGTTCCAAAACAAGAAACCAATGATCTGGCTGTTTTAATCACAAACATCGACCATTCTGATTATCTTGGACGAATTGCAATCGGAAGAGTTTTTAGCGGCGACATGCACATCTCAAACCAAATTATTGCTTGCAAAGATAATTATGTCGGTAAACCAACAAAAATTCTCAAACTTTATCAATTTGAAGGCATCAAAAAAATAGAGGTCGAGACTGCAAAATTTGGCGATATAATAGCAATTGCTGGTGTAGAAGAAGAAATAACAATCGGCACAACGCTTTGCGAGGCTGGCAAACCAAGGCCGTTGCCTTACGTCGCAGTTGATGAGCCAACACTTTCTATCAATTTCTCTGTAAACGATTCTCCGTTTGGTGGACGCGAAGGCACATTCTTGACATCTCGTCACCTACGCGATCGCTTGCAACGTGAATTGAAGGTCAACTTGGCGCTACGTGTTGAAGACACAGACTCAGCAGATACATTCAAAGTTTCTGGTCGTGGTCAGTTGCATCTTTCAATTCTTGTTGAAGTCATGCGCCGAGAAGGCTTTGAGTTGCAGCTTTCTGCACCTGAAGTAATTTATAAAACAATTGATGGACATAAATGCGAGCCTTTCGAGCTTTTGACAATTGACGTTGATGAAGATTATCAGGGTGTAATCATAGAAAACTTGGGCAAGCGCAAAGCAATCATGCAAAACATGATTCATCATGGTTCACACAAATTAAGGCTAGAGTTTAAAGTACCTGCACGAGGCCTTATTGGGTTTAGAAGCCAATTTATGACAGACACTCGTGGCACAGGCTTGATGAGTCACAACTTTTTGGGTTATGAGCCGTACGCTGGACCAATTGCTGCAAGAAGCAAAGGAGCTCTTATTTCGATGGAAGGCGGCGCAGCAACAGGTTATTCATTAGATTCTTTGCAAGATCGCGGAATTTTGTTTGTTAAACCAACCGAAGAAGTTTACGAAGGAATGATTATTGGCGAACACAGCAGAGAAAATGATCTTGATGTAAATCCAACAAAAAAGAAAAAGCTTACAAACATGCGCGCGTCGGGTTCAGACGATGCAATTAAACTTTCTCCACCACGAATAATGACGATTGAAACATCGCTAGATTGGATCAACGACGATGAGCTAATCGAAGTAACTCCAATATCGATTCGTTTGCGTAAACAACATTTAAAATCTGTTAATCGTAAGCGCAGTGATCGATAATAAAAAAATCATCTATATTTAAATGATTCTTAAACAAATCTCTGTTATAATACGCAAAAGTAACAGAGATTTGTTTTTTGTTTCATCAAATCTTTACATTAAAAATCTCTGAAAATAAGATATTTAAAGTTAAAAGTAACTCTTTGGTCTGGAGAAAGCATGAGTTTGCAAGTTAACCAAAAATACGATTATCAGGGCCATACATCAATTCACGCGCTTCAACTACACGCGCACATCAGCTCTGTTAATAAATTAATATTTTTTTACACTCGGCCTGCATGCAGCGATCCAGTGCTGGGCGGCAAACAATTTTTGCCAAAATTGCAAAAACTGCCATCATCTTTGAAATCCTCGACTGGAAGGACGTTTTAAAGTGCAAAAAATTTTATCAAAAATAGTCGATTATAACGCATCGGGAGATCAATACACCAAAGTAAGGTTTCGGTTTGGTAGTCAATGAATAACTTAAAAGGATTTTATTATGAAGAAAAATAAAAAAATTTTGTTAATATTATTAAGCGTAGCATGTCTAAACTACTACAAAAATTACGGATCTCTTGATTATATAACGCCAAACATAATCAATTTAAAACAAAAATCAGAAGAGCTTCAAACACGATCAATATCTGCCTCCGCTCCGATAGATTCAATTTCGGTTACAAAAGTAGATTTTGACAAAACCATATTTAATCAAAACCAATCAATTTTTTATCTGGGAGCCAAAGAGGCCGCAACTGATCCCAATTTACAACCTTACGCTGTATCGCGAGTAGACTTGAGATCTTCTAGTCCACTAATCATAGCAATTGCTCCGGAAACACTTGCTGATGGATCAACGGCAAATCCGCTTTATGGAACTAAAATTTCAAACATGGTTCAATTTGGGCAATCATACCTTGCAGTCAATGCCCCGAACGAAACTGTCGACAATAAAGTTTATATGATACTAAACCCAAATGCATCCGGAGACAGCGTGTTATCCAGCAACAATCCAATCAATGATTCTGCACCCGCAGCCACACAAGAAATTAAAGCACTTGCAAGCTCTAGCGAATATATTTTTGCAGCAGTATCTGCAAGCGGTAAAACATGGGCAGACAACACAGCTGGCAGCGAAAATCGAGGCGTAGCGGTAATTTATCCAGACTTTCAAACTACGCCCAACAATCTAAAAAGCTTAAATGCGAATGATGTCGACCCAAATAATGCCGGCAACATGGCAGCACAATTGAATGTTGCTGCCAGCGAAGACGCATCTTATGTTGAAGTAGCATTTCGCAAAACGGCGCAAGGAATAACAAAAGCAAAATTTGATGAAAATGTTGCGGCAGAAAATGTTGGCGTCGATATGTTTTGGAGCAGTGACTTGCAAAGGCTTTTTATAGCATTAACAGATGTTACTCGCAACGAAAACGACAAAGAAGGCGGAGTTGTAAGTGTTGTAGTTGCAAGACTTGAAAAAGATGAAGTAACAGGTAAAACTGCTTTGATTTTCAGCCCAATTATTAACGATCCTACAAACGCATTTACAGAAGATAGCACAGATCAAATTCTTGGATTTTACTACAAATCTACCAACGCCAAAACAAGCAAGGTATCGACCAAAAAAGTTAAAATTATGCACACCAGTACTGATAAATACTACTTAATCACCAACAGCAGCTTTGTGAAAGTTATTGGTTCTCAGGATCAAGATAATGAGTATCACGGAGTTTATGCGTTTAAATTAATCGCAACAAATGATGATCCTAGTTTAGTCGGAACCATAGAAGCAATATCCAAATTTAACGATGCCAATGTCGTTGTTGGTCAAGCAACTGATTTAGACATTGCTTCTGCAACGGATATGTTTGTGCACGGCGATTCAGTATACGTCTGTCTCGGCTCATCAACCGATGGAAACAGTCTTGGAATATTTCAAAGCACTGCAATATTTAATGCATCTGGAAGCATTGTTAACTGGACGCCATGGCAGCGAGTTATGGGTAGCATCCAAAAAGTTTGGGGCGGCGCAGTCGACAATAACTCCAACAATTTTTATTTCTTAGCCAGTCAAACGCCAGTCGTAACCGATCAAACATCAAACACAGTCCACATCACTCAGTGGGGAACAACCGAAATAGCAAATTTGAACGCTGATGGCACGAAAAACACAGACCATAATTTATCATCAGTTTTAGAAAAAATATTCCCACAGTCCGAAGGCGGCATCTTGCAGATATTTGATTTTAACGATCAGATTGAAGGATTTAAAACAGGTGAATTTGCGATGATGGTAGTCATAGGCCACAGCAAAGTAGCTCTCGTTCAAACTGGCGAATTTATTGACGGAGTGTTTAAGCCTATATCTAAATTTGTAGAGGGCGCGAATGTCATCGTTTTTAATATGACAAACATCGCACCACTCTGCTGCGTTGAAGTTTCCAGAACAACAAATAATGATTCCGGATACATTTTTATTGGAGGACTTGGCGGAGTCACTGTATTAAAAAACAATCACGATAAAGGCTGGGCATCGCAAACTGGTTTAACATCGGTTTCAAGTTTGTCTGGATATTCATTTAAACAATTAACTGCTACGGCTGGAGATTTTACCAATGTAAGAAAATTAGTCTGCCGCGATAACAAGCTTTGGCTAGCAACAAAAGACAATTTTTATAGCGTAGACATTAGCAGCAATGCTTTCATAACCGGAGACGCCAATGAAACAAGGATCAATCCTGGTTTACCAACATCATCTAAATACTGCGATTTTGTAGTCGTTCCTGAATCAACCTCAGCTCGATATTTTATTTTTGCAACAACAAGCGGACTTTATTCGTTCAAGTCTGGAGCATTGTATAAAGTTGGAGCATTAACCGATCCAGCAGTTCACCTAAATTATATTTCAACAGATAAAGCAAACATATCAAATCAAGGCAATTTATACGTGCTTTATTCAAATTTTGTGGATGAAGTTGGCAAAGTTTACAGATATTATGTAAGCAGCTCTGGCGGAACAATTCAATCACTTGTTACTCCAATTAAATCAGCAGATACTTCTGACGGATTATTCGTTGATTTACATTACTATCGCGGTAATTTCAGCGCAGACGGCTCTTTTGGCTACAGCGTGCTTGCCAAAGGCATTGATCAATACGACATGTTCCACATGTATGAAATAACAACAGATCCAATCAATGAAAACCGTAACTTAACACAAGATGTTGGCATCAACACTGAACAAGATTGGTATATCGGCGCAGTAACAAGAAATTCCACTTCCGGCAGCATTTTGGTGCCTGGTGACTGGGGTCTGATAGTTAACGAATAAACAAAAAAGGATATTCAATGAAAACAAAAAAAATATTACAAAGCATTCTTGCAGCAAGCCTTGTTAGTTCATCGGCTCTTTGCGTTTTTGCTCCAACAAATTTCTTTACACCGTACGATCCAAACTTGCGCCTTCCAGAATGTCCTAAAACCAGATTTCAAGTAGGTGCAAACATTGAATGGGGCCAAACGCATCACTGCAAAAACTGGGATGGTGACAAAAAAAATGTTCTTCAAATTTACAATGATTACGAAGACGTTGCACTCATGTTTAAGCATCCTTCCGACGAAAACAGAGAGGCTGTTGTTGCAGCTTACAATGATCTTTATTCAGCTTTTGGAGGCCAGCTGACAACAGCTCCTGTAAAATTTACTGGCGAATTTAGTCAGTTGGATGCAACAATTTTTGGAAAGTACACGTTCAGGGATTTTATTAAAGGAAACCTAGGCATCTATTTATTTTTACCTGTACGAAATGCTGAAATTTCTGATTTAAGCTTTAAAGACGAGTCTTCTGATTACTTGCCAGTGGTTCCAGAATATTTCAAACAAAATTACACGCAAAGTTTCGACACATTCAAAAATAAAATCAAATCTCTTGGCGGACCTGACCTACAAAACTGGAACAAAACAGGCTTAGGCGATGCAGTAATAATGCTTGACTGGACACGAAGCTTCCATCAAAGCAAAGAGGTTCTAAAAAACGTTGATTTATCAATCAAGCTTGGACTAAGCATGCCAACTGCTGAAAAAAAGAATATTGATAACGCCTTCAGCATGCCGCTGGGCAATGACGGTGCTTGGGGTATTCCTCTTGGAGCCGGACTTGGACTTGACTTTGAACACCACATACGCCTCGGCGGAGATGTTGAATTTGTAGTATTTTTAAATGAGACACACATAAGGCGTCTAAAAACAGACTACAATCAAACAGAAATCTTGTTGCTCAATAAAGGCAATGCGACAGTTGATTATGGCTTAACATGGAAATTTAATCTATTCTTGCAAGCATACAGGGTATGGAAAGGTTTATCTTTTAAAGTTGCATACGAATATATTAAACACGATTCTGACAAACTTTCTGAAAAAACCGACACATTTAATTACGATATAATTAACTCTGCCAACAGCTTAAAAGAGTGGAATACACACAACCTGATTTTTCAGCTCAACCTTGATTTCTTTAAATGGGTGGAATTTGTTGCCAAGCCTCAAATGAGCCTATTTTATAAGCTTCCGCTTACTGGCAAAAATGTAATTAATTCTCAAAATATTGGTGGCCAGATCGGCTTTAATTTTTAATTAATGGACATTTTTACCATGTAAAGCTTTTTGCGTTTGGTTGTAAATCTACGATTGGAAGCTAGCTGTAAATGGCAGGGGCATTTTTCCTTATTTTGAAAATTTTAATTCGGCAAGCCCCATCCAATCGCACGCTGCTGGCGGGGTCTAAAAAATTATCATTTTCTTTGTAGCTCTGATGAATAGCCGCATGCGAGAAGCCATAGTCGATGTATCAATCTGTCTATGCATGTTTTGACATGGCGCAATGTTTGATAAATTTTAAAATTAGTCAGAGTTTTGATTAATAATAAAATCTTCGAATAGCAATATTATTTAAGCCGCCAAGGCTAGCCAGAGTTATCCATAAATTTGATAAACCATAGCTAAAAAGAGGTAGCGGGATACCAACTGTCGGCAAAACACCAGTAACCATGCCAAGATTTATGCAAAACGATAACAGAATATGTATCAGTAGTCCGATTCCAATTATCTGTTCAAACAAAGTCGCAGCAGCACTGATTATAAAAATAATTCGAGTGAACAACATCGAAAATAAAAGAATAATCAGTAAAGCTCCAAAAAAACCCAGTTCTTCGCAAACAACTGAAAAAATAAAATCTGTATGATCCTCTGGCAAAAAATTAAATTTATTTTGCGTTCCATGTAACAACCCCTTACCAACAATCCCACCAGACCCGATGGCAATTTTGGACTGCTCAATCTGGTACCGCTCTTTTTTTGTATCACCATAACCAAACAACACCAAAACACGCTGCTGCTGGTATGGTTTGAGTACGTTCCAAAAAAATGGCGCGCCAAGAAGCCCAATCAGCGCAAGTGTAAGAAAAAATTCGTGACTGATCCCTATAAACCAAAAAATAATAAATCCTGAAAACAAAATTATTAACGCCGTTCCCAAATCTGGTTGCTTTAAAATTAAAACAAAACTGATCATCAAAAGCATCAGCGGAAAAACAAAATTTTTAATCTGAAGATTTTGCGTATCGGAATTTCGCAGTGACTGAATTTCGCCCAAAAAATAGGCTATACAAAGCGGAAAAAATAGCTTGGCAAGCTCGGATGGCTGAAATTTAACAAAATAAAGAGATATCCACCGTTTGGCACCAAGCCCAACCATTCCGCCAATCATCGTATAAACGAGCAAAAATAAAACCAAAAAATACGCCCAAAAACCCCATCTGGCAAGCCGTCGCAAATCAAAGATGCAAAAGAAAAAATAGATTACAAAACCGAAACCAATTCCCAAAATCTGTTTTTTAAAAAAGAGTGAGTACGGCTTATCTGGCTGATAAGTCGAGCTGAACACAAAGAGTAACCCTATCAAAATTAAAGAAAGAGTTATAAAAAAACTAAACCAGTCAAAATAGCGAAAATAACGCCTATCAATCAACATAAAAATAGCAATCTTTACAAAACTACTATAAACTTCTTAACAAACCTAGGGTGTCATAGATAAACATGTTACCCTCTATTTTTTTAAGTTTCAAAACTTTTTTCAAATTTAGATTCTGTGAGATAATTATGATTCCGAGAAAGCTTGAGCTTAAAAATTTTTTGAGCTACGGCGAAAACATGCAAACAGTTGATTTTTCCAGGCATTCATTGATATGTCTTTCCGGCAAAAATGGCAACGGCAAATCTGCACTGCTTGATGCACTGACATGGGTAGTCTGGGGACAGGCCAGAAAAATTACTGCCGCGGTAAAGCCAGATGAGGGATTGTTGCGGCTTGGACAAAGCCGAATGATGGTAAGTTTAGAATTTGACTTTAACCAGTCAATTTATCGAGTACGTCGCGAATTTGCAAAAACATACGGCAAGGCACAACTAGCACTAGATTTTGAAGTGTATGATGCCTCATCAGATAGATTTTTTCCGCTTACAGAAAAAACTGTTCGGCAAACTCAGGAAAAAATTGAAACAACTCTCGGGCTTGATTATGAAACATTCATCAATTCGGCATTTTTGCGCCAGGGACAATCAAATGAGTTCTCAAAAAAATCACCTCGCGATCGCAAAATAATTCTTGCAAACATTCTTGGACTTTCAAAGTATGACAAACTCCAGCAAGCGGCGCTGGAAAAAGTTCGATATTACAACGATGCAAAAAAGCTTCATCTCCAAACCGAAGAACAAATCAACGCAGAGCTTGAAAAAGAGGCTGCGCTAAAAGCCGCTCAGGCAGAAAATTGTAAAAATCTAGAAATATTGAATAGCGGAGCTATCCAAATTCAGACTCAGTTTCAAAATAATTTGGAACAAAAAAACAAGCTGGCAGAACAAAAAAAAGAGTTCGATCAAGTTGCAAAAGAAACTGGTATCCAGCAAGCTAAAACTGATCAAAAAATTGCTGAACTTCGCGCAGTAATCAAGCAATGGCGCAACATTCAGGCCAAATCACTAAAACTACCAGACATCAATAAACTTGAGCTTGAAAAACAGACTCTGCAAAAAAAAGAACAAATCTTTTTAGATCTGCGACAGGAATCATTAAAACATCAAGAAGAGATAATCAAAAATAAAGAGTTCTATCAAAAACGGCTTGTCATGCTTGAAAGCAACTTTGAAAAAAAATTGAATGAGCTCAAACTTGCCATAGAAAGAAGCGAATTTACCTCAACTCAAAACAAAAAAATCATGCAACAAAAATCTGCCGCCATCAAAGATTTATCCGGCAAGCTCGACTTGATGGCCAAAGAACAAGAACAAACGTCAAAAAAACTCAATGGTAAAGAGCTCTTTGAACAAGCCGCAAATAACATCAAGGCTCAGTTCGAAAAGCGAAGGGCTTTTTATCAGTCATGCATCGACAGAGGTAACTTTCTCAAGACTGAAAAAGTTGATCTGGAAGAACGCAAAACCGCAATTCAAGATATTCACAACCCTGCCTGCCCGTTTTGTGAGCAAATGTTAACCGCAAAGCGAAAGCAATTTTTGGGTACAAAACTTGTTAAATCTGAAATATTTTTAAATACCCGACTAACACGTATAACCAACATCATCAAAAAATTAAAAGTTATACTTGTCGAACAGCACAAACAAATTTTAAACATTGATAAAGAGTTTAATCTGTATAAACAGCTGGAAGCCAAATTTGACGATGTAACAAAAAAGATTGAAGAGACCAAACTAGGGCTGGCCGATTACAAAAAAGAGCTTGCTGAGCTTGAAGTTGAAGAATCAAAAACGGCATTCAATCTGAACAAAGAAAAAGACATGCTAACACAGCAAGAATCAGACAGATTAACACACTTTGCCAAAGATAAAGAGCTTGAAGATTCTGCTAAAAAAATAGCCGTTCTTGACCAAGAGGTCGCCAAAATCAAGAAAAAATTATTCGATTATTCAGAGATGCAAGCCCAGTTAAAACGGGTTGAGGCCTCAATTCAGGATTATTCTCAGTTTAGACAGGAGTTTGACGCACAAGCCAATCGGCGGCTTTTAATAACGCTGCTTATAAAAGAGGTGCGAGAGCTACAAAAAAACATTGTTTTATTAACAAACAGGTTGAATGCAATAACAATAGATCCTAACATTGAGTCTACTCTTGAAAAAAACATATTCGAACTGAAAAAAAACATTGAAGAAGTAGCAAAGCAAAAAGAGACTTTGACGCTTCAAATCGGCCGAGCAGACAACGAGCTTGGGCGACTAGAAAAATTAAGAGTGAAAGCAGAATCGCGAAAAGACAAATTAAAACAGCTTGACCAAGAAATTGAGGACTATCAATTTTTGGCTTCAACTTTTGGCAAAAACGGAATTCAGGCGCTTTTGATCGAAGATGCAGTTCCAGAAATTGAGACTGAAGCCAACAGAATTTTGGCGAAACTCACCGATAACCAGGCACAAATATTTATTGAATCTGTGCGAGACCTTAAATCTGGCGGAGTCAAAGAGACCATGGACATTCAAATATCCGATGCCGCAGGCATCAGGCCTTACGAAATGTACTCTGGCGGGGAGGCATTCCGCATCGACTTTGCCCTGCGCATCGCCATCTCCAAGCTACTTGCCAATCGAGCAGGCACCCCACTTCAAACATTGATTATTGATGAGGGGTTTGGCTCTCAGGACGAAGAAGGCCTGACAAAAGTCATGAGCTCGATTTTGGCGATACAGGAAGATTTTCTAAAAATCATCATTGTTTCCCACCTGTCAGAATTCAAGGACAATTTTCCGATTCATTTTATAATTGAAAAAAAGCTTGGTGGATCTGAGATAAAAATTGAAGAAAGAGGCTAAAATAAAATATTTAAATTTCTCACTGAATCAATTTAAATATTTTCTATTTATCAATAATTCAAGCTGTGCCCGGTTGAATAAGGCAATTATTATTGTTAAATTATTAAAGTAGTATAGACTAAAAAAAACTTAACACACGACGTTAAGGCGCTTGATATTTGTGTTTTTATTGGGGATTGATATGAAAAATATATTTAAATTTTTGTTCGCTGTAGCGTGCTTTTCAACAATGGCTTTGTCTGCCATGTCTGACAGCCTTGTTTCGCTTAACGATATTAAAAAAGAGGCACAAGAAGATGTTTATGAAATTTTTAATCAATTAAAAGATATGAATGTTGTGCCGCAAGAGTTATGCCTAAACGACTCAAACATCGCCAAAAATGGCCCTACTTTATTAAAACTTTTAGAAATCGTCCAACAAAATCCTGATTTTGGGCCACAAAAAAATCAGTACATGCACAATCTAATTCAAAAACTTGATCACATAAGCTACATCGAGCTAAGGCAGGATATAAGTAAATTTAAAACGCCTACACCACAGGATAAAGCCATGGATTTGACCACACTACACGAAATGTACACATTTCAAGATCCAAATTCGACCGCCCAAAATCCAATTTATCCGTTCAGATCTGAAATCGTTAATATATTCCTCAACAAATCAGCCATTAATAATTCAAACTTTTCGTACGAACAACGAAATAACATGTTTGGATTATTTATGGAGAACAAATACCGCGATATTTTAAAAATTAAAGAGTCATACCCAACCTGTTCAATCAAAACCGACGACATCTTGGCTTTGGCTATCAACGTCAAAGCATTTGGCATTCAAAAGTCGATTCTGAAAAAGGTTTTAATCGGCACAGCTGTTGTTGTCGGCTCAATTTTAGTAACGGCTTTGATCGTATGGTTGATCTATAAATTGGTAGTATACGCAAAACAGGCACTCAAAGAAGATCTTCATGCTGAAGTTGATGGAGTATTCGCCAAAGCCGGCATTGTAGTCGTTTCGAAAGCTGATGAGGCCGCACATAAATTAGAAGCAGCAACCGATGCTGAACTTGGCGTAACGGAGGAAGGAAACCGTAATGCAATTATTATAGGTCTTACAGATGAACAAAAAATTGTACTTGCAAACAAAATTTCAATTAATCGAAGATTGCAAGACTTACTTAAAGCTGCTCTTGGTGGCGCACCTGACGAGCTACTTGAAGTAGTCATACAAAGAGTAACTCAATCTGCTGCAAACGGCGTTATTGGCGTACGAGACAACGAAACTCGCGAACAAGCATTACAAAGAGTAACTCGATCTGCCACAGACGGTGCTCTTGGCGTACGAGACGACGAAACTCGCGAACAAGCATTACAAAGAGTAGCTCAATCTGCTGCAAACGGCGTTATTGGCGTACGAGACAACGAAACTCGTGAACAGGCAATACAAAGAGTAGCTCAATCTGCTGCAAACGGCGTTATTGGCGTACGAGACGGCGAAACTCGCGAACAAGCATTACAAAGAGTAACTCGATCTGCCACAGACGGTGCTCTTGGCGTACAAGACGACGTCACTCGCGAACAAGCAGCACACAACATGTTAAAAGCGGCTCTTGGTGGCAGACCTGACGAGCCACTTGAAGTAGTCATACAAAGAGTAACTCAATCTGCTGCAAACGGCGCTCTTGGCGTACGAGACGGCGTCACTCGCGAACAGGCAGTCACCGTGTTAAGCAAAGCATTGGTTAATGGTGCTATTAACGCAGAAACAGTCGAAACACAGGATCAGGCAACGCAAATATTAGCTCAGGCATCACTCCTTGAACTAAAAGTGGATTCTGAACAAAGTAAAAGAGAATTAATCAGTCGCATGCAAGATGATCCACACATAATAACTTTGGCGCAGGATGTTGCAAGAAATCGTGCAATGCAAAAGATTATTGAGCCTTCCGCATACCACATACTCAATAAAGTATATGAATGCACCGAAGGAGCTTCAGTTGGGAAAGTTGGCCTTAAATTAATTGGCCGCCCTATAAGAATTCCAGGCGACAAACCAACTCCAGACCCGTTCAGAAATGTAGAACCATCATCGGCAGAAGTAAATCAATATTTTGCAGATCTCGTTCAGTGGAATGCTGACCATCCAGAAGATAGAGTAAGCCCATTTGTTCGAGTGAAAGCAGCTGAAGGAGTGACGACAGCTTATTATTATGCAAAGCCAACAGATATTCACGCCGTTGAAGGTATGGTTACGCGCACCTCTGACGAACAAAATCGGCGTGTAAATGAAGAAATGCACGCTGTAGAAGCAATAACTTACCAATCACGTTTCCCAACTTTTGGCAGCAGCAATTCAATGTATATACCTAAACAATAATAATTAATTTTATTTCAAAAAACAAAAATGGTGAGTTTTACACTCACCATTTTTGTTTTTTAACACCTAGTCAAAACCATGATAAATACGACCATACATTGACCATCTCATTCCGCAGCATCGTGTACATCGAGCCTGACAGCAATTTTACAATTTTTTAGATGCGGCCTACCAGCAATGATCTGATGCTGGATTTCAAGCGTTTTTTGAAAAAACTGCAAGAAGTGCCTGTGCATAAACGGCTATGAAATAGAATTGATTAGCCCCTTGGCATCGACAAAAGATATGTTTAAATCTGCATAACGCCTTTTAATCGATGTATCAACATTGCTAGCCACAACAAAATTATCCCCTTCCGGATAGCTACGTCGAAATGCCTGAAAATTCTTTGCGACTGAGGCCAACATCGAATCATCTTGTTGAGCCAAAAATTTACATTCAATCGCTGCAATCGAATTATCTTTCTTGTTTCGAATAACAAAATCAATTTCATGGCCGCCTTTATCACGCCAGTAATTTATCGAGCGAGTTTGAAGCTGTCCATGCATTTCGTTCAAAACGCAATGCTCCCACATAAATCCCAAATCTTCCGATCTAAATTCAGCTCGACCCTTTGCGTGGCATACAAATCCGGTATCAAATCCATAAACTTTTGGCGCCATCACAATCTCAGTCGGTTTATGCGTAGAAAAAGGCCTGATTATGTGTACAACAAACGTTTCATCAAGAACATTCAAATAATTTGATATTGTTTGCCTGCTTACCTCGCAAGGAGCTGTGTATCGAGTTGCTTCAAAAATACCTCCACTGTTTGCCAACAACAGCTCTGTAAATTTTTGAAAGGCAAATCGTTTTCCAACGCTAAAAATATCTTGTATATCCTTTGCCCAGTAAGCATCAATCCATTCCTGAAAATACTTTTCAGGCAGCTGTTTTGCCATAAAAAAAGATGGCAGGCCCCCAAACAAAAATCTATGACGAACATCGGTATTTTCGAATAATTCCAAATCTTGAAAAAGCATTGGTGGAAGCCAAATTTCATTTTTACGGCCAGTTAAAGTATCTTTAAATTTTGCACTCGCACCCAACGTTGAGGATCCCGTAGCAATAATTTTCACATCAGAATAATGATCTGCAGCAAGCTTTAAAAGCTCGGATGGATTGTCGAGCCTATGAATCTCATCAAATACAATATTTTTACCCTTCTGACTTTCTAAAAAACCTTCAGGATCAACAAACAACTGTCGCGTTCTAGGACTTTCACAATCAAAATATTGGATGTTATCCAGGCTTTGACAAAGACTTGTTTTTCCAACCCGTCTTACGCCCATCAACCAGATAATGTTTCGGTCCAACCAAGCATCATTAATCAATTTTTGCCAAAAATGTCTTTTTATCAGCATTTATAACCTTTCTTTCAAAAAACAACCATTTTTCATAAAAACATTACTCTAAGTGTAAACCCATTTTAACACATAGATAATCTAAACGCAAAACCACCTTGCACTTAGAGTAAATATCCTCAAGTTTTATAGAGTTTTACTAGATTTAAAATCTGGGTTAAGCTGCAGTCTCTGTGGTCAGGAATAAATTTAAAAATTATCGAAAATGGACAAAAATGAATACTAAAAAAAATAAAGGCCGCCTGGAAGTTGTTTGTGGGTCAATGTTTTCTGGCAAAACCGAAGAATTGCTACGCCGCCTCAAACGCGCAGAATTTGCAAAACAAAACGTGCTGACAGTCAAGCACAGTATCGACAAGCGCAAAAACATGTGCTCAACAAGTATATCCTCGCACCAGGGCCGCGAACGCAACGCGTTTATAATCAATAACTCACCACTAAGCATAGAAAAGATATTTGAACTAGCAAACCCAAACATCGATGTTATCGGGATTGATGAGATCCAATTTTTCCCTCAAGAAATGATTGGCGTTATTTATCAGTTGATTGACGCAGGCAAGCGCGTGATTGTTGCAGGTCTTGATCTAGATTTTAGGGGCGAACCGTTTGGAATAATGCCAGCTCTGCTTGCAGTCGCAGACGAGGCGCTAAAACTCAAGGCTATCTGCGTTACATGCGGCAAAGATGCTTACCACACGCAAAGAATAGTCAATGGCAAGCCTGCAAAATACTCTGATCCAATAATTTTGGTCGGTGCCGAAGAGTGCTATGAAGCCCGATGCAGAAACTGCTTTGAAATTGACCAATTGCCATCGTTTGTGACGCCATCGATTAACAAAGAAAATATGACAAGCCTGTAAAATATATGTTAATTTTCATGCTAAACCTTATTCAAATAAAGTTACAACGCAGTTTGTCATGCTGAACTTGTTTCAGCATCCAAGTAATTTATGGATTAAACATGAGAATCTATGCAGTTTATATTCTTACGAATGAAACCCGTGGAACATTGTATATCGGCGTTTCTAATGATTTAAAGAGGCGAATGTTGGAACATAGACTTGGCCTTGTAGATGGATTTACAAAAAAATATTCTTTAAAAAAATTAGTACACGTAGAGCAATTTAAATATATTAACAATGCAATAAAACGCGAAAAGCAACTAAAACGCTGGCATCGAGAATGGAAAATTAATCTCATTGAAGAGCAAAATCCAGAGTGGAATGACCTTTATGAATCAATATTTGGACCAGAATAAAACGTGGATCCTGAAACAAGTTCAGGATGACAAGACTACGCTCAGAATGGCCAGCTACGCAATAAACCGTAAATACCGGAACAGGGGAACATCGGCTTCTATCGCTATTCCGTTCCACATTGAATTTTGACGCTTATTTGTCATGCTGAACTTGTTTCAGCATCCAAGAATAATTTATTGAAATGAAAATATTATGTCTAAAAATAAAACATTTTACAGATGCACAAATTGTTCGTATCAAAGCATAAAATGGATCGGGTGCTGTCCCGGATGCAATGAATGGAACAGTTTTGCTGAGCAAACAACATCATTTTCAGGTTCCATGGCCAGCGGCGCAAAAGTAGGCTCAACCGCGACACCAACAAGGCTTTTTAGTATCAACGAAATCAGCGTAGAATCGCAAATCCGCATGCAATCTGGCGTCAAGGAGTGGGACACTGTTTTGGGCGGCGGCATTTTGCCAGGATCATTCATAATTTTGACCGGCGACCCTGGAATCGGTAAATCAACGTTGTTGCTGCAGATCGCAAACAAAATAGCTGAAAATAAAAAAGTTGCGTATTTTTCGTCTGAAGAGTCGTTACAGCAGGTTAAAGGTCGAGCGTTGCGACTAAACATTAACAATCAAAACCTTTTATTTTCCGATGAATCTTGCCTTGAAAACATAATTTCGACATGTGAACAGGCCAAGCCTGATCTGATGATTCTGGACTCCATTCAAAACTGCCATCTATCGACACAATCGCACGCATATCCTGGCACGATAGCTCAATTGCGCGAAGCAGCCTTTAATTTGATGCGCTTTTCCAAAGAAAATAACGTTGCTGTGCTTATAACAGGCCACATAACCAAAGATGGGCACATGGCCGGACCAAAAATATTGGAACACATGGTCGATGCAGTCTTTTACCTGCAAGGCGAAGATCGCTGGCAGGTCAGAATTTTGCGCTCGGTCAAAAACAGGTTTGGCACGATCAATGAAGTCGGTTTTTTTGAAATGCATGAACAGGGCTTGGTCGAAATTGGCAACATCAATCAATATTTGATATCTGAGGCTTCTGCAAGCCCAGGATCTGCTCTTGTTTGCTGCATGGAGGGCTCTCGCCCATTGCTGCTTGAACTGCAGGCTTTGTGCGTTGATTCAAAATTCGGCATCCCACAGCGCGTTGTGACAGGTCTTGATTCAAAGCAAATCGTACTGATTGCCGCTATTTTGGAAAAATATTTACACATCAAATTCAGCACACAGGATATCTTTTTTAAGGTCAGTGGCGGATTTAAAATAAAAGAAAGCTCTGCAGATCTAGGCATTGCTTTGGCCCTGCTTTCAAGCTATTTTCAAAAGCAGCTGCCAAAAAAATCAGTTGCTGTAGCAGAAATCAGCCTAACAGGCCAAATCAAACCAGTTAACCAAATCGGCGCTGCAGTCAAAGAGGCGACTCGCTTTGGCCTAGAAACGATTTTGACGGCCAAAAACCAGGGAATTAAGGGTGACTGTAGAACGGTCGGATTCCAAAACGTTTATGAACTCTTAAGCCTGTTTCCAGAATAATAATTTCTACTTGTAACTGCCCCCCGTTTTTGTTTTCAAATTTTGTATGTTAAAATTAGACACTGTAAATCAAATTGTTAACTTAATAATATTTAAAGGACTTTTTATGAATTATATAAAAGTTGCGATTATTCCACTATTTTTTTTAGTTGGCACAACACAAGCCGCTAGCCATACATTGATCGACGCAATCAATGATGATAAATTCGTTAATAGCTGCGTAGTTGGCATGCCGAATCATAACAAGGATAACCATCAAACATTGGTCCTCGAGGCAAGGTTGACGGATCCAAAAGACGAATTTATTAGATTAGCAGAAATTGCCATGCATTCCGAAAGTCGCACTGATACGGCTCAGGCTGGGCATGACTTTGTTAGACTTGGAATCAAAGCAATCTGCGCTTGCACATACGTTTATATTTCAAACAAGTTTAATGATATAAAACTTGATCTTATACCTGCAGCCGCTTTATTGCTTTGGAATCGAGCAAATTTTAAATACGACAAGGGCGATATGTCGTTAATTTCATTGCAAGCACTGGAAACATACTTAGATTCATTAAATACCGAGCAAAAACAAGCTCTTTCAGCGCTTTTTAAAGACAAGTACGCAACAGCTTTGCGCAAAAAAATATCAAAAGAAAAAGGCGATAGAATAGCCTCTATCATACAAGCTCTGGTAGCAGGTCTTGATTTGGTAGCCCCTGCTCTTTTAATTAAAAAAGGAGTTACGGGTTTTATAGCCGCGGACAACACAAACAAGGCGTGTATCGGGTTCACATCGGCTCTCTGCGCAACTGATATGCTTCAAATTTTAACAAATTCATGGTATAGCATGAATCACAAAAAAGACCTCACTTTACGAAAAATTGAAGAGGCTTTAAGCTGATCAAATCTCAATTTAACAACCAAAATCAGGCCGGCTTGCTAAAATGTAAGCCGGCCTGATTTTTTTAATTTAAGCCTGTTTTCAGAATAACAATACATGTTAATTTCAAATACTTTATTTTTATTCATTCAAACTAGTATAATTTATTTTACGTAGTAATTTTATTTTTTTAAATGGGAGAGGATAATGAAAAAGTTATTAACTTTAACTGCACTTTTATTAACTGTTTTTCCAATGATCTTAAACTGCATGGAACAAGAAGCAGCTTCAACATCTGATCAAGCTGCAAGGGCAGGCATCAAACCAAATCCGGCGCTAGAGGCTGATTTAAGCATATATTATGACAGCGCAACAGAAACATTAAATTTGGCAGCAAGAAAACTAACCTACGATATTTTCAAAGCAGAACTTAGGAGAATATCAATTTTTATCAAAGCAAACAAAGTCGTACATTTAAACTTAGAAAATAATCTTTTTGATTATGTACCGCTAGAACTTATCCAGCTCATGATATCATCACCATCGCTTGCAACGGCATCGTTGAAAGGCAACTTTAATCGAGATAAGGGACTCAATGAAATAACAGGGGTACTACTTCCAGAAATTCTTAAATGCCTTCAACAACTTGCCATAAATTTAGCAACACAAAATCCAAAAGAACTTGAAGCAGGGAATCTTACAAAAAAAACAATATTTTTAGATGAAAATATGCCACCGCTAGAATTTGTAGTAACACCTCAAATGCAACAAGCTGCACCGTCTAAATTGAAACCACTTCTTTTAAGCGGACTTACATTCATTGCCGGAATAGTAGCAACACAAGGCGTAAATCTTTTATCTATGTACCTGAAGGGTTGGCTATCCCAAAACTCTGACTGCAGCTGTCCATAGCCACTGGCGTTTTTTGCAATTTTTAAAAAAATCATTCTCCGGCCAGCATCAGATCATGCCTGGTAGCTCGCATCTAAAAAATTGTCATTTTTTCGGCAAGCACGATTAATGCGCACATTTAGAATGCAATGATCAATGTATGACACTGAATATCATAGGTTTGACGCTATAACTTGAAAACAACAAAAAAGGCCCCGACTTTTTTTAGTCGAGGCCTTAAACTTAAATTTTAAATTTATATATCAAGATTCCTTACAAAGTGTGCGTGCTTTTCGATGTATTGACGCCTGTCTTCTACATCTTCACCCATCAATGAAGCAAACCACTGATCAGCCTTCATCGCATCTTCAATGGTAACCTGCAAAAATGTACGTCTTGACTTGTCCATTGTTGTTTCCCAGAGTTGTTCAGGATTCATTTCACCAAGACCTTTATATCGTTGAATGGTCATCAAAGATTTGCCAACTTCAACAATAGCTCTGCAAAGCTCAAGAGCTCCAACGCCAGACTTTTCAATATCTTTGTCGGTTAATTTAAAAAACCAATGCTGATTATTTAATTCACCGATTTGGCGAAAAAGATTAAATAAATTTTCTGTTTCTTTGGCAAGAAAAAAATGCTGACTAACTTCCCAAATTTCTTTGGCGCCTTGAAATGTCATCACTGACTTGGAAGATCCGCCTTCCAGCTCTCCCTCAGATGTTTCAATTTTTAATGCAACATTGTATTTATCGGCAAAAAATTGATTCGATTTATCGACCAATTCATCGAGTGTAAATTTATCTTTTGCCCATCCGATTGAATGGAGAAATCCAACTAATTCATGACAATGTGTGTGGGTAACTTCAAGCTCGTGACTTATTTTTTCAAGCTCTTTGTCGAAACTTAATACTTTATCTAAAAGATTTTTCCACGCAGCATCTTTTAAAATCTCTTTTTCCAAATTCAAATTTGAGTTTCCAGCAGCCCAATCAAACAAGAAGTTTTTGAGTTCTGAATCGTCTTTTAAATATCGCTCTGATTTGCCCACCTTGACTTTGTAGAGAGGTGGTTGAGCGATGTAGAGATACCCTTTTTCGATTATTGGAAGCATGTAACGAAAAAAGAATGTCAACAACAATATTCTGATGTGAGATCCATCAACGTCTGCGTCGGTCATGATTACAATTTTATGGTAACGAGCCTTTTCAGCATTAAATTCGCTGTTGCCAACACCGCCACCAATCGCAGTAATAAGATCTTTTATTTCATTATTTGCCAAAATTTTGTCTAGACGAGTCTTTTCCACATTCAAAATTTTACCGCGCAAAGGCAAAATTGCTTGTGTAAATCTATCACGACCCTGCTTTGCTGAACCGCCTGCAGAGTCACCCTCAACAATGAACAATTCTGTTTTTGAGGCATCTTCTTCAGAGCAGTCGGCCAACTTACCTGGCAATACCGCGCTTTCAAAAGCAGATTTACGGCGAGTCAATTCACGTGCACGTTTGGCAGCGTTTCTTGCGTTCTGAGCCAAAATCGCTTTTTGCAAAATTTTTTTTGCAATCGTTGGATTTTCTTCAAAAAATGTATCCAAAAATGAGTAAGTCCAAGAATCTACAATGCCTTTGACTTCACTGTTTCCAAGCTTGGATTTAGTCTGTCCCTCAAACTGTGGCTCTGGCACCTTCATACTAATAATACATGCCAAACCTTCTCGAGTGTCTTCACTTGAGAGTGGGCCATCTTTTAATAAATTGTGTGCTAGCCCATATTTATTCGAGGCTTTTGTTAGAGCTGATTTGAAGCCAGATTCGTGCGTTCCACCTTCAGGCGTCCTGATGTTATTTACAAAACTATGCATCTGCTCGGCGTATCCATCATTATATTGAAACGCAAAGTCCAAAACATATATTTCATCATCGTGATGGTAATTGATAATTTCATTGAAGATCGGCTTCTTCTTTGAATTCATGTATTCAATAAATGAAACTATTCCGCCCTCAAAACAAAACGATAACTCTTTTCCTATGCATTCATCTTGAATATCGATTCTTAGGCCTTTATTTAAAAATGCAATTTCCCTGAAACGTGATGAAAGAGTTTCAAAGCTAAATTCAGTAGTTTCGAAAATATCTTTATCGGGCCAAAATTTCACAAATGTTCCGCGTTTTTCGCTTGTACCATCTTCCTTTAATCTGGCAACCGGAACACCCTTTTTGTAGGTTTGTTTGTAAGTCTTACCATTTCTAAAAATTTCTAACTCAAGCAAGCTTGAAAGTGCGTTTACAACAGAAATACCAACACCATGCAAACCACCAGAATATCGATACGCCTCTTTTTCAAATTTACCGCCAGCATGAAGTTTTGTCATGACAACTTCAGCTGCCGAAATTTTTTCGGTTGGATGTATATCTACAGGTATACCACGTCCATTATCCTCAACAGAACATGATCCATCAGAATGAAGAACAATTTTTATGTGATTACAATGCCCTGCTAGCGATTCATCAACTGAGTTATCAACCACTTCGTAAACTAGATGGTGTAGGCCATTGATATCTGTCGAGCCGATATACATGGCTGGGCGTTTTCTGACAGCCTCAAGCCCCTCCAGGACTTTAATCGCACTAGCGCCATATTCTTCATTTTTGACTGGTCCATTTTTCCCAATTTTATCATCATTTTTCATAATATTTTTTACCCCACTGCCTTTAAATTATTAATTAAAGATGTTTTCTGAATTACTGTAATATTCACAGAAAACTTTCAAAAAAATAAAGATTTTAGTATTTTACCAGTTAACGTGCATTTTTAAGATAAAATTTTATTTTATAAGTTTAGTATAAAACACAATTTTTGCGAGTTAGGCTTTAAAAAACTTTAATAACTCATTTATTTATTGCTGAGAATTGAAATTATGAAAAATAATACAAAACAAAAGAATAAAAGCATTTTTTACATGAAAAAGGCGTTGCTGCAGGCTAAAGTAGCGTTTAAGAATAATGAAGTACCGATTGGCGCTATTATTATTGACTCTGATGGGCATATTTTATCAAGAGCTTACAACAAAATTGAGAAATCAGGATGTCAAGCAGCCCATGCCGAGATGATTTCTATCAAACGAGCATGCGAAAAAAAAGGTGATTGGAGATTGAATGGTTGCACATTATATGTTACTCTTGAGCCTTGTTTGATGTGCCTTGGCTTGATACAACTTTCAAGGCTTGATAAAGTGGTTTTTGGGGCCGAATCACCATTATTTGGAACTGGAATTTTAAAAGGACAAGCCGACAGTCTAGCTAAAACATATGCAAAAAACTTGAAAATTGAAGGAGGGGTTTGCGTTGATGAATGCGCTAAATTATTGCAATTTTTTTTTAGTAATCAAAGAAAAAAGAAAGGTGGGTAAGTGAAAGATAGAGCTATATTTATTGAAAAAATGAAGGCAAGCATGTTAGTTCGCAGAAGTGAAATGCTTGGATTAATGACTCAACTTGCTAGCGAAAAGGTCTCTGATGGGCAAGTGCAAGACAGCGGCGATGAGGCATTATCGATCTCTATGGAGCATCTGCAGAGCTCTTTGCAACAAACAGACATGGATGAAATTCGCTTAATTGACGGGGCTCTTGAAAGGATTGTTCGACAAGAGTACGGAGTTTGTATAGATTGTGCAAACCCAATCCCAGAGAAGCGTTTAGAAAATTTTCCATACGCGGCACGATGTGTAGCTTGCCAAGAAAAATTAGAGTTGTAGAATAGTCACTAAAGTATATCATGCCGGTGTAGCTCAGTGGTAGAGCAACTGATTCGTAATCAGTAGGTCGTCGGTTCAAGTCCGGTCACCGGCTCCATTGTGTTGTATATTTTTTATGAATCAACTATTCCATTTAAAACAGAAATTGAAGCGAACAATGTCGACGGAAATTGTCTATTTGTATCAAATCAACCATTTGCAGGATACCAAAATTCAACTGTACGCGAATTAATGACGGCTAATTTTGAAGTGGAATATGAGTTTGGGCAGTTTTTGACAAAAAAACAAATTTATGTAGAATTTAGGCTTGTATAATATCTTTGATGTAGAAAATTGGTTTAATTAAATTGTTTTTACTTAACGGTACGTAAGGATTTATGGAAAAGACTGTAGTTAAAAGCAATAGAGGCGCAGCCTCTTTGTTGCATGGCGTAGGACGTAGAAAAAGTTCTGTTGCACGTGTCTGGCTAAAGCCAGGAAAAGGTTTAATCGAAGTAAATGGTAAAGATTATCAAAATTACTTTGATACAGACATCAGCAAGGACAAGGTTGTATTTCCTTTCAAAGTTACAAACTTAGAAAAAAAATACAACGTTCAAGTCAATGTTGCTGGTGGTGGACTAAAAAGCCAGGCCGAAGCTGTTAGGCTTGGAATTTCACGAGCTCTTCTTGTTGTAAACGAAGCTCTTAAGCCTGCTTTGAAAAAAAATGGCCTATTATCTGTCGATTCTCGCTTGAAAGAACGTAAGAAATACGGTCAAAAAGCTGCTAGAAGAAAATTCCAGTTCGTAAAACGTTAATCTTCGACTTTATTGCATAAGCCCTGGTGGACTTTTGTGTACTGCATTATTGATTCTATCATATGCAATGTTTTCATTAAAAAAACTTAGCACGGTGGTGATTTATGTGTGGAATAGTTGCTTATGTTGGAAGCAAGCCTTGTCGTGAATTTGTTTTGGACGGGCTGCTTCGTCTTGAATATCGTGGTTATGATTCAGCAGGATTTGTATGTGTTGATTCACAGACAAATCGTTTGAGTTTCTTCAAAGAAGTTGGCGGCGTATCTGTTTTAAAAAAAGCAGCAACTTTAAAAGCCAATGGTTTTGTTGGGATGGGACATACACGCTGGGCAACGCATGGCGTAGTAGATCAAAAAAACGCTCATCCTCACTTCAATTGTAAAAAAACAATTGCCGTTGTTCATAACGGAATCATTGAATCGTACATGGATATTAAGGCCCAGCTTATTAAAGAAGGTCATAATTTTTGCTCAACGACAGATTCAGAGGTTGTAGCACATCTTTTTAGCAGTTTGTTACAATCTTGCAACGACCTAAATAAAGCAGCACAAATGCTTGCCAAAACTTTAAAAGGTGCATTTGCCTTGGTTTTTACATTTGAAGACTATCCCGACATACTACTCGCTATCAGAAGTCGCTCTCCGTTGGTCATTGGGCTAGGAATTGATGAAAATTTTGTAGCCTCTGACCCTCTCGCGTTTTCCGACAAGACAAGCAGAATTTTATTTTTGCCTGATGAATGTTTTGCTATCGTTAAAAAGGATAGTGTTGAAGTGTTCGATTTTGACAATAAACGATTAGAGGTATTACCGCGTGAAATTGACAGTAAATACATGTCTGTCGACAAACAAGATTTTGAACATTACATGCTTAAAGAAATATATGAGCAAAAAAGGGCTGTCACTCGCACACTTTCTTTTTACAAAGCAATCGGATTTCCAGAAGACTCTGCATCTGAAAGCGTTTTGGGCCATAGAAATATCGTAAACAGCGATAGTTTATGGCGCCAAATTGGGTTAAGTTCTGAACAGGTTAAAGATCTGAGATATTTGAACATTGTTGCAGCAGGAACATCTTGGCATGCAGCACGAATAGGGCAATTTTTCTTTGAGATAATTGCTAAAATACCAACAAAAGTTTACCTATCCTCAGAATTTAGATACATGCCGTTTTTTGTCGAAAAAAATTCCGCTTTTTTGTTCATTTCACAATCTGGTGAAACAGCTGATACACTCGAGGCCTTGAGGCTTGTAAATTCATTTGAAGTTCCAACAATTACGCTTACAAACGTCTCATCAAGCACAATGGTTCGCGAATCAACGGGCTTTTTGCCAATGCAAGCTGGACCTGAAATTTCTGTTGCATCAACAAAATCATTTTCAACACAGATTGCTTCATTATACTGGCTAGCACACAGAGCCGCTTTAGAACGTGGTCTTTTGTCCTGGCAAGACGTAACAAAAGCAGAAGAAGAATTATTTGTTGCAGCTGAAATTTTAGAATCTACGCTTGATAATTATAGATTTAAAATTACAAGCCAGCTTGCACCATTTTATGCCCAATTTGATAAATTCATTTTTCTTGGCCGTCACGTAAGTTATCCATTCGCACTTGAAGCCGCACTAAAACTGAAGGAAGTTTCATACATTTTTGCTCAATGCTATCCCGCAGGTGAGCTTAAGCACGGACCAATCGCCTTAGTTGACAAAAAAACTCCAGTGGTTATTTTTTCATCATTGGATGATATTATTTACCACAAGCTTGTTTCAAACGCTCAGGAAGTTAAGGCCCGAGAAGGCCACTTGATAGTATTTGCATTTGAAGGACAAACCGAATTATTACAACTGGCAGATTGCTCGTTCGTGATTCCACGCGTCAAGCCACTACTTGCACCGCTGGCAATGACTGGCGTGATGCAGTTTTTGGTTTATCAAATATCTCATGAATTAAGACTTCCGATAGATAAACCTCGCAATCTTGCAAAATCTGTCACTGTTGAGTGATGGAATCAAAAACATGATATTCAGGGCCATACATCGACTATGGCCATTTTTTATTTCGAGTTCATCGGCCTTACAAGTAATTTAACAAATTTTAAACATCGGCCTGCCAGCATCGACCTGCACAGTGGTTTCGACATTCTTTTTCAAAAATTGCAAAAAATGGCATTGCATATTTAAAGGTTTCAATAATGTTCCATTCCTTATTGCCATCTATCAAAATTATTGTAAAATGCATACGTAGTATTGAAAATATTTGTTTTATTATTATTTATTTATGACATATCAATGATAGTGAAAAATCTACGTAAAATAAGCGTATTTATAGTTTTTGCATTTTTGGTAACAATCCAATCATATTGCGCCATAACGCCTTTAGATAGCATATTAAGAGATATGCAACGATACAAAACCTCAAATACCAAATTTCATGCCGGCCATGTGTTCGAGCATTCCATCTGGGTTTCAAGATCTTGCATCAATTTATGCTACATGCTAAATTCTGAATGGAAAACAAAATTTGACGATGAAGCAATCAAAAATATAATTTTTGCAGCTATTTTTCATGACATCGGAAAATGCGGAGATCAAGTGTATGAGTTCTATGAAAAATGTGAACACCCAAAAATTGGATTTGAATACATTGTAAGTCAAAAAGAATATATCATGAGTGATGGAGAAAGATTCGATTTTAATGCACTATTCAACAGCTTAGGCCTTAGCAAAGACAACATCGCATTAATAGCTATTATCGTTGGAATGCACCATGAGCTTGGAAATATTATGCGTGGCATCAACGCGCTGGATTTTAATTGCTTCAATGTGGCAATAGAATTACTGGACCACTTTATTAAAATATCAGGCTATAAAGGTGGTGTAATATGTCACAAATCCAAGGACTATCGCAGGCTAATTAAGTATATTTGCTTTGTAGCAGCAGCGGATGTCATAAGCGCACAGGTCGTTCCATTCAATGAAGCCCATTCAGTAATAGATACAATAACTGGACTTAATCTTCGAAATTTTGCTAATTCAAAATGTGAATCTCTATCGGATGGATTTAATGCTTATAAGTTCTTTGCATATGAAACAACAGGTATACGTGCACGAATGGGATGGCTATCACTCTGTGCTTAAGAATAGGATGGCTATGAAAATACAGTACATCATTCTGCTGCTATTTATTTTAATCGGTCACGCCAACGGCAAAATTACACCTCCTAGCTTTTTGAATACATTGAATGAGCCAATGGAGTATGTGAAAGTCTTTCCATACAATCACTGCTGGGGAATCATTTTTTTAAATGAGGCAGAAATTTTAAAACTTGTTTTAGGCAAAAAAAGAGTGATCCGAATAGAACATTTCGGCAGCACCTCAATACCGGGAATGAGCGCCAAACCGATAGTTGATATAATTATAGGCTTAAATAAGTTTTATCTTGATGGAAACGAGATTGAAAAGCTACTTAATCTTGGGTATAATTTCATCGAAAATTCTCATTACTGCCAGCGATTTTATTTACAAAAAAGAGGCGATATAAGCATAAATCTTAGCATCACAAAGTATAAAAGTGAAACATGGAAAGACTGTTTAAGCGTTAGAGATTACCTAAAAACACATCCTGTTTCGATGCGAAAATATGCAACCATCAAAAATGAGGCCATCGAAAAAGGCTTCTATTCAATAGATAAATATTCGGCATACAAACAATTTTTTTTTAAACATCTTGTAAAGAATGCTCGTGATTGGTGGTGTAACGACTAACTCAATCAATGCAAGAACCCATTAATTAATAGATCTGAAGCCTGTTTTTTTGCCACACCACGAGAGCTAATATAAAAAAGCTGCTCTTCATCCAAAGTTTTGACCGTTGCACCGTGCTTGCATTTTACATGATCTGAAAGCACCTCAAGCTGAGGCGTTGTTGACACGCAAGCATTCAAGCCTAGCAAAAGATTTTTATTAATCTGTCGGGCAAAAACCTCTTGCAGTCCTTTATCTACAAATATCTTACTGTTACAATGCAACTCGGCAGCATCAAGCAGTACAATTTTTATGCGTAGACAACTAGAAGACAGAGAAACCAAATGATTTTGTTCTGTAAAAAAATTCAATTTCTGTTGAGCCAAACCCAAACAATTCATTCGTACTTTTGCAAATGCATGCTGGCCAGCAATGTTCAATTTCAAGTTTTTATCAAATTCACAATTGTTTTGAGTTAATTGCTCAAATTCACCAGTTGGACGCAAATTCATATTATACTCAAGCACAGACGCCCTGTTTAAAATAAATTCGATTTTGTGTTCAATTTTTTTAAAATTAATCAAATCTTTCTGATCAATCAAATCATCACGTAGATAAATTTTAACATCATCTAAAAGTTCAATTTTCATATTTATAGCGGAGAAGTCAATGCTTTTTTGTGATAGCAAGCACAACTCTTTAAGGCTTATCGGTTTTAAAATCGATTTATCAAACGTCACATTAATAAAGTCTTTATTCAGCATAATCATCAACCTACGCTACCTTCCACCTCAAGTTGAATTAATCTATTCATTTCGATAGCAAACTCCATTGGCAACTCTTTGACAAATGGCTCAACAAAACCGTTAACAATCAATGTTTTGGCAGCATTTGCATCAATTCCACGACTGGTAAGATAAAAAACAAGCTCATCATCAATTCGACTGACACTGGCCTCATGCCCAACATTTGCGCTGCTTTCTTTAACCTGAATGCTAGGATAAGCGTCTGATCTTGAGATTTGGTCAAGCATCAAAGCATCGCACTGAACGAATGATTTACAATTTTTTGCCCCGCGTAAAATTTTTACCAACCCACGATAGCTAGAACGGCCGCCACTACGGCTTACAGACTTTGATGTAATTCTGGAAGTGGTGTTTGGAGCCATGTGAATCACCTTTGCGCCAGTGTCCTGGACCTGGCCAAAGCTACTCGCCATAGCTATTGATAAAATCTCGGCTTTGGCGCCCTCTTCTTTCAAAATTACAGCCGGATATTTCATAGTAATCTTGCTTCCCAAGTTGCCATCAATCCACTCGACAACAGAATCTTTGTATGCAACTGCGCGTTTGGTCACAAGGTTATAAACATTTTTTGACCAATTTTGAATTGTGTAATATCTAACGCGTGAACCGGCTTTGGCAACAATCTCTACTACAGCGCTATGTAAAGACGACGCACTGTAAGCAGGAGCTGTACAACCTTCTACGTAAGTCACCAAGCTGCCTTCATCGGCTATAATCAATGTTCGCTCAAATTGCCCCATTCGCTCGGCCTGTATTCTAAAATAGGCTTGCAAAGGAATAGTTACCTGAACCTTGGGCGGCACATAAATAAAACTACCACCGCTCCAACAAGCCGTATTTAAAGCTGCAAACTTATTATCATTAAATGGAACAATTGATCCAAAGTATTGTTTGAAAATTTCAGGGTATGCTTTGAGCGCAGAATCGGTATCAAGAAATAAAACACCCTGATCAGCCCACTCTTTTTTGAGGTTATGATAAACAACTTCTGATTCGTACTGAGCGCCAAGTCCAGCCAAATAACGCTGTTCTGCCGCTGGCAACCCCAAATAATCAAATGTTTTTTTTATATCTTGCGGTACATGCTCCCACGAACTTTGGGACTTTTCGACTGGCTTGATGTAGTAATGAATATCTTGCATATCCAGCTCGGACAAATCTGGCCCCCAGTTTTGTATTGACGTTTTCAAGAAATGATTTAATGCTTTTAATCGAATTTCAAGCATCCATTCCGGCTCATTTTTTTGAGCAGAAATTTCTTTAACCACCGATTCATTTAAGCCTAATCTTGTTTTCATTTTATGATCTTTATTCATCTATGCCTCTTGCTCTAATAAAGCGTGTCTGAAAAATCAAGATTGAAATAGCAGCCGGCGTCATTCCAGGAATCAACTGAGCATGTGCAATCGTTTTTGGCTTAATTTTAATTAATTTTTGCTGTATTTCCCGGGTCAAGCCCTGCATTCCGTCGTATTTCAAATCGTCTGGCAGTCGCAATTCAGCGAACCGTTCAGCCTTTTCCACTTCCTTGCGCTCTTTTTCAACATAGCCATGATACCGTATTTCTGCATGAATTGAAAGCAAGGCTCGTTCAGACAAAGCCGATACATTAATATCTTTCTCGATCAGCTTTGCTTCGATCTGACTTCGACATTGCGCCTTAATCTCATCTGTAAAATCGAATGAATGAAACAGTTTAAATAACAAATGATGCTCAGATTGTTTGATTATTTCTATGCTTTTTTCGATTATCTCTTTTTCAGCCAAAAATTTTTGATACAACTCATCTGAAATAAGCCATAAATTTTTTGCATACGGCATCAGACGCAAGAATACGTTATCCTGCCGCAGAATCAAACGGTGTTCTGCTCGTGATGTAAACATTCGATAAGGCTCATCAATGCCAATGACCACCAAATCGTCGATCATCACGCCAATGTAGCTTTCGGTACGTGAGAGAATGAATGGATTTTTGCTAGCACTTTTTAATGCAGCATTGATACCTGCTACTAAACCAAGGCCTGCAGCCTCTTCGTACCCAGTAGTGCCTATCACCTGTCCAGCCAAAAATAGCCCTGATACGGTCTTTGACTCAAGTGTATGAGTTAAGTTATTTGGTTGAAAAAAATCGTACTCTATCGCATAAGCGGACTTTGTAATCACTGCGTTTTCAAGTCCAACAATGCTGCGAATGTACTTAATCTGCACGTCCAGAGGCAGCGAAGTTGAAAGTCCTGCTGGATAGCTTTCATCAACATCGAGCCCTTCCGGCTCAATAAAAACGTGATGCGACGGCTGATGAGGAAATTTTCTAATTTTATCTTCAATTGATGGACAATAACGTGGGCCTATGCCTGAAATGCTTCCGCCGTAAAGCGCGGAAAGATGCATGTTTTGACGAATAATATCATGCGTTTTTTCGTTGGTTTTTGCAATAAAACAAGGGCTTTTTTCTTCAACGCAAACATGTTCGAATTCGTATAAATAATTCAACGACTGCTTGGGTTGTTGCTCAAGTTTGGAAAAATCTATGCTTGAAGTCTGCAGTCGCGGAGGTGTACCAGTTTTGAGCCTTTGATAAGGCACATTCATCGCATGAGAGAGAGAGTCAGACAGGCCATAAGCAGCCAGCTCACCGCGCCGACCCGCTCTATAACGTGTTTTTCCGATGTGAATAACACCGCTCAAAAACGTTCCGGCCGTCACCACAACTGAGGGCGCATAAAATTCACGTCCGTCGTCGATCCGAACACCAATGATTCGACGTCCAGATTCGGAATCATGAGTCAAAACCTCGCCTACAAGACCATCCAAAATAACTAAATTTGGAATTTCGCTCAATGCCTGGACGGCGGCGCGATTGTAAGCAAATTTGTCGATCTGTAAACGCAAGCCCTGAACAGCTGGGCCTTTGCTAGTATTCAGCATGCGAGCCTGAAGATAGGTCTTTGTGCATAGTTGCGGCATCAAACCGCCAAGCGCGCTAACCTCAAAAACGATGTGACCCTTGCCTAATCCTCCAATCGATGGATTGCAAGGCATAGTGGCCATCTTTGACATATCAATAGTCAAAAGCAGCGTTTTAGCTCCAATTTTTGAGGAAACATATGCAGCATCAACCCCGGCATGCCCACCTCCAACAATGATTACATCAAATTTATTATCCATAAACCCATCTTATAAGCACTTTTGCCTACCCAGCCAACAATAACTCAGCTATTTTACTACAGAATTTAAATGGATACAAACATGTATTGTTATAAGAGCGAGTTTACTCTTTTCATTCGATTTTGTGATGCATGAAATGCGGCATGTGTGTTTTTGCAGCTTTTTGAAAAATCATCTGAAACCTAGCATCCAGTCAGAGCTTGCAGCTCGCATCTAAAAACTTGTCAATTGTTTGGTAGTGGCGATGTGTAGCTGAATTTAGATGTGCGAGGTTGATGTATGGTCCTGAATATAGTGGTTTTGGCCATACGCAATTTTTAAAGTTTGAGTAATAAAAAACAAAAAAAGAGGTGGCCACAGAACGCGCGCCACCTCTTTTAGTAGATGTTTTCGATTAATTAGGCATTAAAACGTGTTTTAATACTTCTTGAACGTCATCGACAAAAAATAACTTTAATCCTTTAAATAATTTGTCTAATCCGACCAAATCACGTTCGTTTTCTCTTGGAATAATAATATTTTTTAGGCCATTTTGTTTTGCTGCCAAGATCTTTTCTTTCAGGCCGCCGATCGGCATTACGTTTCCTTGCAGATTTATTTCTCCAGTCATCGCATAGGTTCCATTAATTGCTCGTCCTGTGTATGCAGAAAGTATCGATGATAGAAGCGTTATGCCTGCAGAAGGGCCATCTTTAGGAATTGCTCCAGCTGGGATATGTATGTGCAGATCATAGTCTGTAAAGCATTCCGGCTTTAACCCAAATTGTGGAGCATGTGATTTTGCATAAGTTACTGCAGCCTGCGCTGATTCCTTCATCACATCGCCAAGTTGTCCTGTCAAAAGCAGCTTGCCGCTACCCTTCATCATGACCGCTTCGATTTGTAGGACTTCGCCGCCAAACGGTGTCCATGCAAGGCCGTTAGATACGCCTATTTTATTTAGATGCTTAAGATTGTCGCTTGGTGTTTTGCGTGGGCCAAGATATTCATGTAAATTTTCGGTTGTGAATTTTAACTTTTTGTTTGATTCAACAAGGCATCTTGCATACTTTGAACACAGTTTTTTGATTACTCTTTCAAGCTCTCTGACGCCAGCTTCGCGTGTGTAGTTATAAGCTATTGAACTGAGTACTGTTTTGTTTAGCTCAAAGCCTTTGCCGTCAAGGCCAGACTCTCTGAGCGCTTTTGGTAGCAGATGTTTGTGAGCTATCTCTGTCTTTTCTTCGTGGACATAGCCGGAAATTTGGATGATTTCCATACGGTCGCGCAGTGGCCCAGGAATTGTTGAAAGATCATTGGCTGTTGTGACAAACATGACTTTAGACATATCAAAGCTAATGCCAAGATAATTGTCGTAAAATGCGCTGTTTTGCTCTGGGTCAAGCACTTCAAGAAGCGCTGCTGATGGGTCTCCGCGGTTTGACATGCCAATCTTATCAATTTCATCGACTATGATCACTGGATTGATTGAGCCAGATTTGCGTACCGCTTGTATGAATCTGCCTGGTAGTGCGCCAACGTAAGTTCTTCTGTGTCCTCGTATCTCACACTCATCATAAACGCCACCCAGTGAAATACGTGCATATTTTCTGCCCAAGCTTTCTGCAATTGAACGACCCAGAGATGTTTTGCCAACGCCAGGAGGCCCAAAAAGGCACAAAATTGGGGTTGGGCAGTCATCTTTCAAAAATTTGATTGAAAGGAAGTCTAAAACTCTTTCCTTAGTTTCTTCTAACCCGTGATGGTTAGAATTTAAAATTTCTTTTGCTTTGACAATGTCTGTGTTGTCCTTGGTATGTACATTCCAAGGCATTTCCAGCAACCATTCCAGGTGGTTACGGATTACGGTTGCCTCCATCGAATCTTGAGGTGTTTTTTCAAGCCTACGCACTTGTCGAGTTGCCTCAGCCTTAACCTCGTCTGGAAGCATCTTTTCAAGAATTGATTTTTTAATTGCCTCTAATTCATTTTCTGGATCATCGCCCAACTCTTTTTGTATTGCCCGCAATTGTTCTCGCAAGTAATATTCGCGTTGTGAACGATTAATTGACTCTCTTGCGTCAGACTGAATTTTGTCTTGTACTGATGATACCTCTATTTCGTTTGTTATGGAGGATTCTAGGCATTCTAATAAGTCGTTTAAGTTGTCGATTTCAAGCAGAGTTTGAGCTTGTGAAACGTTTAAGTTTAGATGAGATAGAATGAAGTTGGCTGCATATTCAGGATCTTGAATATGCGTTGTTACAGAATTTAAATCTATGCCTAAAAAATGCCCCTTTGCTGACAATTTTTCGACCAATTTAATGATACCCTTTAACTGATTCTCTGCTTTGTTTTTATCATAGACGATTGGTTTTGTTGAGGGTTTCTTTATTTTAGCTTGTAATAAGCTGTCCTCCGTTGATATATCTTCTACATGAACTTTTACCAAACCTTGCACCAAAACCTTTAACCCGCCTTCCGGCATTTCCATCACCCTCATGATGTTGCCGACTGTGCCGGTTTTGTAAAGATCTTGGATTCCGATTGGCCCAACGTAACCTTCATTCGGTTGTCTGGCTGCAAGAAGCAGTACTTTGTTTGAGCCTTTTTGCGCAAGCTCGATGCCATTGATTATCTTGTCATCCAGAATCAGTAATGGAACGACCATGTGAGGAAATACTACCACATCGATTGTCGGAATTACCGGAATCTGTTGTGGTATGCTTTCGTCAAATAGCTCCTTTTTATTTGTTTCCATCTCAGCCCCTTCCCCCTTAAACAATTAGCGTTTTTTACTGTCTTGCCAAGTTCCCCACTTCTTGGGTTGTCCTAATCTGAATTTTTGATCTAACATTTCACCCCTACCTAAAGGAATTTTAAAAAATTTGCTTTGGCTAAAGCAATAGTCTTGCTAATATTGGACTTAAAGCTGGATTTAGCAACCAAAGTCATATTTTAATATTGAGCTAATATTCAATTAAATGGTTACTTAGCAAAATTGGAGACATTAATGATTGAGGATGGTGTTGATAAGCTGATTGCCAACATGGTTTGCAAAGATTTTTTTCAGGGCGATAAGGCTATGCCCGTTTTGAATGGCGTTTCTGTTGAATTTGAAAAAGGAAAAACTTATGCAATAACCGGTGTTTCTGGTTCTGGCAAGTCGACATTGTTGCACATTTTGGGCGGACTGGATGTTCCAACTTCTGGTACCGTTTTATTGAACGATCTTGATATTTATAGCTTGAAGGCAAGTGCAAAAGAACGGATTCTGAATCAACGATTTGGCTTTGTTTTCCAGTTTCATTATCTTATAAAAGAGCTTACGGTACTTGAAAATATTATTGTGGTTGGCCTTATCAAGGGCCAGGCTCGCAAAGAATGCATAGCAAGGGCTGAAGAGCTTTTGGTTGAAATGGGTTTGCCAGATAAACGAAATAACTACCCCAGCCAGCTTTCAGGCGGTCAGCAGCAGCGTGTTGCTATCGCCAGAGCGGTTTTTAACAAGCCTTGTTTTTTGTTGGCTGATGAACCGACTGGCAACCTTGATAAGCAAAACGCTCAAACAGTCGTAGATTTGATACTCAGAGCGCAATCGGATTGGGGAATGGGAGTGATTTTGTGTTCGCATGATCCGGATGTTTATAACAAAATGGGTATGGTTTATAATTTGCATGACGGTATTTTAACAATAAAATAGGGTTTGTATGAATTTACATCTCAGCAAGCGTGATATATTAAAAAAAACAGCACAGTTTGGCAGCTTTACGTTTTTAAGTAAAATTTTGGGCATAATCAGAGAAGTACTTATTGCCAGATTTTTTGGCGTTGGTGCAATTTCAGATGCTTTTATTATGTCGTTTCGTATCCCCAATTTTTTTCGTCAAGTTTTTGCAGAGGGGGCATTAAACGCATCATTTATTCCTGCATTTATCAAAACGGTTAAAGAGGGTAAGCGTGAGCAATCAAACGGTTTAATGACCTTGTCATTTTTGGCGTTTGAGAGCGTAATATTGCTCATGTATGTCTTTGTGTTTTTTAAAACCGAGTGGGTGATTAGATTGATTGCTCCTGGTTTTTCGCAAGAGCAGATATATTATGCAATTCCGTTTTTAAGAATACTTTTTCCATTTCTTTTTTTCGTCTCTAGCTCGACTCTTTTTGCAGGGGTTTTGCAATCTGTGAATTGTTTTGCAGTTCCAGCATTTGGTCCAGTGCTTTGGAATATTGTTTACGTTGGAAGTTTAATTTTGGCTTTGTATTGGCACTTATCACCGAACATTGTGTGTTTTGGTATTATTTTTGGTGGTTTTTTGTGGATGGTGATGAATGCCTTTTTTTACCTAAAATATGGATTTAGAGTTGGTAAAATTACTTCTGATGTTGTGATTTTGTTTAGAGATGTGTTAAAGCGATTTTTGCCATGCCTTTTTGGAGTCAGTATCGTCGAGCTAAACCTTTTTGTGGGAACAGTGGTTGCTTCATTTTTGCCCACCGGCTCATTGACGTTACTTTATCTTTCCAGCAGATTTATGAATATTCCGCTTGGAGCCTTTGCTGTGGCGTTGTCAAATATTTTGCTTTCGCATTTTTCACGCATTGTACTCTACGCTCCCAGACGCCTAAATTACTATATTCTTGAAGTAACCAAGCTTGTAACATGGGTGATCTTGCCGTCAGTTCTATTTTTAATGTTTGTTTCAGAGCCTCTGTTTTCAACTGTTTTGCTTGTAAAATCAGGCAATCTGCAACAGACAACAATGGGTGCCGGTTTATTGAGGACTTATTTGATAGGCCTTCTTTTTTTTAGTATGAATAAGATTTTGCTTAGCGTTTTTTATTCACTTAAAGATACAAAATCCACGATGATTGCATCATCGATTTCTGCGCTTGTTAACGTGGGTGGTGATATTTCAGGCATGCTTTTGTTCGGCGCTTACGGCATTGCCGGGGCGGCGTCTTTGTCTGGTCTTGTTATGACCGTTGCATGCTTTTATTTTTTGAGGAAGAAGCATAAATTTCGTTTTTACTCAGGCCGATATTTTGATTTTTTATGGCGTTACTTGGCGCAGCTTTTGTTTGTGATAGCATCCTTTTTATGGGGGCATGGACTGTTTACGCTTTTAATCAAAAATACCTACTGCAGCCACTTTTTTATCAATGGCTTTGGCTTTTGGGTGTTAACAGGCGCGCTTGGAGCTCTTAGCATGCTGTTCTTATTTTATACCAAAAAAATGTTTGGTATAAAATTGCATTTTTTGGATAAATAGAAGCCATTTTTTGCAGTTTTTCGTAAAATCACTCGCCATCCTGCATCCAATCAGCGCCTGCAGGCCGTATCTAAAAAAATGTTAATTTCTTGGCAGACCTGAATTGCTCGACGTTTTAGACTGTGTGTGTTGATGTATGGTCCTGAATATAAAGGTTTTGACCATGGCTTGCTTAATAAAAAAGGCCCCTCAAATTTTGCGGGGCCTTTTTTATTAAAACACAAATTTTATTAAAACACGAAAGACGTTACTGAGCGATCACTGTCACTGGATCATGCTTTTGTGTTATTTTATCGATTAATGCATCGTTTAATATTTGAATCTTGCTTAGTCTTTCTGCCTTTTTAAATGTTGCGCTTTGCTTTATATAAACATGCCAACATAAAACTGCCATAGCGACAAGTGAAGCTATTTTTAATATTTGATTATCCGATGGGCAGCAGCTGTATGCAGATAATGTTCCAGAAATCATTGTAAGCAATCTAATTATCCACCTAAACCATTCAGCCTTGTCGCTCAGCCTAAGCACTTTTGCTTCCAAGCCCTCAACGTTAAAATCGGCAGCAATCAGTCCATTCAAGTTTGTATTTTTTTGTGAAATCAAAAAATCCAAATCAGCATCAATGTCATTCTTTTTTCTGATTATTTTATCAATTAAAATTCTTAAAATAGGTATCATAAACACTACATAATATTGCTTTATTTTTAGATACCCTCCTAATGCTATACGTTCGGTATCAGTTATTGTGCCATTCATTAACCGCGAAACTAAAATATTTAATTCGCCTAATTTTTCAATTTCACCTGCATAAGCACTATTAATCGCTTTGTCTACTATAAAATTACTCAATATACATGAAGCAAAATCCCTACCCAAATCTCCCATCCAAGATGTTGGCTCAGTCGCCAAAATTCGCCTTGCGGCCTCTTCGCATCGTCGTTTTGCAATTTTCGCATCTTTAGAAAGCTGCGATGTTGTCTGGACGCTTGTTTCCTCTTCTGGATTGACAATTGTTGTGGCTTGGAGGTTTGCTGCGTTGACGCTGATTGTAGCTATTAACGCAAGGCCAAGTAATTTAGATATTTTCATATAATCCCCATTTTAAAGATACAAATTTACCCACAATTCAGGTTTTAAATTGTATCATGTTTTATTTTATTTTCAAGTGGTTTGCGTTGATGACAATTTCCTACAATTTTACTGTTTGTATTTATTAAACCAACCTAAAATCGAAAGCATTGCAAAATTAAGCATAACTCCAAGTACAAACGAGGCTACCAGTGAGTATTTAAGGCAGTAACCGTGCTGAAGCATCAGTCCAATCAATAAAAAGGCTGAAGCGGTTGAAATAATGGCTGGAATGGCAAAACTGATTTGTGCTTTAACCAGATCGATGTGGTAGCAGGCTGTGCTGGTGGCTGACATCAGCATGACGTGTGAAATGGGTGATAGATGCGTGCCTGCGACAGAACCTGAAATTATTGCTCCAAGCAACGGATAAATAAGCTGGATTTGATCGGGTGTTACCGGAGTTATGAGTTTTGAAAGCGTCACTACAAGCGGTAATCCGATTGGTATCAAAAGTCCAAATGTTCCCCAGGCCGAGCCGATTAACATAGCGATTAATACGGCCGTGATAAAAAATATTAGTGGCAAAAAATTCATCGATATTGACCCAATCAAGTGCTTGGCTATAAAGTCACCGATTTGCAGATCTGCGCGCAGTATTCCACTAAACGTCCAAATTAAGATCAAAATAATTACGGCCGGTTTCATCATATTTACGCCTTCGACAATATATCGTGGCAGGCTTGAAAATTTTATTGCCTTGCGTACTAAAAAATAAATGGTTGTTATCAGGACTGTTGCAAGGCCGCCCTTGAACAGTGCAGCTGGAATGTTGCTGTAAGCCAAAACCTCGATTAGCCCGCTATCTCCGCCGAACAGATAAAAATCGCCTCCTCTTAAAATTTCAAAAATAGATAAAATGACCAAAAGTGCGATTGGAAAGATGAAGTCAAAGAGTGTGCTGTTTGTTTCTGTATGGGTAGCCTGTTTTGTTCGAATGATTGCCGCCTTGCCCCCAAAAAGTGTGCCTGTCGTTTGCGCGATGTGCTCATGTTTAGCTATAATGCCGTAAGAAATGCGTCTCAGCACTATAAACCACACTGATAAAACAATTATTAGTCCGTAGAACAAGAAAGGCATAGTTTTGAGGTAAGTGAAAAATGGATCGCATAAAATAATGGTTTTTGCGTCAGCGTTCATGGACACGCCTGTTTGGTGTAGTTGTCCCATGATCGTTGCCACCCAGCTTGAAAGTGGGATCAATGTTGCGCTTGGTACTGCTATTGAATTGACGAGTAATCCAAGCTTTATGCGAGGGATCTTAAACATGTCGGTAACCGGTTGCATGACCGAGCCGACGGTTAAGCTGCCAAAATCATCATCGATAAAGAAGAATAGCGACAAAAACAGACTGGCGCATTCGGCAGATCTTGCAGATTTAAGCTTTTGTTTAATGAAATTGCCGTAGGCAAATGCGCTTCCAGAGTGCTCCAAAATAGATATTATTACACCTAGAACCAAAAGAAATAGTAGTATAAAAAGATAGTTGCACTCCCAAAATTTTGCCCAGCTGGTCAGGTTTGCGAGCTCCATCGTCTTAATAAAGCGATAGAATACCGTTTTTAGCGAATCAATGATAAAAAAATTATTTAAAATTAGTGCTGCTGCAAGGATTCCTGAGACGAGTGCAATTCTGATGTTTTTTATAAAAAACGCTATGATCAAAACAAGAATGGGTGGTACAAGCACCAAAAAATTTGTAGGCATTTGATTCCTTGTTAGGATTGTATTTATTTCTTAGAACGTTTGTTGATTATATTTAAGCACGAAAGTATTGCAAAATTTAGCGCAATTCCAACTAAAATCGAGATAATGAATGAGCCCCAAGTTTCACAATTTTGCTGAATACAAAACCCCACAAGCAAGAATGCTGCTGCTGCAGAGATTATTGCAGGTATGGCCACGCTTGATTGAGCTTTGACTAGATCAAGGTGATAACAGCCCGAGCTGGTCGATGACATGAACATAAGATCAGAAATTGGCGACATGTGCGATCCTGCGATTGAGCCGGATATTATTGCGCCAAGAAGCGGGAATAGCATCGGTATCTGCGATTGGTCCGCAGGTGTTGAAACCTGCGACAGTGTTATCAGCATTGGCACGCCGATTGGTATCAGTAGTCCAAACGACCCCCAGGCCGTCCCAATCAATGTTGCGATTGTAACGGCGGTTGCAAAGAAGATGAGTGGTAAAAGGCTGATTGATATTGATCCCAATAAGTTTTGAGCTATAAATTGTCCGATCTGAAGGTCAAAGCGTAAAATGTTACTGAACGTCCAGATCAAAATTAGTATGACAAGCGATGAAAACATCACTTTTACGCCTTCAAAAACAAGTCGCGGCATAGCTGTAATTTTGATTGTCTTACGTGTTATAAAATATGTGGTTGTTATAATAAGTGTGATCAAACTTCCTCGAAAAAGTGCAGCCGCAATGTTGCTGTAAGCAAATACTTCTATTAATCCGTGTTGTCCTCCAAACAAAAAAAATCCTCCGTCTCTCAATATTTCAAAAATAGACAAAGAGATCAAAAGTCCGATTGGAAATACGAAATCGAATAACGTACTGTGGTTTTCGATCTGATTTGATTGATTGGCTCGAGCTATCGGCTCTTTGCCTCCAAAAAGATTGCCCGAACTTTGCGCGCAATTCTCATGTTTGGCTAGAATGCCGTAAGAAATGCGTCGTAACACTATAAACCAAAGCGATAAAGTAATGATAAATGCGTAAAATAAAAAAGGGATTGTTTTGAGGTATGTAAAGAATGGATCGCATAGAACGATAATTTTTTCGTCTGATACAGCGGAAATGCCGGTCTGAAGTAATTGTCCTGAGATTGGTGAAACCCAGCTTGAAATCGGTATAATAATGGCCATCGGTGCTGCAAAAGTATTGACCAAAAGCCCAAGTTTAACGCGAGGTATTTGAAGCCTGTCTGTCACTGGCTGCATCACAGAGCCAACTGTGATACTGCTGAAATAATCATCGATAAAAAAGAATAACGATAGCAGTAGACTGGCGCATTCCGCCGACTTGGCTGAATGGAGTCTTTGTTTGATGTATTTGCCGTAGGCAAAGGCGCTTCCGGAGTGTTCCAAAATTGTTATAATTATTCCGAGCATCAATAAAAATAGTAAAGTAAAGATGTTGTTGCTCGACCAAAAACTAGTCCAGCTGGCTAAATTTTTGATTTCCATGATTTTAATCAGCTTATCAATGATTGTTTTTAGCGTGCCACCGATACAAAAATTATTTAAAATTAAGGACGCTGAAATTATGCCGACAATCAGTGAATTGCGAATGTTTTTTGTTAAGAATGCGATGATCAAAACAAGGATTGGTGGAATTAAAATCAAATATTCTGCTTGCATTGAGTTCCTCGTAACGAAATCTTTGAATTTTATTTATACAACAACTTATTTTGAATTCTAGCAAAATTGGTCTAAGTAGTAAATTAACGCATTTTCTTATATTTTTAATTGCTTTAAATTTGGTATTTATAGCGCAAATATTTTAAATAAACACCAAGAATGGTGCGCTTACAATAGCATTACGTCATCCTCGCGTACCATATTTTGTATTCCTGGATTCCCTTTTTCAAGGGAATGACAAAACGACGTTGTATCGTTTTTATTTTTAATCGTCGTTTAGAATATTTTGTCTCTAACAGTTTGATGTGGTAAGATTAATAGGTCGTAAAATATTTACGTTTTAAAGGGTTGCGGATGGATTTTAAAAAAACAAAGAACGATTTTCCGATTTTTAGGCAATCAAAACATCTTGTTTACCTTGATAATTCGGCTACTACGCAAAAGCCGCAAGTGGTTATAGATGCCGTTTCTAAATTTTATTCTGAGCAAAATTCCAATGTTCATCGTGGTTTGTATGATCATGGAGAGATTGCTACAACACTTTATGAGTCTGCACGGCAAAAAATTGCATCATTTATTAATGCCAAACACGTCGAAGAGATTGTTTTTACCAGTGGTACGACTGAAAGCATTAATTTTGTGGCTAACGGCTGGGGGTTATCGCACCTGCGTCCTGGCGATGAAATTTTAATAACACAGGCCGAGCATCACGCAAATATGCTGCCATGGCAGTACATTGCTGGCAAGACTGGTGCTGTTCTAAAGTTTATTGAAATCAATCCTGCGACATATCTATTCAATGATCCAGAACGGTTTTTGACTTCAAGAACTAAATTGATTGCGGTTACGCATCATTCAAATGTTTTAGGCCCGGTTTGGGGTAATAATTGCGAAAATCTTAAAAAATTAATATCTTCGGCACAAAAACAAGGCGTTAAGGTTTTGATTGATGCTGCGCAAATTTTCGCTCATCAAAAATTTGACGTGCAGGCTCTAAATGCAGATTTTGTGGCTTTCTCAGGTCACAAAATGTTTGGGCCAACCGGCGTTGGCGTGCTTTTTATCAAAAAAGATTTACACGAAGAGGTAAACCCGTTTATGTTTGGCGGTGGAATGGTTAATTCTGTTTCTTGGGAGAGTGCAAAGTGGGCTCCTGCACCTCATAAATTTGAGGCTGGCACTCCACCGATATCATCTGCCATTGGTCTTGCTGCAGCTGTTGATTATATCCAATCAAATTTTGATTTTAATGAGCTAAAAACACATCAGGCCGAACTGTGCAAGACTTTGGTTGAGCAATTAAACTGTATCAGTCAAGTCAGGATTGTTGGCAATATTCAACTTATAGAGTCTGAAGGCCATCTGGTAAGCTTTGCTGTTGAAGGTATTCATGCTCACGATATTGCTGGTTTTGTTGGCAGCAAGGGCATAGCGGTGCGGGCCGGACATCATTGCGCCCAACCATTGGTTAAACACTTGGGCTTTGAATCACTTGTCAGAGTCAGTTTTGCGGCGTACAATACAATTTATGACGTGGAAGTCTTTGTTAAAGAGCTAAAATCGGCAATAACAATTTTTAAGAAATAAAAAAATGGTTCACGACGAATTATTAGAGCACTTCAAATACCCGTGCAATAAAAAAGAGATTCAAAATCCAGATTTTGCTGCAAACAGTGAAAATCCGTCTTGCGGTGACAAGATTTCGATTCAAGGTATAATTTCTGGTGATAAGATTGTCGAAATTGGCTTTGGCGGCAGTGGTTGCGTTATAAGTCAATCGACAGCCTCAATTCTTACAGAATATTGCAAAAACAAAACAATCGATGAACTGCTAAATATAAATAAAGATAATATTCTATCGCTGATAAAGTTAGATCTAGGGCCAAATCGATTGAAATGTGCTTTGCTGTGCCTCCAGGTTTTGCACGAAGCTTTGATTAATTTCAGTAATAAAAAAAATAAATAATAACAAGTTTTTCCAATTACGGTATTTCTGCGTTTCGCTTCCAATCGATATTTTGATGATATTTAAAAACAAGAACCCATCGGCGTTGCCAACGCCAGGTGGGTTTTTTGTTATTTTGATTTTTTTTCTTTGTTAGCGCCGATCTAATCGTTTGTGGTACGGCGCACTGTAAAATTTGTAATTTTTCTTGCAGGTGCTATGCATTGCTGAGTTTGAGGTGTTAAGGTCAATGTATGAGCCTGTTTATTGGGATTTTGATTATAATGCAAAGTTATGGGTTTTATGTGTTTATTCCAAATCATCAATATCTTCGAGTTCATCTTTGCCGAAGTTGTCATTGATGAATCCGCTTATTTGTGCATTCCAAAGCTTGGCGTACAAGCCATCTTTTGCAAGGAGTTCGCTATGTGTTCCATCTTCAATAATTTGTCCACTATCAAACACTATTAATCGGTCCATGTTTAGAAGTGTCGAAAGCCTGTGTGCAACGACGATAACTGTTTTATTATGTACCAAAAGATCGATGCTTTCCTGTATTTGTTGTTCTGTTTGTGTGTCAAGCGATGATGTCGCTTCATCAAGAATCAAAATCGGAGCATTTTTAAGAAACGCTCTGGCTATTGCTATTCTTTGTCGTTGTCCGCCTGAAAGTTTAACTCCTCGTTCTCCAACCATGGTTTCATATCCGAGTTCATAGGAGTCTATAAACTCTTTGGCATGTGCGTTTTGCGTGGCTTCGAGCAGCTCTTTTTCGGATGCTTCCGGCTTGCCGTACATGATGTTTTCTTTTAACGATCTATGAAAAAGAAGAGGATCTTGCGGTATGTAGCCGATATTTTGACGCAGCGATGCTTGTGTTACTGTTCTTATATCTTGTCCATCGATGCAAATTGAGCCGTGTTGAACATCAAAAAGCCTTGTAATTAAATTAACAAATGTGCTTTTGCCGCTGCCAGAAAATCCGACCAATCCAATTTTTTGGCCACCTTCAATTTTTAACGAAAGATTGTTTATCAATTTTTTACCCGAGCTGTATCCAAAGCTTACATTTTTAAATTCAATTTCACCTTTTTTAATCATCAGTGAACTTGCGTTTGATAAATCTGTTATTTCGTGTGGCGTAGAAACAAGCTTCATAGCTTGTTGGCACTGGCCAATTGCTTGAGAGAATGGAACAAATTCGCTTGAAAGCTTCCAAACACTTTCTGGAATTGTTAAGGTCAATGACATTGCAAGCACAAAGTCGCCGACTGTTACTAAGTTGGCTTGTTTTGCATAGACCAAAAAAATAAGAATAATGATATTCATAAAGACCATCGAATAGCCTTGAATTTTGCCGACATTTAATTTGTATCTATCTAGTGCCTGTTCACAAGCGACCTGATGATCGAGTTTTTTTCGAATGAAACATTGTTCAGCGTTACGTCTTGCGAAAAGCCTTACCGTCATGATATTTGCAAAGCTGTCTACTATTGTACCGATTGTTGTTGATTGAGCAGTCGAAAGATTTTCAGCTAAAACAAGTGCTTTTTTAGAAAAATAATAACTGGAAAGTATAAAAAAGAATGACCATGTTGCCAAAATTGCTGCAACGATTATGTGAACTTGGCTAAGCGTTATACACGCAACAACTAATGCCATGAAATTGGCAAAAATTCTGTCCATTAAGATTTCGATTATTTCATGAATTGATCGTGCTAAATCTTTGATTTGGCTTGCAATTCCGCCTCCCAGAGCATTTTGAAAAAATCGGTGTGAGTGTCGCTCTGTGTGCTCGACCATTTTATCGATTATTTCGGCCTGAAGTTTTGGCATTAATAAAAGATGCAAGTAATCATAAAGTCTATAAACATAGTTAAACGCAATCCCCGAGAGAATATACAAAATTGATGGCAACATTACAACAGAAGCAAGGCTTCCTTGGATTTGTGTGTAGTTTGAAACAGCATCAATAATCAATTTTAATGTGTAAGGCTGAACAGATGATAATATCGCCCACGCTAGTGACACCGCAAACATAGACAAAAGCTTGAGCCTATGAGATTTTACGAAATACCATATAAAACTTGTAAGTTTGCTTGGTATTCGTTGATCATAACGTTCATTCATTTTGTTGCTATTTCGAATTTAGTCTTTTCTTTTGCCGAGTAAATTTAACAAATTCAAGAAAAGGTTTATGAAATCGAGATAAATTGTAAGTGCCCCGATGATTGCAATTTTGCCCATTGATTCGTTATGACTTTGCATTTCCACGGCAAGATATTTTATTTTTTGAACATCGTATGCAATCAGGCCCGTAAAAACAATGACGCTTATAAACGAAATAACAAAGTCAAACATTTTGCTGTGTACAAAAATATTTACAACAGAACATAAAATTATGCCTAAAAGCAGCATTAATAACAGATTCCCAACTGACGTTAGATCTGCCTTTGTAAAATAGCCGTACAGCGCCATAATCAAAAAAATTCCAGCCGTTAAGCCAAAAACCATATAAATTGATTGAATTTGATATACAGCAAAAATTACAGAAAGAGTCACTCCAACAAGCGCAGAATAAACAACAAATCCTGTGGCGGCAAAAAAGAAATTTATTTTATTTATCAGAGCTGAAAGGCCTATAACCAGAACAATTTGAGCTATTAGTATTCCAAAAAACAGTATTTTATTTTGAATGATAGCCTGAAATAGCGCCTGCTGATCATAAATTGAATAGGCCGTAAAAGCTGTTATTGAAAGGCCTGCAGTCATCCAGCCATAAACCTTATACATGAAGTTTGAAATTGATGATAATTGATAACGTTCTACATAATTTTGATTGTCAAACATGGTTGCTCCTCTTAGATATAAAATTTGAATATTTAAAATAACTAGACGAATTATACCAAAATCGGATTGAATTAGCAAAGGAGTTAGATTTTGTGCGTAAATATCGAGTTTTTAATGATTTAGTCTTTTTAGATTTGACTTTAAAACTTTTGCATGGTTATTATGGAATAATGTTTAAATGTAATGTTTTTAGAAAGGAAGTAGGGAATGAAATTTATTGTTCGTAGTTTGCAATTTTTTTTGATATCAATGGTTTTACTTGTTTTTATGGGCATGACCGACTGTGGTGATGGTAGAAAGGTAAATTCTTCTGGGGATCCAAATTTTGTTGCACTCAAAGAAGCTCAGGGAAGCTATGAGGCCGTAATTATCGATGAATTGTCTCGCATAGAAGTTCGGGATGTTTCATTTTTGGGAATAACGAAAATTGGGGGAATTTTATATGAAGAAAATGATGCTGCTGGAATTTTGGATATTGAAGATTTGATTGGAAAAACAATAAAAATTATTGAAGATAATTACAAAATTAATCGTTATCCTGATAAACAGTTGATTAAGGCAAAGATAATTGATTCCACAGATTCGAACGAACCTAAAAGTATTTCAAGTTTAAGAGATGTTGAAATTTGTGGAATCGAAAAAGCCTCCGGCAAAACGCTGTTCAAAGCAGAAATATTGGATGGTAAGAATATCTCAGTATTCAAAGACTCTGAATTTTCAGGAATAGATAAAAAAACAGGCAAAACACTTTTTAATGCGAAAGTTGTAGAAACTTCTGACACAACAAAAAGTAAAAGTTTGTTCGGGCAAAAAAATGATGATTCCAAGGATATTTTGATTCCTCGTGACATTGTTGTTTGTGGAATAGAAAAAAAGACAAGCGCATGTATGGCTTGGTTTATTCGTAAAATTGATAGCATTGAGTTTAGAAAGCTAGATGCATCATCATCTTTCGAAGCGAACATTGACATGAAATTTAAAAAAGCTGTAACCAAGGTTAGTTCTAAGAAATAAAATAAAGCATTCAAACAATCGATTGGGCCAGTGTTATAAAAAGCACTGGCCTGATTATGAAAAATTGTATGTAATGAATCTTAATTATGTGCCAGTTAATTAAAATGGAGAGTATTGTGAAGTCGCCCTGCCGGCGACAGAGGCAGATATGTATAATTTTGAAATATTCGTATAATTTTTGTGTCAACTTTTACTTGACCAGAACACGTACCACTCTCGTCTGAAAGCGAGTTGCCGAATGCTTTTTGTTAAAATAACAAAAACTGGCATCAGCTTTGAAAGCCTTGATCTAGACATCTTTAATATCACTTAATCAAAATAAACCCAGATTAGTCGCTGGTTTTAAAAAACTTCTTTATTTTTATCGCATTTATTTGTAAGCTTCTTTCAGTAAAATAACGAAGGAGAGAGTCATGACAAAGATGTTTGTAGTTTTTGGATTTATTGTTGCGGTAGTTGGTTTTTCTGTGTACATGATTCATGGAGTCAAGGCGATGAACAAACGTATTTTATTTATTTTAATGCCAAAAGGTTATCAGGACATAGAATTTAATACACCATACAAAATGCTTGTTGATAATGGTTGCACAGTTGATGTTGCCGGTCTGGACGATGGAACAGCTCAAGGCGCGCTTGGTGGAAGCTTTACTCCAAACAAGCTTTTGAGCGTTATGACAGATGCCGATATTGCAGCATACGATGCCTTGGTGATTCCAGGAGGTCCCGGCTCCATAGATTATCTTTGGAACAATGCAAAATTAAACCAAACAATAAAAACCTTTTATAACGCAAAAAAAATAGTTGCGTCGATTTGCCATGCTACAGCTGCGGTTGCGAAAACTGGTATTTTAAATGGCAAAAAAGCAACCGGGTTTCCTTCAACCGAACTCAAAAAAGTATTTAATCAAGAAGGCGTTGATTTTGTTGACCAGGGTTGTTTTGTTGATAAATCTGAAAACATAATTACTGCTCAAAGTCCAAAATTTGCAAAAGAATTTGGGCAGGCAATAATTAACATGCTTGAATAGAGAGTAAATTTAAGGATTTTTATGTCAAAAAAAGCCGCTAAAGCTTTTAGCGAGATGCATCCAAAAACGCTGGCGCTTGGCATTTATACACCGTTTGTAAAGATAGCAAGTCCAGAAAATTATTACGTGGAATTTTTAAGCTTGATCGACACTTTGGGACTACCATACGATGAAACTTATTACACAAAAGTTAGAGCAGTCGACCCAAACACATTTTTCACCAAGGGCAAAATGTCCGAGGTACAGCAGGTAGTAGAGCAAGGAACGTTCGAATTCGTAATCATTTCTGAATCCCTAAGCCCTTTACAACAGCGCAACCTGGAAGATGTTTTTAATTGCGAAATTATGGGCAGAGAGCATTTAATTCTTGAAATTTTTAAAAAATCGGCGCACTCAGCAGAAGGCAAAATTCAGGTCGAGATGGCAGAAGTTGAGTTCTTAAAAACACGCGTCATTGGTCGCGATAGAAATTATGCCCAGCAGCTGGGAGTAATCGGAACAATCGGGCCTGGTGAAACAGCCACAGAAAAGATGCGTCGAGTGTTCGCAGACAAATTACGACAATCTAAGCAGAGGCTTGATACACTGCAAAAAGCGCGCGATAATCAACGTAAAAAACGTATGAGCAGCAATCTACCACAAGTTTGCATCGTTGGATACACAAATGCAGGTAAATCAAGTCTGCTAAACAGATTGACCAAAAGTACAGCGTTAGTTGAAGACAAACTGTTTGCAACACTTGATACCACAACGCGCGAATTTTTTGTTGATAGCAATCGAAAAATTTTAATTTCTGACACCGTAGGTTTTATAAGTAATTTACCGCATAATTTAATTGAGGCGTTTAAATCAACGCTTAATGAGCTTAAATACGCTGACCTGCTAATGCATGTCGTAGATGTCAGCAATCCTGAATGGCGTGGACAAATTGAAATAGTTCAAGATACACTCAAAGAAATTGATGTAGAAAAACCAGTACTTTATGTTTTTAATAAAGTAGATTTGATGAATACAGGCATGATTGAACTTATGATGCATGAATTTAATGATTATCTGCCACACGTTTTTGTCAGCACTAAATCGAAGGAAGGCGTTAAGCCACTGGTTAATTTTTTAAGCAAGTATAAAGTTTGATAGACGGAGAGCTTGATGAAAGTTGCAATAAATGGTTTTGGCCGCATAGGCAGAGCGTTTTTACGAGCAGTGTTGCAAAACAAAAAGACCAAAGAAAATATCAAAATTGAAGCAATAAATGTTGGGCCTAAAAAAAGCAGCCCTATCGATTTATTATTTAAGTATGACTCAGTCATGCCTGAGTTCACCGGCAATGTTGAAATTAAAAATGATTTTTTGCACGTGGATGGACAAAAAATCAAACTATTTTTTGAAGCAGACCCAACAAATTTGCCATGGAAGAAGCTTGGGATTGACTGGATAATAGAAGCGTCTGGCAAGTTTACAACAAAAGAATTAGCAGCAAAACACTTGGCCGCTGGCGCAAAAAAAGTCCTGATTACCGCTCCAAGCGACGATGCCGATATTTCGATTGTGCCTGGGGTCAACTATGAATCTTACAACCATAAAAAACATTCCATAATTTCGTTGGGAAGTTGCACAACAAATGCATTCGCGCCACTGATCAAAGTTATTAATGAAAATTTTGGGATAACATCAGGCTTGATGACTACAATTCATGCATATACCAATGACCAGGTTTTGCTTGATGTAGAACACAAAGATCCACGCAGGGCAAGAGCAGCCGCAATAAACATTGTGCCAACAAAAACAGGTGCCAGCAAAGTCATTACTCAGATATTTCCTGAATTAAAAGGCAAAATTGAAGCCACTGCCATTCGCGTACCAGTTCCAGTAGTTTCATTGATAGATTTTGTTTTTGTTTCTGAAAAAGTTTTAACTATAGAAAAAATAAACAAATCCTTTGAAAAAGCTGCAACTGGCAAGCTAAAAAGCATTCTACAGTACACGAATTTGCCGTTGGTTTCCTCTGATTTTATAGGAAACACGCATTCCTCAATATTCGATAGCTTATTGACACAGCAAACAGGTAATGTTGGCAAGGTTTTTGCCTGGTACGACAACGAATTTGGATATTCTTGTAGATTGAAGGATTTTTTACTTCACAACTTGATAAAGAAGTTGAATTTTTGGCGGGCCCATAGCTCAGTTGGTTAGAGCAATCGGCTCATAACCGAAAGGTCCCAGGTTCAAGTCCTGGTGGGCCCACCATATCTTTTAAACTTATCATTCTCGATTCCCATTCAAACAAAAAAGGGGTTCTTATGGTAGGAAAATCTCTCTGGCAAAATTTAAAAGTTTTAGTTGATTTTGATAAGCAAATTTTAAACTTGGACAAAGAGGCTGAGACTTCACAAAAAGCAATCGCTGATTTTTCGCTACAAATTTCTAAAATTAAACATGCATTGGAAGATAAAAAAAGTGTTTCTGTCCAGCTTAAGAAACAAATCGATTCCTTAGAAAAACAATCAAAAATTTTTGAAGAAGAAGAAAAACACAAAAAAGCAATTCTTGATAAAATCAAAACACAGCAAGAGTATAAATCGCTTGAAAATGAGATCAATTTTGCTCGTCGTGAAAAAATGAATATTGAAAACCAAATCACAGAATATTGGTACAAGCTTGAAAGTATTCAAAATGGGTTGGATACAGACGAAACTAACAGCACAAAAAAGATCAACCTACTGACTCAAGATATTCAAGTCAGGGAAGAAGTGATTAAAACTTGTCTGGATAAAAAAGAAGCTTTGATTGAAACCAGGCAACACGCAGCAAAAAACATTCCTGCTGAATGGCTAAATCGCTATGAAAGAATGAAATATAGCGTCGAAGATCCGATCGTGGCTGTTAATAATAATTGTTGCGGCGCTTGTTATTACGCAATTTTACGACAAGATGTTATAAAAATTAAACAGGCAGGAGTCTTGCCTTGCAGAAATTGTTACAGATTCTTGTATTACAATGATGAAGAACAAAAAGACTTACAATCCGCACAATTTTAAATTGAGTTTTAATAATTATGGAAAAGCAGCTAAACATCTTTGCAAATAACAAAAAAGAACCTGTCACAAAAGATACATCTACCGAAATAAAAAGATTTTTCGCTGAAAAAAAAGTGCCGGTTGTTGAAAATTGGGCTGTTTTTGTTGACGGAGCCGCGCGAGGCAATCCCGGACCGGCTGGCTGCGGAATTTACGTTATTAATGATAACAAAGACATCATCAAAAAGGGCTTTTTCTTAGGCACGAAAACAAACAATCAAGCTGAATATATAGCATTGTTGCTTGCTGTTTTTTTGATAAAAAAGAAACTACAAGAACTCGAAATTGAAAACATTATTTTGACAATACATTCTGATTCTGAATTATTGGTTCGACAAATGTGTGGTTTTTATAAAATAAAAAATGCTGTATTACAATGCATCAATAGCATGATTGAACGAATGCTGAAAGGTATACCTCATAAGTTTATTCATATAATGCGTGAAAAAAATAAAATTGCTGATAAACTAGCAAACTTAGGCGTAGACAAGAAGGTGCAACTACCAAAAGAGTTTTTTGATTTTGTTGCAGACTTTAAAGATATAGTTGAAATTATAAGAAGTTGAGACTGTGTATAGTGAAATTTTCAAAAACAATTTCGTTTGTTTTTATCGCACTGTTCTTTGTTCAGTCGATAAGTGCAAAACAAGTAAAAAAAAGTTCCAGGCCAACGTCCGGGCCTAATAAAAAAGCTGGCAGAAAGCATGCTCTTTCTAAAAAAAAGCCCGCTCCAAATATTATTGATCAGTTTGAGCAAAAAATCTCAACTAGTTATGACGTTATTACTGAATGCGCCAAACATCCTAAAATTATTCGTGTTTTAATTGACGAGAAAAAGATTGAAAACAACGTCAACTTCTCTATTAAATCTACGAATGGATTTGTCCTTGAAAGTCCATCTAGTTCAAAAATTGCCGCAGCTTTTGATTCAAAGATAGTAGAATTAATGGTTAAAGATTCAAAATTGTACCTTAAATGCAAGGATGGTAAATTTAGACATATTAAAAAAGATGATCTGGAGATTTATCCAGCCAAGGGTCATTTAACCGTCAACGGAAAATCATACCAAGGCAGTTTAAATTTTAGGATAAATCCGTTTTCAGCATCGGTGTTGATTATAAATAAGCTTGATTTGGAAGATTACGTCTCTTCGGTACTACGTTCAGAAATAGTTCCTTCATGGCCATTAGAAGCGCACAAGGTACAAGCCATTGCAACAAGAACATATGCCATATATCACATGAAACAAGCAAGGCAAAAAAATCCAAACAGCCTGTACGATTTAAAAAATTCGAACATAAATCAAGTCTATGAGGGTGTGCACAATTTTCAATGTTTTAAAAATGCTGCAGAACAAACAAAAGGCTTGGTTCTTACTTACAATGGCAACATTGCGCTTGCTATGTTTGATATTTGTTGCGGAGGCATTATTCCAGCAAACATGAGACAAAATAAAAAATCTCCTCCGTATCTCAAGCGAACTCAGCCTTGTACTTTTTGTAGCAACACAGTATTTTATCGCAATTCGCTGACATACAGAAGTCAAGATTTCGTAGAACTTGTAAAATCTAATCCAAACTTAAAACGAAAATTTGAAGGCTTTGGAAATAAGCTTGGGGATATCCAGATTACGGACAAGGATGCAGCTGGAGTAGTCCATAAGGTTAAGCTTGCCGGCAGAAAATATGTATCGTTAACTGGCAGCGAATTATTGTCCTCGTTTAAAAATAAAATTAAAAGCTTGGCATTTTCAGTCAAAAAACATGATAATAAAATAACATTGATTTGCAAGGGATACAGCCACTTCAATGGCCTATGCCAGTGGGGAGCAAAAAGCCTTGTAGATCGTGGTTGGGATTACAAAAAAGTTTTAAATTTTTATTATCCAGGAACTACACTTAGCAGACTTAAATCTTAATTTTTTGATGGGCTTTGGGTTTTAAAAGGAGAGTTGCAAATGCCCGGATATAAAACACATTTGACGATTGGCGTTCTGAGCTTTGTGTCAATCTCGTACGCTGTCACGATGATCTATCCCCAGATTCTAAATTTCACAACATTATTTGTAGGTTTATTTTCGTGCATGCTAGGCTCAATTTTTCCAGACATCGACACTGTAAGTAAAATGCAACGAATATTTTATTTCTTGGCCGCTATTTTTGTTATGCTCTCATTTTTATTAAATAATTTCACAATCTTCGCAATTTTTGCAGCTCTGTCACTGATAATTTTTGTTTTAAAACACAGAACCATCACACACAACTTAATATTTATCTTAATTTTGGCCGCTTCGTTGCCGATATACACATATTTTTATCATGCACCTTTTTTAAGAGAATCACTGATTGCGGCAGCATTATTTGCCGTTGGCTCTTTTTCCCATATTTTTATTGATTATTTTGTTTCGAAGATTTTGAAACAATGAAATTTTACTTCGTCAACTTATCAACAAGCTTGTAAAGAGCAATCCCGAGAGATGCCTTAACTAAAACAAAATATTGTTTTTTTGCCAAAACCATTCTTAAGATTGGCTCGGCTTCTTGCCATGTATCAACCTTTGCCAAAATCATTTCGTCCGGAAGCATGCCTGCAACATATCGCACCAAATCACCGACTAAAACAACCTTTTCGACACTCGAAGACTTGTTTAAAAGCTTGCCTATAAATCTGTGCCAGTAAACCTCACGCGACCCAAGCTCCAACATATCGCCGATGACTGCTATTTTTGTCGCACTGGTTTTGATTGAATCAAAGGCCAAAATTGCAGCCTTCATGCTCTCCGGATTAGCGTTGTAGCAGTCGCTTATAACAAAGCCGTTAAAATCTTTTAATTTACGTTGCTCAAAGCGGTTTTCAAATGCCGTATAACTTTCAAGCCCCTCTTTCAAAGCTTCGATAGGAACGTGCAAAAAATATGCAACTGAGCTTGCTGCCAATGCATTATTCAACATTCCGCGATGAATAGTATTAAATTTTATCGGCACTTTTTGGCCGTACCATTTTAATGTGAAAGTTATAAATGCCTGCCCATTTTCATCGGAAACTACTTCAACTTTCCTGGCCTGAACACTGTTTTTAGTTTTAAATCCAAACCTAGCCGTTGGATGGCCGTAACAAACATTATCAAGCATAGGCAAATCCCCAGGAATAATACCCACACCGCTGCCGCCCAAGTTTTTGAATATTTGACGCTTTTCAAAGCCAATGTTATGAAGATTTCCAAAATATTTTATGTGAGAATATGAAACAGTCGTTATAATCGCAATTGTCGGACGCAAAATATCTGCCTTCAGCGCCATTTCACCGGTTCGGTCTATGCCAACTTCCAAAACTACGGCCTGGCAAGACGTTTTGACACCTAAAATATTTGTGCACAAAGAAAGCAACGTATTCTGATTTTTAGAAGATAAATGCGCTTGAATACCTGCAGACACAAGTATTGAACGTAAAATTTCTTTTGTGCTTGTTTTGCCGATTGAACCAGTGATGCCAACAACAGGGCAAGTTAACCTTGCACGCCACGCTTTGGCCATGTCGATCAGTGCCTGAGTCGTGTCATCAACTAAAATTATTAATCGATCAGAGACTTCAAGTCCCTTCAAACAATCAAGCCTGTTAACAACGATTGCCGCTACACCATTTTTTAGAGACTGAGCTACAAAATCATGCCCATCAACAGTTTGCCCATTCAATGCGAAAAACAAGCCATCTTGTTCAACAACCCTGCTATCAAAAAATGCCGAAACCTCTTTGCCCGAAGCATAAAATGTCCAGGCCGCTTGATGAGCAAGTTCAGCACCAGAACAATAAAATTTGGCTTTTGGCAACGCTGATAACAAAAAGTCTTGATTCAGCAACATTGTTTAATCTCCAAAAATGGCCTTCAAACATACGTCCAGCTGGAAAGTAAAAAATTACGACTTTTGGCTTATTTGTCAAGTTTTTTATATGATAAAAAGCAAAAGAGGCCCTTGAAATCAAAGGCCTCTTTGCAAGTTTAATCTAAAATAATTACTTTTTAGGTGCTTTGGATGACGATGATGCGCTGGATGCTTTGGATTGCTGCGCTTGTATAATTTGTTGTAACACCGTCTCAGGAACTTTTCCTCTAAGCTTTTCTTGTAAATCTGTTTGTTTCAAAATTTTACTAGCGGATAGAATCCTTATCGCACCATCTTTTGCAAAAACAGCACATGCAGATTTTACTGTATCAAATAATTGCTTCTCGCGCTCGCTTAAATCACCAGTTCTTGATGTACTTCCAATGCCCAAAACACCTCCCTCTGATTCACGCAGCAACCCTAATTTACAATATTCTGCAATTTCGCGTTGCTTAACTTCTTGAATTGCACGTATCTCGGCTGCCTTCATCCGTTGACCCTGAGCCTCTTCGCTCGCAACGTCAGCAAGCTTTTGCTCAAGTTGATCTTTCATCTGTTTAAGCTGTGCTGATAATTGCAGGTATTCCTTTAATTCTTTATCTCTCTTAACTTCTACATGTGCAACATCATCAACACGCCGCTGAACCTTACGTTGTGCCTCTGCAAGCTCATCCTTCTGTTTTTCAATTGCAGCACGCTCTTGTCCAATGCTTTCTTCAAGCTCACGCACTCTTTGCTCAGACACAGCTTTCTCAGCACTATACTGCTCAGTCAATTTTTCAACCCCAACGACCGCTCCTTGAGCATGGCTATTTGCAACTTCAAGCGCTTGCTCTTTTTGTTTAACTAATTCTTGCGCCGCAGCCATTGCCTCATTAAGCTCACGCACTCTTTGCTCAGACTCATCTTTCTCAGCACTATACTGCTTAGCAACTTTTTCAGCATTAGCTCTTGCTGCATCAAGCTCAGTACATTTTTGTTCAACTTTATAGACCTGATCGCGAGTTGTTACTTCAAGTTGTTTACGCATTTCTTTAAATGTATGTTCGGCCAAATCTCTTGCTTCGTTAGATTTCACCATTTCAGCTTCAGCTACACGCATTTTTTGTTCGGCAACATCCTTTGCAGCATTGGCAGCCTCTAAACTACGTCTAGCATCAGTCAATGATGCCGTCATATCACGTACCGCCTGATCAGCCAGATTTTTGGCAACAACATTACCTTGAGCTATCAATTCAGCACCAGCGACTGCGCTCTCAGCCTCACGCCGAGCAGCCTCAAGCTGTGAACGATCTTTTGCAAAACGTTCTTGGGCCGCTTCAAGATTTCTTTTAGCATCATCACATTTGCGCTCGGCAGCATTTTTTTCCGCTTCAGCAAGCTCAGTCGCACCAACAGCAGCGACCCTTTCCGCCTCAAGATCACGCATTCTTTGATCAAACTCAGCAGTTTGCGTATCTCTTACCGCTTCAAGCACACGCAATCGCTTTTCATAACCATTGATTTCACCTGTGAATAATTCAGCTCTTTGCACAGCCTCTTCTCTTGCCGCCTCACGCTCATCGGCTAATCGTTGAGCAGTAGCTGTAGCCGCATCAGCAGCGACCCTTGCCGCCTCAGCCGCAGCTGTAGCCGCAACTCTTCGATTATCATTGAGTTTTAAATCCACCAAAATCAATGTCGCACTGATAACAGCCTTGGCGATAGCCCAGTTCTGTTTTAAGCTTCCACGCTTGGTTTGCAAATATTCAGATAAGTTTCTGCACCCAGAAATTGCCACAAAACAAAGGTAGTTTATAAGTTCTAATCGTTCATTTTCGTATTCAACAGACATACTATCAACAGCCCTTACAGTAGCAGCGATTGTCTCAATAAAGGGTAATACGTAAGTTGTTAGTCGTTGAGTTAAATGAGTTAATTTTTTTTCAGACAATAGTTCCAGTTCACTTTTAATTGGTTCAAAAACTTTATCGCTAGGATGACTATTTTTCCAATTATTCCACATATTTTTTGTGTTGTCACAAAGTGACAAAAAGTCTTGAAGCACAAACATCAATGTTAAATACTGCTGAACACTTTTACCTTTTTTATCGTCGAGCAGATCACCTTTTTGATAGGCATTCCACAACGCCAAGCCGTCGTTTAAAATACGAACTAAATTAAGACTAGCCATGATCAGCAAAGATTTATTGTTTTCTTGGCCAAATTCTGATTTTACGTTTTGACTATATCCAGCCAACGGTCCGCGCAAAAGAGCTGTAAAAAGCTCGGCTTGTCCGTATAAAACTGGTTTTGGGGGCAGATCAGCCGATTGCAGCTGACATACCGAAACTGCAACAAAAACTAAACACGATAAAATTATACTTTTTTTGAAAAAATTAATCTTCATCATAAAAATGTCCTATCTGCAATAACCACCAAAATCAAATAATAAACAAACGTATCAAGATTTATGTTAACATTTACTCAATACAAACGCAACCACACCAAACCAAAAATAAAGCGTAGCCAATTTAATATTTCATACTTGAATTTAATACGCACGCAGCAATCATGCTTTCTGCGTAATCCAAACAGCAATCTGAATCAGTCCTACCAGAACCAGTGGGGTTTTTTGCAGGTTTTAAAAATTGCTACTGTAAGCCCGCTCCCTATCTATGCCTGCAGGCCGCATCTAAAAAATTATCAATTTCTTTGGAGAGGCTACAGACACAGGTGTTTAGAGAACATGCTTTAATGTATAACGCTATCCATAACAGTTTTGACAATAAAGCTTTTACGTGATATAAATAAAACCAAGAACAAAAAAGGTTATCCAAAACATAAAATGACGAAAGTCGAAATGAAAATTAAATTATTTTTTTTGTTAAGTTTGTTTCAACTTTTTGGCACACAAATTTTAGAATCCAAAGAAAGCATAAAATATCGTAACGATGAGACTGTTTGTACATACAAAGAGATATCTTGCACACATCAACAGTGGCATCTGATCGAGGATAAGCTGTTAAATCGAATAACTAAATACAATGATTCTCTGATCGCATTTGCCACATGGTTATCGATTTTAGCTTGCATAGAGGCTCCAATTGTGGCTCTTCACCTCAAATTTGACAAACAATTAGATCCAAACCTCAGCAATAGAGGCCTTTACATGTCTTGCTTGTCATGTACTTTGGCCTTCGCAGGGCTACTTTTGAGCGCATGGGTTAACAAAAAATATGTCGTTAACAAACTAAATAAAAAATCAAAAATAGAAGCACTAAAAGCATTTTTTGATCAATGCACAGATGAAGAGTTGAGCCTCTTGCTGCCCGAGCTAAAAGCTGTTTATGAAAAATACAAGCAAGAAGGCCCTGAATCCATTGAACAGGCTGCACATGAATTAATACGAATGCTCAAAAAATCGCCCAAATATCTGTATCCTAGTCAATAAAAAAGGGCCTTGCGGCCCTTTAAACTTATCCACAATATTTTAAATTTATTTTCGATATTCAAGAATATATCTTGCGGGCTGGCCGCCTTCGTAGTAATAACCAGCATCCTTGAACCCAAATTTCTTTAATGCGAAGTAACTACGCTTATTCCAAAGCTTGACGTGGGCATTGAAACTTTTGGCCTCGGGATGAACCTTAAAGTACGTCTGTGTCATTAACTTTAATGCCTCCTGATAACGTCCTCCACCCCAATAATTCTCGTTAACCCAATTGCCCAGCTGGCCGGGGTCGTAATCATTTTTCTCTCTAACCTCGATTGCGCCTATCATTTTGTTTTCTTTATTATCAAAAATAGCATATAAAATTTGTTCACCGCGCTTACTTTTTTCAAGCTCCATCTTTAAATAACGAATGGTATAATCCAAAGTTATGTAATCAGGAAATTCCATAAACTTGCGAACTGTACTTGAAAACATGTTGTGGTAATCGACAAAATAGTCTTCCTTCATAATCCTCAGCGTAACAAGCTTGCCCTTGACTTGCTCAGGCTGTGTAACAACCGAACTGGCGTCAGTGCCAAGCCAACCTGACTGATACAAAAAATACCCAGCAGGAACTGCAATGATGGTCGCAAGAACGGCCCACTTTAATAACCTGCGCAGTTTAAACATAAAACCTTTTTTCATGCTACGTCCTCCCTTATTCACAAAAATCTTCATATAAACCCAAACTTATTTTAATTTTAGAACAAATGAAAAGATGTTATCAACAAACAAAAATCTTAAAGTGGAATATTGCCATGCTTGCGCTTTGGCGTTATTTCAATTTTATTAAAAGAGTTCTCGAGCGCACTAATCAAGCTTTGACGAGTTTGTGCGGGTTCAATTATTGAATCAATATACCCAAACTCAGCTGCAATTAACGGATTCATAAACTCATTGTTATATTTATCCTCCAAAGACTGCATTACCTGAGCCTTTTGATCATCTGGCGCGTTTTTAAGTTCGTTGTGATACAAAATTGCAACGGCTCCCTTTGCCCCCAGAACAGCAATTTGTGCATCCGGCCAAGCAAAATTAAAATCCGCTCCCAACTCCTTGCTGCCCATAACCACATAAGCCCCACCAAAAGCCTTGCGTAAAATCAATGTAATCTTGGGGACAGTCGCAGATGCGTAAGCGTAGATAAGCTTTGCTCCGTGGCGAATGATGCCCTGGTGCTCTTGATCAACACCTGGCAAAAACCCGGGCACATCGACCAAGGAGATGATCGGCAACGAAAAGGCATCACAAAACCTGATAAACCGAGAGGCTTTGCATGAAGCGTCAATATCGATCACACCGGCCTTGACCATCGGCTGGTTGGCCACAACACCAACAACATGCCCATTCAGTCGAGCAAAACCAACCACAATATTTGCAGCAAAATATTCATGTACCTCAAAAAAGCTCTCCAAATCAAACACAACATTAATCAAATTTCTGATGTCATAACCCTGCGAAAAATTTTGCGGAACCAGCTCCTGCAGATCTAGTTGACAATCATGATCATTGCCAGCTTCCACACGTGCAACTGACGCAAGATAATTAGCAGGAAGATACGATAAAAGCTGCTTAACCGCATCAAAGCACTCATGCTCGCTCTGAGTGACAAAATGGGCAACACCAGATTTTTGGGCATGAACCATCGCCCCGCCAAGCTCTTCTTTGCCAATCTTTTGGTGCAAAACTTGCTCTACAACAGCAGGTCCGGTAATAAACATGTTGCTGATTCCTGCTGTGGTAAATATAAAATCAGTGAGAGCTGGTGAATAGGTTGCCCCGCCAGCGCATGGACCTAAAATTATAGATATTTGCGGCACAACGCCAGAATAACGTACATTGCGCATAAAAATTTGACCGTAACCAGAAAGCGCATGCACACCTTCATCTATGCGAGCACCGCCTGAATCGATAATTCCGATAATTGGACAGCCGACTTTGACGGCTGAATCCATAACTTTGCAAATTTTTTCAGCATGGCGCTTGCCAAGCGATCCACCCTTGATAGTAAAATCTTGGGCATAAACGGCGACTTGCTGACCATTAATTCTGCCCATGCCTGCAACAACGCCATCGGTATAAAATTTTTCTTTTAAAAATTGCGAACACGCAAACTGATCTATCTCTGAAAAACTCTCTTGATCAAGCAAAACATCAAGTCGCTCACGTGCAGTCAGCTTGCCCAACTTGTGCTGTTTGTCGATCCGGTCTTGATTGCCGCCCAAAATATCTATTTTTTTTATTTTTTGTTTGCCAATAAATTCGTCTAACACAATACTCCTAAACTCACATAAAATCTATGTAAAAACCTATGTTAAGGTCCGGAGTATAGCACTACAAAATATCGTTATCAAATGGATAAATATGAAAGCAAATTTTTGAACCACCCACGACGCTGATTTAATAACATCGTCTTCTTCTTGATAGTCAAGTTAATGCCGTACTGAAAGTTGGTAACCATATTTTTGGCATTATCACAAACCGCATCAAATTCATCATTTGAGTAATCAAATTTTAGCGTACCAAAAGAGGTCCACAACTTAAAATAAACGATTGTCGGAATACATGGATCTTTGTCTTCAAAAACAAAAATATCGTCCGTTAATTTTATTGGGTTTTCAAGGTCGGGAATGGCTATACCATTTCTACGAGCATGCTCCGTCAAAGCTTTAAATTGTTCATGTTCATCGTTTTGTTCGGTATAAGCTGATGCGTCGCATATAAAAATCAAGTCGATACCACGTTCTTTTTTTAATAATGGAGGCGTCGGTAAATTAAAATCTAGACCTGCATCAGCAACAACAACCCGTTTGTACTCCGAAGAAGTCAAACCCATATCAAACATATGATTTTCAAACATTGACCTGGATTCGATTTGATTCATAGCCGAGTATAAAAGATTATCAGTTGATATAATCCTACCCAAGGTTTGTTCTAAATAATAATAAAAAGGCTGCGATTTCAAACATTCAGCACCACCGCAACGTTCAAAATCGGACCGATTTATGCAGTAAGCACTGCCCCAAATTCCCATAAATGATGCTAACGAAAGCTCTGGCAGCTCTTTTGTACATACACCTTTCTCAAAACAACTTCCCCAGTTCGCAGTTTTGACGTATCCACCAAGCTCATCTGAGCCGGTTAAAAATGGATTAAACTCCAGCCACTTGTATGGATAGCCACTTTTGACGATAGCCGTAAATAGCGGAAACGGCAGATTATAAGCCCCCGACACAACAGCCTTGCGAATATCGTCAAAGGATGCATTTTCCGAAACCGTATCACCCAAAAGATAGGTATATACAGACTTTCCGTATCCATCCGATATTGATGAATAACCTCTTTGTTTTGATACTGAGCTGAGTTCGCTCCAGAAGCCATAAACGCTCTTGTTAAATGGCTGGGCCATTCTTGATTTAATAAATTCACGATAATTGTCTAGGTCCATATTTTTAAGCATAAGCGTCGTATAAAACCAGGAAGAGCCCGATAACAGCGCACAATAACTGGCACAGTCAACCAAACCACATTCCTGCATGCCCTGCATAAAACCCAGGGATGTTATCAGTGCGCGGCTCCCTCCACCGCTGAAGCAAAAGGCTATTCGTGGCAACTTATTGATATTTTTATCAAAGCCGCTAGGAAACAAATCTTGCACAATATTCAAAATTTTATCTTGCGTGAAAGTGTCTCTTTTTTGGATGTAAGCTACCTCTTCAGCACTGAGACGCAGACTTGTGTCTACAGACAAGGCAGCGCACAGACACGAAAATATTAAGCTAAGAAAGCTTAATATTAAGGCATAATTTTTGAAGACGCCAAAGCAATTCATGTAACCCCCGACTATATAATCTACATTAAATCAATCAATTACCTGCTTTAATTTATATTTGAAATTACAGCATTTAATGTAAAAAGCAATTTTACGTAAAAAACGCCTACTTATTATCAAAAATCACTTTTTAATTGAGATTCTTAAACAAATTTTGTTATTTACTTGTATTAAAACCGGCAGTATAACATTAATATTACTGTTTTAAAGCTTGTTTGTAGTAATGATTCTAGCATAAAGCTGTAAAAACTAAAAATGGGAGATTGGTTAATGAATCAAAAAGAGAGCCAAAACACATCGAGTGTTGCCTGGTTTAAACTTGCAAATTTGATCGAAAATAGAGAAAAAGAAAAAGCATTAAGCGTTTTTCGGCTGCTCACTCATTCACTGCGCGACAGGGCATATGCATTGCAACTCGAAGGAGATATTCTTTGGTCTCTTGACGAATCAGTACGTGCGCAAGAAAAATACACAAATTCTGCATTTTTATATCTGAAAGACAAGCGCTGGGTTCATGCCGTCTCAATCTACGAAAACCTTCTTTCAAATAATCCAGAAGACCATTCCGCCCTTGCAGCATCCATTCTTTGCTACGGACAGCTAGGCTGGGAGAACAAATTCAAAGAAAAACTTGACCAAACTTGCGAACTTATTTCAAAAAAGGCCTCCGATCCACACCAACTAAGCGCTGCTATCAAACAACTTTCTGACACGGCCAAAGAGCTTGAAAAAGAAGATTTTAAGGCCATTTTACACACCAAAATTCAGGCGTTGTTGGCAAGCGTTCCCAAGTTCTCGGCCGAAAAAGTGGAGCATGGGTTCAAGAATCATGAAAATTGATCAGTAATCGATCGTTATGCCCGCATGGTTCAAGCCACCTTCTCTAAAACTATTGCGCACAGTTAGATTCACCGCTCGTGGTGAACTTGTCGAACCATTTTTAACGGATTCATTCGTTTTAGAATAATTATCACCACCCTCATTTTTTGCAGTTTTTTCAAAGCTCATTCCGCAGCCCGCTCCAGCACGGGCCTGGCAGGCCGCAACTAAAAAATTGTCAATTTCTTTGCAAGCCCCACAACATCATGTCTTTCGAACACCATAGTCAATGTATGCCCCTGTATATCATTATATTGACTCATATCAATTTATATTGCTCACTTTTTTACTAATTCCCCAAAATATTGACATTAGACTCTCATTCTTCACAAATTAAAACAAGAATATAAATTTTTCGTTTTTTGAAAAAGGAGTAATCAATGAATCAAACAAAATCTTTTAATTTTGTTCTTTATTCGATTCTTACGATGCTGGCGCTTGCCATGCCGGGCAATGTTTGTGGATTGGACGTAAGATTGCATGGAACATTTGCAAGTCTGGCGGAAATCCATGCAGACAATTTAAAATTATCATCAGTCCTAAAAGCACAGGCCGACGCAGATACTGATCCAACAATTATTCCAGAAGCACAATCTCGGGCATTGCTGGCAAAAAGCTTACAAAATCATTTGGCGAAATTCTTTCAATGGCTGGCTGCAGATCCTGCAATAGCCGCAGCTCAAGCAATAGATGCCAAAAACACGCTGATTCCAAAACTTTTAACCTTAACCGCGGATAAAGCCGCAAACAATGAATATATAAAAAACAATCTCAGAACCATTCAATTTCAAAACGATTTGACTCACGTCGTAGTTGCTAATTTTCTTGATATTGCATGCATTCTTGATTTTGCACCTGCAATCAAAATGGCACTAGCAAAGGCTTTGGCAATCGATCTTTATAAAAACAAACAATTAAACAAAACGGCTGAGTACGACATAGAAATAATAAATGATCCAGCCAAAACAGCTTTCACAGGTCTATCCGATGCTGCCAAGGGCCTGGTCAGATACGAATATTTATTAATTTTTGAAAATTTACTCGATGACGGGATATTTGAGATAGCACGTTCTAGCGATGACGATTTAGCCAGGCAACAACAAAATGCTCACACATTATATGTAGTAAGACAGCTGGTTCAATCAAAGATTTTGCCTGGCAACGAGGCTGATCTGGAGGGACGCAATGTCGACGACATCGTACATTTCAACAATAATCTCACTCAAACATTTGCACAAATTTTTTATAATCAACAAAAATTGTTATCCGCTGCTAGTCTAAAACAACGAGCCAGTAATGCGTTATTATTAAGCATGTTTGTAGAGCGTCAATATAATCCCAAGTTTAAAGATATGTGGATTGCGCTGCTCCCTAAACATATTCAAAATAGCGTAAGCTTTGAACTTTTACGCTTAAATCCAAAAGCCACCGTTTCATTTAAAGAATTAACCGAAATAGAATGGACGGCCGTTATTGGCAGAGGTTTTATCCCTAATTTTCAAACAAATCCTCTTACTGCAGCTAGTTTTAACAATGAAACATTCTCAGCAAGCGTAAAAAGATACGTTGACGATTATGAAAACTGGTTTGTTTCGGACAACAAATCAAATGCTCGATTAAAAGCTTTGCCACAAAATTTTCAACGCGAATTCAAATACCTCTACCGCTGCAAGAGACTTGCGCAAGGCAAAAATGATAGGCTTGACGGAGTCGAAATTTTAATCCCAACTAGATACATCAGGTTTTACGGCATTTCGGTAACAGAATGGGATGGTCTGAATTATGAAAATATCAATGCAAAAAACAAAGCCATGCTCATAGATTTTTTAAAACATGAATTAAATCAATATTCTGAGAAAAAAATACAAGCAATAATTAACGATAAAATTAATGGCGCCGATAAAATCAAAGAAATAACTCAAGACGCTATTAATGCAGCATTTGCCTTACCTCAACAATTTGACCTCGCACAGCTAGCAGAAAAACTTCCAACACTTACGCATGAAGATTTAATACGACTCATTGAAGAAACATTGAAATTAGCTGTAATCAACGAAGAACGTCTAAAGCAACTATGCCAAGAGTTGTTGCCTGACGCGCTCAAACAAATTCAAGTTAAATTAAAATGGGCACAAGTCGGCATAATTCCAACTGATGCACTTGAAAGCCTGGTGCCAGATGAGTGGGAATATCTTGCAAGGCTAAAACGCATACCTTGGCTTGATGAATTTACCACGTACCACGACATTGCTCTTGCGTATGTTACCAACCTTGTCGGTAGAAGATTAGAGGCCATGCGGACCGTGCTTGGTGCATGGAAGCTGGCAAATGCAGAGCATAAATCTGAAAAATGGCTTAAATCTTTGCCTGAAGAGTTTCAACTCGATCTAAAACGCTTTTATCGAGGAAAAATGTTAAATTTGGATCACCAAGAAGCCTGGCTGGACAGGGACGAACATATTTTTGAAAATTTGCCGGAAGAAAGACAATCCATCTACATCATAACCTTTCAGCCAAATTTTCTAACCAACGATATACGAAAAATATGGGGCGATACAGGCATGAATAAACATCGAGAAACAATTATGCTCTGGGGGACTCAAGGAACTCATCCAAACCATCCAATCGATAGTTTATCCACAACTGAAATGAAATTTTTGGCCGAAAAAAATAGAATTCCGAGCATAGACTTTGAAAACAAAGACTTAAGAGCTGTTGCAAAGATATTTGTTGAAAAATTTTTATATGAATTCGTAGTAAAATCCGGAAATAAAATTATTTCAAATGAATCATTAAAACCATTTCCTCAAGAGTTTCTAGTAGCATTTGCCCGTTATTATCACTGTAGAACGCTAAAACGTAGCAATCAAAACTTATGGTTAGATGGAAAAGAAACATATATTCCAATCGATTATTTGAACGAGTATGAACTAACAACTTATTCAACTGATAAAAAACTCTGGCAAGATTTATTAATAATAAATGGGATACGCGTTGATGGAATGATTGATTATTCAAAATCAAGGATTACAGCATTAGCTAAAGATCAAATTATTAAACTGACAGAACATCAACCAGCAATCAAAGTAGTATTTGACAAACTTAAAGAAATTCATCCAAATGCCAAAACTCCTAAGTTCGATGATTTACCTTCTCAATCAGAGCTACGCAGAAACCTATCAAGTGACAAAGCTGCATTGATACTGGATAAAACATTGAACGATGTCACTATCGAATTAACAGCCGATCTATCAGACGCTCAACTTCAAGAACTTGCACATGAGACATTTAAAACGCTTACCGAAGCAGATCTTAAAAATTTTTACTCTAACAATATTTTTACAATTGCAACACTAAACGAAGCTAACGTTAAACAATTTTATGAATTTATAATTGAAATGCTTGTAAGAATGAATCAAGTTAACGAGAAAGTAGCCTGGGCATGGGCATATGTTATACCAAAAGAATCACTAACATCTTTATCTAAGGAAGAATGGCAATACTTAGCGGAATACGATCAAATTCCACATTTAACAAGTTACGAAAACGACAGACAAATTGCAAAAGAGATTGTTGATAAATATTCAAACCCTTATTTTTGGAATGCCAAATTTCGACTAACACAAACCTCAAAATCAGATGATGCGGCAAACTGGGTAAAAGCTATACCTGAATCCATTCAAAAAGAGATAGCGAAATATTATCAATGTTTGATGATAAACAACAAAACACCAAATCGAAAGCTAGATAATCAAGAAGTGAATATTCCAATTTCATATCTTGTGGAAACAGGCGTTCTGCCTCCTCCAACTGGTAAAAGTGTATCTGAAGTTAAAGATATGGATGACACCTCACTTGCAACGTTTTATGTTAACGATCTAAACAAAATGCAGGATGGAGCAACCAAAAAATTTATAGCAAAAATTCCTCCAAACTCATGTCTTTCAATCGCTCAAAAATACGCGCTTTCAGGCAACCAAAAACAAGAGATAATGAGCCAACTACGAAAACAAGCTGGTGAATTTAATTTATCATTCGAGGATTTACTAAAAAAGGTAGGACCTCAATCATTTGTTAAAAATGGCAATACATTAGACCTATCTAATCAATTAATAACAAGCATAACAGCTGATGATTTCAATAAATTTGCCAATACAAAAGCTATAAAAACATTGATCATATTTAATACGTTAATAAAGGAACTTCCTGGCGACATACTTACACATCTTAAAAATTTGGAAACCGTAATAATTTCAGACAATCCCAACCTAACTGTCGTACCTGCCAAGCTTTTTGAAATAAATAAAAAATTAAAAACTATAATCATATCAAATAATCCAAAGATTAATCCTGACAAAAAGCTATTTGAAGGCGTAACAGATAACCTTAAACGCCTCGCTTTAAGCGGAAATGCCTTCACATTAGAAACGATTCCTACAATTGCAAATTTGAAGGTAACATACCTCGATTTAAGCAAAAATAAATTAAACAACGTGCCACCACTAAACAATGCAATCGTAGAATTACATCTTCAAAACAATCAAATAACATCACTGGAATCGATAAAAAATTTGCAACAATTGCAGTATTTAGATGCATCAAGTAATAGCATTCAAAAAATGCTTTCTGATTTATGCAAGCTAACAAAGCTGGAGTATTTATTTCTTGCGAACAATAATGGCCTAAGTCTGGTACCAGAGCCTGTTACTAAACATCAAACAAAACGAACAGGCGCAGCTGGAAAAGAAGTTGAAGAAACTGTTACTTCGGAAGCACCAATTACACTTCCCGAACTTAAAGTGATTGACGTTTCTTGCTGCAATATCGCAGATCTTAAGCTTGCGGCCCTTGTTCCTAAAATTATAACCATAATTGCCAACAGAAACAAATTGAGCACGAATAAATATGCATTTGAAGGGCTCAAGCAACTTGAAAATCTTTATCTCGGTCGTTGCGGAATTATGGAAATTAATCAAACAAAATTCACAAAATTAGACAACCTTAAAGTTTTGGGTCTTGAAGGAAACAATATCACAAGTCTCGCAAAAAACACTTTTTGGGGTGCCCCTAACCTTGAAGAATTATACCTATTTTTTAATAAGCTGAATACTGTTGATGCCGATGCATTTAACGGTTTAACAAGTCTTAAATATCTAGACATTTCATACAATAAGTTAACAAACCTAACTCCAAAAATATTTGTTCATACCCCTGAGTTACAAATTTTGAACCTGAAAAATAATCAACTTGAAACAATTGAAAGCTACACGTTCAAATTAGAGCATTTAAGCCTTTTAGATCTTGAAAATAATGGTATTAAAGATGTTGGATGGTGGGCGTTTTATGGCGTACCATCCAACGCTACAATTAAATTTAGTGGAAATAATGCGGTTGGGTTGTCAAAACCACTCAATAGCCTTAGATTAACACTGGCTGGAGGATTGAACCCACAAGCCGCATCTGTTGATCGCGAGTGGTACAACAAATACACAATCCTAGACGGATCTTTAATGTTGGGTAGTGCTGCGGTATTTGTATTTCTTCCAGTATTATCCATACCTGTATACGCAACTGCTTTAGCAATAAACGCGCCAAGCATCTTTAGAAGCATAATCTGGAGGGGCACCAGAGCAACAAAAAACAAAATAAAATCTTGGTTTACAAAGCCAACAACTCCTGATTTTGAATTTAAGGCAGAATGGCCGAATGAAAAAGGACTTTTAGAATTTAAAAATTTAGATGGAATAAGCACATATTTTAATAAATTTCACGAAGAATACCACAGCGCGGCAATAGCCGATAAATCAGAAATAATTGAAATAGTTGAAGTGGGAAAACAATAAACACATTAAAAAATAGAAGATAATAATATATTCCTAAAAGTAAAAAGGAACTTTGCAATGAAGATAAATAATTTTTTATGTAAATTATCCATAGCAATTTGTTTATTTGGACAGATATCAGCTGCAAAATTAGAAACTACAAAAGCTACAATAGCCAGTACAAAGGCTTCCTGGACAATGTTGGTATACATCGTTGCTGATAACAGCCTTGCACCGTATGCATTGTACAACATCAATGATATGTCTGCAGGATTAGCCTCATCAAACGGAATAAATATTCTCGTTCAGTGGGATAAGCCAAACGACAATAAAACATGGCGTTATAAGATAACACCTGGTGGAAAAATCGATGCTGGAACCCTGTCAACAGAAATGGGCTACACCCCGTCCACAGAGCTAGTTAATTCCATGCAATGGGCTGTCAAAAATTATCCAGCAAATAACTATGCGCTAGTACTCTGGAATCACGGAAGTGGAATCGAAGACTTTTATCGTGGCGTAACAAAAAATATCTTACCTCAATCAAAGTGGTTGAATCTGACACCATCATCACTAGAACGCGGCATTTTATATGACGATACTCAAGGAACGTGCTTAACAAATCAAGGATTAACAAGTGCACTAACACAAATAAAACAATTACTTGGCAAAAACCTTGATTTGATAGCAACAGATGCATGTTTAATGGCTATGGTAGAGGTTACATATCAAATGAAAGGCTTAGTAAACACATTTGTTGGCTCACAACAAACAATTCCAGGTAATGGATATCCATATTCCAAATTTATAAAACCATTATCACTTAACCCTGCAGTCACAACTACTTTGCAGTTAGCTCAAAGCATGGTATCTTCATACAAAACATATTATACATACCAAGAACCAATATCTGACTTTACGCTATCTGCAATCGATGTAACCTCAATTGACTTAATAAAACAAAATATTGATCAATTTATTGTCGCTGTTGCAGCTTGCAGTAAAATTGATGCAGCGAAAACAAAAAGCATAATTACTGCCGCAAGAAAAGCTTCTATTTCTTTTGAAATGCCAGAATATATAGATCTTTATTCATTTTACGCCAACATTCTAAATCAAACTAAAAAGTCGTCGCCAAAATCTGCTTTAATCTTGGAAAAACTAAATAAAGTAAAACCAAGACCAAAGCCAAGACCAAAACCAACAACAGCAGTAACAAATGTATATTACCAAAACGCCATAACTGCACTTAATGCGATTATTCAGGCTGGTTTGACCAAAATTGGACAAGTCGTTTTGAAAAAGGCTGCTGGCTCTGTTTATGCAGGCGCGCAGGGAATATCAATTTACTATCCTAACTCTGGATATATTGATCCATCGTATAAAAAAACTATTTTTGCGCAAAACACCGCGTGGACTCAATTTATTCAAATTTATCACTCGTGAAGCTCCCCGCAGCAAGCTGCGTGGCATCTTATTCTTCGAACAAAGTTATTTGGCAATTTTTCATTCATCTCCAGATTTCCCAACCGTACTCACATAATAGGCCTTACTCCAAAACTCCACACCCCACAATTGCTTTTTTACTTCAGGAGCCCGAATAAAAACCTCTCTTACTGTTATACCATTCTAATTTTAAAACCTACCAAACATTGCTATTGATACATCGACTATGGCTTCTCGCATGCGGCTATTCATCAGAGCTGCAAAGAAAATGATAATTTTTTAGACCCCGCCAGCAACATGCGATTGGATGGGGCTTACCGAATAAAAATTTTCAAAATAAGGAAAAATGCCCATGCCATTTACAGCTAGCTTCCAATCGTAGATTTACAACCAAAAGCAAAAAGCTTTATTTTAACCTGAGTTCGAGAATTAAAAAACTTTGAAAAAGACTTCCCTTAAAGGTAATCCGATATAGATTTAAGATGTTCAATTTGTCTAAAAAGGATTTCAAAAAGGGAAGCAAGATGATTCTAGCTCAAATTTTTTTATGACGTAGACAATTTTTATAAAGATCTTGAAAAGTATTTGGATTCCAACATGATTACGGTGAATGGATCGGCATTATTAAAAAGAAAAAGCGCGAAAATGAGTCTCAGTGATATTATGACAGTGCTCGTTTATTTTCATCACTCTGGATATCGTACATTTAAAAAATATTACAATGAATGTGGCGACTTGAATGGTGCATTTGATGTAAAGTTGAGCTACAACCGCTTCGTAGAACTAATTTCGCAAGCACTTGTGCCACTAACAATTTTTATGAATTTATGCTGTAAAAACAAATGTTCAGGTTTTGGATTATATCGGCAACTGAAATAACTTTATGGCATTCGCAGTCGTCTTCTCTTCAATTTCTGCAAGACTCACATCTTTTAAACTTGCGATAAAATCAGCAATCAGCGGTATGTAGGCAGGGCTTGACTGCTTACCCCTGAACTGCTGGGGCGGCAGAAAAGGCGCATCTGTTTCAAGAAGCAGCTGCGAGAGCGGAACATTTTTGATTGTTGCCCGCAACGCATCGTTTTTGGGATACGTGATGTGTCCGTCAATTCCGATATAAAAACCCAACGCCAAAGCCTGTGTTGTAAAGGCCTGATCCTGAGTTAAGCAATGGATAACGCCAATCAAGCCATCTTTAACGTATTCACTTACCACAGCCAAAAACTCGTCTGGCGCTTTTCTAACATGAACAATAATCGGAAGTTTATTTTCAAGCGCTAGCTCAATTTGGGCTCTGAATGAGGCGGTTTGATGATCTTTGTAAAATGGTTCGTGGTGAAAATCAAAACCAATCTCGCCGATGGCAATGATTTTGTTTTGTTCTTTATTTTTGAGTAACGTTTTGATTGCCGTAAAATGGTCCTTCCAGTCGGAAAAAGAAGAGCATGGATGCAAACCGACAGCAGCAAAAACGTTATGAAAAGCGCGTGCAATACTGGTGCAATCCTGCGAATCTTGAAAACCTGTTCCTACGTTTATTATTGCTCCGACTCCGACAGTCACTGCCTGATCAACGATTTTCTTAATTGATTCAATGTGTTCTGGCTGCAGAGGTTGACCTTCTACATTTCCTGTCATCAAATTCATGTGTGCATGCGTATCTATGAACATTGGCTTCCTTTTACTGAGTTTGTGCTTTTAGTTTCAATATAAAATTGACGTTTTGATCAAGTCGTTTATAATTATACCAATGATAGACTAAAGCGGTTAAAAACGGAATATTTTTATTTTCAGTTATAAATAACATTTATTTTATCGCTCTATCCTGATATTTTTATATCAGATTGAAACAGTTGAAAAGCGCAGAATGCTAAGAATTAATTGAGTTGTATTGTTACTCCGTAATTATAAGGTGTTTCATGCATACAGATTCCTCTTTAAATAAACAAGAGCCATCGAAAAAAGAAATACTACTCAAAATACTGTTTCTAGCATCCACATTTCTTTTGATGATGATGTGCCTCGTTGTGTGGCGGCCTTTAAAAATTGCAATATTTGCAAAAATCGTTGGGGCTCAGTTTATTCCGAATGCTAAGTTGTTTTCTCTTTTATTCGTTATTCCTTTAATTATTTTTTATTCAAAGTTAGTTGATTGGCTAAGGCGGCACCAGTTACTTTATTGGTTCACACTGTTTCATGGAATTGGCGGTTTAATATTTTACTTTTTCATATCGCACCCTGTTTATGGAATCGCAAACACACAAGCAAGCTCAGATAGATTGGTTGGATGGGCTTTTTATATTTTTATGGAAAGCTTTGATGCTTTCTTTTCAACAACGTTTTGGGCATTTGCAGACTCAATTTGCAACCCAAAAGATGCCAAAAATTATTACGGCTACATAGCAGCTGGATCAAAAATCGGCGGAATAATAGCGGCCGGAGGTTTGTATTTCATAATCGGCAGTTCATCAAACACTGAGCAAATAGCTATCATTCCAAACGTATTGCTGTTTGGAAGTTGCTCCCTGTTTGCAGCAGCGCTTGCTATCTATTTTTTAATGCGCAATGTTTCAGGCAAATACATGCACGGATACGAGGTTGTCTATCAACTTGAAAAAACTAAATCTATTGAATCGGTTGGTTTTTGGGCTTCTGTAAAAGGCTTGTTTGATGGTCTTTGGGTTATCATAAAAAACCCTTATGTGGCCGGCATTTTTTCCATGGTTGTTTTTTATGAAATAGTAATAGTTATTTTTGATTTTTGGGTTGTTCTTTATGCTGATAAAATGAACGCAACGGTTGGAGGGATGACAGGATACTACGCCTTTTACTACTTTGTGATGAATCTTGTCGGCCTGGCAGTGTGTTTGTTAGGCACTACACCGATGCTTAGATTTTTGGGGCTTAGATTTTCATTGCTCGCATTTCCGTTAATATGTTTTATGTTTTTAGCATTTACGTTATTATTTCCAACAGCACAAGTTTTCTTTTGGGTTTTGGTTGGGTTACGAGCATTTAATTACGCATTAAATCATCCAACACGAGAAGTACTTTATATTCCAACAACAAAAGAAATTAAATTTAAAGCAAAAGCGTGGACGGAAGCATTTGGAACCAGAATAGCAAAAAGTTTTGGATCAGGATTCAATGTTTTACTAAAAAGCACATCTCGCGCCACTGCATTTTTGTCTAGCTTGGTCTTAAGTTTGGGCCTGGCGTCTGTATGGTTGGTTATAGCGTATCTTTTGGGACGCAGGCTTCAGGACGCAATTGATAATAAAAAAATAATCGGTAAAGAAGATTAAACAAAGGCAAGAGTTATGTTTGTGAAATTCGGAAACTTTATTTCTTTTTATATAAAAAAATATTTACAAATTGATGAACATGACAAAATCAAATTGGTTTATTTAGCATTTGCTTTCTTTTTTATTATTGGCTCATATTCTATTTTAAGATCTTTAAAAACATCTATTTTTCTCGCATTTGTAGGAGCAGCATATATTCCTATAACCAAAATAATGGCAATTTTTATGCTTTTTCCAGTGATGTTCTGTTATTCCAAACTCATAGATAAAGTTCATAGATACCAAGTTGCGATGAGTTTAATTTTTTTGTATGCAGCTCTGGGAATAGGTTTTTCTTTAATTTTTTTACACCCAGTTTATGGCGTTCAAAACACCCAAACAAGCCCACACAGGCTCTTGGGATGGGGTTTTGAATTTTTTATGGATTTTTTTCAAGCTCTTGTCGTTTCAAGTTTTTGGAGCTTTATAACATCCATCAGCACTCCGGATTTTGCAAATAAGGGCTATGGCATTATCGTTGGAGTATCGCGCATAGGAGGAGCATTATCAACATTGATAAGCCTTTTGATACTGGATTATATGCCCATTGCAAAATCACAATCAATTCCGTTATTAGTATTTTTGGCATCTATTTTATTGATTGCTGCAGGGGTATGTTTATACCAAATCATTAGAAAGGTTCCGAAAGAAAGCCTTCATGGATATGAAGCTGCATACAAAGCAAGTAAACAAAAAGAAGCCGTACATAAAGAAAAGAAGCCTAACGGACTAGAGGGTCTTTCTTTAATGATCAAAGAACCTTACGTCATGGGAATTTTTGGACTTGTTTGTTGTTTTGAGCTTATAAACATCATTTTCGATTATAAAATGGAAGTATTGATGTCCATTCAAACAAACAATAACATTCATGCAATGAGCAAATTTATGTTGCTTTACACCGGTGCGTTTCAAACGCTTGGATGCATTTTAGCATTTGTCGGAACAACAACATTTTTAAACTTTATCGGCATGCGAGTAAGTGTTTTAGTAATGCCGATTGCATCAATAATCATGGCAGCGTTGCTTTATATGTACCCTACGCTTTCGGTAGTTCTTGTTGTTATGGTTATTATGAGGGCCCTACAGTACGGCTTTAACATGCCAATCCGAGAGGCATTATATATTCCAACAATAAAAGATATTCAGTTTAAATCGAAAGCATGGATAGACTCATTTGGTCGTACTATTGCCAAGTCATCAGGATCCACAGTTAATTTATTTTTAGGTGGTGGTATCCAAGGATTAGTTGGATTAGCTGTTATCATGGGTACATCGGCAACATGGCTTGCAATTGCATTTTTGGTTGGCAAAAAATATGCGCATACTATCAAAAACAACGAAGTTATCGGTAGTTAATTTTTTATAACGTTGACGCCAAATAAAAGATTCAACAAAACAATCCTAAATTTTCTTGATTTTTAGACGTTTTTTGGTAAAATTCATTAAGGTTCTTTAATATTTTTAATAATTCTTGCGTCTTTAAAAATGGGTGGTGAAGTTTTGCTGAAGCAAAAGTACCCAAGGCGTAACTGACATAACCCTAGAGGATTCAAAATGCTAGATCTACACGAGATGCTTCAAACAGGTATTCACTTCGGACATAAAACATCGAGATGGTGTCCCAAAATGCGTCCATATATTTGGGGATCAAAAAATAAAATCCATTTAATCGATATTGCAAAAACTGCGGCGCTTCTTGAAAAAATTGGAAACATAACAAAAGAAGTCACAAGTAAAGGTGGTGTTTTCTTGTTCGTAGGAACAAAAAAAGCAGCACAACCTATAATCCAAAGAGTTGCAACAAACGTTAAGATGCCGTTCGTTATCAATCGCTGGGTAGGTGGCACATTATCAAACTTTGATCAAGTAAAAAAAGCTATTACAAGACTCCTTCACCTGCGTGATGTTGTTACAAAATCAGCAGGTTATTACAAGAAAAAAGAAATCGTAATGTTGCAAAAAGAAATTGAACGTCTTGAAAAAAATGTTGGCGGTATAATTGATCTTTCATTCCCTCCAGCAGCATTGATTGTTGTTGATGTCAAAAAAGAACGTGCTGCGGTTAAAGAAGCTTCGGCCTTGGGCATTCCTGTTATCGCAATGGTTGACACAAATACAGACCCAGAAGGCGTAAGTCACATTATCCCTTCAAATGATGATTCACCAAAGGCAATTGAATTTGTGCTCAATTATATTGAAGGCCGCATTAAAGAAGGCCAAAAATTGCATGCTGAAAACAAGGCTCTTGAAGCCAAACAGCCGACAGTAGCAAAAGAAACTTTTAAAGAAGATGTAAGAGGCGATAGATTTGCGCCAAGAAGAGAAGCTCCAGCAAGAAGATTTCATTCACCAAGACCTCCTCATAAAAAGTCTGAGGAATAGTAATAAGCCTTGAAAATGGAGAGATGGCTGAGTGGCTGAAAGCGCTCGATTGGAAATCGTGTATACCCTGAAAGGGGTATCGAGGGTTCGAATCCCTCTCTCTCCACCATATTTATAGCAATGAACCAAGATTGATATTAAAAATTGGGGAGTGGTAAGCGGTTGGATTGTTAAATCTGTCAGATCCGGAAGGAAGCAGCAGGAGCAATTCATCCCTGTACCGCTCCCCTTATTTGTAAAAAATTATGTAAGGATTGTTGTAATGAGGAATTCTTATGAATATTAAAACTTTTTATATTTATCTCACGCTTGTTGTTTCTTGTCTGAACTGCATGGACGCCAATAACGTCACTCTCACTATAAAAAATTCAACAAACACAGTTTGGCAGTCTGTAACAATCTTTCATGGCTCGGAGGTGTATGCCTCCCAAAATCAGATTCCTAATGATGCAAGTGCTGAGTTTGTTAATATTCCGACGGAGGATCTTACTGATATTCCGTTTACGACAGAACATAGGCTATGTGGACCTGTATCAATACAAATTATACCCTATACAACTAATACACTAAGCATCCCATCGTTTAAAATTTTATTTAATGGAAACACAGAAATAGAAATATCTTCTTTTAATGGCATTTTTGGTATTCAAAGACGTTTTATCGTCACAAATAATTCTGAAGGAGACATTTTTATTATTACGAACGGGCCATTCGAGAAGTACAATCCGCAAGGGAAGATCTATCCACACAATAGGCAGTTTTTTATTCTATATCCGGAACAATCTGAAGCTCTCAATATTTTTATTCCACTAGAACATGCTCAAGAATTTAATGTCGTAGGAAAATGCGTTTACTTGGATACAGGAAAATCATTTGAATTGATAGCTCCTTCACTTATGTACGGCGATCATTTCGATCAAACAATACAATAATTAAGGTCTTCCATGAATTTTAGAGATTGCTTTATTTACATACTTTTGACTGTATCTTATATCAATTGTATGGACGCAGACTATCAAAAAGTAGAAGTTCAACTTATAATTGAAAATTCAACAAATATTCTATGGCAATCGGTAACATTACGTATTGACAATGATATTATTTCGACAAAAAACGAAATTCCTTCGGATGCAAAAATCTGTTTTAGCTTTTTGACAAAACCTGGCACAATTTGTTTTGTAACAATACAAATTGTGCCAATATTAACAACAGTCGTCCCTCAACTTTTCCAGCCTTTCACCATTCAAATTTGTGGCAACACAAGCATAAAAATTTCATCCTCTGATAACACTATTTGTATAGAACGACAATTTATTATAACAAATGAAACATCTCAAACATTTAATACAGTTACAGATGGTCCATTATTAACTGATAACCTGTCAGGTCGCCAGTTAATACCCCCAAAAACATCGTGTACTTTCATTGTTTTTATTCCACTACAATTTATAAACGATGAGGTGTCCGTTTTAAGATGTTTTTGCGAAAACGGACAAAGCATGCGATTGGCAACATATAAACCGCTACACGGAGACTCTTTCAATTTTACAATACAATAATTAAGGATTTTCATGAATTTTAGAATTTATTTTATTTACATATTTTTGTTTTTATCGTCCGCAAAATGTATGGAATTATCTGATAAATCTGTTACTCAAACAAGCCTTACTATTGAAAATGCAACGCAACTTAAATTCGAATCAATAACAATAAACACTAATTCTAATTTTGAAATATATTCAATGCAACACGTAGATACGCCGCAATGTAAGACTGTTTTCTCCTTTCCCGCAAAAACGAATACTCCTTGCTTTGTATCGATACAAATTAATCCGATTGTATCACTTTATCAACGCGGCATTGAATGTATTTCTGCACAAATTCCTGAATTCACAATTCAAATTTTAGGCAACACAACTATCAGATTAGTCTTACTCAAAAATATTTTTGGCATAAAAAGATCTTTTATTATCGAAAATAAAACAGAAAACGAATATACTGCACTTGCTAGCGGTTCATTAATTGAATACTCAGCGTCAGGTACTCAAATCTATATAATACCGCCAACAAAGTTGGCTTTGTTCAATGTTTTTATGCCACTAAGCATGGCTGATTTTAAGGTGTCTCGGCACAATTCATTTAAACTTGGAACCTGCTTCTTAAACAAAATAGATGCCAATAAAAGTTTTGATTTAGCAACGTTTTACCCTCTGACTGGTGACAGTTATAAGTTAATAATACAAGATTAAAAATTTTACGCATAACCTTCGATTGGCATTAAAATTTGAGAACCAGTTTGTCGCTTGGCATTGCAACTTGACGACAATTTATGCTCGTACGGAGTTAATATCCAATCCTCGTATTTATCTGCCGTTTGTAATATTCCAAAACAATCGAATGGTAGGCCAACACTCTCTGCAGCTGTCGAAAATGTAAAAATCGGATAAGGATTAATTTTGAATTGTGTTACATTTCCAACTACATCGCTCCAATGATCAAATCCGCCAATTTTTAAGCCATAACCATTATGTTGATGTCCCCTAAAAATCGCCTTTAATCCGAATGGATCAAGAAAATTTTGTCTTACAGTCGAAGTCTTGCAACTGTAGCCTCTTCCATTTTTAAAATAAAAGTCTTCATTTTCTTCAAAGTCACACCAGTTAAAACCACAGTCTTGGCTGGAATCAAATCCTGATGAATAAAAGGATTGCATAACAGATGAATATTTTTGGTTGAATGCCTTATTACTGCGCAATACCGCCGCAATGTTGAAATATTGAGCATTAGCGTCATTTAAAAAATCTTTAGGATTAAATGATGGCTCGATGCCACCGTGGCAGCACTGTATCCAGCTTACAGGATCCCCAGAACCGATATACAGGGCAAAAGGAAGATTTGCATAAAAATATAAAATTTCATTCCACGCGCTTTTCCCAACTTTTCCAAATTTTGTACGTATTTCATCGAAAAATCCGTAAGCTTTGCATATTTGTTCTGTTTCATGGTTTCCGCGTAGCAAATAAACATTATCCCAGTTTGCAAGTTTAAACTTGATCAATGTGTACAAAACCGCTACTCCATGCGCACCTCTGTCAACATAATCGCCCAAAAAAACCCACGTGTGAATTTTGTCAAATAACCCAAGCGCTTTTATTCGTGCAAAATTTCGAAATAATGAAAGACTTGCATGCATATCACCCATGACGCAAATCTTGCTGCCCGCAGGCACTACTATTTTTTGGACATGTGGTTGCCCTGCAGTGGCTGGACTTGCCTCAGCAGTTTTTTTGTTAAACTCATTGACCACACGCTTAAAATCTTCACCTGTAATACTCGGGCAAACCTCTAAGTAATCGCCAGTCTTATTAGTCGAAACTGGTGCAAACTCTATGCATTCAGTTTGCAAATCCAAGGCAGCTTCGCATTCAAACAAAAATGGGCAAAATACTAAGAACCAAAGCTTTACAATAAAAATCTTTTTAAACATAACTTCATCCATTATTTAAATAATTAACCTCGATTAATTTTATAATTGCGAATAATTAAATTATAAACTAACTTTGCCATAAATTTTAGGTTAAAACAACTCTGGCGTTAAATTTAAGCATTTTAAAGGGTTTTTTGCCAAAACCACGAACCGATCAGCCCCATTAACGACACAGGGACTTTTTACACTTTTTGAAAATATAATTCGCAACCCAGCTCTGGATCAATGCCAGCAGGCCGATTCATAAAATTTGTCAATTTCTTGCCAGGGTGCATGAAATTGGAGTTTTAAGACACCATGGTCGATGTATGTCTTTGTGAATCGTAATTTTGGCTCAAACCAATTAAGTTATTTTAACCCTTATTTTAAATATAAAAAATAAGACTTTTGCCTATTTTTGCGGTATAATTGCCAAAAATAAAGGTAGCTAATATGAATGATTTAAATCTTGCACGTAAATGGCGCCCCAAAACATTTGAACAGGTCATCGGACAGGATATTTCTGTTCGCATGCTCCAAAATAGCCTGTATCTAAAAAAGTTCTTTCCCGTCTATCTTTTTGCTGGTCTGCGTGGTTGCGGCAAAACCTCAACAGCACGAGTTTTTGGCACAGCTGTTAACTGCAAAAATTTAGCTAAATTCCAAGAAAATCCAAGTTCTACATCAATCCCATGCCTTGAATGCGAGTCTTGTTTGGCGATGAGCAATGGCGCACACCCAGATTTCATCGAAATCGACGCAGCTTCACACACTGGCGTGGATAACGTCCGCCAGATAGTTGATTCTTCTTCTTACATGCCGTTGATGGGGCACAAAAAAATTTATCTGATCGACGAAGCACACATGCTTTCAAAGGCCGCATTTAACGCCTTTCTTAAAATTTTGGAAGAGCCACCTTCATCAGTGCTGTTTATTTTAGCAACAACTGAAACCTCAAAAGTGCCAGCTACTGTACTTTCTCGATGTTTTCAAGTTATTTTTGCACCGATTCAAGACACCACACTCAAAGACCATTTAAAAAATATTTGCCAAAACGAAGGTGTAGTGATTAACGACGGAGCAATTGACCTGCTACTGGCTGAAACCGAAGGCTCTGCCCGTGATGCCATAAACTTGCTTGAACGTGTACGTTTTTCGGGTGGACAGATCACAGAAGATACGTTGTTGCACGTGCTTGGAAAAATAAGCACAAAAGAGCTCTGCGCACTGTTTGATGCTGCCTTGGACAAAAATCCAGGCGCCATGCTATCCAAACTTCAGCAAATGAATTTTGAAAATATTTCAGCCTCAAATTTGTGGGATATGCTCATAAATCTAGGAAGAGCGCTGCTTTGGGTTAAATATGGAGTAACAGATTTTAAATCAGGATTTAATCAAAACATTGATCAGATAAAAGATTTGGCGGATAAGTGCTCACTAAACCGCCTGCATGCCATCTTACAACTGATGTGGACACAAGAAGAGTTGTTTTTAAAAACAAGCAAAAAACATGCATTCTTGGAAATGGTGCTCCTGCAAATCTGCGAACAAACAAATATTGCCGACCTAAAAGACATTGTTGCCGCACTACAAAATAGACCAACACCAAACGCCACATCAACACAGGCTTTTGCTGAGACAAGAATCGAACGCAAAGTTTTTGCATCGGCCCAACCAGCAGCTCAGCCAACACAAACACCAGCAGCTCACGCTTTGGCCGTAAAAATTGATTCTACACAGGCGAATCCAGAGATCAATCAAGATTGGCAAAAATGCATTCAATTGATTGGTCAAAACGACGATCTCATGCTGAATTCCATATTAAGCCAGGCCAAATTTATAGAATTTAACGATGTAAAAAAGATTGTTCGACTGCAACTAAGCAACAACAGCAACTTTTTTAAGGACAAAATAGCCGACACAAAGCTGCTTTGGATGAGTACACTGTCACAAATTTTTAGCGAATGCATCGGACTTGAGTTTGTTGAATCAGAAAATAGTGCTCAGCCCAGGCCAGCCAAAGCCCAACCTCGCAAACCAATAATTGATGACAACCCTATTCAAGTAAGCAAAAACCAGTACGCAAAGCCTGAAAACATTGATAAACGGAACAATCTTGAGTCGATTAATGTTCAAGACAAGGCAAAATGGCCAAATGCCAACTTGCTAATCAGCTATTTCCCCGGTAAAATAACTAGAAACAGTTAATTTATATTCTAGATTTAGGTTGAATAAAAAATGAGTAAAAAGCTTAGCTTTCCAAAAGTCCTGCTTGTTGGAAGAACAAACGTTGGTAAATCAACACTTTTTAACCGCCTTGTCGGCGACAAGATAAGTATTGTTTTGGAACGAGAACACGTTACCAGAGATTATTTGTCAGAACCGGTAACATGGGACAACAAAACATTTGAACTTGTCGACACAGGTGGACTTTCGTTTAGCAGAGGCTTAGACGAGATCACACAAAAAATTCAGCAAAAAGTTTTGAATCTTTTAAACGATGCTGCACTAATTCTTTTTATTTGCGACGCAAAACACGGCATAAATCAGGAAGATCGCAAGATCGCAAAAACGCTGCACAAAACAGGAACTCCTGTTTTTGTATTTTTAAATAAAGCCGACAACACAACAGCATATCATGAAAACATGAACGATTTTTACGCCCTTGGATTTAAAAATATTTTTCCAGTATCAGCAGTTCACGGCAAAGGAATTGGCGATATGCTTGATCTGATCGTTGAAAATCTACCAGATCGAAAAGCTGAAGAGGTTGATGAACCTGCACACAAAATTGTAATCATCGGTAAGCCAAACGTTGGCAAATCGTCGCTGATGAACGAGCTTGTAAAGCAAGAACGATCAATTGTTTCTGATGTAGCGGGCACCACGCGTGAAGCCATAAACCAAAATATTTTTTATTACAGTGACTTGCTGCAGCTTACAGACACTGCAGGTGTAAGAAAAAAGGCCAGAATCGATGATGACCTAGAAGAGTTGATGGTCAAGAGCTCGCTTTCCGCAACCAGACAGGCTGACACGGTTATTTTAATGATAGATGCCTCGCAGGGTAGAATTACCGATCAAGAGCTTAAACTTCTTTTCTACGCCTACGAAAACAAAAAAATGCTTTTAATTATACTCAACAAAATTGACTTACTTGACGACTATAACGAATTGATGTTGAGGCAAAGCATTGAAGAAAATCGCTTTATTTTCGATAAAATTCCACAACTCAAAACGTCCTGCATAACGATGAAAAATGTTGGAAAGGTTTTTGCAGAGCTGGAAAAAGTTTGGACCCGAGCCAGCCAAGAGATTGACGCCGTTGAACTCAATGAAATGATGCAAGCCGCACTTGAGCGAAAAAAGCTTTTTCACAAAACTGCCCAACTCAAAGTTCATAAAATAATTAAATTACCATCAGAAATTCCAACATTTCTTTTGTTGGTTAACATGCCAGAACATTTTGGACAATCCGAGCTTGGATGTATTGAGAACATTTTACGCGAAAATTACGAATTCAAGGGCTGCCCAATAAAATTTGTTCTGAAAAAGAAAAAGTAGGAGATTAAAATGTCGTTTTTAGAAATTAAACATCTTAGTAAAAGCTTTGGCAAAAAGCAGATTTTAAAGGATGTTTCATTCTCTATAAACCCGGGACAAGTTGTGGCATTTTTGGGCCCAAACGGTGCTGGAAAAACGACATTGTTAAAGACTATGATTGGCTTATATGGCTATGACAAATCAGAACAATCGTCTGCTCAAATATTATTTGACGGTATAAACATTTTGGATTGGCCAGTTTATAAGCGTGTGGAACAAGGCATGGTTTACTTGCCACAGCAAACATCTCTTCTACAGCAGTTAACTGTTTATGATAACCTTCAAATCGTTTTTGAATATCAGGCGTACTGGAAAAATATTGATAAGGCCGAATTTATAAAAGAACGCGATCATTGGCTTGAAATTACAGGGCTTCAAGAAACATTGAATCAGAAGGCTGGAACACTTTCTGGAGGACAAAAACGCAAACTTGAAGTTGTCCGATCTATGCTAATGCACCCACGTTTGATTATACTTGATGAGCCGTTTGCAGGCGTTGATCCAAAATCGATTTATGAACTCAAGAAAATTTTTGTAGACACATCGCAGCAAGGTATTGCTATACTCATCTCAGACCATAACGTTGATCAGTTACTATCAATTGCTCAGTTGGTCTATGTTTTTATAAACGGACAAATCGTAACATCAGGAGGTGTAAAAGAAATTATTGAGAATAAACTAACGAAGGAACATTATCTAGGAAATCAGTTTTATAACGAGATTACCCAACGATATTCGTAAATAAAAAAAGAGATAGTAGTTTTTTAACTTCAAAGGAGTTAAATCGTGCTAAGTAATATAAAAATTGCATTTCAAAACATGGAACATTCAGAGCCACTGGATAGTCATACCAGATCTAAATTACAAAAAGTCTCAGACATGTTGAGTAAAGAGGAAAATATCACACCACTTTTTGCTGAATTTTGGCTTAAATCGCATAAACAACACCCTCACAGCTCAGCAGAGTTTCATCTAAAAACCCCACGGTTCGATCTTCATGCTCACGACGAAGGCACAGACCTGTACGTCGTAGTTGACAACACCATTGACAAAATGGTTGCCCAACTTAAAAAAGAAAAAGAACGATTCAGAGAAAGTCACAGAAAACCAGATTCAGAAAAAAGCCGTTTTGGACGATAATAAACATCTTTCGGAACCGCTCTTGATACTCTTCGACAGGCTTCCTTCGACAAGGCTCAGTATGAGCGGGGTAGTGTGTATGAATCCGCTCCCAGCCTACGCGTAAAGTGATGTGGTTTAATAAAAGTGGACACTTGAGTTGAGAGGGGTATATTAAAAACCTAACTCAAAACAAAGGTGGTTTATGTCAAGAAAATACACGTTGGA
>LBTE01000001.1:206614-390020 GCA_000989955.1 candidate division TM6 bacterium GW2011_GWF2_37_49 | reverse complement strand
AGCTATTGTCGACGGTGCGACAAAATATGTTGCCAATGCTGTTCTTAACGCAGCCATTGCATTTTGATTAATGCTGTCAGGATCAACTATTCTTGCTTTAAATGTGGTAATTTCAGATGAAGTTAAATGTCCAATTTGGGCATCTACAGCAGATTTAACAACTGCAAGCGTTTTCTCAGCTATCTTAGCAGAAATTTGAGCCGCTGTTATGTCAGCAAGGGTAGCGATTGTTGACGATGCGCCAAAATATGTTGCTAAATAAATTCTTAGTGACAGCATCTTTATTCTATCATCAAATGTTGTGAGTTCATTTAATTTAGATTGATCGGCGGTAGGTTGAGTGGCTGAAAAATAAATTATTGCATCCCCTAACGGGCTACCAATATTCAATCCAAAATCAGAAAAATTTAATTTGGCAGCTATCTGAGCATCTGTGATATCTGCAAGCGTATTTATTGTTGCAGATTGGCCTATTAAATACTGAGCGAATTTCTCTTTTGTCTGGGTAAAAAAGTCTTTACTGCTGACAGTATCATCGCTTATAGAACTTATAGCAATGGATATTGCATTAATATTTGCACCACCATTTAATAACACAACCCAATCGGCAGTCGAATTATCATTTATCCTATCGGCATAAAATAATTGCCCGCTGCCCATGCTAATAAGTTGTCCACTGTCAGAAACTGCAATTTTTAATGTGCTTCCGTTTGTTAAACGGACCCAATCGCTAGCGCTTTTACCATCAAGACTATCAGCTTTTATGTAATACATCAGATTGCTTGGAGTAGAATGCATAAATAAGCCGTTAGCCGCTGCAACTGATTTAGCATCTGTCCCAGGGTGCGCCTGCCAGGAATCTGAAGTGCCGGACACCTCACCGTTAGGACCTATTTTTCCACTTTGATAAAAAATAACGCCACTTGCGTGAATAAACTGCCCCTTCGAGTTAATTGCAATGGGTCCCGCGGCAGTAAAATCTTTAAACGATTTCCATGCCAGCTGCCCATCATTGCTAGGAGCTGTAAAACAATAATGCAATGCTTTGTAATCATTCCCATGACCAAAAGCTGCATCGCCCTTTCCTACATATAAAAATTTATTATTGCCAGCCGCAGCAATTGCGTTAACAAAATCAAATGAGCCTTGTCTAATCCAATTAGCAACTCCATTGACTACACCTCTTGAGTAACAAAGACCGTTGTTTGTGCTAATAGCAAGCATTTGGCCATCAGAAGCAATTGCAATATCCTTAGCAGGAAACCCACCTGTGATATCTATCCACTTCAAATTACTGCAATTTGCAGAAGATACTTCACCATCGTAATAACGAATGGTATTATCCTCTTTATTAATATACGCAATTCTTGTTCGCGTGCCTACGGCATTTAAGCCGCCAACAAGCATAAAAAACAAGTATAACTTTATAAAAAAATTAGAATAGTTCATAGAACTTTCTCCTTAAAAAATACTCAAACCCTACAACTACAACACCTTCTAATTTAAACTATAAACCTTTTAAACAATGTTTTTCAAGAAATTATTATTTTTATAGCCTATAAAAACACACGGTTTAATGTTTTTTAGTGTTGAGCGCAGATTTCTTCTTGTTAATTAATTTCATAATTAATTTTCGGGAGCCTCTGATCGTACGGCCAGTTTTCGTTATTTTCATTTTTTTCGCTTGGTAGCCCCGATCCAATCAGTGCCTGCAGGCCGCGTTTAAAAACTTGTCAATTTGCTCGCGAATGCCATGTATGCGTGGTTTTTGATAGTGATGGTTGATGTATGGCCATGCTATGGCTCGCTTTGGCTAAAATGGTATCGCTGTCAATAAAGCCTTGTGCTACTTTGATTAAATCTAAGTTTAACGCTTAGATAAAATCTTAGTCCGTTGATATAAAATATAGTTGATTTTTAAAATTTTTGTCCTATAATCTTTTTCTAGTCAATAGTGACTATTGTTGTGGTCAGATTCAGTAAAATACTGAAGGTATATTTTAATTCTGGAGGACGCTGAGATGGCTGTTAAAATTAAGCCCTTTTATGACAAAGTTTTGGTCAAAAGAGTTGAGAGCGAGCAGAAGTCTGCCGGCGGAATAATTATTCCCGATTCAGCTCAAGAAAAAACTCAAATTGGCATCGTAGAAGCCACAGGAGAAGGCAAGCTTTTGGCTGACGGAAGCATACGACCTTTGAAAGTAAAGGCCGGCGACAGAGTTGTATTTGGTAAATATTCAGGAACAGAGATAAAATTCGATGGTGAAGAATACTTGATCACCAAAGAAGAAGAGCTTCTTGGTATTATTGAAAAGTAATTTTGTTTAATAAATTAATGAGGTAATGATTATGGCAAAGCAAATTAAATTCAGCGAAGAGGCCAGATCTAAGATTTTGATCGGCGTAAATACACTTGCAAATACCGTAAAAGTAACACTTGGGCCCAAGGGACGCAACGTGGCTATCGAGAAATCTTTTGGCTCACCAACAATTACCAAAGACGGTGTATCAGTTGCAAAAGAAATTGATCTAAAAGATAAATTTGAAAATATGGGCGCGCAAATGGTTCGCGAAGTTGCTTCAAAGACCGCTGATGAAGCCGGTGATGGAACAACAACAGCAACAATTCTTGCTCAAGCAATTTATCGCGAAGGTGTAAAAAACCTGGCAGCTGGCGCAAATCCAATGGAGATGAAACGCGGCATGGATAAGGCGGTTGAAAAGATTGTTGCATCACTTGAAAAGATGTCAAAAACAATCAAAGGCAAAGATGAAATTGCTCAGGTTGCTACAATCTCTTCAAACAACGATCATTCAATCGGTGAGTTGATTGCAAATGCGATGGAAGCTGTTGGCAACACAGGCGTAATCACGGTTGAAGAAGCCAAGGGCATGGAAAGTGAGCTTACAGTGGTCGAAGGCATGCAGTTTGATCGTGGATATTTGTCCCCATACTTCATAACAAATACAGAAAAGATGGAAGTTGAACTTGAGAATGCATCAATCTTGATTTGTGATAAAAAAATCACAAGCATGAAAGACTTGCTTCCGATTCTTGAACAAGTTGCAAAACAAGGAATTCCTCTTTTAATCATTGCTGAAGATATCGAAGGCGAAGCGCTTGCAACCTTGGTTGTAAACAAAATGCGCGGAACATTAAATGTTGCAGCAGTTAAGGCTCCTGGCTTTGGCGACAGAAGAAAGTCAATGTTGCAAGACATCGCTATTTTGACAGGCGCAAGCATGGTTTCTGACGAGCTTGGCATTAAGCTTGAAAGCATAACATTTAATGATCTTGGCTCAGCACGCAAAATCCGCATCAGCAAGGAAAACACAACAATTGTTGACGGAAAAGGCACAAAACAAGACATAAACGCTCGCGTTACTCAAATCAAGGCTGAAATCGATTTGTCAACATCTGATTATGACAAAGAAAAACTACAAGAACGTCTAGCTAAGCTTTCTGGAGGTGTTGCAGTTGTCAAGATTGGTGCAGCAACCGAAACAGAAATGAAAGAAAAGAAAGATCGTGTAGACGACGCATTACACGCAACTCGCGCTGCCGTTGAAGAAGGCATTGTTGCTGGTGGCGGCGTTGCATTGCTCAGAGCACAAAGTGTTCTTGATAGCTTGAAATTACATGGCGATGAAGCCGTAGGCGTAAATATAATTCGTCGTGCGCTTGAAGAGCCTGTTAGAATAATAGCATCAAATGCAGGACACGACGCATCTGTGGTTGTTGATAAAATAAAAAGTTCTCCAGAAAACATCGGTTTTGACGCTAACAAAGAAGAATATGTGGATATGGTCAAGGCTGGAATTGTTGACCCTAAAAAAGTTACACGTTCCGCCTTGCAATACGCAGTTTCTATCGCAGGATTGTTGCTTACAACTGAGGCAATGATTGCTGAAATTCCAGAAGAAAAACCAGCTCATGAAGGCCATGGTCACCCTGGTATGGGAGGAATGGGCGGCATGGGTGGAATGGGTTATTAAGATATTAGGATTGGTAGATTTTAAAATTAGAATGATATAACATACAAGGGCTACTACATCAGAAAGTTAAAGCCCCGGCAACACGCCGGGGCCACTAAATGAGGGTTAGAATAAAGCTTTTATATCTTTAATTACACATTAATTAGATCTTGAACTCTCTTCATGCAGTTTTTTATAACATCAATAAATATTTCGCATGAATAATAATACTGCAAAGATATTTTCTGATCTTGGCATATTCCTTGATATTTTTTATTATCTATCACAAGCCAAAGCCATCTGAGCTCTGAAATTATACGATTCAATTCATCTTTATAAAGCGCAAAATTTGATGCATCTTTACATTCTTTGACAAAGTCCAACAATTCTGAGCTTCTATCAATTAAATCAAATGCGCGGTTAACTTGATAACTGTTTTGTTTGTAAAATTCTTCATCGGCAACAATGCTGTACCACGAAGCAAAACCCTGATGAATAGCATACTTTGACGCTAAATGTAATTTTACCAAAACCTTATTATTTTCAACAAAAAAACGATTCGGAAGGAGTGACGTAACGAGAGTTAATACATCAATTGAATGTGCGACCAGCAAAGTATTAAGAGCGCGAAGCTGTATTTGTTTTTTCTCTTTATCCGTCAAGCCTGATTTAACCAAAAAATCATTGCCTTGCAACTCTTGATTAAATCCTAAAATTTCAGTCATTAAACGAGCTTGATTAAATCTGGGCAACAATTCTTTTTTTAAGTCTTCTTCATCTGAAATATTTTCCATCCAGTCTAGAGTAAAATTGCACCCTGTAAATATCTCAAATGAATCAGTTTCATTAAAAACTTCTGGTACGATTTTACGAAGCCTGCGTACCTGATTTTTGTAATATTCATTGCCTTGAACCAAAACAGGCATTGTGTCGGGCTTAGCAATCTCTTGTGTTGGCGCACTGTCTACAGCTGTTACAGGTTCTGCCTCAACAGTCACTGGAGCTTGCTTTTCAACTTCTTGTGGCTGAATTGTCGGCTCAATAACTTCTTGTTGTTCTGCTTCTGGTTTTACATTACGAAGCGGTCTCGGCGGAAGTGCTGGTGGGACGTCCTCTTCTTGCTCTTCCGTCGCATCAACATCGCTCTTGACGTCAGGCTTTACTGTAGTAGATTTGATTTCCGCAGGCTTAGTTTCTTTTGGTTCATCCTTCTTAGAAACAACTGAAACATGGTCCATTGGAGGCATTCTGTCTCCCAATAAACGAGCAAGAACAGCCTTTCTTAGCGCCATTTCATTTCCACCGATTTTGTCAGATTCTTTGACCCTGGCTTCCGGCTTGGTTGGTTCTGATTTCTGTTCAACCTTTGGCTCATCATCCCAAGATGGAGACGATTGGTCAGAATCATCATCTTCTTTCATACCCGCTCGACGCTCAGCCAATCTATCCTTCAAGGTCTCAAATAAATCTTTTTTAGGCTCGTCGGATTTTTGGGCCGAATTTTGAGCTGCAAAAATGCAATTTGTTGTCGCAGCCACTAAAATTAAAATAATTGATAATAATTTTTTATTCATAATCTTTCCTTAAATTAAACTATATCTTTATCTAAGCTTGTTGCCACAACTGATTCTACATTGCCGCTAACAGCTTCATCAATTGCACCCATAGCTGATTTTACATCAACCAAGGTATTCAAAAGCGCAGAAACTGTCGGCCTTAAATCATCAGGTAAAAAAGGTACAATCTTTTTCATCCAAACAGGACCGGTTTTTGCAGCAATAAATAAAGCTGCGTCTTGTGTGGACTTAAATCGCTTGTTAAAAAACGCACCCGCTAATTCAGCAATCATTGACCCATCAAACCCAGCAGTTTTAAGCTGCTCAAGCATGTTCATGCCATCAGTCAATATTCCGCCAGTCTTTGTGTTGGCGCCTGTTATTTCTTTGATTACGCCTTCCAAAATAGAAAGCATCTCATCAAGAACAACAAGCTCTGATGCTTTTTTACCCAAAAACCTCATGAAGCGGCCTGGCTGATTTTCTTGTTTCATATTTAAAAGCAATTGCTTAAGTTCAAGCAGTTTTGCTAAGCTTGCTTGATCAGCTGTCTTTGTTGCAAAATATGATTTAACGATGCTAACAAATAAATCAAACGTGCCAGTAAATGCCTTATTTGATCTAAGGGTTTTAAAGTTTTTATTCTCGAACAACAAAACTTTAAATTTTGTAAGCAATTCCAATTTTGCAGTGTTTTGAGCTACGTCCGCCAAGTTTTTATCAAACATCAAGACTTGCTCTTTGATTAGCATTAATTTTGCGACTAACAATTCAACAATTGCATCGATATTTTTATTAGAGTCGTTAATCTCAAACAATTTATTTATTAATAAATCTACTCGAACCACAAAGCTTTCGTAATTTAAAGGCTTATTTCCCAAAACCGCAGCGTTGTAATCTGATATCAAGTCAGCGTACTCAAGAGATTCTATGATATGACTTGTATAAAAATCTTCGGATAAGAATGATTTTATGCCGCTAAGACCACTCAGATTCGTATATTCTCCAGTAAGAGGCACAAAAGACTTCAACCAGAGGGCAATCCTCGCAACAGCAGAGCGCTTGAAGTTTTCAGGTAACACATCAAAAAGCATTTTTGTTGCTGTATTATTTGATAAAACAAACGCAGACTTACCAACAAAATTTTTGTACGCCATACACAGATCAAACAAAAGATGTAGTCGAATCTTTTGCGCAGCTAACTCGCTTATCGCATTCTCAACTAAACATTTTACATTTTTTGTTTCATGCGCAACGGTTAATATTTCCAGCTTCATACCAGCAATATTAAATGCATTCAAAACCTGCACTAGCGCGTTAACATTTGCAACGTCTTTTAACTTGCCACCCAAAAAGCTCTTTACCCACATTAAATTTTGTTTTTCTTGCGTGTTCAAAAGACTTTCTATCACATCAAATCCACTTAAAATTCGAGTGAATTGATTATTAACACTGCTAAGTCTTTTATCTTCAGATATTTTTGGCTGTTCAGGCAATGTCTTTGATTCCATGGCACTAATAACATAAGTACCCGAACCAAGCGCAAGACCCAAAGCCAAAATCATTATTTTAAATATTTTCATGTTCCAAACCCCCTCAAGTTTAGAGCCATGCCTGAGGGCTTACGCCCCCAAGCATAGATCGATTATCGATTATTACCCAACCAGCTGACCAGCACCCGATATTCTCAAGAGTGCGGTAACTGATGGCGGCAAGTGCTGCATTAAATATTTTACGACTATAAAGTTTTCCTGAACAACCTCTGATCCATCAACGACCTGCTTGACCGACTCAGCAATTCGTTGTTTCAATCCCATGAATTTGACGTCTGAATCGCCAGCCTTAATCATATCACTCACAAATTCACCAAATATCGATGGCTTCATCATTAAGACATGAATAAAGTTTTCATGAGAAGTACCATCAAGAATATGTCCAACTTCAAGCTCTAACAAATCGGTTGTCTTTCTAACATCGGTTACTTGATTTTTCAAATCTGCTTTACGCAATACTTCAAGACGTTTAGCTTTATCGCTACTTGCTCTAATTTGTTTAGCCGAATCTTCAAGTCTTGAAATAAATTTATCTGCTAAAGACTTTGAGTCTTCAAATATTATTTCTTGAACTATTTTTTCATCTGAATTTTTAATTTGTTCTAACTCAAGACGTTGTTGATCTGCCTGCTTACGTAACGCAGAAGCCTTTTCTTCAAATATTTGTGCTACGTTTTCACGTGCAACCAAAACATCTTTAAATTTTGTTTTAATTTGTTGTTGTTTTGTCGCATTGATTATTCGTTGCTCAAGTGTTGCCACCCTGTCAATAACAGCTTGCGGCACAACAGCATTAGCAGCTTGTTTTTCATGAACAATTTTTTTCAGTCTCTCTAATGTTTGCCTGTCTTGCAAAATTGATTCATCTTCAACAACAGCAGCCCCTTGTAGTTTTGCTACAACACTATTCACATCTTGCTGCTTAACCTTAATTTGCCCACAAAGATTAGTTATTTCTGACGTAAGCTTTGTGCTTTCAGCAAGCAAAACATAACTGTTTTGACCGGTACTTAAAGCAACTAATCCATCGACTTGATCACGTCTTTGCTCGACCGCAGCCTTTAAAGCCTCCAGTCTAGCAATATCTTTATCTAGCTCCGCCTTGCTATCTTGCAATTCTTTGGCAATACCTTCTGGTAACGCTGGGCAGATCACCGCATTTACTTGTTTGCAAACATCTTCAAAAGCCGCTTTTCCTTCAACTGTTCGTACAAACATCTCTAGCTCTTTGCGCTTTGTATCAACGCTTTTAACTGCTATACGATAATCTTCTGATGCCTTATCCGAACCCTCGTAAAGCGATTTTTTGACACTCACGTACTCTTTAAAAGTTCTGACAAAAGTTAACATCAGGCTTTTGAGAGCTCCAACAGCGCCAAGATCGTATGTCACTTGAGCAACCCAAAACTTGCCATCATGTTCAAAAGAGACAACGCCATCTTTGCCTTCAAGAGCTTTAACCTGCTTGATAACCTTTTCGTCCAAGGCTGAACCTGTAAAAGTGTTATTGTCCAAGTTAAATTCTCTGTATCCAACAATGTTTCGGGCAAATGGATTTACATCCGAAGCTAAATCCTCAACAGAAACTTCGCCGCTGATACTTCTAAACGTAGACGGATCAATCTGAAATTTGCCTTGACCAAAAGCCTCAAATTTTTCACAAAAATCAGAGCCTTGATATGCTTTAAAATTCTCAAATGCATCTTTTGCTAAAGATTGGTCAATAAATACAAAACCATTAACTGTAACAGGTTTTTTCAAAGTCAATTCCGAAGGTGCCACTTTATTCGAAACAATTGTATGCCAAATTTGATTAATAAAACCAGACAATCCACCCATATCCTCCAACAAATCATTCAATGATTCAGGAAGATATGCTGTCAGAGGCTTACTTTTATCGATAAATGATAAATCGTCAACAAGGCTTAATCTGAATAGCAAACACGCAACTTCTTCAAATAAATACGAAGCATTCTGATCATCAAGAGACTTGACCAACAAAATAAGCTTCAAGCCAAAAAGATGCAACGGCGTTAATTTAAAGTTTTTAAACCATTTAAACGTATCGCTCTTGCCTCCTTGTTTTTTTAACGCATTCAACGCCAAGACTTTGACGACGCTAGTTGCTGAAGTTGTTCCGATTTGATCTTCTGCAAAGCTAAATTTAGGAGTGATTACTTCCAACGGTTTGAAAATATCTCCAGAACCAGCAAATCCCCAATCAAATGATACTTTGTTTCCCACGAAATCAAACGTAACGCCATCATCCTTGAAATAGTTCAAAGACGCGGCCGTTTTCAGTGCGTTTGCAAGTATGCTAAAAATTCTTCTTGAATTGATACCGCTATCATCAAGCAACGATTGCTGAGCTATGATTGGACTGAACACTTGCTCGTCCCCACCTGCACGCAAAACATTTTGCGCTCCCATAAACAAGACAACGGCCAAGAGCACAACTCTTAACCTTTTTGATATTCGATTGTGAACCATCAAATTTTTCATAATATAACCCCCTCAAAAAATTAATAAAAGAAATTAAATTCCAATAACTTCCTTGATATTATCAGGAAAAAAACAGTCTGACAAGTCAAAATTATTGCCAGATATGAAATAATTTAAAATTTATGAGCTTTTTCATGAAAAACGACAATTTTCATGAAATTTGCGTTTAATTTATTAATACTAGATTTGATTTTGTGAATTTATTTAAATATTGATATTTTTGTATTATTTTCCTTAAATAATGCTTTAAATCAACGATTTTTAAATAAAATTTGATATGCTGTATTTTTAGAACTTTCCTAATCGCTGCATTTATTTAAATCTCATTAAATGCGTACGCCATTTTTTTATCTGCATAAAATTTCATTTTTGATTTCCAATGATTGCGTCTTCTATAATCAATTTCATGAATAACCAATATAACCTCAAGTCCATATTTTTGTATGATTTGCAGATTTGTATCATTTGCTATGGCGCCTGTTACCACGCATAAATCGTTTTGAAATGCGCCAGCGCCAACAGCTGTTAAAAAAATTTTGCGAGAATTGTGCAATACTGCCGATAGAAGAGTACCTTCATAAAATCCGCAAAGCATCTGTCTGGTGATATCACTTAGTTTTCCAATTTTTGGATCATTGTCCTTAATTTCAGGCCAGTCATTAATTTCAGACCAGTCAAACGATGCAACAGGTATTTGATTAATTCTATTCCGGCTGCTGCTTGGAATAAATTGACGCTTTTCTGTTGTGCCTCTAGTTTTCCAGGATGTAGGGGCCTTTGTTTGTTGACCTACGACAACTGTGATGCCTTCATGAAAGCAGATTTGTAAATTATCGGTCCATCCGTAATAAACGGGTACACCAACGATTTGATCTATTGTTGGCATGCTGCCTCCTGACTGTTTTGGATCGATTAGATGGTCGAAAGGCGTACCTGCAAGTAAATTTATGGGTTCATAGCCGTACATTTTAAAAATTGTGCCAGGGGCTGCTGAAAAAGATGCGTATTCGCCCTGAACTGGTTGGCTCATGCCCGAGAAAAAACCGAACTCTGCATCCACATTTAATCCGCCACACGCGGTACCGCCCTCTAATGCATGGAATCGCGACGCTAGTTGAAATACTGCGTTGGCATTTTCTGGATGAGCTTGTAATGCGCAAACATCGGCTTGATTAAAATTTTTTGGATTATTGCCTGTATAACAAATAATTGTAAATGATGGCTTATCGTCGGGTTTGATTAATTTCATTTGTTCGTCTTTTATCAATTTCACTTGTACGTCTTCTCTCAATTTTGCAAGTGTGCTGTGTGTTATTTTGCCACAGCAAAACAGTTCATGTGTCTGCACATTTTCAATGTAAGTAAAATCAGTTCCAAATTTATTCGTAGTTAACTGAATTCCAGCCGCTTCTGGCATTCCGGTTACACGTTCAAATATTTCGCTTAAAAATACACTCTTAATGTCATCTAATTCAGCCTTTGTAGGCGCTTTTTGTTCTGGTGCGTGTGTTCGCTCTTTTGGTTCAGGTTCTTGCGTTGACGACTCAGGTTTATCGGATGTAAGTTTTTCAAATTCTGGCGTTGATGCTATCGAAGCATTTTCTTTGGCTCTCATAGCAGCAAACACTACTCTAATCGATCGACCGAATGCACTCTCATGAACATAGCGATATCCAAACTTAGAAGCCTTTTTGACATGCTCAATCATTTTCCAAAAATTTTGTTGCAATGTTTTACTTTTAGTACTTAAATAATTTTTACATCGTTGCAATAAAGATTGCTCATTAGCTGGTTTAGGTTGCAATGTTTCCGTAGTTGCAGATGGATACGTTTCATAAAAACAACTACAAACGCTAAAAATCATAAAAAATAAAAAACGTTTTTTCACACCCATTCCCTTTCAATAAAATTAGCATTTAATCACACCTTGTTTTTGATTATAATTTGTTGGCTACGCGTTTTGGAATATTATTATTATTATTATGCAAGCATGCGACTAGAAAGCACAGCGATTTTTTGCAGTTTTCATAAAATTCATTCCGTAGCCAGCTCCAGCACATACCAATCAGGCCGCATCTAAAAATTTACCAATTTCTTGGCAGGGCCGATGCATAGAGACATTATGCAAACACTGGTTAATGTATAAGCGTGTTTATTGGGGAGTTGCCCAGTATACAGGAGCTACGCATTAACTGAAAATTTTACTAGTCAAACTAGTGTATTCCTGTCTTTCATTTATATTCGATAAATACGATCTGTACGCATAAAACTAATAACCAATATAAAGAAGCTGCCGTTTCATCATGCTTTTGAGAGAAAAGAGGACATTTTCATTTTGCGAAAAAGCGAACAATTTTAAATTTCGTTGACAGATTTTATCGATTTTCTTGACAAGAAATACTTATTTTTATAGAATGAAATTTACGTGAGCCGCTAGCTCAGTCGGTAGAGCAACAGCCTTTTAAGCTGTGGGTCGTAGGTTCGATTCCTACGCGGCTCACCATTTCTTTCAATATGCGTCCCCATCGTCTAGTCGGTCTAGGACACCAGATTTTCATTCTGGTAACAGCGGTTCGAATCCGCTTGGGGACGCCAATTTCCAGATTTCTTGGTTTCCATGATATAGTTAAACGGTTCAGCAAGCTCCATGTAGAGTTTGCCGTCTGTGAAAATACACTTCAAAGGAAGCGCTAAATCAGGATATCGATACGTTACAACAAATGGGTTTGCGTTAACTTATCAACTACGATAAGCAAATCTAAGTCACTTTCCTCGGTTGGGGTGCCCAAGGCATAAGAGCCAAACAGATAAATACGGAAAAAATAGAAATTTTGTACTTATTCATTAAAACGCTCATTTTTAAAACAATTTCATGTTTGGATCAGGCTTTTCTATTTTCGCTTTAACAAAATCATAAACATGTTTGGCGAGTTTAACCGCCCCTTCAGCATCACTTCTATCAATATTAAAACGATCGTCTGGATAACTAGAAAGCACCGCAAACGGATTAAGCTTTTTGATACAATCCTTCAAACTCAGAAAATCGATATTCATATCACAGCAAACTTTAAGCAAATATTCAAGATCATGTGTTCGATCTACAAACTTACCATTGAAAACATAAAAGCTTTTGAGGGCTTTTTCAGCGCACTGATGGGCATGATAGACAACACAATCAAGCGTATCATCGTCGTCTTTTAAACCCTTTCTGGCCATCTTTAAATCGCTCTGAGCTTTTTTCAACCAATCACTATGCCCTGGCATACAAAACCCTTCCCTCTTTTTTTATTTTATGGCAGAGAGTTGTCACGTCGCCGACCCGTTGCGCAAATTCATCTTTGGTATAAATCAAAAGATCTTTGGGCACCTTTAAATGCCACAAAGCTTCAGATCCAGCATCGCTTCTTAGATGTGGCTTTTTATCCGATTTATCTACAACAATCAATAAATCTAGATCGCTCCCAGCATCCGGCTTCCCCCACGCGTAAGATCCAAAAAGATAAATGGCAACGGGATTATACGCAGCTACTAGTTGTTGTGTAACCGATTTAATTATTTCATTAGAAATCATAAAATCTCCTGATTACCATATTAATCCTAAAATTGATTCCTTTGACACAGGCCCAAAAACACGGCTGTCATCGTGCTGCGCAGCAAGATTGTCGGAAAGCACGAAAACATGGCCCATCGGAACACTGAATGGCTTATCAATTGCGTACGTTCCGTATTTCCAGTTTGACCAACTTCTCTGAATGCCTATTTCGTTAAGTGAAGCACCATTTACAATTACGCTACCTTCGGATATTTGAATCATATCATTCTCCAGCGCAACTATGCGTGATATCCAAATTTTATTATCATACTTAAACAAGATAATGTCATCGATCCGATATTGTCGTAAATATGGTGCTATTCGATTCAGAAAACATAATTGCCCGTCTTTAATCGCAGGCTCCATACAATCGCCAGAAACACGATATGGTCGAGCAAATAACATGACTGCAATTGCGACAATGATTAGAATTATCACGGAAAAAATAGAAATTTTGTACTTATTCATTAAACATCCTTATATTTTAGCGAATACTAAGACAAAAACCCATCGCATGAAGAAGTGACGCAAGAGAGCTTAATTCAGGATTACCGTTTTCAGACAAAATTCGATACAAACTCTCTCGCCTAACGTGGGCACGCTTTGCAAGATCGCTCATAGTTCCCTGCGCTTCAGCCACGTTTTTAAGCGCATTGAGGAAAAGCTTCTGAGATTCACCATCACCTTTAAAACTTTCTTCGATGGCAGCATTCAAATACTCAACTGCGTAATCACGGTCCTTGAGCCTCTTTAATAAAGTTGATTGATAATCAACACAACTCGGCACTTTTTTTGTCGTTTTTTTATTAGTCATTTTCATTTCCCCTGGTTTTAAAATCTTGAAAATATTTCTTGGCCAAAATTATATCCTTCTGCTGCGACCGCTTGTCTCCGGCACACAAAAGCAAAATTACCTGCAGTCCGATTTTACCGTAGTAAATGCGAAATCCCGGTCCCAAATCAATTTTAAGTTCGTAAACCCCACCGCCAAGCGATTTATTTTGACCAAGGTTTCCGAGCCTGATCCGCTCAAGCCTCAAATCAATAGCTATCTGAGCCTTCCTGTCGGTTAAATCGTTCAGCCATTTATCAAAAGGTCGCTTCCTAGACGATGTTTGGTAAATCTTTATTTCATACTCCACAAATCTCTCCTCAACCATTTTTACATCATTTGGCTACGATAATAATAATATAATTATCACGTTACTTAAAAGCAACACTTTTATGAAATTTAGAGTGGTGGCGCCACTAACAAACACAGCACCACCACGCATTTTAACTAATCAAAGGTTTTTAAGATCTTATGCATGATTCTATCTCTTGCCAGCCCACTGCCATTGCGAACCTTCGTGCAGTGCCTCATAAATCATATCACGATAACCGTTACACTCATCTGTAGTTAATGTTCGATCTAGGGCCCTTAAAATTACATGGAAACGATTGGAGATTCGCGATGAATTTTAACGTCACAAGCCCATGTCTTTTGCAATGATTGAACAATCTCATCGACTATCAGCTGCATGGCATGATGGCCTTCGGCTGAATTTGACAAATCACGAATATTTAATGCACGACGAAGTGCATCAAGGCTTAATTTTGACATTTTCATAATATTTCTCTTCGGTTAAATAATGACTTTATAAAACAAAATAGATGCTGAAATAAATTCAGCATGACAACTCAGCTTGTTTCGGGTAATCCCCTTAAACCGAGAGCTTGTGAAATATCAGGAATAATGTGGAATATTTTAAGAAATGTACTGACCACCCCTGACCACAGATCGGCTCAAGGGGCTTGTAAATCGTAATGATTTAATGTTTTGAAGAATTTCGTTTACGCAGTACATAAAACTCATCTCATAAAATTAAAATGTTTTAAAATTACCAATATTTGCAGTTTAATTCAGATCGTAATCCTTGTCAAAACAGCTTTAAATTAAGGCGTTTTTACGTATTTTATTATGATTTATCACAATAAAATCACGAAATCTGTTGTTTAACAAATTCAAGAACGGTTGATGCCTCGATAATGCATACCCCAAGCGTAGTTTTATCAGGAAATGGAAGCGCTAAATCAGGATATCGATACGTTACAACAAATGGATTGAGTCCGATTGCTTCTTTTTTAATGCTTTCAAACAAACTGTTAATTTTTATGCAACATTTAAGTAATTCGACAAGATCGTGCGTTTTATGAAACGGCTGTTTATGAAAAATCAAAAAAGCCTTCAAAGCCTTCTCGGCGCATTGTTGTGTAAGAAAAAAGGCTGACGAGATCACAGCATCCTCTTTCATCGAAATTTTAGCAACCCTCAAATCGTTTTCAGCGTAGTTAAGCCAAAGCTCATGCTCTTGCATAAATCTTTACTCCCTTCGCTTTTATCTTGTGAAACAGCGAGGAAGTGTTTGCGCTTCGCAACTCAAATTCATGTTTGGGAAAAACAACAATATCCTTTGAAATATTTAAATCGAAAAGGACCTCATATCCCTGAGATTGAGCTTCCCACTGCTTTTGCGTTAACTTATCAACTAGGATAAGCAAGTCTAAGTCACTTTCCTCGGTTGGGTTGCCCCAGGCATAAGAGCCAAACAGATAAATTTCGACGGGATCAAAAGATTGCACCAGTCGACGTTTGATCTCTTCTAGAAATGGCGTTTTTGTCATCATAAATCCTTTCAAAAAACTTACACCTTGCCAGTATAACATAAAATTTGAGTATCTACGCAATTTAGAAACTACCACACCAGTTCTAAAATTGATTCCTTTATACAATTTAGCGTGGTAGCACCACCAAAAATCGCAGCGCCACCACGCATTTTACAGATTGTCGCGCATCAAGATTTATTTTTATAAATAATCTTAATAGATCTATCAAAATCATCAGATTTCATAACTTCGCTAATTTTATTAGTTATCTCGCTTAACATAAAATCAGCACAGGGTTTTATAAGTTTCTGTATATCATCCCAATACTCTTTTTCTTCACCTTTGCAAATCGCTTTTGCACGTTCCATAACTGGGCGATATCTTTCAGGCAAGCGATTACTAACCAAATCCGCAGCAGATAGCTTTGAATAAATTGCATCAGTTGTAACAGTGCTCCAGATACGAGCAAACGTTAATAAAACATTGCGAGTGTCACTATTAAGTTCAGACATTAAATTTGGCAAAGCATCTTTTATGGCTGTCATAAAATCTTTATACGGAACCTTGCAAAGTAACTGATCTGGACTAGCGCCCGCCAACGTCGTGCTGGCTAAAAAAATTTGGGTAACGATCAACGCAAGATCAGGCATTTCTTTAGTTGGCCATGGTTCGATGTTTACATGCTCAAATTGTTTGCGTAGCCACTCACCATACTGAAAATCAAATCTAGGTGGATAATGCCAAGGATTAAGTTCAGATTTCTCAACTATCGTCATTTCAATGGGCAGCTCTTGGCTTTTCATATAAATTCCGGAAAATTTAAGCAAGGACGTTGTGAGTTTAGCTTTTTCTTCACGAGTTGTAGCGCGGCTGGAAACAACAAATAAGTCAATGTCACTATATTTTTGAAGGCCACCCAATATTGATGATCCGTACAAATATACTCCAAGCAAATCTTGCCCAAAAATTTCCTTAACTAAATTTAGGCAATTATGAATTTGTTTTTTTGCATTTGAATCAATTTCTAAATTTGCCAAAGACCTCTTTTCACTTCTGTTCAAAATCCATTCCGATATTATCTTCAAAACCTCCGGCGCAATCGTCTCCTCGATCGTTGCATATTCGGCCAGGGCGCCTGTTTGGCACGTCTGTAACGAGTGGTTCAGATTAGGCAACTCAAGCGCTGTTACGTTGTTATTGCCCAACACTTTAAGAGTTTCAGAAACAATCGAAACCGACGGCTGAGACGACGCAATCCAATCGCGGTTGCCGTAAAGCGCCAAAACTGGGACTGTTATTTGCTTAAGCATCTCAACAGGCTTGCAGTGCAAAAAATAACGATACCACGGTGAGTTGAATACCTGGGTCATGCCATCAATTTTGGCTGCTGTAATTGCGAACTGTATTTCTTCAGATTCCTGTTTTAACGGCTCAGGCAAATTCGTCCAATAATCCTGCATGAGCGTTTGAAGCTTGGTTTTGGCCAACTCAACATCTGATTCCTGCTGTACAATCGTCAAAATCTGAGTGCGAAATTTACCGTCCTGGGTGATCAATTCATCGCTTGCACCGTCAGCTTTCATCTGTTTGGCTGTTTGCACTACCAAATCTTCAACATCAGCTTGAACAACGCCAGCCATCATCACAACAAAAGCAACGTCGTCCGATTCTGCCGCAACCATACACGAAATCATGCCGCCTTCGCTGTGGCCGATCAGTCCGAGTTTTGATGCATCGATATCTTTGCGCGTTTTTAAATACTCAATTCCAGCAATTACATCATCGGCAAAATCACGACTTGTTGCAGACCCATAATCACCGGTGGATTTGCCCACTCCGCGCTTGTCAAAACGAAGAACAGCAAGCCCTTGTTGCGTAAGATATTCCGCAAGCACCATAAACCTTTTGTGCCCAAACAACACATAATCACGGTCGTTTGGCCCGTACCCCGGAACCAAAATTACAGTGGCGGAGGGTTTTGTTGATGTTGGTAAAGTTAGAGTTCCAGAAATTGTTATTCCGGCTTGGTTATTTTGATAACTCACTTCTTCTGATTTGAACATAGGCTCTTTAATCATTGTTATAATTCTTTCAGTTTCTTCAGTTAAACAGTTGTTAAACACGATCATGCCAATAAAAATGCATGACAAGATCAATCTTATGCGATCAGCATAAAACATTGTAATATTCCTACCAAAGCCCAGTTCGTACCCATTCAACGTTGCTAAGGGCGAATGAGGATAATAATCCGTTCGTGGTGAGCGTAGCCGCTTTCGGCGAAGTCGAATCCATACGAACGAACGAACGCATTTAACATTATACAGAATACGTAAAAATTATCGCGTCACAGCACTTCAAGTGCAACGACGGACATAAAAACCAAAAGTCATCTATCACCGCGGCCAGCAGCCACTAATGCTTAGATACTTATTTGATGAGGGTCAACGACCCAACTAAAGAAACTTTCATACGTCCCCGCTCAAAATTTGAGGACCAAACAAATTATAACAACGAAATTAAGATAGCCATAAAATCAATTTTTGTCAAAATGATGTAAAAACTGGCCTAAGCCAAGACGCGCTATGGCACGTCCATACATCAACTATTTCACGCTAAATCCACGCGCCAGTCAATCTTACATCGAAATTGATAATTTTTTAACCCCCGCGGGCGAGCATCGAATGGAAGCGGCTTGCCAAACGAAAAAAATGAAAATAACGAAAAGTGGCATCGCATTTTAGTGGACCGTGGAAATGGCACAGTTAAGTACAAATTTCACTATCAGTACGACGGACAACCCAAGCTCGAAATCTTGCGTTACAGACTGAAAAAATTCGATGCCTTTTACAATAAAATACGTCCCCAATTAGGCCTTGCGTTACTCAACCCCTGAGTTATACTATCAACCATGTGAGGTTAATATGATGGCCTCGGAAGGCATCAAATATTATGATGGTGTACATGAAAACATTGCTGTTGTTAGAGCTTTTATTGCTGCAGGAGCTAATGTTAATGCTGTTAATAAATATGGGGATACTGCAATTACATTTGCTAAAGGGCTTGCTAAGATTGTAGAAGCCCTTTCAACAACTCCAGACATTGACCACAACAAAAATTTTGTACAATAACATTATTTAATCTTATTGCAGAGTTCTATCAAAACTTATTCAAAATTAAAAAATATTTTTATCGGGCCAGTTGGTCTTTGCTTATTAGAACTATTAGAATGACAATTCCAAACCAGCAGTTACCCCATGAAAAAGCACATTGGAATTGCAACTCACGCCAAGAGCATTCACTGAGGTCGGAGCTGAATTTGAATACGTCTCATTTATTTGCCCAGGAGCTAGAGCGACACCTGCAACCCATAGCGCCTCATAGCCGAGCTTCAGTACAAACATATCGGTAATTTGATATTTACACTGCAAGCCAACTTCTCCAACAAAAGCGAGATTATTTGTTGAAGCGCCTGAATCATACACGACCTTTGCTATGCTAACTTCAGTTGATTCTGACGCATGATTCCAATACCCTCCAATCTTTATCGATCCGTTGATGGAAAAGTGATAATGCTTGAATAAGTCTCCTGTTAAACCGATCTGTAAACCATAGAGATTGTTTGTAGTACTTGTATCCCAAAATGGAGGATAAGCTGGGGCTGTGGTGCCCGGTTGTTTTTCAAACCACGCAACATAGGCAAGATTGGCTTCCGGATAACTCTTCCATGTGGGCTGGATATAATCAGGGGGCGGAATTGTGCCTTGAAGGTTTTCGTGCAACTGCAGCCATCGGAATCCGGTGAGCATGGTTACTCCGTTGGAGAGTTTCTTTTGCATGTTGAATTCCAAATTATAAAGTTTCGTAGAATAGTCCCATGTCATCGATTGGTATGTAAAATCCTGAGTCTGAAAAAAACCGCCAGGAGCTCTCATTACCAGCCAGTCCAATGGATTATCGGGCCAAATGGATCGGGTGGTGTCCCAGTCGCCGATACGAAAAAAAGATAACAATAAATCATTGTTGGAGTCTATACGGTAATCCGCACCCAACCTAAATCCAGGGGAAAAGCCTTGCTTAAGATTGGAACTGTTGAGGGCTGAGTCGCCTGGCGTGGTAGGAATGTCGAAGAAAAAATTTGTGCCCGGTACTCGTTCAACAAGTGTATACTTGGCTGTGCCTACACGGTCAAAGACTATCGCTTCCGCTGATAATGTACACCGTGGAGTATGCAACGACGGAACTGCATTTGCTTGCACACAAAAACAGAAGAGAATCGGAAACAAGAGACTTAAATAAAATTCATACTTTTTTAGATTACAAAATTGCATGCCTAAACTCCTGTCAAAAGTTCGAACCGCAACCTGCTCTGGGAGCCAGTCTGGTTCAAGACATTCTGTATAAATCTAATCTGCAAAAACTATGTTTTTAACATACTCAACAATTGGATTAATGTTCTCTTTTTTTACACGATCGAAACCTTGTCGCATTTCATTTTTTTTAACCGGATCGCTTTGAAACATTGATCCAATGAAAGACAATATTTTATGCGTCCAAGTTAGGCGCTCGTACGCGCAAGCTCCATCAAGTGGAAAGTATCGCACATATGCCCTTATCTCTGCTGGAATACTATCTTCATAAAGGTTTTTGATTAAAGGGTCTTGTGGCTTGGCCCCAGATGTCGAGAATAGAATAATTTTTTTGGTTTTAAGAACATTCCAATTTTTAGAAATAAAATCTGATCCGTTTATTTTACCAAAATAACTTCCTCCGCCTAAAATTATTAAATTATAATTACTCAAATCTGGGCATTTATCTAATTCAAATATGTCGCTATTTATTTCTGAATTAAGCCACTGAGCGTATTGCTTAGAGCTTCCGTACTTGCTTTTGTAAAGAATCAAAGTTTTCATTTTTGAAGTCCTTTAAATTAATAAGTAGTTCTGATAATTTATTACACAGGAACGAGATTAAATTTTTTAGATATGTAACGCAAGTTTAATGAAAATTGGCAACTCAAAACTCATATTGCATTTAATTAGACTTTTGCCGTGTCTGGCAGGTCAAGACGACTTGACACATTTGTGTCTTTGTGTCACATTAAATTTGAGTATTAAAACATGGCGTCAAAAGCCAAATGCGTTATGAAATGAGGTGCTTTATGAAAGAACCCGAGAAAAGATCCCGACTTAGTATTGATATCCCCAGAGAGGAGCGATTGTGGCTCAAGGTCATGGCTGCCAGCCAACACACAAGCATCAATGATCTTGTATTGAGCTGTATCAGACAACATCTACCATGCCGCACTGAACATGTTCCCAATAAAAAAACAGCTGCAAGCCTGGTTAAAAGTGAGTGTGAAAAGGATTCATTCATTTTTGGTTCTCCTTCGGAAATGTTTAAATATTTAGGGTTGCCAACGACATGTTTAAATCAAAAATCTCGAAAAGTTTCAAAAAAGACGTCGAAAAAGCGCGCCGTCAAAAAAAAGATTTAGAGTTATTGGGTAAGGTTATGTATACTTTGCTCAGTGAACAGCCATTGAATCCTATTTTTCAAGATCATCAGCTCAAAGGTCGCTGGAGTTGGTATCGAGATTGCCACGTGACAAGTGATTGGGTGATGATTTATAGAATTTTAGCCGAAGAGCAAATTATAAAGTTTGAACGTTTGGGTTCACACGCAGAGCTCTTTGGATGAGCTTCAAAAACATGTTGCGATAAAAAGATTATAAAACCGAAGAAAAATGAATTAAGGAAAAATTACACATGAAAACAATCGGACTTTTAGGTGGCACTGGCTGGTCTTCAACCATGGGTTATTACACATTATTAAATGAATTAGTTGGCAAACGCTTGGGCGGTTATCACAGCGCCAAAATCCTCCTCAAAAGTATCGATTATCACGATATAATGAGCAATTACGGAAAAAATCACGAAAAAATAGCCGACATTTTACATGCAGAATTGATAGAGCTTATGTCGTTGAATCCTGATTGTATAATCATTTGTTGCAATAGCCTGCATAAATACTATGATTTGGTGAGGCATGATTTATATCCAGATGCTGATATACCTGTTTTTCATGCAGTAGAACTCGTTGCGCAACATATCAATCAACAACAGTATAAAAAAGTTCTGTTATTAGCCACAAAATCAACCATGGAAGATGGTTTTTTCGCAAAAACTTTGGAAAATCACGGCATTGAAGTAGTAATACCTGATTTGGCAGAACGCGACGGCATGCAAAAAATATTATCTGATGAACTGATTTATAACGTTGTTACTCAGGATTCAAAACATTATTTTTCAAAGTTGATAGAAGCTCACCCAGATTGTCAGTCTGTAGTTCTAGGGTGTACAGAGTTTCCACTGCTCGTTGATAGTGGCAATTCTGTGCTTCCAATCATTAATCCCGTTCAGCTTCAATGCGCTGCAGCAGTTGAATTTGCGTTGGAATAAAAAGCCTTTCCAGATACGATTACAACAAAGGAGATTTATTCGTGATAATCAATGAATATAAGCACATAATTCTTTTTTATGCTTTATGTACACTCATTCCATGGGGCTTTTGGTTTACGGCTGCGTATTTGAGCCACATTCCATCCGACAGTAGCTTTTATGCCAATTTGGGTGGGATTTTGGGAGTGGTTGGGTTGATTAGTCCAGCCGTAATCGCATTTTTGATGATGTATTTAAATCCAAAATTAAAAAACGATTTTTGGCGTAGACTTTTTACTTTTAACAAATCTCAACCGATATATCTTTTTTTGACGTGCTTTCTTATGCTTGGCAGCATTCTTTTGGCTCAAGCTGTATCATTGATTTTTGGCTACAGCATTGATCAATTTGCTTTTTCGGGCGGAACATCTTTTTCGTACTCTCTTTTTCCTGCGTGGATCATGCTATTTTTAGCGCCTTTTTTCGAAGAGCTGGCCTGGCATTCTTACGGAACCGACTGTCTCCGATCTCGTTTTAGTCTTTTTAGCTCATCTATGATGTTTGCCATTTTCTGGGCTTTTTGGCACTTTCCGCTTTCATTTATTAAAGACTATTATCACAGCAACCTTGCCGCGATGGGCTGGATTTATTCATTAAATTTTGTTTTAAGCTTAATTCCATTCGTACTTTTGATGAATTGGTTATATTATAAAACCAATCGCAATATCTTGGTTGCAGTTATTTTTCATGTTACCGCCGGACTTTTTAACGAAGTTTTTGCAACCCACCCAGACAGCAAGGTTATTCAAACGTTGTTATTGCTCTGCTTGACGATTGTTTTGATTTACAAAGACCCAGATTTTTTTTTAACAAAAACGTTTCGGACGATGCCTTAAAAGGATAACTCAAAATTCCATTTCTGACAGCTTGAAATTTCACCATCAAATAATTTAAAAATCTTTTAAATTCCACACATTAAGTGCGTTTGCCCTGACAGGTTATCACTTTGCCTTGACAAAACATAAAAACGGTCCTAAACCAAGGCATGCTATGGCACGTCAATACATCAACTATTTCACCCTAAATCCACGCACCGGTCAACCTTACATCGAAATTGATAACTTTTTAGCCCCCGCGGGCAGGCAACGATTGGAAGCGGCTTGCCAAGCGAAAAAAATGGAAATAACGAAAACTGGCATAGCGTTTGAGAGGCTTGAATCGGATGCGGTTTTGTTTTCTATTTGACATATCCGCAAACTTCATGTAATCTCATGTAGAAATTGTTTGGTATTAGTTTGTAGTCATTGAAAGGTAAAAACATGATGACACATTGCAAATCAACCTGTAGTTCTTCAATTACATTATCGCAAAATGCTGCAACAGCGGCATGTCCCGTGTCGTTTTCATTTTTTTATTTTTCCTATTTTACACCCTATTTTTTTGCCGGGGAGCTACGATTTAAATAGCTTATAACGTTACTAAAAAGTTAACCCCCGGTAAACCACCGGGGGTTTTTTGTTGTTATCACATTTTTTATAAAGGATTTTAAGATGAATAAGAATTTATTAGTTTTAGGTGGCATAGCCTCCGTTATTTTGACAATAATTTTAGGGTTAAATCTTCGAAAATCAAAAAAAACAGCCTTGACGGTTGGAATTGTACAAACAATATCGCATCCAGCACTTGACGCCGCACGAAATAGCGCAATTGCACGATTAAAAGAGCTTTTAAAAAACGAAGTATCGGTTGTCGTACAAAACGCGGAAGGATCAATTTTAACGGCACAAAATATTGCTACCAGCTATCACAACAATAGCCGAATTGACGCAATTATAACAATCGGAACACTTGCAACACAGGCGGTGGCAAATATTGAAAAAGAAAAGCCAATAATTTACTGTGCAGTAACCGATCCGAAATCACTTGGATTAGTTCACGATAAAACAAATGCTTGCGGAATGACAGATGCAGCTGAAACAAAATCTGCAATCTCATTAATCAAAAGCCTGATGCCAAGCATAAAAAATGTGGCAATTCTTTACAATCAATCAGAACCAAATTCAGCCTCAGCAGTACAAGAGATTGACCAAAGCATTTCTGAATCGAGCTTAAACTCTATACACATTTCAGTGAATAATGAAGCAGAAATAAACGCAGCCACAAACATAGCTGTGCAAAAGGCAGATTTGGTCGTAGTTCCAACCGATAACACGGTAGCCTGCGTACTCCAAAGTGTTGCAAAAATTTGTCTGAAAAATAAAAAACCGCTGCTTGTTTGTTATGATACCGAGCTTTATCCAGGAATACTCGCCTATGTTGGCGGAGTTAATTATAGCATGTCTGGAAGCCTGGCCGGAGAAATATCAGTTAAGCTTTTGAAGAAACTTCAAAAGCCATCCGATATCTTGATCATCAAACCTGACACGCAGAAAATTGTCATGAATAAAAAAGCTGTTGAACTGCTGGGAATTAATATTCCAGAAAATTTAAAAATTAAAGTAGAAATAAAGGATTAAAATGGATTTACCAATAAATTTAATTTTAAATATAGTAGAAATTGGAGCTATTTACGCGCTAGTCGTCTTGTCGGTTTTTTTATCGTCAAAAATAATAAGCTTCGACGATTTAACCGTTGACGGAAGCTTTACAGCTGGTGGGGCGGTTGTTGTCTCACTGTTGCTTGTAGGAGTAAATGCAGTGATTGCAACGCTTGCAGCAGTTTTTGTCGGTGGCGTAGCGGGCCTATTAACCGGCATTTTGAATACAAAGTTAAAACTTAATAACCTGATAAGCGGAATAGTGATTACCACGGGGATTTTTTCCATAAATCTTAAACTTGCAGGTGCCAACGCAAATTTGGGCGTTAACAAAACAATTTTTGATTTGTTAAGTTTTTTACAGCTTGGAGAGGCATCCCATTTAATCGTACTTGTGGGCATTTGCTTGGGAATGATATTCACAGTTAAATGGCTGTTACAAACAGAATTTGGGCTCGTTTTGAAGGCAAGCGGAAGCAACCCTCAAATTTTGACCGGACTTGGAAAAAGTATCAATTTTTACAAAATTTCATGCCTGATTATTTCCAATAGCATAACGGGCCTTGCTGGAGCACTATTTGTTCAACATCTTGGATTTTTTTCAATAACTGGCTGCGTTGGAACATTAACCGTAGCTCTTGCAGGTTTGGTTATTGGGTCCTCAATTTCGAATAATTTGGTTGCAAAAATAGTGCTTGGTGCTTTGGCTTATCAGTCAATCATTGCTTTGACACTTGAATTACAGATAGAACCGGTTTGGAACCGGCTTATAACAGCAGTTTTAATAATAGTTTTAGTTGGGATAAACAATTCAAAACAAGGATAAAATAATGAAAACGTTTAATAATAAAATTTTTATTGGATTTTTTGTCGTTATAATTTTGGGTGCATTAATTGTTAGCTCAAAATTGAGTCATTCAAAAAAAGATGTGCTAACGATAGGCGTCTTACAAACAATATCACATCCAGCACTTGACGCAGCACGTGATGGCGCAATTTCTCGCCTGAAAGAGCTGTTAGGAGATAACGTTTGTATAATTACTCAAAACGCCGAAGGGTCGGCAATGACAGCACAAAACATAGCCGCAAGCTTTCACAACAATAAACAAATCAGCGCCGTGGTAACAATAGCAACACTGGCAACACAAGCAATGGCAAAGATCGAAAAAGAGAAGCCTATAATTTACTGCGCCGTAACTGATCCAAAATCGTTGGGATTGGTTCACGACAAAACAAATGCATGCGGAATAACTGATGCAGTCGACATAAATCAGCTTGTTGAAAGGATAAAAATGTTGCTGCCTGCAGCAAAAAATATCGCTCTTTTGTTCAATCCAGCAGAGGCAAACTCTGTTTCATTCGTTAAAGATATGGACACGATTTTACAGCCACTTGATATAAAAAGTTTGCATGTCGGTGTAAATAACGAGTGCGAAGTCTCATCAGCAGCTACTATTGCTTTCGAAAAAGCAGATGCCGTAGTTATCCCAACAGATAATACGATTGCATCGGTAATGTCTGTTGTTGCAAAGGCAGCACTTAAAAATAATAAGCCGTTATTTATCTGCGATGATTTTCTTTTCACGAATGGTGTTTTTGGCTGCACTGGCAGCGTAAATTACCATGAAGCCGGGCGTCAAGCTGCCGATTTAATAATGGATATAGTGAATCATAAAAAAACGCCAGCAACAATTTTGGCCGTTGGACCAGCCCCCAAAAAGATGATTGTAAGCCAAAAAATGGCTTGTGCATTGAATATCAAAATCGCTGATACATTAAAAAATGATATTGAAATAAGGGAATAAAAATCATGCTAAAACTTGAAAATATAAACGTAACATTGAATGGAAGTCCCATTCTTGAAAATCTGAATGCAACAATACATTCAGGCGATGTTATTATGATAATTGGTCCGAACGGAACAGGTAAAAGCACACTGTTTAACGCCATTTCAGGCAGGCTAACACCTCAATCTGGTCGCATAATTATTAATGACCAGGACATAACACCGCTAAGCGAGCTGCAACGAACAAAATTTATTGCACGGCTGTTTCAAGACCCAAAAATGAACACCGTTGATAATTTAAGTGTTCATGAAAATATAGTGCTTGCAATGCTTAAAAACGCGACTGTTCGACCTAAAAAAATTTCATCGCAATTGCCAGACGAAGTTATGGACTTGTTATCGCTTGTAAACGGTAGCGTAGACAAACTTTTGAAGCGTCCGATGGGGGGTCTTTCTGGCGGACAGCGACAGATGGTTGCACTTATGATGGCCACAATAACCCCGCCACAAATGCTGTTGTTGGATGAGCCAACGGCAGCGCTAGATCCGATTGCAACAAAAAAAATGTTGAGTTTTTCTATACCTTTCATAGAAAAACATAAAATAACAACGCTTTTTATCACCCACGATTTGGAGTTTGCAAAAACATTGGGAAACAGGTTGTGGATTATGAAGGATAAAACAATAAAACATGATTTGGGGCCCGAAAAGCAAAGCCTTTCAATCGGCGATTTGAATGAATTATTGCATTAGATTGTTGCACTTGACTGATAATAAAAAAGGGCCCGATAAACATGGCCCTTTTTTATACTTAAATCAAATCAGAAATTAGCTGATAATTGTGCCTGTTTCTGTAAGTTTTTTGTTGGATGTGCCAACGTAGAAAGCCACTGCAATCCAAACGCCAACGATTCCCAAAGAAATGATAGAACCGAAGAACATGAGATCTGTAAGTGTTGGGAAGAATGCGTTGATACCAGATCCAGCAGCTTTTGCAGATCTTCCACCAAACATATCAATCCAACCTTTGGCTTTAAACTTGACGTCTTTGCTTGTTGGGATGTACATGATTTCTTTGCAAGGGTTATTCAAGGCATAGCTCAAGCCCTTGATTGCAACCATTGCTCCGAACAGTGTCCAAATTTGTGGAAATGCCCAAACGTATGCGACAACTACGCCGATTGTAACAGGGAATGCTACCAAGCAAAATGTTAGACCAAATCGTCTTATTACAAAGCTTGTTCCAAGCAATGCAAATACAAGAGATAAGCTGTTTGCAGATGCTCCAAACCAGCCTAGAAATTGTGTTGCACCCTCTGAGGTTGGGAATGCTACGTCTGCAGATACTTTCATTTGATAGTCGATGATTGTTCCAATTACTTCGTAGAGTGTTGCAACACCCAAAATACCTGCTAAATATGGTTTGGTTAAAAGGAGTTTTAAACCTTCGAGAGGGCCGGTCTTCTTTTCTGTTTTAGAAGGTGTGTTTTCGGCAGCACTTGGATAAACAGTTATGAAGTACTTGATAAGCAAAGGAACAATAATGATTCCAATTGCAACGAAAATCGCCAACAATGGCATACCGAAAAACTTTGCATTACCAGCAAGCATTGGTCCAGCAATCGAACCAAACTGTGCTCCAAATATGATTAAAGCATAGCCTTTTTTGGCAGATTCAGTGCTTGTTGAGCTTGCAACAAAAGACCAGAAAAGCGCTGGAAGCATTGAGCCATAGCTTTCGATTGAAAGATAGATGATCCAGCCGAAAATTCTTGTTGGGCTTGCGATAGTGTTTGCAAGTCCAATATCTGGAAGCGTTAATGCAAATGATATGCCCAAAAACAAAGCCGCATAGATCGAACAAAGAATGTAAAACAATCTTTGTTTTGGTACTAAGTCAACGAGTTTAGAATAAGCTAAAATCAATGGAATTATTACTATTAATGAGGCAATTTTTGCCCATGGAATGTAGGAAGATCCTACAATCTTCATAAACAAACCATCTTTTAAAGGTCTCATAAGCCAGTATGTGCCGATAAGAAACAAGAAGGTTAATGACAATAACCCAAACCGCTTAAACTCTTCCCCAGAAATATCTCCCCACAAAGCGCGTTTAATCACTTGAAATACGTTTGAAATACCACGTGTGATACCTGGAAACATAAAAACCCCTTATGTTAATAATTAAAAAAGTTAAACATTAAAGCTACAAAACACTAATTCCTAAACAACATCTTTATAAATGATAAATTATACTCGATTTTTATGATAATTATATTATTTAATACCCCTCAAGTTGATAATATATCATGAAATTTAAATAATTGAACATATTTCGTTTAATTTGTGCCAAAAAATCGATTATATCAGGGATTTTTAGATGAAAAGCTGTTTGTGTAATTCTGAGGTGCCATTGTTTGAAAATAGGTGTTTCCAAAAAATAAATATGAGGTAATCTTTTGGTAGAAAGGAGCTTCAACTGATTGGCTTAGCAAGCCTTTCAGAACGCAAAATCTGCGCAAAAAGAGTGGTAAAAAACCTGGCTAAAAGACCTTGTTTGGAGATAGTCACTTAAATAGTGCATGTTTTTAAAAAGTTTGCCGTAAAGTGCCTCCAGATCATGACCAGCAGAGCGCATCTAAAAATTTATTAAATTGCTGGCAGCACCGATTCAGATATTGCTTTAGGACATTGACCTTGATGTATGAGTCTGTTTATGGATGTTTCGATTACATGAAAAATTTGAAAAAATAAGACAATATAAAATTTGGCAAGATAAATCTTGGAAGGAATTTTATGGAACAACACCCACTCATCGTTCAGAATTTAACAAAAAAATTTGAGAGTCGAAGTTTTTTTGGCTTTAAGCTAAAAAATGTTTTTACCGCTGTCGACAACATTTCTTTTTCTTTAAAACAGGGTGAAATACTTGGTTTTTTGGGCCCAAACGGTGCAGGCAAAACAACGACCATCCAGATGCTTTTAAATTTATTAACTCCAACATCTGGATCTATAGCCTATTTTGGTAAAAACTTGTTTCAAAATAGATCTGCTATTCAGCACATTTCATACGTGAGCGGTTACATGAAACTGCCAAGCTCGCTGACGGTCCGGCAGGTTTTGCTTATGCAAGGGTTGCTCTACGACATGAAAATGTCTGATTTAAAGGAGAAAATAGAAACATATTTAAATATGTTTAATCTACGCGACTTAGAACACCGAAATGTTACGACTCTTTCGTCGGGTCAGACAACGTCGGTTCTACTTGCCAGAGCGTTTTTGGTTGATCCCAAAATTGTTTTGTTGGACGAGCCAACTGCTGCCCTGGATCCAGAAACTGCCAGCAGGGTCAGAGATTTTATCAACGAACAGAATAAAACTCGCGGAATATCGATTTTGTTTACCTCGCATAACATGCCAGAAGTCGCTGAGTTGTGCGATAGAATTTTAGTACTGAAAAATGGCAAAATTATTGCAGACAACACGCCTGAATATTTGGCATCAACTGTTTCGTTGGCTCATGTTCAGCTAATGATCGGCGATGGTCTGAAGCGCACAATCGCCTACGCGCAGGAAGCTGGACTTGTGTATAAAGTTGAAAAACGGCATATCGAAATAAAAGTTGATGAACACAAGGTTTCAGAGCTGCTATCAGATCTTGCAAAAAAAGAAATCTTTTACACACAAATTTCAATCGAAAAGCCAACTCTTGAAGATTACTTCATAAACTTGGTTGGAAAATGAGGAACAAAAATGAGCTTTAAAATTAAAAGAGTATTTGCTGTTGTCATGCGTCATTTTTTAACAGTAATAAAGCCGTTCAAGCTAATTAGCCAGCTTTACTGGGTTGGCCTTGATATCGTAATTTTTGGATTTATGTCCAAATCGACAAGTAGCGTGATTGGTGCAGGAAATCAGGTAGCATTTATATGCCTTTTTACTAACCTATCGCTCTGGTACATAGTTCCACGTGCGGCAATCGGAATGGCTTTAACTCTTTATGAAGACCTTATCGATTCGAGTTTTGTAGGCTTAATGGCCACGCCGCTAACATTGCTTGAATTGGTTATTGCGCAAATAACAATTGCATTATTTTGCTCGACCATTAATTTTGCGATGGGTTTTATTTGTATGTTATTGTTATTTGGATTTAATGTTTTTTCGATTGGCATTGTATTGATTCCGACAATTATTTCACTGATCATATCAAGCTGGATTATTGGAATATATTTGGTCTCATTTTCGATGTTTTTTGGAAAAAAATCATCGTCAAGTCTTTATACGCTTCCATGGGCACTTATCCCATTTTGTGGAGTTTTTTATTCAGTAACAGTATTGCCGCAAGTCTGCCAGACCATTGCTCATTATATTCCGATGTACCACGTATTCGACGGTTTGACGCAGTTTATAAAAAATGGAACAAGCATAAATTCAGCGATACTGAAAAGCATGGAATTAAATGTCTTCTACTTTTTTGTAGCTATCGCGGTATTGACTTTTGTATTTAAAGCCAGAAAGAAAACTGGGCTGACGCGGCTTGAGGTTGAGGGCTGAGGATTATTACCAGCCGTATTCGCTGTAGATTATGCCTTGATTGATCATGTTAAAAACATGTTTGTGCATTGGCATCAGATTTTGGGGAAGTTGGTCGAGCGAAAACCAAGCGGCATCATCGCATTTGTGCGGTTCCATGATTGATGGCTCACCTTGCCACTTACATGCTTCCATAAAAAAGTTGATATACTCATCGCCTTTTTCAGTTTTAACATGAAGGACATGAACAACTTTAAGATCCTCCGGCTTAAGCGTTATTCCAAGCTCTTCACTTGCTTCACGAACATTGGCCTGAGCAACTGTTTCGCCACCATCAACACCACCACCGGCAACGGCATAAAATCCGTCGTGTAATTTGGCATTAGCGCGGCGCAGCAAGCAAACTTCGTTGCCTCGCTTCAAAATTAGTCCTGCAAATACCGGCATTCTAAATCTTTCTGACATTTAAGTCCTTTCATTTTTAAATTTAATCTTATACACAAAATCTACAATTTCAGAATCTTCTGACTCAAATCTTTGAAACCCAAGGCGTTCATACATATCTTGTGCAATATAATTCGAAATATGCGTATGAAGCGCGATATAGCCCATATCAGGCATAACTTTTAAAATTGAGAAGATTAATTTTTTACCAATCCCCAGTTCCCGAAACTCTGACGCGACCGCTAACTGCTCCAGCACAGCGGTTTCTTCGTAATACTCCGGAGCCTCACAGAGAAACAACGCATAGCCTAATGCTTTGTTTTCAGCATTTTTGGCAATAAAAATCATGGGTTTGCAATCACGGATATCGTCCCAGAGACGTTTCAATTTATTTTCACAAAGCATCACCGGCTCTTCATCGCTGGAACTAATAAAAATTTCGGAATAGATAGAACGAATTTGTGCAACCAAAGCCCAAAAACCGGCTTCATCAGAAATCCTGTGAAATTCAATTGTATAGTCACGTCCATTTTTGTCTTGTTCAACCCAAGATAATTTATCCATATACCCCAAACCCAAAAATATTTAAACCTAGAAACATTCCTTAAATTCAATATTATTCAAAAAACTGCGAATGTAAAGAACGCGAGCAAATAACCGATAAATTCGATTATACATCAACTACAACATTCTAAACTCACGCACCCATGAGCCTTGCAAAGAAATTTACAAGTTTTTAGATACGCTCTGCAAGCATCGACTTGGCGGGGTTTGCCAAGCAAAAAAAATGAAAATAACAAAAAATGGCATTGATTTTGAAAGGAGGCCAACGCACACAATATTTACTAATATAATATTTTTAAAACATTAAGGCGTCAACATCATTAATCTTCTTAAATAAAAACTTTACACCCTTGCGTTTAATTTAAAACGTTGGTAAATTGTTGATCCTGATGAATCAGAAAATTGTTGTATGTTTGTGTAAAATGGTTATGTTTAATGGTTTTTATGGAGGAAATGATATGAAAAATGTTTTTAAATTAACGCTAGTTGCAGCTTTGCTTTTTGCTAGCGCACAAGGCGCTTCCAGTAGTAGTAGCGTTGGCGGACTGGCAGATGCTAATATGTTAGCAACTAAGATTACTTTAGAATGTGCACTTAAAACTCCATGGCTATCTATATCCAGAGATAAAGACGCTATAATTTCTTCTTTAATTCGTGGCATTATACTTAAACCTAACTTTTCTATGGATGAAATTATAGCCTTAAATGAAGGTGATTCTCTGTTGATGGCTGCTGTAAACTCAGATCATCCTGGTGTAAGTACCCTTATTAAAGTCTTAATAAAAAATCAATTGATTCCGTTCGAAGATACAGATATACAATCACTTAAAGACGCATTGAATCTTGCATTAGCTCTGGCACCCGAAGGGCTAGATATACGAGCCCAAAATCGAATAACTTTTTTAATTTATTCACTCTTGGGCAGAGAACAGTTATCTGGAGAAGAAATTGCGCACCTTCAACAAGCACCATCTCTTTTTACAACAGCCTTTACATCACTTAATCCTAAGGCATTTGAAATTTGCATGTATTTAGCAAATAAAGACGCAATTACTGGAGAAGAAAAAATACTGTATCCGCTAGGATTAATAAGGTATTTACAACATTAACCTAAGTTGTGACAACGTAACAACTCATACAATGTGTTAAAACAAATAAAGAGCCCCGCAGCAAGCTGCGGGGCTCTTTGCTTAAAATTTCTTAATTCCGCGTAATTTCCAAAATTCAGTTACAATATTTTGTGAACCAGTAATAGCAATTAAGCCATCACGTCCATCAATTGCACCTTTTGCTACGTCAAGCGCTTCGGATAAAGATGAGCAAGCTTTAGCTTTGAGGTTGAGCTCTTTGGCTATGTTAGCCAACTCTTCTGGACTATGAGATTCAATCTCGCCTGGCAATCTAACAAAGAACGCCGAGCCATTAACTTTTTTGGTCAGGTATCTAATAAGTTTACAGCATTCAACAGCATCCAGTGTTTTGCTGAAACCAATGATAATTGCAAGACCTTTAAGTGGTTTTTTATAATGCATTAAGCGTATGCCCAGATAAAGATTTGTCAAAGCATCTAGATTGCTTGCGTTATCAAGCAAGATTGATGGATTCTCTTTATCAATAAGCTCAAAGCGGCCTCTAATTAAATCAAATTGATCAGCCCAAAAACTTTTTAATGTTTTAACTGGATTGAGCTCTGATTGACGCTTTGCCTCAAGTGTTGGTCGGCCACGTTGACCTTTTTGCGTAATTAAAAGATTTCCGCGTAAGAATGGAGAAAATTTGCCTTTGATGTCTTCAACGTATATTTGTGCTATTCTTTCGCCCAAAGAAGCCACGCGACCAAACAATTGCTCGTAAATGTAAGGCAGTGAAGCAAGTTTGCGAATAGGCATAGCCCATTCTATTCCACGCTCAATAGCCACCGTTTTCATTTTTTGTAGTCTGATTTTGCTTTGTTCTGCTGAAATAAACCACGAGCCAGACTTAGCTGTTTCAAGCATTTCAAAGGCAACTTGGTCTAGGTCATTGTTAAGCAAGCCGGCGCTGTCTTGAGCAACACGAGTAAGTGCTGCAATCTTTGGATTACAGATGTTTGTTGCATCATATTTTCCGCCATATCTTACTTCCAGAATTGCAACATCAACTTTTTCATTAATAAAATTTATTAATGAGGCAATTGTTAAAAGCTCATAAGCAGTTGCTTTAATATTGTTAGATTCAGCAGTGTTTATAACTTCATTTAAAATGTCGGCAAATATTTTATTTGATATTGATTGAGTGTCCGTAACGATATGTTCGTTGTAGGTTAAGATGTTAGAAGAATAAGCTAATCCAACCTTAAAATCCTCTTCCTTGAGAAGTTTTGCAGCAAAGTGCATTGTTAGGCTTTTTCCATTTGTTCCAGAAACAAGTATCGTGTCAACCTTGTTTGCAACGTTATCAAAAAGGCTATTCATCGCGCTCATTCTTTCCAATACGCTTTCGTTATATTCAGCGTAAGTCAATGAATCGAGATACTCTATAACCTCATTATAACTTCTAATTTTATCCAGGGACGTTACGCCCTTTTTTTGCACTTGCTTATTTATCAACATTGTCCAACCTTTCACTAGTTAACTTAATTATAGCGTGTTGTTAACACTCTATGTTAAAAACTTTTACCCCCAAAATTTACATTTCATTTTTTTAACAAATTTAATTTTATAAAAAACTGAAACATAATATTTTATGCCAAATTTTTTAACATCGCATTATACAATTTGTCGTTGTTTATTTTTTATAGTGTTATATCAGTTTCTAATTTAAATTTATATAAGCTCATCGTAAGACATATTTGATAAATTGTCAAATGCCCTAATGGTACGGTTATTTGAGTTATTTTGAAAATATAAAACTTACACATTGCGTTAATTGTCGCAATGTGTAAGTTTTATATTTTTCTAACTGAATTTATTGTTATAGATGGCTTCTTTTTCCTGGATTAAAGAAAAAAAATGTCATTTGATTGACAGGATGAAATTTTTAGAAGAGAATGTCCATCTTAAGGGCTTGAACAATTCGTGGTGTTTTGGATGTGATATAAGCTCCAAATTTAAGGAAATTGTAATGTCTAAAGGTTTATTTGAACAATATTATGCTAGTGATCAGGTTTGTGGTGCGTGGGAATTAGTCAAAGCGGCAAAAAATATAACATTACTTACTCATTCTAATGCTGATGGGGACGGTATTTCTGCTTGCGCAGCCTTAGATTATATTTTAAGAAAAATGGGGAAAAATACAGAAACGATATATCCAGATAAGCCTGAATTTAATTATAAACGTCAGCCTACAAATTTGTTAATAAATAAACACTGCCAAATGCCTCAATTGATAATTGTTTGTGATGTTGCAAATTATGAAAGACTTTACTGGCCAAAAGAATTTCATAACATTCCAATGATTAATATTGATCATCACATCAGTAACTCGTTGAATGGTAAATTTAACTTTATTAATGCTGAAGCATCCAGCGCCAGCGAAGAGTTGTATGTTGTTTTACATTATTGGGACGCCAATTTGATCGATGGATATGTTGCAGAATGTTTATTATTTGGTCTTCTTTATGACAGTCAAATATTTCAAATTCATCCGCTACAGCCAAGAACTTTAAAAATAGCTGCCGATTTAATGCTACTTGGAGCGGATCTTTTTAAGCTTGAAAAAGAGCTGCTTTCTAACAACAACCATAAAACTTTCGTTTTTTGGGGCAAAATATTAAGTAATATTAAAGTCGCAAAAAATGGGACAGCCGCATGGGTCTGCATCACTAAAAAAGACCTTCTGGACAATGATATGCAGCTTCGTTCATTGATAGGCTTTAATAATCTTTTATCTCAAATTTGCGACGTAGACGTGACTTTGCTGTTTTATGAAAAAGAAGACGGCAAAATCAAGGTTTCGCTTCGTTCAAAAACCACAGATGTTAACGCTGTAGCAAAGCTTTTTGGCGGTGGAGGACATACGAATGCTGCTGGAATATTGACTGCTAAGTCAATGGATCAAATTGTCAAAGAAATAACTGAAAAACTATAAAATAGCCATTGCGCAAAAGCGTGAATGAATTTGATATACATAGGGCATGGTGTTTTAAAGCTCTGAATTGGTCGGCTTTGTCAAGTAAATGATAAGTTTTTTAATGCGACCGGTAAGTCCGCTCCAAATCTGGGTTGTCGAGTGGTTTTTTCAGAAATTGCAAAAAACGCCACCTTCTTTAAAAGGCCTGCCGCAATCTAACTTTTGAAGGAGAGCGAATTTATGTTTAATGATAAGCATTTTTTAGTTTTTATATCTGTGCTTGCGTTCACAACAAAACTTTTATTTTTTGCATTATTTTTAAAAAATAATCCATGCATGCTTGAATTCGACTCATCGCACTATCACAAAATAGCCTTACAAATCGCGACAGGCAATGGTATCTCTACCGAGAGTGGAGCTCCGCAATTTTACCGCGTTCCAGGATACCCGATATTTTTAGCTTTGTGTTACAAGTGTTTTGAGGCAAACCCGATTTATGCAATTTTGTTTCAAATCCTACTCAGCATTTTTATTGCGTGGCTTATATTTTTTTTATCACTCACAATATTTCCATGTCAAAAAAAAGTGGCACAATTTGCAGCCTTGGTAGCTTGTTTTGACATAGGATATTTGATTTTTCCAGGATTGGTTTTTACTGAGACTCTTTTTGTTTTATTTTTCACAATTTTTTTGATTTTATTTTTACAAAATTTAAATCTGTTTTTTTGCAAATCCAAATCAAAACAATCACTGATTCAGCTATTTGCCGCTGGTGTATTTTTGGGCATAGCCTGCTTGATAAGACAGGTCGTACCTGCAATGATTTGCGTTTCAATATTTTTGCTTTTATTCACACAAAAAAGGCTACGCGCTCTAGCAACGTTTATATCTGGCTTTTTACTTGCAACCGGATGGTGGTTGGTGCGCAACTATCTTTTAACCGGGTATATTTTTTTTGGTACCTTGTCTGGGCCACATTTTTTAAACCATGCCGCCGTACGTTTAGAGATGGGACAACACAACATTTCACATGAACAAGCACAAAACAACGTTTATCAAAAATTTAATGATTTATGTCAAAAGCATGAATTAGAGCTATGTAGGCCATTGCAAGAAATAGAAAAAAGTCTAATCGCTGAAAAATTAACTTTAAATATGTATATTGAAAGACCAATGATAACAATCAAACTATGGACTACAAATATTTTAAAATCGGCGTTTGGACTTTATTCATCTGAGCTGCTTTTTGTGGATTCAGGTGGCAGCTTGCCTCCGTACGATAATAATCGTGGATTAAATACTATCGTAAAAAGATTTTTGCTGCCAGATGTATCAAATAAATGGATTATTCCGGTAATTTATTTTGAAATATTTTTATTATTATTTTTGTTGATCGGATTTTTTATGTTTTGCGCATCAATATTTGTTAATTTCAATAATTTATGCGTAGCCTTCAAAGCATTTCCTTTCATTTTTGCCGTACTTTTTATAACACTTGCATGCGGATAACGCTAGATTACGTTTGCCAATCGAGTGTTTTTTAATTACTTTAGCAAGTAAGGCTTGGATTGATTTTTTTAAAGGGAGAGTAAATGAAGAATAAAAAAGAGGCTGTAATTATCGGAGCTGGGCCAGCTGGCCTTACAGCTGGATTTGAGCTTTTAAAAACACAAAAATTTGCAGTTAATATCATCGAAAAAGACGATCAAATTGGCGGACTTGCCAAAACAGTAAGCTACAAAAATTATAAATACGACATTGGTCCACATCACTACGTAACCGAATCCAAAGAAATAGAAAATTGGTGGAAAGATATTGTTAAAGATGAGTTTATACCACTTAAACGCTTCACAAGAATTTATTATAACAGACACTTCTTTTTATATCCGCTAGAACCAATTAATGCGTTGCTTGGGCTTAATATATTTGAATCTATTCGCTGTGTGTGTAGCTATTTTCGATATAAAATTTTCCCCAAAAAAGTTGCGTCGTATGAAGACTGGCTGACAAACCGGTTTGGCAAGCGACTTTTTGAAATATTCTTTAAATCTTACACTGAAAAATTGTGGGGTATACCATGCAGTCAAATTTCAGCAGATTGGGCTGCTCAGCGAATTAAAAATTTCTCGCTGGGAAAAGCTATATTTTTCGCTTTTTTTGGCAAAATGTTTAAAAAATATACACCTCGAACAATTTTAAATGAGTTTTATTATCCGATTCATGGCTCGGGATCGCTGTGGAATAAAGTCGGCAAGAAAATAATTAACTCAACGTATGGCTCGATTAATCTGAATGAGCAAGTTGTTTCAGTTGAGCATGATAATCAAAAAATTGTGGCCGTGCTAACAAAAAGCATGCTCAACGAAAATGAGGCTTCCGCTCAACAACTCAAGCGCCATGAAGGCGATTATTTTTTATCAACAATGACACTGCGTAATTTAATTCTAAGCATGGACCCGTTGCCGCCATCAGACGTGATATTTGCTGCAAAACAGCTCATATGCCGCGCATTGATAACAATTAATTTGATAATCAATCAGGAACATATAACCCCTGATCATTGGATTTATATTCACGAAAAAAATGTTCAAACAATACGTATCGGAAATATGAATAATTTTTCGATGATGTTAAGACCAAATAAACAACACTCCGCAATAATCCTAGAATGCTTTACTTTCATGGGTGATCCTATTTGGCTAAAAACCGATGCTGAACTTCTTGACCAAGCCAAAAATGAAGTAGCAAAAATTGGACTAGTCAAAAAAGAATTAGTGCTAGATGGTATGGTGTTGCGAGCTCCTGACGCTTATCCAATCTATGAAGGCAATTATAAACTGTATTTGAATATCGTATACGACTACCTTGAATGTTTCAAAAATCTAAAATTAATGGGCCGCAACGGAATGCATCAATACAACAATATGGATACGGCAATGATTTCGGCGATGAATGCCATTAAGCCATTTATCGAACAGGAAGAAATATCGGATGCAGCAATTCTAAAAAATATTATTACGCCTCGGGAAAAATTCAAACAAGAATAGGTCTAACTATGTGCGGTTTAGCTGGATATTTAAATCTTAACGAAAAACAGATTAAAATTGATGAACAGATCCTTGATGGAATGCAAAGAGCCATCGCTCACAGAGGTCCGGACGGTGGAAGAATTTGGGCCAGTGATAAGCACCAGCTTGGGCTTGCCTATCGCAGACTAAGCATCATAGATTTATCCGATGCCGGCATGCAGCCAATGTTCGATAAACAGCGCAGCGTGGTGGTGTGTTTTAATGGCGAAATTTATAATTACAAAGAATTGCGATCAACGCTGGAAAATATTGGTTATCAATTTTTTTCGACATCTGATACAGAAACAATTTTATATGGATATAAAGAATGGGGCATCGACGTAATACATCGACTTGTAGGCATGTTTGCTTTCTCGATTTATGATTTTGAAAAACGAGAATTATATCTCATTCGTGATAGAATTGGCGTTAAGCCGCTTTATTTTACTCTGCAAAATAATATTTTAGGATTTGCATCCGAAATTAAGGCGCTGTGGCATCTACCATGGACGCACAAAGAAATAAGTCCTGTCGCCGCTTATCATTACTTAACGTTTATGGTTACCCCTGCGCCGTACACAATTTTTAAAGAAATATACAAGCTGCCCGCCGGATTTTATTTAAAAATCGACCGCAAAAAAAAGCTGAGTTTTTGTGAATGGTACAATCCAATAAAAAAAATTAGCGCCACAGAAAAAAAAGAATTTGAATCTGAACAATTTTGCCTTGAAAATATAAAAAATTTATTGATTGAATCAACAAAAAAACGAATGGTGTCAGATGTGCCTGTGGGAGCGTTTTTATCCGGAGGCATAGATTCAAGTTTGAATGTGGCACTGATGTCACAATTAACAAGCAAGCTAAAAACATTTACTGTAGCGTTTTCTGACGGCCCTGAATCAAATGAACTTAAATGGGCTCGAATGATTGCCCAAAAATTTGGAACTCAGCATCACGAAATAACAATTTCTGAGACAGAAGCCTTCTCGTTTTATGAAAAAATGGTTTATCACCTGGATGAACCGCTTGCAGATTGCGTGTGCATCCCGTTTTATTACGTGGCAAAGCTTGCACGGGATAATGGAATCAAGGTGGCTCAGGTGGGAGAAGGCTCTGACGAGCTTTTTTTTGGCTATGAGCTTTACGCAAATTACAAAAAAATGTATGACAACTTTTGGGCGCCTACTCAAAAATTTATGCCTAGCTTCATGCGCAGTGGCATAAAAAATATATTTTCTCCATTTTTAAACAACAACCCGACAAAATTGGATTTAATTCAAAATTGGGCCGAACAAAAGCCTCTTTTTTGGGGCGGAGCAATCGCTTTTAATGAGCAGCATAAAAAAATAATATTGTCTGACGTTCACACATCAATCGAATTTGATCCAATTGTTCAACAAATTTACCCTGGCATGCGACAAGAGTTAAACAGTCTTTCCATTGTCGATTATCACATGTCCAAGCTCAAAGAACTCGATCCCGAAGCGGATTTTTGCAAACAAATGCTTTATCTTGAACTTAAACAACGTCTACCAGAGCTTCTTTTGATGCGTGCAGACAAAATGTCGATGGCTCAAGGATTGGAAGCGCGCGAGCCGTTTCTTGATCATAAGCTGGTTGAATTTATGATGCATGTTCACGGAGACTTAAAATTTAAGAACGGTATTAAAAAATATCTTTTAAAGAAGATTTGTCGAGGGATTCTGCCTGATTCTGTGATTGATAGAAAAAAGGTTGGATTTTCCGCGCCAACGTTTAGATGGTTGAATGGCGAAAAATTGTTTCCAGCTTACTTTCAAGCGTTAAGTAGAAGTCAAAATACGTTTTTATCTGGCAATTTTTCCGATCTTGAAAAATTTTATAAAAATAATATTTATAATTTCGCTGTTCAAAAATGGGTATTACAAAATTTGTGGGCCATAAAATAATTTTAAAGGAGATCTTGTGGTATCTTCAAAAACGCTATCATTTCTTGTCCTATTTTCATTTATTTTTTTGAATCTTTCAATTTTGCTTTATTTACAGGTTGATCCATTAAAATATCACAGCGACGTTGATTCAAGCGCATATCTTGGCAAGAGTGAACTACTCTATAAATCAGGAACTTTCGCACCAACGCCCGCATTTGAAAATATGCCGTACTTTGTTCTTGGGTATCCAATGTTTATGGCAATAATTTATAAAATTACTTCAGACTCGATAGATTTTTTAATTTGGGCACAGATACTTTTGGTTTTGCTGTCTGCATTTTTGATTTTTTTGACTTCCAGACGGCTTTTTAATGAAGCGGTTGGAATAATCGCTTTTGCACTAACATGCATAAATTTGGGGTTTTTGGTCTTTGCACAATTTGTTTTAACCGAGACCTTGTTATCTTTTTTATTCATCGCATTTATTGAACGATTTAGCCTGTATTTAACGGAAAAAAACACATCCGCTCTGTATTGGTCTGGATTGATTTTGGGGTTGTCTGTTTGCGTTAAGCCTGCAGCTCTTTATTATCCACTACTCTTACTTCCGCTGCTTTATATTTTAAACAAAAACAATCCGCAAAAAACAAAATTTTTAACAAATTTTTCGATTATGTTTGCAATCCCTATATTTTTTTATATGGTTCACAACAAGGCTGCATTCAACGAATTCAAGATCAGCAAACTAGAATCGCAAAATATTTATTTTTGGTTTTATCCAAACGTTTTGGCGTTTGTGCACGGCACGACCTCTAACGCGGAACGAGCAAAACTTCAGATGATTGCTGGTGCTGACTATGAACGAATAGATGTTGTAAAAAATATGTTTTGGGCTGATCTAAAAGCCTATCCAATCGGACTTTTCCCGTATATCTGGGGTAAAAACGTTATAAAAACTTTTTTGGGGCTCTACACCAGCAATCTTAAAGTCTTGGTTGATCCAAATGTTCACGGCGGAGATATTTCGTTCTTTAACATGCAAGGAACTTTTCTTCAAAAAGCTTGGCTGTACATCCAGTCTGGAGCAAGCTATCAGTGGGTTAAAATAGTTGGTCTGCTTGAGGCGATTTGGTCATTGCTTCGTTATTTTTTGTGCCTGATTGCCCTGCTCTGGTTATTTTATAAAAAAAGATTTGACCTGCTTGGGCTTTTTTTATCATTCATTTTTTATTTCTCGATTGTCACTGGACACGACGGCTGCGCGCGCTTTAGAATGATGTTTGAATTCATTTTAATAATTCTGGCAGCGCTCGGGCTTTGGCTGATCATAAAAAGAGGCAAGCATAATATTCTGGATCAAGAAATAAATTATGAAAATCAAGACTGATCAACTATACGATATTCAGGGTTATACATTGACTACTAAATTCCAAACACGTGCATACATCACCAATCTCAACAAATTTATAAATTTTATAACTCGGCCTACCAAGCATGACCAGGAGATGGCTACGAAGATATTTTTTCAAAAATTGCCAAAAGTGCCATCGAGATTGAAACCAACGATCAGCAAGGGCGTTCTGTCTCACAAATAAAATTTAAGGATAGAGTTAAAAAAATCGAATAAAGGAAGAGTAATGAGTAACACACATTTTGTAATTCTTGCCGGCGGTAGCGGGCAAAGGCTCTGGCCGCTGAGCACAAAAGATTGTCCAAAACATTTAATTCCGTTTATCGGACAAAAATCATTATTGCAACAAACAATTGATCGAATCTTGCCGTTGACCGGATCGTATAAAAATATTTGGATTATCACAAACGATTATCAACTAAATAAAATCAAAAATCATGTCGATACCGATATCAACGTTATATCAGAGCCGGCAGCACGAAACACCGCGCCAGCAATACTTTTCACCTGCCATAAAATACAGGCCGTTGAAAAAGACGCAACTATCGTGATATTGCCAGCAGACCATTTTATACCGGACCAACAAGCGTTTTTGTGCTGCCTAAGCAATATTTGCGACTTTGTGCAAACTAATAATAAAATCGCAACAATCGGTATTAAGCCAACATTCCCTGCAACTGGTTACGGATATGTTCAAGCCGGCCTGAATATCGACAACAATGTTTATATCGTCGAAAAATTTCATGAAAAACCATCTACTGATCAAGCTAATCAATACATCAAGCAAGATGACATGTTTTGGAATGGAGGCATTTTTGTTGGAAAATTAAACACTTTTTTACATGAATTTGAAGCAAATGCTCCAAAACTCAGCTCTGATATGCATAAATTCTTTGATGAAAAACTTGACTACCACGATTTAGAAAATATATCAATTGATTATGCGGTTATGGAACGAAGCCAGAATATCGTCGTAATTCCAACAAGTTTTGAGTGGAGCGATGTGGGCAATTTGAATGTATTTTTATCGTTGCAACAAAAATTTCAGCCGGCCAAAACAGAAATAATAAACATTGACGGGCAAAATAACCTGGCAAATACTAATAAAAAAGTTATTGTTTTTATTGGACTTAGTGATTTATGCGTTGTTGAAACAGATAATGTTATTTTAATCTCAAAAAAAGAGGCCGTTGAAAGTGTGAAAAAGGTATTACCACAAATCTATAAAACTCATCAAAATACCTTATAAATCTAATTATTTTGAATTTGTTTATTTTAAATATACAAAAGATGTAAGATAAATTGTGAGGGGGAATCGTAGTAGTTACGTTAAATGTTGAAAGAAGAGACAATGAAGAAAATTGATAATTTCATGCATGATATTGACAAATCCTTTGACAAGAGCATTAATCCAGTGTTGTTGTCTATGAAAAAATATTTTCCAGCAATCAGCACGATAACCTTGGTAACTTTAATGTCTATATTTTTTATCAAAATCATCGTAGACAAGCCGTATCAGATTGTGGCGGCAATAAAAAACGACCTGAAAGAAATAGAGAAAGTTCTCAATGAAATCGATAAAAACTGTAATATTTTAAGCTTTAACAATGACAGCATCCCGGTAGACTTTTTGAATATTCAAAAATTTGCGGGCTCAACCGTTGGCTGCATGAATATTGCTTATCCTGCAAAATGGACCGGTCCTTACATGCGCAGAAATCCAACATTTCAAGGTAAATTTTACGAGATTTGTAAAACTAAAGACGGTATTTATATCGTTCCAGGACATAACGTAAAATTGCCCAACGGTCTGACAAGAGATAAGCATTTTGTTATAAATACGACAACATCGATGAGTGAGCTTATAAAAGAAGGAGGAATACTCAACTTCAAAGGTGAAATTTTAGCGATAAAAATCACCTTTAAAATTGGAGATTGGGACTCACCGCTAACCAAAAACAAAATTAGCGAAGATAAGTTGGAAAAATTTAATGAAGCGCTTAAAGAATTTAATCAGGCATACACATTCACTAGCAACGCAAGCATGACTCCAGCAGCGGCTTAAGTTGCGCTTACAAATTTATTTTTTGCAAAATTTTTGCTCGACGTTGTCAATCAAGGCTTCTACAAGTGTTATCGTCAAAAACATTATGCCCAGCCCAGCAAACCAATCACAAAATTTAGCCAAGTCTTTGATATCTAAATATGACCTTTCCTATAACTCTAAAATGATCTTTCCCGCGAACAAGGGCCACTGGAGGATTTTTGTGGTTTACCGATTCTAGAACGATAAAATCATCGGCGTAAGTAATTTGCATGATTGCTTTAATTTGTGTTTCGTTTCCATATTCAACTGCAGCAATGTCTCCAGAACGCGTCCAAACTTCAGGTGATATAATTAAATAATCGCCTTTAACAAAGTTTGGAGACATCGAATTGCTCTCTATACAAAAACAAAACATTGACTCATCTGAACTGTTAAAAACAGGAACAAAAATATCTTTGTATCCAGTAGTAACTTGCATAACTTGATTATTGTAAGGAGATGGGTTTGAAGGAACATCCCCAACTACGGGAACAATTTTTAACTGTAGATCAACACTTGTTGTTTCTGGCATTTTAACGGATCTATCAACATTATCTGTGCGGCTTTTTCTTTGCGCAAAAAGCTCTACTGGGTGCTTACCAAAAGCAGTCGCCAATTTTTTTAGCGCATCTTCGTTCCATCTACGAGTGCCATTCTTGATATGCGTAAGATAGCTTTCGGACATACCTGTTTTTTCAGCCAAAACTTTAGTTGTCCAACCAAGTTCTCTTAGTAATTCTTTTACTCTTAATTCTGTTGAAGACATATCATCCCTTTCTCGTTTAATACGGGCTTTATTTGAATTTTCGATTCTCCGTTCAATATAAACTATGTCAAATAGAAATGCTACTAAAATTTCAACAAGAATTTATGCTTAAAATAATTTATTATAATCAGCTAGCAGGATATTGCATGAGTTGAATTATCAATACATAATAAATCTATTCTATTATTTATTAAATTAATCTGAACTAATAATTTATTGTAGATGTGGTGGAATAATTTACAATAAGCCACATGTAGCTTTATTTCGATCTTTTTGCTAAGTTTTTCTTCTGTTGTAAGCAAAATAGATTTTTGATTGGAATAATTTTGACAAAAATACTGAAATTTCCCAAAAATTATTTTGAGAAACAAGCATGGGAAAATAAATTTTATGTTTGTGGTATTGATGAAGTCGGCCGTGGGTGCCTTGCTGGCCCGCTTGTTGTTGCTGCTGTAATTTTGCCGCAGCATACAAGCTATTCGCTGAAAGATTCAAAAATATTAACAGAGAGTGAACGCGAAACCGCTTATCAATGGATAACCCAAAATGCTTGGTATTCAACCGCAATATTAAGCCATGACATAATTGATAAAATAAATATTTATCAAGCTACATTGCGTGCAATGAAAAAGGCTTTTATTCAGTTAATTGAAGCGTTGCCATTCGATTTCGAACTAATAAAGTATTTGGTGGTAGATGCAATGCCTTTGCAAATTGATCTGGCGTACATGCATTCTCAACTTGAAACGCATTATTTTCCGTACGGAGAATCAATATCCAAATCAATTGCAGCTGCATCAATAGTTGCCAAAGTCACTCGAGATCAATTAATGGTCAAGATTGATGATGTAATTCCAGGCTTTAACTTGGCCCAGCACAAAGGATATGGCACACGAGAACATATAAATTTAATCAAGCAAAAAGGCTCTTCGTTAATTCATAGAAAAAGTTTTTTAGAAGGAATAAATAAAAATGAGCTTGAACTCACAAAACAGCAAAACATCTTTGTCTAACCAAGAAACTAAATCCGATTTTTTTGCTGAAATAGTGGGAAGTAATCTGCAATTTTTTTCAGCTCAATGCTGGCAGTGGGATAATTTTCCAAAATTTGGCTCACTTGTTCAGGCGCAGAGCGATAAACGAATAATTATTGGCTGTGTAACCCAAATCGAAACAGGCTCCATCGATCCGATGCGTTCACCGTTTCCTTACCAAAAGACAGAGGCCGAATTAATGGCGGAACAGCCGCAAATATTTGAATTTTTGCGTACAATTTTCAATGTTCAAATTGTTGGATACATCGATGAAAGTCAAAATAAAATTAATTATCATCTGGCTCCAACGCCATGCAAGATTCATTCATTTGTAAAAGAGTGTTCGAGTGAGCTTTTTGCGCTATTTTTTCAAGAACCACTTTACGTACACATACTTTTTGCAGCACTAAATCAAAGCTGCAATCTTGACGAGCTTTTGCTTGCTATTTTGAATAATCTGGCGACTAAAAAACTGCTAACACAAGCCATGCTTGATGAATTTTGTCAAACATTCTCTCTTCTTACCGGCAATGACTATCGCCGTTTAAAATTATTTTTGAGACGCATTGAGCAGATCGCAAAATAGCAATTTAGTAAGCAAAACTAAACGCGTCAAAAAATCTCTTTTTACAACCACGCCAAGCTCATAATATTTACGGACATACATCGACCATCATCTTCCAAACACGCCACACAGACACACATGCGAGAAAATTGACAAGTTTTTGAATGCGAGCTGCTGGCATTGAATGGATGCTGGCTGCAGAGCATTTTTTTAAAAAGCTTCAAAAAATGCCATCGCTTTTGTTAGCATTGTCTAGATCGAGTGAATATAAAAAGTATTTAATTTTTGTTCGATGGAAAGGGCGCGTTGTGAAGTATCGATTTATAATTTTTGTGTTGCTAATTTTTTGCAGCAATTTGTATGGTGCAACTGCAGATGTTGATAAGCCAAGCGAAGTTACACAATTTAGCGCGGAAAAAGGTGTAACGCGGACTGATGTTGCGACTCAAAGCGGATTTTGGAATGTATTTCAAAATTGGGTGGTTGAGCCTATTAAAAATTGGGTTGTAAATCCAATTCGAACTGCTGGCCATATCTCAATCGAGTTTTTAAAACCGTATTTTATGAAAACATGGACATACGTTGCCAAAAAAAGCACAAACATTAAACCGCAATTTGGATCTGGGCAAGGATATAAAAAACTCGAGCTGCCAATATCGCCAAACGCGCTATACATTGCAACAGTTGATCCAACTTTAACTACGGCAGCGGTGACCATGCCGCAACATGAGGCTGCATTGACTGAGCCTGACACAATTGCATTGACAGGACGAGCCAAATTTTTGCAATATTTTGCCGAAACGTTTGAATATGGCTACAAAACAGCCAATTTGATGCTATTAAAAGAGTTGGTCGCAGGCATTAATTGGATCGAGATCCCTGATTTTGTTGCTGTAAGCTCGCCAATAATTCAAGCCTTGCTTAGCGCTCATGGAATCGATGTTGCAGCGCGATGGGGCGTGATTTGTGAAGGCGTAGAGCAAGGTGCTGTTATGACTCAACGAAAAATTCCTGAAACATTTTTGACAAAGCTTGCTGAGTTAGAAAATGAAATAAAAGCAAAATTCGACGAAGTTTCCGAAAAATTTACTCCGGAGCAATTTCTGCAATTGTTTGATCCAAAAATATTTCCTGATGTTTCAAAATTATTTTCGCAAAAAAACATAAAATTAGTGGTTCGCAGCACTGGTCCCGAGGACACAGACAATGTGGCCAACGCTGGCGGCAATGAAAGTGTAAAAAATGTAGCTCCAATCATCAAAGAAATTATGCATGCCATGGGCATTGTTGTTGCGTCATATTTTAGCGCAAAGTCTTTTGGACAGCGGCTTATCGCTGGCGACATAAAACTTTTCAATCTTCCGATGACGCCGGTTTTAATTCAAAAAATGATCGGTGAAGTTGAAGGTGAGCCGATTCCGTCTGCTGGTGTGATGTATACAGAGGAGGCCGAGGGCGGCTGGTCAAGGCTCAGGCAAGCTAATCCAGGCTTCAAAAAAACAACGGGCATCACGGTAATTCAAGCAACTTACGGTTACAACGAAGGTGTTGTCAATGGACTTGTGCCGATAGACTCTTTTTATGTTTCTGCAGATTATATTATTCATGAAGTCATCAAACGCAAGCACGTGCGCATTGTTCCTGCGCATGATACGCCGATACCAAATCTAGCTGAAATAGCCGATAAACCTGCGTTAAATGCCGATGTAATATATAAATTAAAAAGCATTGCAAACAGGCTTGAAAAATTTTATGGCAAGCCGATGGATGTGGAGTTTGTTTATCATCCAACAACAACAAAAATATCGATTGTTCAGGCTAGGCCGATCACATATAAAAAAAATTTATTACCGCCATGCTTTTTAACATATTCCAAGGATATGCCTGGTGTCAATATAGGCGGAACAACGATTGGGTGCGGCGGTGGATCTGTGCGGGTTATAACAAATAAAAATCAGGTAATTTTTGCAAGCACCCTGCGAGAGGCGTTGCAAATTTATTTAAAAATGAATGGACCGGCCCACGTTTCTTGTGTTATTACCGAAAACATGGCTCCAACAACATCGCATGAAGCAAATACTTTCAGAATCGAGGGCAAGGCGGTTGTCTGCGTGACAGACAGTGCAGCGTTAAAAGAGCTAAAAGCCGCCATAGAACGTGGCGTACTTGTTATTGATCCTCAGACCGGTAGAATTTATATCTGGCATGGGCCACAAAAATCTTTGGAGGCGTTACGAGCAGATGGCTTTATTAAAGAGGGTTCCATCAATTATCCAATTCCACTTCAACTATCGATTCCAATTTCAACAAAAAAGCTGAATGTTGATATGAAGCGGATCATAAAAGAATTACAACAAGGCGTAGATGAAACCATAATTACTAATTTTGAAAAGATGCCATCAGTTCAATTGCTTGACGTGTTAAAGGAAGCGCCGGAAAAAGGTGCAAGAGCTGCATTGGCTGCACTTTTAATTAAGATTGTAGTGGAAGAAGAAAGACTTAAAAATCTTGTAGCTAAAAATAAGTTGGCGCCTGAGCTTTTGCGTCATTTTAATATTCTTAGCCAGGCTGAGGCTGGTTTCGTGCAAGAAATTGCAACTACTCTGCAATTTCCATCTCTTGATGTAAGACGGCTGTACGCCGTGCGTTTTTTAGAGGCTCTGATGCTACAAGAACATTCACCTGACGTAGTCAACGGATACTCGTTTGAACAACTAGACAAAATCATCGGACATGAGTGGAAAATTATAACAAAAAGCAAGATACTAGATCCAGTTTCAGTGCAGCTCGCAAAGGTCGGATCCGTTGCATTCACGCCTGAAACAAAAGCAAAATGGTTGAAATTTGTTAAAGACCTGGCATCACTGCCGGAGCCAGCCGATGTCACACCAAAAACCTCTGTTAAAAATAGATTTGCTCGAATGATTGCTGAACTTAATCAACACGATATAATCACGCTGTGGCTGCATTTATCCTTTGATCCTGCAACGCCACCAGAAGCTGCGGCCGCTGCAGCAGAAGTGCCTGCCGTTGAACAAGCCAAACGATTAATTGTTGAATTTGATCAATCAAAACGATTTTTAGATGTGCTTGCAATGCATCGACAAAACATCGAACAGTTCGACACGTCGGCATTTGAAAATCCAAAGTCATTCACTCCGTTAACAGCGCAACTTCGTGGATTAATGACATATTTTATCGGAGATGAATTTCTTGGAATGTTTCAAAAAAGTGAACGGCTTGGCAAGCTTGCTGCACTCAATTTAATGAATGTGTTGGTCGACAAGTTTGACTCATCACTCAAAACGCTGGAAGGTAGCCCAAAATATCCCCCTGATTTGATGGAAAATGTAACAAATTTCAAAGCCTTGCTAGAAATATATTTTGTGCTGTTGCAGCGGTGGAGTGTGTTGTTGCCTAAGTCTATAGATATATCGCGTGCATGGAATACTATCCAGGCAGAACATGTTCTCAAAGGTATTGATGATGGATTAAAAAATATAGAGCTAGATAATCCAGTAAAACAAATAAAACCAAGCAGGTTCTTTGATGCTTTAGGCTTTGTTATTTGGGGCTTAGATCAGGGTTTGAGTGGCCCAACAACATTGGAAGATATATTTACAGCAATACATCAGAATTTATTGACTATACATTCTATTTTAATTAAAGATTTGCGTGTTGCAAATATTAAACTTCCAGAGCTCGTACAAGATATTAATCAAAAAATATTGAAAAGTTACGATAAATCTTATCTTGTTAGCCTATCTTTTAATCAAAATATATTTAAATTTAAATACAATTTTCCATTGCGTGTGCATTGTGGTATTGTTGATTTTATGTTTAACATTAAAACTTTTAGTTCACAAATTATTTGTAAGTTTATGGGAAATAAGGGGGAAACTAATTTTAATAGGTGGGAAATAGAAATAGCATTAGCTCGTATAATAGAGTATTTTTATAACGTAAAAGTTACAAATATAGAGATGAATTCTTGTGGGGTAACGCTTACATTTAATTTTCATGGGAAATGCAAATATGTAGATATGTTGAGTAATGTCTTAAGCTTAATGTGTGATGCTGCAACATATTCAAATTGGGATAAACATGTTTTTTGGAATACGTTTTTATCCGATCCAAAATTTATTGATTTTTTGATTTTTAATATGAATGGCATTCTACAACCGTTTTCATTTTTGTTGGAAAAGTTTAAGAATAACGAACATATTAACACAAAAATAATGGCGATGATTTGGGGAACATTGCCCAAAGAAGAAGAGGCTGAGACTGCGCAGTTTATAAGCAATAATCAACTAGTAGTTCAAGATTTTGTCGAAAGATTAAAAGATCAAATTCGTCGAGGAAACCCTAGCGCTGATGAACGATTATTATTATTAATTCAAAGATTTAAAGATCTAAAGTTAGAAGATCTATTTGTGCATGTACTTGATGATATTACCAAATTTATTCAAGCACTGATAAAATCTGATCCAGAATCATGGAGAAATATTAAGAGGCTTTGCTGTACGATGTTAGAAAATGATAGGTTGTCATATGAGGCTTATAATTTTGTTTTAAAAAATCTTGAAGATAGCGACTGGATGCTTCTGGCGGAGATGATAAATTTGTTTATTGATTTTTTTTATAGACACAAAGATGCTATTGAGCCATATAAGTCTTTAGCAGCTGAGTTTTTGAATAATAAAAGAGTGTGTGTAATGTCACGCCATCCTTGGGTCGATTACAATAGGTACGGCGAACTGTATAAAATATACAAAATACAAATACCGCCCGCCCAATAAACCATGCTTTCACTCGCCGTTTTGACTCGACTGCAGCCATCGAGTGAATCAAAGGTTTCTGATACGATGGCGCTTTTTGTTATTTTGAAAAATTTCATTCGAAACCAAGCGGCAGGTCGATGCTGGTAGGCCGCATCTAAAAATTTATAGATGTGCCGAAAGTACCGATGTAGCTGCGGCTAGCAAGAGTGGTAGTTGATGTATCTGTCTAAAAATCATTGCTTTGGTCATGTGTTGTTTGTGTGTTTTATTTTGTAACATCGCCCCAGGTTTTGCCAGTTCGAATTGTTACTTTAAACGGAATCTCCCAGTCAACAACGGTTTCCATTTCTTTGTGCACAATTTTTGTGACCTCGTCTTCAATGTCGGCATGGAATTCTATGATAAGTTCGTCGTGAATTTGTAAGACAAGAGCCGCATCTAGTCCTTTTTTTGCAAATATATTATCAACGTTGATCATTGCAAGTTTCATGATTTCTGCGGAAGTTCCCTGAACAGGGCTGTTGATGGCAACGCGCTTGCCGGCTTCAAACATATTTTTGTTTTTTTCTGCAAGATCAGCGATGTATCTTCGTCTGCCCCACCAAGTTTGCGTGTAACCGTTTTTGATGGCCTCATTGACCGTGTGCTCCATCCAGCCTGCGACTTTGGGATATTGTTGAAAATATTTTTCGATATAATCTTTGGCTTGCGCGGGCGTTATTCCTAAATCTTTGGACAGTCCGTACGGCGTGAGGCCATAAATTATGCTGAAGTTGATTCGCTTGCCCAGCTGGCGTTGGTCGTGCGTGACTTTATTCAGCGGCACATCAAAAAGTTGTGCGGCGGTTTGCGCGTGAATGTCTTTGTCATGCAAAAATGCTTCTGTTAAATTTTTATCTTTGGTCATGTGCGCCAAAACACGCAGCTCGATTTGTGAATAGTCTGCAGACATAAACCTGTATCCGCGACGCGCGACAAACGCATCTCTTATCCTAAGGCCAAAACCCTCTCCTGTTGGGATGTTTTGCAGGTTTGGCTCTTGGCTTGAAAGTCTGCCGGTGGCAACAAGTGTTTGGCTGTACGATGTGTGAATATTGCCTGTTTTTGTATTGATGTAAGTTGGCAACGGATCGATGTAAGTATTTTTAAGCTTGCTAAGTTCTCGATACTGCAGCATCATCGCTGGCACGGGGTGTTGTGCGCTCAACTCTTGCAAAACTTCGTGATCCGTGGACCGTTTACCGGTTGAGCTTTTTTTGACGGTTGGTAGCTTTAATTGATCAAATAAAATATGTTCAATTTGTCGCGGAGAATTAAGATTAAGCTCTTCAATATTTTTTACATCTAAACTTTCCAGTGCTGCAAAAATCTTTTTTTCGATGTGTTTGATTTCTTTGACCACATCTTTGTCTAACTCTTTAAGCGCGTCTACATCTAGCTTTATTCCGTGCTTCTCCATTTTTGTTAGCACTAAACACGTTGGCATCTCGATATCATAAAATATTTTTTTGAGTTTATGATCTTCGTTTAATTTTTTTTCAAGAATGGGCTTTAGTTTAACTGTTTGCAGTGCGTCATGAGCTGCATATCTAGCGCCCTCATCGATTGGTACCTGCGAAAAGTTTTTATACTTTGTGCCAAGAACCTCTTTGAATCGTTGCATTGGCTGACCGAGATAATGTTCGGACAATGATTTTAAATTATTTTTTTGCCATTCAAGCTTGACAAGGTTGGCTGCTAGCAGCGTGTCAAAGATTATGCCATCAAGCCAAATATCGCACTGAGAAAAAACAAGCGCATCAAATTTGGCGTTGTGTAGGGATTTTTCAAATTTTGGATTTTCGAGTATTGGTTTAATTCGATTTAATGCCTCATCGCGATTCAATTGCAGCTCACCCTCTTGAATTGCATGAATTAGCGGAATGTAGTATGCGGTTTGATCGTCAATCGCAACGCTAAATCCAACAATATCGTCTTGCAACGAGTTTGCGCCCATTGTTTCAGTATCCAACGCAAAATATTTATGCTTTTCAATTTTAGTTATCAGGTCTTCAAATTGTTCTTCTGTTCGTATAATTACACATTCCCAGTCGTAAGAAAGCTTTTTTTCTTTTCCATGCGCGGGCTGTTGAATATCTGTAATCGACATTTGCATCGGTGTTTTGTTTGCTATATCTTTGTAAAGACTTTTAAACTCCATTCGTTTAAAGAAGTCTACAGCCTTGTTCCAGTGAGATTTATCAAAGGCATAATCATCCTTTTTGACATTAGTTTTGTGGTATGCAAGCTCAAATAATTTGTAACTTAAAAATGCATTTTCTTTGTTTGCGTCAAGAAGCTTTCTGGTTCGGTCTTTTTCGACATTGTCTAAATTTTTATAAAGATCTTCAAGTGAATCGAATTTTGTTACAAGATCTTTTGCTGTCTTTTCGCCTATCCCATCAACGCCTGGAATGTTGTCAGAAGCGTCACCCAGCAGTGAATAATAAAAATGAATTTTGCTTACTGGAAAGCCATGTTCTTTGTCATACAACTCTTCGTCAACTACTCGATCTTTAAATGGATCGTAAACTAGGACCTGTTTGCCAAGAAGTTGAAATAGATCTTTATCCGGACAAACTATCACAATTTCTTGATGCGAATGATCTTTGACGAGTGAGTAGATCAAGTCGTCGGCCTCATAGCCTTCTTGGCTTACTTGGCAAACTCCGATTGTTTCTAAAAATTCGACGATGTCATTTTTTTGAACAAAAAGTTCATTTGGAGGCGCTTGTCGAGTTGCTTTGTATTCCGCGTAAATTTCGGTTCTAAATTTTTTACCCTTCGCATCCCATGCAATAATTAGATTTTCAGGATTAAATTCGTCAATAAATTTTTTTATGGCTCTGCAGAAGCCGTATACAGCTTGTGTTGGAGTTCCGTCGGATGTATAAAGCGGCTTCATTGCGTAAAATGAACGGTAAAGTAGATATGATCCGTCAACGATAAAAAGTGCCTTGGGCGCGATTTTTGCATGCATTTGTATTCCTTAAAGCGTTCGTACCCATTCGATTTCGCTCGTGTATTACACTCGCTACACTCAGGGCGAACGGTGATTGTAATTCGTTCGTGGTGAGCGAAGCCACTTGTGGCGTAGTCGAATCCATACGAACAGATTTCAAAATTTTTAGTTTTTGATATTCCTATCATTAAGTTATACAAAAAATGAACTGACTTAGCATCATTTTAATTTAATAAATTGACTACCGATTACATTTTTTACTAATTTAAAAATAATGGTTGAAAAATGTTTTTATGAAAGGAGATTGTTATGAAAGTCAGCGTTTACTCTATTTGTTTAGCCAACTTATTTTTTGGTGCATGTTTTGGCATGTCTGGCGAAGTAGGCCCGCAGGTGATCAATGATATGCGCACCGCGCTAAAAGAGCCTTGTCTAGAACTTCTTTCATCGAGCGACATGATTGACTTTTACACATTTGAAAAACGAGTGCAAGCGGTAAAAAATGCTGTTGTAGATTTTGAAACTAAAATAAGTAAGCTCAACGAACCTGCAGCACCAGAACAATTTTCAAATTCATCCCAAGCAGAACCTGCTATTGCAGCACAACCTGTCGTCATGCCTGAAGCGCCAAAACCTGCAGAACCTCAAGTGTCTCAATCTCCGGTGCCATCAACTCCTGAAATATCGGCTTCTCAGCCTGAGCAAGTTAGCGTTCAGGCACCAACACCAGAGCCTTCTGCTGTTACAAATGCTGCGCCAGCTCCGATGCCAATAGCGGCTCCTTCACCAATGCCTGCTGCAGCACCAGAATCCGCGGTTATTGAACCACAGACAGCACAAACTGATTCATTTAATCAAACTACTCAACAAGTTCAAGAAGTTTCTGAAGCCATGCCGGTTCCAGCTGCACAGTCAGTACAGACTTCAATAAATCCTCCATCTCCAGCACCAATAATTGCAGCACCTGCTGAACAAACTGTTACGACAAATCAAGAGCAACAATCTCCTGCACCTGAAATGCAGGCAGAAATACCAGCACAGGCAAATGAGCCAATAAACACTCAAACTCAAGATGAAGTTGTGCCTCAATAAATATTTAATGTTTTGTTGAGTCAAAAACATTATTAGAAGGGCTATACATCAACAACGCTTGTCCACAAGCCTCACCGCATGGGGCTTAGTAATAAATTGATAATTTTTTAGAAGCGGCCTACGGGAATTGATTGGTAGCCGCTTGCAGATGATTTTTTTTAAAAATAGCAAAAAGTCCTATTCAATTTTTAGACCTAAAGCTCCAGTAAAAGAGTGTAGCCTTGCAGTAAAAATATTGCTATAATTCCTGACGGTTTTGATAGCTTATAACTTAGAAAGAATGTTAATGGAACAGCAGCAAATGTCATTTGATGATTTTATAAATTCTGGGCTCAACAATTTTCAGCGCCAGGCCGTGGAATGCGATACTCCAGCAGCGCTTGTGATTGCAGGTGCTGGCTCGGGAAAAACCCGTGTTATAACGGCTCGAATAGCATATCTAATTTTAAAAAAGTATGCTGATCCCACTTCAATTGTTGCTCTTACGTTTACGAATAAGGCTGCTGGTGAGATGAAAGAGCGAATTGCCAAGTTTTTGAGCGGATCAAAGCGGCTTCCGTTCGTTGGAACGTTTCACTCGTATTGCCTTCTTTTGTTGCGTCGAAACCCTTCACTCGTGCCGTTTGCCAACTTTTCGATCATGGACTCGGATGACCAGGTCGATTTGATCAAAAAAATTATAAATAAAAATGGGTTGCAAAAAAAAATATCAGCAAATCAGGCCACTTATCAGCTTTCAACTTACAAAAACAATTTGCTTGTCAGAAATATGGAAGAGTTTGTAAATCCGCTGATTCGCGAAATTTATCAGGAATACGAATCCGAAAAAAGCGAAGCGCACTGCCTTGATTTTGATGATTTATTGTTTCAAGTTTTGCAGTTATTTCGTAAAAATGAAGAATTTAAAAAAACTTTTCAGCAAAAAGTTCGTCACATTTTGGTCGACGAATATCAAGACACTAGCCATGTGCAGCACGAGCTACTCAAGCTTATGTCGCTAGATTCGGAAAAAAAGTTTAATCTTGATTCTGTTTGCGCTGTTGGAGATGAAGACCAGTCAATTTATTCGTGGCGTGGAGCTACTGTAACAAACATGCTTTCGTTCCAAAGCGATTTTGCACCGGTCAAAGTTGTAAAAATTGAGCAAAATTATCGATCAGTTAAGCCGATATTGGAGTTGGCTAACGAGTTAATCAAAAATAATCGCCTGCGTAATCCTAAAAATTTGTGGTCTGATCGCCCTGCAAAAAATCGCGTGGTAAGCGCGTATTGCAGATCTAGCGAGCAAGAGGCTGATACAATCGCTCGGTTTATTCAGGCTTGTGCAAAAAGTAAAAAGCTTGACGAGATAGCGGTTTTGTACCGAACTCATTTTCAGTCGCGACAGATTGAAGAAGCGTTGATGTATTACTCCATTCCCTACAAAATTATTGGTGGACTGCAATTTTATGAGCGCAAGGAGATAAAAGACTTGCTGGCATACATGCGCTTGGTTGCAAACCCTTTCGACAAGCTTAGCTTGATGCGCGCAATAAATTGTCCAAGTCGAGGCTTGGGTCCAAAATTTGAGCAAGAGCTGCTTGATGAGTGGGGTAAAAATCCATTTTTAGACTTTAAACAAATTTTAGAGCTTTTAAAAAATGATGAAACAAACGTAAAAAAACTGGCACTCGAAGAGTTTTTAAACGTATTTAAAGGGCTTGAAGCTAAGCAATTTCCGGCATACTGCCTAGAAAATATTGTTAACCATACAGATTATTACGGCTACTTGCGTCGCAATTTTGATGATCGCGAGGCGGAAACTAAAGTTGAAAACGTCAAAGAATTTATAAATGCCACACTTCTTTATGAGAGTAAGTATGCGGTAACTGAAGCGTTTGATAATCTGGAAGCTGTTTTTGAAGAGCAACGTACCCCAACTCTTGAAAATTTTTTATACGAAATAGCGCTTTTGCAGGAAAAGTTAGAAAAAACTAAAGACGTGGCGCGAGTTCAGCTCATGACGCTTCACGCGGCCAAAGGACTTGAGTTTAATACAGTTATTATAAGCGGCCTGAATGATGGCGTTCTGCCTAGCTCCAAATCATTGAATACGAACGACGAGCTTGAGGAAGAACGCAGGCTTTTTTATGTGGGAATAACAAGGGCGCAGGAATATCTTTTGTTGCTTAATGCGTATGCACGTAACAGTTTCGGACAAATCGTTGAACAGGTGCCATCCAGATTTTTATCCGAGTTGCCGACTAGTTTGTGTTACAAAGTAGATGTTGAAAAACTGCACTCTGTCGAGGTGACTATGCTATGGCAAGAGTGGATTGGTGGAGGACTTGATACGCAGCCAATAGTTTTAACGTTTGGCAGATCGAATAGACTACTTTCGAATCTTAATGAACCCGTTGAAATGGTTCGACAAGCTAACCACGAGCGGGTTCATTACACCGCTCGCCCGGCTCATCCTGAGCCCTGTCGAAGGAAGCCTGTCGAAGGATTTGAGAGGTTTCGAAAAAAATCGAATGAATATCCGCACAAAGAGTTTGAGTCAGCGTCGCCTAAGCCATCTGTTGAAAGCATCTCTGAAAGATCGTATGGCGGATGGAAGACCGGTTGTGCTGTACGTCATGATAAGTTTGGTCAAGGCGTTGTTATTAAAGTTGAAAAAGCCAGCGAAAAAGATTTTTATTTAACTGTCGCTTTTAAAATTGGTCAAAAAAAATTACTTTCTAGTTTTGTAAAACGCGTTTAGTTAATTATTATTTCCGCGAGAATTTTTATGTACTGTCACTATTATCAAGCACAAGTAAATGTTCCATACACATGGTTTATCACAGGTGTTTTTCGCAATGAAAATAATATTGTCTTTGAAAGAGCTATGAAGGATGATAGCAGCCGACTAGAGTTTTTTGTTGCACCAGACTATGAAGACCTGTTTTTGGTTATCATGCAGTACCTTCAAAAAAATGGCTACGTTCTGAATTTTGAAAAAAAAGAAAACAGATTGATATAGGCAAAATATTCCAAACGGCCACTAAAAATGGTGGGTATTAAGTTGTTATTAACTCACGATATTATTTATACGTCATTCCCGGCTTGACCGGGAATCTAGGCTTAAGCGTTGCTATGGATCCCCGCGTTCGCGAGGATGACGTGATGTGAATGCGTTTATTATAGCTGAGCAATGCAAGCTTGTTATTCTTGATGGCCGTTTAAAATATTTGCACTTTATCAGATAAATAGTCATAAAAAAAGGGCCTGAGATTCAGGCCCTTTTTTTATGTTAAAATTTAAAACTTATTCGATTGATACTTTGCATTCTTTAAGCTTTGCCAAAAGCTCTTTTACTGCGCCATCGACATTAAACGCATACATGGTCATTTCTGTGGGACGGTAGTCGTCATAAATTTTATCAAACGCCTCTCGGAGACAGTCTGGTGTGATTAATTTATTGTTCTTGACGGTAATTTTATCGGCCTTTGCAATTTCTACGCCCTGAGCTATTTTTGCAGCTTGTTTCTCGTATGCGCGACCATTTTTTTCTTTGTCTGAGTTGTAGTTGTCTAAAAACTTAAGTAACGCTTCGTTTAGATTATATGAGTTTATTAAGTTGTTGGCAAACAGCGTAGGAATAACGCTTAACATAAGAGGGATGATTAAAGGCTTTAGATATGTTTTAATGAATCTTTCTATCTTCCAATCGGCTAAACTTTCAATCAAATTTTTGGCATTAAATTTCAACATTATAAAGCATATAAAGTAGATAAATGCAACAAAAATAGCCTTTTCACTTTTTGTAAGATGAATCCCAATTCCTGGTTCAGTTTTTGAAATAATTAACAATATTGATGAAATTAAAGCCGTTGGAATAACGGGATAGATTGCTGATTTTACATTTTCATTTTCGGGCAAATGTTGATCAAAGCTTGTAATAGCGACATCAAAATAGCCTTTTTGATATTGAAAATTGATTATGCTTGCTGCAATAATTGTTAAAACTGCTGGCGTACAAAGCAGAGCAATTTGTTTTTTTGAATATTTTAAGCTTGGATAGAAATGTTTGACAATAAATTCCTGTGTCAGTGTTTTATTTATTAATTCAGTATTTTGGGTTTCATCGTCAAGGGACATATTGTCAGCGCCGCCAAAAAGGCCTTCTATCGACATACTTGAACATGTACCAAAACTAGACATGGCAATTGCCAAAAATAATACGTATGTAATTTTTAACTTAAACATAAATCCTCCAGATATTTTATTTTTTAATACACTCTTTAATTTCTAATAATCAAAAATAAGTTTAAATGTATTTCATAAATATGTCCAGAGCCATGTACTATTTTGGGCTTATATTTTCTGTATGTCAAAAATAATCTTACTGCCTGGCGTCAATTGCTTAAATCTGAAAACTTTTATAAGTTCGGATATGGCTTTGCTGATTGGTTGTTCATTGATCAGGATGTCCGGATTTGATTTTAATGCTTGTTGTGTAAGAATATTTATAATGGATTGTGGTTTATGCCCATATTTACGTAAATCTTGGATAAAGAACCCAAAATCATTGGCCGATAGGGGCTTTTCGTTTGAATTTACAATTTCAGGCAAAATATAGAATTGTGGTTTTGTAAGCAAAAATGCATCGTAAAGATGCGCTTGTTGCTCAATTTGTATTAAATCGCAAGAGTTAATTAATTTGTGTGTAATTCTTGACATCCAGTTATCCACAAAATTCATAAAAACTGCATCCAGTGCTCCATTTTGATTGGTTAGTGCAAAATCGCTGAATGTTAAATGCGTAAAGATAAGCTTTTTGCTTGTAGGATTTAATTTTTGTGGTAAGACTGGGGTTTCAACTTTTAGTCGCCAGACAAATTTTTGATTAGCTGCCAACTTTGCCTTAATTACATCGGATGACAAATTAAGACATGTGCGATTGTAAATATCTTTTGATTCATAATTTGTTTTTTGTTCAGAATTGTTTTGATTGCAGAAGCAGCGGTAAGCTTTATTCCCGGCAATTAAAGCGTCAAATTTTTCTTTGTAGATATCAAGTTTATTCGATTGTAAGAGAGGTCTGCCATCGCTTATAATCCCAAACCATTCAAGATCTTTTATGATTCTAAATATTTCGTGGCTAACATTTTCATCTAATTCACAATCCTGGATATGAATTGTGAATTTGCCATGATTTTGTTTGGCCAAGATATAATTTAGTAGAGCGGTATAAATTTCGACGATATTCGTTTGATTCAAAGGTGATTTTGAAAAACATGTATTAACGCTAGAATGCATTTTTGGCCCTTTTTATTTCAAATAATACATTTAAGTTTATTGAATGTGGTAAATTATTTGTGTTTTTAGTTCTTTTGAACATTTTTTACGTTTGGATGTGGAAATTAAAAAAAAAGCCACTACAATAATCTTTACTTTAAAACTTTTTTAAATTTTATAAGGATGTTCCATGATTGCAAGTCCTAAATATAAGTCGTTATTGGAATGTATTGGAAATACACCAATTGCTCGTCTGGATTTTAATATAAAACCAACCCTTCTTGCTAAGCTTGAATTTGCTAATCCAGGAGGAAGCGTTAAAGATAGAACGGCGCTTTTTATGATACAAGCAGCTGAAAAAGCTGGATTATTAAAGCCGGGCGGCACAATTGTTGAAGCATCCTCTGGTAATCAGGGCATTGCACTTGCAATGATCGGATCTTTAAAAGGATATCGAGTTATAATAACTGTTCCTGACAGAACTGCTATCGAAAAGATTGAAACACTCAGGGCTTATGGAGCCGAAGTTTGTGTATGCCCTAACACCGACGACTTGCATGATCCTCGTGGATATCATTCAGTTGCAGAACGTTTTGCGCATGAAATTCCTGGCGCATACATGCCAAATCAGTACTACAATAAGTCTAACCCTCTTGCTCATTACACAACAACTGGTCCAGAAATTTGGAAGCAAACCGAGGGTACGGTAACGCATTTTATCTGTGGAGTTGGTTCTTGCGGCGTTATTTCGGGTGTTGGCCGTTATTTAAAAGAACAGAATCCGAATGTCAAAATTATTGGTGTTGATGCTGCGACATCTGCATATTCAAGCAAAATCCCCAAAGCCTACAAGGTTGAGGGCTTGGGAATTGATGTTATCACTGAGACATTTGATCAAGAAGTTGTTGATCAAATTTTGCCAATAACTGATGCAGATGCTTTTTCTGCAACTCGCAGAATGGCCAATGAACACGGACTTTTGGTAGGCATAAGCAGTGGCGCGGTTATGCACGTTGCTCTTGAATATTGTAGAAATTTGACAGAAAACGATGTAGTAGTCGTTATTTTGGCGGACTCTGGCAAAAATTATTTGAGCAAAGTCTTCATTGATAAATCAATTGGAAGCGTTAAAGAAAAAATTTCAGAAAACCAAAATGCTGAAAGCGCTTTATAAAACTGTTGATTTAAGCAGATCTTAATTTAAGCTATTAAGCCCAATTTTGTGTTACTGTTTTAAATTAATGTGTTTTAGGAATCATTATTAACTTTATGCTAAAAAATTTTTTCAAGTATCAGTCTCTTGGCAACGATTTTATTTTGTTTGACTGCTATAAAAAACCAGAAACTTATATCAATCAAGCTATGGCTGATGCTTCGTTTCCTTTATCTGTTCAAAGATTGTGTGACAGACATTTTGGAATAGGAGCTGATGGAGTTTTGATTTTAAAGGGGAATACAAGCTCAAGTTTGCCCGAGATGCTTATTTTCAACGCAGATGGAAGTAAGGCTGAAATATGCTTAAATGGCTTACGTTGTGTTGCTTTACACCTTCACGCAAGCTATAATTTTCCTAGTCAATTTAAAATAAAGGCAGGAGAAAAAGTTGTTGAATGCTTTATTTTGTATCAAAAAGATATTAATGAGCATGTTTTAATTAAGACCAATGTTGGATCGGTAAATTATTTGGGTGAAAATTGCATAAATACGGAACAAGGCAAATTTTGTGGTCATTGCGCTAATATTGGCAATCCTCATTTTATTGTTTTTCAACAAACATCAAGTGACTGGCTTGCTAAACACGGATCAGAGATTGAACAACACAAAGCATTTTCTCAAAAAACAAATGTTGAATTTGTTTGGCAGGAAGCTCCTTTGCTTTTCAAGTCTTTGGTATATGAGCGAGGTTGCGGTATCACATTGGCTTGCTCATCCGGAGCGGCTTCTATTGCTGGGGTACTTGCAAGATTAGGGCGCATTGACTACGATCAAGAATTTAAAATTAGCATGCCTGGCGGTGACATTTTATGTTGTGTTGACAAATCTGAAGATGTAAATTTAAGTGCAGGCGCAACACTTGTTTTTAGTGGAATTTGGGGCCAATGAATAAAAAAATTTTGATTATTGAGCTTCATCATAAACTTGGCGGAGGTCAGATTCATTCATTGAATATGTATAAAACCATGATTAAAAATGGTTGCGATGTTCAAATGTTGGTTCCGCATAACACCGAGATAACAAGGCAGCTTGAGAATCAGGAATTTGCACACATCAAAACCAAAATTTTAAAGTTCGAGTTAATCAAGCCTGTTTACAAGTTGATTTTGGCTGCAAAGCTTATTTCTTTGTATAAAAAATTAAAATTTGATGTGATCCACTGCAACAAGGACATGGAGCTTTGGGCAGCCAAACAAGTTGCAAAAAGATACCCAGTCAAAATTGTGTTTACGAGGCATGTCTCAAAGCCTTTCAAAATTAAACAAATTAAAAATATAAACGGCTTAATTTGTGTTAATCCAAATGTTTTAAAGACCGCACAGAGCCTTAATTTGCAGCATACCCTTCAAATCAAAAATTTTGCGTTTATTCCACCGTTTTTTGAAGAATCTAAGTTTATTGATTACAAATCAAATAAAACTCGAGTTGAATTTTTTAAAGACAGCTTTGGTTTATCGATACAAGAAATCCCAATTTTATGTTTGATTGGGAACTTGTCAAAGCGTAAGAATCAGGAAGTTTTAATTCAAGCCATGCATGAGTTGATTCATAAAAGAAATAGAAAAGTGCAAACGGTTTTTGCAGGGACAGGTTCGCAAGAGCATAAATTAAAAATCTTGGCAAAAAGCCTTGGGGTTGCTGATTATTGTTATTTTTTAGGTTTTACAAATAAGACAAATGAGTTGATTTTTCATTCTGATATCAAAGTTGTGCCAAGCAGGGTTGAGCCGTTTGGTATTGTATTTTTAGAAGCTGCTCTTTTAAGAAAGCCTATAATTGGCACTATCGGCACAGGGGCCGAGTTAACGATCAAGCATGAGTATTCTGGATTACTTTTTGATGCCAGTGATGTGAAGGCTTTGGCTGATGCTATTGAAAAGATTTTATCTAATCCAGATTTTGGCAAAATGCTTGGAGAAAATGCGTTTGTGCATGTTATTCAAAATTATTCAAATCAAGTCAAATTTGAAAAGTTGCTCGATTTTTATAAAAATGTTTAGATAACAAAAGCTTGATGAAGAGTATTTTCAGAAAGAGCTAGCTCTAGCGGTGAAAAATCCAAAACTATAACCTCTGCATAAATTTAGTTGGGCCAAATAAATGATTACTTCAACTCCTTCAAAACCGATGCTCGTTTTTGTTGTTTTACTTTTTTTCATTCGAAATTCACGATCCAATCAGTGCTTGCCGGACGCTGCATAAAACTTATCGTTTTACCGATAAGCCTCATGCAGTGCAGGATTCAAACCTCTACACTGGATGTATAACCCTAAAAATCATGCTTTTGACTTAATAGGAATTCGTATAATTTTAGGCTGAAGCTTCATAATTTTCATGCACCTTAAAAACTCCTGCAATAGCATCACAACTGTCATGTCGTTTTTCAATGGATGAAAACCAACAACATCCAATTTAATTAGATCATATGTTTTGATTACTGGCTGTTTTGTAACCATTCAGGTGCCATCATTTGAAAATAGGTGTTCCCCAAAAATAAATATGTGGTAATCTTTTGGTAGAAAGGAGCTTCAAGTGGACTGGAGAGTGGAAGTATTTTTTAGAAAAAGGATTTTTGATGAAAAATTTAAGATTACGTTTTTTGGTTGCTGTGCAGTTATTTATTTTTTACATAATTCAAGTGATGTTTGGGATGCAATCGTCATCAAATGTATTTCTAGCTAATCCCAACCTACCTACAGGCGGCTCTCAATCAATGCCTATGCCACCAGCTGCACCAGTTGCCTTGGTTCTTCAGTATGCCGATGAAAAACAGATAAAGGATGCACTTAATGAAGCAGCATTACCTTCGATACCGTTATTTGGCACAACAATATCTGATAAAAGCAAATATCTTATTTACGATGCATTTTTTAAGGCGCCGACCTCTTCATTATTGCCCCAGATTTCTTTTGAAACAAAATTAAAAATTCAGTCAGGCATGGTTGCTGATTTAATTGATCCAGTGCTTACTTTAGGTGATGTAACCATAAAAAACCTTACTGATGTAAGCATCGTTTTGGGCCTATGCATCACAAACTTAAAACAAATTAATGATGATATTTCAAAATTAAAATCAACTGAGGTGGATCAGTGGAAAGAGCGTTTCAAAAATGCTTTGACTTCCGCCAATGATAAGCAATCAAAGCTTACAACAAAGCTAGAGCGGCAGAATAATTTTTTAAAAAAGCTTGATGATTTGCAGTTAATACCTATAACTCAGATGAAGGACAAAACCGATAAGCTTCTTAGCATGCTTTCATTTTTAATTAAAGAGCCAAATGCTAAATATAAAGATATAGTAAATTCTTTGCGAGATGATTTTATCAATGCCATTGCAAGACTAGTAACAACTGTACAAGGAGCCTCAGACGATCAAAAAAATATAATAATCAAATTTTTTGATAGGCTGGTAGCCACAGGCTCAGCTCTTACTGCTCAGGAGCAAGATAAAATAAAATCATTTAAGCTGCTACTGACTACACCAACTCAACCTTCAGCTGCTCCTGGTGGAGTTATACCGCCTTCGCAAAGTGGAGCGGGCGGTCAGGCCTCTGGGCCTGTTGTTGGTGGTGGCACACCTTCGTTGCCAGTAGCTCCTCAGCTTTCTGCTCAGTCAAGCCCCACAACTCAACAGCAAGCAAATCCGCTGCTGGATGCTTTAAGTAAATTAGATACAGCTGGCCAAGATTTTGACAAGATTGCAAATGCGTGTGATTTTGGACTAGATGCTCTCAGTAAAAATTTGTCTTCATCGGAAAAGCAGCAGCTTGTTTCTAAAATTCAAGAGAAGATTAATGTTGTTTATGACAAGAGGGCTGCTTTAAAAAATGATACCTTGTTAAGTATTGATAAATTGCTAGACAAGGCCAAGGGTATTGAGGCCTTTAAATCTTTTGTAACTGCGCAAAAAACAAGCACAATAAAAACTGCTATAGCTCTTAATAATGCTTATGTGTTAGAAAAAAATTACATGCAATTTTCATCTGAATTGATAAAAGTGATAGCTGTGCTATCAAAAGATGTTTCTGATTATGAAAAAAATCGGTTCAGTGACGCGGTAGATAGTTTATTTGCGAATAGAAAAAATGATGAAATTAAAAAGCTTGGATTTGAGCCAATTTTTGCATTTAAAGGTTTATTGGATGCTTTAAATACGCCAAATTTTAAGGCTAAATTAATATTTAGTAACGCGGTCCAATCCAAATTTTTATCTTATTCAACTGTTATTGCTGCTTTGATGATTTTATTAAGGCCTACATTAGCAAAAGATCTTCAATCACAGCTTAATTTTTATCGACCAGTACTTGATGCCTTATCAGTTCCAGATACTGATTATGAAAAAGGTCTATTTTTTGATATGGTTACGCAAATTTACGCAACCAGAGGCAATTTTGGCTATACTGAGTTAGAAAAATTTAAAAAGTTTTGCGAAGACGTAATGAATAGGCCGGGCGTTTTGTCATTAGCTGCAAGAACCAAACTTGAATCTGAATGGCTTGTTGAATTGTCCAATGCAATAAATATTACTCCAAAAGCTGATGTTGGCGCAACGCAGTGGAAGTTGTATCTTGAAGTATTGATAGAATCATCCATGAATTTGGCTGATTTTGCAAAAAATGTTACCGAGGTTTATCCAAAAATTTTCTCACTTTTTACATCTGATACTAGTGTAAGAGTGATAAATATTTTTCTTACTCAACTTAATGATTTGGTTCAGGGAAGGGATCAGATTGATAAACAGAAGCTAATTGCATTTTTATCGATTAAAAAATTAACTATCGACAAAACTGGTATCAATGAAATAGCATCACTGCTTCCAGATAAGCAAAAAGATACATTAAAAGCCTGGATTAAAACATTGACAGACGAGCTAAAGGCTCAAAAAGTTTGATAAATTGGAGCTTAAAATGTGGTGTTTAAAACACGCCTTTTAAGCTCCTGCCAATCACTTATTTCTTTTTCTATCTGAATTGTATAAGCTAGTTTTAAAAGTTTACCCATCTCAGGCCCTGGCTTGACATGATCTATTAAATGACGGCCTAACAAAATTGGTGGTTCTGGTTTATATTCAACTTTAGCAGACTTAATTTTGTTAATGAATTGTAAAAAAAATCCAACAAACTTTTTTTTGAATGGTGTCGTGGATTTGCCATTTCTGCCACGCATGTCAGCAAGAGTCAATAGCCCAAGGTGTCTTAGCGTGGCTTCTGGTGCAAGCTTTAACGCCAGGCGCTTGTAAGCATTTAATTCAGCTCCATCATTTAAAAGGGCTGCAGGTACTCTGTGGTATTCAACGAGTTTTTTTACTGCAACGATAAATGTTTTTTGATTTGTTAATCGTTTTAATAAAGAGTTACAAACTGGTACTCCCATGCGCTCATGTCCCATCGCATGAAGTTTTGCATCGGTTGCTTTTGGCTTGCCTAGGTCATGGCAAAAGCTTGCCATTGTTACCAAAAACTTTTCATTTTCTATATTTTTTTTATCATAAAATTCAATGTTTGCAGCAGCATCTAAAACCTGCATTGTATGCTCAAATACATCACCCTCTGGATGATATTTTGGATTTTGCTTTATTCCAACCATGTCGTAAATTTCTGGGAAAATCTCTTTCAAGCGATTAATTTTTAAAAGCCAACGAATGCCAATGGATGGTTGTTGCGATTTCAAAAACAATTTTTTTATCTCTTCAAAAACTCGTTCGCGTGCCAGAGGCTGGCAAAGCTCAGAGTCCAGCAGGGCCATTGTTTTGCAGATCTTATTCAGGCTTGCGTCTGGCTTCATATTAAAGCGTCCAATAAATTGCATAACTCTAAAAAATCGCAGCGGATCTTCGATAAACAATGTTTTATCAACGGCTCGCAAACGCATTTTTTCAATATCTTTCAATCCTCCGTATGGATCAATTATTTGCAACGCGTTTACAAAATTAGAGCCTTTTAACGACATTAATTTAATCATGTTTTTACAAACAAAATTTAAATCTATCGCCATCGCATTCATTGTTAAATCGCGGCGCTTGCAAGCAATATCAATGCTCATGAATGGGTCTATTTCGACGATAGGCTTACGTCCTTTGCTGTCTTTACGCGGCAACGACCAGTCAACATCAAATTTTTTTATCCTAAATACGCCAAATTTTTTACCAACAAGAATTACTGTTCCAAATTTTTTAAGTGCGTATTCAAGTTTTTTGTGTGTAATCCCATGAACCTCGATATCGGAATCTTTGATTGGTTGGTTCAATACCAGGTCACGTACGCTGCCACCAACCATGTATGATGTACCTCCGCATTTTTCAATCTCTTTAAATATTGGTTTTAATTTTCTACAAATTTTCAAAAACGTTTGTTTACTTTGCATAAAAACTCCTTGTTTTTTTATAATCTTGAATTAAGTATAGCGGATTTACTTCAGAGGCTCTCGGAAATTAATTTCGATCACAAAATTATGCAAAAAAATGATAATTTTTTTGCATTTTAAAACGACCTCTGAATCAATTCTTTCAAAGTCGATGGCACTTTTTGCAATTTTTAAAAAAATATTGCTGTAGCCAGCATAAGATCAAGGCTTGTAGGCCGTATTTAAAAAAATATTAAAACCGTATAATCCTCGATTCTGTCGAGGATTATACGGCAATTAGTGAATGTATGCGCCTAAAATTCATATGCTTGGCAAGTTGTTTACATAAATAATGGTTCTTACCTCCATATAATTGTTTGCTACTATTTCATAAAAACCGTTGTATGTATATTTTTCAAGCTAAATTTATAATTAATTGGCCAATAATCCACTTCATCAGTTTTAGTCAAATAAATTTTGCCATCAGTGCGATCAGGTTTCATGGAACTAAAAAATCGTTCCATAATCGCAAATCACCTCCTAACTGCTCGAAAAAAATATTTTCAATACATAGTTTTTATTGCTATCTTAAAAATGTGAGCTTTAAAGGATATTTTTAATGAAAGTCGATTGTAATGAAGACGGACGACAATGAAAAAAACAGATATCAACGCGCTCTTGTGCTCGTACTTTTTATCATCATTTCACTTCTTATTCATCTACTTATTTTTGGAACATTTTTAAATTATGGCTTCAAAACGCATGCAAAACGTTTTATGGCTAGCATGGCAAGCTATCTAAGCCCTTCCGACAAAAAATTTATACAAGAACAAGCAGCCCAAAAGCATGATGCAATTAATCGAATATTGCAATCAGCTAAACAAAATCATGAGCGCAAACCCACATTATTCATCAAAAACAAACTACAAAACACACGACCAGCTAAGCTTGTAGCGCCAAAATCTAACTTTGGTTGGGTTATATTTGACACTCAGCATAAACAACCTGAAAGGCTTGAAATTCCACACACAAAACAAGGCGATGTTAGTGTGTCAAAAATGGCCACCGCAACAGAAACTAAACCAGAAAGCAAAATTGAAACAAAAAAATCAAATACAGGCCATGAGCCGGAAAAGCTTGAACCTGTAAAAATTGAAGTTAATTCTAACCAACAACCCAAAACCCAACCTGAAGCGCCGAAAGCTCATAAAAAAATAGATCCAATCGACAAAAAAAATATCAGTGCAAAGATGCCGAATGTTTCGATAAAAAATGGAGTCGAAATAACTGAGATTGAGCACTCTAAGCCGGTTGAGACTGTAAAACAAAGAATTGAAGAGATAGAAAAGCTGCAACAACAAATTGCAACTTATTCTGAAAAACAAACATTGGCGCAGGAACAAAAAAATGTTAAAAAAATTGAACCAACATCAGAACTTGAACCTCAGCAAGAGCAGCGAGAAATGACAAAAGAAGAAGAAAAAAACATGATATTAAGCAGCATGCTCCGCAAAGACGTTACTAGACCTTCAGACAAAGATAGCCACTGTACTCCAAGCACGGACTTTGTGTGGGGGACTGGCAACAATAAAAAAACTAGTAAAAATTTGATACAACTTACAAAAGGTTACATCGAAAAATGGCGCGGAGAAAGCGGAACGGACCCAATTGACCGCGACGGAGATCCAAACAAACGTCCAAGCTTTGAAGAGCTAAAATATATATCGTATGAATCAAAAATTAATTGGTGCTTGCAAGCATCGTGGAAAGATAATTTTGCGCACCGTCAATCCATTCATATGAGCGAAGGTAAAGCTGTTATTGAGTTTACAATCGATGAAAGTGGTAAATTATTGAGTACAAAAATGTTGCAATCGTCTGGATATCGTGAAGTCGATTCAGCAATAATTAAAAATTTTGAATTTGCATCACCATTTCCACCTCTGCCAAAACACTTTGGCACAAAGACTTATTCAACAGGCAGAATTATAACAGTTTATGCACAGAGATTTGGGCTTTAAGATAAAAGCTATTTAAATACTTTATTTTATTAGCCAAAAAGTTTTAAACTATATAAAAGGAATAAAAAACAAAAGTAAAAGAGTGGAGAGGGTAAACAATGTGTATCTTAAATTTGAATCTAACTGTCATATGCCTGCTAATCTTTCTAAACTGCAGCATTCGTGCTGATTTAACCATCCGTAATACATTTGATGATAAAATTCAACTTGATGATATGTTTTATCTCTGCTCTACAACGACTTGGCTTGAGTTTAAGCTCAATCAAAACGTACCACTGATACATGAAAAAAAATGGGCATGGATCGGATCTATAACTTTTAAAAGCAAAATTCCTTTAAAGCTTGAAAAACTTAATCTGCAATGGTTTGGAAATAACATTAAAGACCTTCAAGCTTCTTTGTACTGCAAAAAAGAAACGGCTACAGAATTGATTCCTATCGAAAAAAATCTTGTGTGTGACGGTGTTTGGAATTCTCAAAATCAAGCGCTTACTTTTAACGTAAATCAAAAAATCGTCTCCGTTAACAATTATTATTTATTTCTTAGCTTTCCAAACAACGAAGAAAAATCGATTAAATCAGGATTTTTTGCACTTCCAGATAAAAAAGCAATTCAGTTAACAAAATTGGATTAGGCATAAACCAGCCATAAACTTGGCATTGCATTCTTCATTTAACTTGAGTATCATTTATAAAACGAGCAAATCTTTTGAAAAGGGAGATCGTTGTGGCTGAGGTAGTTGTTCTTGGCGCCGGACTAACCGGCCTTTCTGTTGCATATCATCTAGAAAGCCACAACTACCACGATTACAAAATATTTGAACAAGGCTGTCGCCCAGGAGGGCTCTTAAAAACAGAAACCGATAATGGTTTTTGTTTTGATTACACAGGCCATTATTTACATATTAGCGATCCGTATTTTCGTAACTTCTTAGAAGATGTTGCAGAGCTCAACACAAATTTTGATGTAATAAATCGACAAAGCTCAATTTTTTTGCTTAACACATATTTGAATTATCCATTTCAAAAAAATTTGTACGGACTGCCTACAGAAGCTGTTTATGAATGCATAAACGGATTTATCAACCGCAAAATCAAAATTAAAAAACCTCAAAATTTTTATGACTGGGTTCTAAAATACTTTGGAGCCGGTATGGGTAAGCATTTTTTTTATCCGTACAACAGTAAGCTGTTGAGCTACAATCTAAAAAAGGTTCAACATTCGTGGACGGGCCGATTTGTACCGCAAACAGATTTAAAATCAATTTTGTGCGGAGCTCTTGAAAATAACTCAGAAAAATCAGTCGGATACAATCACTCTTTTTATTATCCCAAACAAGGCGGGATTGAATTTTTAATCAAGTCAATCATAGCCAGGCTCAAAAACAATATTAATATATCGCATAAAGTCGTATCAGTCGACGTTATATCTAAAACAGTAACATTTGAAAATGGGCACACGGAAAAATATAAATACCTGATATCAACCATTCCGTTAAAACATTTTTTGAAATTCACAAATAAATCTTCGTCAAAAAATTACGCCAAACAAGCCGAAAAACTGCACTGCACGTCCGTAATAAATTTCAACATGGGCTTTAATAAAGATTTTATTTGCAAAGATCATTGGACCTATTTTCCAGAAAGCAAATTTCCATTTTATAGAATTGGTTTTTGGCACAATGTTTCACAATCATTGGCCCCAAACGGCATGACCAGCATCTACGGAGAAACGTCGTTTATTCATGGAACAAAAACTCAAAGCCAAATTAATAGATTAGCCGAAAAATCTATTAAAAGCGCACTTGCGCATTTACAGATATCCGATAGCAACTTGCTTGTAACTAAAATCTTGCACATAGAACACGCCTACGTAATTTATGATGAATGGCGTGAAAAAAATTTGAACAAATTATTAAATGATCTGATAGCCAAGCAAATTTACTCATCCGGACGATATGGAGAGTGGAATTACTCAAGCATGCAAGAGGCCGTCATATCAGGAAAAGCTCTTGCTGCGAATATTTTGAACAATCTAAAAACATTGAACTTATCTCAAATATTGAATACACAAAATTTGAAAAATAACGAAATAAAAAGGATATCATCTAAAAACCTAGTCGCATAAAAAGTTATAGAGGAGAAAAAGAGTAATGGAGCAGCTAAAAAATTTTTACCAAGGTAAGCAGGTTCTTGTAACGGGTGGAGCCGGATTTATAGGCTCACACTTAGTTGAAAAACTTGTGTCCTTGGAAGCAAAAGTTACCGTTTTGGACAATTTTTCCAGCGGTAGTATATCAAATCTCAAAAATGTACTTGCTCAAATAAATTTAAATTATGCGGATGTAAGCATTCCGTATGTCTGCGCCAAAGCCACACAAGGCAAAGATATAGTATTCCATCTTGCGGCATTGGTGTCTGTTCCTCAATCGCTACAATTTCCAGAAATATGTCACAAAATTAATGTGTTTGGAACGCAAAATATTTTGGATGGTTGCGTCAATAGCAATATAAAATCTTTCATATTTTCATCATCTTGTGCTGTTTATGGTAACAAATCCAATCCATGCAAAGAAGATGATGAAGCAATGCCTCTTTCGCCATACGCCAAAAGCAAACTAGACGCAGAACAATTGTGCAAAAAATATGCTTCCGATTTTGGACTCAACGCGGTAAGTTTGAGATATTTTAATGTTTATGGTGACCGGCAAAAAATTGATCATGAATATGCTGCTGTGGTTGCGAAATTTAGACATAACTTAGAAAACAAATTGCCAATAACAATTTTTGGAGATGGTTATCAAACCCGCGACTTCGTGCATGTAAGTGAAGTTGTCGATGCAAATCTAAAAATAGGAGCTCCAGACAATCTGCATGGATATGTCATAAATGTTGCTTCAGGAAAAAGCATAAGCATTCTTGAGCTAATTAAGAAACTTGAAAAAGAAGTAGGCCAAAAAGCTGTAGAGATCACATTTCAGCCTGCAAGGGTCGGGGACATCACTTATTCAACGGCAAATTGCGAAAAATTGAAACGACTAATGCAGGCATCTCAAATTTAAACAATTATAATTTCAATGGCAGCAAATCAACGATTTTAAGACATATACATCAAGCTAATCAATCGAAACATATCATTTGACGAGCTCTACCGCAAGTTTGACAAATTTTAAACATCGGCCTGCAATGCACGATCAGAAGCGAAGTTTAGATTATGTTTTTCGAAAACTGCGAAAAATGCCATCGCTTTTAAAAACTATCTCAGAGGCGCTAATTGATTATTGTTATAAGTAATATTGAGGTGCACGAAACATTCTGATAATGAATTTTAAATGAGTCATGGTTGTGTAATCTTACAAGAGAGGAAATAATGAAAACGCTAAATAAGGTTTTTTTATTTATTTATATATTTAATTTTTTGGAAATTGATGCTTCATTAAACTTTTCGAACGATTCTTCCAAGTTCATGCTTCAAAATGATATTTCCAAAATTCGCATTAAAACAACAGGAACGTACGACATTGATGATCTGGGCATAACGGACAATTTAAATCGAATAGACCTCATAAATTCAAACAATAATCACATAATTTTGGATAATAATTTTCAACTCGAAGATGGTTTTTTATTTAGCACAAGCGGAACGATAAATGGAAACGGCTACTCGCTAATAATGAATGGTAACCTGACGATTCCAGCACTAACAACATTAAAAATTACATCCAGTCTTTCTATCGAAGGAAATGGCCATACGCTTTTTATTGATAATTTTGGCCAAATTTTAACAGATACTCATTCAACTTTAACATTAAGAAATATGATAATACAAAATGCCAACAACAATTCTGGAAAGCCTCCAATTGCTGCAGGTGGCGCAGATACTAAAATTGCACTTGATAATGTAAAAATTTATTTTGGAGATGACTTTTGGTTCAATCAAGGTAGTCTGTTTTTTCATAATAATGTTTTGTATTCTGGAGGATCGAAATTTCTTTATTGCTCAACTCAACCTAGCTATGTTGCTCCAAGCAGCACATTATTATTTGACAAAGATACTACATTTTTTTATTGCCCAAAAAACACAAATGATTGCTTAATAATACAACAAGATCCTTCATCGACTATTTATTTTGACGGCTCCACGCTTCAATCGACCCCAACTGGACTGAATTTAAGTGATGGACATATGTTTTTTGAAAATCAGGTTAAATTTGATGTTGGAACAGAATTTAATACAAGCATGTTTAACATAAACCAAATCGACTCCGAAATAGACCTGCAAAATATGAATTGGGATTTTAGTGGACAATTCTTGGCTGTATCGGGACAATCTATAAATCCAAACAACAATCAGGTTAAAATTTTTCAACTTGATTCTACAAATTTATCTGAATTGGAAACATTGCAATACGGATCAATGTCTTCTATTGTTTACTCGGCAGCATGGAGTCCAGATGGCAAATACTTGGCGGTTGGCGGTTGCGGTGCTGGCCCTGTCGAAGAAATTGATAATAATGATAATCTACGGATATATTATTTTGATCCAGCAACATTTGTCCTAGTTCCACAAATCAGCGTAGATTTGGGTATTACTGCAACAGTAAATTCAATAGATTGGGGAGGTTTGGATGATTATTATTTGGCCGTTGGCAGCACTGGAGCTCTTGCTGTAGGTGGTTTTAGCAACAATGATAATTTAAGAATTTATCACTTTGACGTTTTTCAAGATACGCTTAGCACTGTAACAAGCTTTCACTTTGGACCTAGCGTAAATACGGCAAAATGGGATTTTAGTGGATCTTATCTTGCTGTTGGAGGGGTCCAATCTGCAGGAAGCTGTAATTTAAATCTTTTTACCCTTGATCCAGTTACAAATTCTTTAACATTGCTTGATGCAAAAAGTTTTGGAATAGCCGCAAACACATCGATAAACTCTTTATCTTGGACAAGTGAAAGCAGATTTTTGGCTGTAGGCGGAGGAAGTACTACGAATTATGCAACAGCAACACAAAATATAGTAATTTATGAATTTAATCCCGCTAACATTACACCTCTTACGTTTTTAACATTTGCAAGTCCAGTCGAAGATGCAAGCGTAAATCACATTGTTGTTAAAAATTTAAAGTGGAGCCCGGATAATAACCTTTTGTTGTACAGTGGCATAAATCCTGCTTCAGGAAATTGGTCTAGTGATGTGTATTATTTTGATTCAACGTTTGATATCAACATTTCCCAGTTAAAAAATATCAGTAGAAGTAGTAGCTTTCAACAATACGCAGCTGATTGGAATCCCAGCACAAATTTATTAACATCCAATTTGTCTAATTTCATCGATATTTATTCTATAGTTGGAGTAAGTCCTAAATTAATTTCCAATCAAAACTATACAACTAATTATTTAACAGACGCTGGAATTTACTCAATGGATTGGCACCCAGACGGAGATTATATCGTAATTGGTGGTCAAGGTGCAACAGCTGTTGGAGAATTTGATAACACTGATGAATTAAGGATTTACAGATTTAGCAGTCTGGCTGAAAGCTTGTACACAGTAACAAGCCAAAAATATGGACAACGAGTTTGTTCAACTTCATGGAGCCCGGATGGCAATTATTTATCAGTCGGTGGGATAAGCCCAATTTATGGAGCAGGTGGATTTAATAATACTGACCAGTTAAGAATATATAATTTTGCACAAAGTACCGTATCGCCGATTATAAGCGTTGCCGCAGGCTCTTCAGCAGAAATTTATAGTATAGCTTGGCATCCAAGTGGAAATTATATTGCAATTGGTTGCTATTCTACCGCAAGCGTTGGAGGATTTGCTGTAGGAGACATTTTAAGAATTTATTCATTTAATGGTACATCGTTAATTCCAGTTACAGGATACAATTTTGACGATACCTTACTTACTGTCGCAGGAATCGACTGGAGTCCGAATGGGCAATATATAGCAATTGGAACATGCCATGGACGACCAACGTCAAATCCTACGACAGGAACAGGCTTAACGGTGTTTGAATTTTTAAATAACAATTCACTAGTTCAACGTGCAGCTTGGAACGACTCAAGCGCTGTGCTAAGCGTAAATTGGGAATTTGATAACAGATATATAACAGTTGCCTACGGAAATCCAGCTATTCTTAGTAAGATTTATTTTAATGGAAGCTTTCTTCAGGAAATAAATTCTTGGGGGGATGTTACTTTTTTTAATACAGATGTAAAAATGAGTCCTGATGGTCAAAAAATAGCATACACCGCAAAAAATGGAGATTCTAATGACTTTGGGTATATTTCAATAAATGATTTTGCACAAAAAAACAGCCCTTTTTACTACCAAAAAATAACCGGTGTTTTCAACATTTTGTCCAATGCGTGGCGCAATGATAGTAAATATCTTGCCACGGGTTCGTATAACATGGATTCAAATGCTCAGCAAATATCGGTATTTAAAGTAGATAATCTTGCAAATATAAATCGTACAGGAAGTACTGGTTTAGATATTGGCAAATTAGTTGATGCAAACGTGCTTGGCAATGGCTCAATAGTAATAAACGGTACCGTATCATATGCAACAGATTAAAAATCAAAATAAGGAATTAGGTCAAAGCTATGAATTTTAGGCCGATACATTCACTATTATGTCTCAAAACTGTGACTGCATAGGCCCTAACGATAAAATGACAAATTTTAAGATGCGGCCTGCAAGCTTCGATCTGATCAGGTGTTACAAATGTTTTTACAAGAAATTGTGAAAAGTGCCATCGCTTATAAAAATGTACAAACTTGTTGTAAATTTTAATTGTATTATTTTAGAAGGAACCGCAATGCAGTATTTTAACCGTTTATTTTTTATAATTTTTTGCACACTAGCCTCATTTAATAGCCTTTTTGCAACATCTGTTGATGGCACCTCAAGTATTCAATACTTAACAACAAACAAAGTTTTTAGAAATAACGAATATGCTCGCGGATATGTAAAATTTAATGCTGGAGCAACGATATTAAACGATGCTACTGCCTCATTTAATATTTTATCGCCATTTTCTGGATGGCTTGATTTGCGAGAAACTGGAACTCTTGACCTGCAAGGAAATCTTAATTTTGATGTTAATGCTACACTATCAGGAAGTGGCGTAATTAGAGGAAATGGTAACACTATTTTTTTAAATGGAAACCTATCAATTCCAAGCAATTCTGTAATTCATATTAATTCAGACACAATAATTGACGGCCTAGGGCACGATCTGATTTTCGAAAATAGGGGTAAAATATTCGTTGATACAAACATTACTTTGACTTTGCAAAACATGCGAATAGTTCAAACGTTTAATAATTACTCAGATCCATGCATACGGCTTGCAGCCTTTAAGAGCAGCTTGGCGCTTAGCGATGTGGAATTGGCTTTATCGCAAGACTTTTTATTTCCGCAGGGCCAGCTCTTTGTTCATGGTGACGTTATTGTTACAGGAACATCAGCATTTGTTTATCAATCAACTCAACACAGCTTAATCGCTCATGACAGTACTTTTTATTTTGACATAGGAGCCACTTTTTCAGTTGCACCAGCAACTTTCACCGACTGTAAATTTGATCAATGGCCAACTTACACATCAAACAATTTTCTTTTAATGGCTGACAAAACGTCTAGCTTACATTTTAACCAGGCAACATTGTGCACAACTCCAACAGGTTGCAGACTTTCAAGTGGAACTGTAAATTTTGAAAATAAATGTATTATCAAAAGCAATAGCGCACTTGATTTGCCAAAACCTTATCTTTCTGATACAGGGAACAATATTAGTACTGGAAATTTACCGTCTCAAATTGCTTATTCTCCAGATGGAAATTATTTGGCAGTTGTTAATAAGCAATCAAATACGCTACAAATTTTTGATTCAGTTTTATATACACAAATTGGAGGAGATGTTGTAACAGGATCCGAACCCGTTGCGGTTTCTTGGTCAAACACAAGCACTCAGCTGGCAGTTGCTAACGCTGGAGACAACACTGTCAAAGTATTTAATTTCACTGGATCGGCTACGCCTTCTATTTCTGTAAGCCAAACAACTGGCTCAAATCCATCATGTGTTGCATGGTCTACGTACGGCAAATATATTGCAGTAACAAATTATGATTCAAATACTTTGCAAATTTTTAAAGCAGATACGTTATCACAGGTTGGAGATGATGTTATCGCTGAACAATTCCCCTCATCTGTTGCCTGGGCGCCAGGGGATAGGTATTTAGCAGTTACAAGTTCAGGATCAGACAAGTTACTCATTTTTGCATTTGATGGATTTAGCAGTCCAACAGAGATAGCAGACCAGCTAACAAATATTACACCGACATCAGTGTCGTGGGCATCAAACGGACTTTTTTTATCAGTTGCAAATAGTAATTCGAACACATTACAAATATTTTCTTTTGATGCAAATGAAGTATTAACACTTCTTAATGCCATTCCGACAGATCATACACCGATCTCATCAGCATGGTCTTCGGATGGAAGTTCTCTTGGGGTTGTTAACTATTCTTCAAATACTTTACAATTTTTACAATTTTATAATCAAAGCATGATAGATCAAATAGATGCAACCGCTACCGGAAATATGCCATACTCAGTATCATGGTCTCCAGATGGAGATTTCGTCGCAGTAGTTAATAATTCTTCAGGGTCAGATGCTCTACAAATTTTTGCGTTTGATGGAGTAAGCGCATTAACTCTTGCAGGCAGCGCAACTATAGGGACAGGCAGCACAGGAGCTTCTGTATCATGGTCGTCCAGCAATTATGTTGTTGTAGTTGGATATTCACCAAACATATTGCAAATATTTTCAGTTGATGGCGCAGGAGTTCCAAGTGCTGTTGTTGGTGGAAGCATCACCCCAGCCTACACACCAATATCCGTATCATGGTCTCCGGGAAATTATATTGCCGTAGTTGGCCAATCTTCAAATACATTGGAAGTTTTTTCGGTTAATGGCTCAGGGGTGCCAAGCTCAGTTGGTAGTACTGCTCAAGGATATGCTCCAGTGTCAGTAGCATGGGCCCATGCAGAAAATTATATTGCTGTAGTCGGTGAAGATGCCAATACATTACAAATTTTTTCGTTTAATGGGGGAACGCCTATTTATGTTGGAGTCTCATTCTCAGGATTAAGCTCTCCTAAATCTGTATCTTGGGCACCCGATGGCAATTTTATAGCTGTTATTAATTATAATTATCCATGGCAACTCAAAATATTTAGCTTTGACGGTTTTACAAATCCAAGTCCTGTTAGCTCAACTACAACATTACGCTATCCAACATCAGTATCATGGTCGCCAGATGGGAGGTCCATAGCAATTGCTAGCTCACTTAGCAATTCGCTGCAAATCTATACATTTAATGGATTAGATAACTTAATTCAAGCTTACAATAACGCAAGTACTGGTAATAATCCAATAGTTGGAAATATTGCAACTTCAGTATCCTGGTCTCGTGCAGGCAATTTTATTGCAGCAGTAAACCCTGGAGACAATACATTGCATGCATTTTCACCAAATGCATCAGGCCTTCTATCTCAAGAAAGCACAAAAATATCCACTCAGAAAGGGCCCTCATCTCTTTCATTTTGTCCTGATAGTGATTGTATTGCGGTTTCTGATAGCATGTTAAACATATTTCAAATTTTTCAAATTCAAGATCCTGCAGTATTAACTCAAGTTGGCATAGCTGGCACAAACATGGTTCCAATATCCGCATCCTGGTCGCCAGATTTACGATTTATTGCTGTAATAAATCAACTTTCCAATACATTGCAAATATTTTATTTTGATAATACAGGTAATCCAACGTTAGTTGGAAGCATTGGCGGGTTAAATAGCCCAAGATCTGTATCATGGTCCCCTGATGGACGATTCATTGCTGCTGTTAATTTTGATAATAATACATTAAAAATATTTTCATTTAATGGATATGGAAGTCCCATCCTAGTTGGAAATGCATTAACAGGTCTTTTACCAAGATCTGTATCATGGTCTCCAGATGGAATGTTTTTAGCTGTTGTTGATTTTGATAGTTTGCAAATATTTTCGTTTAATGGAGATCCTATACTAGTTGGAACCGTTGGTGTTTTAAATATTCCAATATCCGCATCCTGGTCGCCAGACGGAAGATTTCTTGCAGTTATTAATTCTGATACACTACAAATATATTCATTCAACGAAGCCGAAAACCCTGTGCTGGTTGGTATCTCGGATTCAATTTTAAGTAATCCACAATCTGTATCATGGTCACCTGATGGACGATTCATTGCTGCTGTTAATTTTGATAATAATACATTAAAAATATTTTCATTTAATGGATATGGAAGTCCCATCCTAGTTGGACATGTATTAACAGGTCTTTTACCAAGATCTGTATCATGGTCCCCAGATGGAATGTTTTTAGCTGTGAGTAATGAAGCGTCTAGCACCTTTCAAATATTTTCATTTGTAGGAAATAGGAATCCAATACCAGTTGGAAATTCATCAACTGTAGGCATGCCTCTTGCTGTGTCATGGTCATCTGATGGCAAATTTATCGCGGTGACTAATGGAGTATATTACGCATTACAGGTGTTTAAAGTCAACTATATTCCAAACAGCTCAGTCCAAGCAATATCAAATGGGGTTGGATTTGGCAATTCATCTCTTGGTGCCAACTATGATGCGACAGTAAATCTCTTGGCTGGATCAAATATTTTGGTAGATGGATTAATAAATTATGATTGTGTAAATTAAACAAAGTCAACGATGCGATATTTAGGGCTTTACATCAACCATTGTTGTTTAAATGTTTGATCGTATGCAGCGTGCAAAGAAATTGATAAGTTTTTAGACGCGAGCTGCTGGCACTGATTGGATCGTGAGTTTTAGATGATTTTTTGGAAAATTGCAAAAAGTGGCATTAGGATATTAAATGAAAATTTGTGTTATTGGTTTGGGTCGCATGGGGCATGCCGTTGCGTTCAGACTTATCAGCGGAGGACATGAGGTTTGGGGTTTTGATACGGATTCAAATAATTTAAAATTGGCATCAGGTATCGGTGTAAAAGTAGTTTTCGCAGTTCAAGAATTAGCGCAGCACGCAAGTATTTTTTGGCTAATGATTCCGGCAGGCGATGCTGTGGATAGCGTTATCAACCAGTTAATCAATGTTTTGAAACCAGGCGATATTCTTGTTGACGGTGGCAATAGCCATTTTCACGATTCAGTGCGTCGCTATAAAATGTTAAAAGAAAAACAAATTAATTTTGTTGATTGTGGAACTTCGGGCGGAGTTCAGGGCAAGGAGTTGGGCTTCTCTTTGATGATTGGTTGTGATAAAAATGTTTTTGATAAATTAGAGCCAATTTTTAAAGTGTTGGCAACTTCAGGTGGGTATGCGTACATGGGGCCTGCTGGAGCGGGACATTACGTTAAGATGGTGCACAACGGAATTGAGTATGCACTGCTTCAATCGTATGCCGAGGGCTTCCATCTTTTAAAAGAGGGTGAATATAAAGATCTTGATTTGGCTAAGGTTTGCGATGTTTGGAATCATGGATCAATCATCAGATCATGGATTCTTGATCTGTCTCACAATGTTTTTATTAAAGATCAAAATTTTAGCGATATCTCCGGACAGATTGGTGAAAACAAAACTGGCCGATGGACAATTGATGAAGCAAAAAATAAATATGTACCCGTCGATCTGATAGAGCGTGCGCTAGAAATTAGAGCATTGTCTCGCAAAACTGGTGGCAATTATGCTACTAAAATTGTGGCGTTGCTAAGAAATCAATTTGGTGGTCATCCATTTAAAAAAAATGGTGAAGAATGAAGTCTTTTAAAATAATTGATATCAGCTGGCCAATAAAGCCTGGTATGACTGAGTACAAAGACCAAGCCAAAGTTGAGTTTGTGCCAACAAAAACAATCGTGAAAAATAGTGCCAGAGAGCACGATATTTTGCTTACAACACACACAGGTACGCATGTTGATGCGCCGGCTCATTTTTTAGAAAAAGGTAAATATTTAGATGATTTGCCATTGTCCAGTTTTATTGGTCAGTGCAGAGTATTGGACTTGACCAATGTGCAGTGCAAAATTACCAAGTCGGACCTTATCAATCTTTCGATTGATTCTGGTGAAATAATTTTATTAAAGACAAAAAACAGTTTATTAGATTGTTGCGCAAGGGCTAGCGTTGATTTTATTTATCTTGACGCTGACGCTGCTTTATTTTTAGCATCAAATGGTATAAAAGCGGTTGGAATAGACTATCTTGGAATAGAGCGTGGGCAGCCAGGCCATGAAACGCACAAAGCTCTACTTGAGGTCGATATTGTTATTATTGAAGGCCTACGATTAAAAGATGTTTTGCCTGGTATTTATTTTTTATCGTGTTTACCTATTAAATTAAATGGTTTAGAGGCTGCACCTACACGTGCTGTTTTGATTGACTGGTTATAAATTAAGCTCGGTATAAATCTAAAGTGAAATTGGAGAGGGATCCTATGAGATTTATGTCAAAAACGTTTTGTATTTTTTTGTTTATTGCTTCAAGTTTATTTGATTTAAAATGCAATCTAGCTAAATGGACCAAGTCATGCTTTACAAAACACAAAGAGTATGTTGCATTACCAGGTATTTATAGTGCGACTTCAGCTATCTCAAGCAAGCAATTTCGTAGTAAGATGCGCATGTTTCAGCTTATAAGCAGTTTAGATGTAGATGATAGTGACGCAAACAGAGGCTTTATACAAAAAATTAAAATTCCGACTGGCAGTAATGTTTGTATAATTGGTGATATTCATGGGAGCATTCATTCTCTTTTGCGTAATTTATGGAGATTAGTTTTTCTTAAAACATTAAATAATAATTTAAAAATAATTAAAAAAAATTTTTATTTAATATTTTTGGGTGACTACGTTGATCGTGGCCCTTGTAGTGTAGAGGTATTAGCGACGCTCATTGACTTAAAAATGATGAATTGGGATAAGGTATTTTTACTCAGGGGCAATCACGAAAATACAACTATGAATATGGCGTATGGATTTTTTGATGAGTTACAGGCAAAAACAATATGCTCTTTGACTGAAGTTAATGATAATTTTTATAAATATCTGCCGTATGCTTTGTTTGTTGGCTCAGGAGCGGATGCGAGTTTTGTACAATTTTGTCACGGAGGCATAGAGCCTTCATTGAAGGAAGCTTTAAAGATTTTTTTGGAAGAAGAGCTTCTTGAAGGGACACATAGTATGCGAATTTTTCCAGAAGATATGGGCATAAATAATTGTTTTAATTTGATGGATTTTTTAGAAGAAGCTGAATCATATGGTCAAAATCCTGATACATTGCGACCATATGTTGGTTGTGATTGTGCCGTCGCAGAATTTGCAGATTATGGAATTGGAGCCATTTTTAGAGGACATCAACATTCATTTTTTGGCATGAAAATAGGAGGTGAACGTCACTGGTCTGACTTTATTCGAAATGATAGTGAATTTTTATTATCACAAGTAAAATGGCCTATTTTTACGTTTTCTACAGCAGCAGAGATAGGGACATTGCCATACGATTGTTTGGGGATTTTAACAACAGCTGATAAATTAAAAAATTGGAAGCTAGGAGTCTATGAATATCTTTTGCCGGATAGCAGAGATGATAAGTTTGTGTCGATAACAAAGGCTGATTTTGAGACTGATGATTTGTTTAAAATAAATTGGAGTGAAATTCCTCCGAAATCTATAATTTATGAAGAATTGTTAAAAAAGTCATTTGAAGCGCAAGAAGAAATTGTTTTAGGTGTATCTTCGATACATTCTCAGCGAAAACTGATTGAGGATAAGCGTCGAAAACTCGTAATATTTGATAAAAAAGGCGGATCAAATATTAAACATGGAGTTAGAACCATAAAAGGGAAGGATATTGGTTAATGAAGAAAGTTGCTGTTTATTGTTATTTTTTTATTCTATTTATTTTTCAATCTATTTGCGCCTATCAACATGAAACACTATCTGCCTGGACCATCGATTGTTTCAAAAATCTTGAAGAACCTGATCTTGGCAAGTTTAAAACTCAGCTTACGGCACATGATTTTAAGGGAGCTCTTAGAGATTTTATAAACTATTATCAGATCGATAAAAATGGCTTTACAAATCGCAACAAATGGGTCAATCCTAAGATGGCTCCTGATGCAAATTCTGATTTATTTGATTTTAAAAATAAAAACGAATACGTCTGTCCGTACGTTCAAAAGCTTGTTGTTGCAAAGAGCTATCCTGACGCAAAGTTGCTGAGTAGTCTAAAAATGCAGTCTTTTATTCCAGAAAAAAAGAGATTTAAAACAAAGTTTTTTGTGATGGGCGATATTCATGGGAGTTTGCATTCGTTACTCAGAAGTTTGTGGCGTTTAGTTATAAAAGGCTATTTGGACGATGATTTTGCAATTACGCGGCCTAATTTTTATATGATTTTTACAGGTGATTATGTTGATCGTGGAGGATATAGTCCGGATGTTATTTACACTCTGATACGTTTGAAGCTAAAAAACCAAAATAAAGTGTTTTTGTTGCGCGGCAATCACGAAGATCTGACGTTTAATAAAAATGATCCAAAGTATCTACCATCGATGTGGTTGGAGCTTAATAAAAAATATGGCCATCAGATCGAAAAGCTTGAGCCTTTGTTATGTCGTTTTTATGATTTGTTGATTCATGCGCTTTATATTGTTTGTGATGATGTAATTGTGAAATTTTGTCACGGTGGAGTTGAACCTCTTTATGATTCCAGCGCATTGCTTAAAAATTCAAATAAGTTTTATGAGAAACTGCAATCGACCGCTATTTCTAGTAAAATGGTTTCAAGTTTCGATTCTATAAAACTTTTACAAACACTTCACCAATCTAAGTTTGGTCCGATGCTTGCAAAAACAGATTTCGTTCAAGCTGGTTTTAATTGGTGTGATCTTGCTCCAAATTTAAAGGCAACGCAAAATATTAAAGTTGTCGAAAATCGTGGATATCAGGCGTCGATGGGGTTTATTGATCATTTCATGAAAGACTATGGCATTCAGGCACTGTTTAGAGGTCATCAGCACTATGCATTTGGTTTGAAGTTGTATAAACGTGTTGATGGATCTGCTCAAAACGGTGATCATTGGCGTAATGTTGTGAATAAAAATGAACAAAATAATGAGGATGGTTTTCCTATCAAAAATAAGGCCTTTTATCCAGTATTTACATTTTCAACTGCTGCAGCCTCGTCTGCAGTTGGTGAAAAAATAAATCTTCCATACGATTGTTTTGCAATTATTTCTGTTGGAAGTAATTGGAATGAGTGGCGCTTAAAGCCTTATGAATTTGAGCATAACAAGCGAATTATGTTTAACTTAGATAAAAATTATGTTTCCATCGCGCGAAGCAAAATACATTCATTTATCGAAGATCCATTGACGATAAATTATTGGAAAAAACCGCCACATACACAAGTTGATGCCAAACTTGTGCGGATGGCAGAGGTTAATTCTGCAAACCTCTTAATATCGGATGTTCAGCTTTACCAGACGTTGAATCCAACGATCAAAGCTGGCGAGGTTTATAGCGATCTGATAAAGCATTTGCATGAACGAGTCGGATGGAATAAATTAAATTTTTATCGTTAATATGTTACAATTTTAATTAAGAACAATGTTTTGTAAATCTACGATTGTAAGCTAGCTGTAAATGGAATGGGCATTTTACCCTAAAAAAGGTGCTGAAAAAACGAAAGATGTTTCTAAATCGATAACGCTGAGAGGGTAGTTTTTTATGAAGTTTAATTATATGCAAGGGTTGCTATTTTTGAGTGTTTTTTTTGCAGGTCATTTTTGTTTGGCTGATCTAACACCTATTCCCGAACAGTATGTTGTAGACACAAAACGCGCGACTGACGGGGTATATGCCCGGCTGGTGGTGCCAGATTTTATACTTAATAAAAAACTAGTGACCGTGTTTATTAAAATTAAGGATAAAGCATATCCCGAAATTGATTTAAAAAATCCTGAAAATTTTAATTTCGAATATGTAAAATGCATCGATAATCGTGTTCTTCCGCAAGGCTTATTTTATTGGGATTTTGCGTTATCCAGCGCTAAGGTTGGAACAGACGTTTATGATTATTATATCGGATATTTGTCAAAAGATCATGTGGGTCAACTAGACAAATATGCTTATTTCTGGGATTCCAGCAAAAACGCTTACATTGATGTGGTTAACAAAAAACCATTCAAAAATGAAAATAATTTAATTCATCCATCGCCTAGTTTGTGGGGATTGAAGCCTGCCGCAGAATCAAAATCTGGCGAAAGAGTTTTCCAGGAAGGCGATTTGATTAAGTTGATTGCAGCTCTTAAATCTAGCCTTGATGGAATAAAAGACTCTATTTCAAAAGTTATTAAAAATCTTGGCGATTTGAAAAAGAGTTTTTCTTGTGAAAGCCCCGCGCCATCACAACAATCGGACGAAAATTATATCGTTAAAACCGATGTTTGGGGAGAAAGTCTTTTTGATCAATTGATGGGTATGTCCGAAGTGGATTTTAAATATAAAGCAAGCGAAGTTGTCATTAAGGCGCGAATATCGAAGGATGCTCAAAATTGTTATTGGATCAATGGAGCTGATGATAAATTGTACCGATGCGGCAGATTCGAGGTTATGACGCTTGGTGATTTGCGTCGACAGGCAATGGCCAAGGCTGATGCGCTTAAAGGTACAATAAACCAAATAAGATTTAGCGTAATTTATTCGAAATCTCCTAAAAAGTGCAAACAATTAGATGTTACATATTTAGAAGCACAACCAGAGAACAAAGACGCAGTCTTTCAGGTTGCTTCAAATTATAATGCCTTGGAATCAACGACGTACACTTGGCTTCCAGATCTTAATTATTATTATTTAGACAATACTCAAGGTCCGGCTGCGTCAATTGCAGCATTTCCTGGACTTGTGCTGCGCCATTTTTATTTTTTTATGAAGGATGAAAAACGCAACAATAACTTTATGCTCTGGAGACAGCGAGAACAGAAGACAGCAAATATTCGCGATGATAACGATTTTGACATGCAGCTTAATTTGCTGGATGGGCTTGGTGTAAATACACAAAATGGCTATATTTGGGGCACTGGTGAAGCTGGTGCCGGCAGCGGTATTGAAAATATTAAAGATGAAAATGCAGATAAATTTAAGATAGGTTTTCATCGAGATATTCAAGTAACGTTTGTTCAAAGCAAAAATTATTATTATACACACTTTTATCAGCCAAGCCAAACAGTTAACCAGGTGTTTGCAGCGGCTGTTAATTTGACGCAAGCGAAGGATTTGTGCCCTGAAATTAAAAGTATGAGCGATGACAAAAAGCATGAAATTGCACAATTAATCTTGAATTGGACGTATGAATCTACGCTGAAAGCGGCCATTGTTGCTGGAAAGAAAAAAGTATTTTTAACTCTCATTGGAGGTGGTGCTTTTGGCAACAAACGCGAATGGATCGAAGAAGCGATTGTTCAAGCGGTAAATGATTCAGTTTTAAAAAACAGCGGACTTGAAATTATTTTAAACAACTGGGGCAGTGAGCCTTCGGCTGTATTGAAAGCATTAATTAAAGAAACTGGTGGAGAAGCTATACCGTACAATTAATGAAGGCTTTGCAAATCTACGATTGGAAGCTGGCTGTAAACGACAGGGGCATTTTTCCTTATTTTGAAAATTTTAATTCGGCAAGCCCCATCCAATCGAACGCTGCTGGCGGGGTGCAAAAATTCATCATTTTCTTTGCAGCTCCGATGAATAGCCGCATGCGAGAAGCTATAGTTGATGTATCAATCTACCAATGCATGTTTTGAGATAGAGCAAGATTTGATAGATGTTAACAATGGTATTAATTAAACATTGAAGCGGACGTGTATGACGTCACCATCCTGCATGACGTATTCTTTGCCTTCGATACGAATCTTGCCCAAAGTTTTTAATTTGGCTTCGCTGCCAAATTCAAAAATGTCCTGACAATTATAAACCTCCACACAAATGAAGCCTTTTTCAAGATCGGAGTGAATTTCTCCGGCGGCTTGCGGAGCGCTAATATTTTTGCGAACGCTCCATGCATGTGCCTCTTTTGGCCCAACTGTAAAAAAGGTTATCAATCCAAGGTTTGAGTGGGCTTTATAAATAATATTATCAAGGCCTTTTTCGATGATGCCAAGTGAGCTGAGCATTTCAGCAGAGTCTTCATCGCTCATCTGGGCAAGCTCGGCTTCAATTTTTGCGCAAACCGGAATAACCTTGTCTTGGCCAAATTTTTCAATCAAGCTTTGGTAAAAGCTGTTTGCAAGATAGTTATTGCCGACATAATCGTCTTCTGACAAATTTGCTATGATCAAATAATTTTTAGCAGAAAGCAGTGGAAGCATTGCAATTCCATCACTTTTTGCTTTTGCGTATAAACGTTGAACTTCGGCTATATTTCCTTGGTCCAAAACAGGCTTAATTTGTGCAAGTGCAGTCTGTTCAAGTTCAAGATCTTTTTTTTCTTGTGGAGTCGATGCTTTTTTCAGTTGAACGGGAATTTTTTGTTGGCGCTTATCTATCGACTCTAAGTCTTTGAGCATAAGCTCTGATGTTATGATTTCAAAATCATCAAGTGGGCTGATCATGTTATTGACGTGCGTTACATTTTCATCTTCAAAGCAGCGCAAAACGTGTAAAATAAGGTCCACTTCCATGATATGCGATAAAAACTGATTTCCAAGCCCTTCACCATTTGAAGCACCTCTGACAAGTCCGGCAATATCAACAAATTTAACAGTAGTATGGATAAGTTTTTGAGAATTAAATATTTTGGACATTCTTTCAAGGCGCTCGTCTGGTACGTTGGTTATCGCAATATTGGGATCAACTGTACAAAACGGATAGTTTTCAGCTGGTATACCCGCATCAGTCAATGCGTTGAATAATGTGGATTTTCCTACGTTTGGGAGGCCTACTAGACCTGCTTGAATTGCCATAAAAACCTTTCTTTTACATCATCCCAAGCATTAAAAACTGTTTTTAAAAGCAGACTTGAGGATAATTTTGATTAATTTATAATAAAAACCTAGATAAACCTAAATTTAGAATTATTTTAAAATAAAAGCAAAATAAACAAATGACTATTAAATTTTTTAATAAAGTTTATGGCTGTCAAGCCAATGTTGCTGATTCTGAGGGACTATCAAAATTTTTGCTTGGGCTTGGGTGTAGCCAGGCAAACATTGAATCAGACGCCGATTTGATCATAATAAATACTTGCGCTGTTCGAGAAAAAGCTGAACAGAAGCTATTTTCGTTTATTGGTCGCTTAGCAGATTTAAAAAAGGCCAAACCTTATCTAAAGATCGGCATTATTGGCTGTGTAGCCAGCTATAAAAAACAGGAACTGTATACAAGCTTTGACTGCATTAATTTTGTACACGGAGCGCGAGAAGAAATCGGAATGCTTCAAGAGTATCTAAAAGAGATTGTTTTGCATCTTCAGCAGGTAAAACAAAAACATCAAGCAAACCCGATAGCCAAGATAAGGTCAATTAAACAGGTGCGTGATATAAAGAATTTTTTGTCTAAAATAAAAAATCAAGCGCCGATTTTGAACAAAGAGAGTATAAGCAATTTAAATTTAAAAATTCATGCTTGTGGTACGCAGCAAATATCTGATTCTGACTTGCTTTTGCGTTCGCATATCAATATCATGACCGGATGCAATAAATACTGCGCGTACTGCATTGTCCCATTCACCCGCGGGCGTGAAATAAGCTATCCTTTCGCCGAAATTTTGCAGGCGGTAAAAAAAGATTTAGATCGTGGTGTCAAAGAGATAAATTTGCTGGGTCAAAACGTAAACTCTTACATAGATCCGGAAACTAGAGCAAAATTTCCAGAACTATTGAAACAAGTTGCCGATCTGGCCGGAGATTTTTGGGTTAGATTTGTCAGTGCGCATCCGCAAGACATGACGCAAGATCTTTTTGACGTCATGTCTCAACATCGAGATAAGCTTACTGCGTACCTTCATTTTCCACTGCAGTCAGGTTCAAACAAAATATTAAAAGCAATGAATAGAAACTACTCAGCTGAAGAGTTTTTACAAAAAATTGAATGGGCCAGAATGGCTCTTCAAGGGCTAACAATAACAACAGATATTATTGTGGGATTTCCTGGCGAAACAGAAGAAGACTATCTTGAAACTCGCAAATTAATGGAAGTTATTAAATTTGATCAAATTTATTCATTTGTTTATTCAAAACGTCAATACACAAAGGCTTTTAGTATGTCAGACGATTGTCCAGAAAGCGTGAAATTAAAGCGATTAATGGATTTGCAGGCACGGCAGCGGGAAATTTCTCTTGAGCGTAACCAAGCATGGATTGGCAAAACTTTAAAAATACTTGTTGAAAAACAGCTGGAGAATGGTAAGCTTTTAGCAAGAACTGAGGGTAATACTCGAATTCTGGTTGATAGTCATACCTCGTTGACTGGTAAATTTACGAATGCATGTGTTGAAAACGCAAGTGTTGTGAACCTGTTTGGTAAATTAGTAGATTAAATTGAAATAAACACAAACACGGCGGCATAGCCAAGTGGTAAGGCAGTGGTCTGCAAAACCGCGATCCCCGGTTCGATTCCGGGTGCCGCCTCCAAGAACAACTCGCTTGACTTGATTAATACTTCGTATTAGGCTTGCTCAAGTAATCTAAAAATTGTGTGCCGGGATGGCGGAATTGGTAGACGCAAGGGACTTAAAATCCCTCGGGCCTAAAATGCCCGTGCCGGTTCGAGTCCGGCTCTCGGCACCAAAATTAATCCAAAAATAATTCTACTGCCAAATCCAACGCAATTTATGACCACCAATCGCATTAGGATCAAGAATATCTGCTTGAACAAAATTCCAGCGTTTTTCCTCAAAACTTGCTCGTGTAAATATTAACGTATGGTCAGCCTCGTTATATATATGTTTAGGCAAGTCATTAAATTCCTTGAATCCAAATTTTTTTAAGGCATAGTAGCTGCGATGATTGTCTCGTCTAACATGGGCCGTGAAGTTTTTCACATTTTTATATGTTGTAAAAAGTTCATGAACAACAAGGCCCAAAGCCTCCTGATAATACCCGTTGCCTTGATATCGTTCATTGACCCAATTCCCTAAATTACCACACCAACCGCTTTTTCTAATATTTATTTCACCAATAAGCGTATTTGTCGTATTTTCAAAAATACAATACGATAAACGATTTCCGTTTTTACTCTCGACCAAGCTATTAAGCAGTGAATTCTCAGCTTTCGACTCGTACTCTTTCGCAACGCTTTCTGAAAATGCCTGTATATATCCTTGTGAATGCTCTTCATTAATTTTTTTCAATGTTACAAACTTGCCTACAATGGCGTCTGGAGAGTTATTAAAATTTATAACTTGTTGTGATAAAAGAGCATTTCCAGAACCTTGGCCAGAACAAGCCAATACAACAATCGATCCACCCAACAAAGCAGCAGCCGCAGCAGCACCACCACAATAAGCTAATTTTTTTATTAGAATTGATTTGCTTTTTTGTTTATTGGCAAGGCTCTTTGCGTCTTCAGTTACTTCGGACGCAGGCTTAGGTTCCAAAGCACCAGGTTGCGTAACACAACTTATAGATACGTTGAAACAAAGCAAAAAAAATAAAAATCTTGAACTCAAATTTTTATTCAAATACACCAGCATCCTTAAATGGCAATTAGAAATAAAAGCAATTTTTTACCACTAATATAAATATTACAGATATATTAAAAATAATTCAACCGGATGTGGTGGTTAAATACATATATTAGACTGATTGGCCTCACAGGATTGATAGCATTATTCAGAGGTTGAGTAACGCAATGCCTGATTGGGACATGCTTTGTTGTAGAAGATATTGAATTATTTCAGGCTGTAACGCAAATTTAAAGAATGAGAGGTGGTCAATATTTTCAAAAAATTTCATCGATTGTTTTTCTAATATCATGTGCTTTAATTTCCGTGCCCATTATTTTGTAGAACTCGCTGTCGTATTCACGTGTTTTGATGACAACCGGCATTGGCACAGCATGTCCTAGAACCAGCGCTTGCTTTTTTGTATCTAATGTTGCCAAAATTGAGCGTAGGCCGCTTGAATTGCTGACGCCGGTCAGAATTGCTTGAATATCTTTTTCATCATTGAGCAGTGCGACAATTTTGGTTCCGATTTGTGATAGCACTTCTTGGTCTATGCCGGATGGGCGCTGGTCAACTACAAGGAGTGAAACGTAGTATTTACGCATTTCTCGAGCAATGATGCCAAATATTGTTTGTTTGGCTGCGTTTGGATTCAAAAATTTATGAGCCTCTTCAATCGTAATCATTAACTTATGAGGTTCATCAGATTTTTTTTGAGATGCTAAAAATCTTTCAGTTTTTTCCACGTATTCATCGTGTATTCGGCGTGTGATGATGTTGGCGACAAGCAAATAACAAAGCATAGACGTGTGGTTGCCAAACTCCAAGACGATATTAATGCCGCGGTCCAAGTATTCCATCATTCGATCAATTATTGAAAAGCTGGTGGGGTTATTGCGAATAAATGAAAACCGTTCAATGCGCTTAAGTTTGCGATACAAAGCAGCAACCGATTCAGCGTGTGCTCCGATCTCTTCAGCAAATTCTTTTAGTGTACCTTCTTGTTCAAGCAAGACTTTAAGCCAATTATTTTTGTATTTACTTGCGATTAATGAGGCTGCTTCAAATGCCGTTGAGTGCAAATTTAATTCGTCCTGCAGCGTTAAAATGTCTTCAACCCGAATGTCTTGATAACTCAGTGATACCTCAAAATCTGGGGTACAGCCGCGGCGGCGTGTGGAGTCTGGGTCAAGCGAAAATATGGCAACCTTGTCAGGAAAAAGTGTTTTGAGTCCTTTGACAAACGACTCTCCTGGACCCTCTTTTCGCGCTTGAAATCCGTATTCGCTGTGCATGTCAAAAATAAGATTCACAGCCTTTTCGTTTTTGATTAATCCTGCAAGAATCAGGCGCGTGATAAAAGTTTTGCCAGTTCCTGTTTTGCCAAAAATGCCGTTTGATCGTTCCACAAGTAGCTCAAGATCAAGGCAAACAGGCGTGTCCATGTCGACAGGAACGCCGATATTAAAAAACTTTTTATTCTTTTGCTCATCTCCAAAAATTTCTGCAACTTCTTGTGAGCTGGCCTCATAAACCGATGCAAAGTGAGAAGGTATTGTTTTTACTGGCATGTGATGTCGAGCAGAATCAAGCATCAGCATTGGTCGAAGATTTGCCTTGGCATAAATGTCGCGTTTTTTCAAAACAGATGAAAGCATTTGTTCGTCCTCTTCTGGTGGAAACAGCAGAATGTCCGGATTTGTGACTTGCAGCTCAAGGTCGGTGATTAGTGAAAAAAATGTGTATTGTTGGCCAACAATCGAGACAAATTTGCCGGTCTTAACATCTTCAAGTGAGCTTGTAGAATCAAGCCTCATTGCAAGGCCTTCGGCTAGCGAGCCTGCAATGATGTGACCAAGACATTTCCTTTTCATACATAACCCTTAAAGTGCTTGTTGTGATATTGTAACAACCGCTACGGAGTAATCTTTTTCGTGTGATATTGTAAGATCGGTTTGAAATTCAGTAATTTTAATTCCCAATTTATTTTCGAAGGCTGCAATATCTATGATTACTTGAGGGATGTCGAATGTGCCTTGCTTGATGATAATGTGTTTGCATGCGAACAAAAAATCGAAGCCGTGCTGAGTTTGTTCGTGAATTTTAAGACGCACAAGTGCCGAGCTGAATGCTTTAAAGAAGGCCTCTTTGGCGGCAAAGCGAGAAGCAAAAAATTGTATTTTTTGTTGAGAATCTAAGATTTTTACAGCCTCAAGTTCTTGCTCAGAAAATATGTGTTGTAGTCTTTGGTTGTCGTATTCAGGCCACGATATAAACCGACTATTTTGTGTTATGTCGACGCCAATTCCAAGAATCATGACAAGTCCTTTTTTATTGCAATTTTTGGTCCAAAGATCTGTACAAAATTGCCTCCTGGATATGAAATCTATCTATGATATCACTAGCTTGCAAATCCGCAATTGTACGTGCAATTTTTAATATTTTATGGTATCCACGCATGCTTAGGCCAATTCGATCAAAGGCTAATTTGAGTATTTGTTCAGCCTCATTGCTTAGTTTACAATACTTTTCAACTTGATCAGAAGCCATGAATGCGTTGCGTAGGCCTGGCAGCCTATTTTCTTGCAGTTGAACGGCTGCGTCAACATCTTTGTACATCTCGGACGAGCTTTTGATTGCAAAGTTCGTATTTTTAAGCTCATCGTAATTGATTGCCGGAACGTTGACATGGAGGTCTATTCGGTCAAGCAGTGGTCCTGATAGTTTGCTTAAATATTTTGACACTTGGGTTGGACTGCATAAACACTTCTTTTTATCGCCAAAATATCCGCATGGGCACGGATTTAATGCTGCTATTAGTAAAAATGATGATGGAAATTCAACGGAGCATGTCGCTCTTGATATTAAAACTTTTTGATTTTCTAGAGGTTCTCGCAAAACTTCAAGCGTGCAACGGTTAAATTCTGTAAGCTCATCAAGAAATAAAATTCCGCAGTGGGCTAAGCTTATTTCTCCTGGCCGAGGAATCGTGCCGCCTCCAACAAGCCCTGCTTGTGATATTGTGTGATGTGGACTTCTGAATGGCCTATGTGTTAACAACGAATTATTGCCAAGCATTCCAGCAACGGAATAAAGTTTAGTTGTTTGAATAACCTCATCAAATGACATTGGTGGCAATATGCTTGCAAGCCTTTTTGCAAGCATTGTTTTGCCTGAGCCTGGAGGTCCAACAAATAAAATATTATGTCTGCCTGCAGCGGAAATCTGCAGAGCACGTTTGGCTTGTAGTTGCCCTTTTACGTCCTCAAAATCGAGTGGGTGTTTTTGTATTTTATCAAGGTGCAGGTCAAATGTTGAATTAATTGGTTCGATGCTTTTTTCTCCTCGCAAATATGCGATGAGTTCGACCAGCGACTCTACTCCAATAATTTCAATATTCTTGATTAGGCTTGCTTCTTGAGTATTGGCTTTTGGGATAATTAATCTTTTTTTGCCAAAATTTGAAGCGCTATGAGCGATTGAAAGAACGCCTCGTACTGGCCGAATTTGCCCATCAAGTGAAACTTCTCCTAAAAACAGTGATTCGTGAATAAATTCATCAGAAAGATCCAATTGTTTGGCGGCTTGCAAAATTGCGATTGCTATTGGCACGTCGAAAAGAATTTGTTCTTTTTTGAGAGTTGCAGGCGCAAGGTTAACTGTGATTGCACGTTCTGGGAGTCTGACACCACTGTTTTTGAGAGCGGCCTTTATTCTGTCTTTGCTTTCTTTTATCGCTTTGTCTGGCAATCCAACAATGCAGAATTGAATCATGCCAAACGCCAAATCGACTTCGACTTCAACCAAATGAGCATCGATACCAACCGTAGTCGCAGAATAAATTTTTGAATGCATTTTCAATCTCTGTATTTCAGTTATGAATTAATAATTGATTACGTATTTGCAATTACACAAGTTTGATATTTATAGCACAATATTTTGATCTTGCAAGTATATTTTATAAAGCAAAAAAGCAGATAAATATTTTAAGTAAGTGGAGTTTTTGCAATTTTTGAAAAAGTCATTCGCCCACCAGCATCCAATCAATGTTGGCAGGCCGATGTTAAAAATATATTATTTTCGCGGCACACTTCATGCAATCAAGTGTTTGATGATGTGTAGTTGATGTATGGCTGTATAGTACGGTGTTTCTGTGTGCGTTTTGAAATCGAATAAAATCGAAGCCAATATTGCTTTTAGTTACGCAAAAATTCTGAACGCATATCTTCGAGTTTTTGTGCTGTAAAAAATGTGCCAAAGATTATGTAGCTTAAATTCGTAGTCTTGTTACGCTCATCGGTCCATTGAAATACATCGCCTGTTTTTATTTCAGAAAGTTGCTTGTTTCCGAGGCGTGCCATGTTTGCAGATTTTGATAATTTTACGCCATACGGCTCGATTACTCCTTGGCTTTCAATGATTAGTGTATTGTTTTGCTCGTCGTTGCCGACATAAATGGCTACGTGAGTCACTCTTAGAGGCGTTTTGCAGTCTTCTCCGACTTTAGCAAAAAATATTAAATCACCTGGGTTCAGGCTACTTCCAGATTCAATTTTTTCAGAAAATAGGTATTGATCGTTAGAATTTCTTGGGCAAATCAGCCCTAAAGATTTGAATAAAATGTGTATAAGACCAGAGCAATCAACGCCAGCAGCCTGTTGGAGCATGTTTTGCGCCATTGGACCAGGATAAAATTTTAATGGTGCGCTAGCTCCACCCCAGTTATATGGGCTTGTTAAGAAGAGCCCTGCGCGTTGTACTATATCCACACGCAAATCTTTAATTGAGTCTCGTTTTTTTATTATTTTTTCTACGTGACCATCTCCAATTTTGTAATTAACGCCACCCAGAGAGATATTCCATGAGCCGTCGGAAGCCTTTTTCCCTAAAAGCCTTGTTCCTAGCGAAACATTGAATACTGCTGTTCCTTGTTCTGTTGTAAAAGAAACAGGCGCCCAGAGCGACTTTACAGCTAAGGTAGTCCCTTGTGAAAAAGCTTTATTTGTTACAGCATTTTTATTAATCCAGCCGCTGCACGAAATGAGTGTATTTGATTGAGTAAATTGCTTTTGTTTAGGTATTTCTACAAATAACCAGTCTCCCTCTTCTTTGATTACATTCAGTGAATCACCGAATAAGACTTGAGAGTCTTGAAGTGGATTGTCAGCATAAAAAAACGATGTATTTTCTGAATTTAACGGTAAAACAAAGGATGTATTTTTTGTTCTAATATCGGCCACTGGAACCGAAACCGTTACGATTTGACTTGTAGGAGCCAGCACAGCTGCATTGGCGTTAAACAAATTAAACAACATTGCTGCTGCAAATAATAGCATTAATTTAAACGGTATCTTCATATTTTCTCCTAATTTTCTTGAATCATTTCAATTAAGCTTTTACAACGTACGAATTATATCATAGCCTGATCTAAATTGTAAGATCAGTTGCAAAATATAAGATGCTTGGCTATCATGCATGAGTGGGCTTTATTGGTTCAATAGTTAACATTCTGACTGTCATGACTAAAAAAATATTATCAATACGCGATTTAAACGTTTCGATTTGCGAAAAACATGTTTTGGATGGTGTAAATTTAGGTCTTGGATCCGGACAGGTTCACGTGATTATGGGAAAAAATGGTTCAGGTAAGTCTTCTTTGGCGTTTACTTTAATGGGACATCCAAATTATAAAATTGAGGCCGGACAAATTGAATTTGATGGTAAAATTATCAATGATTACAGGCCTGATGAGCGTGCTAAGTTAGGTATTTTCCTTGCCATGCAAAACCCTGTCGAAATCGAGGGCGTTCCACTTAGGCAGCTCTTACGAACAGCATACAATGCCATTTATGACAATACGCCAAAACAGCTAAGATTGGCAGAATTTAATAAGATGCTAGATCAAAAACTTGAAGCCTTGAAGATGGATTCAAAATTTATTGAACGATCAACAAATGTTGGTTTTTCTGGCGGCGAAAAGAAGCGATCAGAGATTTTGCAGATGTCGATATTGCAGCCTAAATTAGCAATACTTGATGAGATAGATTCTGGCGTTGATGTTGATGCACTGAAGGTGATATGCGCTCAAATCAATAAAATCCGTCAAGAAAACCAAGAACTGACGCTTCTTTTGATTACTCACTATCCACGCATTCTTGAATATATTAACCCTGATTTTGTGCATGTTATGCAAGCCGGTAAGATTGTCAAATCCGGGTCAGGTTCGCTTGCGCAAGATATTGAAAAATACGGATTTGAATAAAAATGAACGGGCCGAAATTTTTCCAGCCCATCAAGTTTTTACTATTTTGCGGCCTCTAATTCTTCTACTCTGGCCTCCAGTGATCTGATTTTTTTTCTTAGGTTTCCTAGTTCGTCTTCAATATCTGCTATTCTTGATGCTGAAACTCCTGATGATCTTTCAACGACTTCAACTTCGCGAGATTCGCTTCTGTTGTTGCTGTTTGCGATTGATGTTCCAATAACTCCTCCAAGTGTTCCTCCGGCAAATCCTCCTACAAAAGCATCTCCTCCGTGTCCACACTTTGCTAGGTAAAATAAAGATCCAAATGCCATTGACAAAAGTAGTACCAGCGTCATAAATAATTTATTCATAGCTTCCCCCTCCCCTCAAAAAATTAATGTTTTTTCTTTAAAATTATTGCTATCCCTAACCCTGCCAGTGCTAATCCAAGAATGAATATCAAGCTGATGAAGATTATGTGCATTGTTGATGCGCGTTCTTTTTCTCTTTGTTCAGCCAAAAGTCGCTGTTCTTCGATCTTACGCTCCATCTCCTTTTTTTCTAGCTTGCGTTCTAGGTCGCGAACTTTTTCCTGATCGCGTTCGCGTTGTTCCTGATCAAGCCTGTCCTCAACCCTGCTGTTTCTTTCTGACTGTGCAGATGCGCTACCAATCATTGTTCCAACAGCTAGCCCTCCAAGGGCTCCAGCAACAACAGCTCCTCCGTCATGTCTGCATTGAATTCTTGGACTGAGCGCAACAAGCGTCAGCAAGAGATAAGTAATCTTTTTCATGGCCCCCCGACGAAAGTAAAAAATTGTTTCCAATAACCCCAAATTCTTCTACCCTACATAAAACATAAAGCTTTTGAAGATAAACAGTCAATCATTCGCAATCAAATAAAATTTTTAACTGTTGTGAAGGAAAAAAATGCCATCAGTTATCAAAACACTTATCAAAGATGAACTAAAACGCCAAGAAGGCACCATTAATTTGATAGCATCGGAAAATTACGCAAGCCAAAAGGTTCTTGCCGCAGCTGGATCGGTGCTTACAAATAAATATGCCGAAGGATATTCTGGAAAGCGTTATTATGGCGGCTGCCAAGTAATAGATAAAATCGAGGAATACGCAATTGATCTTGCCAAAAAGATTTTTGGCGCAGATCATGCAAACGTTCAACCTCATTCTGGATCAACGGCTAATTTTGGTGTTTATTTTAGTATTTTAAAGCCTGGCGATACCATTCTTGGTATGAGTCTCAGCGCAGGTGGGCATTTGACGCACGGACACAAAATTAATTTTTCCGGAACTATTTTTAATGCAGTTGGTTATGGTGTAAACCGTGATACTGAAGAGCTTGATTACGAAGAGATTGAAAGGTTGGCCGCACAACACAAGCCTAAATTAATCATTGCTGGCGCATCTGCATATTCCAAACTTATTGATTATAAGCGCTTGGCAAGTATTTCGCGTAAACACAACGCCAAACTATTGGTTGATATGGCTCATGTCGCAGGCCTTATCGCTGCAAAGCTGATTCCTAGCCCGATTGAGCATGCAGACTTTGTCAGCACTACAACACACAAAACCTTGCGTGGACCTCGAGGCGGCATGCTTTTGTGCAAATCAGATTACGCTCAACAGCTTGATAAATCGATTATGCCAGGCATTCAAGGCGGGCCGCTGATGCATATTATTGCTGCCAAGGCAGTAGCATTTGAGGAGTGCTTGCAAGCAAGCTTTAAAAAATATCAAACACAGGTCATAAAAAATTCCAAGGCAATGGCAAAAGCATTTGCTGATCTTGGATATCGCATTGTTTCTGGGGGTACAGAGACACACCTGTTTTTGGTAGACCTCAGAGGCCACAAAAATTTGGATGACAGCGTTACAGGGCGAAGCGTTGAGGTCTTGCTTGAGCAAAACTGTAATATTATTTTAAATCGCAATCTCGTGCCATTTGATACGCAATCGCCAACTAATCCTAGCGGAGTTCGAGTTGGCACGCCGGCTTTGACGACCCGCGGGTTTAAAGAGAAAGATGTAATAAAAGTGGTTGAACTCATTGATTTTGCAATTAAAAACCGAAAAAATGAGAAATTGTTAAGTGTTGTCAAAAAACATGTGTCGGTGATGTGTAAGAATAAACCTATTTATTAAAATAAAGCTTTTTGCATTTGGTTGTAAATCTACGATTGGAAGCTAGCTGTAAATGGCAGGGGCTTTTTTCATATTCGGCAAGCCACATCCAATCGCATGTTGCTGGCGGGGTCTAAAAAATTATCATTTTCTTTGCAGCTCTGATGAATAGCCGCATGCGAGAAGCCATAGCCGATGTATCAATCTGCCTATGCATGTTTTGGAATGAAGCAATGTTTGGTAGGTTTTAAAATTAGAATTGTATAACGGAGTTGCAGGAAATGATAAAGAGTTTGGCAGCCTCAATTATTGTTGTTAAGAATTGTTATAGAAAAAATATTTTTTCTATAACAATTTAATCAAAAACATTCTCAAAAGGCGTTAAGAATGAAATCGAAATATTGAATTAAAACCATTTCAATCATGATTTTTATAAAAACATGATTGAAATATTCGTGTAGTATGATATTTTATAAAAAGATTACATCATAAAACAGACCAGATGGACTTTATTGAGATAAAGTTTATAGTTTAGTGAGTTGTTATTAGTTGTATAACGTATTTGTATCCTAACGTTACGTTTGGATGAGGAGATTTCTATGAATAAGGCTGCGTTGATCGAGCATATGGCAAAAAGCACAAAGATGCCTAAATCAGCATGCAAAGCTGCACTAGAATCATTTATTGATGCAGTGCAATCAACATTAAAAAAAGGAAAAGACGTTGTGCTTACAGGATTTGGCACATACACAGTAATCAAAAGAAAAGCAAGAATAGGTATCAATCCTGCAACAGGCAACAAGATGACAATTCCTGCAAAGAGAGTTCCAAAATTTAAGCCTGGCAAACAGCTTAAAGATTCAGTACTCTAAAAAAAATTTGGGGAAGACTGCAAACAGTCTTCCCCTTTTATCTTATTCAATCCAATTTTGTTTTTATTTTTCAAATATTTCAGTTTTCAAAAATTTATCAAATGCAAATCAAAACCTTAGGGACGTTGAATTTCATTTAAACGATCCGAATTAACTATTTTGTATAAAATATTTACATATCAATACATAATTTAATTTAATACATTTAAACCGTATTCTAAAAATTTATTTTTAACAAGGAGCGAAAATGCTAGATAATGCAACGCTAACTACTACAGCAGACAAAGTCAAAACTTTTTGGACTGAGTTTGATCTGAAAGCATGGTCTCAAAACGTTGGTGGATCATATTCGGAAGCAATCCAGGCTGCCATATATTTTAGCGTAAGTTTTGCTTCAGGATTCATACTAAAAAGGTATTTTAAATTTATATTTGGTTGCTTGATTGTAAGTTTTTTATTAATTAAAGGGATGGAGTTTTATAAATTACTTGAAATAGATTGGGTCGCAATTAAAGATATTTTTGGGATAACACCCGACAAAAAAGATTTTGTTTCGCCAATGATTGGTGTGGCGGTTGGATGGATAAAGGCAAATTTGGTTGCATCAATTGCCGCTTTGGTTGGCTGTTTAATTGGGTATAAACTTGGATAATAGATGCTTCAAGGCGATGGGATAAAGTCAACGGTATACAAACTTTTGAGCCCAGAGGACAAGATATCGCAAGGTATAAAACATGAATCAACTATAGAATTTGTTGATTGCCTTTTATACACGGCAATAAATGTTCATGCCTCAGATATTCACATTCAACCAGAAGAAGATAGAGCTCGAATTAGATTCAGAATTGATGGCACATTGTATGATCAAGAAGACGTAAGTTCAGAGATTTCAAAGCTTGTTATATCGCGTATAAAAATTTTGGCTGGCCTTGATATTGCCACTCAAAGATTGCCTCAGGATGGCAAAATTAAGATCTTGATGTACGAAAATTTTGGGCGTACGCATATTATCGATCTTCGAATTTCGACATTTCCTTCGACATACGGCGAAAAAATGGTAGTCAGAATTTTGGATCGTGAGTACAACTTGCTGGAGCTTGAATCTCTTGGGTTCGACAAACCATTGTTTGAGTCGGTAAAAAATTTAGTTAGCAAACCGCATGGTTTTTTTCTTGTAACAGGCCCAACTGGTGCAGGGAAGACAACAACATTGTACGCAATGCTTTCGTATCTTAACAATCCTGGGAAAAATATAATAACTATGGAAGACCCGGTTGAGTATGCCCTTGATGGCATAACCCAAAGTCAAGTCAATGAAAAAGCTGGCTTTATATTTCAAAACGGTCTTCGTTCGCTTCTACGTCAAGACCCAGATATAATCATGATTGGTGAGATTCGAGATAAAATAACCGCTCAAATTGCCATTGAAGCGGCGCTTACAGGTCACATGGTTTTTAGTACGCTTCATACAAATGATGCTGCTGGTGCTGTAACAAGATTGCTTGATATGGACGTAGAACCATTTTTGATAAGCGCAACTCTTACCGGTGTTATTGCTCAACGCCTTGCAAGAAAATTGTGTAGTAGTTGCAAAAAAACAATTGATAATTCAACTTTTAAAAATTTAGAAAATTTGTCAACGCAATCATATGTTTCCAATGGATGCAGCAAATGTTTCAACCTTGGACACAGTGGCAGAATCGGAATATTTGAGCTACTTGTTCTTGATGAAAAAATAAAAAATTTGATTGTACAAAAATCCAGCAATGAAGTGATACAAAAACAGGCTAAAGAAAATGGCATGATCACTCTGCAAGATGATGGCATTCAAAAAGTAAAATCTGGCCAAATTTCGCTTGATGAATTTTTGTCAACAATCGCAATGTAATTTACAGATTCAACGATAGACTTCTTCCCAAATTATAAAAACTTGGCAAACTAATAAAAAATATTTGGGAGAAAAACATGAAATGGAAAAAGATAGAAAGTTTGTCAGAAAATCAGTTTAGAAGAATTGTTGGAGTGAAGCGTACAACATTTAGTAAAATGCTTGAGATTGTAACAAAAGCATATACAACAAAGAAAGAAGCTGCACGTGGGCCTGGCGGTCGGCCACCAAAGCTAAGCATTGAAGACAGAATTAAGAAAACTGCAAAAATTATTTGTACCAATGTTGCAATCGGCAAACGTCATGACTTCAGATTTTTAAAAGAATCAGGCGTGAGGGTTCTTGAAAAAATAAAAATTCTTGCAGATTCTGGTTATCAAGGTTTACAAAAAATTCATACTAACACATCGATGCCAAAGAAAAAAAGCAAAAAACAGCCGCTAACTTTAGAAGATAAAAATCAAAACCATGAAATATCGAGTCTACGCGTTTTGAATTAGCATGTAATCGGCAAACTTAAACGTTTCAAAATTTTGGCCGATAAATATCGGAATCGAAGAAAGCGTTTTGGTTCACGCCTAAATTTAATATCTGGAATTTATAATCATGAATTATAAAACTAGTTTAGGAGGAGGTCTAATGAATATTCTTAAACAAATTCAATTGCTTGTTTTGATTTTTGCTCCAATTTATTTGTTTGGCATGGATCAAATATCGTGGATTGAACAAACTAAATCATGCCAATCGTATGGCGTTTGGGCAGCTAAAGATTGCAACAATAAGTTAGTTCTTGTTGAAGGTGAAATTATATCAAATAATGGCATGATTATTGCTTCTGCATATGATTTGATCATAGTTGCCACACTTTTTACAGATACGATGGAGGCAATGTTTGGCAAAATATATGATAAATCCGAGCCTTGTTTTCATTATGCAAAATATATGATTCAATCTGCTCAAAAAATACATCACAATGGACTTTATGATGCATATATTCAAAAAATTAAAACAGCTATGCAGCAAGACCAAGGTGACCTTTATTACATCGTTACTGTAAGCGAAATACGGGAAAATGGCAAAAATTTATTGGGTGCAGCAATTTTTGATATACAAAAAAATTTTGAATACGGTACAGTTGAACTGGAGCTTATAGCTGTAAAACTTGAAGCTCAATCAATGGGACTTGGCACAATTTTGACAAGCGCTATTTTAAAGCTTCTGCCGCAGGTCAAACGTATTATTATTGGAGTTCATCAGGATAATTTCAAAGCTATTGGGGTATTCGAACACATTGGATTTAGAAGAACTGCGAGCCTAGATTCCGCATATCACTACGAATATTTAACAGAATGGCCCGCGAGCCAAAGACTTCAGGCCTATGCGGCAACATTCATTGAGTTAAAAATATAAGTTGAGTTTTACAATAATTTCAGTGCAACTTTATCCGGCAGCCAATTCAATACTCTTAACATGCAAGAATAAAACCAGGACGGTTCAATCTGTTGCTTTACTGCAAAAACGCCGTCTATAATATATTTGGCTTCGTCTTCAGGCTTGTGAACAAACGGCAAATTATCCACAGCGCCTTTTAACATTTCGGTATCGGTAGGGCCAGGAAGTGCAATGCTAAAGCCGATATTATCGTACAAATACTGCCGTCTCAATGAATCAAAACAATGTACCAGCGCTATTTTGCTTGTGGCATATGCCGCACAGACAGGTGTTGCAAAAAGTGCAAGAACCGAGGACGTTGCAACAAATGTTCCGCCTCCCAGATCTTTTGCCAATGTTAGCCATTCTTCAATCCATGCAATTACGCCAAAATAATTTGTTGCAAATGTTCGTTGATGCACTGCGGTCGAGAGCTGCCATTTTTGCTCTAATTCGCCAGTTCCAGCATTCAAGAAAAACAGTGTTGGCTGTAAGCCTTGTTTTTTGATTTCATCAGAAACTTCATGAATTTGAGTCGTTGAGCCCACATCGCATTTGTATGATATAAATGCCTGCCCTAGCTCAACCTCAAGCTCTTTGAGTTTATCATTGCGACGAGCAACACCTATCACTTTCCATCCACGTTTGACCATCTCACGCGCAATTTCTTTACCAATTCCCGATGACGCTCCGGTGACCAAACATGTCTTGGTGGCCTGATTTATCGGTTGTCTGCCCAAACGATTAAAAAACCAATAACTTGCTACAAAAATGCAAACAATTGCTCCGATAAAAATTAACATCTTTTTCATGATTTTTATTCCTTTTTAATCGCTGTATCCATTTTATCCTTTATGATTGATAACATCAGCTAATTTTTTGAGTTCATTAATATCGGCTTTGGGTCCAAGTTGCGTGGAAATGTAGCCATGATATTTTTCAAAATAAATATGTTCCGCACCCCACATCTCTTGAAAGTTTTGAGTAAGTCCATGTAGAGGATAAAGCTTGATGTGTGCATGGTTTATCCCAAGGCCTTCCACAACTAATGCAACACGATGGACATTTAAGCCGGTCTTCAAGATTTTGATTATTTCGTTTGCTGCATCGAAAAATTTTATATACTCAGAATTGGGCATCTGATCAAATATGTCTGAAGGATAATGTTTTTTGGTAATCACAAGAGCCATGCCTTTAACATTTGGAAATATATCTAACACTGCAATGTAATATTCATTTTCCCAAAACTTGGCAGACTCAATTTCTCCGTTAACAAGCTTACAAAATATACAGCTCATATTTATCCTTGTTACCTTTTCTCCGATGTTACAAAAATATCAGTCTGACCCGTCTCTGGTTCTGCAATTTTTTTAAGCACAAATCGCATTATGCTTTCGGCGTGCTTAGCAGCAAGTTCTGCATCCTTGATCTCTGGCAGGTTAAATTCAGTTGGATACCGAAATTTTGAAGCAAATGGGTTCAGAAAGTCTACAGCATCAAATTTGTTGCGAAATTCAGCATCAAAAGACATACAAATTTCAAGTAGCTGGATTAAATCATGTGTCTTTACGAGTGGATGTTTCTTGAATACCAGATAAGCTTTTAGCGTTTTCTCTGCAGATTGTTGGCTGTGATAAACGGATGCTGAATATAAGTCGATCTTTATTAATCCTTTTGCTGCAAGAAAATCTTCTTTGGCAACACGCAGCCAGTCGTTATGACCGAGCATATAACACCTTCCCATCCTTTTTAATCTTGTGACACAAAGTTGTTATATTATCGGCATATTTTTCAAACTCATCTTTGGTGTAAACTATCATATCTTTTGAAATGCCAAGCCCGAAAAGTGCACGCTGTCCTGGACGTGGGCGATCAAAGGATCTTTCATTAGATTTATCAACTACAATTAATAAATCTAAATCGCTATCTTCAGTCGGACTGCCCCAGGCGTATGACCCGAAAAGGTAGATTGCCACAGGGTTATACGTTTTAACTAATCTATTTTTTACTTCTTCAATTATTTCGTTGCTTATCATTTAAGCCTCTCTTTAAAATTTGGCTTTCTTGTATTGAATACAAATCCTCAACAAAAAGCATTTTGCTTGATTTATCGATTGACGGTTCAGCCGATTAAATGACCAAATATCCTGCCAAAAAAATACACGCGAATACTCCACTAACAATTGAAAATTTTTTCATGATTTTTACTCCTTAAATTTATTTTCAAAAACAATCTCTGAGAGAGGCTTTCTATCGTTGGGTACCTCTCGAGCTTGAAGCTCTGGAGCCAAAATTTCTTTTTTGCCCTTGTTGCCGATTGCAACCATAACCTCTATTTTAAATTCGTCTGGAATGTCTAAAATAGTTTTAGCTGCATCGTAATCAAAGTCCCCAATCGCGTGTATTACCAAGCCACTGATTGAACCTTGCAGAGCCAGACTCATCCATGCTGCGCCTGCGTCAAAAGTGTGCAAGTGTGAAGGTTTGCCTGTTCGATCAAAAAAATTTTTAGAAATTATTACAACTAAAACTGCTGAATTTTTTGCCCAACTTTGATTGAATGGAATCATCAAAGCTATTAGCTCGTTCCACAGTTTTGTATTTTTATACGTGTAAATAAATCGCCATGGCTGCTCGTTGTAGCCTGATGGAGCCCAACGTGCAGCTTCAAAAAGCGTCATCAATTGCTCATTTGTTACGGGTTGGTCCGACATAGCACGCGAAGACCAGCGATTAATAAAAATATTCGATATTGGATATAAAGCTTTTCTTGGCATTGTTTTTCCTAACTTATTAACTTCATTCAACCATCGCAATTACTCGAGCCAAAGCCGAATCGGTCTCGGTCTTGAGTGGCAGCGCGACGACTGTAAATTTTTGTCCTAGCAACATTTCAAGATTGGTTAAATTTTCAATGATAAAAATATTTTATGAACTTCGAACGGATAATTATCTGGAGAAAAAAGATCCATGCCAACCATCTTAACGTTACGCTTAACAAGTTCTCTGGCAAAATCCGCTGAAATTACCGGATGATTGTTAAAGTATTCGTCAGTTCCAAATTTTTTATCAAATCCAGTTAAAATTAAAACAATCAAACCTTCTTCAGCGGGTAAATCTTTTAATAGCGATGAATCTATTGCCTTATTCCGAGCATCAATCAGAACGCCTTTGCCAACAAATCTGTCGGCTGTAATATCAGAAAATACAATCTTGGAATCGGTGAAATGTCCGGGCCCATCGATGTGTGTACCGACATGCATCCACGAAGTTAGCTTCCAGTCATTATATTTGTTATCAGTTAAATTACGTATTTTTTCGATAGTCGGAGCATCGTCAAGAGAATGCACGGGCATTGATTTTGTAAATGTGTGAGTGAGATCAATGATAGATCGCCTTCGAAGCTGATGAATCCGTCGAAATGGTTCGACAGGCTCACCACGAGCGGATTCATCCACACCGCTCGCCCTGAGCTTGTCGAAGGGTCTCAAGAGCGGTTTCAAAATAGGTATAATGTTTTTCATGAAACGCCTTTGATAGAGTCCTAAAAATTAAGCTTGTCGAAATATGTTTTCATCACACAAAAATAATTGCCTATCTTTGCACTGATTTGATCTGCAAGCTCTTCTTTGTAGGTGTGAGATGATAGATTACGGTCTTCGATCATTTTTATAATAATTTCGGAGTCCTGTTCCGTAATAAATCTTGCATTGCAAGCCGATCTGACAACTGTTTTTGGAGAGTTGTACTCAGATTCTTTTTTTAACTCTTTTTCTAAACCAAACTTCAAGTATTTCCAAAATAAATCGACGCAGAATTCGAATCGCTGAATCATTGAGTCGCGAAATGCTCGATAAAGCCTTAATTCTGTTTCATTGCTTAAGTCAGATTTAAGCTTGCCAAAGTCGACCACCGCTTCATCTAATCTGGTTAACGCGTTGCATAAATTTTGGCGCTTGTTATTTAATTTTTCCATAAAATTCCATCCTTCTCAATCTCTTCTCTAAATGCTCCGGTTGCTGTCTGAAAATCAACTAGGTCTACATTTAATGGTATTGTCGTCTCCTCGATAAGATCTTTAATTTTGTATATTTTATCAAAATTTATGCGAACTCCAATGTCAACAGCTAGATCAATGTCCGACCCAGAGCTGTGATCATTGCGAGCCCTTGAGCCGAAGAGATAGACTTTGCAGTTGGGTAGTTCTTTATAAATTATATCAAGCAAGATTTTTTTGTATCGATCAAATCGTTCTTTATCAGATTCTGTTTTATTCATTGTTTAATCCCCTAAACTGGCAATCAACGTATTAATTTTATTTATCTTACCATAACTCATCAAACAATTTTTATCAAAACTTAAAGAGTAGAAATATCGATTTTCAGGATCATACATTGGATGCGTTGTTTTCAATTGAGCCTGGAATCAATCATTACAGCATTTTAATAAATTTTATAACCCGGCCTACGACTAGTGATCTAGTGCTGTCTTACAAAACATTTTTGAACAAATTGCAAGAAGTGCCACTACCTCTGGCAAGATTGATTGATTGCTGAATCAGAATAGCGTAATTTTGCTGAACTAGAAGGCCTCGCCGATGGTCAAATACCATCCGAATGAACTTTCTTTCGGCAATTTAGTTTTCCATTTCCAGCCCATATCAAAGCGAACTGAGCCGATTGGAGTTTTGTATCTGAGCCCAAACCCTGAAGCAGGGAACCATGTTTTTTGAAAACCTGAAAATCCGCTTTGGCTAAGTATTCCGATATCTTGAAATAATACGCCGCTAAAATTTTTAAAGATGGGCGCCCTGAGTTCAATGTTGCCGTTGATCATTGCACTGCCACCCTGTATGGTGTATTCCCTGGTTATGTCGTCATTTGGCTGTATCTTGCCAACGTCACTGGTCGTGTATTGTCTGATTATGTTGCCATCCTGATCCTTTTCTGTCACACCCAACGGAGGCATAGAATCGATGTCATAGCCTCGTACCGAGTAAGGCCCGCCCAGATAAAATCGTTCGATTGGCATAATATCTTCAAAATCTTTTCTGAAAATATATCCGAATCTGAAGCGCGCAGCAAAAATAAAATCTTTGAATATCGGATGAAAATAAGATTGATCAAACTGAAGCTTACCAGACGCGATTCCCATATTTTCAGGAACCATGAGCTTGATAGACGCGAATGTTAGAGTACCCTTTTTTGTATTAATTCGGTCGTCCAGCTTGTCGATTACAAGACTTGGCTCCAAAAACACGAATGGCACGTATTTGCCAATCAAATCTTCATTGAATTTTAAATAGCCACGGACCTGCTTGGTCATCATCCACTCATTACCCAAGTTTATGCCCCAGTGATAATTTTCTTTATATTCATCACTTAATCCAAGCAAAAATCCATTCTGAAACGCTTCATATGCTGATGCACTTTTGCCGACCTGCACAGGCTGAACATACCTGTTGGCATAGACCTTTGCCTTGCACATCGGCCAATGATTGAAAACTGATGGCATCTGATATTCTGTGTTAAATTTACGTTCAAATTTTGTCCAATCGAAATCTAACGAAAATTTATCCGCCATATTCAAAGGATTTTTGAATATCAATGAAGAGCCAAGCTTTGGCGTCGACTGTTGCTTGAATAAGAAGTTTTTGCTGGTTAAAAAATATCCAGCTCTCATCCTAAGTTCTACCGGATCATCGTCAACTAATGATAAGATTATAGACTTTTTGTCTTTTTCTTTAGACAGCTGGTATGGCTGAATTTGGATGCTTTTGAATATGTCCAATTTTTTAAGTTTTTTACGAGATAAATCAATTTTTTTTCTTGACCATGTTTCGCCCTCTTTAATTTTTATCTCTTTTAAAATCTTTCTAAAAGGCAAGCTGGTGTTCCCGCGAAGAAATATTTTTTCAAACTTAACCTTATTTCCGGTGTCAATCTTCCAGTTAACCGATACCTGCACACCATTTGGGTGATTAGCATTATTTTTACCTTCCAACTTCATTTCACAAAGTTCTGGTTGAATATCTGTATACCAAAATCCTTGCTTTTGAAAATGGTTAATTAAAAAGGATCGTTGTTCAGTTAACCAATTTAGATCAAACGGAATAAACTGACCATCCTGCGACGAAATATATTTTTTAAAAAAAGGATCATCCTCAAGCTCATTATATTCGTCAATTTTTAGTCCACCCCAAAATCGTTGAATCCCTTTATCCACCAAAATTTGAATCGAATAATTGCCTGTATCAGGGCTTTTAATAAACTGCTTATCAATTATTTTAAAATCCCAGAAGCCTTGAAATAAATAAAAACTTCTTAATTTTTCTATGCCATCATTCAAAGTGTCATGATCAAATATTTTCTTTTGCAGCATCTCTTCCCAAAAAAATGCAGACGCTTCAGCCGTTTGAGTTATGCTATCTCTTACTTCAATACTTTCTACAACTATTCGTTGGCCTTCGTTTATATTGAAAACAAAGCCCTGGTCAGGCTTTTGGTTATAAGCTATCGTTGTATCCCAGTAGCCTTTTTTGTAATATTCGTATTTTATTTGCTCAGAAATAATATCTGGTGAAAAAAGCCACTCAGGCTGGTCTATGCCGATTATGTTTACATGAATGTATTTTTCGGAAAAAAGCTTATTTCCATCAAATTTTAAAGTTTTGCGCTTGCCCAACTTTAATTTAAATATCAAGTCGACACTGCGAGTTTTTAAATTCAAGTTTTTTGTTATCGAAATTTTGGCATTAACAAAGCCTTTTTGCCTCAGCAACAACAATGCTTTTTTCGCCTGTTTTTTAAAGGCTTTTTTTGTATAGTACGACTTTATAAGAACTTTACCATACTTGCGCTCAAGTATTTTATCGATACCTGGATATGATGATTCTGTGACGATAAACTGCACATTTTTTACAGTAAATCGCTTACCACGTTGTATTGATATTCTTGCATTCAACGATTTATTTTTTTTGTTATAAATTAGTTCGTCTTCAACTTTGCTATTTACATATCCCTGATCTTTGAGATAATCCCTAATTACTTTAACAGACTCTTCATGCAATGATGAGTCAAACACGTCACCAGGTTGTTGTGAATAAAAATTAACATACTTTATTTTGCCGAACAAAATGCCTTCAATTTTTAATTTGTTAAAAATCCAGTTGCCAGTCAATTTAAAATGGAGGTGTTTACCAGCTTGATAATCATAAACATCAACATCAATGTCTGCAAACTTCTTTTTACGCATCAACATGCGGCATGCGTGGTCAACTTGAGCAGTTGTAATAATTTGATTTTCTTTCAATTCAGTTAAATATAAAAATTCATCTTTTTCAAAATTTACATCTGACTCAAAGCTAATTTTTGACAGCAAAAAAGATATTGGCGCGGAGTCTGCAGATTCCTTAAAAAGCTTTGGAAAGGTTCCACCATAATTTCGCCATGCTTGTGCCTGAAAAAATGGAATACCAATAAAAATAAATATTAAAAAACGTAAATATCTCATTTGCACAAAAATTGTCCCCACTTCTGTATTAATCAGCGTTGATAGTATACTTTACTATTTCTGTTTTATCTTGTATTATTTTCTCATAAAATTTTGGTTTTGGGGAATGGGTAGATATAGTTTGATCTTGGCCCCATCGTCTAACGGTTAGGACATTGCCCTCTCAAGGCAGAAATAGGGGTTCGATTCCCCTTGGGGCTGCCAAGAATATTACTAAATCGCTAATCTAGATAGGCAAAATACAGACTGAATAATTTTCTTTAGATGGCATCGAATAAACTCGATGCCACTGCCATTGAATTTGACGAATGAGCGGCTATTAGCCTATAATTCGGAAAGCGCCTCGATAGTCTTTTTCATTTACAAACGGCTCAGTTTCCACGCCATTTATCTTCAGCTTGTCGATCGAACCATAAATCTCATCAACAAACTTATCCAATCTGTCAACAACCCCACAGGCGTGAATTATTATTCCATCCTCATAACTTTGCACAGTCCCCTCAATATTTAAAGATTGTGCATTTTTTTGAATTAACGCTTTTTGCGTAGTTGACTGCACATTTCCATGCACTTTGATTATCAGACACTTCCTCATTCTAATTTCCTTTCTCGTTTGTCAGCCAATTTTTGGGCTGTAGATAAAATCAAGCGTAATACTAGCAGAACTTTTTTTTACATGTCAAAGTAAAAAAAAATTCACTTGGCGAGGTTGCAAATAGTGTAAAACATAGGGGCTGTTTTTACAGTTTTTAAAAAAAACATTCGCAATGAAGCTCCAGGTCGTAGCCGGCAGGCCGTATCTAAAAATTTATTATTTTTTTGATAGTCTTGATTAGGTCAATGTTTTAAGGTGAGAAGGCTTATGTATACGCCTGTTTATAGGGGTTTTGATTAATGAGTATCTTGAAAGTTATTTGACCTGAGGCGCAGGATTATTTTTAGCAAAAGCATCAAGATCGATAAGATATTTTAATAAACGTTCAAGATCTGAAAGCCTGATCATGTTTGGGCCGTCACATGGCGCTGTTTCAGGATTGTCGTGAACTTCCATAAAAACGCTAGCTATGCCTTGAACTATTGCTGCAGCTGCAAGATTTGGAACAAAGAGTCTGTCGCCAGATGTGCAGGAGCCCATTCCGCTTGGGCGTTGCACTGCGTGTGTGGCGTCAAAGACGATCGGTTTGTCAAATTGCTTCATGATCGGAAAGTTGCGATAATCAACGACTAGGTTATTATATCCCATCGTGTATCCGCGTTCGCACAGCCAAACATTTGTGTTGCCTGAGGATTCAATTTTTTTGATAGCATATTCCATCGATTCTGGGGTGACGAACTGACCTTTTTTGACGTGAATGTATCGCCCAGATTTGCCCGCAGCAACTAAAAGATCGGTCTGACGGCACAGAAAGGCGGGAATTTGTAAAATGTCAGCAACGGCGGAAACCTTGTCGATGTGAGATGATTCATGAATGTCGGTGATGACTGGAACTTCAAATTTTTGTTTAACATTGTCCAAAATCTCAAGCCCAGCATCAATACCAATGCCGCGATATCCGGCTGCGGATGTTCTATTTGCTTTATCAAACGAGCTTTTGAATACAAACTTAAACTTTAATTTTTCGGACAAATTCTTTAAAAAATCTGCAATTTTGAGAACGTGCTCTTCACTTTCAATGACGCATGGGCCCAAAATAAAGAATATCGGTTTATCGTTAGAAACGTCGTTTAGCCACGCAAATTTACTGTTCATACAAACCCTACTCCTGGCCTTCAAATTTTGTTGATTTTAGGCCGTTTTTCTTACAATATTCGTCCAAAAGACCGTTTACAAACTTGAAAGCATCTTTTTCGGCAAATATTTTTGCAAGCTCGACAGCTTCGTTTATTACGATAGATGCGATTGTGCCTGTCTGTTCCAGCTCCCACATCGCCATTCTGATGATAAGAAGCGTGCAACAACCTAAGCGCTCAAGTTTCCAATTTTTAAGATAAGGCTTAATTTTTTCGTCTATTTCATTGCGGTTTTCAATGGTTCCATTCGCTATTTTGAAGGCGTACGATGTTTTAGGTACTGTCAGATTATAGCCTCGAGAGAAATTATCCGCGACAGACTCCAAGCTTGCCGTGTAATCACAGCGATCTACTGCATACACGAAGTAAAATGCGATAATTCGCTCATCTCTGCGCGAGTCAATGTTAAGAGTTTTTAGAAGCTCTTCTATTTCAACCTCAGCAGCGTCCTCTTTTTCTTGAAGTTCAATTTGTGCCTTATCTAGTTCTAAATCAATGGGGGTTTGGTTTATTTGATCGTCGTTAAAGTTTGCGTTCATAAAAATTAATCAACACGTTCGATGTATTTGTCTTCGCGGGTATCTACTTTAACTGAAACGCCTTCGTTTAAAAAAAGTGGTACTTGTATAACAAGCCCAGTTTCTAGTGTTGCAGGCTTAGAGCCACCTTGAGCCGTGTCGCCCTTAACGCCTGGAACTGTTTCTGTGATCTTTAACACCATGAATGTTGGAGGCTCAACCAAGATTGGATTTCCTTTGAAATTGACGATGTTGTAAATTTCGCCATCTTTTAGATATTTTTTTACGGTTTCGATGTGTTCTTGACTCAAATCTATCTGTTCGTAGCTTTCTTGGTCCAAGAAGTGATAAATGCCATTATCCGTGTAAAGATATTGCATTTTTTTGTAGTCTAGATCCGGCTCTTCAAATTTTTCTGCTGAACGAAAGGTTTCTTCAAGCATGCGGCCGGTAATCATATTTTTCATTTTTGTACGTAGATATGTGCCACCTTTGCCGGGTTTGACCAACTGATAGTCTACCACGACCCATGGCTCACCGTTCCACAAAATTTTGGTAAAGCCTTTTTTGAAATCTGACGTTGAAATCACAAGTCACCTCTTTACACTTTAAAGTTTAACTGTTTAGAGCCCAAATCTCCCCACCAATCTCAATTTTTACCAGGCTCTAACATACCAAAATAAATTTTAGAAGCAAAGCAAAAAATAGGATGGGATGTACTATTTTGAAGTTTGACTTTGAAATATCGCAGCTAATGCGCTTATTAACACTTTGAAGTTTTCTAACACGACTTGATCGGGACAATACGAGGCTTTTCGTTTTTTATATTCTTCTATCGCAGAATTATGATATATCGCAAGTTCTTTGTTAGATAAAGTATAAAAAAAACATGAACAGTTGGTATTCCATATACAAAGCTTGCAAGCTTCCGTATCCCATTGATAGCAGTATGTGTATTCTCCTCCGCTTCGTCCTCTGAGTGTGCACGAATCTCCAAGTGGTGAATTAATTATGCCGCATAGCAAGTCAAGATGTACAGTACGTTTAAGTTTTTTTTCTTGCGTTGCTTGTATTTCTGATTGTATCTGTTGTTCTACGACCATTGCTGATTGTTCATCTACTTCTGTTGGCATAGGCTCAGGGCTTGCCATCGCCGCTGCCTTGATAAAATTGGCTGAAGACATGCTTCCCAACACTAACAACACGACAAACATTCCATTTTTCATGAAATAATTAGACATAAAATTTTTCCTCAAAAATATACCTCAAAACTGAGTCTTTAATTACAAATTCAATTCCAGGATTTTATTTAGAAATACAACAAAAACTGCATCAAAGGACTGGCATTATAGAACAGATATTAAATAATGCAAGAAATTAGCAATTGTGCTGAAATTCAATTATTTTTGTTCCAGGAGCTTGTATAAAAGATTCTTGATTGATTTGCCTTCAAAAATGAAGTCATGTGTGGCTTGGCAGATTGGAAGGCTGATGCCGAATTGTTTTGAAAACGTCATTAAAGATTTTAGCGTGCTAAAGCCTTCCGGCAGCATATAATATTTTTTGCTGATATCTCCAAGATTTATTCCCTGCCCCAGCAATTTTCCGCATTTAAAATTTTTGCTCAGAGCGCAGTTGCCGGTCAAAAAAAGGTCTCCAAGGCCTGCAAGGCCGTACATCGTCTCCTTGCGACCGCCGATTTGTGCGCATGTTTGCGTCATTTCTTCAAGGCTCTTTGTAAATACGAAAGCTACTGTATTTTCGCTGTATTCAAGTCCACGCAAAATTCCGAGCGTGAGGGCATAAACGTTTTTTAGCGCTCCGCCAGCTTGAACGCCAATTAAATCGTCTGAGATGTATGTTTTAAAGTGATCATTTCCAAAAATTGATGAAACTTGCTTGGCAAGCTCATCGTCTTTGCTTGCAATCACGGCGGCAGTTACATTTTTTTGGATTAATTCTTTTGCAAAATTTGGGCCACTCAACGCGGAAACATTTGGTTGATAGCCAAGAACATCACGTAAAATTTCTGATGGAAGCATAAACGTGTCGGATTCAATGCCCTTGCTGGTCATTATCCACCTGTGTTCATGCTTTATGTGTTGCTTGGTCATCGTGAGTACGTTGCGCAGGTGTTTGACTGGTATGGCTTCCACGATAAATTCTGAAAAACTTAAGGCGGCTGAAAGGTCTGTTGTTGCTTTGACGTTGTGCTGCAGTTTTATGTCTGGAAGATATCGATTGTTAGTTTTTTGAATTTCGATTTCTTGCGCAACTTCAGCCTCAAAGCACCACAGCATCGTTTCTACGTTGTTTTGCGATAGATGATTTGCAATTGCGGTGCCCCATGCGCCAGCGCCAAGAATTGTAACCCTGCGTTCCATAAAAAGTTTACCTTCCAAAATTTCTTGGTATTTGATCATATTTTTCAATACAGCCTTTTATTATGTCCTTTGTGACTTCTGGCCAAAAATAGTCCAAAAATATTAACTCGCTGTAAGCTGATTGAAATGTAAGAAAACCACTCAAACGTGATACGCCTCCAGTTCGAATAATCAGGTCTGGATCTGGAATGTTTCCGCACCAAAGCGATGATTTTATGACGTTTTCGTCAATGTTGTCGATGCTTAATTCCCCATTTTTTACTTTAGTTATCACGTCTTTGATACTTGCAATAATTTCTTGTTTGCCGCCATAACAAAACAAAAAATTTACGATCAGAGCGTCAAAGTTTTTAGTTTGTTCTTCGAGCTCGAAAAGGCTTGGAATCACGTTTTTGGGAAAATAATCTTTATCTCCGATGAATTTGATGCGAACCTTTTTTTCGATTAATTCTGGTAATGTTTTTTTGCATTCTTCTGGAATTAAATTAAAAAGATACTCTTTTTCGATTTCGCTGCGATTAAAGTTTTCCAGTGAAAAGGTATAAATCGAAAGGTACCGGATGTTTTTTTCAAGACACGCATAGATAGCGGCCTTTACAGCACTTCCGCCTGTTTGGTGTCCCAAAATAGTTTGCAATTTATTTTGCTTTGCCCAACGCCTATTCCCATCGGGAATTATTCCAAGATGTTGCATCTTTGCCCTCAGCCATGGTTCTTAATCGTAACGATAGTGCAAATATTCTAATAACCACCAAGAATGTTGCCTTACAGCAGCACCACGTCATCCTCGCGTAAGCGGGGATCCATAATTGTATTCCTGGATCCCCTTTTTCAAGTGGATGACAATAACGGCGTTGTATCGCCTTTATTTTTGATCGTCGTTTGGAATATTTTGTCGATATGCTCAATACTAATCAAAAAATCATAACTTGCAACTTTGGCATGCAAATTATGCTACTGGAGGCCAATTTTGCTGTATTAATGCTGGATTTTTTGATTATTGTGGATTGCCTGTTTGGCCTTAGTTTGAAATTGCTGATTTTGCGATAAATTTCGCGTTATATTTTCAAATTGACAAATAATGCGGTTAATGTAAGCTTTATTAAAAGTATGTACATGTGGATTGGAATATGATTATTATAAGCTCGAGACTAAAGATTTAGAAAATTAGGGTCAGGGGGGGGATAAATTATGAATGACTTGAAACACAGGGTTAAAGCCGTCATTTTCGATATGGACGGTACAATCGTAAAAACAGAACATATCTGGGGAAAAGTTGTCGTCGACGTGCTTGCCGAATGCGGCATCAGTACTCTTAGCGATGAGCAAAAAAGCCAACTTCAGTCGCTTTCCGGCGTGGGGATGGAATATTCTTGCCGTTTCATAAAAGAAAATTTTGGATTAAAGCAATCTCCGCAAGAGTTGCTTGACCGCAAGGTTGCTTTGGCGCATGAATATTTTGATAAACATCTCGAATTTATAGAGGGTTTTGAGTCGTTTCATTCAAGGCTTCAGCTGGTCAATATTCCAACAAGCATTGCAACAAATGCAGACAAATTAAGTTTAAACAGAATTTCAAGCAAGCTACAGTTCGAGCGATTTTTTGGTAAAAATATGTACTGCGTGGCTGATGTAAACAACATTGCAAAGCCAGATCCAGCCTTATTTTTGCATGCTGCTTCGCAGCTTGGAGCAACTCCTGAAGAATGCATAGTTTTTGAGGACTCGCTTGTTGGGTTTGCTGCAGCCAAAGCCGCTGGTATGAAATGTATCGGCATCAAAAATACTTTAAATCAAAGCCACCTAGACAAGGTACACCACGCAATCCAGGACTATCTTGAGGCCGAAGAGGCGATCAAAAAAGTTTCCCAAATTTAAGCAGGCGTTTTTCGCAATTTCCAAAAAATTCTCTCTGCGTGCCGCTCCCAATCGAATGCGGTACGCGGCATCTAAAAAATTATCATTTTCTTGCTAGCACCGATGTACTAGGGCGTTACGCGCGTCTATCTTAACGTATATCACAAAATATGCGGTGTTTTGCTAATGTGGTGTACATATTCTAAGCCGTATTTCTGGATCCCCTTTTTCAAGGGGATGACAGTAGCAAGCGCATTCACGTCAATATACGCATTCACGCCATGTCGTCCTCGCGAAAGCGGGGACCCACATTAAAATCAATAACGACGTTGCGTAATTCTAAAAAATATTGATTTCATGAATCTTATTTTTATAAAATATTATTCAGTTGTAAAATTTTGTGGTGTGGAGTTCTGAAGAAGGAGATTCATGAGATTTACAAAGATAATTCCGCTGCTGGCCGCTGTTTTGTTGTGCCAGTCTGCGCAGCCTGTGACGGAGGTCATGTCGAGTCAGATGAAAAAGTTGTTTCTGCTTAATATCAAAAATATAACGAGTTGTTCTGATAAAGACATTAAGTTAATGGCTCGCTCCGTGACCACAGGAGATTTTACCGAATTAAAAAAGTCTGTCAGTGCGATTATTCTAGCACTTAATCGTATTAGAGGCTGGAAACTACCAAAAGATACACCAGAATATGTTGAAGAACCTTCATCATCTGCATCAACCCCAGCGGTTAATCTTCCAGATGGTTTTTTTGAGGCAGTTAATGCCGCTTTCCTGAAAATCGATGTTTTGGCTATGCCATCTCACGTTACTGATGCGTATTTAATAACACCGATGCAGGCAAAATATTTAAAAATTAAAGTGGCGGAAGATCTGTATAAATTATATACGGAAAAAAAACGTGGGTGGGTGATTTTTTGGCGCAAATATCCGCAATCAACCACATATCAAGACAAGCTGGTCACAAAAATTGTTTTGAATGAGCTAAAGCCAATCATTGAGCCCAAGCTTAGACGCATGAAGCGGGGTAACAAGCAGAACTTGTACGATGCTGAAACGCTTTATAATTTTAGACTTAAGGCAATCAGTGATCCAGACATATATTCTAAGTATCCGATGTGGTTTGACGGTTACATAAATTACGTCGGGCGATATCAAGCTCTCACTCGCATACTGGTAGAGCCGGAGGTGCCTTTGGAATTAGATACGCATCATAATCCAACTAAAGATCGACTCCAGTATCTTGAAAATCAGCTTAGCAAGATGGATCTGACTGGGGATATTGGCTCTGTCGTTGACGACGTATACAAATTGGATTTTATTGCGAAACCTGAACGTGGAACAGAAGATGCAATTGCAATGGTAAAACAAAGTATAAGAGACGTATTAAGCCGTAGAGGAGGGTTTACTACTGAAGAGCTTGCTAAAAAATCAAATAAAAAACAGGCAACAATAAACATAGCCAAAGAGATTTTGGATGTAAACAAGCAGTTCTTTAGGTCTAAGTATTACATGGCAGATCTTAAACCTGGTGATGCTGGCGGCACAAAGTCTGCGCCTGAAATTGATCAGTCAACACTTGTCAATTTGAAATCTTTACGCACACTTTCTGCGGAGCTTTACACTGTCGGCATTGGCGATCTTGCCAGCAAGGAGCTGAGTAGCGCAAGGTGGCGTGTTGCTGGAGGCGTGATGATGAAAATGCTGGTGATTGCAGTTGTTTTGCCGATTATTTATGTAGCAGTAATGCCAGGTGCGGTCACTGCGGTGTCTACATATCTAAGCAGCCTTACAGCGCAATATCCGGCGATTGCGGCTCTTGTGGCTAAGATTCAAGCAGTTGAATATGCAGCATATTTTGCCAGATTTAAAAATTCTGCATTTGTAGTTGCTCTTACCAAATTTGCGCAAACTAATTCGACTGCGTTTTTAGAGATGCTCAACAATTCTGCTTTTATCAAGTATTTTACAAATATCGATTCGACGATGATAACGCTGTATCTTGCTAAAATTGTGGAGAACCCTACTTACTTAAAATTTATGTCTGGTGCCAGCTGGGGCGCAGATAAAGCAAAAGACATCATTGCAGGATTTGTTTCTACGATTAGATCGGCAAATTTGGGCGAGGTCTTTGTCAAATTATTTACTCAAGCAGGAGGCATGATTCCTGAATCGGTCAAGGCCTGGTACGGATCCGTTGCAGGTTTTGTTGCAGGTTTTGTTGACGGTAAAGCTATGCCTATCGCTACCGCTGTCTTTGCGAAAGGGTTATCGGTTTTGATGCTTCTTTGGACTGCGTTGCAAGCTTCAAGCCTGCTTGGTTTAATTAAGGGCGGAGCTTCGATTTTGGGAGCTTTTTTATTAGGAGAAATAATTAGCTGTTGGCGGCAAGATCCAGAACATGCAAAGCAGTACTACATTTATTACACGCTGCTGGAGCTGCAAATGCGTGTTGCTGAGTTGGATCTGAATATTGCTAGACACGTTGATGTAGCGCAAAAACAAGGTGTCGAAATAGTGCCAGTTGCTGCGAATGAGTGAACTTAACGATTTAAATTAAACGGAGAAAATTATGCAAATAATTAAAAACATAACATTTGTGCTGCTGGCGGGCGTTTTGGCCTCGCAGTCGTGTTTTGGTGATGAATTAAAAAAACGCGTCGAAGTTGAGATAAATGAAGTACGTCTGCAATTAGAATATTGCATGAATCAGAAGATGATGTATCAGATGATTAAAGACGTACGTAATGATGGTGATGGTGAGCCTGTAATCGAGAATTTGTTAAATAACGTCAAGGCTTTGGGCGAATTGTGGAGAAAAGACACGTTAAATGAAGAAGGCAAGCGAAAGATTATAGCAAACATTTCCATTTTCAGGCATGCCGCGCAAATGAACATCAAAGCGTTCATGGCCGCGCAAAAAGCTTGGTTTTGGCTGTGCTTAAAGCATGAAAACGTGATTCATACTAACAATGATGTTATTCAAGGTATTTATAAAAAGGTATTGAGTAGCCCGGGCGATTCGGGTGCGGATACATTAATATTTAATAAGTTTAAGAGTGACAATTTTGCGAGCACATATAACATAAGCTGGTCTGATTTTGAGCATCTTGATCCATTGATTATCGGCTCGGCAGTGCTAATTGCTCAGGCAAAACAAGAAGAAAACCATGATCGCGCGAAATTGCTTGTTGAATTGCTTAAATATTACGTCAACAAATCGAAGGACATAAGTAAGGCATTGAAAAAATTAATAATTGATGTGTTTTCGAACATACAGTCATACTTATTGAAAATATCTACAGCGTTGACGGAAGAAGAGACTGCAAGAAAAGCGCGAGCAGCGGATTTAACAAAACTATTACAACAACCACTTTCAAAAACTACAACACCTGTGCCAGAGACAGCGTTGACGGAAGAAACTGATCCTGATTTAAGTATATTAGATGAAAATCCGAACACACTTTTTGGTGAAGATCCGAAATAGGTCGACGAAATCCAATGCAAGAAGAAAAAGAAGGGTGCCGAATCGGCACCCTTCTTTTTCTTCTACAAACACACACCCGTTTTTTGCAGTTTCCAAAAAAGTCATTCGCCTGCTGCGACCCAATCGAGTGCGGTACGCGGCACCTAAAAATTTGTCATTTTCTTGTTAGCGCCGATGCTGTCGTGTGTTTTGATTGCCGGTGTTGATGTATGGCCCAGAATATGGGCGTTTTGGCGCATGGGATGGATCCCCTTTTTCAAGGGGATGACGACTCAACATTCACACGTTAATTAAATTATCATTGCGCCAGGTTTAAGTTATCGAGTCGGTGTCATAACTCACGCGCTTACATCACGTCGTCCCCGCGGAAGCGGGGACCCAGGCTTAGATTGCATACCACAAATATGCGGAGTTTAGTCGATCTGTTGGACTTTTTCAAGAAATCGTGTAAAATATGCAATACGGGTGCATTTTTTACAAAGCGTTTATTTGAGAGGGTTAAAATGATGATTAAGCGAGAGTTGTTTACTGAATTATTGAGCGTGGCAAAGCAATTTCCGGCTGTGGCGGTCATGGGGCCGCGGCAGTCGGGCAAATCGACGCTGGTGAAGGCTGCGTTTCCGGATTATGCGTATGTTTCGCTGGAAGATATCGATAAACGAACGATGGCCAAGGACGACCCACGCGGGTTTTTGGGGTCGTTTTCTCAGCGGCCTGGCGTTATAATTGATGAGGTTCAGGAGGTGCCAGAGCTGCTTTCGTACATGCAGGGGATAATCGATCAGCGACATCGTCCGGGGTTTTTTATTTTAACTGGATCACAGCATTTTTTGATGTATGAAAAAATAACGCAAACATTGGCCGGGCGGATCGCTCTTTTGACGCTCCTGCCACTTTCTGTGAACGAGCTGGCTGACGAAGGGCTACTTGCCCAGGATGTTGAATCGCAGCTAATCAAGGGCTTTTATCCTCGGTTATATTCACAGGAAATGGACGTTGAGCGATGGTGTGCAAACTACGTGAGCACGTACGTTGAAAAGGATGTGCGACAGGTGCTGAAGATAACCGACGTTCTTACTTTCCAAAAATTTTTGAAACTCTGCGCCGCGCGTGTTGGCAACCTATTAAATTATGCCGATTTTGCGCGTGATTGCGATATAAGTCCGCATACCGCCAAAGAATGGATTTGTGTGCTGGAGACAAGCTTTGTTATTAAATTATTGGCGCCATATCACAATAATTTTAATAAACGCGTTACAAAAAGCCCCAAATTATACTTTTATGACACGGCGTTGATATGCTCGCTTTTGGGCATCAGGACGGCAGAAGAGCTCTATCTTCATCCGCTCAAAAGCGCGATTTTTGAATCGTTTGTTGTCAGCGAAATATTTAAATACAGTTTTAATCGAGGGCTAGCCCCGCAGATCTATTTTTGGCGTGATGTGCAGGGGCATGAAATTGATTGTGTTATCGAAAAGTCTCTCGGGCACACCATTCCGATTGAAGTTAAGGCTGGCAAAACTGTGGGGTCCGATTTTTTTAAAGGGTTGATTGATTGGCAAAAAATTACTGATCAGCGCGAAGTTCAATCTTACGTTGTATACGGTGGATCTGATGATGTTGTTCATAAGCAGGGACGCGTCTTTGCTTGGAAGTCGATATCCAAGATGTTGCAAGAGATTTAAAATATTTTTCTCGAATTTGACGCAGTTTTATGTTTATGTGTTTCAAGCAGCTACTAAAAATGGTGCATATCTAGTTTGTGGGGTGAATGTTTTGTCTGGATTCCCGATCAAGTCGGGAATGACGGTTGTACAAAGTGGGTACTGGATTGGTTTTTCGATGAAATGACAATGTATCATTCCGTCGTCCTCGCGAAAGCGTGGACCCAGGCTTAAAAATTTCATCTTGTTATCTGATTTAAAGCCTTTATAATAGCTGTATGAAGAGTTTTTATGTGGAATTTATGAAAAATAAAATTTATTACGTTACAACAAATAACGGCAAGTTTGATGAGGTTTACGGGCATGCTCAAAAGTACGCCCCAGAGATTGAATTGATAAAGTCTGCGCTAGACATTCAAGAGATTCAGTCCGATGACCAGCTTGAAATTGCTGTAGACAAAGCAAAAAAGGCATGGGCATTGACAGGGAAGCCTCTTTTGCTTGATGATGCAGCGATTTATTTTGAACGGTACCATAAATTTCCAGGTACTCTTTCCAAATTTGTTTCACAAGGTATTAAGTTTGAAGGTGTTAAGCGGCTGTTTGACGTAGGCGACAGGGCCTATTTTTTGTTGTACATGATTTATATTTCAGGCCCAACAGATTATCACGTGTTTGAGGGCAGATGCGATGGTTACCTGATAAAGCCTGATACTTCTAACGCTCATCCACAGCTTCCGTACGATGCGTTTTTTGTTCCAGACGGCGAGCAGCAAACTTATGCAAAATTGCGCGGTATGCCGTGTGGCGAGCAGTATCTATATCGAATTAAAGCTTTAAATAAATTTTTAAAGTGGTACAAGCAAAACGGTTAAAATATGGAGCTGAAATGTTTGGTTTTATAAAAGATAAAATTAAAAAAATTTATAATGTTTTTACGCAGCAGGTTAGCTCGATTTTTTCTAGGCAAAGTCTTGATGAGCAGTTTTTGCATGAGTTGTCAGTTTTGCTTATTTCTGCAGATACCGGCGTTGAAACTACCAACAAAATTATTGACCGTTTGAGAGTCGATATCAAAGATGCAAAAATTAAAACAATGGATGAGGTTAAGATCGAGCTTGAGCGACTGTTGCTTGTTCAGTTGTCTACAAACGCCACTAACCATGCTCCACGAGTGTTGATGATGGTTGGAGTCAACGGTAGCGGCAAAACAACTTTTTGCGCAAAATATGCAAACCTTCTTAAAAGTGATGGCAAAAAGGTTATTTTGGTGGCCGGAGATACGTTTCGGGCAGCTGCGACACAACAGCTGACTGAGTGGGCAAATCGGATAGATATTCCTGTGTTTTTGGGTAAAGAAAATCAAGATCCAGCATCGGTTATTTTTGATGCCTGCAAAAAATTTAAAGATGAAAATTTTGATCACATAATCATCGATACAGCCGGCAGATTGCAAACAAAAGTAAATCTGATGAAAGAGCTTGAAAAAATTCGTAAAATTATTGAAAGGCAAATTCCTGGCGAGGATATCAGTACCTGGCTTACAATCGATTCTATGCTTGGACAGAATTCTTTGCGACAGGCAGAGGTTTTTGAGCAGTCGGTAAAATTGAATGGAACGGTGTTAACCAAGCTTGATGGGACCGGAAAGGGCGGGATTGTTTTTGCTGTGGTTCAGAAGCTGCAGATTCCTATTTTGTACACAACTTATGGCGAGCAGCTGCAGGATTTAAAGCGCTTTGACGATGTTGAGTACGTAAAAGGGTTATTATACGAATAGCTTTGAGCGAGAAATAGTATGAAAAATTGCATGATATCAGAGTTGCTAAAAGATGCATATTCGCAACTTTTGTTGACGTGTGGCGACAAAATGTTGGCTGAGCAGGAAGCGTGGTGGCTTTTGCAACATATTACTGGGAAAAATCGGTCAGAATTGTTGTTGGATAAGTATGCCAAGATTCCTTGTGAACAGGCCGATAAATTTGCTTTATTGCTTGATCAAAGAGTTGTTCAAAATAAGCCACTGTCCTACATATTGGGGTATGTTCCATTTTGTGATTTGAATATTTTGATTGAGCCTCCTGTCTTAATTCCTAGACCAGAAACTGAAGAATGGGTTTGTTGGCTGATTTCGGTTCTAAAAGTTGCGGGCAAAAAAAATTTTTCCGTACTGGATTTGTGCTGCGGCTCCGGGTGCATTGGTCTTGCGGTTGCAAAGGCATTCCATCAATCGCATGTTTTTGGAATAGATATTTCTGAGCACGCCATAAATCTTAGTAAGTTAAATAAAATTGAAAATCAATTGAATAACATTGAATTTATACAATCAGACATGTTTGAAAATTTGCCTGAAAATTTTACGTGTGATTTGATTGTCAGCAATCCGCCGTATTTATCAGCTGATGAGTATGTATGCTTAGATGCGGATGTGCGGCTTTGGGAAGATAAAAATGCGCTTGTTGCAGGTGATGCTGGAATGAAGTTTTATGAAACAATATTGTTGCAAGCTTCTAAATATTTAAATATTTATTCATCCGATATTCCAAGTATCGTTCTTGAGATTGGGCCGGCGCAATGGTTTATTGAAACGTTGCTACAAGATTTAAATTATGAAAATTTTGAAATATATAACGACATGCATGGGCGAAGGCGTTGGCTGGCTATTTTTGTGAAAAAATAATTTTATTCTTCAACTATTAGATCTGTGCGATGTTTTGAATGCTCTAATCTTTAATTGTGAATAATTTTTGCAAAAAAAAGTTGAAAACTTTATCAAAGTCACTATCATATTTATAGTTTTTGTAAATACTTACAAATGATTGAAGTTTGAGAAAATAGGTTTGGCATGGGGAGATTCCCGAGCGGTCAAAGGGGACGGACTGTAAATCCGTTGGCTAAGCCTTCGTAGGTTCAAATCCTACTCTCCCCACCATTTGTTTTGAGCAAACGAGGCGGTTCTTGGAGTAAACATCATAGAGTGTTGTGTAAAAAGTGGTTGATATACAGCAAAATTGCGATATAATAATTTTGCCCGAGCTTAAACTTTTAGAGTTTAAAATTATTTTGACATAGTTTTAGTGCGGGAGTAGCTCAATTGGCTAGAGCGACAGCCTTCCAAGCTGTAGGTTGCGGGTTCGAGACCCGTTTCCCGCTCCAAAAGATGTGCTGGCGTAGCTCAGTTGGTAGAGCAGCTGATTTGTAATCAGCAGGTCGCTGGTTCGAGTCCAGTTGCCAGCTCCATGGGTTTAAAGGCCCACGTAGCTCAGTTGGTAGAGCACTTCCTTGGTAAGGGAGAGGTCACCGGTTCAAGCCCGGTCGCGGGCTCCAAAGCTTGGTTTTGGGGATCTGTTGAAGTTGAGTTTTATAGTTTGAGATTTAAGGTTTTATAGGGTTCACAGCGATGGCAAAGAATAGAACGATTATTCATTTGGAATGCAAGGGTTGCGGGATGAAGAATTACAGCAAGCGTGTTTCTAAGAAACGAGTTTATGGAAAGCTTGGTCTGAGTAAATATTGTTCAAAGTGCCGTAAGCATTCTGACCACAAAGAAACTAAGTAAAAGGAGTCTAGGCCAGTAGCTCTAATTGGTAGAGCGGCGGACTCCAAATCCGCGGGTTGGGGGTTCGAATCCCTCCTGGCCTGCCAGCTAGTTGGCGTTGAGGATTATTTATGAATAAGATGGTGACATTTGTAAGTGAGGTAAAAGCTGAGATAAAAAAAATTACTTGGCCTACAAAAGATGAATTGATTGGAACCACTATAATTGTGTGTATAATTGTTTTGGTGTTTGCGTTGATTTTGGGTTTCATGGATGCTATGTTTAGTGCGCTTTTGAAGCGGTTGGTCGGCTAGTTTATTTGGGCGGATGTTTACAATGAAGCGTTGGTACGTTGTTCAAGTATATACAGGTTTTGAGGATATAGTTAAGGCTGACCTAGATAAAAGAGTTGTCGAGGAAAGTCTTCAGGATTTGTTTGGTCAAATACTGGTGCCAACAGTTGAGCTGGTTAGCTTTTTTACAGATAATAAAGATAAAAAAGAAAAAATATTTCCAGGGTATCTTTTGATTCAAATGGAAATGACAGGAGAGTCTTTTCGGTTGGTTTCGTCGAGTCCACGTGTGACGCGTTTTCTTGGTGGGGGTAGTCCGGTTTCTTTGTCTGATAAAGAGGTGGATCGTATATTCTCTCAAATGTCAGGAAAAGTTGCGGTTTCAGAAGAAAAGTCGATGTTTGCAGTGGGAAATGAAGTTCACATCGTCAGCGGTCCATTTTCTGGTTTCGTAGGTGGGATTGATAAAGTTGATGAAGATCGTGAAAAAATTACGATACTGGTAAGTATTTTTGGTAGATTGACCCCTGTTGAATTAAGTTTCGATCAAGTTAAAAAGTTAGGAAAAGGCTTTCAATGGCTAAAGAAATTAAAGCAAATGTAAAATTGCAATTGCAGGCTGGAGCTGCAACTCCTGCACCTCCAGTTGGTTCTTCTCTTGGACAACATGGTGTAAATATTATGGATTTCTGCAAAAAGTTTAATGCTGCTACTACGAGTAGAAAAGGGGAAACGGTTCCGGTTTTGATTACTATTTATAAAGACAAAACATTCGATTTTATCTTAAAAACTTCGCCTGTTTCGGAATTATTAAAAAAGAGGGCGAATGTCTCAAAGGGATCTAGTAATCCTGGTAAAGATCAAGCTGGAACAATTAAGTGGAGCTCCATAGAAGAAATTGCGAAAATTAAAATAGTTGATCTTAATGCATCTGACCTTGAGGCTGCAAAAAAAATAGTTGCAGGTAGTGCCAGCAGCATGGGCTTAACGGTTATTGATTAGTGTTGATTGTGCCTGCTCAAATTTGGGTGCAGTAAAGCAAATAGAAATACTTAACTGGAGTGGATGTTTGTCATGAGTAATACAGGGAAAAAACATAAAGCGGCGGAAGAAAAATTGTCCAAAACAGGTGTAACGTCTTGGAAATCGGCTTTGGATTTTGTAATCAAGAACGCTACTGCTAAATTTGATGAGTCCGTAGATGCTGACATTGTTCTTGGTATAGATGCTTCGAAGGGTGAACAGACTGTAAGAGGTTCTGTTCTTCTCCCTAACGGTACTGGCAAAAAAATCAAAGTTTTGGTTTTTGCAAAAGGTGACTATGAAGCTGCCGCCAAAAAAGCTGGAGCTGATTATGTTGGTGTTGAAGATCTTATTAATAAGATTGAATCTGGTTGGATGGATTTTGACGTAGCTGTAGCTACTCCTGATTTAATGGGTTTGGTCGGAAAGGTAGCGAAAATACTGGGACCTCGTGGGTTGCTACCAAATAATAAAGTTGGAACAGTCACTTTTGAAGTTGCGAACATTGTTGGTGATTTGAAAAAGGGACGTCTTTCGTTTAGAAATGATAAGGGTGGTGTTTTGCATGCGCCATTCGGAAAGGTTTCTTTTGGGGTTGATAAATTACAAGAAAATCTTATGGCTTTGGTAAAATCGCTACATGGTGCAAAGCCGGCTACGTCAAAGGGTAAATTTATTAAAAAAATTACCCTTTCATCTACTATGGGTGTTGGTGTAAGTATTAATCCGGATGAAAATTAGCAATGGCGTTTTGAGAGGATTCTAAAATGAATCGGCATGAAAAAGAAATGGCTGTGGCGGAAATTAAAGATTTATTTTCAAAGTCACAAGCTGTTTTTTTGGTGAATTATAGAGGGTTGACGGTTTCCAATCTTCAGTCGTTACGTAAGCATTTGCGTAAGTGCGGAGGAAAATTTAAAGTAACAAAAGCTAGATTGATGAAAATCGCAACAAATGATGTTGTAAATATTGATGGTTTTAAATTGAATTTAAAAGATCAGGTTGGTTTAATTTTTGCTCCAAATGAGGCTTTTTCTGTTGCAAAACAGATTGTGGATTTTTCCAAAGAAAACCAGTCGTTAAAGCTTCTGTCTGGGGTATTTGAGTCTAAAGTTTTAAGTTTGGCAGAAATTAATACTATTGCATCTTTGCCACCAAAAGATGTGCTTTTATCTATGGTTATTGGTACAATTCAAGCTCCAATGTCCGCGTTAGTTAGAGTTTTGAGTGCAGTTAAAGAAAAAACTCAACAATTGTAGAATAAAAAGTTAATTTTTGGTGTAATATTAATAATATATTAATGATTTATAGACTAGTTCAATTGTTGAGTTTTTGTCTTAAATATTAACCGAAATAAAAGTGGCGATAATAATTAAATTTTAGTAAGGGAGTTTTCATGTCAGTAACATTAACAAAGATAGTGGAAGATATAAGCAAATTATCTGTTATGGAATTAGCCGAACTTGTAAAAGCCTTAGAAGATAAGTTTGGTGTGACGGCAGCTGTTCCTGTTGTAGCTGCTTCTGTGGCGGCTCCGGTTTCTGTTCAAGCAGAAGAAAAGAGTGAATATAAAGTAACTCTTAATAATTCCGGTTCAGATAAAATTAAAGTAATAAAAGCGCTTAGAACAGTTACGACACTTGCTTTAGGTGCCGCAAAAGAGGCAGTTGAAAATGTGCCGTTTGTTGTAGCAGAAGCTGCTACAAAAGAAGATGCACAAAAAATTAAGAAAACGCTTGAAGAAGCTGGCGCAAGGGTAGAGTTGTCTTAATTTTAGTTGATTGCGTGCATTGTTTTTTAAAGTTGCATAGATTCCGTTTTAAGCTTGATGTTTATTTGACTTAAAACGGAATCTGTTTCGTTCTTTTATTCAACTGTGTGTTAGGGGTCTGTTAGATTTTCTAATCTTTTTGTTAGGAGCGTTTGAATGTCTCAATATGGAAGAGGTAAAGGTTTATTCAGGAAGTCGTTTAGTAAGATTGAAGAGGTTGTTTATTTACCCAATCTTATTGAAGTTCAATCTAAATCTTTTAACGATTTTGCACAGTTAGATTGTTTGCCATCAGAAAGAAAGAATATTGGTTTAGAAAAAGTTTTTAGGGACACTTTTCCAATTGAGCATGATAATCGTATATCTTTGGAATATGTAAATTATGAACTTGGAGACTGGTCTTGTATTTGCGGGCAGTTAACAGGAATTGAAAACAGGTATAAGTGGCAATGTAAGTCTTGCAAAAAAAATGGCGTTGGATTACTGCAAAATACAAATAAATGTTCTTTTTGCAATAAGGATGCTGCTGTATATATTCATTGTAAAAAGTGTTTTTCGCGTGTAACTATAAAAATTGGCTCACCTGTTGATGAGTGCAGATATAGCGGAAAAACTTATACATTGCCTCTAAAAGTTAAAATGCAATTATTGACTTGGGATGTTGATCCGGAAACATCTAAGAAAATTGTTCGCGATATCAAAGAGCAGGATGTTTATTTTTGTGACTTACCGGTTATGGTTGATTTATATGAGGATCAAGAAAATATTTTCAAACTCGGTAGTCAGGGAACTTTTTTAATTAATGGTGTTGATCGAGTTGTTGTTAGTCAAATTCATCGAGCTCCTGGTGTTGTTTTTACAACTAGCAGAAAAAATAAAGATTTTAGGGGACAACCATATCAACTTGCTCGCGTAATTCCAGCACGTGGTTCATGGATTGATATAGAATTTGATCATAATGATCTTATTTATGTTCGCATCGATAAAAAGAAAAAGATTTTGGTTACAACCTTCTTGCAAGCTCTTGGTTTTGACAGAAATACAATACTTTCCAAGTTTTACGATTTTGAAGAAATAGACGTTAAGTCTGGAAAGTTTTTTAAGGCCGTTAATGATCATCTCATTGGACAGCGCCTTGAGGCTGATTCTTTGCCAAAGGATCTTGAAAAAAAATTTAGTGTAGGACAAAGAATAACAAAGCAAGTTATAGATAAATTATTCAAAAGTGGAGTAAAAAATTTATCTATCAGAAAAAGCACATTGATTAACAAGGTTGTTGCCAAGGATGTTATTGATAAGTCAACAGGTGAAATTTTGTTGAGCCAAGGCTCTTTTATAACAGAAGAATTGCTGGATAGTATTTTTATAGGTGTTAAATCTTTTGAAGTAATAAAATCTTATGGATATGTTGTTCAGCCGACAATGGCTTTAACGTTGTTACACGATAACATAACAACACGTGAAGACGCTCTTAAGGAAGCTTACAATAAATTAAAGCCTGGCGATATTCCTACTCTAAAAATTATGGAAGAGTATATATCAAATCTTTTCTATAATTCAAGATTTTATGATTTAACTATCGTTGGTAGAGCGAGAATTAATCGCAAGCTTGGTCTTGCCATTGATTCGAGTATTACGTATCTGACAGAAGAAGATATTATTGCCACATTAAAGTATTTAATTGGACTTAGGGAACGAGGCGAAGGTGAAATCGACGATATTGATCATCTTGGAAATAGGGGAATTCGTTTAGTTGGAGAGCTTTTACAATCACAAATGTACGTTGGTTTTGCAAGAATAGAAAGAATTGTAAAAGAACGTTTTAGGCTACAAGAAAATTATGCAGCTATGATGCCGTATGATTTTTTGAATGTTAAACCTCTTGCGGCTGTTTTACGTGAGTTTTTTGGCACAGGACAGTTGTCTCAGTTTATGGATCAAACAAATCCATTGGCTGAAATGGCTCATAAGCGAAGACTTTCAGCTCTTGGGCCTGGTGGCATTACAAGAGAAAGAGCGACATTTGAGGTTCGAGATGTTCATCCGTCTCATTATGGTAGAATTTGTCCAATCGAAACACCTGAAGGACAAAATATTGGTCTTATTTCGTCGCTTTCAACTTATGCACGTGTTAATGACCTTGGTTTTATTGAAACACCGTATAGACCGGTTCTAGATGGTGTTGTCCAAAATCAAGTTCTTTATCTTGATGCCTTCCAGGAGCTTGGTGAGACTATAGCTCAATCTACTGTTAAATTAAATAATAAAAATCAAATGTCAGAAACTAAAGTTTTTGCCAGAAAAAACGGAAATATTATTACTGTTAATAAAGAAAATGTTTCGTTTATTGATGCATCTCCTCGTTTGTTGTTTTCTGTTCCAACGGCCATGATTCCATTTCTTGAACATGATGATGCCAACCGTGCACTTATGGGTTCCAACATGCAACGACAGGCAGTTCCTCTTGTAAAGTGTATGGCGCCACTCATAGGTACTGGAATGGAAATAGAAGTTGGAGCCTTAGAGGGAGCTGTCATAAAATCTAGATCTTCAGGGGTTGTTGATTATGTGTCTGCAGATAAAATTATAATACGTGTGGATTTTAAAACGATAAATTCATCTGATTTAGTTACAAGGCCTGTTGAAATTTATACGCTTAAAAAATTTGGTCGCTCGAGTCATAATACTTGGATTGATTATAAGCCAATTGTAAAGGTTGGTGAAACTGTAAATAAGGGTGATGTTATTGCATCAGGTGCTGCAACTTATAATGCAGAGCTTGCGTTAGGAAACGACGTTCTAGTCGCTTTTATGCCATGGCAAGGATATAATTTTGAGGATGCTATAGTTATAAGCAAGAAAATGGTTGCTGATGATGTGTTTACATCTGTTCATGTCGAGGAATTTATAGTTGAAGCTCGAGAAACTAAGCTTGGCGCAGAAGAAATAACTAGAGACATTCCAAATCTTTCAGAAAAAACATTGGAAGCGTTAGATGACGATGGTGTTGTAAGAATCGGCACGAGGGTCAAGCCTGGAGATATTCTTGTAGGAAAAGTTACATTAAAGGGAGATGTTCAAGTTTCTCCAGAAGAAAAATTATTGCGTGCAATTTTTGGTGAAAAATCTCGAGAAGTTAGAGATACATCATTGAGAGTTCCGCCTGGAGTTGAAGGTACGGTTATTGATGTAAAAGTGTTTTCTAGAAGTGGAATAAGAAAAGATAAACGTTACAAAGAAATCGTTCAATCTGAAACATTGAGAATTGAAGATAATTTTGCGCATCACGTTGGTGTTTTAAGAGTTGGTATTAAAGAAAAATTGATTGAAATGCTTTCTGGCGTAAGCATTATTAATGGATCTAAAAAAGAAATATTAAAGAGTTTTCAGCTTAATAATATGGACGTGGATCAGCTTTTCGATCTTATTGTACAGGATAAAGAGATTAATGTTGATTTGAATACATTGAAAGAAATGTATTCAAATCAACAACATGTTTTAGCTGCATTAAAAATTGATAAAATTAATCAACTTAGAAAAGGTGATGAGCTTCCATCCGGTGTTATAAAAATGATTAAGGTGTATGTTGCAAATAAACGACATGTTTCTGTTGGTGATAAAATGGCAGGAAGGCACGGAAATAAGGGTGTGGTTTCTTGTATCGTTAATCCGGAAGATATGCCTTATTTAGCTGATGGAACCCCTGTTGATATCGTTTTAAATCCACTTGGTGTACCCGGTCGTATGAATGTAGGGCAAATTTTGGAAACAGTTCTTGGCTTTGTTGGTAAAAAAATCGGCAAAAATCTTTCAGAAGAAATTAATGATTTAGCATTTGTTGATATAAAATCGCGCATGATTGAATATTATGGAAAAAATTTAATAGAAGATCTTGAAAAAGCTGATGGTAAAGATGGTATTTATGAGCTTGCTCAAAATACTGCTAAAAATGGCGTTGCTATGAAGACTCCAATTTTTGCTGGGGCTGATTATGAAAGTGAAATTAAGCCTCTACTAAAATCTTTGGGAATGTCCGAATCTGGCGCATATCAGTTGTTTGATGGTCGTACGGGAGCTGCTTTTATGCAACCTGTAATGGTTGGCAGCATTTATATGATGAAGCTTAATCACTTGGCTGATGATAAGCTTCATGCAAGGTCTGTTGGTCCATATTCATTGATTACACAGCAGCCACTTGGCGGTAAAGCTCAATTTGGAGGTCAACGTCTTGGAGAGATGGAAGTTTGGGCATTGTATGCATATGGTGCGGCTTACACGTTGCAAGAAATGTTAACATTAAAATCTGATGACATTAATGGTCGAATAAAAACGTATGAAGCCGTTGTCCGTGGCGAGGCGGTTCCAGAACCAGGAATACCAGAGTCATTCAATGTATTTGTAAAAGAACTTCAAAGCTTAGGATTGCAGGTTGATCTTCTTAAACTAAGTAAGGAGCAGATTGGTGAATAATAGAATTCTTGAAAAATTTCGTGAATATATAAAGGCTACTCAATTTAATGCTATGAAATTGAGTGTAGCATCACCTGAAAAGGTTAGGTCTCTTTCTTACGGTGAAGTAAAAAAAATTGAAACAATTAATTATAGAACGTTGAAACCGGAAAAAGATGGTCTTTTTTGTGCAAGAATATTTGGCCCTGTAAAAGACTGGGAATGTAATTGTGGTAAATATAAACGGATGAAGCATCGTGGCGTTACTTGCGAAAAATGCGGAGTTGAAGTTATTCAATCACGTGTTAGACGAGAGCGTATGGGCCACATTAATTTGGTTTCACCTGTTTGTCATATTTGGTACCTTAAAGGGATCCCTAGTTATTTAAGTTTAATTACCTCGATGACGGTTCGTGATTTGGAAAGAGTTATTTATTTCGATAGTTATATTGTTATAAATCAGAGCCATTCGTCATATCCTTTTAAGTCTCTAATTTCTTCACAAGAATATGAAAACTATACAAGAGATCATGCTGAAGATTTAGCATTTAAAGCAGGAATGGGGGCAGAATCTATCAGATTAATTTTGGCTATGGTAGATTTGAATTTTGAAGTGCGAAAAGTTCAAGAAGAGTACGAACAAACCACATCGATAGCTATTAGGCATAGACTTGCTAAAAGATATAAAGTTTTGTTGAGTATGCATCAAGCCAATATTCGTCCAGAATGGGTTATATTAGAGGTTCTTCCTGTACTGCCTCCTGATTTGCGTCCGTTGGTACCTCTTGAAGGTGGTCGTTTTGCAAGCTCAGATTTAAATGATCTTTATAGAAGGGTTTTAAATAGAAATATTCGTTTAAAGCGACTAATAGAGCTTGAAGCTCCTGAAGTTATTATTAAAAATGAAAAAAGAATGTTACAGGAGTCTGTTGATGCATTGGTAGACAATGGAAGACGTGGCCAACCGGTTAGAGGATCAAATAGACGTCCGCTTAAATCTTTGAGTGAGATGTTACGTGGTAAACAAGGACGATTCCGTCAAAATTTATTAGGTAAGAGAGTTGATTATTCCGGAAGATCTGTGATTGTTGTTGAGCCTAAATTATTGATACATCAGTGCGGTTTGCCGAAAATTATGGCCCTTGAATTGTTTAAGCCATATGTTTATGTTGAGTTGCAGAAACGTGAGCTGGCTGCCAATTTAAGAGTTGCAAAGCGCATGGTTGAAGAGGTATCGCCAGAGGTTTGGGAAGCTTTGGAAGAAGTTGTTAAAGATAGAGCGGTTCTTCTAAATCGTGCTCCAACACTTCACAGATTAGGTATTCAAGCCTTTTATCCTATTCTTGTAGAGGGTAAGGCTATAAAAATAAACCCTCTTGTTTGTTCCGCTTTTAATGCAGATTTTGATGGTGATCAGATGGCGGTCCACGTTTTGTTAAGCAAGAAGGCTCAAACTGAAGCTGCACGATTAATGCTTTCTTCTCAGAATATTTTATCTCCTAGAAGCGGCAGTCCTCTCGCAATTCCGTCGCAGGATATGGTTTTGGGTCTTTATTTCATGACAAAAGCTCGAAAAAATGTTCCTGGCCAGGGAATAATATTTTCTTCTCCAGAAGAAGTTATTTATGCATATCAACATGAGAAAGTTCATATTCAGGCTCCAATTAAAGTACGTTTGAAGACTGGAAATATTGTTGAAACAACGGTAGGTCGAATAATATTATTCGAATCGTTGCCTGATGGTGCCAAAATTGAGTGGGTAAACAAAGCTGTTAAGAAAAAAGATTTGGCCAAACTGGTTGAGAAAATGTATAGAATTTGTGGGCCAGCAGCCACGGTTAGGGCGCTTGATAGTATTAAATTACTCGGATTTAATAACGCAACGCTTGGTGGAATTTCTCTTACGATGGAAAATCTTGTTATTCCAGATTCTAAGCATAAAATTGTTGCAGATGGTTTAAATGATGTCGAAAAAGCAGAGCAGCTTTATCTTGATGGTGCAATAACCAATGGTGAGCGATACAATAAAGTTATTCAAATTTGGGCTCGAGCTACAGAATCCGTCACAAATGATATGATTTCTGTTCTTGAAGAACAAGATCAAAAAGCCGGACTTAATGCTGATAAGTTAATGTCGCCATTTAATCCTGTTTTTATGATGCTTGATTCAGGAGCTAGAGGCTCAAGACAGCAAATTCGTCAATTGGCTGCTATGAGAGGTCTTATGGCAACGCCATCTGGCGAAATCATGGAAACACCAGTTTTAGCAAACTTCAAAGAAGGTTTGAATGTTTTTGAATATTTTACATCTACACATGGAGCTCGTAAAGGTTTGGCGGATACAGCGTTGAAAACTGCTGATGCTGGATATTTAACTCGTAGATTAGTGGATGTTGCTCAGGATGTAGTTATAACGCAAATTGATTGTCAAACTCTTGGATACGTGATTTTGAGTGATCTTAAGGAATCTGGTGAAGTAATAGCGCCATTGTCAAAGCGTGTCTTTGGTAGAATTGTAGCCGATGATATAAAGGATCCGGTTACTGGCAAGCTAATTGCTAAGCAAGGCGATATGATAGATGATGTCATCGTTGAGTTACTTAAAGATTCTGCTGTAACTGAGGCCCCTGTTAGATCAATTTTAACATGTCAAACTAATCGTGGGGTTTGCGCTAAATGTTATGGAATGGATTTAGCCAGGTTAGAAATGATAGATGTTGGAGCTGCTGTTGGCATCGTTGCCGCTCAATCAATTGGTGAACCAGGAACACAGCTTACCATGAGAACTTTTCACGTTGGTGGTACGGCAAGTGGTCTTGTAGAAGAAAATTCTTTTAAGACTAAAGTTAAAGGTAAAATAGTTTTTAAAGGTGTTTATGCAGTTAAAAACAGAAATGGTGTGTTAACTGTTATTAATCGACGAGGAAGTATTGCCATAGTTGCTGATGATGGTCGAGAGCTTGAAGAATTTAAAATAGAACACGGTACACTGTTATTTGTTGATGATGGAGATATTGTTGAAAAGGGTAAAAAAATAGCAGAGTGGGATCTTTATAAAGTTATTATGAGTGAAAAGGCTGGTCGAGCTCAGTATGTCGATTTAATCGAAAATGTAACTTATCACGAACAATTTGATGAAACGGTTGGTAAATCAATCAAGAGTATTCTTGGAAAAAGAGATGAAAAGCGCCAGCCATGCGTATCTATTGTGGATAAGGATGGTGGCGAAATTGCAAGATATTATTTGCCTACCGATGCTATTTTAATTTCTGAAAACAATGCAGCGGTACATCCAGGAGATATTTTGGCTAAGATTCCTCGAGAGGAAAAGAAAACTAAAGATATTACTGGTGGATTGCCTCGTATTACTGAATTATTTGAAGCACGTATTCCAAAAGATGCTGCAATATTGAGTGAGGTTGATGGTGTTGTTCAATTTGGTGGAGTACATCGCGGTCAGCGTAAAATTATGGTAATAACTGATGAAAATGAATCATTTGAGTACAGTGTACCAAGAAATAGACATTTGAATGTTGAAGATGGCGAACGTGTGAATGCTGGCGATTCTCTTACATTTGGTGTTCCAAATGCCCATGATATTTTAAAGATCCTTGGGCCTGATGCTGTGCAAAAATTTCTTGTCAAAGAGGTTCAAGAAATTTATACTCTCCAAGGCGTTGATATTAATGATAAACATATTGAAGTTATTGTACGTCAAATGTTGCGTAAAGTTAGAATTACAGATCCAGGTGATACGAATTTTGTTGTTGGGGATCGCGTAGACAAACTGTACTTGCAAACTGTAAATAAGGCTATGGCTAACGAAGGAAAAAGAATAGCAACATCGAAGCCTATTTTGATGGGTATTACGAAGGCTTCTCTTGGTACGGAAAGCTTTATATCGGCGGCATCTTTCCAAGAAACAACACGTGTTTTGACAGAGGCTTCCTTGGTTGGCCAGGTGGATTATTTACATGGCTTGAAAGAAAATATAATAATTGGTAAAATAATTCCTGCCGGTACTGGTGTAGAATCATTTAAAAGAAAATATATAGGTGAGGATATTTCCGCATTGGAAAAACAGGCGCGTGAAGAAGAAGTATTAGAAATAGGGTTGAATAAATAGGTTTAATCGGGCGTGTAGCTCAGTTGGTAGAGCATTGCTTTGACGTAGCAAGGGTCAGCGGTTCGAATCCGCTCGCGCCTATTTTAAGGTATTGAGGTTAATATAAAATGCTAAGTAAAGAAACGAAGATTAATTTGGTTGGTAAGTTTAGAGTACATGATAAGGATTCAGGTTCAAGTCAAGTACAAATTGCTCTTTTGACAGAAAGAATAAGTCAAATTTCAGAGCATCTTAAAAAATTTCCTAAAGATTATCACTCACAACGTGGTTTGTTAGGATTAGTCGGACAAAGACGTTCTTTAATGAATTATCTTGCGAAAAAAGATCGATCAGCATACGAGAAATTGATGCAGGCAATTAATGCATAAAATTGTGAGTGAAATTCGTGTGTAATGCGAGCTTGTTTTTATTAAAATCACGAGGTATTTGAAATGCATAAGGTTTTTGATCTGCCTGAGTTAGGCTTGACAGCAGAAATTGGCAAGCTTGCTCGTCAAGCTGATGGGGCTGTTTGGATAAAAGCGGGAGACAATGTTGTCTTGGCAACTGTTGTTGCATCAAAAAAAGATCAAGATTATCTTGGTTTTTTTCCGCTTACAGTTGAGTATCGTGAGCGTTTTTCGTCTGTGGGAAAAATACCTGGTGGTTTTGTAAAACGCGAAGGAAAGCTTAGCGATAATGAGGTTCTTACCTCTAGGCTGATTGATCGACCAATTCGTCCTTTATTTCCACAAGAATTTTTTAATGAAGTTCAATTGCTTTGCACAGTTTACTCATTTGATGGTAAATTTCCTGTTAACGTACTTGCGTTGATCGGTGCTTCCCTAGCGCTTACTATATCGGAGATTCCATTTCTTGGACCGGTTGGGGCTGTACATGCTTGCAAAATTGATGGTAAATGGAAATTTAATGCTCCATATTCAGAGGCTTCAGACGCTGATTCTGATATTATGATAGCTGGAACGCAAGCTGGTATTTGCATGGTTGAAGGGCACTGTAATAATGTTCCAGAGTCTGAACTTATAGATTTGCTTTTCTCTGCTCATGAAGAAATCAAAAAGCAGATTCAGTGGCAGCTAGATATCCAAAAAGAGCTTGGCGTTAAGAAGGCTGAATTAAATAACAGTATTGATTTAGCCGGATGGAAAAAGAAAATAAAAGATGTTCTTGCTACAGATTATTTAAATCCTTTGTTTTCGACATCTAAAAAAGCAAGTTATGCGGCATTTGAAGCTTTAGAAAATAAAGTTGTAGAGACTTTCGAAAGTCAAATTAAATCCGAAGAAATATCTAAAACAATAATACTTAGTTTGTTGGATGCCATTGTAAAAGATGAGCTTCCACAAGAGATTGTAAAACGTTCTAAGCGTCTTGATGGAAGAGCGCTTGATCAGGTTCGCAACATTATGTCTGAAATTAGTGTTTTGCCTTGTGCGCATGGTTCTTCGGTTTTTCAGCGCGGAGAAACTCAGGCTTTAGCAAGTATTATTCTTGGAACCGGTCAAGATGCACAAAAAACAGAAACATTGCTTGGTGGGCTTGGTGAACGTTCATTCATGCTTCATTACAACTTTCCTCCGTTTGCAACTGGTGAGGTTAAGCCGATCCGTGGTGCTGGTAGAAGAGAGATTGGACATGGATATTTAGCAGAATCTTCATTCTTAAATGTTTTACCATCACAAGAGCAGTTTCCTTACACAATTAGATCTGTCGTAGATATTCTTGAATCTAATGGATCATCATCGATGGCTTCTGTTTGTTCCACAAGCTTAGGCTTGATGGACGCAGGTGTTCCGCTCAAAAGTCATATCAGTGGCGTTGCGATGGGTGCATTGCGAGATGCTGATGGCAACATGCACGTTTTGACTGATATTACTGGCAAAGAAGATGGTTTCGGGTTAATGGATTTCAAGGTTACCGGTACTGAATCAGGTATCATGGCATTTCAGCTTGATATTAAAGATAAAGTAGGTTTGCCTCGTCAATTGATGGAAAAAGCGTTAGAACAGGCAAGAATTGCCAGAATTCATATTTTGTGTGAAATGGCAAAAACTCTTGTTAAGCCAAAACAGCTTTCAGATCTTGCCCCTCGCGTAATATCTTTCAAGGTTCCGCAAGATAAAATTGGCGCAATTATCGGTCCTGCCGGTAAAATTATTAAAGAAATTATTGCTAAAACCACAACTCAAATCGATATTTCAGACGACGGCACTGTTAAAATTTATTCAAAAGATAGTACCGCAGCTGGCCGTGCAGAGTGTTGGATAAGAATTATAGCAGGAGACGTTAAAGTTGGTTCAGTATTTACTGGAATAATAAAACGAGTTGCAGATTTTGGTGTTTTTGTTGAATTGGTACCGGGCAAAGAAGGCTTGATACATATTTCAACAATCAACAGACAAAAACAAAACGATTTGTACAAGATTTGCAAGATTAATGAGCCGTTACAGGTTAAGGTTGTTGCCTATGATAGCGATACCGATCGTATACGTCTTGTTTCTCCAGAATTAGAGTAATATGGTCAAATGATTGATAAAAAGGGTCATACATTAGATATGACCCTTTTTAATTTAGAGCCAGTCGGCTCTGGCGATAAATCGATAAATTTTAAGATGCGGCCTGCTGGCATTGATTCAGAGCTGAATTGCGAATGAAGTTTTGAAAAATTGCAAAAAATGTCTGTTGATTTTTGAGCATTGATTAGGACGTGTTTTTAGAGCGGCGTAATTAGTTGTAGATAAGCCATAAATTTAATTAGTTAAAAATTTGAAAAGATTTAGATGAGTTTCAATCGATCCAACGGTCGAGGTTTGAGTGATCTGAGGCCTGTTAAATTAAATTACGATGTCTACGGATATGCTGATGCTTCGTTGTTGCTGGAGCTGGGTAATACCAAAGTTATGGTATCGGTTTCTTTGCAGCAATCAGTGCCGCAATTTTTAAAGGGGCAACGCGTTGGTTGGCTTTCTGCCGAATATGCGATGTTACCGTGCGCCACTCAACAAAGAACTCAGCGAGAATCGTCGGGTGCGCAGCGCAATGCTCGCAGTGTCGAGATATCACGCTTAATTGGCCGTTGCTTGCGAACCGTTGTAGATCTCAATCAAATTGGCGAACGTAGTATTATTGTTGATTGCGATGTTTTGCAAGCAGATGGCGGTACGCGTGTTGCATGCATCACTGCTTCAAGTTTGGCTCTAGAATTAGCTATACATCGTTGGGTTAGTGCCAATATTTTCGAAGAAGACGTTTTTAAAGAGAGCATTGCTGCTATTTCTGTTGGCGTTGTTGGTGAAAAAGAGGCTGTAGATCTTGATTTTAATGAAGATAGTTCTGCTGATGCCGATTTTAACTTTGTTATGACCGGCAGCGGTAATTTAGTTGAGATTCAGGGCACATGCGAGAAAAAAACTATTAACGCTTCTCAGTTTGATGTGCTTAAAAACATGGCAACAACAGCTATACAGCAGTTGATTGTAGAATGTAAAAAGACCATTCCACCCGTTAAATTTGTTCAGTCCACCGTAGCTCAAAAGCCTTATTCAAACAATGGTTACGCTCAAAAGGGTGGTATGTTCAGTCTTGGCAGTAGAATCAGTAAAACGTCATAAGATTTGCTATGTTTAACCTTAATTCAAGGGTAATAAAATTTTTTTTAGCAATCCTAGTTTTATTTTTTCCCGCTTGTCAGCTAAGGCGTAGCGGTTCCACTTATTGCATGCGCAAACACATAAACACTCCTATTTTTATTGAACTTCCAGTAAATAATAATGTTTTTGAAAATATTTCAAGCTTGGTTTATGATTCGCTAGTGTCTCACTTTCAACGTATTGGATACAAGGTTGTAAGCAGCCAATCATCAGCTTATGCGCTTCGAGTTACAATCAAAAGCCTTGATCCAGTGCAGAAATACGTGTCGCCAGATATTTTATTGTTTCATTCAACTGTTAAATTAGAGCTGTTTTGCGAGCTTTTGAACTACAGAAAAGAAGTTGTTGCACAACGCTCTTTCAGCTTTGATCGATTGATATCCAAGCCCAAAAATCCAGTCTTAAATAGCGATTTTTTAAATTATGAATACAAGCGATTGATGTGGTCAGCTGCTCCAAAAATTGAACAATATTTTAAAAAATTTATAGCTCAAAGCGTTGAGGAATAATGAATTTTGAGGATTTTTTAAAAAGAGCAATAGATCGGACTTTTTGGGAATCTAAAAAAGTTTTTTGTTTCAGAGGCCGATTTTGCGAGCTTTTGTTTTTTCATTTTTTATGGAATAAACTCGTCGAAATCGATGCTTTGCCTTTCCCCAAAAAAAGCATCAACGCGGATACTCTTAAAAATAATTTTGAACAAACGCTTGGACAGAGCGTTTTGGGCATGTCTAACTTTTATTGGATGGGTGATTTATCCGATCAAGGCAAAAAAGATAAATTAATTGGCTACATCTTAAAGTACAGTGGCCCGCATCATCTCGCATTTTTTACTTCAAGCGAAGTTGGTAAATCAGATTTGGTAGAATTTATCGATATAAATCAGTCTATTTCCGCTCGCGAGTTTGATTTGTTGCTACAATTCTTGGGTAGTCGACTTACCTCCAAAAAATTATCCGTAGCGCGTCAATTTTTTGATCAGCAAAAAGAGCTTGGCCCGGACGTTGTTTGCATGCTCATAAATTATTTAGAACTTGTAAGCGCAAATATGGTTGATGATCTGCCTGATTACCTTGCGCCAATCATCGGAGCTCAGCCGGCGCTTAACCAGCTATCCAACTATTTTTTTAACAAGCAGCCCAAGCCATTTTTTGCGCTCTGGTCAGAGCTTGAGTCAACATATCCAGAAATGTTTTGGGTCTCTTTTTGGGCTGATCAAGTGTGGCGTGCATTCCACGTTGTTGGATACATGAAAAATCGAGACTTTATCAAAGCCAAACAGTTGAGCTATGGCCTGCCTTACGCATTTATAAACAAGCAGTGGTCATCGTTTTCGCCAGCGTACTTGCACAGCTTGTACCAAGATTTGTACAAAATTGATTATGCGGTTAAAATGGGATCATCGTTTCATTCGCTTGATTTGTTTTATCTCGGTCATTTCAAATAATTCGTTGATGAGAAGCAGTCCTTGCATGATCTTTTAAAATCTGATGTCAAAAAAATGATAAGCGGCATTGGCCGCAACCAAAAAGGCAATATCCATCCATTGATTATTCAAGAACTTGAAAAAAGCTTGATAGAAATTGTTCTTGAAGAGACCGATCATAACCTGCTTTTGGCTTCACGTATTCTTGGCATTGGTCGCAGTACGTTATACCGTAAAATTAATAAATTCAACATTCAGTAGTAAGAAACTATTTAATGCTAAGGATTTTAGGGTCTTTTGTATAAATACACTATTTTACCCGCCTGTTCGTAATCAGATTCCTCGCCGCTCGATGTGAATATTCCTGTAAGAATTCGAGTAAAACCTACGTGTTCATAGAACGCCTGTGTGTTTTTATTCGAATCACCTGCGGAAGTTGTTAGGTACATTGTTTTAATGTGCGGACAATGATCGAGCACAGAAAACAACAAAGCTTTGCCGACGCCTTTTTTTTGTATTCCAGGATCGACAGATAAAAGGCTTACATACACTTCATCGTTGACTTGATGGTCTTGGCTGATGCGCTCAAGCGATCCTTGCGTTATATTGAGTATGCGTGAACCAATGTTGTCTTTAATTGGTTCTTCCATGAATAGCGAAAATCCAAGCGCTTTATTTTGGCTGTCTTTGGCAATTGCTAGATACGCAGCAGGAAGGTGTTTGTCTTGCAGGTAGGCATGGAGTTTATCCATTTTTTTGAACCACGCTGATTGTAACGACTTCGTGATGCCTTCAATGATTTTTTGATCGACAACGCTTTTTTTGTCGGCTGGAATATTCGCAAATCTTGCATCATACTTGTAGACATCCGGTTTTATCAAAGGCAAAAAAGCTTCAACAAATATAGTTTGCAATAATTCAAATGTTGGCTTCATTTCATCATACGATTGTAGCGTTATTTTGCGCCATTCAAGCGTAAATGGCTCTTGGGTAGATTTAAATCGCGTAAATATGACCGAGGCAATTACTGCTGCAGCCAAAATAAACAGTAGTCCTAATTTTTTCATAACAAAAATCCTTTCGATTTATAACCCCAAAATCAATTTACGTGATCCGAGCGGCTGAACTAACTTAATTAAGATGACGCCGACGATTGTGGCTACCTGGCCGCTGCAACCGAGTAGTTGCATCATTGAAATGACGATAATAGTTGATGCAATCGCGCAAGCTGCCGCCCATGCCATGAGCCTAAACATCGTGTTGATACCAGGTTCGATCTCATACACATTAATCATAAAATACAACTCTTCGCAAATTATTCCAAGAAAAAATGCTGCGGGGAAGATGTATGCGAAGTTGAATCCATATTTTCCGTACGCAAAGTACGTTATTCCGACAAGAGCTCCAAAAAAATAATAAGTTCCCGTCATGTTAAATTGCAATTTTGTTGCAAGTTCAGCAAAATATCCGAGCCTGACGGTGTTTTGCCACAGCGCAGTTTTTAGCGCGCCAACAATTTTTCTTGAAATTATAACTGCGAGTGGAATAACAAAATTGCCGCAGGGTGCTTTTAAATAAAAAATAACAATGGTCATTGTTGCTGCTGTTGCTACCGATAAAGTCAAGAGTTTGGACACGGCCAAGCCGTTGATTGGTGACTCGTTGATGACGATGCTTTCAAAAAAAGCGCGTGACAATGATATAATCAAAAATGCGACAAAGCTGGCAATCAGCTGAGGCATGGCAAGCGCCTGAAGCAACAAAAACGGCAAAAGCATTGATAAGCCAACTGTCGCATACATAGCGGCATTTGTTAAATAAAGTTTGAGTGATAACCATTTTAAAAAATCAATTTTTGTTTCCATTTTTACCTCCAAATTTGTTTTCTAAACAATTTATAGAATCTATCAGCCAATTTATTTGAGCATCGTAATGCATCAATCCATTTTTTAGCGCCATCTCCCAAAACAGCTTGTGGGTGTGCGTATCTGGTATTTGCGCCAAAGTATCGATTTGAACGATCGTTAGCTGAGCTCTCTTTTTTTGAGACTGCTGGAGCTTTAATCGAAGCTGTTTGATTGTTTCGTCAGGCGTTGTGTTTGCCCCAAAAAACAATTTCAAAAGCAGCTCATCGCGATGTGTTTCGCTTTCGGCCGGCAGGGCCATCCAGGCCAAAAACTCGTCTTTGCCTGTCTGAGTGATTTCAAACATTTTTTTTGCACGCTTGCCAACAAATTCGTTTTTGGAAGTGACCTTGCCTTCGGCCTCAAGAGTTTTTAACATCGGATAAATTGATGCGTCCGACTCTTGCCAAAAGCGTGAAGTTGATTCAAGCATGTTACTTTTTATGGAATAACCAGAACGAGGCTTATCAAAAAGCATGCCCAGAATCGCGTATCGGCTTTTATTAATTTTTTTCATAGTTTTTCATTTATAGCTAATCATTGATTATATAAATACATCATCATTGTGTAATTTAGCTTTAAAAATTCATTAAGTCAACCTATGGCCAAAATATTGACTTTTAGGGTTATACATCGGTGGTGTATGTCTAAACCTGCGGCTGCGTCGTGCTTGCCGTGAAATTGATAAGTTTTTAGATACGGCCTGCCAGCATTGATTGGGACGAGGCTGGCGAATGTTTTTTTGACAAATTGCAAAAAATCATAATCGAAGAAAGCGTTTTGGAACAGGTCTAATAAATTATGGCTTTCTATTTCGCTTGTATTAAAACAAAATATTCCATGTAACTGGAGTACCTTTTTTTAAATCGCGGGAAATTTTTTTGCCAAGAAACTCATCATAATATTTTGGTGAAAGCCCGAAACCAGGCCTTACTATTCTTAAATTTTCCTGAGTAAACTCATCGCCAACTTTCATATCTTGGGCAACATACAAAGACCTACGAAACTGTAATGATTTTTCTTCAGATCCGGACGGCTTATAACAAACTCTACCTAATGCTTGCCAAGCTCGATTCGTTTCTATAACTAAATTTTTCATTTCTTCAGATTCAAGTGAAAATGATGAGTCTACGCCTCCATCTGCACGAGACAGTGTAAAATGTTTTTCAATAAATGTGGCGCCCAGAGCAACGCTTGCAACGCTAACGCCAATGCCAAGAGTGTGGTCGGACAGGCCAACCTGACAATCAAAAAGCTTTTGCATATGAGGAATTGTCAAGAGATTTGATTGGCTTGGATCTGCAGGATATGAGCTCGTACATTTTAGTAAAATTAGATCTTTACAACCATTGTTTCTTGCTATTTTTACAGCATCATCAAGTTCTGCGATGCTTGCCATTCCTGTCGACATAATTATAGGTTTGCCTGTTTGCGCTACTTTTTTAATTAGCGGCAAATGCAAAATTTCAAAAGATGCAATTTTATAGCATGGTACATCAAGTGTTTCTAAAAAATCTACTGCTGTCTCGTCAAATGGCGTACTGAAACAAACAAGATCAAGTGCTTTACACATATCCATTATCGGTTTATGCCATTCCCAGGGAGTATAAGCCTTTTTGTAAAGATCATAAAGTTTTGCACCGTTCCATGTACTATTTGCATCAGATATATAAAAATCGGAAGAATTTACATCTAATGTGATTGTGTCAGCGGTATATGTCTGTAATTTTATAGCATGAACACCAGATTTAGATGCAGCCTCAACAATTTGTAATGCAATATCTAATGATTGGTTATGATTTCCAGACATTTCCGCTACAATAAACGGTGAATATGCATGACCTACTTTTACTCCAGAAATATTTATTTCTTTCATTACCACTCCCCATTAATCTATTTTTCTTCCTAAAAAAAATGATTCCGCCGCATCTACTCCAATACTTGCACCTCTCCACCTTGCAAGGCATTCCAGCGCCCTAAGCGACCGAGCATGAGGATAATCTCTCATTTCAGTTTTGTAAAGTTGCATGGCTCCTAATTTTGAATGCAATGTTTCCGAAATATCAACAAACCAATTGGGACTAAATTGAAAATTAGAAAATGGCGTCTGACACTCGGTACTTGATGCAACTTCAAAAAATAAAATTATTTTAACAAAAGATCCAGGGATGGGACGACATGCCGTAACTACTGCTTCATGAATTATTCTATGATCAACATTTACGTCGCCGGCATGATGGGTGTAAACAATACTGGGCCTAAATTTTTGAATTAAATGTTCAACAAATTTTATAACGTCAAGACGATTTAGCGAGTCCATACGATTATCGGGAAAATTATGCAAAATTAAAGAGCGGGCGCCTAAATACTCACTAACTTTATGAGCGGCCACACTTAACTTTGAAATTTCATCTTTTCGTTGTTTAGGATCTCTTATTAAATCTCTTGCCGTAATGCCCTCAGCTAGAATCGCTACATTTACCTCATCTCCATTTTGTACATGTTTTACAATTGTGCCGCCACACCCCAATACTTCATCGTCTGGGTGGGCAGCGATAACTAAAACAGTTTGCTTATTCGTCATTTTTTTCATAAATTAATTTAACACAATCAAAACCTTTTATCACATCCGGGCCAATTAAGGAATATCCAGCCTTAACAAAACTTTTTAAGGAAGCGCCATTCTCCTTTTTTACGTAAGCATATATCTTTTTTGAGCCGTATTGATCAATAACTGTATTAGAGGTATCCATTATCAATTTAGTCCCAAAACCCTTGCATCTAAACGCTTGAGCAAGATGTATAGTGATGGTATACGACTTAAGGGGTTCATCACCGTATTCCCGATCAAACCTAACATATCCAACAAAAATATCGTCTATCGTTCTTATTATAAAAAATAAAGAATTTTCATCATTTATTTTTTTACAAAACCAAACTTTGTGAGAGTTTAATTCAATTTTATTTGAGTTAAAAGAATTATGCCTGACAATATCATCATTAGACAATGTAAAAACGTCAATTAAATCACGTTGCGAGGCTAAATTAATCTTTAAAAAACCATTCATAGCCAAGCCTCGATTAGATCTTTGTTGCGATAAAAGCAATAATATGCTTTTCAATAATAAAAAAATCATGTTTGACAAAATAAGAATCAATATCTAATCTCACAGCTTTTTCATGAGTAAAATTATAAAAAGTTGTTGCCCTCCAATAATTAACAAGCTCATCTGAAGAATAAAAATATATTTTATTCACAAGCGTTTTCATCTGCACCCGTGTTTGCATTGAAAGCTCAGGCAATACATCATCGCCCATAAAGGAAGTTGCACTTTTTTTAACTAAATCAGGTATTTTATAATGTTCTTCAATCAATCCAAAAAAAGACGCATTATTCTCTCCATATGGTCCTACAATCAGAATTACCCCACCATCTTCTGTACAATTAATCATTTGTGAAATTAATTTTTTTATATTTTTAGAATAATACAAACCATAAAAGCATGATATCAAATCATATTTCTGATGCCGTTTTTCAAAAAAAAGATCCATGCTAATATTTTTTAAATCTATCATTGCTGTACTATTTAATTCTGATAATCGGCTTAAAGAAAAATTCAATGAACCTTCGGAAATATCAATACCTGTAATATTTTTTACTTTTTTATTAGTGGCATACTTAACGATCTGGTTTCCAGTACCACAACAAATATCTAAAACATTTGAATAATTCAAAGATACAAAAAGACTATCCGTCCACGAACTAAAGATATCTTCCGTACCCTGCGTGTTTTTTTTAATTCTTTCTGCTAAATTATGACTATTTGTTGCCTTATCTAAAATTTCATTTAATCCACGGCTCATTTAAAATTCCTTTATTTTTTAGGAAGAACACATCATCTTCAAAATCATTCAAGCTTGATTCAAAATTATGCTTTGTTTCAATTGTAATCATGGAATCCGGCAAAAAAAACGTTTTTAATTTATCAAATTCAAAATCACCATGACCCAAATTTAGGTGCTCATCAAAAACGCCGTCCCACTGTCCATCCGTTATGTGAAACATGCTAGGATTTAACTTCATAAATTGCTTAATAAAATCGATTTTATTAAGCTTCAATGCATTGGCCGCAAAAATTGCATGCGCAAAATCAAGGCAAAAACCAACACCAGCCTCTTTAATTAACATCTCAATATCTTGCGGGGAATAACCATTGCACACTAATTTGCCATCAAGCGAAAAATATGGTTTATTTTCAATTACCATTCGATTATCAAATATTTTTTTTATCTGTTCTAAAGTTTGGTGGATATCACCATCAGCGCCAGGATGAAAAATAACAAATTCAGAATTGAGCCTATCCGCAAAAAGCAATGCTTCTGCTGCCAATTTTTTATTAAGATCAAAACTCTTTTTTTGGGCAAAATTAAGCCCTTGTTTGAAATGAGGAGCATGTATAACGCATGGGATTTTTAAATTAGCCCATTTTTGCGCAACATCATTATAAGTTCCCGGAACAGCAAATAATTCAATGTATTGGCAAAAACCTTGTTCATACAAGCGCATGGCATCGTTGATATAACTTAAATTAATAGACCAAATTTTTAATCCAAGTTTGCACATAAAATACTACATTCCTCAACAAAACTGCTTCACGGTATCAACAATATATCTCAAATCAGCATCCATCAAGCCCGGATAAAGCGGTAAAGATACGGCACTTCTGTAATAATTTTCAGCCACAGGGCAATCGCCATGGTTAAATCCAAGTTTTTGATAATACGGATGCCAATAAACAGGAATATGGTGAACTTGGACATGTATATTTTTTTGTTTCAATTTTTCAAAAATTTCTTTTTTATCACTTTTAATTTTTTTAAAATTTATAAGCAATGGGAACAGATGAAAGCATGCTTTAGAATAAGGCATCTCTGTTAAATATCCAAATCGTTCATCATCTGAAAATGCATTTTTATAGAACTCAACAATCTCTCGACGTCGTTTTGTAAAACCCTCAAGCCGCTTCAACTGCGAGATCCCCAGCGCACAAGCGAAATCAGTTAATCTATAATTAAATCCAAGAACGTGTTGCTCACAATACCAAGGTCCTTCATCACGAGTAAAATAATTTACGTTACGCGTAATGCCATGAGTCCGAAGCATCAGTAATTTTTCATATAAATTTTTGTTGTTTGTTGTAATAGAACCACCTTCACCAGTTGTTACTGTTTTTACTGCGTGAAATGAAAATATTGCTAGATCAGAATATTTACAACTTCCAACTTTGTGTCCATTGTACTCAGAGCCAATTGCTTGAGCCGCATCTTCAACAACAAAAAGATTGTGTTTATCAGCAATTTCACGAATTTTCTGCATATCGCATGACTGACCCGCAAAATGGACCGGAACCAGTACTTTTGTTTTATCTGTAATATTTTTAACAATTTCAATCGGATCTATATTCGCAGTATCAGTCTGAACATCGGCAAATTTAACAACTCCACCAGCGTATAAAACTGAATTTGCAGTTGCAGCAAAAGTAATTGGTGTTGTAATCGCCTGATCACCAGGATAAAGTTCAAGGCTGAGCATGGCAAGATGTAACGCTGCGGCACCATTTGCAACAACAACACAATATTTTGCACCGGTATAGGCGCAAAGCGCATCTTCAAACTCCTTAACCTTTGGCCCTTGTGTTAGTAGTGGTGAACGCAAAACTTTGACAACCTCCCAAATATCACCAAACGAAATTGATTGTTTTCCGTAAGCATATGTTTTCATGATAACCTAATTTTTAAGAACCCAAAACACAACTTCTATATTCTATTTTTTTGGATAGAAGCCTTTTGCCCAATTCAGGGCATAAATCTTCAATCATTGTTTGCATTTGGTCAATCGATAACCATTGATCGTTATTACCACTATGATACTCAAAATCATCTGAAACAGGTGTACCGTTTATTAAATTTGAAGCATTTTTTAATATAGATCCAAACTCTGGCTTAACAATATAATATTGATCAAGCTCAATCGTATTTCTAGCATCTTCACGCGTTATCATAACTTCGTGAATTTTTTCACCTGGACGAATGCCAACCTCAACCATTTTTATATCCGGAGATATCGCCTGAGCTAAATCAGTCATGCGCATCGATGGAATTTTTTTGACAAAAAGTTCGCCGCCATACATTGTCTGTAGGGCCATCAAAACCATATCAACAGCCTGTTCAAGCCTCAACCAAAACCGAGTCATCCTAAAATCTGTAATAGGCAATTCTTTTGCTCCGCGTTCAATTAATTCTTTAAAATATGGAATTACAGACCCACGGCTTCCGGCTACATTTCCATACCTCACGACACTAAATCTTGTGTCGTGAGAGCCAGAGTAAACATTTCCTGAAATAAAAAGCTTATCTGAGCAAAGCTTTGTAGCTCCATACAAATTAACAGGAGCGCATGCCTTATCTGTGCTTAATGCAACAACTCTTTTCACATCTCTATCAATAGCGGTATCAATAACATTTTGTGCACCAATAATATTTGTTTTAACCGCTTCAAACGGATTGTATTCACAAGAAGGAACTTGCTTTAATGCCGCAGCATGTATTACCACATCAACACCATCAAAAGCACGACTTAAGCGATCCTTGTCGCGGACATCTCCAACAAAAAAACGAAGTTTATCACTATTTTTAAATTCTGGAAAATTTGACATCTCAAACTGCTTGAATTCATCACGGGAAAAAACAACCACACGCTCAACTTCTGGATGTTTCTGTAAAATTGTCTTTATGAAGGCCTTGCCAAAAGACCCTGTTCCACCAGTAATAAGAATTGATTTATATTTCAACATCTTAACCCCTACCTCCTTTTTTAGGTTTGAGTAATTTGCTTTCCCTGCCAATTGCCAGCAGCAACATCATTCCACGAATTTAGTTGATAAATTTGACCATTTTCAACTCTAAAAATTTTATTACATTTTTCAATTGTTGTTAATCTGTGGGCAATTATTATCAATGTTACTCGTGCACTAACGCTATAAATTTCTTCCATAATTTTGGCCTCCATTGCATTATCAAGCGAAGAGGTTGCCTCGTCAAGCACCAAAACATCTGGTTCAGAATACAAAGCACGGGCAATTGCCACACGTTGTTTTTGTCCACCAGAAAACATCACCCCACCTTCTCCAATTCGTGTATCAAGGCCTTCTTTTGTAAGTAAAAAATCATAAATCTGAGCTCTTTTTAAGACCTGAATAATTTTACTCTCATCATAATTTCTGCCACACAAAACATTTTCTGCAACTGTCCCATCGAAAAGAAAAACATTTTGTGGAATGTAACCGATTTTGTTTCTCCAACTCTGTACATTTTTAAAAGTTAATGGCGTGTTATCAATACAAACATGTCCCATTTTCGGAATATGTAGTCCCATCAAAATATCAGCAAGCGTGCTCTTGCCAGCTCCACTCGGACCAACAAATGCAACTCTATCACCTTTTGACACCTTAAAAGATACGTTTGATAGTATATTATTTCCAGTGCTGTAAGAAAAAGATATTTTCTTAAACTCTAGGCTCTTTTCAAACTCAACTGATCCATTACCAAGCATTTCAAAATCATGTTTTAAATATTCATATAAAGGGTTTAGTACATATTTATGAAAAATTATTTGATTATACGACGCAAAAATTTTATTTATTGATGGCATAAAGCGATAAAATGCCAATGCATACATAGAAACAATAGGCAAAATAAAATTTGCATTATTGTACATGAAAAGAACATACATTATGACGCTTATCATTATCGAAAATGCAATTGTTTCAATAATAAACCGTGGAATCGTCTGCCAAACAATATTCGTAATGCTTGCATTTACAAGGGCTTGAACTACTTCAGAAAATTTTGAAGAAATATAATCATATCTTCCAATTAACTTTAAAAACTTAAAATTCCAAAACGATTCGGTATAAACCTTGCCCATCAGATAAGAAGCTTTTTGATTTTGTAAACCTGAACGCGTAACTTTTTTTGACGAAATTTTTGTAATAATTCCTACCATAATACCTAACATTACAGTCAAAACGGCCGTAATTTTCCAGCTCACATACAACAACATTGAATAAATACACAAAATTGTGAATACCTCTGCAAATATAGTTATCATACTTGCCAAAACCTGAGAAAAGCTACCCGAATAAGAAAATATAATTTGACTAAGTAGCGAAGAATTTTTCGTTACAAAATCATTGTAATTAAAATGTAGAAAATTGTTGAATATTGTACAAGAAAAATAGTGCTGTCGCCGAAATGCATAATAGTTTGCTAAGTATGTATAAAAAATGGTTAAAACAGCTCGAAACAAATAAAAAAACAAAAGCACTACGCCAACAAATATCACAAAATTTGCCGGCCTAGTAAATCCGAAAAGTGTATAAATTTTGACACAGTATTTATTTGTTAATACGGTTTCAAGATTGGTTGCCAATCCAACAAAAACCATAATTGCTGAAATTCCAACGGTTTCAATGATAGAGACAAAAATAGATAAAAAAATAAGTATTAATAAAACAAATTTATCTCTCCTCGTCAGTAATTGTCGCAGTAGCGTAACAATTATCACAGATCTCCTAAATCTCTTTTAACACCAAGCAATATTAATTGCGTAAATACTTATTAACACACAAGACAACAATGCCTTTAATAGTCACATAAAACAATGCAATGCCAAAAGCCGCTACAAATCGTTCAAATGCAACAACTGGGATTAATGCTAGCCATTGACTATCAGCCATATTTGTAGAATAAAGATATAATATGCTGCCAACAGCATGAGCGACAAATGTGGAACTCAGTGATGCTATAAAAACATTTTTAGATTTTACAAAATATAAAATCATTGGAATGAACCAATAAAATGAATATAAAAATGCCGAACCCGCAATCGGATGAAAGATGAATAAAAGCATGCAAGTCAGAGGCAGCAAAAGGCGTAAAACTATGCTAAAATATTTATCCGAGTTCGACGCATCGTTTTGAATCAATGCAAATGTTGCAGCACCAGCTAACGTTGGCAAACCACAAGTCAAAAATATACCCCCAAATACAAGCTTTTTTATAATAAAAAATGATGCAATCAACACAATAGAAGTTTGCATGTTAAAAAAGGCTGCCAAAGCCGTAAACATCGCTGGAATAATAAAAAACATGTACATCTCCCGAAAATTTGGTTAAAAAACTTAAATAATAATAGCTCGATGCCATTAAATATCCAAGTACAAAAAATTAAATCTATTAACGCAAGCGCTCCTCGCCAAAACCATCATGTTTACTGTTATACATCAATCATCAACCTCTAAATACTCGATTGCTTGCGCATTCTCAGCAGGTTGATGAATTTTTAGGTGCGGCCTACGGACATTGATCTGATGCTGGATTTCAGATACGTTTGAAAAAATTGTCTATTTTTTTACTTGAAAACCAAGATCTGATCTGTGCAATCGGGCCGTATTATAAAATTTGTTAATTTATTAATAGAGCCCACTTACTCAATACTTTATAGAGATGTAGCGAATGTATTGTCGTTGCAATCGCAGATTTGGCTAACCTCAGTTTTTGATTTTACTTAGAAATTTTAGATGATTTATTATTTTCCTCTGAAGCCGGCACAGCAGTCGTCGCCGCATTGTGTTTTTGCAAATCACCCAAATAATTTGGCAAATTTACACCAGTCATCGCTGCAATTTCATGCAATGGAGGAAGTGCCTTTACCATGCTGCTAACAAAATTGGCAGTTGAACTGTTGCCATTGCTTGAATTGCCACTGTCCCATACCGTAATTTTATCAATTTTAATATTTTTGATTGCTTCTGCCTGCAGCTTAGCTATCTCTTCAAGCTTTTCAATCATAAGCATTGTTGCAGCATCCTGACTATTGTTTGCGCAAGCCTGAACAAGTAACTTATAACCTTCGGCTTTTGCTGCCAACACTTTGCGAGTACCCTCGGCTTCGGCCTCTTTTATGCTTAAAATGGCCGCTGCCTTACCTTCAGCTTCTAGTCGCTGCTTTGAAGCATCCGCTGCAGCCGCAATCTCGATTTTTCTTTTTTCTATTTCTTTTGGCACAATCTCTTCTGCTTCAAGACGTTGAAGTTCCGCCAAGCTTTTTGCTTTGTTAATTTCAGCATAAGAATTTTGTTGTGCAATTTGTCCTCGTCTAGCAGCATCTGCCTCTTGCTCGAGCAGCTGTGCATTTACATTTGCAATCTTTGCCTTTGCTTCATTTTCACCCTGAACAGCATCGGCATTGTACGTTGCGACTTGAATTCTGCGCTCTTTTTCAGCAGCAGCTTTTCCACTTTCACCAGTTTTTTCTTGATTTGCAACGTCAACCTTTGCCTGGTTTAACGCAGTTGAAATTGATTTTCGGCCGATGCTTTCGATATATCCGGATTCATCGGTAATATCTGTTATGTTAACGTTTAAAAGCATTAGGCCAATTTTTTTAAGCTCTAGCTCAATATGTTTTCTGCATTCCAATAAAAAACGCTCTCTGTCTTGATTAATTTCTTCAATTCTCAAAGATGCGACTGTTAAGCGTAATTGACCAATGATCATTTCGATTGCCATCATCTCGATTTGCTCACGTGACAACGTCAAAAGCCTTACTGATGCATTGTTCATGGCCTCAGGCGTTGTATCAATGGCGACAGTAAAGGTACTCGGTACATTAATACGTATGTTTTGCTGCGAAAGGGCCGATTTAAGAGGAATATGTAGAGTCATTGGTGTTAAATCTAGATAAGTATAATCCTGAATAAGTGGCAAAATAAAGGCACCACCACCGTGATAACACTTGACCGATTTTCCACCGCTTACTTTTCCAAATACTGCCAATATTTTGTTTGAAGGGCAACGCTTGTAGCAACTTGCTAAAAACATGAATGTAAAAAATATAAATACCGCCAACGATACAGACGCAAATGATATTACAATCCTTAGTTTGATGAGTTAATTTCTTTGACTACGACAACTTCATGATCAAGAATCTGTACAACCTTAACAAGCTTAAATGATTCTATCTCAGAGTTATTAAGCGATCTGGCAAGAACTTCGCGTGTCACACCGTCCACGTCGATTTGAATTTTACCCAATCCATTTTTGGGAATATTATTATAAACAGTTCCGACAAGTCCAAGCATTTTTTTAGTATCAATGCAAGAACCAGGACTAACAAGCAATTTTGCACCTTTAAATATAAGTGCTGTCAAAAACATGGTAATTATGCCAACAGTAAAGGCAACCATCATTGATTTTAAATGTCCACACTCAAGCTGCTTAAAGCATGCAAGTCCAGTCCAACCAAACATCATAAAAAAACCGGCAACTGAATGCATTGTGAAAAAATTAAATGAAGATAAAAAATTATTATGCTCAATCGAATCATGCGAATCAAGGCCATCATGCACACCGTCATGACCACACGATGCATCACAATTAAAATCATCATCACCTGAGTGCATAAAAAAAGATGTCAGCATACGCAAAACAAAAATGACCGAGCCAAATAACGCACAGGCCCAAAAAATAAGATCCGGTCTTTCTTTAAGATAAGAGATTGTATTAAAAAACATGCAGCCTCCCAAATTTTTCGTTATTTATTGTTAGGTCAAATGAATTAGTGCACTGTAGCGCTTTTTCACGAAAAAGGCAATTCGATGGTATGTTTTGCATGAATTCAACATGGTTTTGGTATATCAATTATTAAAATAGATACTGTTTGGCAATAATCAAAAAATAAAATTCCCTACTCAAAATTTCGAGTTACCACTTTTGCTTATTTTCATTTTTTTTGCATGAAATCCACGATTAGATCGATGCTAGCAGGCCGCATCTAAAAATTTGCAATATTACTGACAAAGCCGACAGGCATGGTGTTTTATAGAGCTATGGTCAATGTATAACCGTTGTAATCGCGGATTTGGTTAACATATCGACAGCATTTTTAAATTCTTGTCTTTTTAATTTGATTATCTTCTTTTAAAGTTTTTTTCCAGGTCTGGCCTTTTAATTGTCCAAGTTGTTGGTCGGCCGTGCACGCAGATGAAGCGGTTGTTTGTTTTTTGCAGCTCCTGTACCAAGTTTTGCATCTGCAAAACTGATAGCTCATCTCCTGCTTTGATAGCTGATTTACAAGCAAGATGTGAATGAGTGTGTTCGTTCAGCTTTTTGCGAAACACATCGTTATCCATCTCCTCGTTTTCATCAATGAAATTGACTATCTCCAAAATCAATTCTTGTAACGAGGCCTTGACCAACGCAACCGGCCCAGATTTTATGGATATTTCGCTTTTGCCAAACACGTCAAACTCAATGCCTTGATTGTTCAAAAAATCTTGATGCTCGAGCAGTAGATTTATTTGATGCTCAGTCAATTTTAAAATTTCTGGAAACATCAATCGTACGCCATCTTTTCGCTCAAAGTTTTTAAGCATTTTTTCATACAAAATTCGCTCGTGAGCCGCGTGCTGATCGATTATTATCAAATCATCGCCATTTTCAAGCACGATGTATGTGTTAAATAGCTGCCCTATTATTTTGAAATTATAGTAGTCTTGATTGATGCTTTGATCTCTGCCAAAATCGATATCGTCTTGAGTCTGATTGACTACGCTTTCTTTATATTGCAAAACTGAATTTATTTTTATTAATGGACTAATAAAATCTGAATCAGCGGCATCGTTGTTATGATAAAATTTGCTTTTATTTTCAGTAAAATTTGGTTGTTGAATATTTAGTCCACTTGCGAAAGATTTTTCTACAAAATATTGGTCTTTGTATTCAAAATTTGTGGGCGTCTCCTCAAAAATAGATACTGTTTTTTGAGGAGACAGTTGAGCTGAAATATTGATTTCAAGGGTAGCTTTAACGACTTCTTGCAGCCGTGCCTGAACAGTTGCAGGTTTTAGAAAGCGCACCTCTTCTTTTTTGGGGTGACAGTTTACATCAACAAACGTTTTGTCTACCGTTGCAAAAATAAAAGCTGCTGGAAACTTTGCCGGAGGTAAAACGTTTAAATATCCTTTGAGTAAGGCCTTTGATAGCTCAGAGTTTTTGATCCATCGATTATTAACAAAGAAAAATATATGGGTTCTGCCGTACCGCCAAAAATTGTGGTTGGATATGTAGCCATAAAAATCAAGCCAGTTTTCAGCATGTTTTTTTGGGGTCAATTCAAGTAAATTTTGAGATATGTTGTTGCCCCAAATTTGTGATACTCGTGTTTTTATATCGGTTACAGTTGGTGCATTTAAAACCATTTTATCATCGCGGAATAGCTTGAAATGGATAGCTGTGTGGCTCAAGCAAAACGCGTGAAATATCGACTGAATCAGGTTCCATTCAGTTTCGTCCTGTTTTAAAAACTTTTTTCGAACAGGAACATTATAAAATAGGCTGTGTATCGAAATATCAGTGCCAACATTGCATGAAGCTGGCTGAACGTCGCGAACCTTGCCATCGACAAATTCAACTTTTATTCCTGCATCAGAGTCTTGCAGCCGGTTTAATTTTGTAATAAGCGTTACACGACTTACCGCTGAAATACTGGCTAAAGCCTCACCGCGAAACCCGAATGAATCAATATTTTCGAGCTCATCCATCGAAGTAATTTTACTCGTTGCATGCGGCAAAAAACACATTTGTGCATCGTCTGACGTCATGCCGCAGCCATTATCAACAACACGAATCAAATTTTTGCCAGTATCTTCAATAAAAAGAGAAATCTGCGTTGCGCCAGCATCAATCGAGTTTTCTATAATTTCTTTGATGACGTTAGACGGTCGTTCAATAACTTCACCAGCAGCAATTTTTTGCGCTTGATCAGCTTGCAGTACCTTGATTTTATTCATTTTTAGAATTCTTTCGACCAGGCGACAAAATTTCTTTGCCAAGCTCAACTATCGTGCTGACTGGATCTTTGCTGCTGCCAAGCAATGTAATTTCAGATGTTTTCAAATTTATAAGCGCGCAACTGCTTTGAATATTTAGAGGAATGTCTTTTTTTTCAGATGTTTTATTTTGAATAATTTTTACATTGCCAATAAGCTTGCAAGTGTTTTCCTGCATATCTATTTCAGCCGAATCAGATGATGCTTGGCGATTATTATTAAAAATTTTTACATTATTTTTAAAGATAATTTTTTTGACATGTGAAGTATTTTTATCGGATTTATTTTTGTGTTTTCCCTTTTTATGCTTGAATGGCTTGCTTGCAGCACCATCGAAAACTTTTATTCCCTTGCCGTCAAGCGTTATTTCAAGCGATTTGGCAGTAATTTTGCTGCCATCTGCAAGCGTAACAACAACGTTGCCTAAATAATTAAATAGAAAAACATTTTTAGCAGAGTCGTCTTTTTTACAAACAGCTTTCTCACTTGTGATCAAAATCTTAGAAAACGGATCTATGGCCACAATTGGTGTAAAAAATAAAAATATAACAAAAACTATACTGTTTTTTATTTTCACCATATCAATTTTGCCTAATTTATAAAGACTAAACAAATGAAAACCGATCTTCAGATTAGCTAATCTTTATAAATTAGGCAAAGCAAAGTTTCACTCTAATTCTGCATACATTTCTTGAAGAATCTTGGCTCGTACATTTTCATCTGCAATATTTTTGGACTCTTCAAAAGTTAGAGGCCTAATAATCAAATTGACCCCTACTTTGTCAACGTCACAGCAACTAAACATATATTTTCTTGGATTGTCATGCTGTACTACATTAAAAACATAAACAAAATCAATAACGCCATCAATATAATCCTGCTTTTTTTTAGCATCTTCTATGTGAATTCTCACAATAGTATTACCAAACAAATTTTCAAGCGAATACAGCTTAAAAATAGAATCGGTAAATCCTTGCCAATATTCACGCGATATTGAAATGTCATAATCTAAAAGTTGTAACACTCGCAACTCAAGATTGCCAAGCTCATTAACATCAATTCCTCCAATTCCTGCATAATAAGACATTGAGTAGTAGTTATCTTGTAAGTATTTAATAGCAATAACCAATGCAGCCAAGGATAAGCGATAAAAAGAGATGCTATTGCATAAATCGGGAGCTTTTTTAAATATCTTAAGCATATATATTGAAGCACATACAAAACACTCTGGACAGGCATGTAAATAGGTAATTAATCGTTTTAAATAATATTCTGGGGTTAATAACGAAGATATTGCACCAATCCCAAAAAATATCTTAAAATCTTCTTGAACACTATCTAGGTTAACTCGCTTATATTCTTTGCCAACCAGCATCAAAACTAATGATTTAACAGTATCAAATGATATGCTTGGCAATTCTGTTGTTGGTAACGCAGCGCTATGACAAACATTTGTTGACGCTCCAATTAAAACTATAGCTACAAATAATTTAATTTTTTTATAAAACATTGAAATCCTTTCAATAAAAACACTGCTTAAAATAATGGCGCTAAGATCAAATTAATTTTATCGAAATCTACTATTGTTTCCAGGGTGTATTTTTGAGGACACAATATTTGATTGTTCCTTATACGAAGAAAACATGATATTCCCGCACAGTACTCTTTAGTTAATTCATCGCCATTCGATTTATTTAATTCCTTTATAAATATATTAGGACATATTTTTTTATACTGTTGTTCATTTAATATAAACAGAGAATCAATAAAACCATGCCAATATTCTGCTGATACAAAAAGTTTACCGTCTAATATTTGCAAAAAATGTAATTCTAATTTCATTAATAGATCAGAAGGCACTCCTCCAACCTTTGCACAATGTTGAAAATCTGCTTTACAATCTATATTACATTTAAATGCAAACATCACGGCGGCTAAAAAAGTTTTATGAATATAATGAGTTGAAAACAATTTAAAAAACAATTTTTCATCAATTTCCATTAATCTACCAATAAAAATTAAAGCCAAAATAAAACATTTACGGTTACAATGTAAGTGTTCAACAAAACGCAACCAATAATCTTGTAGCGATATAATCGTTGGATTCACGGTAATGAATACATCATAAATATGATCATCGTAAATATTACACTTATCCTCTTTAATCAATCCCCAAAAAAGAGGCCCTATAATATTACAAATACCTACTTGTACAATTAAGCGTTCTGCATCTGTTTCAATAAGTGCACCTGAAAGATATTTTTTTAGCACCGCCATATCTTCCTGTTTATCCATTAAAGTGCTAACGCTCGTACTATCTATTATTTTTGTCGCAGCGCAATAACAAACATTTGGAGTAACTCCAATAAAAATTAACAATGTAAGCAGCTTAACAAACTGTTTATATATTTTATGACACATAAAAACCATTCCCAAAAATGTATTGTTTCTGTTAAAATATAGCTTGAACTTCAGCATATTAGGACGGACATTGTATGATAATTTATAACATTAGTAAACTTAAATATGCTAATAATATGTCAACACAATTAAAAAAAGTCCTTTTTTTCGCAAAATAGAATTGGAAATATAGTAACAGCTTTTCATATCGCCAAACACCAATGCCACTTTACTCTAAAAAGGTAACTATTCAGGTGCCATCCGCAAAACACCAAAACGCCCTGTTTAAAGCACTTTTTAAGTTTTTTGGATTGAGTCGCCTGTCTGATTTACATTTCATTTCAGTTAATTTTTTCATCAACGAAAACAACACCGAAACCCTCATTAGCAGGCGTTCTTAAGTAAAATTATGCGAAAATCATGCTACAAAAAGTTATATGCAACAGCTTGAAATTTACCACGTCTATTTTTAAAAAAAGCCTTTATTTCTCGTATAAGATAGGCACCTGAATAGTTACCTATTTTACAAAATTTTATTCGCCAGACCGCTTCTGATCAATGCTTGCAGCCCGATAGTAAAAATTTATTAAATTGCTGGCAGGGCTCATACATGCGTGCTTTTTGAATTGCATACTTGATGTATGGCCCATTATATGCGGATTTTAGTTTACTTGTACGTTTGGCAAGCTAGGCGTTGATAGAGTACGGTGATTAATTTTGCGGGAAGGTGTTGCTAATATTTCACGGATGGCTTGAATTTTTCCTTGTATTATTCCTTTTTCATACGCATCTTTAATTATTGCATCTTGTGATTGCTTAGCCATATCAACCAAAAAATTTGTTACTTTTTCTGCGATTGGATTAGCTTGCGATTGATTGAGTATGTGTGGTTTATATGTAAATAGCATAAGATTTGCAGGAATATTGTGCTTTGCTATGGCGTCTTTAATTCTAATTAAATGTCTTTGGTCATTATCTATAACGATTATTGTGTTAATTTTTTTACCATCAATCATGCAATTTGTTTGTTTAAGAAGGCTTACCAAAGTTTCGCCTTTATTGCCTCCACTACAATAAACACTTCCATCGCTTGGCTTGAATACGGCCTTCCAAATTCTATCCATATTTAGAGGCTTTTCATCTCCTGGCCATGGACAACAAAAAGTTAGCCCAATAGCTATTAGTTGTTTTTGTGTTATTTCAGATAAGGCGTGTGTTCTTGACGTTAATGCTATGCATTTGATTTGCAATTCTGCTCTCATCCTATTAATAATGCTTACAACATTCGGTTCAGTTGGAATCACTTTATCAATATTAAGTTGATGAGCTATTGTTGCTGTACAAAATGTAATTGGCATAGGATCAATAACGCCACCAGCCTTTAATGCGCTATATGTGCCTGAAAACCATGCTTCCGATCCAATATAGTCAGGATAAGATATTACCGTATCATCTAAATCGCAACAACACAACGTGAGACCTTTATTTTCAGTTATTTCTACGAGTTTATAAAATGTATCAAAGCTTGGGACTACTGCTTCAAAAATCCAAGCCTTCCCCGTAGACGTGAGAGATAGCAATGCAAAAAAAATCGGTAAATATAGCTTCATGTATTTATTCATATAAAACTCCGTAAGTAATGGTTTTATTATTTATCATTGACAATTAACAGACTTTAGAGGTGCATGAGATTCTACAACAAAAACATTGTTTGTGAAGTGTTTTTTTTATTTTTATTCAAAATTAGGAGAAGATTAATTTATTGTGTCTGATTGTCAATTTTTGCGAGTTAAGAGTTTATTGATTTAACTTTTCTTTGACAAATGTTGGGCTTTTGATATTATCTTTTTGTTTTTAAACAAATTTAACGTATTTCAAGGCGGTGTTAATTTAAATGGCTAAGTCATATAACATTGAAATTCAGGTATCTGGAAGCTTGGAACGCAGCCTCAAGCAGCTTAAAAAGAAAATTGAGCGTGAGGGTGTCGTTCGTGACATGAAGCGTCAAGTTTATTTTGAGCCTCCAACGCAAAAAAGAAGAAAGCGCCTGATGCGCGCGATCAAAAATAATATAATCAAAAGTATGGAAGGCATGCTTCAATAAGCTTTGTTTTTAAGAATGGTTCATACTTTAAAAAGTCATGAAATAAAGAGGGAACAGAAAAAGTCCCTCTTTATTCGCGAAATAACTCAAATAATTCAATTATTAGCCGAGGCTGAGCCATTGGTTGGCAAGGTCTATCCAACAAGGGTGGATTTTTCTAATGATTACGGCATCCTTTATGTTTATTTGTCTACGTTTGATGAGTTTTCAGAAGAGGCCTTTAATCTATCGCTAGATAGACTTAAACTTTATAGGCCATCTATGCGCAAAGAACTTGCAACACGCCTTAATCCACGATACACTCCCAATATCATCTTTTTATACGATAAAGTAAGAGAAAAACAAAGTAAAATCGATAATTTGCTTGATATGGTTCGTGATGATTTGGCGGGGAAGAAATAGAGGTTATAAAGGACTTTCAAATGTTGGAACAGCAAAAAAAAGATTCGTTTGCTGTGCATGGCGCAGCTTCAATAAAAATAAAAGATATAATTTCAAAAATTGTTGCTGATGAAGCCAATGCTTTATTAAATTTGGAATTGAATATGCCAGACGAGGCGGTTTTATTTGTTGAAAAAATAATAAACACCAGAGGCAAGGTAATTTTTTCAGGCATTGGAAAGTCTGGCTTGGTAGCACAAAAAATTGCAGCAACATTTTCTAGTCTTGGCATTCCATCAATTTTTGTTCATGCATGTGATGCTTTGCATGGCGACTTGGGAATGATGCAGCAACAAGATCTTTTTGTTGGAATTTCTAAAAGTGCGAGTGGAGAAGAACTTGAATGTGTTTATTCGGTTTTAAACAATCGAGCTAGTGATTCGGTACTAATTTGTTGTAGCAGTGGGCAACTTTGTTCTCTGGCTCGCCTTGTGATTAGGCTTCCATTGCAAAAAGAGGCCTGCCTATTAAATTTGGCACCGACAAGCAGTTCTACGTTAATGCAGGTTTTTGGCGATGCGTTGGCTGTTGCTGTAAGTTCAATTAAAAATTTTAATAAAGCCGATTTTGCCAAAAATCATCCGGCTGGAGCTCTAGGGCGTAGATTGACTTTGACGGTGCAACACTTTATGCATGGAGGGCTGTTATCGCCAACAATTAGCTTGGAAACCAAATTCAGCGAAATATTGTATACAATTTCTTCCAAAAAATTAGGGGTTGCTGTAGTTGTGGATGGAAGCAATAAATTGCTTGGCTTGATTACAGATGGAGATTTACGTCGTGCATGTGATAAATTTGGCCCATCTGTTTTTGATAAAAAGGCTGCAGATGTAATGACTTTGAACCCAAAAACTATTGATTTTGCGAAACTTGCGTTTAATGCACTAGAAATGATGGATAAATTTAATATTACAAGTTTAATTGTAACTGAGCACGATAATATTGTTGTTGGGGTCATTCATGTTCATGACTTAATAAAGGCAGGAATAAAAGCTTAAATCGTATTGTGAAAGGATGAAGGAGTGGAGATTTCAATTATAGTGATTGCAATTTTTTTATTTGGATTAGTTTGGGGTTCATTTTTAAATGTTGTTGCTCATAGATTTGCGCTTGGAAAGCCATTTTTTACAAATCGGTCAAAGTGCCCTGTGTGTGAACATGTTATTTTTTGGTATGACAATATTCCCCTGCTATCTTGGCTTTTGCTCATGGGCAAATGCAGAAATTGTAAAAATCGTATTTTATTTTTATATCCTGCAATTGAATTGATTTCTGGTCTTATTTTTGTCTGTGTGTTTTTTAAGTTATTGCCGTATTTTTCTCCATTTCATTATTTTATCTCGACAGATCAGTTGATGGTTGATTCTATGAATTTTTCATCAGTTATTCCAGATCAAGTTTTTTTACGTGGATTATGTATGCTGGGTGCGTTTTTTATTTTTTTCAGCGCATTGATAGCTGCTACTAGATCAGATCTTGAAGCAATGGTTATTCCGCAGCTATTTTCTTTGTGGCTTGTACCGCTGGGTTTTTTGTTTGCCTACTTTAATATTATCTCTATCTCGATAAAGGCAAGCTTGATTGGTGCCTTTATCGGGTATTTTAGTCTTTGGTTTGTGGCTCTTATTTTTAAGCTTGTAACCAAACGTGATGGCATGGGTGTTGGAGATATGGAATTGCTTGCATTGATTGGCAGCTTTTTAGGCCCGCTTGGCGTGTGGTTTTCGTTGTTGATTGGTTCATTGTCTGGATTGCTTATCGGGACATTATATCTAATCATTTTCAGAAAAGAGATGACAACTCGTCTTCCATTCGGTCCATTTTTGGCTCTGGGTGCCACTTTTTACTTTTTATTCGATAAAGATTTTATAAGATTTTTCTTTTCATAATATTAATTTTTCATTAACTATTTGCTTGATTTCAGCTTTATCTTGTTGTAAGATGCATCACTATTTGTGAGTAAAAAGTCTTATTTTAAAAGGATATTTGACATGAAAAATTTATTAAAAATTGTGGTGGCTATTTTTGTTTTTGGTAGCGGTTTTGCCAAACCAATTACAGGAAAGTGTGCTATTGCGGATAAAAAAGATAAAGGAGTGGAAGTGCAATGCGAAAAGTCTGTTGAAAAAAAATCTGTTACGGATAGGAAGGCAATTAAAAAAATTGATTTTAATTTTAATGACTTGCTCGAAGTCGCAAAGAAAGCTCGTGAAAATGCGTATAGCCCTTATTCAAAATTTAAGGTAGGGGCAGCCGTTTTATCAACAAGTGGCAAAGTTTATACTGGTTGTAACGTAGAAAATGCCTCATACGGAATTACTTGCTGCGCTGAAAGAACTGCGATATTCAAAGCTGTTTCTGAGGGCGAAAAAGGTAATTTTATTAAGGCTATCGCAATTGTTTTGGATGCACCAGAATTTGGTGCGCCATGTGGTGCTTGCAGACAGGTAATTAATGAATTTGCTGAGCCAAACGCCATTATAATTATGGGAACAATGAATGGTAATTACAAGATTGAATGCTTAGAAACATTGCTTCCATACGCATTTAAATTGGACGAAAAAGAAGCAGCAAAGTAATTTTTGTAATTTATTTATTTGAAAAAAGTGGCGCATCCGCGCCCATTTTTTATTCTAGCCCGTCAACTTCGTGCTGAAGGTTTCTTTGCTCATCTATTTTCCACACATCCGATTTTCCGCTGCCAGATACGTTTCCTGCGGCACCGGCTAAAAAATGATTTTGGTCAGCAGATGTCTGTCCCAGTGATTCCTTTGGCGTTTCAAGTTTTCCTGTAAAATAATGAACTCCTTCTTGTGCTCCTGGGGAATTGAACCCGTATGTGTAATAAAATTTTTCACCCTTGCCTCCTCCGGAATATCCGTCAGGTTTCCATCCAATCCCGCCTTCCCCGTTTAATACCGTCGAATATTCGCCATGTTCTATAAAATAGGCCTGCATGGCGGTATGCAGCGAAGCCAAGTTTGCTGCTACCTCAGCCTGTTTTGCCTTAGCCTGGTATTTAAAATATTGTGGTACCGAAACAGTTGCAAGAAATGCGATGATCGCAACGACTATCATCAGCTCGATGAGCGTAAACGCACATTTATTCATATCTCCCCCTTTTTATAAAAAATTACTTAGTTAATACTATTTTGCCAGGAAGTGCTGTTAAACTTCAATATTTTCCAAAACATAAAGCTTTATTTGGTGTTTGATGTGTATTAGAATGAATAGACGTTATCCATTATTTTTAATTTAAGGAGTTGTTGAAATGGCTATAAAATTGATGGCAAGACAAATTATAGAAGTTGATCAAAAAGATTTATTAAAAAAGTTGACTACGGCTTTTGCCGATGAATGGTCTGCTTATTATCAATATTGGCTTGGGGCGCAGATTGCAAAGGGCGTTATGCGTGGCGTAGTAGTTGCTGAGCTCATTGAGCACGCCAATGAAGAGCTTGGGCATGCTCAGATGATTACCAATCGCATAATTCAACTTGGTGGAACGGTAACAATGCTTCCAAGCGAATGGTCAAAGTTTGCCGGATGCAAGTATAACGCTGTAAAATCTGAAAATTCGCTGACAATTTTGCAAGAAAATATCAAGGGCGAGCAGTGTGCTATCAAATTTTATGACAGTTTATTAAAAGAACTGCACTGCAAGGACTTTGTTACTGCAAACATGATTTCCAAAATTCTTGAAGATGAGGTTAAGCACGAGCAAGATTTGGTAACAATCCTTGAAGATTTATCGGTTTGTTGCAAATAAAAATTTAAAATTTGTAACCAGTCAAAACTGCGATTTTTAGGGATATACATTCGATATTAAGATTAAAATAGCCCTGTGCATCAAGCGTACGGATTTTGTTTTGTTTGGCAAACTCATCCAACTATCGTTAGCCTTATGAGATTCGTGTTCCTCGAGCCAGGGACAGCTTCTTTCAGATTACATCTCGCGATGTACACCCTTGCTGTTTAGCTAATGGTTACTGTCGTCGCTCACCATTCAGGACTTTCACCTTATAAACAATGCGCATGTCGCGCACACCAAGAAAAACCGGCTTACATTTACGCAAGCCGGCCAAAATTTACTCAAAAATCAAACTATGAATTATGCCAAAGCCGCTTCAATCTCTTGTAGGGCACATTTTTCTTGATAATCATTTGAGTACCATGCATTATACGCGGCAGCCAGAGCATGCAACGTTGCCATTGTATAAATAAAGCCATTGGCCGTTTTATCACTTATTTTAATACTTCTTGCCAACGATTCATTCAATTTAAATTTCCTCATAATAAAAATATAAATTAAAGGCATACCAACGCCAGTCAATATCGACATCGCGCTACGTCCAATAACTAGGCCCTTGCCATCTTTTTCTTTTGTAATTTTTTCACTTAATTTATGAGCATATTTTTCTTTGAACTGCAAAGCGATTTCTTTTTTTTCTTCAGGCGTTAATGAATTAACATGTCGTTGAAGAGCTCGTAAAGCCACAAGTGATTTGTCGCTGACAGTTGATAGGTCATTATCGGATATATAATTAAATACAAACTCCCACATTAACGAAGAACTGCACATCAGAATAAGCGTGAATGGAGGATAGAGCGTAAGCAAGTATATAATCAACGCTACAAAGTCTCTATTTTTAGTCCCACACATATGAATCAATAAAATAAAAAGTGGGCTAAATATCTTCAAAAATTCTTTTAGTACACCAGCGCCAACTCGCATATTAACAGATGCTTTATCTGCTCTCATCGCAGCCTCTACCAATTTTTCAAACTTTTTAACTACGGCTGGTTTTGGCGCTGCAATTTTTGCCGCCTGAACTTCTTGAGGCTGCATGTCAACAGCTTGCGATACCAATTCATCCGAATTCATAGCGTTTGTCGAACCTGCAAGAAAAATAACAACCAGAGCTAAATATTGTTTCAATAGCTTCATGAGTAAAACACCTTATTTTAAAAATATACATCTGACAAAATATTAAATAAGCGTATAACAAAAAAAACAAAACTTCAAACGATCAACTTAATTCAATTTGAAAAGACGCCACAAGCCTGCCGCGCCAAAACTATTATTTTCAGGCACATACATCGACCATCGCCATTCGCAAGTGCGGCCAGATCAGGGCTCAAGAGAAATTGACAATTTTTATACCGCGGCCTGCTTGTACCGACCAGAAGCCGCATATCGAATTAAATTTTCAAAAGCTTCAAAAACTGACATCGGCTTTGAATGAGCCGATCTACAAGCGCCTACATACAAATATGTATTTATATACAGCTCCAGATAATTGTTTTTACTAAATTTGCGCTTTTACTCAAAATTATTTAGATTATGTGGTGGTAATATCATTCGAAACAAGTATTATGCCCGCATGGTTCGATACACTGGCCGCTCGTCCTGAGTGATTTGTAAAGCAAATCGTATCGAAGGATCGGCCAGCACTCACCACGAACGGGCAACTCGGGAGCTGTATGAGTTCAAAGCAAATTTTGGATTACTGGGAAGACTCGTTTCAACTTTTAAGGTGGGGACAGTTAAAACTCTCTCTGCTTGCTGGGCTAAACAACTTTGTAAGATCTGTCAAGCTAACCATCGGTTTTGGCTGGTGGCTTGTGCCATTTCTGCTTTTACCTATCATGCACACAATTATGATGGAAACCAGCCTTGCCATATCCCTGCTTGAATCCATAATCATGATCACGGCATTAAATTTAATATTTTTTGTTTATATTTTAAGTAGCCGAGCATCGCTTGAACGAAAAGATACTCAATATTTTTCGACCTACACGGCAGCCGCTCCTGGCATGCTAGCGCTAACATTTCTATCCAGCCTTTTTTCTGGCATTGGCTCAATCATTCTTTTAAGTGCATATTTTTACATGGACTCAAATTTCAGATTCAGAGATATGTTAGAATCAATATTAAATAGCATAAAATTTTTAATTTATTTCCCTGCAATTGTAGTACCATTTATCATTCTAAACTGGCTCTCATTCAGTTTTTTTGCATTTATAATTCCAACAACTTTGTATAATATTTCATTCGTCACACCTGCAGAAACTCCATCGCATCTGGCATATTTTATAATGCTTATAATTCCGTACTCGCTTGTTATCAGCATTTCGCTCATTACTCTTATTTTCATGTTTTTATCGTTTTTTCAACTATCGTTGCTTTCGATATTTTACGTCAAAATCAAGCATACGTATCCTGATCTATTTTTGGGTCAATAAAACATGTTCAAGTTTTTGAAAAATGTAATAGCTTATTCGTTTGTTCCTGTGATTCTGGTAATCACCACGCTACTTTGCCTACCGATTGCCCTTCTTCCAGAAAAGTATCGCTATAAAAGCCGAATCTTCCACCTCTTCGTCAATGTATGTGCCAGGCTTATATTTTTTTTCGGTTTTATAAAATACAAAATTTATGGCAAAAACAACTTACCTGATCACAACAATCCTGCAGTTTTTGTGATGAACCATACGTCCAGCCTTGATATTCCAGTGATAGAGCTAATTTTAGGCTCTCAGCCTCGAATTTGGATAACCAAAGCGGAGTACACCAAAGTACCTGTTTGGGGCTTTGTTTTAAATCGCATGCACGTAGCATTAAAAAGAGAAAGCCATTCTAGCGTAAAACACGCGATGGAAAAAATATTTAAGCTGGCAAGTGACTATGGCTCCCACATTGCGCTTTTTCCCGAGGGTCGACGCTACACAGACGGCAAAATACATAGCTTATTTCCAGGCTTTGCTGTTATGGCGCAAACTCTTGATCGATCGGTAATTCCGATTGCTGTGTCAGGATTAAACAAAATTTTGCCATCAAAAAGTTTTTTAGTTGATTCGTATGCACAAACGGTTAAAATTAAAATTGGACCAGCAATAAATTACAAAGATTTTCAAACTCGCCAAGATTTTGTAGAATACACACAAATGTGGTTTGAAAAGGAGCTTGAATCAAAATCAGAATAACAGGAGTACATCATGTTTTTACGCTTAGCCTACCTCAACTTACTTTACATTCTGTTCCCGGTGTTTATATTAGTAATTTTATATCGATTATTTATTTATAAATACCCAGTTTACACATTTCCTGCAGTAAGTTTTTTAAAAAACTCACGATTTATAAAAAATAACAACCACAAAAAAATTTTATTTTTTGTGCGTATCATAGCGCTAATCGGCTTAACTTTTTTAATTGCTAGACCGCAATGGGTCGATGAATCTTCAAAGCTCAACGTTGAAGGCATAGACATTGTAGTTGCAATCGATGCTTCTGACAGCATGCAATTAATAGATGACCTTTCTGACAGACTCACCAGAATAGAGGTTGCAAAGCGCGAAGCAATCAGGTTTATTGAAAAAAGAACAAACGACCCAATCGGGCTTGTATTATTTGGTAAAGAGGCACTTTCACGATGTCCACTAACACTAGATAAATCTATTTTAAAAGAGCTTGTTGGACAAATAAAACTTGGAGAAATTGACCCGTCAGGCACATGGCTAGGTACGGGAATGGCCACCGCTGTAAACAGGTTGCGAAACTCCAAGGCAAAAAGCAAGGTTATAATATTGCTGACAGATGGAGAGCCAACTCAGCCAGAAAAAGTAGAACCAGACGCAGCAATTGAGATGGCAAAACAATTTAATATCAAAATTTACACGATTGGGATAGGCAATGAAAAAGGTGGATATTTTTATCATCCAATGTTTGGACTGCAACAAACACAATACACCTTAAACACTACACTCTTACAATCAATAGCCGACAAAACGGGTGGACAGTTTTTCAAAGCTTCAAACGCAAAAGAAATGCGCATGATTTATGATAAAATCGATTCACTTGAAAAAACCAAAATCGAAAGCGAAATATTTCATAATTACTACGAAGCATTCTTAACATTTATTTGGATAATTTTAGCGCTACTCGGGCTTGAATTTTTGCTAAGATTTTTTATCTGGCGAGGAGTGTAATTATGATTGAAATGTTAGGAATACATTGGGCAGGATTTGATAAAATAATTTATTTTCCAATATTTTTGATTTTGATTGCTGCGGTAATAAAAAACTATTTCAGAATTAAAAATAGTAGTTCTAAACTTTATGTAAAAAGCCAAAAAAGACTTATATTCCCAGCTTTTTCATTAATTAAGCAGCGGCTAAAAGTTTTTTCGTTGGTTACCGCATTAATATTTATTTTTCTAGCACTACTGCAACCTCAGTGGGACAAAAAAGAGCAAAACATTATCCAAGAAGGCCGCGATTTACTTATCATGCTTGATATTTCGCAAAGCATGCTGGCCAAGGACTTAAAGCCAAACAGACTGGAATTTGCAAAGCTAAAGATCCGAACACTTGTATCAAAACTAAAAACAGACAGAGTTGGATTAATTGTTTTCTCTGGCTCAGCCTTTTTGCAATGCCCATTAACAGTTGACCACGCAGCTTTTTTAATGTATCTCAACCACATCGATGCCGAAACAATATCGTCAGGGACAACTTCTATAGAAAATGCTTTGCAAAAATCTATTTCAGTCTTCAAGGCATCACAAGAACGTAAAAATAAAATATTGGTTATGATAACCGACGGAGAAGACTTTTCAGTCAATCTAGGTCAGGCAAAAAATTGGGCGTCCGAACAAAATATTCATCTCTTTGCCATTGGCATAGGAACAACTGATGGGGCACCAATTCCAATGTTTGACAACTCAGGCAAGCAGACCGGACACTACACAGAGCAAGACGGTAAAATAGCAATATCGAAATTAAACGAAGAGCTTTTAAGCAGTATAACGCAATCGTTGGCTGGTAACTACATCCGATCAACCTATCAAGATAGCGATATAGACCAGCTAATAATACTTTTGCATGGCTTTGAAAAAGAAAAAATAACTGAAAAACAATTTTCTTTGTATCACGATCAATATCCATGGTTTTTAGGCATAGCTTGGGCTATGCTTCTGCTCGATTGGATTTTATAAAAATTAACAGGAATTTAGGTATGAATCTATTCAAGTATTTATTGATTTATTTACTTCTGCTTTCAACTAATTTGATGGCTTTTAGTCTATTTAAAAACTACTCAAATCTTCCACCAGATCAAAACGTTCAGGATTTAGTAGTTGAACAAATTAACAATCCAACCGATCCGTATATCAATTACAATCTTGGAGTGGCTCTTTATAAAACAGAGAAATTTTACCAAGCCAAAAGCAATTTTCAAAGATGCCTAATCCACGCTAAAAATAAGAAGTTGAAAGAGCGCGGGTACTTTAATCTTGCTAACAGTTTTTACAAAAACGGATTATCAATGCTGCCGGTTAACTGGTCAAATAAAGATGTTGAAGTTGATCAAACAAAATTAACACAGTCAATACAAGAGGTAAAAGATTCAATTAAAAATTATGAAAATTTGTTGGAGATAAATAAAAAAAATATTCATGGTACATCCAACTTAAAAAAAGCCAAAGATACGTTAAAAGTTTTACAAGAAAAAATGAAGCAGCAACAACAAAATCAGCAAGACAAAAAGGATAAGTCTGACCAAAATCAAGATCAGAAACAAGATCAGCAAAATCAAAAAACTGAAAATAAAGACCAGGACAATAACCCACAACAACGGCAACCAAACCAGGATTCATCGCGAGACAGTAAAGAACGAGATAATAAGCAAAATCAACAACAGCAGCCAACACAAGACAAAAAAGACAGTTCTAGCCAACCCGATGATAAGCGAGCCGGCAGGGATCAAAAAAAATCTGACCAAGGTAAAGATCAAAACGAAAAACAGCAAGATCTTAAACATGATGATGGCCAATCCAATCAAGAGCAAGAGCAACAACAAAACAACCAACAACATGGTAACCAGTCAGGCCAACAAAAGCAAGAACAAGCAGAACAAGCATCAATTCATGCAGCTCAAAAAGGTGATAACAAGCAAGAGACCGCCAAGCAAAAAGCAATGCGTGCAATTCTTGACAACCTACAAAACTATGAGTCAAATTTACAAAAAGTTAGAGTTATCCAAAAAACACAAGATACACAAAAGCCTTTAAAATCAAATCAAAAACCCTGGTAATTTTGTGAACATTTTTAGAGAACAAAGGCCCACAAATGAATAAATTATTGCTTAAAGTAGGTATACGTATTTTTTTAGTATTTCTAACAATAAAAACACTACCTGCAACAGAATTAATTTTAGAGCTAACTGACGCAAAAAAAATTACACTGCCAGGCGAAAAAGATGCCCAAAACACAGTCTTTGCTGGCGAAAAATTTGGGTTAACGGTCACAGCTAAAAATGCAAACGATAGCACAGGTGATATAAAAATAAATGGTATTGAAAAATTACAAATTGTTGGCAAAAACTCAAGCTCAAATATTGTGATGATTAACGGCAAATTTACAGCTGATCAATCACATAATTATGAAGTTTGCGCTGAGAATGAAGGAGCTTTTGATATCGGACCTGCTGAGGTTCAACAAAATGGTAGCTTTATTCGCTCAAACACAGTTCATTTTAGAGTAATTAAACGTCCGGAAAATTTTAAAGAAAAAAATGATCATGAAGGCAATTCTGCAGAAAATTTTGCAGAGTGCGAGTTTGTAATTGATAAAAAAAATATTTTTGTTGGTGAACCAATAACTGCCATACTTAAGATTAAATGTCATGGACGCATACACAAAATTGGAATGGAGCCAATAACATTTAAAGGATTTCAGGCAAAGGAGCTTGAACAAGTTGAAAGTAAAGAGGCCGTACAAAATGGCAAACCTTACGTTGTGCACGAAAAAAAATATTATTTAATTCCGCTGGAAAGTGGTGCACAAAAAATAGGACCAGCAACTGTTATTTATCATGTACCAGAACAACAAAGAGGCCGATTACGTGGAATGTTCAACGATGATTTTTTTAATTTTGGTGGATTTTTTGATCAGGCAAGGCTTGTTCCAAAAAAGGCAGTAAGTAATGGAATACAAATTAATGTAGCCAATCCCAATGACGTTCAAAGTGGTACGGATGGCGTAGGTAAATTTGCAAAATTTAAAAGTTCAGTCGACAAAACGACAGCTCTGCTAAATGAGGCCATCAAATTAACATTAGAAATTGAAGGCGAAGGCAATTTTGAACAAATAATGACTCCAAAATTAACGTTGGAACAATTTATTAAAAGCTATGAATCCAAAACAGATTTTAAAGAAAATCCTTCCAATGGACCATTTGCTGGGAAAAAAGCTTTCGAATTTGTAATTCAAGTTAGCAAATCCGGCGAAGTAACGATTCCTGCACAAAAATTTACTTATCTAGACACAGAAACAAAAAAAGTAAAAATCTTAGAGTCTACGCCTATAGTTTTGCAAATAACGCAACCTATCGGAGAACTGCCAAATCATGAAAAATCCAAAATCCAACCAGAAATTGGCCAACAAATCGAGGAAGAAAAACCACAACAACCTTTAGAAAATAAAGAAATTAATTTTATTGAACTGGACGGGCTTATAATCAAAAGAAATGGTTGGGCCATACCATGGTGGCTGCTAATAATATTTTTACTGCTGCCTGCACTTTTTTATACAAAAATCACTAAAACAATACGATATTTATTAAAAACAAAGCCAATATTTAAACTTGCCTCAAAAAAGTCATCGCTTAAAAGGCTTTCTGTTGATTTTGAAAAAATAAAACAAAACCAAAAACCTGAACAGCTTTATTCATTTTTTTTAAAATTTTTGGCTGTAAAATTTGATCTACAATTGCAGGAAATATCTCACGACAAAATAGCAGAAAAACTTGCCGATTTAGGCCTTGAAGACGGCAAATTTAGTGAATTTTTAGACTTTTTAAATGATTGCGCCAGTCTACATTTTATAAAAAATTCAAATCGATTAGACGCTAGCCTTGGAGAAAGTTTATTTAAAAAAGGCGAATACTGGATTATAATATTAACAAAGTAAGCTTTTAGACTCAAAAAGCGGAGTCCTTCCATGTTTTATAGAAAAATATTAAATTTACTCACAATTTGCACATTGTTTTTTGCTGCTTCTTATCCTCAGAATCAAGAGCAGTCAATTTATGCCGATTATTTTCATAGAGCAAATGAGCTTTATAAAAAGGACAAATTCGAAGAAGCGTTAACGCTTTACAAAAAAATTCCAAACCCTGGAGCAGTTGTAAGCTACGACATGGGAAACTGCGCATACAAACAATCCAACTACGGCTATGCGCTCGCTTACTGGCGACGAGCAGAGCGAAACTTGGGCTTAATTGGTGGATCAGAGCTTTTAAACAATATCAAATTACTCAAAAACAAGCTTCACGAAAGCAGTGCTAACGCAAAAGAGAAGTATAAAAATGAGGCTTTTTTGCAAAAAATTCAAAATTTGAGGATTTACTTTGAATTTTTTATACATTCAACACCGCTTTTGTTTTTACAGCTTGTGTTTTTATTGCTTTGGGTTTTAGCGTTTTTATTCATACGGAATTTATTTAGAACAAAAAGAAAGTCTCTAATTCTACTGCTGTTTACAACCATTGCAATTTTTGGTTTAATCTTAGTAATAAAGTATAATTTTGAAATAAAAGAGCATGGCGTCGTTGTAAGTAAAAATGCCAATCTATACTCTGGTCCAGGGCAAAACTATCAGGTTTTATGTTTTATCCCAGAAGCATCAGAGGTTGTAATTGAAAAGGCTGTTGACGGATTTTTCAAGATTAAAATCAACGGACAAAATGGATGGATAGATCAATCGTCTGTAGAAAAATTTTAGAGACTAATCATTAGACCCAGTTTTAAATTTAAAATAGAGGTATTGTATGTTGAAAAACTTGAAGGCCGTTTTATTCTTTTTTCTCCCAGGAATTTTATTATTAGCTCTTGCTGGATGCGGTAAAAATGAAACAGCCGGCGGAATGTTTGGAACCGCTGCGGGCGCCCTTGTTGGCGCTGCTGTTGCAGGTAAGCACGATCGTGCAACTGGTGCAGTTATTGGTGGCTTAGTTGGTAACATTGCCGGACGTGAAATGGGTAAACCTGCAGACAGGCAAGAAGAAAAAGAGCGTAAAATAATACAACAACGCAGAGTACAACGCCAACACGAAAAAATTGAACAACTAGAAGAGGAAAATGAGCTACTTAAGCAGTCTTACGATCGCTGGTGCGTTGATTGCAGCAAAAAAGTCACAATACTTGGCGCACAAAGTTGCCCAAAGTGCGGTGGCAGATTGATTAGATATAAACATTGTCGCGAATGTGGAAGTAAATTTGGCGCCCAGTCTGGATACAAATTTTGCCCATACTGCTATAAAGTTAGATTGAGCGGAAAGTAAACAATGAATTTGCTCAATAAAATAATAAGGCTATCTTGCCTGCTCCTGGCAATTTTGATAACAGGCTGCGGCAAACACGAAACACCTCAAGAAAAAAGCCAGCGCCTTCAGACACAAGCGGCTTCTCTCTGTGAGTCGATATACCAAAATTATGAGCAAGAGTTTGACTTGATCAAACATGAAACCGACCAGCTAAAAATAAAAGATTTGCTTGGCGAAGTTGTTGGGGACAAAAAATATATATCAACTTTTTGGGAAAGCGTATTAAAATCCGTATCACCAGAAAGAATACCTTTTCACAAATACAACGAAATATTGAAAAACAACATTCAACGCTTAAATAGCTTAATTGATCCTTTGAATAAGTATAAAGACTGCAAACAAATTCAAATGACTCTTGACAAATCAATTGATCTGATTGATGACCTCAAAGAAATTCAGTCCTATGTCGTAAGACATCGTGAATTTAGGGATGAGGAGCGTTATTTGACGCTATGTACATCCGGCCGATGGGTATAAACATCACACAGCGTTTTTACAATTTTTTAAAAAATCATTCGCCTGCCTGCATCCAATCAATGCCGGCAGGCCACATCTAAAAACTTATCAATTTCACTACAGACCTCATGCAATCGCATACATTGACAAGCACAGTCAATGTATGCCACTAACAATCAATCATTTGACGAATCGGCGATTCTAAATTTTATTGAACTACAAATCTACGATCAAGTAATAGTATTTGATTAGGAAACATTATCAACATTAAAAGGTGTTTTGTCGATTAACGCCCTTCTTAACATGCCAATATTTTCTGTCTTGCCGATCATTGCAAAGCCAACAAGCGTTTTGTTATCAGTTAAATACATTTGATAAAAATTGTCACCGCGTTTGACCGTTTCCTTATAAGTCTCGGAGTGTCTACCCATCTGGCCGCATGAAACAATTGGTGTACCAAATAGATTGGAGCTGGTTATCGCAAGCACCCCTGGATATTCTTTTTTTATGCCAAGCATGTTATGTGCCGCAACCATGCCCTGCATGGCTGCCTCTGTCCACAAGCAATTTTGAACAGTGTCACCGGAGATAATGTCACGAACCGCGCAACTGTCGCCTCCTGCAAAAATATTATCTATGCTAGTCTGCATTGTTGGCTTAGTTACAATCCCTTGCGGCAAAGTCTCAAGCCCTGCCCTAAGAGCGATTTGAATATTAGGCCTGCCACCAATCGAAAAAATTACCATGTCAGTTTTAAGAGGGCCTTGTTCTGAAAGTATCACTTCATTAACAAGTCCGTCACCATTAATCTCTTCAACTATCTGACCAGGATAAAACGAAATTTTGTATTTTTTCATCAAAGCTTGAATTATTTTGGCACCTTCAACGTCAATCTGATATGGCAAAACATGGGAGCTACGCTCAACTAGCGCCACCTCAAAACCACGATCTAATAAGGCGGCCGCACACTCTAGGCCTGTCAGGCCTGCTCCAATGACAGTAATGTGTTTTACGGAATTACTTTGAATAAAATTAAGAATCGCCTTTATATCCGATAGACCATAAAAAGAAAAAGCCCCTTTTTTGGAAGATCCAGAAATATTGGGTATAAAGCCAGTTTTACCAGTTCCCAAAAAGAGCTTATCATAATATATTTTTTGGCCGTTATGTATTTTTACACAATTTTCTTGAGGAAGAATCTCTTTCACCCTCGTTTCAAGCATTAAATCAATATTTTGTAATCTAAAATCTTCTTGCTTTCTGACAAGAATCTCCTGCTCAGTTTTGTTACCAGACAGTAAATCCGACAACAGACACCTGTTACATGGAAGTTTTTCTTCCGAATCAATAACAAGAATGTCTATCTCTTTACTCAACTCACGTAATTTTGTTGCACATGCAATACCTGCAGCAGATGCACCTATGATCACATTTTTTATAGCCATTTATTTCTCTCTGATTTCAAAGCCCTCAAATACTTCAAACTCACAATCGTGCTGCCAATCATTCTTACCTAAACCTGCTTTTTGGCTTAAATGCTCAAGCGTCGTTGCAAGATTCCACCCAAACTGCCCAGGGACTTGAGGCAAAAAAACTGCTGTCGCCTTAACTTGTCCAGACGCATCAATTTTATTAAGAATAACACCGTCTCGACCTATTTGAATCTCTTTGTAATTACCTACTTTCCTGGGCACAGTAAGAATTGTAATATCGATTACAATATTATCAAGTTCTTCTTTTTTTAATGGTGAAAATCTTGAATCGTTAAAAGCCGACGCTAACGCCATTTCTGCCACTATTTGATAGAGTGGTTTATTTGCCCAAATTTGACCTATGCATCCTCGCAAATCTCCATTTTTGGTATTCAGCGTGACAAAAGCACCAGAAGCTAGTTGAATTGTTGGCGTAATAACTGGATAAATTAGATGCTCTGGAATTTTATCGATGTCTAACCTAAAAGCATTTACTATCACCTGCCTAGCAAGCTTTAATAAAGATTTTTTATCATAATCAGAAAGCACATCTTCACGGCTGAGCTCACCAACCGCATGTTCCGTAAAAATGATGCTTGCATAACTTACGCAGCCTTCGCACTCAAGATCGGATACTGGATTTAGCAAAATATCAGAATTAATAACATTGCCATTTATTGCTTTTTTAAGCTGGGCGGAATTGTAGTAACAAGCAAGTCTAGAATTTAAACTTTTATAAACACCAAGGCTAGAAAGGCCTAGTAGTACATTTATTGGCATTTGACCACAAATTGTTGCGTGGGTATCATGCAAAAATTGCTCAAAGCCATAACCGGAAAGCCCTGTTATAGCCTGTATAGCCAATGAATCCAAATACCGAACCTGATGAAATACAAGCTTTGAAAATGGCAAATATTCGTAAGTCTTTCCAAAATGTGTAAAATCTGAGCTTACCACAACCAATGTCGCGTCATTCACTATTTTTTTAATAGCCATGGCGGCTTCATGAAACGAATCTTGGGTTAGGTGTCCAACTATAAGTGGAACTATTTTGAAATTATTGATAGTTTTTTGCAAAAATGGCAACTGCACCTCAATTGCATGCTCAATATTGTGAGCATCCGCATGGGTCCTAAACACAGAACTTGACTTACCTAAAATATTTATCGCCTGCGTATCAACGTCTAGCTGCCCCAAACAGGTTTGATAAACATTGTAGTCTGGCAAGGCAATATTGTTTAAAAAAACTCTGTGGCTCGGACAAAGAACAATCACCCTTGAAATATGTTTATTTTTATCACCATTTTTGTCAAGCAGCGCCCGATAAGCACAAGCAGAACAAAGACCCGAATAATAATATCCAGCATGAGGCACAATTAACGCCTTAATTTTATCACCATCCACAACTATGTTAAAATCTCTTTTTGCTTGTTCGAAATACGCGTTTAGTTCTTTTTCAAGGGATTCTGACTGTTGCGGGTACCAATCTGATGACAAATTCGCCATGTGAACAAATTTCTCTAATTGTACTTTAGAGGCATGCTTGCCTGACGATTTCGTGCATGCAGAAAATATTATATGTGGTAAAACAAAAAATAATAGGATAAAAATGCTGCTTTTTCTTAACATCACTCAAACAACTTCTTTTAGTAAAAACTTGCAATATTTAATCCATAATAACATCAAAAAAATACTTTCTGAAGTAATTAATTTAAACCATAAAGCTATATTTACTCAAATTGAATAAATATAGCTTTATGGCCTTGACGCTATGGCTTTATTAATTGATACTTATAACACTGAAAAGATAAATACTCGCCTGCATGGAGCCATTCTTAAATACAGGTCAATATATGAAAATGTAAGGCATTTGTTATGTTTAAAAAGTTATTATTTACACTAATTTTGTATTTAACCACAATCCAACTCGTTTATTCAAACGATATCCACAACTCAGTCGAGAATGACAACGAGGCTTTGGTTGGTGAAAGCGTAGATAATGTTAAAATCAAAAATTTTATAAAATTTGCCAAAAATATCGTTTCAAAACACAAAGAAAACTCTGAAGAAATAGAAAACAAGCTAGAAGCCGCAAAATCAGAAAGCTGCGTTTACATTATCTCTTCATGTAACGGAGCTCAGTTTTTTGAATTAACAAGATTTAAGTTAAAAAATAAAAAGCTCTTTTTAAAATTAGGCTACATTTTGCTGAATCTAATAGCCAAAATTAAGGCCGAAGATTTACAAATTCTTCAGCTTTCAAAACATGAAACGGCGGACCTTCTGGACGTTTTAACATATATCTCAAGCTTTATACCAGATGAAACAAAAAGCACTATCCAATTATGCGAAAAGCCATCATTGTCAAAAAATGAAAAGTTTCAGGATATAATGCAGAAAGTAAATCCAGCACTAAAACAACTATTTGAGTACAGCTTAGGGCTAGAAAGCACTACCCTCAGCTCTCTTAGCGAAAATTTTGAAAAATATTTATCCTGCGTGCTAGACAAATCTGACATCAAAGAATTACACTCATTTGTTACCAAAAAAAATGGTGCCTTCGATAAAATGGTCGAAAAAATTGACCCAATCTGGGAAATAATAATTAAGTGCCTGAGTTAAGTAGCCCAAGTTGAGATTATATCTAGACATAAAGGTTTAGTTTGCTAGAATGGAATGAGAATTTGAGGGCTTTTACTACTCGATTCCCCGCTTAAAATTGTAAATTTACTTGAGCTAGTCGG
>LBTE01000001.1:0-206587 GCA_000989955.1 candidate division TM6 bacterium GW2011_GWF2_37_49 | reverse complement strand
TGCGTTTGATAAGTACGCAATAATAGAAACAGGTGGCAAACAGTATCAGGCATTACCTGGCAAAACTCTTGAAATCGAAAAGATCGAAGGTGAAGCTGGACAGGCAATAGATTTTGATAAAGTTTTATTCAGAAAAACCGATGCTGACAAATTTGAATACGGTACGCCTTTTATCAAAAACGCCCAAGTAAAAGCTAAAATTGTAAAACAAATTAAAGGCCCAAAAATCATTATCTTCAAGTTTAAAAGAAGAAACAAATACAGAACCAAAAAGGGTCATCGACAACAGTACACCATAGTAAAAATAGACTCGATTTAATATAAATATTGTTTATAAAAAAAGCCACTGTAAATTCAGGGGCTTTTTTTATTGCTTACTAAATACTTACAGACTCTCCAGCCTCCATCTTAGCTAAATTATGCTCATTTATACATTTAACACATGGAGCCTGATTGGTTCTTGCTTCTGCCGAATTCTTAGTTAATAAAGCAGCTTTATCAACGTTTTTTAAAACCTCTGGAAGCATTATCTCTTTAACTTCGTACTGATTAATTGTACTTAAAAGCGGTGTTTGGCTTGCCAAATTAAGAACTTCCTTCAATTTCGATAAAAGCGCAACATCATTTAATGGCCGATTGGCATACAGATCGTGTATTGCCGATGATGCTTCACTTTGCATGTTTTTATCAAATTTAATGCCACGATTTGGCCGTCTCATAATCCTGCACAATGACATCGCCTTGGCGCTATAATTATCCTTGGCGCTTACACTATTTAAGTTTGCTATATTCAGCTGGCGATTACCCTCTTCAACGGAATTATTTCCGATATCGGCAAGAATTTTATCAACATATTGCTGATTGTTTTGGCTTAAAAGAGTAGATCTTTGCGATAATATCAAAACACTTCTTAAGGTAAAAGCCTCTCGGCGATCACCTTTGTTGTAATTGTTGCAGGCCTCCTGCAACAGTGTATTAAACTTTGCCTTGGTCTGCTCAGAAGCGCTGATCCCCCTAGATTTCATCAACAACAACCTCAAATCTGCAAGCTTTTTGACTGAATATGTGTCCTTTGCCAAATTGTCCAAGGCTACACTTGTTTCTGGATCGGACATAAATTTGCGCCTATGATGAAGACTTCTAGACGAAACATGCCTCGCGTGCCTTGAGGCATGAGCTCTATCATGCCTATTTTGAACATCGGCATTGGCACTAATGCTAACAAACACACTTAAAAGAATCGCTTGCGTAACCACTTTCATGAAGTCTCCTTTGATATTACCACTTATTATCTTCCTCACACAAAATTGTACAAGTTTTATACCAAAAAACAATGTCTGTAAAAAATTACACTATAAAATCGTAAAACCTTGTACTGCTCAAAGCTATTATTTTTAGGGCTATACATCAATCACTACGCTATAAAACCGCAGCCGAATCATGCGTAACAGCAAATTGACAAATTTTTAGATGCGGCCTGCTAGAACTGATTGGATCGATTCTAGCGAAGAAGTTTGGTAAAAAGTGCAAAAAGCTATATCGCATTTGAAAGACTTGATCTGGAGATAAAAAATAAGACCACGAACTTAATGCTCATAGTCTTATTTTTTATCATCAAATTTATAATTTGAATGTTATTTACTTATCCTCTTCAATTTCTATCATTTTTTTGTCTTTTTTACCTTTTTTGCACTTGTCTTTTTTGCTTTTTTTGCTTTTGTCTTTTTTATCGTGCTTTTTTTCATGCTTACTCCCTGCTTCATGACCAATGATACCACCAGTTGCACCACCTAATACTGCACCAACAGCAGCTCCTCCGCCGCCACCTGCAGCAGCTCCAATTCCAGCTCCAGCGCCAGCACCAATAACTGTACCGATAACGGTCGCTTTTTCTTTTTTGGTGCAGCCTGTTGCAAATGCAAGTGACGCCAATGTCATTGCAACAAGCAACAATTTTGCGGTATTTTTCATGACTTATCCCCCTGAGGTTAACTACTTACATTTTCCAACTATTTGCATTGTAGCTTAAAATCATTCAAAAATGGAAGAGTTTGCTAAAACTTTGACCACATATACGTTATATCCGTTTTTATTTTAAATTTATTCACAAAATACATAAAAAAATTATATCTTTCCATAAAGTGTAGTTTCTGCCTAAAAAGAAAAGGAGATTTTATGTCTATCTATATTAAAGTTTTGGCCCTTTTTGGCGTTATTTTAAATGTATTTTGCTACAGCATGGAAAACTTGGATGTAGATATTATTGAATGTTACATGGAATCATCATACGATCAACTCAATTTAAAAGAAAAAGAGTATGTGTCACGAAGAAAACAAATCACTCAAACAGCAATCAAACAATTTATTGGTCTGCCTCCAGAATCTGATTATACGTTACCCAATATCAACATGAGTTTTAGCGGAGGCAGCGTCAGAGCTCAAATAGCAACAATCGCAATCTTAGATGCGTCAGAGGAAATTGGTCTTTTGCCATCTACAACCTATATGGCCGCACTTTCCGGTTCGACCTGGGCCTTAGCTCCATGGATATTGCATAGGATGCCACCTCGTATTTATTCGAATATATTAAAACAGCAGTTGCAACGTGATTTTTGGGACGGAAGCGAAAAAAGAGGTCCAGATTCATCTAAAACAATTTTAGAAAAAATTAAATTAATAATCAAAACGCAAGAAACAAGTGAGCTTAGCGTCACACACATTTGGGGCCAATTGTTAGCTAGAAGATTATTTTACGATTTAGATGGAAACACACAACGAATAATAACATTTGGAGATATAAGACATATTCTAGAGCAAACAAGCGCCTATCCATTTCCAATATTTACGGCAGCAATAGCTGAAACAGAGCCAGAATACGAAGGCCTTGAAATTACACCGTTCTCTGTTTACAGTAAAGCTCTTGGTGTAGAAATTAAAACAGAAGACTTCGGATCAACATTTTTAAATGGAATATGTCAAAAACATACAACTGAAAGGCCATTAAGCCTTTATATGGGCATTTTTGGATCTGCATTTGCAATAAGTGGAGCTGACGCTGTAGAGCATGTACTACTAGGCCTTTGCGACACTCTTGAAATTGAAGATTCATATTTGCAAGTTGTTCAGCCCAAACTTGAAGCCTGTCTTGCAAAAATTAAAGAGTTAAATCAAAGAACGTTTGATGTAGAATTTCCTAATTTCACTTACGGAATGGCTTCGCGTGGATTAAATAATAAAGAAGCAATTCATTTGATCGATCACGGTATATTCATAAATATCCCAATATTTCCATACAACAGACCAGAACGAAAAACCGATATTTTAGTTATATGCGATGCATCAAGTGATGCTGTGGACAACGACTACACCGAACTCAAAAGGGCCCAAATATTTGCAAAAGCCCATGGCATGGCTTTTCCATCATTGAAAAGGTTTAAAGAAACAAGCAAAAATCTTAAAATTTTTTATGAAGATAATCCAGAAATACCTATCGTGATTTACATAGCAAATTTAACCAAAATATCTATGCTTGATCTAACATTCAATGAAGCAGAGTTTAATTCAGTTTATGAGCCAATGTATAATGCTTTATGCGAACCTGAAAATAGAAGTGCTATAATTGAGTCCATTAAATTCAAAACATCGCAATTAAACAATCATAGAATTTCAAACAATTTTATGGCATTGAAGGACGGTAAGGTAAAAAATACATCATGCGGCTGCTGCCTTTTATAATCGCTACGTAACCATAAATTGGTATAAAGACTAAAAAAAAGAATTTTATGCTTTTCAATACAAAAGCCTTCGCATTTATTAGCCTTATTTTATTTGAATTTTGTTACGGAATGGATACGGCAGTTGTTTATTGTAGCAATGAATTCGATACAAGAGAAAAAGAGTATCAGCTTCGCAGAAATCAAATCACAAAACCAGCAATTAAACAATTTATCGGTTTAGCTCCAGAATCTGATTATAGATTGCCTAAGATAAACATGTGTGTTAGCGGCGGAGGAGTACGCGCTGAAACTTGCGCCATTGCTTTTTTGGCATCGGCTTTGCAAATAGGGCTTCTACAGGCCATAAGCTACGTATCCACACTTTCTGGCTCAACCTGGGGCATAATTCCATGGATGCTGCAAAAAATGACTCCAATCGAATATGCACAGATTTTAAAACAACAATTACAAATTCCATTTTGGAATTCTATTGCTAAAAATGAGCCTAGGATTAATGTTTCTCTTCAAAATTTTGATTTCAATGCATGCTTAGTTACAGAAATATGGGGGCATTTAATCGCTAGAAGATTATTAGATGATTTGGAGCAAAAATATCAACACCAATTAACATTTCAGGACTTCAGGGATGTTTTGGCACAAACAAACGTATACCCATTTCCAATATTCGCAACGGCTATTGGACAAACAGGCCCATTCTATGAGGGGCTTGAGGTAACACCTTTTTCTGTTTACAGTAGCCACCTGCGAGCAGGTATGAGGACTGAGCTCTTTGGTTCAATAATTGCTAACGGATATTGCCAAAAGCTAGCACACGAAATGCCGCTGTGGAAGTTTATGGGCACGTTTGGGTCTGCATTTTCGTTGACCGAAGGAGATCTTGTAACAAATGGATTTATGACAATTTTTGATGAACTAGGCATAGAAAACTTTTATTTTAAATATATAGAACCTCAAATAAATAAGTATCTTGCAAAGCATAACTACTACGCTCATCGATGTTTTGACTACTCGATGCCCAATTTCACTCTCGGAATGGATCAATGTGGAATGAATGATTTGCCAACAATCGATCTCATTGACCATGGCATTTATATAAATATTCCAATATTTCCGTTTAACAGACCAGAACGCCGATCAGATGTTTTTGTAATATGCGATGCATCAAGTGACGCATCTGCCCAAGATCACACCGAGCTATTAAAGTCACAAATTTTTGCAAGGACGCATGGCATGCCGTTTCCATCTTTAAGTAAATTTAAAGTGACAGGCAAAGGCCTCAAAATTTTTTATGAGGATAATCCAGAAATACCAATCGTAATTTATGTGGTAAATCCAACTCAAATTTCAATGTTTAAAATGACTTACGATGAAGCAACATTTGATTCAGTCTACCTACCGATGTACCAAATTTTATGTGAACCAGAAAACATTGGCGCAATCGTTGAGGCTGTTAAATTCAAAACGTCTCAATTAAACAACGGCCAAATACCAAATAAATTTGGATTATTAAAAGAAGGCAAAGCAACAAGTGGTTGGTGGTGCATTCTTTTATGATCGCATCATCGCCAGGTGATCTAAATAAGTCTGCAACAAAAATGCTGCAGCAATTGAATGGCTTTGACGCTTGCTTTGCTCATCATGTTTGCCACTTTGCACAGCAGACGCACGTTTGCTGCTAAGCCGCTCATCCCATAAAATCCATTCTACGTCCTGCCCCTGAACAACTGCAAACTCTTGTTCTAGTTCAAGTTTCAAACTTACTATCTTTTTGGTTTGGTCGCTTTCTGTGCCTGAAAATGTTTTGGGGTATCCAACCACAACCTTGCTTACGCCTTCAGCTGATAGTATTTTTTTCAAGAAATCACGCAACTGATCAAGCTCTACAGTCTGGTATGGCCTGCAAGTAATACCCAGTGGATCGGCAATAGCACTTCCTACCCATCTATCGCCAAGATCTAAAGCCAAAATTCTCATGTTACGTACCTAACTATTTTCGCTATTCTGCATTCTAACTATAAATTCTTCGACTGACATAGACTTTATGAAACATAACCCCTTTGCCGCAGCAACTTGCTTGTCAGCATTTTCTGAAAAAAATTTTTCACCCAAGCACGCCTTTATGAGCTGGTACTGATTAACCATAATTTTTTGGGCAAGATCACAAAATGGCCCATCCAACTCAGGGCTTGGCACAACTGCTTCAACTTGTGATTTATAACAAGCGTTAAACACATTACTTCCAACTAAAGCATCATTTACAGAGACTGAAAAGAAAATATTAGCTTGCGTTGGAGTAAATTTACACCACACGTTATTGTAGCCCCATATCTCAACCTTTTTATCAGGCTTGTAAATAGTTAATGCCTGAGCGATAATTTCGGCAACCCTGTAATGAGTAGCATGTCCGCCATCTTTTGGATCCAAGGCAACAGTAATAATATCTGGCTTTGTTTTTTTGAGTATGTCTAAAATTGGTTGAACATCACGCTCAAAAACAATGTCTTTATCCTTGCTAGCATAAAAACCCAAATTTAAATGAAAAATATTGGAAGCTCCAAACCCAAAATATCCCCAAACCAGTTCCTCTTCCCATTCGCGAATGCAGCTTTTTAATGTAACAATAAAGCTATTAGTTGTTTCGCTTAAAATAAGCTTTTTAATTTCTATAATTTTATTGTTGACCAAATTAATCAAATCGGCGTCATCCAAACTAAGATTCATAAGTTTAGCAAAATTCCGCAACATTCTTGACGAAAAGGCTCTCGCTTTCAACTCATTGTCGTTTTGAATTACGCCGGAAAGATAATCGTTAAGATCGCTAGCTCTGTCATTTGAAATAGGAGTAATAAATTTTATATGCTGTTCTAATTTATTTAAAATTTCGCCAAAATAATCATTTTGAACAGCATTTGCCCCACTAGTCATTGTTGTAAAATAGTGGGATATGTCTGGCTGCTTTGCAAGTTGGTTTATTATCGGAAAACAGCCAAGCAAAACATCGTCTGGATGAGGGGAAGTGTGTAAAAATGTTTTACCCACAAAGCCCTGTCTACCTCTTTTTATTTTTTGCTTTAATCCTTCAAGGACTTGAGGAATAAACGCGTCAAGATCTACGTTATTTTTATGAAACAATGGCGCAAAAAAACTTTGATCTACGTCTTTTTTTGTAATCATATCGATCGAACAATTGCTCTGTGTTGCAAGATTAATTATTACCTGCTCACCCCACTCGCTGATTTTATCGGGGTTGTTTTTAAAATTAATAAATTGTTGCGTTTTAAGTTGACTTGCAGCACTTGACGTTAAATAAAATCTGGCACCATTCAATTGCTGCAATGCTGTTGCAGGATATTCTACTGATATAGCTCCTTCTATCGCATTTTTGACAACATCGGCCTTACCAACACCATCTGCCAAAATTATTGCCGTTGTGGTTGAGTTTTGAGTAACTGTGCCAAGGCCTATAGTTAATGCAGCCTTATTTCTGATAAATTCCATACCACCAAAACCAGCTGCCGCAACAGCCGCTGATTCATAATTCATTGGCAACGTTCTTGTTGTACCGTGATGCTCTGATCCTCGAAAATTAAAAGCTATATGGCCATCCGGCCCAATGCCACCCAAGAAAAATCCAATTCCTCCAAAATTTCTAATTTTGGCTTCAAAGTCGGATGCGAACTGCTCAACAAGCATTAATGCACGCATCTGAATAGCTTCAATTGTGTTTTTTGGATTTCTAAATTTCAACATTAAATCAACGTTTGCCGTGGGAAATATTTCGACAAGATTTAATCCTTTTTCTTGGCAATACGCTGACAGATTCATAAGCAATGCGCTTTCTGGCTTGAATCCAAATTTTTTAAAATAATTTAAACTGATGTAACTCAAAAAGCTTTTTGAGTCTGAAGAGTCGATTGGAAAATATTCGTCCATTTGCACTAAAATTAACTTTGAGAAGTCTGGCTTCAATGCATGATCAATCCTCCATTCAACAAGTTCACGCTGTACGTCAGCATTATGCCAATTTTCGATATAAAATTGAATCCATTTTATAAAAGTTGTAGGAGTTTTACCGGTTGCCAGTGAAACAACTCCTCCAGGATTAAGTTGGCACCATTCAATAAACCTCAAAGCTGTTAACTTGCCAAGCATGTCAAAATTTGAAACTACAATTTTTTTAAAATTTTCAAACCCAGCATCTGAACAATATTTCTCAAATTTTTCTTGGGCAATTTGTTCTACATTTGATTTTAAATTATACATTCTCATACACATAAAAAGCCTTATTTATTCGCAAAATTTACACACAACAAAAAGTAGACCCAATCAAGGCTTTAGGAGCCTAAGGCACTTTTTGCAATTTTTTAAATTATCCACCGCAACAGCGCTTTAGATCGTATGCAGCTGGCAAGGTTATAAAACTTACCAATATCATGAAATCTATTATCAAATCAAGTGTTTCAAGAGTTGCGCCATATGTATAGCCCTTTTTATCAATTGCTTGTTTCAAGCAACCGTAAAGGCTAATTTTTCAAAACTTGTATAAATTAACACAAAATATAGCGTTTTTATACATTAATTTACAATAAAATTTCAAACTGCAACAATGTGGATTGTTTTTGTCATAATTATTTCAGGTGGACAAATAGCTCGCTTTGTTTGCAAAAACTGTGTAGAATTGTCCGTAAAATTAATTTTAATTAACAATTATTGCGAAGGGATATTCAGTGCAGATTCAAAAAAAAGTCGAAATGCTAATCGAGCAGACAGTCTTTTTATTAGACCAACAAAAAGACGCTTTGCGTTCAACGGAGGAAATTTTTTCAAAATTTATTAAACAAGTTCAAACAAAATCACAGCAAAAAGGTCTTTCTGCTGATGACACAACAAGCCTAAGCAATATCACAAAAATGCTTGCAGACAAGCTAAGCACTATCACCGAAGAGATGCTAGCTGATGTCGAATTTTTGGAAAAACAGTTAGAAGCATTAAACGCTATTGCAGCAACAAAAGATGCCTCAAAAGCTCAAACCATGATTGATATGATTTTTGACAAAGACGAAGAATTGCTTACAACAGCTGAATTCAAAGAAACAATTTTAGAAGACGCCGAAATTGCAAAAGAAGACTTGGTTGCAGTTATGGGTGATTTGACAGAAGCCTTAAATGAAAACAATATTCGCGATGTTGAACTTTTGCTTGAAACAATGGGCAGCGAAGGTGAAATAGAAATTGATTTTGAAGACGATGGCGAAGACGATGAAGATGAATGCGGATCATGTGAAGATTCATGCTGCCAATCAAGTAAAAAAAACGAAAACACCTTTAAAGGCTGCTGCCAATCAAACAATGAAAAAGAATCATGCTGTGGGTCAAACAAAAAATCACGTAAATAAGGTATTAACCAAAATTTATGAAAAAAGTTTATATTTCACCAGGATGTATATCTTGTGGGACTTGCGAAGCGATATGTCCAGAGGTGTTTGAAGTAAAAGACATCTCTCAAATAAAACCAAATGTTGATATCAATAAGTATGAGACTTTAATAAAAGAAGCATCTGATATTTGTCCAGTTCAATCGATAAAAATTGAATAAACGGCACCAATGGAGCCAGTATTATGTTGAACATTAAAAGTTTTTTTGATAAATCAACGATTAATCAAGATGACACGTTACAAGAAAAACAGATCTTCGAGCAAATAAAAAAAGAGTTTCTGAAAGATGAGACGCTTATTTTTGCCGGAGAACTGCTAAAACTTGCATATAAAAAATATCCACATAATACTGCTCTTATTGCCCAAGACAAAACAATTACATACGAAGAGCTCTATTTTCGAACCGTTTTGATGAGCAAAAAGCTTCAAGAGCTTGGTATTAAAAATGGAGATAAGGTAATAATTTATTCGGAAAATTCAATATTTTTTTATTTAGCATACTTTGCAGCTTGGCAAATTGGAGCAATCGTTGTTCCGTTAAACACATTCTTACATGAAAAAGAACTCATTCACATAATCAATGACTCCGAGCCTGCATTAATTTTTAGCTCTGAATCGCTAAAAGGAAATCTGCTGAATCTTATCAACAAAGTCATGATTCAAGGTTTGCCACAAATTTTGACACAAGATTCAATTGACTGGCAATCCTCTATCCATCCCAACATAGATTTCGAGATATCAAAACGCGCAACCAATGATCTTTGTGCACTGCTTTACACATCAGGAACAACAGGGGTGCCAAAGGGCGTGATGTTGTCATCAAAAAACGCTATTACAAACGCACTGCAATGTTATGCCAGATTTAGGCTATTTAATCTTAAAGATGAAGATAAATTTTTTTGCGTTCTACCACTGTTTCATGTTTTTGCGCAGTGTACTTGTCTGTGGCTACCTATCATGACAGGATCGGCTGTAATTATAGTATCAAAGATTGATCGAAAGCTTATTACGGAAGGCTTGAAACATAAACCAAGCCTTTTTTTGGGATTTCCAGCACTCTTTGGACTTCTTTGCATGATGAAAAACGCGCCAATCGGCTCGGTGAAAATTTTTGTATCTGGAGCTGACATGCTGCCAGACAAAATTCGTGCAGCATTTGCAATGGTTTACGGTCGCAAAATTTGTGCTGGCTACGGGCTTTCTGAAGCATCACCGGTTGTAGCTGTGAATCACAAAAATCCAGCTAGTCCTACCAATAATGTTGGTCGAGTTTTAGAAGGTATGGAGTGTGATATTAGAGATGATAATGAAAAACCCCTGGATAAAGGAAGCATTGGAACGCTTTGGATTAAGGGTGATAATATAATGATTGGTTATTATAATTCACCAGAAGCAACTGAAAAAATTTTAAAAAATGGGTGGTTAAATACCGGGGACCTTGGAATGATAGCTCCAGACGGCACGCTTGCTGTATGTGGTAGAACAAAAGATGTAATAATTCACAAGGGCTTTAATATCTATCCTGCAGAAATTGAAAACATTTTATTAAGACATCCCGCTGTGATAAAGGCCGCTGTAATCGGCAAAGAAGACGCAGACACAGGACAAATTCCAGTGGCGTTTGTGATGGTTAAAGCTGGGGATAACTCAATTGAACCATCTTTACGCGGATTATGTACAAGCAACCTTGCTGCATATAAAGTTCCCAAGCAAATAATCTGTTTGGATGATTTGCCAATGAACTCAACAGGCAAGGTTGATAAAAAGCAGTTACAAATTTGATGTACTCTTTTACAGGATTTTTATGTCGCTTTTAAGCTTAATTTCGTTATTTTGTGTATCACTTAGTTTTGCAGCCCTGTTCGCCTTTTTGGAAACAGCCTTCACGGCCTTGCGCTTATTCAAGCTAAAAGAGCTCGAGGTTTCTGTTTCAAAGTATAAAACATTGTTCCAGTCGTGGGAAACAAACCCTCAACGAATCTTAATAACAATTTTGATAGCAAACAACTTTGCACATGTTTTGACATCAGTACTAGTTACACACATCATGCAACGCTGCTTCGGGCCATTGGGACTAGCAATTGGTGTGGCACTTGCCACCGTACTCATACTGGTTTTTGGCGAAATAATACCAAAAAGCTTTGCCAAAACTCACCACGAAAAATTATTCGCTTCATTGTTGTGGTTTATTAACTTTTTATACAAGGCTACTTATCCACTAGTTTCAGGGCTTCTTAAACTTGCCGACTTTGTATTTTCAAGGGTGGGTGGATCTCATATTTTGGAAAAACGAGATGATGTTTCAGAAAAAGAGATCGAATTTTTGATTGATTACAGCGATGAAAAAGGTTTGATGGAGCGCGAAAAAACTGAAATGTTACAAAACATCTTCAGCCTTGGTCACACGCTGGTCAAAGAGATCATGAAGCCTAGATCGGATATCGTTGTGCTTGACGTAAACGCATCATTGGAAGAGGCAACAAACATCTTTCATAAATCACGTTTCTCACGTATTCCGGTCTACGAAAACAAAGACGACAACATAATTGGAATTGTTTATCAAAAGGACTTTTTTGAGCTTCTTTATCAGGGCAAAAAGCGTACATTAAAAGAGCTTGTGCGACCTGTGTTATTTGTGCCTGACACACAAAAAATTAATCAGCTTTTAAGCGAATTCATGAAAAAACGCATGCACATGGCCATAATCATCGATGAGTACGGCAACGTTGAAGGCTTGGTAACGCTAGAAGACGTATTTGAAGAGATAATTGGTGGTGATATTACAGACGAGCTTGAAACCATCAGCACAGACGTTGTTCCGCTCGAGCGTGGAGGGTGGCTAGTTAACGCAGGAATGGGGCTTGAAGAGCTTGAAGAGTTATTAAAAATTAAATTTACAACCCACGACTCCGTAACGCTAAGCGGATTTTTATCTGAAAACCTGCAACATCTGCCTAGAAAAGGTGAGCGTGTGGTTTATGAGGGCTACTGCTTCCAAGTTCAGCAGGCAAGCGCGAGACGCGTATTTCAGGTACTAATTTTCGAAAATAAACAAGAAAATATAAATCAAGAGTAAGTCAGGAAATCTCAAGAAGCCTCGCATCAAATTTATCACCTGCATAACTAATCTTTATGTGGACGAGTTTAGATTTTATTTCAGATGATTTTAATAATTCATCTATAACCTGTGGCCATTCGATAAAATTAACATCATTCAAGCGATGAAGGTACTCATCAAAGCCCGCAGCTACAAACTCATCAATCGATGAAATGCGATAAAGGTCGAAGTGGTTGAATGTGCGATCCGTAGATGCTTGATAGCTGTTTACATATCCAAATGTTGGGCTGGTAACCGGTTGAGTTATGCCGCACTGCCGTAAAATTACTTTAATCATGGTAGTTTTACCCGCGCCAAGTGGCCCTGTAAATGTAAATATTGAGTGTGCGGAAAGTAGTGGCAAAATATGCTCTTTTACAACCGATTCAAGCTGGGATAAGTTAAATTTAATAATCATCGTAAAACCCATCAATACAATTTTTTTAGCTTAGAATAAAGCTTTTTATCTTTTTTGGATAGCTCATGTGACTTTTTTCCGTTTTTTGAATGTGTTTCGGCATATTCATCTTTTTTTTGTAAGTTAAAGCTGGATTGTTCCATCAACATATCCACAGTTCGTTCATCGATCTGAAGCATGTTTTCAAGAGTATCATCAAAGTAATTGCCCTGATCAAGTTTTTGTACGTCTGATGAAATTTTTATTTCTGGCAATGAACTCTCAAAATGTTCTTCAAATAACACTTTTTGTAAGATGTGGTAAAAATCATTGCTGCTCAATGTTACGGCGTTGCAATGCTCACTGGCTGACAAAATTTTTCTGTCATTTGTTACGACCAAAAGCTCGTCGTTGCGATGCTTTTGCACATACTCAATAATCCAATCATCGGCGCTGCTTTTTTGACCTGAAAACATAACAACAATGCCTTGCTTAATTTCGCGAGTAGCATGGCTAAATGGCCCGGCATCAAAAACAAGTATTATCTCTTTGATGTCGCCTAATTTTTTATGTTTATAACAACCCAGCTGACGAATAAACATGTCTCGCTGTGGGTCGAGTCTCCCCTTCACATGCGGAAAAATCTGCTTTAAAAGGTTGTATCCATCGATAATAATTATCACGCCTCGTCCCCCCAACGCCAAAATCTGGTTTCGAATAGCTCTCTTTCGAAACAGCTCCTGAAACCTAGCCATGGTCAGGCGGCGTGGATGAATCCGCTCGTGGTGAGCTTGTCGAACCATTTCAACGGATTCATCAGAATCGAAAGAGGCTTAACACAAATTACTGATTTGTACTTAAAATAAGCATAAAACTATTTAAGGTTAAATTCAAATTATACAAAATTCGAGCACGTCAAATACCCTTACAATAAAGGTCCGCCAAATACGATGCCACTTTTTGCAATTTTCAAAAACTTTATTCGCCAGACCTCACCCAATCAATGGTTGCCGGCCGCATCATAAAATTTATCAAAATGTATGCAGCCCTGATCCTGCCGCTTGTCCTGAGTTTATCGAAGGATGTATGCCCGTAAATATAATGCTTTTGGCAAAATTTATTTTTATTGACTTATAACACACGAATTAAATAAATTCGATCAGAATTTGTTATTTTTTAATGAAAGGAATTATATGAAAATAAATATCAAATCTTTTTGCCGAATATATCTATTATTTGCTGTGCAAATTGCAAATACTATTGATGGTGCTGCAAGTACTTCCAGCACAGTACCAAGCGATCCAAAATCCGAAACGCTATCAGAGCTAAGAAGAAACAAATTTAAAGGCATTACAGATCCACTCGAAAGACAGGCATTAACGATTGTGCAAAAGATAAAAGTTTTGTCGGAAATAAAAAAATTAAAAAAGACATCTACACAAAAAATTCTTGATATGCCAACCCAGATGCAGTCTTTTTTAAATCATCATCATCAAGCAGATTTTGATTATGATGCGGCTATGAATCAATATATAACGCCTTGGTCGGATAGATATAAGAAGATTGCTCAAAAAATATTTAGATGGGAAAAATTATATAAAAATCGATACGTCTTTTATCATTCTTATGCTGGATATAGAGAAAGAACCACAGATACGACAACAGTTATTTCTACAGGTGTTGGGCTATTATTTGATTTTTATTCTGCGCTATATAAATTGTTTTTTATTGATGATGCCAGCGGCTCAATGATGCTTCGATTTATTGATAAAGGATTTGAAACATATCCAAATGTTAATACATTTATTGATACCTGCCCTAGCTTTAAAGCCGACTGTTATATAAAAGATCATGATCCGGAATTTACGAATTATGCTTTATCTGCAAATTTATGTGTTTTTGGTAACGCTAAATCTGATGGTGAATCCTCATTTAATTTTTTTATAAAATCAGCGAGCATCCACCCAATTGATGTAGTTGGTAAGATAAAAGGGTACTTTGAAATATTTCATTTTGATGAAATATATATAAAACGTCTTTTAAATTGCTACAAAAAATACATGAAAGATGCGGGCGGGCATTTGTTGCAAATTTTTATATATCCTGACGATGTTGACGCAATTGCTTATGCATCTGTAATGTATGGACGATTGCTGGATAATCCAATCACTGATGATTATGATGCAGAAAAACATCGTCATACTAAAATATCTTCAATATTAAACTTATATAGAACAGACTTTGAAAATGATAAATTCACATCGAGCGTGGATGATAAATATGAGGAATATAAAGATGATTTTTTTGCAAATTATCTTCAGGCCAGACTACTGCTTCGTCCATCGTTATGGAAAGATGTAATAATTAAAAGATATACGGCCTTGGCCGATGTTAACGAAGATGCATATAAAAAAGAGTTTTCCCAAATTATTGAAAATATGATTAAAGACTGGATTTACCGCAGGCTAAAAGAGCGTGGTGGAGAGGGGCAAGATCAGCGGTTGTATGAAAAAACGCCATTACAAAAATTGATTGATTATATAATACAAACAGCTTCCAAGGAGTCAAAAAAATGAAATTAAGTATAAAATTATTTTGTCGAATATGTGTGTTATTCGTTCTACAAGTGTTTGCAGTAATAAACGCCGAACCGTTGACTGACAGCCTAGTTCGATTAAAATCTCATTTGCGTAGCGCAGCCGCCAGCATTCAAAATATCCAAGCAAAGCTACAAACCGTTCAATCGTCGTTAGCCAAGAGCTCTGCTAAAATTTCTCCAGAAGAATCAGATCGAGATATAACACACACTTACCACGGCACGCCGGAAGTGTGGACAAGTGAATATTTAATTAAAAATTTAAAACAGACGCCAGATCAGTGTAATAAAATCGCCAATGCCATGCTTGGTGCAGCGATTGGAAGCATTCGAGTTAAGGCTCCAGCAAAAAAAGATTTAATATCTGTTCCAAAGTTCCAAGGCCTTTCGTTTTATGCGTACAATGGCGATATTGTATTGTCACACATAGTTTTTGAGGTACTTTCTCAATATCATCAATTGCCAAATGAAGCTATTAACACGATTGCAAGGCGATTTGTAAATATATTCGATTCAGCTGTTGCACAAACAATCGATCCACTCTGGAATTTGCGTGGTCATAGCGGCACAGCTGTAAATGCATGCGCCCGTATTCGTAGTTTAGTTAAACAAGGCAAACCGTGGCAAGAGCGACTGCGCGATCCGCTTGTATTAACCGATGAACATGGAAGCGGATCTCTGACAAGAGCCTTTGTAGTAGGCCTTTTTTATTCAAATGATATTCAAAAAGCAATCATTGCAGCCGAGCAACAATCAATAATTACTCACAGAAAGCCAATAGCTCTAGCATCATGCGCAGCCATTGCAGCTGGGGCTGCTATGTTATGCACCGGTGGCACACCAGAACAAGTAGCTGATGCAATGATTAAAGCTGCAGGCTCGTATGATGGTAGCGAAATATCATTCAATAAACATGAAACGTGTAAGATTAAGCTACAAAATGTGTCATTTATTGATATTGTTTCTATTCAAGAATTGATAGCTGCCAATAAAATGCTAACAAGCGATATGCTACGTTACGCCAAAGATGCGGCTACAACAACTGCTTCGCGTGGAGCTATTGATCCAATGTTTGTTCTGAGAGCTAAAGAAGCCGACAACAACGGCTATTTGAATGGTTGGAAGGCAAATAGCGCTGCAGCTGCGGTTCTGTATATTTTCATGAGATACTGCAAGACAAATACTCTTGATAATTTTAATGCAGCTATGAATGAAGCGTTAAGCATTTATAACCCAGCTGACGCTGTACCAATCTTGGTTGGAGCATTTTTAGGATATCGACTTTCTGGAAATTTATTTGATTTACCTGGTGCGATGAACGTTGAATGGGCTGACCGCATGATACAATTGCGCTCCAACGGCCAAACACAGCCTATCCCCTTGCCTGAAGGTGCAACGGATTTGGATGCAATTAAGCTAACTCACGCAACAACAATAAATTATCAACTCAAATCAAAAATTACAGTACCAGCACCGCATTCTGTTGACTTAGCCTTAAAAACAACGTACCACGGCTCTGATGAGGTCGATAAGGTTTGGAGCCACGCAAAACTTCTTGCAAATTGTGGCAAAAGCAAAGAGGAATGCAATCGATTTGCCAATGCGGTCGGTGGTGCTGCGATTGGTGACGCGCTTGGCAGGGTGCCGGAAACATATTCGCCTTCTGATTTAATTAAGTATGGAATAACAAAAAATAGTGCACCAACCGCGGCCAGCACAGGTATTCGATGGTTTGATGATATTGATAAAGCAAAGATTGAACTGTTCAACGACAATAAGCCAACAACCAGCTTTTTGTACTCTGATGATACGGTCATGGCGCACATTGTTTTTGAAGTTCTTTCTGAATATCCAAACCCAAACGAAGCGATTGCTGTGATGGCCGAACGATTTGCAAATTTATTCGATCCAGACGATAGCTTATATCGTACAATCGACCCTCTCTTCAGTGAACGCATTCATGGTGGTACAGCACCACAAGTCACGAAATTGGTGCGAGCATTAAGAAGCCAAAATAAGCCATGGACTGATAATATAAAGATTGAACCTCAAAATACATGGAATGAATTCGGGTGTGGATCGGTCATGCGCGTATTTCCGGTCGGATTCTTTTATTCAAGCGACCTTGAAGCAGCACTCTACGTAGCCGATGCTCAGTCACAAATTACACACAGAGATTTGGTCGCACGTGCATCATGTGCGGCATTTACAGCTGGGTTTGTGCTATTGTGTAACAATCCTCAAGCAGATCCAAACAAGGTTGCTGATGCCATGATTAATGCAGCAGCTCTATACGACATGGATGAAATAAAAACAGCAAAACTTGTTAAATTTGAATTTAACGAAGCCAATATTGCACAACAAATTACAGACATTAAAAATCATATCAAAGCAGTACAACCAAATTTCCCTGGCGGTAAAATGCTGACTAGCGACATGCTTCGATATGCAAAACTTGCTGCAATCGCAGGAATTAACGCAGAAACAGTTTTAGGCAAATCAAGCGATGGCAGAACAGGCTCCGGTCGAACCACGGACGGAACATTGCTTGGCTGGAAGGCTGATGAAGCTGTTTCTGCAGCACTTTATATTTTTATGCTGCACCCAGGCACTGATTTTGACAACTTTACGGCTGCAATGCAAAAATCGCTCAACACAGTTGGCGACTCCGATAGCATCGCAACTTTGGTCGGAGCCTTGCTTGGTTACAGGTTTGAGGGAAATATTTTCGATCTACCTCGAGTAAGCGAAATTGAATGGTATAAACAAATGCGAGCTTTGCGAGCTAATTAATTTTGAAAAGTGGCATCGGAAAAGTAATTTTTTACAAATATTATTTTATCCGATGCCACTTTTCGCTATTTTGAAAAATTTTATTCACCAGCCAGCATCCAGTCAATGCTTGCAGCTCGCATCTAAAAACTTGTCAATTGTTTGGCAGACGTTACCTGGTCGTGTGTTTGCGTGAGTATGGCTGATGTATAGCAGTATAAATCAATGTTTTAACGCATGTATTTAAAATGTTTGTGATTTCAATAGACCTCTTCACAAATTAATTTTATAGTTTCAGCAGTAAGTATTTGCTGAATTTTTATCCAATCTTCTAGCGATTGCATATTTTAGATATATTTAAAAATTTTTTTAGTTATCGAACAGGCGTTAAATCTATGAATTATCAAAATAAATTATTTTTTATTGTAATAATTATTAATTTTGTCGTTGTTGACAGTGTTTTTGCCTGTAGCCCATGTTTTTTTACGAATATTATAGCTGAACTTTTCAATAAATCTGCAAAGACTGAAAAAAGGACGTTTAATTTGGAGCAACAATTTATAAGTATATTTAGCGTAGATCATAGCCCTTTATTAACCGGCCCAGAAAGCTACATGGGTTTTGACTCATACGCAATTAGTATATCTAGACCAGCAATGCGCAATGCTTTGACGATCTTAGTGTGGGCAATGTGTAAAGAATGCGGTCCAAACGCGTTTATAAACATTAGAAAAAATCTTTCCGGACTAGACAAAGCGCCAATTGATTTTATAAATCATCATGTCAGTGAGATTATTGCATTACAAAAAGGATTGCACCTGTTCAGTGAAATGATAATATATTTATATATGAATACTAGCACAAACTCTATTGATATGGTAATGCGAATTACGCAAGCTTATAACATAGCGCCAGAACACCCACATTACAAATTGGAAGTAATGATTAAACCTTGTTGGACGCTGTTACGTGGTAATGTTCATTGTGATTATTGGGATAATCAATTTCGCCACACTCAAGAACCATGGCTTTTATTATTTCAAGACATAATCTCTAGACTTCAACGAATGTGTGGGTTTATTGATAGATTATTGTATTTAATTAACAAGGGCATGCCTGCTGAAAGAATTATTGACATATTATGCCAAGCAAGTCAATTATATGCAAATCCATGCGCTTCACTAAGTGAATTTTTTATAAGCACTGAATCAACAAAATTTCTTGGGTTATGATTATTAAATTAAATGTGAGGCTTGAACCAATGATGCCTTTATTTCACAATAAACTTGTGCATATCAGAGCTAATTTTACTTTTCGCAATTTTCAAAAATTTTATTCGCCAGCCAGCAACCAGTCAGTGCTGGCAGCTCGCATCTAAAAACTTGTCAATTGTTTGGCAGACGTTATTTGATCGTATGTTTGGATGAATATGGTTGATGTATGGCCGTATAAATCAGTGTCTTGACGCATATGTCAAAAATGTTTGCAATTTGAATTACTCACCCGCTTTCATTTTTTATATTTTTAGATATCATTACTTAACGTGTTGTCAGGTTAACTTAAAAAGATGGAATTTATTATGTTTAAACGTTTTTTATTTTTAATTACACTTTCGTTATCTACGCAAATTGGGCAAATTTGCGCTATGCAAGCTACAACAGCCGAACAAGCGGCGGCAACTGAACAAGCTACAACAACTGAACATCGTGAAGATGAGCAAAAAAATCCAGCAACATCCAGTAAGCGTCTACAAAAAAATAAAAAGGATACGGCATCAAGTTCTGTTTTGAAGTCAGCTCTTTTAATTGGTGGAGTCGCAGTCGCAGGCGCGGGTGCTTTTTTAATTGGAAGCAGATTTTTAGGCCATGGCAGTGTTTCAAGCCGTGTCGATCGCTTGAGCTCAGAACGTGTCGATGGCTTGAGATCAGAAGATGAGTCATTTCACGACTCCCCCGCAATCTGGAATCATGAAGCTCTTAAAGCTGCGTCACTCAAAACAGATGATCAGTGCAATAGAATGGCTAACGCTCTTTGGGCTGCGGCAGTAGGTGATGCGTTAGGCGCATTACAAACATTTAAAGATATTAATCCTGCAAAAATTACGTGGTTTATGCCAAACATTGAAATTGATCAACCTGTTTACAAATACAGCCAATATACCACAATGACACACATTGTTTTTGAAGTTCTTGCTGATAGAAATATTCTACCAGACAAAAAAGTTGGTGAGATTGGACAAAGATTCAATCATCATTTATTAAATTTAGATGCTTCAAAAATAAAACCAACCGATTGCGAATCTGTTGTGAGTGCTTGGCCGATAGGCTTCTTTTATTCAAATATTCCCCAAATTGCAATTGATGCGATCGTTAATTATTCACAAATTACGAACAACGATGTTACAGCCGTCGCGGCATGTGCGGCTATGACTGCTGGGTTTGTCTATTTGTGTAATAATCCGAAAGCAACTAAAGATCAAGTAGCTAACGCAATGATTGGTGCGGCAAGAGTATTTGATGAACTACAGGTTGGTAGCGGCTTTCAATATATTGATAATTGGAGTACGCTATCAGTAAATGATCTTAGAGCATATATTACAAGGAATAATATGCTGACGTCCCAGATGCTGTTATATGCAAAAGGTTCCGGGGAACATTCAGGTTCTGATGGGTGGACGCCACAAGATGTTTTGGGCGACGATGACGCCACAAATGAGTTTAATCGATCTAGAAGCGGACGCTTGGTTGGACGGCGTGCCGACGAAGCGCTTGCAGCGGCGTTGTATATTTTTATGAGGTATGCAGATAAGCCAACAAATCAGGTTGGGCCCGTTTATGAAGCAATCTTTGAAGCATTGTATGTGATTGGAGGAAATTCGAGCGGTATTGCAACTTTGGTTGGTGCGTTGATGGGTTATCGTTATGATGGCGATTTGTGCCGTGACATGCAAGAATTTTACAAACAAGATTCAACCAGACTCGAGTGGGAACGGCACATTCACGCTATTTATGCTCAATAATTTTTTACAGCAAACTTGTTTTATTCAATTTATTCCAATCGGCATCAAATAACTTGATGCCGATTTCTGTTAGCGGGTGTTTGCAAGCAGCCTCAAGCACATTTGTAGGCACTGTGGCGATATCAGCCCCGGCAAGCGCAACGCTTTGTAGATGAGCAACGCTGCGAATGGATGCAGCTAAAATTTCTGAATCAAATTCATAATTTTGTTTGATTGTAACAAGATTTTCAACCACACCAATTCCAGAGACACCGATATCGTCAAGGCGGCCGATAAATGGTGAGATGAATGTTGCGCCAAGTTTTGCAACCATCAACGCTTGTAGCTCAGAAAACACGAGTGTTACGTTGATTTTAACATCTTCTTCCACAAGCTTTTTTATAACTGAAAAATATTCGACCGCGCATGGAATTTTGACAACAACGTTACTGGCCAATTTTGCAATCTCTTTAGCTTGAGCAAAAACAGCATCTGGAGCTTTTTCTACAACTTCGATGCTTACTGGACCATCAACCATTTTACAGATATCGAGCAAAACCTTCTTGGAATCAGGATCTTCTTTGCTCAAAAGCGTTGGATTTGTCGTAACCCCATCAACAAGACCTGTTGCAACCCATTTTTTGATCTGTTCTCTGTTGGCAGTATCAAGAAATATTTTCATAGCAATCTCCTTCTTCTTTTCAATTTTCCGCTATTTTATAACGAAGCTAATTAATCGATCGGCAACGTAAATCGTTTTGACTATCTCTTTGCCCTCAAGCCATTTTTCAATAAATCCCATGGCAAGCGGTTCCACAACTTCTTGCTTTGAACCCTTGGCAACAACGATTGAACCGCGAAGTTTACCGTTAATTTGAATGGCTATTTCGCATTCGTTTTGAACAGCAAGATTTACATCGTATTCCGGCCATTGGCACTTTTCAAGCTGTTTACCGAGTAATTGCTCAATCAACTCACTCGAAAAATGTGGCGCCATAATCGAGATTGCAACAAGAAAACGCTCGGCCATGTCGCGATCAAGTTTATATTTATTATCGGTCAATTCGTTGAGATATTCCATGACTGCAGCAACTGCAGTATTAACCTTAAAATCATTAATTCGTTCTTGATATTTTTTTAAAAACAGATGGAATGATCGTTGTGACTTTTCGTCTACAGATTGTCCGGCAGGCACAATATTTTCTGGATTTGTCAAAAAAGCCCACATCCGATTTAAAAATGAACGCACGCCCTTGATCGAATCTGTTTGCCACTCGCAATCAAGCTCTGGCGGCCCCATGAAAAGTTCATACATGCGCAGAGTATCTGTGCCCATCTCATCAATAATTTCGTCCGGCGTGACAACGTTACCCTTCGATTTAGACATCTTTTCAACGCGGCCTGTGATTGATGATTTCATGCAAACCATGCCTTGGTTAAACAATTTTTTGAAAGGCTCATCAAAATCAAGAAATCCACGATCGTGCAAAACTTTTATATAAAATCTTGAGTACAATAAATGCAGCACTGCGTGCTCGATTCCACCAACATAAAGATCAACCGGCATCCAATATTTTATAGACTCTGGGTTGAATGCGTATTTATCATCTTTTGGACTTGTATAACGTAAAAAGTACCAGCAGGAGCCGGCCCACTGTGGCATTGTATTTGTTTCACGTTTTGCAGGCCCATTGCAGCTAGGACATTTTGTGTTCACCCAAAAATCGATGGCTGCAAGAGGTGATTCACCTGTCCCGGTTGGCTGATATTTTTCAACCTCTGGAAGCAAAACCGGCAATTGGTCTTCTGGCACTGCAACAACTCCACACTTTGCGCAATGCACAAGAGGTATTGGCTCACCCCAGTAACGCTGACGTGAAAAAATCCAATCGCGTAATTTGTAGGCCACTTTACGAGTTGCAAGCCCATTTTTTTCGCAATACTCGACGACTTGCTGCCGCACATCCCCACTTTTTTTACCTGCAAACGGAGTTGGTTCAGCCAAAATTCCATTTATCATGTCTGAGTAACATATTTCAAAATTTTTAACTTTTTGAGCAAGCTCAGGATCTTCTGGCAACAAAACCACTTTTAGCTTGATTCCATATTTTTTTGCAAATTTAAAATCACGCTCATCGTGGGCAGAACACTTTACAATCCCAGTACCATAAGTTGCGACAGCGAAATTTGCAATCCAAATCGGCAATTCGCCGTTGCCCACCGGATCAATAATATATCGTCCAGTAAAAACACCCTCTGGCTCTTGCTCTTCGCCGTTTAATTTTTTACGTTCCATCATCATTCGTGCACATGCAGCCAAAATTTCATCTTTATTCGAAATACCATCAATAAGCTTTGGCAACAAGGCATGATCTGGAGCAATTACAACAAATGTATCCGCGCAAAATGCCTCAAAATGTGCAGAAAATGTTTGTATTTTAAAATTCACGTCTTTAACCGGAGCCGTAAACATTAGGCCCTCACTTTTGCCGATCCAGTTTGCCTGCATAAGCTTTACTTTTTCTGGCCACTCAAGTTTATCAAGACCTGACAATAATTTTTCTGCATACGCTGTAATCTTCAAAACCCACTGCCTGACAGGTTTTTGAACCGTTTGAGTGCTGCAACGATCGCAGGCTCCGTTAACCACCTCTTCGTTTGCAAGTCCTGTCAAACAATTTGGGCACCAGTTAATCGGCATATTTTCTTCATACGCTAGGCCAGATTTAAACATCTGCAAAAAAATCCACTGAGTCCAGCGGTAATAATCTTGGTCGGTCGTGTTTACTTCCCGGTCCCAATCGTAAATTGCGCCGATTTTATCAAGCTGAACCTTGAAATTATCAATGTTTTGCTTTGTACAAACAGCGGGATGGATGCCCTGTTTAATGGCATAGTTTTCTGCAGGCAAACCAAAAGCGTCCCAACCCATCGGATGCAACACGTTGTACCCCTGCAACCATTTCATGCGAGCGTACACATCTGAAAATACGTAACCCTTCCAATGTCCCACGTGCAAGCCAGCTCCGGAAGGATATGGAAACATGTCTAAGCAATAATATTTTTTATCGGAATAATTTTTTTTTGTTTTAAAATACGGATTTTTTTTCCAATAACTACGCCATTTTTCTTCGATTGCCTTAAAATCGTAACTCATGGAACCCCTCGCAATTTCAGGACCGGACATCTTTCGAACCCAGTGAACCCGTTAAAATGGTTCGACAAGCTCACCACGAGCGGGTTCACAGCACAACGTAGACATAGCCTTAGAATATATCCATTGTTGTGTACAAAACATAGTCAAGGCTACCACAAAACCGGCTGCTTGAAAATGCAAGATTTAATCAAGCATCCCAAATGCACCACGACTTTTTGCAATTTTTGCAAAACTTATTTGCTGTCAATGACTGGATCAGGGATGGCAGCCCGAGTTTAAAAATTTGTAAAATTATTGAAATCATTGATGTGTACATGTGTAATACAAGTACATATCAATGTATAGCCCTATTTAACATGAGTTCGGGAAATTAAAAAACTTTGAACTAACGATAATCCGAAAAGATATTGCACGCACAAACAGTATGAATGATTTTGTGCGAAAACTGGTGGAGGCGATGGGAGTCGAACCCATGTCCACAGAACGATGAATTTCAAGCGCTACATGCTTATCTCTTGTTTATACTTTCACTGTGCTGCAAGAGACCAGAACAAGTGAAAGCTAGTTCAGTGTACGATTTGACCACACAACTAAAAAGTCTTGTCAAAAAGTTCTGTTGGATTATACGAGTAAGCTAAGCTAACAGACACGCCCGCTCACAAGACAGTTAGTTAATGCTTAAATTAAGCAGGAACAGCTGTAGAGCCACTAAGTGGTTCTGCATTTATGTTTTTGAACGTTGATTAACGAGTTCCATTCAAAACTCGGCATGCTCTCAAAACACACTGCAATGTGTCGAAGCCAAATTACGCCCCCAGATTTTTCAAAGACCAATATTAAAACTATAAATTATATTTTCTAGATGTCAAATTAAATAAGGATTGCAAAATAGCCCTAACGTGGCCACAAAGTGTAGTTAAAATTGACTTTTCATAAAATTTAAGTGAAAATAATTACATCAAATTCTCTCGAATTATAGGACTATCCCAATAAAATAATTGCGAGGTTTGGCAATGTGTGTAACTGACTTTGTTGCACAGGAATAAGTATAACGATGGATAATCAAAGGTAGTTTACAATGCAAAAAAGATCGACATTATTTGCTTTGGGGCTTGCAACATTTGCAATGCTTTTTGGTGCAGGAAACGTATTTCTCCCTCTTTCGCTTGGTCGTGAGGTTGGTAACATGGTATTTTATGCGATTGCCGGCTTTACATTGACAGCAGTTATTGTGCCATTGCTTGGTTTGATAGCTGTCATGCTTTTTGAGGGTAATTATCGTGAATTTTTGGGTACGATTGGCCGCATTCCAGGAGCATTGATTGCGTTTATTTGTATGATTTTAATTGGTCCATTCGGAGCTATTCCTCGATGCTTGGTGTTGTCTCATGCTTCCATTCAATGGCATATACCTTCGTTATCACTGTTTGTTTATAGCATTTTTGCTTCGATTTTAGTTTTGTTGCTTACTTTAAACAAAAGTCGTGTCATTGAGCTTGTTGGTAAATTTTTAGGACCTGTCAAACTGACCTTGTTGTTGTCTGTTGTTGTGTTGGGTCTGATAGCTGCAAGTGTGCTTGAGCCAACTTCGATTACTCCTTCGCAGAGTTTTTTACGAGGTCTTCTCGACGGATATTACACGTTAGATTTGTTAGCTACGATATTTTTCTCGTCATTAATTTATTCCGCGCTCAAGCAACTTCAGGCGCGTTCTGCTCAAGCTTCACAAAAAGATTTGATTATCAGTGGACTTAAGGTTTGTGTAATTGGTGGTGGGCTGTTAGGGGTTGTATACCTTGGATTTTGCTTACTGGCAGCAATGTATGGCACGCATGTTTACGGAGTGGAAAGAGCTCAATTGCTCAGCGCATTGACAACCTTTATTCTAGGTCACAGCGCAGGCATTTTAGCAAATATCACCGTCGCAGTAGCATGCTTAACAACAGCTGTAGCATTGACAACGGTTTTTGCTGACTACCTATCAACTCAAATTTTTGGTGATAAATTTGGCTACAGATATTCGCTTTTGATCACCACAGTTATTATTTTTGCAATGACAAACTTAGGGCTTGAAGGCATAATGAATGCAATTGTTCCAGTCGCAATAATTTTATATCCAGCATTGATTGTTCTTTGTTTGTGCAACATTGCGTATAAACTCTGGGGCTTTAAATACACAAAGCCGGTTTTCTTTTCAGCATTGGCTATCACGTTGGCTATACAGTACGGAATGCCATATTTAAATATAATTCAAAAACTTTCTTGATTTTGAAACATACGGGCCAGACGTGCTTTGGCCTGTATGCAAATCATTCTCTAAATCGAGTATTTCAAGCATAAAGCCACTTTGTACAATTTTTTGTAAAAATATCTTGTAGCCAGCTCCTGATCTAGCCTGGCAGCTCGTATCTAAAAATTTGTTAAATCGCTTAAATGGCTTATATTCGCGTGGGTTTAGGGCGTGATGTCTGATGTATCCCCGTGAATATTATGGGGTTGGCTGCCCTGGCTTTGTTCATAATTTTGTTATTGTTTCGATTAATTTTTGTACTTCAATTTTAAACTGAGTGAGGCTTTCAAATATCTCCACCGCGTACTCTTCATTATAAGTGTGTATCGTTAAATTGCGTTTTTTTATAAATTCGAACCAGTCCTCTACATTTTCGATTAGGCCTTGTTTGGCTGATTCTCTAAAAACATCACGATGGTTGTTAACGTCAAGGCCTTTGAATGTCAGGATTCGTTTTAATGTTTTCCATGAGAGCTCAAACGTGAATTTAAATCTTTGAATTGCTCCATCTCGCTCTAATTCAGTATTAATTTGTTTTAACGCGTTTTCAAGCAATTTGTGGGCCTTTAAAAGCGATGTTATGTTAATTTCGCCCAAGATTATATTCTGCGTCTGATTGTTCAATCGCGTCCTTTGATTTTAAGTTTCAAGCATGCCTTTAATCTTTGTGTTTGACCTAGTCTAATCAAAATAAGTAAATAAAATCAATTCTTTGTCTTCGGAGATTGACGAAATCGATAATATTTTGCATCTTTTGAATGTATCAATGCATATTTTATTGTTTTTAAAGAGTAGGTAATAGATATGAAACTGTCTCTTTCATGGATATTTGACCACATAGATGCCGATTGGAAGCGGCAAGACATAAATTTGATTTTGTCTAAATTTAATACAACAACAGCTGAAATTGAAGCGTTTAAGAAAGTTAAATTTGATTTAAAATTTTTTTATTTGGCCAAGGAAATTTCAAAAAATGACACTGAAGTTAAATTGTCTGTGCCAGAGTTAAAAATTAATATAGCTCTTCCGCTTAGAATTCAGGCTGGAAATGAAACATCAAACTCAAATAAAAAATCAGTTTTTATAATCAAAAAACATGGTGAGTCGTTCAGCTGGGCGACATTACAAGATTTTGATGTAGAAAAAGACGGCTTAATGCCACATCTTGATGCTAGCAGCGCACAACTTAACGGACAATGGCGTCAAAGCTTTGAATGCGACGATATAATTATTGAAATTGATAATAAATCCATCACTCATCGTCCTGACATGTGGGGACACAGAGGTTTTGCTAGAGAGATCGCAGCATTACTAGATTTGCCATTCAAAGATGCTAAAAAGTTTTTAGCTAAACGCGATATTTTATACTTTGATCAAAAAACTCAGCCTACTTCAACCTGTCCAATCACGATTGAAAATTTGGAAGAAAAAGCATGCCCTCGTTTTTGCGGAATTTATTTTAAATTCATTGAAAACACCCCATCCAATCTATTGATTACCAGCAGGCTGTTGAAAGTTGGCTCAAGACCAATCAGCGGTGTCATTGATCTAACCAATTACTTGATGCAGGACTGGGGCATGCCAGTTCATGCATATGATGCTACAAAAATTGAAGGACAAAAAATTGTTGTTAGAATGGCGAAGCACGGAGAAAAATTATTCTTGCTCGATGGCAATGAAATCGAGCTTACAACGCAGGATTTAGTTATTGCAGATGCTCAAAAACCAATGTGTTTAGCCGGCGTCAAAGGCGGCGTTAACAGTAGCGTAGCCGAAAATACATCATCTGTATTCTTGGAGATCGCAACGTTTGATGCTGCAACAATCAGAAGGAGCGCCTTCAGTCATAAAACTCGTACAGATGCCTCATCAAGATTTGAAAAAACATTAGATCCAAATCAGACATCCAATGCGGCGCTTCGATTTTTGGCTTTGCTAAAGCAATATAATATAAAGGCTGAATACGCCGAAGAAATCGTCAGCGTGGGACACCCTGTCAAGGAACCTATGATTGAAGTAGATCACACATTTTTGGCCAAGCGAATTGGTATCGATCTTACAAAAGAAGACGTTATAAATCCTTTGAAAAAGATAGGATTTAAAGTAGAACTTAAAAAACATGTTGACAGGACGCCATTTTACCAAGTAACAGTTCCAACATATCGATCAAGCAAAGACATTAAAATTAAAGAGGATATTTTGGAGGAGGTTACAAGATTTTACGGTTTCTATCGTATTCCGTTAACCTCTCCGTTGGCTCCTAAAAAACCTTTTGATTTCAGCAAAACTACAAATCTGCGTAAAATCAAAAATTATTTGGCTGGTTGTGCAAAAATGACTGAACAACAAAATTATTCATTTGCTGACGAGGAGTTTTTGGCAGAGATAGATATAAAAATTGCCCCAACGCCAAGGATTTTAAATCCTGCTTCCCAAAATAATTGTCGCCTTATCAACTCATTGATTCCAGGCTTATTTAAAAATATGAAACAAAATCACGTACACCGCGACAATTTGGCCTTTTTTGAGTTTGCAAAAATATGGATGTTGCAAGATAAAAAAATTATCGAGAAAAAAAGTTTGGCAGGAATTTTTCTTGAAAAGAAAGTTGTGGCAGACTTTTATCAATGCAAGCAACAAATTATTGATCTACTGAGACTTCTGGATATAGATATTGATTCCATCAAGTGGCAAAAAATACAAAACCCAGAGAATGAATGGTACGCTGCGTACCAAAGCGTAAATATTATATTGCATGATAAAAAAATTGGCACGATGGGCAATGCCGATCAGTTCTTTTTAAGTAAGCTTAAGATTCACGAAGAATGCTCAGCTGTTGTTTTTGAGCTTGATGGCGATTGGTTGATTAATCCAGAAATTAAGCTTAAACGTTATGTGCCATTTTCTAAATTTCAAGAAAATTATTTCGACCTCAGTTTTATGGTACCGTTTTCGGTTAAAGTTGTTGACGTCAAAGATACCATTGCAGCCGTCAGTTCCATGATTAAAAAGGTTGAGTTAATAGATTTTTTTGAAAAAAGCGAATGGATAAACGAGCGCTCTTTAACATTCAGAGCATGTGTTGAGCATTTTGACCGAACACTTGAAAAAAGCGAACTGGACGATGTAATGCAGCTAGCAATTACCAATGTTGTAGCGCTTGGTGCAAAATTGCGTTCGTAATATTGTTAAAATAAAAAGTAAAAGATCGAATAAAAAAGTATGAATAAAAATAAATCGTTTTTGGCTTATCTTTTTTTGATTTCAATAATAATTACACTAGACCAGGCTTTAAAGCGTTTGGCAACAAGTGCTTTGCATGGCGGTCATGATGTTTTTGTTAATTCCTGGTTGAATTTTTCATTGGCTTCAAATCGTGGAATTAGTTGGGGCTTTTTAAATTTTCAGGCAGATTCACTATATTTTATACTGACGTGCTTTATAATTTTGGTTATATCAGGATTTTTTATTTATTCGATTATCCAACATCTAAATAGAATAGAGGTTTACTTTGAAAGCTTGGTTATTGGTGGTGCAATATCAAATGTTATTGACAGAATTAATCACGGGTATGTGGTCGATTTTATCGATCTGCATATTTACTCGTTGCACTGGCCAACATTTAATGTAGCTGACATTTTTATTGTGGTTGGAGTTGCTGGGATGTTGATTAAATCTTTGTATAACAAATCGTAGGAATACCATGATTAAGGAATACTTTACTAAAATTGCAAGTTTTGGACCAATCGGAGACTCAGTACTGGGTAAAATCATTGCATCCGTGCTGGCTTTGCCTGCTATTATGTTTTTAAATTTTATCGATGAAAGAACTCCAACATGCTTTTGGATATTAGTTTTTGCAGTTTTATTGATTAGTATTTTTGCAATTTTATTTTCACAGAAAGATAGCGAAAACCGAATAATTATTAACAGTTTTATTGGTACAATGCTTGCATTTTATGGCATTGCATTCAACGTTAAATTGGGCTTGATTGGCTTAGCGTTGTTTCATGTTTTCAGCTTTGCCCTGCCATTCTTTGTTTTTACAAAGTCAAAAGATTTAGAAGAGCAGGAGCATTCAAAATTTGTCAGAATAATAGTGATAAGCCTTGCAGCAGGCTTTACAGTAAACGTGTTTTTGCGTTTTGTGCTTTGGATCGTTAAATAGCTTAGGAGTTTCAAATGATTTCTCGTGTGCGCGGTACAGAGGATATTTTAGATTTAACTTTGTATAATTTTATTTTAGACAAGGCAAAAAAACATCTACACGTACACAATTTCACCGAAATCGATACTCCAATTTTAGAGCACACAAGCTTATTTGTCAGAGCCGTTGGCGAACAGACAGATATTGTTTCAAAGGAAATGTACGTATTTAACAAAGACAACGACGAAGATAGCATTTGTCTACGACCTGAAATTACAGCATCTATTATTCGAGCATATTTTGAAAATGGCATTCAACAAAAACCATGGAAGGTTTTTGCGCATGGTCCGGTATTTCGCAAGGAACGTCCTCAAAAAGGCCGCTGGCGCCAATTTACACAGCTTAGCATTGAACTAATTGCTGCAAAAGAGATTGAAAATGATGCCTATTTTTTAAAAATGATTGATTCATTTGTTGCTGATGTTTTAAAATTAGAAAATTACGCAATTAAGCTCAATTTTTTGGGATGCAGCCAAGACCGTAAAGAACATCGTCAGGCACTAATAAACTTTCTTGAGCAAAATAAGTCGGAAATGTGTCAGACGTGTTTGGATCGTAAAGACAAAAATCCACTGCGCGTTTTTGATTGTAAACTTGAGCAGTGTCAAAAAATATTAGTTACTGCACCTAAAATTTTAGATTTTTTATGCACCGAATGTTCGACTGACTGGGAAAAATTGACAACATTACTTGGAATGCTTTCTGTAAGCTATATCGTTGACCACAGCCTTGTTCGAGGCCTTGATTATTATAACAAAACTGTTTTTGAATTTGTATCACGTTGCCTGGGTGCGCAAAATGCTTTCTGCGGCGGTGGACGATACACGCTGGGTAGCGAAATTCAGGGCAGTGAAGATGTGCCTTGCATTGGCGTTGGATTTGGCATGGGACGAATGCTAATGCTGGTCGAACAAAATAAAGAAAAGCTTTTAATCCCACCTCAGCCACCTCTTCACGTTATTCTTCCGATGGATGAAGCACAAAGGCCACTGGCCCTTATTCTTGCAAGTGAGTTGCAGTCTAAAGGCCTTTGTACAGATATAATTCTTTCAAAAGGTTCGATGACAAATTTGATGAAGAAGGCTAACCGACTTGGCGCTAAGTTTGTTTTGATTTTGGGCGAAGATGAACAAAAAAATGGAACCGTTTCGATCAAAAATATGCAAAGCGGGTCATCGTCAGTGGTTAAACAGGTCGATGCAGTTACCTCATTAAAATAAAAAACAAGACAGGCACTTTTTACAATTTTTTTAAAAATGTTTTGCACGCCAGCCACTGATGAGGGCTTGCAGGCCGGGTTTAAAAAATTATCAAAATGCTGACAAGATTGATTTGGAGCGTGATTTAGAGAGTCATAGTTGATGTATGCCTCTGTAAATCATTAAATTGGAGAGGTTTAGGAGATTGTGATGAAGTCAAAAATTATTCACAAAAAAAATGTTGCTCGTCTAATTTTAGGATTAATTTTATTCACGATTATTTTTTGTTGCTTTGCTTTCACCTTAAATCAAACATGGTTTAGAGAAGATGATCTTGGAACTCTTATTAATGGCCGGGTTAAAGATTGGACAAGTGCTGTGCGCGTTTTTTTTAGTGACTGCAGGTCTTTTATAACGCCATGCAATTATCAGCGAACAGTCCCCAATTTTATCTCAGCGCTGTGGCGGCCACTACAAAACTACATCTTTTCGCTAATTTTGTATATTTTTGGACCATGGCCCATGGCTTTCTATTTTTTACAGGTTGCATTTCATGCAGCCAATGCATTTTTTCTTTTTATTTTATATTCGTTGTTTGTACCGCTGGGACTAGCTTTTTTTGGTGGACTTTTGTTTGCATTTTATCCAGATATTAGTTGGATGATTTGGGCCAGTACTTTGCAAAACAGTCTGTCTGTTTTTTTTATAATTTTAATGATGCTTTGCTTGTCTCTACTGATAAGGCTTCATAAAAACATCCGCTTTAATTTATTCGATCCACTATATTTATTGGCTTGCGGATGCTATTTTTTTTCATTGCTGTCTCGCGAAAGCGGAATATTTTTGCCTGCCTGGCTTTGCTTTGGTGTATTTATTTACTTGAAGATGACTGAAAAATTAAATTTTTTGTCAAACGCTTGGCAATCCATAAAAATATGTTGGGTATTTTTTGTAGCCAACATAGTTTATTTTTTATTGAGAATTTGGGCATTCGGATTTGGCACCCTAGACCGCACACTTGCAAACCTATTCCTGCGCTTCCCATTTTTAAATAAGATTTTTGCGCCAATGCAAAATATTGTAAATCAAACAGCTTATCAAGTGTCGAATGTGCCAATATCAACGCCATTTGCAACAGCATCAACACATTCCAATATTTTTTGGACCTTGTGGCAAAAATCAATTCTGTGGATTCAAGCAGTTTTTAATATTTCATTACAAACACAAGTTCATCAAATTTACGCAACTATTGCAGTGTTGGCTTTAATTTTCTTTGTGGCATTTGCCTTCAAGCGTCAAAGCCTTTTGCTGCTGTGGTTAATGCTGGGCCTTGGCTCACTACTTTGGCCAAGTGTTTTAACTTATCCAAGCGCACGATACATCAATGCTGCTTATCCGATTGTGGTTTTTATATTTATTTACAGTATTTATCTATTTTATAAAACAAATAAAAACATTATTGGCAGGTTGTTTTGCGGTATGTTTTATTTTGCTGCAATTATACTTGCTGGTCGCGGACTACGTTCAAATATGCATGAATTAGATGGATTTGCTCATGAGAGGGTTGAGTACAAGAAGAGATTTGACCGCTTTTTTGCGCGATATAAATTTAAGCCGGACACAAATTTTGTTTTGATTTGCTCGCCATACGTTTCTGACATCGAAAGTATTTTTCAGTTTTATTTAAATAATTATTCAGTACGGCTTGTTTTTGATCCATTTTCAACAGTGGCAGAATCTGGCGTTATGGGCTGCAATAAAAACTATCAAACTGTCGGAGTAAAAAGTGATATTGCAAAGATCCCTGGAGGCTTTAGGCTTATATCAAATGACGAGCAACACTGCGGTTGGTGGCTGCGACACTCAAATTTTAACGTTGCTTGGTGCGCAAAAGAGCGAGCGTATCGATGGACCAATAAGCCATATATTCCTGGGGTTTGGTATGAATGTTCGATTGGTCACTTTATGATTAATAAAATGGCCAATTCTGATTGCATTACAGATATCTCTTTTGTTTATGATTCACGCTGGATTGATGAAAATACTGTTTTTGTAGCGTGGGATACTCAACACGGCGAGTATTTTGTTGTTGCTTAATAATGAAGGACTTTTATGAACGAAAACGATAATAAATTCATGCTCGCTGCAATCGATCTTTCGATTAACAGCGTTAAAAACAATGGCGGCCCGTTTGGCGCTGTAATTGTAAAAAATGGAGAAATTATATCGAAGACGTCGAATAGCGTAACCATCGATAATGATCCAACTGCGCATGCAGAAATTAATGCAATTAGATCCGCTTGCTGCACACTGAAATTATTTGATTTATCGGGATGCACGATATACTCGTCGTGTGAACCATGTCCGATGTGTTTGGGTGCAATTTATTGGGCGCGCATAGATAAAATTTTTTATGCCAACAGCAGAACTGATGCCAAAAATATAGGTTTTTCCGATTCATTTATTTACGATGAATTAAACAAAGTAATGTCTGAACGATCTATTCCAGCAATTCAGATAATGCAAAACGAAGCAATAAAAGCATTTAAAGATTGGAAGCAAAAATTTGATAAGACAGAATATTAAATCATATATTTTACGCCGTAAAATATTTTAATAGACGGCTACAAACCAAACATGCGGAATATCCAGCTATGCGTGTATTTACGCTTATGCTTTGAACCTTCTTGTTTTAACAGTTTTTCAACTTCCGATTGCGATGTTTTATCAATGGCATCATTTATAAATTTTAAACTTTTTGATAAGTTGGCTTCGCGTCGACATTTATCATTTTGATCTATAAGTTCAATGTTATTGCCCTGCACTATCAAATTCTTTGGCAAAAAATCTGTTAATTTTTGTCGTGTAAGTTTAGCTATTTCTTGCTTCATTTTTTCTTTTGTTGGATATACACCATTCAGCATAAGAAACGTCACTAAATTTATTCCCTTTTTCCATGTAATTCTTGAAGAACATCCATCTTTTATCAAAATTTTTTGGGTGTAAGTACTTTTAATACAGAATGATTTTTTATCATTATCTTTATAAATAAAGCACTTACAGTTTAGCCTATCCTTTTTACGTTGAAACCAAAATAACGATTCTTCAACCTCAGTGTCACATACGCTACTGGTTTGCAATATTAACCTTCCTCCATTGCCTGCAAGGCTCTCTTGAAAAGATAATCTTTGATGTTTTTCTGATTGTGCCTCTAAAGATGTTGTTTGAATAAAAATATTGTCACCTAGTCGCAAGATAGCATCTAAAAACATTTGTCTTTGTTGGCTTTTATAATCAATGTAATCAAAAGCTAAAATTACATCAAAATGTTCGCAGTCTGCAAGTTTTTCTATCTCTTCAAGAGTCATTTTTTTGTTTAAAAGAATTACATTTTGTAGCTTAGAGTTCAAACGGCAAAGCTCCAAAAGTTGATCGGCCCATTTCAACTCTCTATCATTACTTTCAACCATAACGCATGTTGAATCATAATCACCGGCTATACGAAATGAAAAGTATCCATGACCAGCGCCAAGATCTAGTACCGTTATTGGACGTTTGTATTGATTCAATAAAGGCTTAATAGCTTCGTAGCATCTTTCACAATCACCAAGACCTCGTTGTACTACAACATTATTAATAATAACGTCTTGAATTTCTTGATGTTGCAGCTCTGCGTAAGTTTGAAAAATACAGAAAAATAAAGATATAATAACAAAAAAATTTACTCGACCTTGTTTTTTCATGCCTAAACTTTCAAAATAAAAATATTCATTACTTGTGATATAGTATAATTGCAAGTAATTATTTAGGTCAAAAATATTTAAAGATATTTTTTGCCTTTTAATTCATACGGCAAATATTCTTGATCACTGCTATCTTCAAGAGGTGTGTATTTATACCCCTTGCCGTAGCCGAGCTTTTGCATGAGCTTTGTTGGCGCATTGCGAATATGCATCGGGACTGGCAAATTGCCGTATTCATACACGTCTTTTTTTGCTCTGCCGTAAGCACGGTAAGCACTAATATTTTTTGGAGCACGTGATAGATAAACGACAAGCTGCGCCAAATGTACGTTGCACTCTGGCATTCCAAGCTTGTGACATGCGTCAAATGTTGCATTTGCAAGGACCATTGCAAAATTGTCAGCAAGCCCAACATCTTCGGATGCAAAACGCAAAAGTCTACGAGCAACATAAATCGGATCCTCGCCTCCTTCAAGCATACGAGCAAGCCAATACAATGCCGCGTTTGGATCGCATCCACGCATTGATTTGTGCAAGGCGGAAATTATGTTGTAATGTTCCTCTCCAGATTTATCATAATAAATATGGGATTTCTGTAATATTTTTTTGATTTGCTCAGATGTAATTATCGATGACTGTTCAGCAGCAGACTCAATAATATTGAGCGCAATGCGCGCATCTCCATTTGCAAGTTTAGCTACATGAGATATGACTTCATCAGATATTTGAATTTGCTTTAAACCCAATCCTTTTTCTGAATCATCTATAGCTTGTCGAATTATATTTTCTAAATCATTAGACTCAAGTTTTTTTAGAACAAATACCCTGCTACGTGAAATCAATGCAGAGATAACTTCAAAGCTTGGATTTTCGGTAGTTGCACCAATCAAAATTACAGTGCCACGCTCAACATGTGGTAGGAGGGCATCTTGTTGAGCCTTATTCCAGCGATGTATTTCGTCAATAAACAAAATTGTTTTACGATCGATTTTTTGATAATCTTCAGCATTTTTTATAACCGTTTGCAAATCCTGCTTGCCACTTGAAACTCCGCTGAGCTCTAAAAAATTGGCCTTGGTCTCATTTGCAATTATACATGCCAGTGTGGTTTTGCCTGATCCGGGTGGACCCCATAAAATCATAGACGGCACGAAGTCTTCAACAATTGCTTTTCTTAAAAAAGAGCCTTCGCCAAGCAATTGTTCTTGGCCAAAAAATTCTGACAATCTAGACGGCCTCATTCTTTGAGCCAACGGAATAAGTTTTTGATTTTGCGTATTTATTTTCATTTTTAAATTTTATCAAAAAATTAGCTTTTTTGCTCTCTGAATTATTATCAATTTCTGAAAAAACACATCTGCTACCAGCTCCTGATCATGTCTGGCTGGCCACATTATAAAATTTATTAATTGTTAACCATGTGCTACTGTATTGGGTGTCGGTTGATTTATAGTCGATGAATGGGCCTGCTGAAAACTCTTTTGTTGATGTATCAATAATTAGCTCGTCATCAAAGGCATCCCATTCTTCTGTTGAAATAAAAAGTTTATGCTTTATTGCTTGCAAAAAGGCTCTCTCCAAAATATTCATCTCTTCGGTGTTGTCAACTCCACCAATCACGGCATAATGAGCATTTGAAAAAAAATCGTCGTCATGAAATTTTATTGCCACAACAACTGCAGCAAGATACATTCGATAAAATGATATGTTATTAAATACTTTATACAGCTCTAAAGTGTTTGCATTTTTTATTACTCTATTGATATAAATGAGAGCCAATTTGTAACATTCTGGAGAACACGAAAGATTCTGGTATAGTCCTTCTAAATAATCCATTGGAGGTATTCCTGGCATAAGCCCACTGCCAAAAAAGCTGCGAAATGGCAATGGTATTAAGCTTGTATCGGTTGATGTTATTACTTGGTCATTTTCCATCAAAACATCCACGTCTTCAATGGTTTTAATAAAAATTATATTAACAAAATCAAAATCTTGTGGTTTGTGCTTTTCTTTATTATAGCAGGCCTCCATTCCACATAGATTTAGTGTGCTTATAAAGACAAACAAAATAGATAAATTAAATGCAGAGTAAAACATTATTCCCCCAACGATAAAAAACCAACCTTTAATAAATACCTCAAGCAATATTAAATTAATTATAAGTTTTCATATTTTAAAACTAAAGACATGTCAAAAATATACCGATAGCGCATGGATTTATGGGACTTATTTAATTGATCTAGTCTAGAAATAAAGTTTTAACTGACAAAAAATTTAAAATACGTAAAATGATACGAATTTAATTTAAATATTTAAGTGTAAACAATAAATAAGGACTAGCGTATGAAAATTATGAAAATAAAAAATGTGGCATTTTTATTTGGTTTAGCGTGTATATCTGTCATTTGTTTTAAATTTGGTAATTTCTTATCAAAAAAGGCTATCGCTCAATGCCAAGTTATAGAAAGCAATTCAATTGAGGATGTTAAAAAATTTATTGAGCAAGATACTTTGTTTATATTTGATTTTGACAACGTGATTGTTGAGGGAAAAGAAGATTACGGATTTGATGCTTGGTTTTGTGCAATGGTTGTAGAACTAGAAAATGGCGGAATGAAAAAGGAATCTGCTGTAAAAAGTCTACTGCCTATTTATGAAAAGATTCAACGAACTGCTGAAGCGCAACCGGTTGATAAAAGTACGAAAGCGTTGATTGATGGATTAAAAGCTGACGGTCACAACGTTATGATCCTGACAGTAAGATCTCTTTGTTTAGTAAATAGCCTTTTTCGACAACTTAAATCCGTTGAAATAGACATTGAAAAAGGAAGCATTCCAGAAGATGGTATTAATTTGGATCTCGCCAAGGTTGGAGCAACTTACTGCAAAGGCGTCTTGCTATGCAATGGTTATCGTAAGGGGCAGGCTCTTAAAGCTTTTTTGACAAGCAAACCCGACTTAAAGGTTAAAAACATTGTTTTCGTAGATGATAAGCTAAAAAACATTGACTCTGTAAAAGCTACAACGCAAGAAATGGGGATCAATTTTGTTGGCATTCGTTACGGACTCACAGACAAGCGCACAAAAGCCTATGTTTTGGACAACAAGTCTAAAAATTTGGTTCAAAAAATATTGAATGACGACAGCGAAGAAGCCAAAAAAGTTGCAAACATAACAGCGCAAGCTTGAGCTTAAATGCGAATGCGACTTTTCGCAATTTTTAAAAATTATAATCGTAAAACAGCTCCAGATCTTCGCTAGCAGGCGGCATCTTAAAACTTGTTAATTTTGTGACAGACCGCATTTGATGCATGATTTAAGATATTAATATAGATGTATACCAATGGATATGGCAGTTTTGACGCATCTATTAATATATCAAAATTAAATTCAATCTTTATGGTTAATATTCAATTCATAAAGCTTTGTCTTTAGACTTTCAAGACTCATTTTTAATTTGTCTGCCACTTGGTTCAAATCAAAATTATTTTTTTTGAGAAGGTAGGAGATGTAACGTTTTTGAAATGTTGTAGTTGCATCATCAAGTGATTGAAACATCAAGAATGACTGCTCCTCAACAAATTCAATATCTTGTTCAGATTCTAAAACTTGAATATCTTCAATTGATACTTTAGCATCACCTGTTTTTGACAAAGTTACGAGCTTTTCAACAAAATTTTTTAATTCGGTTACATTGCCAAGCCAATTTCTGTTTCTCAGATATCGAATACTTAAATTGTCTAGAGAGACTTTGCGGCGGTATTTTTCATTTATAATTTTTATGATGTGATCAATTAAAAGCGGAATGTCATACCTGCGCTTGGAAAGTGATGGTAATTCAATTGGAGTTATGTTGAGTTTGTGAAAAAGTTGACTACTCCATCCATGCTCCAAAACCATTTTCAGCAAAGGCTTGCCTGACGTTGCGATTATTCTTATTTCACCACGCACATTTTTTTCTTTATAAGCATCGCTTTCTAAAAATGCTAACATTTTTTTTTGATTTTCACCGCTCAACTCATCAATGTGTTTAAAAAATACAATGCCATTTAATGTTTCCGAATCAAGCTGCATGGTAGTCTCTATCGAACAGTCAGTCGAGATGAAAGGCATAGCGCTAAATCTGCTTGTGGAGTGAATAAATTTTGAAATAACCGTTTTCCCTGTGCCAGGTTGTCCGTAAATTAATAATGGATATTTAAGATTTGCAATGTTATTAACTTGTGTTAATAGCTCAATAAAAAGAGCGCTTTCACCAACTATGCCCTTTTCTAAATATTTTGCCATATTTACTTGTGTTGAGCTGTCTTTTCTAGTTACATAGTCTGATTTAAGTACTGATAATTTGGGCAGTATATCATCTAAATTTAGAGGTTTTTCAATAAAATCGAATGCTCCATTTTTTACCGCGTCAACAGCAATGGGCACGTTGCCAAAACCAGATATAATAATGACTTTTTGCTGCGGGTATTCTTTTTTTATTTTTATTAAAAGCTCTATACCGTTGCAATTTGGCATAAAAATATCAAGCATGATCATATCTGGAATTAACTCACCAATAACATCGAGAGCCCTTGAGCCATCATTGAGTGTGTTTACTCTGAAATTTTCGTCAACAAGAGCCTCTTGAAGTGTTTTTAAAATCGCTTGCTCGTCGTCAATAATTAAAATTAGAGGTGAATTATTCATAACCTTGCTCTTGTTAAAAGGTAAAAAATTATTATTTTACGAAACCGATTTGTTCTATCGGACCCTCTGGCAAGCCCCTGATAAATTGATAAATGTAAGGATTTGGACAATCCCATATATCTTTTGTAGAGCCTTTATAAACGATTTTGCCTTGATGCAACATTGCAACAGTCGTTGCGTAGTTGAATACATCAACGTCATGTGAAATTACGACAGTTGTTGCCTGACAAGAAGAATGAGTCTTTTTGATTAACTCGTGAATTAATCGTATTGTTATCGGATCAAGGCCTGTTGTTGGCTCATCATAGATCAATATTTTTGGATTAAGCATGAGAGTTCTTGCCAATCCCACTCGCTTTTTCATGCCACCTGAAAGCTCATTTGGGAACTTATCCAGAACGTCTGCCGTAAGTCCAACGCTTGCCAATTTTTGAATAACCAAGGGCCTTACTTTTTCTTCAGACTCACCATCTTCAAGCATTGTTATTCCAACATTTTCAAAAACCGTCAATGAATCGAGCAGCGCGGCAAATTGGAATACATAGCCGCATTTTTTAAAAATATCTTTTTGTTGCTTGGGTTGCAATTTGGTTAAGTCTTGTCCATCAATAATAACGCTGCCATCTGTAGGTTTTATAAGCCCTATGATCTGCTTTAATAAAACAGATTTTCCTTCACCGGAACGTCCAATGATTGCCAAAAATTCACCGCCTTCGATTGTAAGATCTAGGCTGTTTGTGATGAGTTTAGTCCCGAATGATTTGGTTAGATTTTTTAATTCTATCATTTTGTAAACATTAGAGCGGTGAGTATATAATCCGCTACAACAACGGTTAAAATTGAGTAAACCACACTTTGAGTAATTGCTATGCCAACTCCTTGAGCTCCGCCCCTTGCAAAAAAACCCTTGTAGGTAGTTATAACTGTCAATAAAAAGCCAAAAACTGTGGCTTTTATTAATCCATTTGTTATGTCGCTAATTGAAACGTTTTCGATTATGGCTTGGTAGTATATTTCAGGATTTATGCCAAGAACGTAAACAGCTACAACGTACCCGGCCGCTATCCCAAACATTGTGCAAAATATTGATAAAAAAGGCAAAATAAAGGTGCCTGCAATAAGCCTTGGAACAATTAAATATTGCTTAGTATCAATGCAAAGCGTTTGCAACGCATCAATTTGTTCAGTTATTCGCATGGTGCCTATCTCTGAAGTCATAGCAGATCCTGCACGACCAATTACCATAATTGCAGTAAAAACCGGGCCAAATTCTCGCGTCATACCGATATATACAATTGGCCCAATAAATTGTGTTGCTCCAAAACGCTCGAGTCCTATATAGCTTTGTAGTGCAATGGCTGCTCCTACGGTCATACCAACCAAAATTACCACGCCAATTGAATTCACGCCGATATAGTTCATTTGATAAAAGACTTTTTTAAACTTAATCGTTGATCCAAACATCGAATCAAACGTTTCATAAACAAAAAGCGCTATGTCGCCGAATATATCACAAGCTTCTATTGTTTTTTTACCCACAATATCAATAAAATTAGCAAACACTTTTTAAGTTCCTATCAAGAAGTGAGGTTTACTCTTCTTCTTCAGCTGGCTGTTCCTGTGCAGGTTTGGCTGATTCTTGAGCAGGAAGTTTTGCTGCCGGTCTTTCTTTGGCCGTATAATCAACAAATCTGGAAGTCTGCGTTTCTTTTGTTTTAATTAATGATAAGCCAAGCGCGCCAAGAATAAAAATTGCACCTAGCGTCCATGTAATTTTTTCAAAGAAGCTGCGTCCACCAGATCCGCCAAACAAAACTTGCGTTCCTGTGCCTATACTGCCAAGACCCATATCTCCTTTTCCTGGCTGAATCAAGATAACAATTGCCAAAAGTATTGCCAAAATTGTGAATAGAATCAATAAAAGAGTAAACATTTTTAAACTTTCGATATTTTGAGGTTAAACTCTGCGCGTACTTTAAAATTTTTATCACTCTATGAATAGTATATTTTTTTTACAATTTTTTCAAATTCCTGAAAGTTTGTGCTAGATTTGCCAATTAAAAAACCTGACAAATAGTCTATTTTTTTAAATGCGGCAATATTTTCTTCGCTCAAACTTCCACCGTATAAGAGGTTCCAATGCGTTGATGCACTATTTTTTTGCACTTGACCATGAAGCCATGCAAAGACTGTTTCGAGGTGGTCTTTTTCTGGAATTGTTCCGGATCCGATACTCCAAAGAGGCTCATAGGCAATAAAAATAGGTAGGCCATTTAATTTATTGCATTCAATTTTTACTAGTTCCAAAACATTTTTAATTTGTTCTTCGAGAACACTAAACGTATGCCCATCTTTTTTTTGTGATTCATTTTCACCAATGCAGATTATAGGGCTAATTTTTTGATCGATTAAAAGATCAATTTTTTTTGCGACAATTTCATCTGTTTCATTGTTGTAGTGTCGTATTTCGCTGTGACCAATTATGCAGTATTTACAACCAATTTCGCTTAAAGTTTTAACGCTAACTTGCCCTGTAAAAGCCCCATTTGCGTGAGTTGAGCAATCTTGTGCACTAAATTCTATTTTGCTTGATTTCAGCATATGAGTCATTGGATAAATCATTGGAAAAGATGGCCCAATAACAATTTTCGTATCGGGTAACTGCGCCAAGTTAATTAGTGCATCCATGTTATCTGTTATATATTTGATTGATTCATCAAAATTTAAATACATCTTCCAATTTGCAACAAAGGTGTATTTTTTGGTCATGCTCTCCCTTTTTCTTATTTTCTATACTTATGTAACATTAAAAATGCTAACATACCATCATGACCTTGTCACCATTAAAAATTTATGCCTGACGGTGTAAAATAATTTATAAAATTAAATAGGCCAAAAGAGTGATTGTAAGGCTTATACACTTGTTATGGTCTTTGGTGTCTAGCTGTGTATCGGACGTTACAATAAATTAATAATTTTTACGATACGGCCTGCAAGCCACGAACTGAAGCTGTCTCACGGTAAAATTTTTTAAAAATTGCAAAAAGTGCCGTAGGCGTTGTAAGGCGCGATCTGAAAAGTTGTTTGGGTAAATGAATTTTAGCGATTGGATCGTAAGTTTAAATTATTGAGAAAAAAATGGAAGAAAGAAAAATAGCATTTGTTCTTAAAAAATTGAATCATGCCAATTCGTATGTTCCTGTTTTAACAATGAATGAAGGCAAGAGGAATTTGATTTTTAGAAAGATATTTTTTGGTATTAAAATTTGTCCAGGAATGCTTATTTCATTTACCAAAATCGAACAAAATCAAAATTGGTTATGCCTGGATGTTGAAATTTTAGCTTGCTTCGTAAATAATTCGTACTCTGATATTTGTTTCATTCACCACATTCTTGAGATTTGTTATTACTTTGCGCCTTATCACAAGCCCTGCGTAGAGGTGTTTGCTTTTTTGTGTGATACGCTTACGTTTATGCGTAAACACGATATATCGCACAATTTTTTATTGGTACATAAAGTTTTTGTTATAAAACTGTTAAGCATGTTTGGATTTTGTTCTTACAACAAAATTTCACGATGCCTTGCGGTGTATGATAAGCTAACATTTAGTTTTATTGACTTTACACATGCCCAGAAATTAGAATTCCTAAAAAATCAGCTTGCATCTATCGATGAAAAGGATTTGGACGTGTTGATTATGGAAGGATTGAGGGAGCACCCAAATTTTTGTTCGTTTAAAACATTGGCGTTTCTTTATGGAAGCTAAAAATAACCTTTGGAGAGTTTATTATGCAAATTAAAAAAATTTTAATATTACTAAATATTGCCTTAATTCAATTTAATTGCGGTGCAATTTTTTGGGGAAGCAATGACGTTAAAAAACTAACATCAGATGCTGGAGGACTGTCATTCCTAAGCAATATCGAAGTAAGAAAAAAAGCTATTTCTGACCTAGAGTTGTATTTATCGGATGCAAAAAGTCGCATTGAGATTTTGATAAAAGAGTGCACTGATACAATTATGCAAATTCATCTTGATGCTTCTAAAATTCAAAATCAGGGAAAAGGGGCTTCTGATAAGCAAATTGAGTATCTTAATCGCAAGCTTTCAATACTTAGCACCCGTAAACAAAATTGGATTAATAGCCAGGAGTTAGGCAAAGAAACCATTGAAATAATTGAAAAAAGAATAGCTCTACAAAAAGAAATTTTTGCGTATCTTCAGCTTGCAAAACCTGAACACAAGCCTCTTTATTCGTGGAAAGAGTTTCAAGAATCTCAAATAAAAATTTCCGAGCAAATAGCGCAAATTGAGTCCGACAAAAAGAAAAAGGAAAGAGTAAAAACGCAGCTCATAGTCGAAAAAGAGACACTTTTGTCTTTGCAAAAACAAGTCGAATCAAAGGAAAAGGAAAGAGATAAAAATATCAGCCGAGCAAACCAGAGCAAAGAAGACGACAAATTAAAAAACAAATATTCAGGACTTTCTGAAACAGAGATAATAAAATTTGAATCAGAAATCATCGACCAAGATGTGAAATTCTTAAAGGAACGCATACGTTACTCAAATCAAAAAATAGAAAAACTTGCTGAAGAGGAAAAACTTAGAGAAAGCGAACTTGAATTATTACAGTTAAAGGTGCAAGACTCAAAGACTTATTTAACAGAGATAGAAAGGCGCTTAATTCTTGATTTTAGAGATATAGAAATCGCAAAGACAGAACTAAATAAAGAAGTTATTCATGTCGCACAGATAAAAAACGAGATATCCAAAAGACTAGCCCTTAAAAGACAAGAAAAAGAAAAAATGCTGCAAGAACAGAATATCTTGCAAGAACAAATTAAGCACCTTTTATCCAAAAATAAAGCTGAAGCTTCGAGAGTTCATTTAGACAAATCAACGTTACAATGCTTTCATTAGTTGATAGAGAGCTTCTTTTGCTTGATGCTAAAAAAGATATCGCCGATATCCAGTCAAAAATGAAAGAACTTCAATATCGAATGATTGAGATTCATTATCGCTTAAATAATGAAAAACTAAACATTCGTGAATTACTCACGAGCTATAAAAATCAACGAGACCTTGAGGCTAGCGCATTAAAAGCTTTTGCGGAAAAGCAGACAGAGGCTGCAAATTCACTTGGTGAAACGCAGAGATTGGTTGAAGTAATTAATTCAAAGCTGGATAAAATAAGAAAACAAAAAACTTACATCTTAAAATCAAAGCCAGAATTTCTTGAAGAGATAGTTTCGAATTATGTGGATACAAAAAACATTCACACGAATGAATTATTTATGATGCAAAACTTTTTGGCTGCATCATCTGATTTGATCCAGCAACAGTCAAGCGTTTTGAGCTACTATGATCTAATTATTGCCGATCTTGAAATTTATAAAATGACCCAAAGCATTTGGAAGCGCGATCCTGCGGCAATATCATTAGACGTTTTAGAATTATCTTTTTTAGAAGCAGAAGATTTTTTTAAAAAATTATTTTGGGATACTCCAAATTATCTTGCCCCCAAAACATTATTTAAACAATTCAAAACATTTGGCTGGCTGGATTGGTTATTTCTTTTATTAATTATATTTTTATTTTGGGTTAGCTTGTTTGGTATTAAAAATTTGTGGATGATCTTTACAAACAAATTTAAAATTTATAGCGAAAAAATAGCTATCCAATCATCGAAAATGCATATCATTGTTGGGCGATTTTTGATTGATTTTGTATCACATCACTTTCAGTTGCTGTATTCATGGCTTTTTATCTTTATTCTCTTTCGATTTGATTATGAGCAATGGTTCAAAGGATTTGCCTTTGTATCTCAGCGGTATTATCAATCTATGTTTTATTTGATTACTATTATTATTTTTGTTTTTATTTCAAGTAGATTATTGATTTTGCTTAAAAACCTTAATAAAAAATTGAGTTACATGTTTTTTGCAGAAACAATTCAAAACAGGCTTTTGGTGCTGCTTGCAATTTTTGCCTACTCAACCTCTATTCTTATTCCACTGCGCTTAGCGTATCTTTCTTACTTTGAATCGCCAGCGTATTTTGGTGAAGTTTTAATGGCCATGTATTCTTTGATTCTGCTTGCAGTTTTAATGTTTTTTTTCACAAAAAATGAAATTTTGCAATTTATTCCATCGACTCCTAAACCAATATATTTATGGTTTAGGCGCAAGGCGGAGCTATATTATTATCCAGTATTTTTCTTTGTAATGTGCTTATTTATTTTATCAAATTCAAATGTTGGATACAAAAATATGGCTTGGTATCTTGCATTTGCCGTACCGTCATCATTGTTGCTTCTATACGTGCTTTTCGCAATACACAATTACATCAGAAAATATTCTTTCGTATTTTTTATGGAGGAGGATGAGGATCAGGTAAAAGACCGGTTTGAATATGCAAAAACTTATTACGGCATTTTTGTTGTAGGCTCTTTTTTATTACTTCTATTTTTAACATTCACTTTTGTTTCAAGGATATGGGGTTACGATTATACCCTGGTCGAGGTTTGGCGATTATTTTCTGAGACTTGGACTCTTCCGCTGGACATAAACAATAAATTAGGCTTTGTGCAGTTTTTAACGCTTGGAGGATTTGTTTTTGCAGGTTTCCTAATTTCATCAGTCTTTGATAAATTTGTTCTTACGAAATTGTTTGAAATTTTACGTTCCGAGCCAGGCACACAAAACACGATTTCTAAAATTACTCATTATCTAATTTTGGTAGTGGCTATTTTACTTGGGTTTAAGTCGATACATCTTGAGCAATTTATATGGCTTATCTGTACAATGTTGGGGCTAGGCTTAAGCTTTTCGCTTAAAGATGTACTGGCCGACTTTGTTGCCGGTTTTTTTGTTCTTATTGAGCGACCGATCGAGATTGGCAACTACATTCAAGTTGACGCAGTCGAGGGCACAGTCCACAAAATTTCTGCACGCACAATAACAGTGATTACTTCGCGTAATTTTGCTGTATTTATACCAAACAAAGATCTGCTTGCCAAAAATATTATTAACTGGAGCCATCGCCGATTTGCGATGGGTTTTGAAATTTATATCAGGGTAACCCATGAATCAGATCCTGAACTGGTGCGCAGGCTAATCGTGGAGACGTTACAAAGTCATCCAGTTGTTTTAAAGCTACCTGCCGTTGTATGTCGGCTTGAAGAATTTGAGGAAAACGCATTTTATTTTATGAGTCGCGCGTTTATTAGCACGCAGCGGCTGAAGGACAGTTGGATAATTGCATCAGATCTCAGAATTAAACTGGTTAAAATATTTAAAGAAAATGGAATTAGCCTTGCAAAGCCACAGCGCGTTGTTTATGTTAATGAAGTAACGAATGAGACGCGCATCGAAGAAAAAAAGCCATTGAGTATAAAATTTGACAAGGAGTAGTCATGAGAATGAGAGTAGTGCTTGGCTTTTTGCTGATATTTTGCATTCAGAATGTAAGCTTGCATGCCAAAAATAAAGGTCTGTCAAACTGTGGAAACAGCTGTTACTTTAATTCTTCAATGCAAGCCATGTCACATCTTACAGATTTCAATATTTTGACAAAGACTATTCCAAATAAAAACGATGAAATCGAGCTTTATAATGGAATGATGGCTAGATTGCCAGGAGAAGGATACATATCGTCTGGATTTGTGGTAATAAATGGCAAAACACTTGAAGATTGTTATCATCATTTTGCACAAAAATTCTTTGGATTGCCTGAGTTTATATATCCAACACAAGAAGAACTTAAAAAAGATTATGATGATTTGGTTAAATCAGTTGGCCAGGCAGAAATGCCGTCATTTAAGGAATATTTTAAGGATAATAATAAACCTATAACTTATTATCAACAAGAAGATGCAGCTGAATTTATAACAAAGATGATTAACTTCATTCTTGAGTATGGCAATGTTGATGCATTAAAAAACATGGTACAAGCCGAAGTTGATAGTGTTTTAAATAAGCCTGCCCACAAAAAATGCCCGCTACTTGCTAGAACAAGCAATTCTTATAGCGATAGCTTCAAGATTCCAATTTCTGCAAAACCTGGTGACGTAACAATATTGAATTGCTTGAATTCATACTTTAAGCCAGAAAATGTAGACGTTCGATGTCTTAACTGTGATAAAGATATTACAGCGTCCAAATATTTCAAAATTTCGAGACCTCCTAAATATTTGATTTTATCATTAAATCGATTTATATCCGCTGACGGTGAAACATATAAAGATGAAACTCCTGTTTTGTTTACAGATCTTCTAGTTTTGAATTCGTTTTTTTCGGATGAATTATTGCAAAAAATTAAAAATTCAGAATTAACATACAGGCTAAAGGCTTTCATTGTTCATCGCGGAAAATATGGACATGGGCATTACTGGGCGTATGGCTTTGATGGCAAAAATTGGAACATTTATGAAGATGAAAATATTTATGTTGTGTCTCAAGCAGATATAGAAATGGTCTTTATGACTGGCATAGGCCCAAATTTTGGCGGAGGCACTGGAGAACCAACTCCGTACATATTTTTTTATGAGCTTGATAAAAAAAGCGAAGAAATCTTGAAAATGGCTGAACCACAACCAAAGCATGACCCAGCGATTAAGCCTGCACAGGATTTACTCGCTCAAAAAGTTCAAAACTTGAAGTCTGACATAAAAAATGTTGAAAAATCAATTGAAAATGTTCAGGCAAGACTTGCTCAGGTAAAAATTAAACTTGCAAAAAATTAATCTGGTTAGTTAGATTAGTTTCATGACCGCGTCAAAACCATAATAATTAGCTTTATACATTAACTATGTTCGCTTAAACTCAGCTACGTATCGTGCTTGCATGAATTTTGACAAGTTTTTAGATGCGGCCTGCCAGCAATGATCAGAAGCGGTCTGGCGAATGAAATTTTGTAAAATAGCGAAAAGTGGTTGCTTCGCTTTGCAAAACCTGCAGACATGTTTTATTGCATTTTTACACAAACATTGATTTTTACTTGATCCATTTTTTATATTTTCATTGTAGAATGATAAATTTTATTTTTTATATTAATCATAAAACAAGGAGAATTATTATGCGCTTTGATAAAAACCTTATATCGATGCTTCTTATAAGCGGCAGTTTGTTTGTGTTAAATGCCGAGACACCAGTAACACCTATAAAGGCAACACAAGGCAAACTTTCACTAAACAGTAATTTACGTAATCAGATAGATATTAGAGATTTAAAAATTGCTGTTGAAAACTTAACAAAAGAGATAAATATTTTAAAAGTAGATGTACAAAAATTGCAAGAGCAAGCAGTTGAGAAAAAAGATAACCCTACACCACAAAAAGGCTTTGTAGGACCCGATGGATCAGTTACTACGTCACCTAAAGATTTCACAACTCCAGCAAACGTCGATACTTCTACGCTTTTGTCCGAAATAAGCAATGAATTATACCCTCCAATGCCACGTCGGTTCTGGAGCCAAAGACCACCTGCAAGAGATGATCTACAAAGGCTTGAATACAAACTACTAGGGGCTAACCCTGATTCAATATTTTCAGAAGAAAAAGTTAAACAATTTCGCAATTGGTTAGATGCCATGGCAAACATAAAAACCAGTATCCCCGATTCACTAAAAAAAGATTTTACTGCCAGAGTTGCAGACATGTTTAAAGCTAGGCCAAATTACGAGGAATTTATAGCAGCTTATAAAAACGATTCCAACGATAAAAAACGACTAGAAGCACTATCCAGGAGGCATTTTGATGCACTATATTCATTAAAATTAATCTTGCAGAGATTACAAAAAAACAGCTTTATATTTGCTCCTGAAGCCTATCCAAATATACAAGCAGACATTAGAACGCTTGATAGCGAATTGCTGGCACTTGAGCGTTATGTACCAAAATTATATACCCAAGATGTTTAGCCCTGCGATAAGTTCGACAACAGCCAGATTTTTATTGATGCTCCACAATTACAGTGTCTTTAATAAGATTTTGTTACCAAATTTTTAAAAATTTGACCACGTTCTTTATAATTTTTATAAAAATCAAAACTTGTCCCGCTTGGCGATAACACAACTTGATCTCCTGGTTGCATAATTTGTTTAATATTTAGAACGATATCTTCCAGAGAATCAAGCTTACACGCAATACTGCTAAATTCGGCACACTCGGGCCCAAAACAAAAAACTTTTTTTAATTTCGAAATTTTGGCCAATTCCTGACAAATTGGAGATCTATCAACACCCTTACCAAGCCCACCCAAAATTAAAATAACTGGACCCTTTTCAGCTAACATCTTTGTTGCTGCAATAGTTGATTGAATAACAGTAGCTTTTGAGTCGTCATAAAAATCGACGCCTTCGATTGTTGCAAAATATTCAACTCTGTGATGATGATCATCTACTTCAAATTCATTATTATTTTGTTTAAAATATTGCAACAGAGAAATCATGTCGGCATTTAACAAATAAAGAGTTGTAATAACCTGTATCCAGTTTTCAATAAATGTAACCTCCGGCAGAAAAGATAAATCAAAAAGCACCTGTTCTATGCCAGTTTTTAAGTCGAAACAAACTAACTGATTTTCGTTTTTATAAAAAATTTTATCTATGTTAATTTTCAAAGATTTTAACATTTGAAAATCTGGTTTTTTAGTAAACGTAAAACATATTTGAGATTTAAAGGACTGCAACTCTTCTGTTAAAAAATCTACAATTTCATTACATAAAACCTGTTCAGAGATAACAGCAAACTGATCAGCTGATTGATATCTCATCAAATTAAACTTTGATTGGATGTAGTTCTTCATAGTCTTATGTCTATCAAGATGATTTGGATAACAATTGGTCAAAATTGCAATGTGTGGGGCAAAGTACTTACTAAACTCCAACTGAAAGCTAGAAATTTCAAGAACGCCCAAATCAAAACCTTCATGATTTTCATCAACCTCAAGCATGCCAACCCCAACATTTCCACCGATAAAAGGGTTAACTTTGTGCTTCTCTCCAAAAACCCATGCACTGTTAGGATATTTTGACATCTGGCCAGTTAACTTGCCCAATAGCTTTGTTGTGGTTGTTTTCCCCAACGAACCTGTAATTGCAATTGTAGGTTTTTTAAAATTGTCAGCAAAAAGATCTAACTCGCAAACAAACTTATCTTTGTAAGCATAAAAATCGCTTAAATTTACACCAGGGCTTGCGATAATGTAGTCGTGCGACTGTATAAATGTTTCAAGCGGATGAACAGTTGAATCAAAAATTTGAACCATTTTATCAGTTAACAATTTTTGAGAATCCGTATCGAGTATTTTTTGGTCCCAAACATCGATTATGAATTCGTCTTTTGTTTTTTTATTTTGAAAAAATTTGAAGGCTGATTTTCCTACAACCCCAAATCCTAAAATTCCAATTTTATTTTGCATGAAAATCTCTTTTTAAACTTGCGCATCATTTATTTTTTTAATGATATTTGTTGTAGAAAGATTTGGCACAAGCTCTACCATTTTGACCAAACCACCATATTTTTTTACAACATCGCATTCTTCAATAAACTTTTTCAATAGCTCATTATTCTTCGTGTTTTTATTAGCTATGTAATCGCCGCCTTTGACAAATACATCTGGCTTCAAATATTCAAGCAACTCCTTGGGTGACGATTGGTCAAATTGTACAACAAAATCAACCATGCCAAGCGCAGCAATAACATTTGCTCTGTTTGTAAAAGAATTTACAGGGCGGCCCGAACCCTTGCCTAGCATTTTTACAGATTCATCGCTATTTATGCCTACAACAAGAATGTCTCCCAATTTTTTGGCCTCTTTCAGCAGATAAACATGTCCAGCATGCAAAATATCAAAGCATCCACTGGCAAAAATAACATTCTTTTTGCCAAAACTTTGCCAATCTAATTCTATTTTTAGATGCGACCACTCAGTAAATATTTTTGCAGAAAAATCTATTTCTTTGTTTATTAATTCATCAAGGCTAACAGAATACGTTCTCACGTGCAATACCGCTATTGCGGCGGCCTTGTTGGCTATTATAAGGCTCAAGTCAATGGATAAATTACAGCTAACGCATAAAGCTAAATAGGCGAAAACGGTGTCTCCAGCGCCGGCAAGCCCATAAATTTCCGTTGCTTGTGTTGGAGAGTTTACTTGCAAATTTGGAGAAATGTATTGTATTCCCTTTTCTCCCATTGTTACAAATAAACCGCCACACTGAAGCTTTTTGCAAACCTCAACACCATTCTTTATCGGGTCATTATTTGGATTTAAATTGAAAACACTTAACATTTCGTTAAATTCTTTCAAATTTGGTTTTATGTATTGCGCCCCTTTATATTTTAAATAATCAGGACCACTAGGATCTACCATAACCAAGCATTTGAGGATTGCAGCTCGTTTAATTATATACTCAACAAACTCTGGTGTAATAAAACCCCTGTCATAGTCTGAAATCAAAACAAGCATTCCAGGCTTCATCAACAGATCAATTTTTTCACATGCTGATTTTAATTCGCTTCTGGATAATGGCTTGACATCCTCAGAATCTAAACACAATAGTTGTTGATTTTTTGAAACTATTCTTTTTTTGTGAGTTGTTTTGCGATCATTGCTTCTAACAAGCCCATTCATTGGAATTTTTGCATCTTTTAAAATGGATATAATTTTTTGTCCAGAAAAATCTGAATCGTTTATTATGCTGATTATCGTAGTCTTGAAGCCTATCTCTACACAATTCGCTGCAACATTACCTGCACCACCAATGCAGTAATCGCGAGAAACTTCTTTAACTACAGGAATCGGAGCTTCCGATGAAATTCTTTCTACATTACCAACTACATACTCATCGACCATGACATCGCCAATAACGAGCACTTCCTTTTTTTTGCAAAGTTTTAGTTGATTAATAATTTCTTTCATAAAAATCCAGATTATTGTTCTAAATTATTCAAATTCTTGTAGCACAATTAAGAATTGAGTAGCTTGTAACTACTTTATACCCCATTTCTGTAAAATAAAAAAGGAGTTTTTACTATGAAACTACAAATTTCCTACAACTGTATAGACCTCAAGCATGCATTAAATATTGCTCAAAAAACAGCAGACTTCGCCGATATAATCGAGGTTGGAACTTTATTGATCTATAAAGAGGGCGTTAACGCGATAAAAGAGTTCAAGTCTATCTTTCCACGAAAAATATTATTTGCAAATACAAAAATAAGCGAAAAAGCCCAAGATTCCGTGGAGCTGTTTGCAAGCGCTGGAGCTACCATGATATCTGTTTTGGCTGGCATTCCGCAAATAACTATCAAAAAAACTGTTGAGGCGGCACGAAAATTTGATATAAAAGTCGTAATCGATGTATTTGATATGCAAACAGCTGGACAAATCGCACTAGACTCAAAAAGCCTTGGAATTGATGCAATTTTGCTACATCAACCACCCACGCCGTTTGACTTATCAGATTACACATCTCATTGGCACAGCATTCAGGCAAATACACAATCACCACTTTTTATCACAGGAAACATCGACAGGACGAATATCAATCAAATAAAAAACCTTAAACCTAATTGCATTGCGATCGGCTCAGGAATAACAAAGGCTGAAAACCAAACAACTGAGGCTCAATTTTTTAAAACAATTTTAAGCTAAAAGGAGCGACTATGAAAGAAATAATTGTATACGAACCAAAAGAAAAGCTAAAGCCATCCGGACTAATCGGCCTGTCAGACGCACAAATAGATGACCATTGGAACCTTTATTTGGGTTATATAAGCCAAGTCAACAGACTTAACGATGAAATCGTCGAATTAGTATCACAAAAACAAACTAGCACGCTTGTATACCTTGACAGAAAACGCCGGCTTGGATTTGAATACAACGGCATGGTCTTGCACGAATATTATTTTGGCAACTTGTGCAGCAAATGTAGTCCACCGTTACGAGGCTCGCTCTTGCAAGAAATAGAAAAACATTGGGGATCATTTCAGGACTGGCTAGATGATTTTGCAAACACAGGAAAAACTCGAGGAATAGGATGGTCAATTTTATACATGGATCCAGTTACAGGCCAGCTCCTGAATGCATTTATTCAAGAGCATGAAAACGGACATATCGCTGGATTCATTCCAATGCTTGTAATGGATGTCTGGGAGCATGCATACATGATTGATTTCAAAGCAATGGGTCGGACAGACTACATAAATGCATTCATTGCAAACATAAACTGGAAAACTGTAGAAGATCGATATGACCAAGGCACAGAGCGCAAACTATGCATCAGATTTTAACAAAAAAAGAATAAAGCGCTCAAACCATTCACAAACACAAGCATACATTAGAGCTATAGACTGAAAGTCATGAATATATAAGCGTTATAAAGAAATTGTTAAATTTTTCAACCCAACCAGCAAACAACCTCCTGAAGCTGGCTCAAAATTAAAATTTTGAAAAAGTGCAAAAAGTCCACAATCCCTCGAAACGTCCGAATCATACGCAGCTTTGAGATACCGCAAATAGAAGATAAATGCAGATAGAAATTGTTGATAACATGTTGATAACTTGTTGATAACTTGTTGATAACTATACTTGGCACATCTAAAAGACCAGCTCAGTCGAATCTGTGGCAGGTCTATGCGCGAAACACCTTACTACGTGCCTAATTTGAATATGGGCTAAGAAGTTGTCAACAAGTTATCAACATGTTATCAACATGTTATCAACAATTTAAATATGTTTAAAATGGTCGATTAAATCAGGGCAAAGTGGACAACCTGCATGAGTTATCAACAAAAAGATGGGGTGCCTATTATTATTATTTATATAAATATATATTAAGAGATAATAATAAGCGATGTTGATAACTTTGTTAAAATGTCGATAACCAAAAAGAAAACGTTGTGTTTATTTTGAAAAGCTTCACTTTTTTGTTTTTTTATCTAGAATAGATCGTATATGGTAGTTTTTCTGGATGTTACTAATTTTTTAAAATAGGTTGGCACTATAGTGAATTTAGCTGATGTTATCGAAAGCCTAGTCGACGAACGCGGTCTTGATAAAGAGCATGTCATTGCGATTGTTTGTGATGGAATGTTATCTGCTTATGCAAAAAAATTTCCAAATATCGTTTTTAATATGTCGTTTAACAAAAAAACTGGAAGTTTGGAAATTTTTGCAGAAAAAGTCGTAGTGTCTTCTGTGTCAGATGAAGACAAAGAGGTTTCTTTGCGTAAAGCAAGGCTGGTGGATCCGTCTGCTGATATCGGATCGGTTGTGGCGGTACCATTTGAGGGGAACATTGGTCGAATTGAGATTTTGCTTGTAAGGCAAGTTATTGCGAATAAGATTCGTGAGCTAGAGTCCCAAGCTGTGTTTAATGATTTTAAAGATAAAAAAGATACTGTTATTACTGGCGTTGTTCATAAAAAAGAACGCAATGGTATGGCTATCAAGGTTGGAGAAGTTCTTGCGCTTCTGCCTCAAGATAATTCGATTCCTGGTGAAATTTTGAAGGTTGGGCATCCTGTAAAAGTGTTATTGCTCGATGTTCTTCCTACGCCAAAATGGGATTTTCAATTAATTTTAGACAGAGCTTCAGTCGATTTTGTTAAAAAATTGATAGAAATTGAAATTCCTGAGGTTTATGAGGGATTAGTAGAAATTAAAAAGATGGTTAGAGCTCCTGGATATAAGACGAAGGCTGTTATTGCCTCAACCAGCAAAGATATTGATCCTGTCGGAACATGCGTTGGTGTTGGCGGAGCCAGAATTAAGCCAATTTTGCGAGAGCTTGGTCAAGAAAAAATTGACTTGATAGAGTATACCGATTCAATGGAAGATTTGGTTAAAGATAGTTTAAAGCCTGCAGAAATAGATAAAGTTGAAGTTGTAAATAATAGAAAAGCAGTAGTATGGCTGGCTCATGATCAACGTTCTTTTGCTATAGGCAAAATGGGGCAGAACATATCATTGGCATCTAAGCTTGTTGGCTTAGAGCTTCAGTTGCAGGACGTTTCTCCTGCTAACCATAATTTATCATCTATGTACGACAATAGTTCTTCTTCCGACTATGAGCGCGAAGATCGCTCAGGTGGTATCGGAGAAGGTTTAAATCAGGAAGAAGAAAAGTAGTCATAATTTGATTTCTTTCGAGTGGGAAAAGCATGCGGATTTATGAGATAGCAAAGGATTTGGGAATTTCAAGTAAGGACGTTATTTCTTTCTTGAATGGTTGTGGAGTAGAGTGTTCAAGTCACATGACTGTTTTATCAGACGAAGCATTAAAAAAAGTAAGGGAAAAATTCTCTACTTCTAGTAAGGGTTCAATGTCAACATCTCAAGTTCAAGAAAAAGCCCATAAGAAAGTTATTTTTGATGAGCCTCTTAAGGCTACAAGCATTGTTAAAGAGGTGCAAAAGGCTAATGAGCCTGCTGTTTTACAAAAAAAACCAGTTGATTCTGTACTAAAATCAGTAGCGGAAGAAATTCAGAAGCCTGTAGAATCTAGGCCTATTCCAAAAAAATCAGATTATGTGGCGGAGCCAGTTATCTTGGAAGAAGACGCGGTTCTGTCAGAGGATATTTTAAGTCAGACTAGGATTAGTCGTTTTATTGGCAAAGCATTTGATAGCGACAAGGTTCGCTCATTTCGTTCTGGTGCGAGAAGAAGAAGAAGGCAGAGGCAACAAACAGCTCAAGTTGTTCAAGAGCCTAAGATTGTTACAGAGATAAAGATTGATAAAGAAAAGCCACTTTTCGAAGTAGCTGATATGATGGGCAAGTCTTCTGGAGAGCTCATTCTTGCCTTATTTAAAAAGGGCATGATTTGCAACAGAAATCATCTTCTATCTCTTGATAATATTAGAATTTTATGTGAATTATTTAATATAAATTTTATTGTAGATAAAGAACAGAAAACACAAAGTGCTGTGCGTTCAAGAATAATAACTGAGACAATGGCCAGTCAGGTTCGTTGGCCGGTTGTTGTTGTTATGGGCCACGTTGACCATGGTAAGACAACGCTTCTTGATTATATTCGTAAAATGAATGTAGCGGCATCTGAAAAAGGTGGCATTACTCAACATCTTGCAGCATACGAAGTAGACAGCAAGCACGGCAAAATTGTTTTTATTGATACTCCTGGCCACGAAGCATTTTATCAAATGCGTGAACGTGGCGCCAAGATTACTGACCTAGTAATTCTTGTCATTGCTGTTGACGATGGGATAAAACCTCAAACAGTTGAAGCTATAAATCATGCGAAATCGGCAGGGGTTCCTATAATTGTTGCTGTAAATAAAATTGACAAAATGTCGTCTCCTGCTGCACTTGAAACTATTAAACGTCAGCTTGCGCAGCATGAATTGATGCCTGAAGATTGGGGTGGAAATGTTGTTATAGTGCCTATTTCTGCGAAAACAGGGCAAGGCGTTGAAGAATTGCTTGAAATGGTAGTTTTGCAATCGCAAATTATGGATTTGAAGGCTGATGCAAATGTTCCAGCAAAAGCCTTTGTTCTAGAATCTAAAATTGAAAAAGGGTTAGGACCTGTTGCCACGGTTATTTGTTCAGAGGGCACAATCAAGCAGGGCGATTTTTTCACTTGCGGGTCTACAAGTACTGGTCGAATTCGCTTGCTAATCAATAGTTTAGGTAAAAAAGTTGCACAGGTTGGGCCTTCTATTCCTGTTCAAATCGCTGGATTTGACACATATGCTTCATCCGGTGATTGGTTAGATATTGTTCCGCAATCTATTTATTTAAAGGCAAAACAAGAGAAGTCTGAAATTATTCAAAAAAATGAACTTACAGCTCCTCAGTCTTTGTCTTCTAAGTTGGGACAAAAGAATGATCAAAAAGTTTTAAATTTGGTTATCAAATCTGATACGCGTGGATCAATTGACGCAATAATTGGTTGTATTCAGAAGCTTGCCAAGCTTAGCAAGGAAGTTAATTGTCCGATTAGAGTAGTATACTCCAGCGTGGGCGATATTTCTGAAAGCGATGTTGAATTGGCTGAAAATACAGGCTCTTTGATCATTGGTTTTTATGTAAAACCGGAAAAAAATGCAGCACTTCTTGCAAGAGATAAAAATGTTGAAGTAAAAATATTTCACGTAATTTATCATCTTGTTGAAGATCTTGAAAAGATGCTTGAAAGCAAGCGCAAAATTGAGGCTGTGTGGAAGCAATGCGGTGAAGCTACTGTCAAAAAGGTTTTTGATATCAAGGGGATAGGTATTATTGCTGGTTGTTATATGCGTGATGGTGTAATAACTAAAGGCAACAAGGTTACTTGCATGAGAGCTGGCAAAGAGGTTGGTGCCGGTAAAGTTAACAGTTTGCAGCGTGATAAAAAGACTGTTAAAGAGGTTCACTCTGGATATGAATGCGGCTTTACATGCGAAGGCTTCACTGAATGGCAAGAAGGCGATACAGTGATATGCTTTGCAGAAGTTAAACAGACTCCAAATCCCAAATAAAGCTTAAAATGCTTAATAAACTTAGTAAGATTATTAAAGACTTGTGGTGGAAATCAGGAAACCACAAGTCTTTAACTTTTTTTGAAAAATATTTATTCGCATGTCTTCGATTTTTCGAATTTTTTTATAAAGTTGGCTTTAAGGTCGTACAATCCATAAAAATTTATCGTGGTCAAAAAACAGTTTCAGGATTAAAAATAATTTCGGTAGGCAATCTGACTGTCGGAGGAACTGGCAAAACCGTTTTTATTCAGTTTTTGGCAACATTTTTGGATGTAAGCAAATGTGCCATTGTTTCGCGTGGTTATGCTTCAAGGTCGACTGGTAAAAATTTATTAGTCTGCGACGGTAAAAATATTTATCATTCTCCTGAGGAGTGTGGTGACGAGCCATACATGCTTGCGCAGGCTCTCAAAATCGTTACAGCAACAGGTTCTAATCGATTTAATTCATGTTTGCTTGTTCGTGAATTGTGGGGCAAAATCGAATATGTTTTACTTGACGATGGATACCAAAACTATCAGCTGAAAAAGGATTTGGATATATTGATTGTTGATGCTCGATTTCCACTCGGATTTAATGGACTTTGTTTGCCTGCGGGCAACTTAAGAGAAGCTGATTATTTAAGAGCCGATTTAATTATAGTATCTCATGCGGATCTTGTTACATCTGATCAGATCGATAAAATCAAAACACAAATTTTTGATAAGTTTGATGCGGATAAAATTTTATTAGGCAAACACCGCGCCGTAGGCTTATTTCAAGCTGGTGACACACAGATGCCTTCTGAATATTTTGAAAATAAAAAATTTATGATAGCTGCAGGCATTGGGTCATTTTCAGGGTTTGTTGAGAGTGTTGAAAATTTTGGAATAAAAGTTGGGAAGTGTTTAGAATTTGAAGATCACCACAGTTACTCTTCTCAAGACATCGACCAAATCATTCAAGATATGACTCAAAAAAAAATGGATGGGGTTGTTGTCACGCAGAAAGACTGGGTTAAATTATCCAAAATTATTTCTGATGAAGATCGTTTAAAAATTTTTGTTTTCAGAATTGAATTTGAGTTTTTATATCAGTCGCAGTATAGTTTATTTAGCCAATTTTTGAGTAGTAAATTAGACCTCTTTTGAAACTTATGAATCCTCGGAGAAAGGAATGAGGCTATGACTATGCTTTTTGTTCGCCATATTTTTGCGGCAGGCTTTTCTTTTTTGTTTGGCTTTTATCTCATGCCAGCAATCATAAAATCTTCATTCAAGCTTGGAATTATGGACATTCCTGATGGCAAAATAAAATGCCACGGTGTGCCGATTCCGTATCTTGGTGGACTTGCCATTTATTTATCATTTATTGCCACGCTGTGTCTGGTGTATCCGTTTGAAAATCAAGTCTTGTGGCTGTTGCTCGGATCCACGCTACTTTTGCTCATTGGAATGATTGATGATTTAAAGGTCTTGCGGCCAGGCCAAAAGTTTTTGGGACAGATCGTTGCTGTGGTATGTTTTTTAAAAGGTGGCTTTTGGCTCAAAACCGAATTTATGACGTCGTTCGTTAATTTGTTTTTATCAGGGTTTTGGATGTTGTCACTTATCAATGCGTTTAATTTGGTGGATGTGATGGACGGTCTTGCTGCATCCATAGCCATTGTTGCAGCAAGCTCATTCTTAATAATCACACTTATTTTTCAGCAATACGCGATAAGCTTGCTGCTGGCGGCATTTTTAGGGGCTGTCTTGGCTTTCTTTTTTTATAACAAACCGCCGGCAAAAATTTACATGGGTGATGCTGGATCTATGTTTTTGGGCGGGTTTTTATCTGCTATTCCGCTGCTAATTTCTTGGAGTAGTCATTCGTTTAATGCTTATTACACGCCAATCGCTATTTTGGCCGTTCCATTGTTAGAAATTTTTTTCTTGGTTATAATTCGCACGTGGATAGGTATTCCGTTCTATCGCGGCAGTCCACATCATTTTTCGATTTATCTTCAAAAAAAAGGCTGGTCAAAAAACAAAGTATTGATTTTTACATCATTGATGGCAGTAATTTTTTCAGCGGTCGGATTTTTATTTTTATTCGAGTTGATAAATTTAATTGGACTGTTTTTGCTCTTGGTATTTTTATTTTTTGTCTGGACGTATTTTATTTTCGTATAATTTTTTTTACACAGCTTGTTTTTGCAGTTTTTTGTAAAAACATTCGCCAGCCAGCATCCAGTCAGTGCCGGTAGGCCGCATCTAAAAAAATGTAATTTCTTTGGCAAGCTTGATTGAGTCATGTATTTCAATTGATGTAGTATGTGTATGACTTTATAGGTCGTGGTTTTGATCAAATATAGATTGATTGTTTTTTGCTGAAAATAAGTGAGATAAAAAAAGAGCGTCGCTGAATTTTCAGCGACGCTCTTTTTTTGAAATCAAATATTATTGTGGCACATACTCTTCAAGTGCATGATCTGTGGCAGCTTCTACTGATTTGGGTTTTTTCTTTAATTTTTTTACTGCTTTTTTAAATGCTGCTATTACGCCGTTATCTTTAAGAGCGTTTGAATCTTTATTGATAAGTGTTAGGCGTTTGAATGCATCTGCGATTGTGCCTTGAATTGAGATGTCAAAGAGACCTGGGATATGGTCATTTAATACTGTTAAGCCGTAAATAAGAGCTACAAGCAATTTCAACTCAAATGCTTTTGAGCGAAGGCCTGAATTTACCATGCTTGAGAAAATCCTTGCTGCAATGATTGTGAACGTACACCAGTAATCTAGGTTTTCAATCTTTGTATGATCCTTGATCGTTTTTACTGCGTTTGTAACGAAATTATTTTCACTGTTTGCGCCTGCACGAATTATAGCTGCAGCGCCCTCTATTCCTGGAAGAATCTTTGTGTCAATAAATTTGGCTAAACCTTTTAATTTTTCGTTGCCAGAAGGTTTTGCTTTTCCAAACATAAGATGATTGCAGAGCGATAACATGTCGAGAAGTATTGCAAATACAGCTAAATTACGTGCATTGCTGTTTCGATCCAAAGTTTTGGCGTTTAAGTCTTTACGAATTGTTAAGTAATTAGTGTAAGCCAATAATTCGTTTGAAATTCTTGCAAGATCTGTCAAGGCAAGCTTTACTCTGCCAGGATTCTTTGAATTTGCTTCTGAATAAGCAAGCAATGTTCGGGCTACCGCTGTGCCTATCTCTAGATTTGCATGATTGGCGGCTTTATCTCTACCAATTTCATCCATTGCAGGTAACTCTACCGATAAGATTTCATCCATTGCATGTAACCCTACCGATAAGATTGATGCTGTAAATATGCAGCTTAAAAATAACGATTTCTTAAACATAAAACCTCCTAAAATAAATTTAAAACGAACAATCTTCAACCTGAACATTTAACATGTTGGCACAGTATTAAATTTAATGCAACAGGCTAAAACATTTCCAACTTACAAAACAATGTAAATATAGGAATAAGTGACGGAATGTTTGCAAGTAGAAATTTAAATTATATATTTTGCCACTCATTTACTTTATGTGCGGCAAGCCCTAGTCCCAAAATTATAAAAAAAGGCAAAATGTACTGCATTCCGGCATTGGTTAAATTATATACGAAGATTGAAACGAGCATGAGGCTGCTGGCTATAGCTAGGTATCCGTAAAGCTTTTTGAATACAACAATAAACGATATTGTGCTTAAAAAATACGTTAAAGTAGTTGCAAAATCCGACATATTGACCAGGTATTCGCTGTTGGTGGTTATTAACAAAAATAGTGCAACCAAAACTCCCCCAACAATAACGGAAACCCAGGGTGCCTGATTCTTATTCAGCTTGGTTAACTGTTTTGAAAATAATATACTATTTTCTCTGCCCATGGAATAAAGGTTCCAGTTATTATAATAAAACATGCCGTAAAATCCGGCTAAAAAAGATGCTAAAATTGCGAAATTGACCAGATAATTTCCCACTCCAATCAGCATTGTGTTGCTTGTGAGCTTAGGCAAAATCTCGAGAAATGGGTTCGTTGTCTGTGCTCCGTGCAGGCCTAGGAGTAAAGCCTGAAAGAGTGTATAAATAACGATAACCAAGCCAAAAGAGATAAAGATGACTTTGGATGCATTTCTTTGACCATCTTCTATTTTTTCTGCTATCGCACAGCATGCTTCAAAGCCCACGTAAGCAAAAAGCGCCATTGGTACCGTGTTTATAAGCCCTGTAAAATTTGGAGTTGCGCTTGCAATATTTGAAAAGCTAAAAAGCGCTGGAATGGCGATCAAAACCAAGGCAAACGGTATGATTTTTATGAGAGTGAGCCCTATTTGAACTCTTTCTAAAAATTCAACATTTAAAAGATTAAAAACTGTAAAAAGTGCTATCAGTGCGAAATCAAGATTGGTACCAGACAAAAAACAAAAGTTTAATGTCGACTGCAGGAGTTCAATTGATTGAATTCCCTGACAGAAAATGTGCAGAACAAAAGCGTTTGCAGCAGCAGTGCCTATGTAATAACCCCAGCCGCTGACAAACCCCCAAAACTGTCCAAGGTGTTTAAGGCTGTAAATATAAATTCCGCCAACTGTGGGATACATTCGTGAAAGCTTGGCAAAGACCACGACAAGCGGAAGTAAAAAGATACCGCATACCATCCAAGCCAACGGAGCCAATAGCCCGCAAGTATTGACAAGTTGTGGGGCACCGATAAAAAACGCGTTGCCCACAACAATATTTATATTAATCAAAACTGCGACCGAAAAAGGGATTTTGGCCTGCTCGTTATTACTCATTAATTACTTTCTGCTTGACCGCTTTTAACTTTAAAAATTATATAACCGATTAATAATCCAACAATCATGATCATGGCGTAGCTTATTCGTGTTGTGTTATCTGCTCCCAGTGATATATATGTGTAATAAACCGCAACAGCAAGCGAAACAAAGCTTAACCCTGAGAGCGTTAAATAACCAAAAAATTTATTTTTTAGAAAGTATAAGAATACGGCTACTTGGGTCAGTGCAAGTGCTGGCAGAATTCCAAGACCGGTCAATGCTACCAAAATTTCAATCTTTGTTACGAATGTTAAAAACAGCAGTACTAAAATTGCATGTAAAATTATAGCATTGAATGGGCGATTATTTTTGTTTGTTTTTGTTAGCAGGTCGCTAAAAAATAGTGATTTTTTAGCTGCCAGCGAATTCAGGCTAGTGATGTTTGCAAGCGAAACGCCGTAGATACCATTTAAAAAACTTAAAAGAATTGCATAGCCGACCAGTGTGCCAATTATTGATGTTGCTCCAGCTCCAAAGCCTAAAAAATTTGGAAAGGCTGGCGCGCCGTTGGCCATCAGATTTGTTGCGCCCATTATATTTAAAACGCTGAAGTGGAAGAGTGAATAAATGGCTGCAACTATAAAAAATGCAATGAATATCGCTTTAAATACTTGAGAAAAACCGCCTTCGATCATGTGGCCGATTGTGCAGCATGCTTCAAATCCCCAGAAACCAAAAAGTGCCATGGGTAAGGTAAGTGGTACTGTTGTTATGTACGAAAAGTCGTAATTTATTGAACTGTTAAAATAAAAAGGCAAAATCAAAATTGCAAAAATGAGCGGTGATATTTTTAATAATGTTCCAGAGCTTTGTATTTTGCTTATGACTTCAATGCTTAAAAGGTTTAGCAAGGAAATAGCTGTAATAAGAATTACATTGAAAATGAACGGGTGTTCTGCGCAAAAAGTTAAATTATGATTTGTTGCTAGGTTTAATCTTATAAATGTTGCCTGCGTAGCTGCTGTGCCAAGGTATCCAAGCAAATAAGACCAGTTAGCCAAAAAGCCGGCCGTTGGATTGATTCCGCACTTGCAGTAATTATAGAACCCCCCTTCGCCAGGGAATATTTTTGACGCTTGAGCGGTACCCCAAATTATTGGGAATAGCAATAATGCTGCCAAGATCCATCCTAAGAAGCTCATAGAATTTGATATTTGTGCCATTAGTTGAGGTGCGGCAAATATGCCTGTGCCAATCATAATGTTAATCGCGATCAGTACAGCTGCGAAGAAAGAAATTTTACCTTTTTGTTCCATATTTCGGTTCCTTTTTTAGTGGTTATTGAATGTGTTTTTTGTTTAAAATTATGATAAATTCTGTTTCTGATATAAGATTTTGTCAAGAATTCTTGAAAATTTGATTTTGTATGATACGATTATCCGTGTGTTTGTTTTATTTGTAGGTTTTGTGTCATGGTTTAAGTTTTTAAGGAGTAAAATATCCATGAAAAATTATTTCTCATTGTTTCTTAAGGGAACAGCGTTTGCGTTAGTAATTGCATTGTTGCCAGGTTGTGCAGTGATGGACTTTTTCAAGAAAAAAGAAGAAAAATCAGAAGGTGAAAAGTCTGCCGGCGTAGAAGTAACATTGTGCAAAATCAATGATAAGGTTGTTATTACAAAAGATGATTTTGATAAAAGGATAAATCAAATTTTGCAAGCAAATCCATATTTCAGAGGCGCTGGAGCAGATATGCTTCCTCCTCAAGTTAAGCAAAATGTATTCAAGCGCTTAGTCGAAGAGGAGCTTTTGATACATGATTCAGATGTTAACAAAATTGAAAGCGATGCAGAATTTAAAAAGATCTATGCAGAGATGAAAAATTTATTGAAGCGTTCTGTAAAGATTCAGTTAACAGAAAAGAAGATTTTTGACAAGATTCAAATCGCTGAAGAAGAACTTAAGGCTCACTTTGATCAAAACAAGGATCGTTACGTAAAAGTTGCTGGTGGTGTTCTTGTAACTGGCATCAAGTTTGATACAGATGCTTCAGCAAGTGTATTTTTGGCAACGGCAAAGGCAAAAATTGCAAACTTTGAAGAATTGGCCAAGAAAAACAAGTCTGGCAAATTTAGAGAATTTGGTCGCGTAGCTAAAGAGGCTTCTGGTGCCGCAATGGGTATGGAAGCAACTCCTGCTCCAATTAAAGAAGCTGCTCTTTCATCTCAGTCATTGCCATTTGTTCAAAAAGTAAAGGTTGGCAAGGATGTTTGGATTATTAAGGCTTCTGATAGAAAAGAGCCTGTTTATTTCGAATTAAGCGAAATAGCAGAGCAGCTTTCAGGAATGTTAAAGAATAATAAGTTCAAAGATGAATACGCCAAAGTAGTCAAAGAGCTTGAAGGTAAGTATAAGATTTCAACAAATGACGAGTTTTTCAAAACTCCTGCTAAGCCAGAAGGGCAAGTAGAAGGCCAAGTTGAACCAAAAGAAGGTGATGCTCCAGTCGAGTCAACAACTTCTGCAGATGGTGCTGATAAGGAAGACGAAGTTCCAGCAACTCCAGCTTAATAATTGACGAAAAATAAATCTGTAATAAGATCAGGGCAAGTTGAAGAGCTTGCCCTGATTTGGTATTTGACATTGTTAACTTAATCGAAGGAATGTGAGATGTTTTTATTGTTGAGGTTTAAGCGTGTCTTTCTATTATTTGTTGCGATTTCGAAGTTTTTTGTATCTGTCGAAGCTAATGGTGAAGATATTTCTAAGAATGAAGTTGTTGATAGGATAGTTGCCTTTGTTGATGGATCAAAGGTTTTACAGTCTGATATTGACATGCCTAGAATTGCACGAGATGGAGGCGCTTACAAGCTTAACGATATAATTTTTGAACTAGCTATGCTAAAAAGGGCTACAGAGCGGCATGTGTTGCCATCTGAGGCCGATGTTGATAGGCAAATTGTTAGCTTTAAGATACAAAACGGGATTGGAGATATATCAGAAGCTGATTTTGAAAAGTATTTAAAGCCATATAAGTTTACCACAAAAACATATAAAGAGCAGATGGGGTGTTTGCTTGCTGTAGAAAATCTTAAAAGAATGGAAATTACTGATAAAATAGTTATAACATCTCAAGAAGTTGAGACGTATTTTAAGAATCATCAAGAATATTCACAGGAAGAATATCATTTAAAAATGATTCCAGTCAAAAAAAAATCTGTAAATGATGAAATTGATTTGGGTTGGGTAAATCGTGAAGAATTGGATAAAAAATTTCATTTCGTTTTTGAAATGAAAAAAGGTGATGTATCGAAAAAGCCTGTGAGTATAAGCGAAAAAAAATATTTTGTTGAAGTTTTGGATAAAAAAGAGCGAAAAGAGGTGGCGTTAAGCCAACGATATGGTGTGATCGAGCGATTGTTAACAAAAGAGAGAATGGAAAAAGAATTAAAAATTTTTCAGAAAAAGTTGATGACTGAAACTACCGTTGAGATAATAGATCCGATAAAATAGCTATGATTCTTGTTTTTTATTTTAATTTACGCAAAACTACATAGAGGTTTTTTGTATTGAATAAGTTAATAAAAGACGAAAGTTTTTATGAATGATTCTGGAGCGTATTCTGATAAATCTGGAAGCTTGAAAGGCTCTGTTGTTGGTATAGTCAAATCCCTTGGAATAGTTTTCGGCGATATTGGAACGAGTCCACTTTACACTCTTCCTGCTATTTTTTTGTTTATCATCCCAACAATTGAAAATGTTATTGGCGTTGTTTCTTTGATAATATGGACGTTGGTGGCGTTAGTTTTTGTTGAATATTCGATGCTTGCAATGAGTCTAAGTAGGAAAGGAGAGGGTGGGACAATCGTTTTAAGGGAAATTTTAAAGCCTCTATTAAAACGTCACGGCCAGGTGGCATTTGTGACATTTTTATCGTTTATCGGAGTATCCCTTTTTATGGGAGATGGCGTTATTACGCCAGCGATGAGTATTTTAAGTGCCGTAGAGGGTTTAAGGTTGATTCCAGAATTTAAGTTTTTGAGTTGCGGTGCGATTGTTTTTATATCATGCTTGATAACTATTGGGCTTTTTTCTTTTCAAAAAAAGGGTGTAGAAAGTGTTTCAACTACTTTTGGTCCGATAATGGTTATTTGGTTTGCGAGTATTTTTATTTCAGGATTAGTTTCAATTTTTAGTTTTCCAGAAATTTTGTGCGCGTTAAACCCTTTAAATGGTTTTAAATTTTTGGTAAGCAATGGGCTGCCTGCATTTTTTATTCTTTCTGGAGTGATTTTGTGTGCAACTGGCGCAGAAGCTTTATATGCCGATATGGGACATTTGGGGCGCAAGCCGATACAACATGCTTGGTATTTTGTTTTCGTTTCCCTTATCTTTAATTATATGGGGCAGGGAGCTTTTTTAATTAAGCATCCTGGTGCAAAACAAATCATTTACGAAATGTTCTTTCAGCAGGCAAGTTTTTTATATATTCCATTTTTGCTTGTCAGTTTAATGGCTACGATCATAGCATCCCAGGCAATGATTAGTGGTATTTTTTCAGTTGTTTATCAGTGTATCACCACGCAAATTTTGCCTAGGTTTCAGATAGAATATACGTCTAGTAGGATGCATTCTCAGGTATACATAGGATTTATAAATTGGGTTTTGTTGATTGCAGTGTTGTTTGCGATTTTAAATTTTAAAGAATCTATGAATTTGGCTGAAGCATACGGTTTTGCTGCGAGTGGTACCATGGTGATAACGGCTACCTTGATGGTTGCCATTTTTTCATTGCGAAAAAATAGGGTTAGGCAGCTAGTTTCAGTATTGCTTTTGATATTGAATTTATTGTTTTTTTCATCGACGCTTTTTAAAATACCGAATGGTGGTTACTGGTCGATAATATTTGCTACCGTCCCGTTCAGTATATTTTTTATTTTTGTGGCTGGACAAAATAGATTAAGAAAGTCATTAAAACCAATGTTGTTAGAGAATTTTTTAGAAAAATACAATTTAACTTTTGAAAGCACCAATAAAATCAGCGGAACTGCCCTATTTTTTACCAGGCATACCGAAAATATTCAATCTTATGTTACGCAGACTATATTTGATAACAAAATTGTATACCAAGACAATATCCTGATATCTGTTATTCGCCGAGAAGATCCATTTGGTGTAATTGCATTTTTTAAGGGTGACCTAGCTCAGGGCCTACGAATTTTTGAAATTCACTGCGGTTACATGGAAGTTTTGAATGTTGAAAAAATTTTGAAGAATGCTGGCATACATCCCAAGGCCATTTTTTATGGGCTTGATGAGATTGTATCAAAAAGCTTAATTTGGCGTATCTTTGCTATAATAAAGCGACTTGTTCCAAATTTTGCACGATTTTATAAATTGCCATACAATAAATTGCATGGAGTTGTGACTTTGGTTGAAATGTAATGGCTTTTTGAATTTTAAATTTAGAGTTTTTTAAAAAATTCTAAATTAGTGGTTGACTTCTGTGTTGATTGAATATAAATTTTATCGTGTTTAATTGACTCACTCATGCGGGAATAGCTCAGTGGTAGAGCATTGCCTTGCCAAGGCAAGGGTCGCGGGTTCGAATCCCGTTTCCCGCTCCAATTTATGCAAAATACCTCAAATTGTAGCATTGTTGCGGTGGTGCCAAAATTCTGGTAGATTTTAAATAATAAATATTATTTTCTTGGTTTTTTACGTAAAAGGATTTTTAACAAATGAAATCAATGCTTCGTGAAGCTTCTTCTATAACAAAAGCTATAGAGAAGGCTTGGATTGAGTCTGGTAAGCCAGCTGAATTTACGATAAAGATTCTTGAAAAGGGGGAAAAAAATTTTCTAGGCATGTCGAAGCGTCCTGCTATTGTTTCGATTACTTATGGCCCAATTTTTGGCTCCGACAGACAAAGAAATAAAAGTTTTACTCAGGTTAGATCGTTTAACAAACCGCAAGCTTCGAATGTTAATCAAGGCGTGATAGAAAATAGAGATAAACAACAGCTTCAAAAAGTGGCAGTAAAAGAAGATTCAAAGCGCTACGATTCTTCTTTAAGAAATACTGGAACGCAGACTCAAAAAAGAGAAGTTTTGGTGGATAAAGCAATTCAAGCTGATAGAGAAATTATTTCTTGGAATGCTGAAATGGCTGATTATTGTACGGATAATCTTAAAGAGATTCTAAGCGTTTTACGAATTGAAAGCTTTTTTATCGCTAAGATAAATAACAAAAATCTGGTTATAATTTTTGATAAAAATATAGCAACTGCTGTAGCAGAAGACCTAAAGTCTTTTTTTGCTAGTGTGGCACATATTTTGATGCAGCTTTTGAAAAGAAAGTATAAAAAACGGTTTAAGGGTATTCAGATAATTATAAATCATACAGCTTCAAATGACACATCAAATTCAACATCTAACTGAAGATCAGTTGGCTATCGTTGCGCTAAGCACTCCGCAGGGTAGTGGCGCTATAGCGGTTATACGTTTTTCTGGACAGAATGTATTTGATGTTGTGAATAAAATTGCACGAATTTCTTCTGGTAAAAATGTAATAGATCTACCAACTCATACAATTCATCACGGATTTATTATAGATGATGAAAAAAGTTCAACAGTTGTTGATGAGGTCTTGTTTTTTTTAATGCGAGCCCCAAAAACGTTTACAGGTCAAGATATAATAGAAATAAGCAGTCATAACAATCCATTTATTATCGAAAAAATAATTCAAGTAGCTTGCAAAAATGGAGCAAGGCAAGCAAGGCATGGGGAATTTTGTAAGCGTGCATTTCTTGCCGGTAAAATTAATTTAATTCAAGCTGAAGCTATAAACGAGCTTATTAACGCTCAAAACGAGGTTGCACTTGAAAAATCTATGGCTCAGATCTCAGGGACCTTATCCAGTTTTTTGATGAAGCTAGAGCATGATTTTGTTGAGCTGCTTGGGTTTGTGGAGGCGTCTTTCGAGTTTTTGACAGAAGAGCAGTCTGATATTAATTTAAATCAAATAATCAAAACAAAGAGTTCTTACATTTCTGAGCGGGTGATTGAGTTGAAAACAAATTTTAACCACCAGCAGCAGATTCGAGATGGTATAAAAATTGTTTTGTTGGGTTCTGTAAATGTTGGTAAGTCCACCCTTTTTAATGCATTATTGGGCAAGGATAGGGCAATAGTTTCAGAAGTTGAAGGCACAACGCGAGATAGCATAGAGTCAAACATTTATAAAGATGGCGCTTTCTGGACATTCATTGATACGGCAGGATTGCGACAAACTTCAGATTTTGTAGAACAAGAAGGCATTCAAAGATCTATTTTAGAAGCAGAAAAAGCCGATATAGTCTTGCTGGTTGTTGATTTATCTCAAAAAATGCATGACGAGTTGTGGAAAAGTTACCAAAAAATTCTTGACAAACACGCTAAGAAAATTATTGTAGTCCTAAATAAAATTGATAAAGCTGCTAATGAATATTTTACGTATTTTCAGCATGATGTCATAGTAAGGGTATCTGCTGAGCAGCGAATTGGAATTGAAGATCTCAAGTGTGTTGTGCAGCAAAAAGTGAAAAATATGATAGAAAACCGCTCGGCTAACTTTTTATTGAACCAACGGCAAGCCAGATTGATCAATGAAATATCAATAAAATTGGATTCTATTGTAAATGAGTATTTGAATTCAGTAGAATATGAATTGATGGCATACAAGATCAAAGAAATCTTGGAGCTAATGTCCGAGCTTAACGGACGGGATGTTGGGGAGAGGGTTCTTGATTCCGTATTTAACAGTTTTTGCATAGGAAAGTAAAGACAAAGAGCCTCGTGGATTGCCATGCATGCAATTTTTAGGTGATGGGATTAGGGGGGATGTCAATGAAGATTTTTATTAAACTAAAAAGACCCAAAATTTTTGCTTTTCTGCTGGGAGTTTTTTGCGGTTTTTCAGTGCTTTTTCCTTTAAATAATTATTCGTCGAGTGTTGATCCTTTTTCCAAAACACTATTTAAGTTTGTTGAGGATAAAGAATTTGTTGATAATAAAGGTGTTTATGTTTGGGAGTGTAACTCCTGTGATCCATTTACAGAGCTTATTTTATCGTGGAATGCCTTTCGACCAGAACGAGGTAAGATGACTTTTTGGGTTAGCGTAAAGCATTTTAATTGGTCTGGGTGGCAAAGAATATCTGAGTGGGGAGCCAACACTCAAAGAACATTTGTTAATAAGCTAAATCCATACGTTCATACCAAACATGTAAGAGTTGAAATGCAGCGAGGCTTGCATGCAAAGGGGTTTAAAATTAAGGTAGCTCTTCAAAATGGAGCGTCTTTGGACAATCTTAAAGCATTGTTTGTTTGCCTTTCAGATTTGAAAAAATTTAAAATAAAAACGCCTTGCCGTTTTACATTTCCGTCCGTCCTTGTTAAGGGAATTCCGCGCCATTCCCAGATGGTTTTGAATCATCCTAGATATCGCGAGTTATGCTCTCCAACTTCGACGGGTTTGATAGTTAATTATTTCAAGCAAAAATTTGATGGTAAATATGCTAGAAACTTATCAAATTATCTGGTTGATTTTGCAGATAAGGTTTACGATAACGGTTATTTAGATATTTATGGAAGTTGGCCGCTTAACGTTGCGCAAGCGTATGATGCTACTGATGGTAATGTTTTTTACAGGGTTGAGCGATTGAATAGCTTTAAGGATTTATATCGATATATTTCAAACGAAATTCCAGTAGCGGTTAGCGTTAGAAAGCTTCGTGGAGGCGCAACTCCGTACACCAATGGCCATTTAATGGTAGTTGTTGGCTGGGACCAAAAACGGCAGGCTGTGTTATGTATAGATCCGGCCTTTTCTTCTAATTCCCAGACGCCAAAGGCTTACAAGTTGCGTAACTTTTTGTTTGCCTGGGGCAGGTCAAATAATTTATCGTATGTTCCAATTCCAAGGGATGAGTTTTCGCAATTTGTTTAAAAATCATTCGAAATACAGCTTCCAGTCGACTCTGGTAGGCCGCGTCTAAAAAATTATCAATTTCTTGTAAAGGCTCATTTAGTCAGTGTTTCAGAGATGCGTGGTTGATGTATGCCGCTGAATGTCGTGATTTTGACCACACTTACCAAGTTGTTGACAAAGTGAAACTGTATGCGTTTTTCTTTTATTTTTTTTCTGTTACACTTTCTTATACCAAATCGACAAAATAATACATAAAACTCAATTTACTAAATCGCTGATTACATGATGGGTTTAGAAACTTTTAAAAAACTATTTAATTCTGCAAATTGGTATTATGTGTTGTCAGAGCTGTATTATTTTAGTTTTAGGTTAAAAAAATTTATGAAAAATTTAACAAAATATTTACTTGTGTTGATCGTTGCTTTTTTAATTACCGGTTCTACTTCTGCGGCAGCTATGGAGCCTGTCAGTCCAGAAACACAAGAATTTCAACGATTGGCAGAAAAGGTTTTAGCAACCGACAAGCCTTCCATGAATGAACGGATTATGATTGGCGTTGTCAGGGAAGTTGTGAAAATTGGTGGTTGCGCATTGCTTTTTAAGTTAGCGTCTAGTGTTGCTGCTTGGGAGAATAAAGATGTACTGGATGTCGGAGTAGGACTTTTTAAGAATGTATTTGGTTTTAGCGGTGAAGATGCAACCCAAATTGCGACAAGAAAGAATTTAACAAAAAACGCACAGGGAGCTTTGGTTCTTGTTGTTGCTATAATTTTTGCACTAATTTGTGATGCGTCTATTGCCACAAATGATCATTCACTCAAGGCTATTCAGAATCTTAAAAAATATGCAAAAACTTTAACGCCTGAACAAAAGTTTGAAGCTGCGAAGTTGTTTAAAATAAAATATTCTGTTTCATTAAATAATAAAGTAGCGCAAGAAGGCGATGGTTTCGGAACCAAGTTTTTAAGCCTAGGCCCTATATTTTTTGATTTTATCTTGCCGTTGATGCCGTTATTTATATACGTTGGCAGCTGTATATATGATGCAAAGAGTAAACCTCTCGGCCAACAGAGAGACGCATTTGAGTCAAAGCTTAAAGCCATAGGAGCTGATTTGAAGGCTGGCGGCGGTGTTTGGAATAATGATCCAACAAAAAATTATGTTTGTTTGGCCGCATGTATTGGTTTATTTGTCCTAAATTCTCTGCCGTCTGCTATCAATTTATTTAGTTCTACGGATAGGCAAAAAAGAAATTTATTGAAGAGTCTTCAACAAGAGCTGAATTAAGCGATTTATAAAATTGATTTAAATTGAGGCCGATCAGTGTTAAAGCTGGTCGGCCTCAATTTAAATCAAGTATGGTTTTGTTCGTATGGATTTGGCTCCGCCATATTTCGACTTTGCCATGAAAAATATACCGCTCGCACTGAGTGATTTTGAAGGCCGCATCCCTCGATACATTTTGCGAAGCAAAATACTCGGGACGAGCGGCCGAAAAATCGTATCGAAGTGTCACCACAAACGGGTTTTATCGAATTTACTATTTTCCCGTTCGCCCTCGGGTGCAAAGCTCGAGCGTAATCGAATGGGTACGAACGGATTCAAATGAGATCTGATATAAAAAACGAAAATCTTTAAACGACTTTTTGCTTGTGGTAAAATCAGATATATAAAAATTGTGGGAGTGGCAAAGCATGGATTTGTTTACGAAAATGTTTTGAGTTGGGTTAAAAATTTGCGTGGAGGGGAAGCTGTGAAAAATCAGAATGCAGAAAGCTCTTATCAAGTTCTTGAAAAATATTGCAAAGACCTGACAAAGTTGGCTAGCGAAGGCAAACTTGATCCTGTTATTGGCAGAAACGATGAAATACGGCGCGTGGTGCAGATTCTTTCGCGTAGAACAAAAAACAATCCAGTTCTTGTTGGAGACCCTGGAGTTGGTAAAACTGCAATCGTCGAGGGTATTGCTCAACGAATAATAGACAATGATGTTCCGGAAAGCCTCCAAAAACGAAAAATTTTAGCCTTGGACCTAGGTTCATTGATTGCCGGAACAAAATACCGTGGCGAATTTGAAGAGCGTTTAAAATCGATTTTAGAAGCAATAGAAAAAGATTCCAACGGCATCATTCTTTTCATAGATGAGCTTCATATGCTTGTTGGTGCTGGAGCTACCAACGGCGGGATGGATGCCTCTAATTTGCTTAAACCTGCGCTTGCAAGAGGTATTTTGCACTGTGTTGGAGCTACAACGATTGTTGAATACAAAAAATATATAGAAAAAGATGCTGCACTTGAGCGTAGATTTCAAAAAGTTTTGATTGAGGAGCCAACAGTTGAAGATGCGATTTCTATTTTACGTGGGCTTAAAGAGCGCTACGAGTTGCATCACGGAATACGAATAAAAGATCAGGCTTTGGTAAAGGCTGTAACCCTTTCATCTCGCATGATTGCTGATCGATTTTTGCCAGACAAAGCAATCGATTTAGTCGATGAAGCTGCAGCCATGGTAAAAATGGCTATTGATTCTAAGCCTGAAGAGTTAGACCAACTTGATCGTAAAATTCGGCAACTTGAGATTGAAAAACTGGCACTAGAAAAGGAAAAAGATGAGCAATCAAAGCTCAGACTTAAAGAGTTGGATAAAGAACTTAGTGACTTAAAAGAATCAAATCGAATAAAAATTGAACAGTGGCAGGCAGAGCGCAAGCCGCTTGAAGAGATGCAAAAAATAAAGGCTCAAATCGAGGCGGCAAAGGTAGATTTTGCTCAGTCCGAACGAGAAGGCGATTATGCAAAAGCCTCCAAAATTAAGTATGGCAAGCTTGTAGAGCTTGATAAAAAAATGGAAGGAGAGCAAAATAAACTTAAGAATTTGAAAACACACATGATGAAAGAAGATGTTGATGAAAACGATATTGCTCTCGTGCTTTCTCGTTGGTTAAAGGTCCCAGTAGAAAAATTGAAGACGGATGAGACCCAAAAGTTAATTGAAATGGAGTCCGAGCTGCACAAGCGAGTGATAGGTCAAGACGAAGCAATAACGAAAATTGCCAACACTATTCGAATTCATCGTTCTGGTATCGGCGATCCAAACAAGCCAATCGGTTCATTTTTATTTCTTGGTCCAACTGGCGTTGGTAAAACAGAGGTGGCCAAAACCTTGGCTGATTATCTTTTTAACGATGAACACAAAATGATTCGGTTGGATATGTCTGAGTATATGGAAAAACATGCTGTGGCACGGCTTATTGGTGCGCCTCCCGGTTACGTTGGATACGAGGAGGGCGGTCAGCTGACTGAGGCTGTGCGCAAAAACCCTTACAGCGTTGTGTTGTTTGATGAAATTGAAAAAGCTCATTCAGATGTTTTTAATATGTTTTTGCAGATTCTTGATGAGGGGCATTTAACCGATTCTCAGGGGCGTACTGTCTCATTTAAAAATTGTATTTTGATAATGACTTCAAATATTGGTTCAGATCTAATTTTAAATGCAGGAAGCATAAACGAAAAAATAAAACAGTCGATAAATGAGCTTTTGTTTAAGTATTTTCGTCCTGAGTTTTTAAATAGAATTGATGAAATTATTTACTTCAGATCGTTGAATAAATCTGATGTAGCTCAAATTATCAAAATCCAGCTTTCATCTTTGAACGATCGAATGAAAGAAGGTGGCATAGTAGTTGAGTTTACAAATGCGGCATTGGATTTTATTGCAGATGTTGGCTTTCAACAAGAGTTTGGCGCACGTCCTTTAAAAAGAGCTATTCAAAATTATGTAGTTAGCCAACTTGCGATTGAAATTTTGAAATATCAGGATAAAAAGCATTTTAAAATTGATGCGAAAGACGATAGCATCGTTATAATTTAAAAATTAACACATAAAAAAGCGGTAGCGAGTTATATAATTCGCTACCGCTTTTTTTTATAGCTGAGGATATTTTATTGCATCAAATCTGGAAACATTTTGGTTATTTCAATTTTTGCGCTTTCTTCGCTGTCTGAGCCATGAACTGCATTCTTCGTCAAATCGGTTCCGAATGTTTTTCTCAATGATTCATTGTCGGCTTTTTGTGGATCTGTAGCTCCCATCAAATCTCTCCAAGCCTGGATAGCGCTTTCTTTTTCAAGAATCAGTACAACAACTGATCCAGATATCATGAATTGTACCAAATCATTAAAGAAAGGCTTTTCTTTGTGTACGGCATAAAAGACTTCAGCCTTTTCTTTTGTTAGATCAATTTTTTTCATGCCAACAATTTTGAACCCAGACTGTTCTATTTTATCAATGATTTTGCCGCTGTTACCTGCAGCTACTGCATCAGGCTTTATTATTGCAAGAGTGCGTTCAATTTTTGGGCCTCTGCAAAATTTACATTTAAAGAGCCAAAAAGAGGCAATTGCTACAACCCCGACTATTCCGGCAATCAAAATCCAGTTTACGGATTTATTTGGTACAAACATTAGAAACCCCTATAAAAAAAAAGTTAAATAATACCATATTCCCAAAGAGTTATTGACTTTATGAAAAGAAAAAGGTTTTGTCAAACTAAAAAAGCGATCCAGTCTGGATCGCTTTTTTAGTTTGCTTTTTGCGTTACGATGTTATTTTACCGTACGCATACTTACTTTTTTGGCAACAACTTTCTTAGCTGCCTTTTTAGCTACCTTTTTGGCAACAACTTTTTTGGTTGCCTTTTTAGCTACTTTTTTCTTCGCGGCCTTTTTGACCACTTTTTTCTTCGCTGCCTTTTTGACTGCCATGTTATTCTCCTTACTCCTTTATGGGCATTGCTTGATTTAGCTAGCCCGACCAACAGTAATTATAGAAAACCTACAACTTTTACTAATTTATTCACATCTCCTATCTTTATTATAGAAAATAAGGCCCCCATTTTGTCAAATAAATTCGCACTCATTTTAAAATTTTTTAAAAATAGAAGAGTTGCGGCCATTTTTAAATTGCTTTCAAAATGTTCAATATTGCCTGACAGGATCATCTTTTTGGCGTTTTCAAATTCATCAATTGTTACACCATTTTTTCCAAAGTCATCAATGCAGCTTAAGATCAATTTTTTTGCTAAGTTTACTTTATCGTAAGAAATCAGGGTTTTAATTAACATAATTCCTGGTTCTTCTTTTGAATTGTAGAGTAAAGATCCTCCGATAGCGTAAAATAATCCGTATTTTTCACGTAAATCGAAGAGTCGTGAACTTGATGAATATCCAGCGCCGCCTGTCAAAATTACATCAATGATTGCCATTGTGTTAAAGTTTTTATCTTTACGAGATATAGATGGAGCAGTAAGCGCCAAGACTACCTGGTCTCTTTTTAATGGAAGATTGATATTTTTTGGTTTTGGCGGTGTAAATTCTGGAAAAATTAATTCAGATGCGCTGCTTCCCGTCCAGCAGCCTATATTACGTTTTATCACAGATTCTATATTAATGCTCCTTAAATCTCCGACTACAACAAGGTTGGCCTTGGCAGGGGTTATATGCTTTTTGTAACAATCACGTAAATCTTTAGCTGAAATCAAATCAATGCTTTGCAGTGTTCCAATCGGATTTTTGCTGTACGGGTGTTGTTGATAAATATGTTCCTTGGCTAACTGTTCAATAAATTCGATTGGTGTATCCCAGTATTCGGTAAGTTCGTTGATTGTCTGTTTTTTTATTTTTTCTATAGATTTTTTATCAAATGATGGATTGGTCAGGATGTGTTGAAGAAAATATAATGCCTTTTCAAAATTTTCACTCAAACATTTCAACGTTAAAACATCGTTTGCATTTGTAATGAAAACCCCGTTTGACTCAAGGGCTCTGTGCAGCTCTTCGCTTGAATATTTATTTGTCTGATCCATCAGATGACGTAATAAAAATACGAAGAGGCCGCTAAGTTCTGGAGTATCATAATTCGAGTTTGCTTTAAAGCTCAAAATGGCTGAAATTCCAGGCGTTTGAGTATTGTTGTAAAATGTTACGTCAAGACCGTTTGGCAGAGTAAAAGTTGTTGGTTTTGGATATTCAAATTTTTGCATTGAGCATGGCTTTACATTGTTTGCCCATTTACCTTGCTCAACAGGTGTTTTACGATCAAATTTTTTAAGCAGCTCCTGGTCAAGTGCATTGTTTTTTTCTTGAATGGTGTGCAATTTTTGTGCACTAATTTTATCGACAGGTAAAAGATAGCCCTTGTGCTGATCATGAATGTCAAAATATTTTTTAAAAACCGATGCTATATCTTTGGGTGTTAAAGACTTAATTTTGTCTAAATATTTTTCAAGATAATTTTCATCTTTAGTTGTCATGTAAAAGTTACCAATCAAAGTTGCCTGTTTTTCAAGATCTTCCAATAAACTTGCGTAATCAAGCAAAATTTTCTTTTTAGCGGTTTCAAACTCCCAGCTTGTGACATTTCTGCTTTGTAACTTTTTGATTTCGTCAGTAATTATTGTTTCAATTTCAGGTATGGAGTTAGCTTTTTGTGGATATACAAATATTAAAAGAAGACTATTTTCATTAAATTCATAAACAAGGCTGCCAACTTCTACTGCTAGCTGTGTTTGACTAACGAGTCTTCTGTGAAGCCTGGAATTGTTGCCGTTGGCAAGCAATAGATTTGCTGAATCAAAAATGTAATTTTGCCCAGCAGAAAAGCCAGGAATTTGGTACGCGTAGCAGCACCATGGAATTTTTACATCGCGAAACAGTTTAACAGTTTTGGAGCAAACATCTGATATAAAGTGATTATCTTGCTTTTTATAGTCGGATGGGCTTTTGATTTTACCAAAATATTTTTCTGTCTTCTCAAAGACTTCGCTTGCTTTTACATCGCCGACAATTATTAAGGTTGCGTTTTGTGGATGATAATGTTTTTTGTAGTAGGACAGCAATTTTTTTGATGAAGTTGAGTATAAATCGTATTTTGTTCCAAGTACTGGTGTGTGATATGGATGTTCTGGCCAAATTGCTGCAATCAAATTTTCTATCAATTGATTTTGATAGTCTTCTTGATACATGCCAAATTCCTCTATCACAGCCTTAATCTCTGAGGCAAGCACATCTTCTTTAAATGTGGCATTTTGCATGCATTCGGCAAATATTGCCAAGGACTCTTCCCATGCGTTACTTGGCATGCGAAATGTGTAAGATGTTGAATCATGTGATGTAAATGCGTTTGCATATCCCAATAGTTTGTGTGAAATTAGGTTGATGTCAGATTCTGAAAGGTTTTTTGTGCCCTTGAATAGCATGTGTTCGATCAAATGTGTTATACCCTTTGCGCCAAGTTCTTCATTTTTTGCGCCAACATTATACCAAATATGCGATTCTACTCGTGGTATGTTATGTTGAGGCTTAACTAAAATAGTTAGCCCATTATTAAGTATTTTTTTGTATACTTTAAAATTATTGTCGGTATGCATTTTTGAAACCTGTCAAATTTTAGGTTAGCGCTTACTTTTTACTAAAAAATTTAATATCATTCACTACATCTGTGTTGGTTTATAAATCTTTTTTGCTGTATTTAAGGCTTTATTCTAATGAAATTTAATATTTTCAAGCCTATCATAAAAAGTGTAAAAAATAGTAAATTTTTAACTATTTTGGTTAAAAAGGTGCTCTACCGCTTAGCGCGTATTGCAATCATGACATATCGCATAGATGTTGTTTTTGATGATGGGGTACAGATTCCTTTTTCCAAAAACAATGGAGTTTTTTATTTGTGGCATCAACAAATTGTAGCTGGTTTTTTCTTTTTTTATAAGTTTAGAAATGGGCAAAGCTGTATTGTTAGTTCAAGCAAAGATGGGCAATTTGCAGGGTATGTGCTAGAAAGATTAGGATTCAATATTATTTATGGCTCGTCATTCAAAAATCCAATATTACTTACGCGCCAAGCTGTAAAAATATTAAAAGATGGACAACAGCTTTGCATTGTTGGCGATGGCTCTCGTGGGCCTGCCTTTGAATTAAAGCCAGGTGTTACATTTTTGGCAAAAACGGCTGATGTGCCACTTTATTTCGTTGAATGCTCTTCTACGTGGAAAATAAAATTCAAAAAAAGCTGGGATCAGTTCGAAATTCCGCTGCCGTTCAGTAAAATAATGATAAAAGTTCATAGCCCAAAAAAAGTTTGATTAAAATTTTTATGTATGCCGATGTTTTGCTTTTAAACGGATTTCAGAAATATTTGACTTACAGAGTGCCTGCAGTAATTCAGTATCAGGTTGGCATTGGCACGCTTGTGAGGGTACCTCTGAAGACGAGTACTCATCTAGCCTACGTTGTAGCGCTTAAACCCAAATTTGAAGCAGCCTTTGATGTTAAAGAGATTATAGAGGTCGGCAATTTCCCGGCTGATGCCAGATTTGTTGAATTTATCAATAAAATATCCGGTTTTTATTTCACCCATCCACTACATTTTTTTCAGCGAATCAGGGGGTTTTTGGGTGATAAAAAAGAAAGCAAAGCTGATTTGTTTTCGGTGGATGAGGATTTAAGCCAGCAACCAAAAGTTGAGCTTACGCAAGAACAGGCTCAGGTCGTTGACCATCTCACGCCATTTATCAAAAATTCAGAATATAAGCCAACTCTTTTGCACGGTGTCACAGGTTCAGGCAAAACCGAGGTTTACAAGGCCTTGATTAAAGAGTGTGTGACCAACAATAAAAGTGTTTTGATGCTTTTGCCAGAAGTCTCGCTGAGTCTTCAGTTCGAGCGCATACTAAAAGCTCAGCTGCCCGATGTTCAGATCTTTGGCTTTCACTCCGCCACAAAAATTGCTGAACGCCGTTTATTGTGGAACTCTTTACTAAAAGGCCTTCCAGTTCTTGTTATAGGCGTGCATATGCCGGTAATGCTTCCGATTAACAATCTTGGCATGATAATCATTGACGAAGAACATGAAAATGGGTTTGTTGAGAAGAAACATCCGCGCCTTAACAGCAAGGAAGTCGCGCTTTGGCGTGCCAGTATTTATAAAATTCCAATTTTGATGGGTTCTGCCACCCCGTCACTGACGTCGTTGCATAACGTTGCAAAGAATGGCTGGACCTTATTTCGTATAACAAGGCGATTTAAAGGCAGTTTTCCGCTTGTTACAAAAGTTATTTTAAATTCGCAGCGGTATCAGAAACGTAGAAGTTTTTGGGTTTCTCGTGAGCTGGACGTTGCTGTTGATAAGTGTTTGGAGCGTGGTGAGCAAGCGATGATATATCTTAACCGACGTGGCTACAGCTTTTTTATTCAATGCAAAAATTGTGGATTCATATTCAATTGCCCGCATTGCTCGGTAAGTTTGACATTGCATGCCGACAGCCAGCTTTCGACTGGCACTTTGCGCTGTCATTATTGCGGCTTTTCAAAGATTGTGCCCAATGCTTGCCCAGATTGCGGTGCTGGCTCAAAAGATTTTTTAAAAAAAGGCATAGGCACGCAGCAAGCGGTCAATATTTTTCAGGACCTGTTTCCCAAAGCCAGAATTGCTCGAGCAGACCTTGACACCACCAGCAAGCAGCGAGACTGGCACAAGACTGTTGAGATGTTTGAAAAGGGAGAAATAGATATTTTGATTGGTACGCAGACAATAACCAAGGGTTACCATTTTCCGGGCGTAACATTGGTTGGGGTGCTCTGGGCCGACGTTAGCCTACACATGCCTTTTTATAATGCGTGTGAATCGACGCTGCAGCAATTGATTCAAGTTGCGGGCCGTGCAGGTCGGATGCATAATCACAGTCGTGTAATAATACAGGCAGTCCAAGATCATAAAATTTTCGATTTTTTGAATGAAATTGATTACATCGATTTTTGCACGAATGAATCGTTAATTAGACAAGAAATTTTATATCCACCGTTTTGTCGACTTGCGCAAGTCGAGTTGCGCAACGATGATTCGGTGTTACTTGATCAAGAAGCAGCCGAGGTGGCCGCTTTTTTGAATGATATTAATCAAAGTCTAAATCTTGGTGTACGAATTCTTGGGCCAGCGCTGCCAGTTATTCACAAAATTCAAAATATCGAAATCAGACAAATATTTTTGAAGTCCCCCAATTTTTCAAGTATCCACAAATTACTCGGTAAACTTAACTCGATGCCGATTGCAAGTCGAATTTTTATATCAGTTAATCAGTAGACAAGTCTATGATTTTTAGGGTGATACATTGATGTTGCATTCTTAACCGCAGCTGTGTGTCGGTGTTGCAAGTAAATTGATAAGTTTTTAGATTCGAGCTTCCAGCTATCTGCTGGAGCGATCTACGGAATGAAATTTTCAAAAATTGCAAAAAGTGCTATCGATATATTTTAATTGGTTGTAGGGTGAAGTTAACTTCATTACCTTGTTACTTATTTTTTTCTTAGGAATAGGGTAACTTTTTTTATAGATTTTTCACTTCACGTCAAATGTCCGATCTGTAGGAGGATGTAGCGGAAATATGCTTCTTTATGTGCTGTTAATCGACGCTTTAAGCTTTAGTAGTTAATTTTTTTTCACTCTTTGATCTGGAATTGGTATTAGTAAACGATGATGTTAGAAAAATTTTTATGAATTATGTACAAAAAAAGAAGAAATGGCATGCATTCACCACTTCTTCTTTTTTGGTAAGAGTTGTTATTTTAAAGTTAGTTTGGACCTAAACTATTCAACTTCAACAGCAGATTGTTTTGTGTATTTTGTTGGTTTACCATTTTTCTTGGCGAGCTCTTCTTCTGTTGGAAGCTTGTCTTTATTAACTTCTATTTTTGCAAGACCTTCGCGAAGCTTGGACTCATCTTTTCTGGCTGATTCTTTTGTTTCTTTTAATTTGCCAACTTCTTCTTCATCGATGTTTTCATCAGCCTTTATATTTTTTGTTTCTATCAAATCAGCTTTTTCTTTTCTAATTTGTTTCACAATATCATCGTCCACCTCATTACCCTTTTCATCCATGTTGTCTTTGAATTCTTCTTCACTGCGACGCGTAACGACTACATAATTTTTAGTTGATGTTTCTGGTAGATAAACTTTAACAGTTTTTTTTGTGCTTAAAATTTGTGGAGAGCTTACCTTTATTAAGTAAGAATCATCGCCACTAAGCACTTTTCGATAAACCGCATAATAAACAGGATTATCGTCATCCTCATTTTCTACGTATACAACACCGGATGGAACATCTTCTTTTTCTGCAACATAGACACTTACATTTATTGATGGATACCAGTAATAGCCATAAGCAAGACCTGCAAATGCTAACCCATAACCTATGCCAAACATTGGAGTTACTAAGCAGTTATAAGGCCCCCAGTACCAAGCTGCGATTCCAGGATACCAGAACAAACCTGGCCACCAAGGAGCTCCCCAGCCAAAACCCCAGTAAGAATTTCTCCATCCACGATCACCCCAGTGACCATGATGTCTCCCGTAATGACCTCCATGATGCCCGTGATGGCCGCCACGACCTCCGTGACCACCACCATGTCTGCCTCGACCGCCGTGGTGTCCGCTTTTTGCGTGACTGCCACCTCGACCGCCGCCATGTCCACTTTTTACGTGACTACCGCCACGAGATTTGGAACCACCTCTGCCAACTCTTGAACTACCCTTTGATCCGCTTCTCATTTTCGAAGCTCCATGACCACCACTGCGACTTCCAGAAAAGCTACGACTGCCACCACGGCTTCCTGAAAAACTGCGACTGCCGCCTCTACCTCCTGAAAAGCTTCGGCTGCCACCACCATGTCCGCCGCCGTGACCACCTCCGCCACCACGTCCAACTAATTTTACGGTTTCATTACCATTAAATAATTTGAAATCTTTATCATCTTCATTGACAGCAACCAATCTAATCGATATTGAACTGATGACTAAGAATGTGATAACAAGCACTGGTGTTAAACATAGCAACTTCATCTTCATGATAACCTCTCCTTTTTAAATACATATAACCTTCATCTAATTTAATAATAGTAAATTATATTTGTGCGTTGCAATGATTTAAGATAATATCTGCCTATACCAATGCGAATAACTCACAAAGATAGCCAAAATCGACAAATTTATTATTTGCCGAAATAGATGCATTTTTGCCAAAATTTGATAGATTTTATGATATTTGTTGTAATTAATGCTGGTTCAACAACTTAAGCTTTGTGTAATGATCTCATAAATAATCCATGGATGTTGAATGATTAAATACTTAAATCCTAGAAAAATGCTGCATTTTAAAGAACGTAAACCTGTTGTTGATGAATTCGAAAATTTGCCACTTAAAAAAAAGGCTTTTGGGCAGCATTTTTTGCGCAATGAACCAGTAGTTCATCGAATGATTGATGCTGTTGAGGTCGACGCAAAAACCACAATAGTTGAAATTGGCTGTGGGGACGGATTTTTGACCGATGCAATTTTAAAACAAACAAAATGCAAACAACTTCATGTTTTTGAAATTGATCCTGAATGGGCAGAATACGTTCAATCCAAAATCAAAGACAAGCGATTAAATATAAATATTATAGATATTTTAAGCGTGGATTTAAGGCAAGAATTAGAATCAAAAAAACCGCTGGTTTTGCTTGCAAATTTGCCTTATCAGATCACATTTCCAATTCTTTTTAAACTTCAGCAAAACAAAGACCTGTTCAATGAGGGCGTTGTCATGGTTCAGGAAGAGGTTGCGCAAAAAATTGTTGCTACGCGTGGCAAAAAATACTCCGCAACAACAATGTTTTTGCAATACCACTTCGACTGGAAGCTGCTTGACAAGGTCGAACCAGGCTCTTTTACACCACCTCCAAAAGTTTTTTCACGAACAATTTATTTCAAACCCAAATTTGATTTGGTACACATTCCTCGAGAAACTGAATTTTGGGAGTTTGTCAAAATATGCTTTAAGGCGCCTAGGCAGACTATTCGCAATAATCTAAAAAATACGAAGTTCTTTCAAAACGAAAAAATTACTAACGATATTTTGCAACTTCGCTCCCAGCAAATTTCATTTGATAAATTTTTAGAGCTGTGGAATATCTTGATTGGGTAGCTTTGCTGGGTATCGCATTATCAAATACATCTCCAAGTCATAGACCTAAAACTCGATGGCACTTTACTCTGAACAGACCTCCCAAGTTCGAAATTTTGCGTTACAGACTGAAAGAATTCAATGCCTTTTACAACAAAGTGCGTCCACATAATGTCTTGCGTTACTCAATCTCTGAGTTATGCTATCAATCCTGCGAAGGCCAATCAGTCTCATATGTACTGAACCAGCATACGCGTTTGACAAAAAACAAATAACGGCTAACTTGAAACAATGCTTTAAATAACAGTATTTTCTCATCTCAAACAATCAGGAAACAATTATGTATAATTTCAGAATCATAACGCTATCAGCTTTATTCGTAGTGTCTTTAACTACAAGTGTATTTTCTGCAGCAAATAAACCTATTTACTTTGACAAGATTGATAACCCACCAATAGAATATATTATTGAGATTAGCCTTGAGCCAGTGAGTCCAAATCGAATATTTGGATTTACAGAAAATCAACCATTAATGCGTGATGACATGAAAATAATATGGCTTATAGATTCTGGCAAGGGCCTTTCTATTTCATTATTTAAACATAGCAACAAGATTAAATTGGTTGAATTTATAGTTGAAGCAATAAAAATAGTTTCGAGTTTTAAGTGTTTAAGCAGAAGATTTAATGAAATGCTTACAAAAGAAAAAATTATTTCCATTGTTGTAAGCCATTTTCATAAATGCGGACTTTTTGTAACCCCTGAGGTAATATCATATTTTGTGGTTCCGCAAAATATGATAAAGGCTGATATGTTTTTAGCTGCCCACCAGGAAGAAATCGCTTTAATGAACACCCAAGATGGAATTCGTTCGTGCAAAAAATTTAAACATCCAAGACATTCAAATCTTACGCATTGCGTTATATCATAGTAAAAACTTGTTGAACTACGCTAATCCAAAGTAAGGATTTTTTATGAAAACAAAAATAGTTTTACTTTTTTTATTTACTGCCATGACCAGCGCATTGCCATATCCATTTAAGTTGACGCGCATGTATAATCCCCAAACGCAACAATGCGTCGATATCCTCTCAGATTTTCATGAAAGCGGCCAAGCCCTGTTCAAAATAGAAGGTATGCCAACCAATGTTGAATCGTTATCTAATTCTTATACTGGCCTATTAACTAATTTACACAGATCATTAAACGGTCATGTAAATTTCATTTGCGAATTTTGCAAAAAAGACATTTGCTCCGACCTGGCTACATTTCAAGCTCTAAATATTGTTGAATTTACGGAATACACGAAAAAAGCTCAAACGTTATATCCAATGATGCAACCTTTTATTGATAAAGCTCCTCAGACGGAACAAAGCACAGTTACCGAACTTGTAGCGTATTTGAGGGCACTTTCTACAGAATATGAAGCCAGCATAGCAGACGCCTCAGGGGATCATTCAGCGGATCGTCTTGCACAATTAGTGAAGATTTTAACTGCAGTATATAATACCCAATCAATTCTTAAGGAAAAGATTTTTGCACTTAAACTTTTTAACGAATTAGCAAAAAGCCTACCACAAGCAAATTTGATTTGTTCGGATGAAGCAAGATGTGGGGTTTTAGACGTAAGAATGAGTTGCACTTCTCTACAGCCCTCATTTATAGCTAGTGTAGCAAAAAATGCTACGGCGGAAGCATTATATAGCCATGTTAAAAGAGAATTAATTAAACTTTTATTTAATTCTCTTTTAATCTTAGAATTCGGAGTTGATGCAATCGATGGCAAAATAGCAAATGACGAGCAAGAAAATATTCCTGCAGCCATCAAACAATTGTGGGAAACGCATAAAACGGACCATGGCAAAATGGTTAGTAATACAATTTTACCTATAATTGCAACACTATTTTGCGCAGATTTTGCAAAAGCCAAGAATACAGACGTTCTGCAGCAAATAATAATGCAAATTTTCCCACAAATCCAACAGTCAGCGTTTGCATTATTTGAGACTGAAGTACTTGTAAACATATTTAGTTGCAACGAAAAAAGAATAGTTGCTTGCATGGGAGACTTGCACTCGATAAATATATGTAAACAATTAGAAACATTAGGATTTGTTAATGTCGCAGGAATGGGATTTGACAAAAGCATTGACATACTATTAACAGCAACAACGCTGGACCATGGAGCACAAGCAATTCAAACATTAGCTGACAACGCCAAATGTTTGGATGCCGAAACTGTCAGACCGTTATTGTTTGAGAATCCCCAAGTCACTTATCAAAACTATCTCTTTTCAAACATATCTTTACAATAAATTTAGCAGCTTAAAAACTAAAAGGCGCCTACGAAAAATCGGAGGCGCCTTTTTTGGTGTGCGCGGCATGCGCATTGTTTATAAGGTGAAAGTGCATTAAACAGTAAAAATATCGAGTTTCAAGCCTAAAAGTCTGAGTACTTTTATTAATTCAAGCTCTGTATCAATTTTCCCATTTATAATGTATAAAAATTTGGTTGAAAATAATTTACCGAAACACGCATAAAATCGAGACCTACTCGATTCGAAGCGTCAATGTCTTGATTTGGCCTGCTATGTATGATGTTATTTGTTTGCATTCGCATGCAGATAGGCTTATTCAAAGACTATGGCACTTTTTGCAATTTTGAAAAATTTCATTACGTAGCCAGCATTGGCAGACATGCAGTAGGCCGCGTTATAAAAATTGTCAATTTCTCTTGAGACCTGATCTGGCCGCACTTGCGAATGGCGATAGTCGATGTATGTGCCTGAAAATAATAGTTTTGGCGCGGCAGCCTTGTGGCGTCTTTTCAAATTGAATTAAATTGGTCGTTTGAAGTTTTATTTTTTTGTTATATACTCATCGAGTAAGTTGTCAGATGTATATTTTAAAATAAGGTGTTTTATTCATGAAGATGTTGAAACAATATTTAGCTCTGGGCGCTATTTTTTTTGCAGGTTCTGTAAATGCTACGGACATGTCTTCTCAGGAAGATTTTGATACGCAGCCTCAAGAAGCTCAGGACGTAGAAATTGCAGCGTCAAAATCTGCTGCAGTTAACGAGTTTGAAAATTTGGCAGAAATTGCGTTGAAATCAAACAAGGCATCCTTTGTAGGACGTGCTGGCGTTGGCGTTATAAAAGAGTTAGCAAAGTTGTTTGGCACAGTTGCAATTCCTTTATTGGCTATTAAAGGTAACCAATATGAAAAATTAAGTGATAGTCAATTTGCTGCAATAATGATAATATTTATGGTTTTTTCACAGGTATTTTGTGAGTCAATAATTTATAAGAGCGACAAGTCTCTTGTTGCTTTGCAAAACCTTAAAAAATGTGTTGCATTATTAAAGCCTGAAGACAAAAAAGAAATTATTGCTCTGTTCAGAGAAAAATATGCTGACAAACTAAGTGAAAAGATTGCACAAGAAAAAGATGGCAAAGTCCTATTTATTGGCCGTAGCGCAATGGCGTTAGTTGATGCGTTGGCTCTGCCGTTATTGTTAATTTACTTCTTAAAATGCAAGAATTTTGATTTAAAAGAACTTACAAAGTTTAAAGGAGTGCCTATTTCCGTGCTGGATATTTTAGGATACTTGCCAGCAGCTCTTAATGCATCAGCTGTTTTATTCAACGCTTGGTACTCAACCGATTACCAGAAGAAGTGTGCTTTACAAAAAATTGAAGCGGCTTTGGCATAAACCAGAGTTTGGTTTTTGAGTAAATTTTGGCCGGCTTGCGTAAATGTAAGCCGGCTTTTCTTGTCGATGCGTCAATGTTTTGATCTGGTCATGGTTACGGCGCGGTGTTATCGATGTCTGTTCGTTGGGGTGATAGCTTTGGCTTAATTAGTTTAGTTTTTTCTTGATTTCTGCAGTATTATCGATAAAGTAGTTGTACTTTTCGTAGTTTTTGAATCTTGAAATTGATGCAATTGTTCTGGTATATGCTCATTAAATATGTGAGTTTTGGTATTTTGTTCAACGTCTGGATTATTTGTATGTGGTTTATTTTTGGTTAATTTATAAGAAGGATTATATGATGAAAAATTGGAAGATAGCAGTGTTTTTGGTTAGCATGTTGGTGCAATTTGTGCAAGGACAATTATTTGATGATATTGTCAAAGGCGATTTGGATGCGGTGATGCGTTATGATGGTGATGTTAATATTATAGATTTGTATGGAATAAGTCCTCTGGATAAAGCATGCTACCTAGGATTAATAGATATCGTTGATGTGCTATTGCAAAAAGGGGCTACGTTTGGCTGTGGAGCTGTTGGATTTGAATATGTATGCTTAAGCGGTCAGTATGATATTGTAGCTACGATAGTAAATAAGGTATTTCAGGCTCGCAATAAAATGGATGAATTAAAGATAATTGTAAACAAAAAAAACATTCAAGGTGAGACTTTGATTTCTGATCTAGATTTTATTATAAAATATGAAAATTTGTCAGATTTAGATAAATCATACTATGTACGAATTTATGAATTGTTAAAGCAATAATTGAAAATTGAAAATATTTAAATTTATAGGGGTTTTAGGTGAAAAAAGTATTAAATTTATTATTAATTTCAGTTTTTTTAGTAATTGTTGGACAGTATGCATGTGCTATGGATAGTGGCTCTAAGCGAACAAAGGGTTGTATAAAAAAATCTGGAGTACTGTCAAGATCATTAAAGCCTGTTCTTTTTGACCCGGAATTAGAAAAGCGATTAGAAATAAAAAGAAATTTAAAATTAGTTACTTTTTATATTGAACATAACCAGGATGTTAATGAGATAAAGCTGCGTGATGGTAGATCATTTTTACACTTTGTTGCAGCTTGCGGGGATGTTATTCTTGTAGAACGGCTTTTGCGTGCCAATGCCGTATTAGATGCCGTAGATGAGCATGGGCAGACGGCTTTGCATGTTGCTGCAGAATGTGGTTATGCTGATGTTGTAAAACTACTTCTGTATAAAGGTGCTAGGTTTGATTTAGTTGACATGAATGGTTTTACGTCATTAAAATTAGCCGAATATAAAGGGCATCCAGATGTTGTTGCTGTAATTCTAGATTGGCAGATCAATGGAATGGCGATAATCAAATAAAATAAATTAAATTAAATATATTTATTTGTAGTCAGCTTATTAAAGACGTAAATCAGTTTTTTGTTTTGCGTTTTCTAAAAATAGTTTTAATGGCTTTGGATGAAGCAGTAAAATGTCTTTTGTTGCTTAAGTGTGCGATTTTAAGCTTGTTTTTGATATTATTGACAATTTGTCAAAGGTGTTGGTAGTTTTATGGTGACATTTGAGTGGTAATTTGTAAAATTGCTTTGACAAAATAAAAATAAAATATAAACAAAGCGATAAACACCTTTTGTATAAATAAAACAGTTTAACTTTGCTGGGGGGCAAAATGGGACGCAAAGCAAAAAAGACTAAAACTATGAATCCGAACGGGCCGAAATTAATTATTGTTGAGTCTCCAGCCAAAATCAAGACAATTTCTAAATTTTTGGGGAAAGACTATAAAATTATGTCAACCCTTGGGCATGTCAAAGATTTGCCATCCAAGCAAACTGGAGTAACTATTAATGAAAAGACGCATAAAATTGATATAGATTATGAGGTTTTAAAGGATAAATCAAAAGTCATTACCGACATTTGCAGCCAGGCTAAGGATTCCAGCGAGATATTTTTGGCAACTGACCCTGACCGCGAAGGGGAGATTATTTCTTGGCACATAGGCCAGGAGATTGAGGATATTTTTTCGGATCCATCAAAAATTTATCGCATAACGTTTAACGAAATTACAAAACCAGCGATTTTAGACGCAATTGGTCACAAGTCTTTGGTTAATATGAAGAAAGTTGGCGCTCAGCAGGCGCGAAGAGTGCTTGATCGCTGGGTAGGCTACGAAGTATCACCTATTCTGTGGCGCAAGATTAAAAAGGGATTATCTGCGGGCCGCGTACAGTCTGTTGCGTTGCTTTTGATTTGCAATCGTGAAGCCTCTATTCAGGCGTTTAAACCAGATGAATATTGGTCAATTCACGGCATATTTAAAATTGATGCAAAGCAGACTTTGACTGCAGAACTAGTCAAAGTCTGCGGCAAAACAATAAAAATTAAAAATAAAGAAGAGTCGGACAAAATCGTCAAAGGTGCTAGTGCTGAAAAATATAGCATCGAAAAAATCACCGATTCTGTTCGAGCCAAGCGACCTCTTCCGCCTTTCATGACCAGTACATTGCAGCAAGATGCCTACAATAAATTAGGTTTTTCTGTCGACAAAACCATGTCTGTGGCGCAAAAATTGTATGAGGGTATTTCGCTTGGCAGCGATAACATAGAGGCTTTGATTACATACATGAGAACCGATTCTTTGCGAATTTCTGATACGGCCTTGAGTGCTACGCGTGAATTTATTTCAAAAGAATATGGTCAAGACTATCTTCCAAAGGCTGCTAACGCATACTCAACGAAAGATAGTGCGCAGGATGCCCACGAAGCCATACGACCGATTAACGTTGACAGAATACCGCAAACCATCGAGCGATACCTTGAAAAAGATGCATATAAATTGTATGAGCTGATCTGGCGGCGCTTTGTTGCGTGTCAGATGACTCCAGCAGAATATTCTTTGCGTCAAATCGAAATAGCTGGCGGAGACTACGTTTTCAGAGTTACCGGCTCGACGTTAAAATTTGATGGTTTTTTAAAAGTTTACGAAATCGAAGATGAAGAAGAGCAAAAAGATATTGTAAAGATTCCGAAAGGCCTCAAAGAAAAAGATTCTTTAAATTTGCAAAAGATTGATCCAAAGCAGCATTTCACTCAGCCACCTCCACGATTTACAGAAGCTTCTTTGGTTAAAGAGCTTGAAAAATTAGGCATTGGCCGTCCGAGCACCTACGCAACTATTTTATCAACAATCCAGAAGCGTGGTTACGCCGACAGAGAGAAGAAGCGCTTTTTCCCAACTGAGCTTGGTCGAGCTGTCAGCGACATGCTTTCGCAAAACTTGCCAGACATAATTAATGTTGATTTTACGGCAAAAATGGAAGAAGGGCTCGATAAAATTGAAGATGGATCTGCTGATCGAGATGTTGTTTTGACTGAATTTTATGAAAAATTCCGCAAAGATTTAATACATTTTGGTGGTAAAGACATTGGCAAAAAGTCGATCCAAGCGAACATGAAATGCCCTGAATGTGGCAAAGAATTATACATTCGATTTAGCAAAAATGGCGATTTTGTTGGTTGTTCTAACTATCCGGAGTGTAAATATACCTCTAATTTTAAACGTGATGAAAGTGGCAATATTCAGCTTGTTACTGCTGAGTCCAAAGTTCAAACTGTGGATATGAAGTGCCCTCAGTGTGATCGACAGCTTGTTCAAAGAATTGGCAAATTTGGTCCATTCATAGCATGTCCAGGATATCCTGAGTGTAAATATATTCATCAAGACAAGCTTTCTATGCCTTGTCCGACGTGCAATGGTGCTATCACAAAACGTCGTTGGAAAGGCGGAACTTTTTGGGGATGCTCAAATTATCCAAAGTGTAAATTTGCAATATTTTCAGATGTCAAAGAACAGCCATGCCCAAAGTGTAAGCATCCATACTTGCTTTTGACTAAAAACAAAGCCGGTGTGATTACGCTGACATGCCCAAACAAAGAGTCTTGTGGATTCAAAGAATCAACGGGGCATGATTCGCAAGATCATGAAGATTCTGATAAATAAAATTTTTGCATAATCTGAGCCACGTTCGTACCCATTCGACGGTGCTCAGGGCGAACGGGGCGAATAAGCCGTTCGTGGTGAGCGAAGTCGAATCCATACGAACGAACATAATTCTTAAGTCAAACAAGTGATTTACAGGGGTATACATCAAGTATGCCCCTTCACAATGTTCATCAAATTGCGCCTGCCAAAAATTTAATAAATTTTTAACCCCCGCCTGCTAGCGAAGATCTGGAGAGCCATCACAAAACATTTTTTCAAAAATTGCGCAAAGTGCCAGCATATTTTTATCGTTCGATCTAAAGCTGCTTTTGGATATATTTGTTATATTGATTTAATCAAGTATTATAAGATTTTTTTAAAAATATTGAATTTTATTGCTTAAATTTTTTAGCTTTAAAACATGTAAATTATTTTTTTTAAAAAAAGGAGAATGTAATGAATAGAAGGTTACGGAATGTTTTGTTTTTTTGTTGTTTTGTTGGTTTGTGTTTTTTTGATTTTTTTAACACAACTGTGCAAGCAGAAGATTTTCAGCAACATGGGCTTGCTAAAATCGATCTTTTTACAAATTTAAGTCCATATTCATGTCTTTTTTACTCTGAATCTCGTCCTCTTAGCTCACAACTAGGCGCTGATGGGTCAGTAGTAAGATTGAAGTCTCTCAAGACTGGTTTTGGTACATATTACAGGGCTGCAAAAAAGGGGAAAGATACGGAATGGCATCTTTATGCTGATACCAAAGACCCAAAGGATTTAGCTGCCCAGTTCAGTATAACACACGAAGGTGAAAAACATATTACGTTGTCGTCAGATGTTGCTGAAGATTTTTATCTTTATTCAGACCCAAAAACGTTTGAAGTTTTACTCAAAAAAGGCTTGGATGATAGTTGTTATTGGGAGTTAACTGAAGATCCAAAATGTGGAGATACGCTTACCGTAGCTCATTTAAAAAATAAGGCAACTGGCGGATTTTTGATGGCTGCTCTTGATGCTTCAAGCTCAGATGATGCAACGAAGGGTCCTGCGTTGAAAAACGAAATTCAACAACTGGAAGAAGAGATTAAACAACTATTAAAAGATAATCCTTTATTAACAATTGTGAAGGCCAAGATTTCTGGATCGTGGATGGCTGGACGACTTGAATATACCGATCCAACGTGGGGTATTGATGGCAGTACGGCGTATAACGTTACCGGTGAGATGCAATCAAAAGTAGTTGATGGTGTGCTTCATTTTGATGATCCTAACTGGGTTAGAAATTTGGTTGGATATAAAACACCTGGGCGTTTGGTTCGTGTAACGTATAGAGCGTTTGGGGCTCCTAGTGATGTAACTGTAGAAGTGCATGAAGGAACTGTTGGCAAGGCAGACGATGTTTTGCATATCGAAGCAAATGCCTCAAGGCATCCAGCTATTCCTAAAAAAGCACAACTTGAAGCTAAGAAAAAAGAGCTAGAGGCGTTGGGTGTTAAGGCCGAAAGGATAAGTAATCTTGCAAAATCAGATATTGGAAAAACTGGTTATGACGGTGCTCCAGCCGCATTGAGTCAGTCGACAAAAATATCAATTGAAACGGTGACATATCTTCCTAACGAGGATGATGGAGGCGCTCCAAAAGATACAATAGCTCCAGGATATTCTATGAAATCTTATGTATGGGCACACCGCAGTCCAGAATTTCATGGCCATGGACGCTACGAGTTAGACAATTTTGGGCCCGAAATGATTGTAACCGTAAATCCTTTGCGTTCTCGTGGCTTTGCATGGCTTGGTGAATCTTTGCCAATTCCTGGCAAAGGAACTGTCGCATTTAGGGCTTTGTCAACAGGTGGCGATGTGCACGTATGCTTCTCAAACAGCGTTGCTCCTCAAACAGTTTATAAAATTGCGTTTGGTGAGTGTGATAATACTAAAACAACAATTTATAAAAATGGAGAGGCTGTACAGTCAATAAATATTGAACAGAACGCTAACGCCAGAATTATGCCAGGCATGATTGAGCAAATGTGGGTTAGTGATAACAATGGCCTCTTCATACTTGGAAAAGGTGATCCTGGAACAGGTATTTTAATGGCATGGCAAGATCCAAGTCCTGCAAAAAATATAGAAAGAGTTGGATTTAGTACATTTGAATCGACAGTTAAATTTGCAGATGTTCAAAAAATTAGCGCTCCGATTGCTATTATTCCTGCACGGGCGCCATATGTATCAGATTCAAAGTCAATTCAAGTTGGATCTGGAGATTCTATAGCTTGGCATAGACTGCCACTTTCTCCTGCAGATGCCGGCACCGTCGCATTTGAGGCAAAGGGCACAGAAGATGCCTCATTGATGCTTGGAAATGCTAACAATGAAGGGTACAAAATAACATTTGGAGCTGATAAAAATACTGCGACATTGATTGAACGTCTGAATGGTGGACAAAATTTATACAAAATTAATGCTGGAGTGCTTCCATTGGCAGCACTAAAGGCTGATGTGGTAAATAAATATTGGGTTAGCTTTTATAAAGGATTAATATTTATTGGTAATGGAGATGTAGGCGAAAATACATTTTGTGCACTTGTTGATTCAAGCTATCCAAAGGGTATATTCAGAGTTGGATTTGGAGGTAAGGCTTCTATCAAAAATCTTGAAATTTGGCCGGAGGTGGAGTTAGGGCTTGAAGAGGCAGATTCAGACTATAAAAAAAGCAGGCGCTTTTCTCCATTTAAAGGCTCTTTAAGTATAATATCTCCTTTTATATACAAAATTATGCAGGAAGGCCCAGCTGTTAGATTTAGAGATATGTTAACTGGAACTATGTTTCAAGTTAATGGAACTCCATTACCAGATTCAGATTATCATTTTAAAATTGATGTTGATAAGTCTGGTCTGCCACAAATTACGCTTCTATATCAAGATCCATCTCAAGAAAAGAAGTCTCTTGATTTTGCTGTTAAAATGATTTCTTCTGCAGCTGAATCATCGTTTAGAGTGGCTCAAACTATTGCTTATGCTACTGGTCCTGAAATAATAAGCAGTTCCGTTGCTATTGGTTTTTCTCTTGGGGCGGGCCTTATTGGTGGAGGACTTAACTTGCTTGCTTCAGGCTTACAAGCAAGGATTGATCAAATTTCAGAGTTAGGTGCACGCTATATTTATTCAGAGGCTGTTCAAAGACAAGCTGGAGGATCTGCTGAAATTAGTGCAGAGGCACAAAAAAACAAAGCAATTCTTGAATCTAAGCTTGAATCTATGCTTCAGTTACAGATGGGTGATCCTGCACAGCTTGATTATGCAACCAAGCAATGGGCTGATGCTGTAAGACTTGTTACTGATTTTTACGTTATTAGTGACACCGCAGTGAAAGCAAAGTTTATGGATGGATTGAGCAATCTTTACAAGACGGTCAATACTCTTGACGTTACCAGCTCTACGCTGCCGCTCTTTCAGACAGTTATTGATACTTTTATAGGTGCTTATAATAGTGCTTATATTACAGGTTATGGAAATGCCGAAGACGAAGCTCGGCGAGATGATTGGTATGTTTGGATTAATGAAGTGTCATCAAAGATTATGAAGGAATCGGCATTTATGCGCGATGGAATAAAAATTAATTTTAAAGGTGAGTATCTTTGGTTTCCTGTAAAGCTTCCTGCGCCAGCTAGCGGATCTATAACTTTTGAAGCTAAGGCTGCGGATAATGTGTTTGTAGGGCTTAGCGAGAATCCTTATAAAGTTCGTAATGTAAATAGCAGAATGTATGAAATTATTTTTGGTAAGTGGAAAAATAAACTTACCGCAATACACAGAAAGAGCTTAGGCGACCAGGTTGCTACATTTGATCATAAGCAATATCCTGATCTTGCTCTTGATCAAACATCATTCAAAAGGTATTGGATTAATATAAATAAAGGTGTTATTTCTTGCGGAGTTGGAGCTCTTGGCCAAAATAAACAATTTGATTGGGTTGATCCTTATCCAATAGCTTCTGTTAGATCAGTTGGTTTTAGTAATTGGGACCGAGGGGTAACAGTTAAAAATGTTAGAGTTGGGACTCCATTTGAATCGACTGAAAAACCTAAAGCTAATAAGTTGCCTGTTTCTGCTCCAGTTACTGCTGTTGCAACTGTTACGAAGCCTGTAACTACAACAACGCCAGTTCCTGCAGTTCAAGCAACGACGTCTATGCAAGATCCAAATAAAATTGATAAACCAGCTACAAAGCCTGTAACGCCAGCAGTTTCAGCAGTACCAGCCCCAGCTCAAGCACCGACTCCAGCTACCAAAGATGTCTCGCCTTCTTCAGTTACAACAATTATTCCTTTGAAAGATAAAATGGATATAAACTATATAAAGCCTATAAAGCCCGTGGCTCCGGTAGCTCCAGCTGTTCCGGTAACGCCGGCTGTTCCTGCGGCATAGTTATTAATAAGTTTAATAGAGCAAAAAGTATTTATGAGGTAGATTATGTGTAAAAAATTTTTGTCCGCATTAAGCGTGATTCTAATATTTACTTTTTGCTCTGTTAATCCAGGGTCTAGTGCGGCATCTAGATTTAAAAAAAAGGTTGCGAAGATAAAAGAATCCGTAAAGAAGAAAATTAAAGATAAATTTGACATTAAAAAACAGATTAAGGAAGGTTTTAATATTAAAGGAAAGCTTAAAGAAAGCTCAGATTCCGCAAGAAAAGGATTTTCTGGTAAAGCCAAGGAATCAATTGAGCAAACAAAAAAAAGTTTAGGAATATCATCAGAAGGGCTTGATGAGTCAAAGCATAAAGCTGTCAAGCATTCAGCTGATGATCTTGGTGTTAATGCAAAAGATTCGGTTGATAAACAAATGGCAGAATTTGCAGATAAGCAACAAGCAATCGAAGAAAAAAAGGCTGCCGAAAAAGAAGCTGCTGCTGAAGAAACGGCAAAGAAGACGGCAGCTGATGAGGAAAGAAAAAAGGCTCAAGCTAAAACTCCTATGCCAGACAAAGACACAAAAAAAGATTTTATTGATCAAAAAGATATCAAGGATGGTTATTATAAATCACCATCTGGAAAATGGGTAAAGGTCGAAGAAGGCCAGAAGTTTGTGGAAGTTGACGGAAAGTATTTAAGAATTGGGGAACCTCCTAAAAAAGAACCCCCAACAATTATAGAAAAAATGAAGCAAGCGATTGCAAGCCTAACAAAACAAAAGCAAAAATCGCTTGCCGATGTAATGAAGCAAGATATTGAAAAACAAAAAAAAGAGGCTATAAAAAGCGAAATTGATGAATTGGTCCAGAGGCAGACTAAACAAGGACCTGAAGAAGATATTCAAAGTAAAAGTGGTTTAGAAGATCAATTTATTGCTCTTGGAAAAAAAGTGGCACTAATATTTCCTGATTCAAGTAGGGCAATTATGAAAGCTTCGCTAAAATTAAAAGATACAGCTCTTCAGAGAAATGTTGAAGAGATTAATAAAGATGCAAGAGCTTTTAAATCTAAGCTATATTCAGGATTTTTATTAACAGATCAACATGCTTCGCAATCGAAAGCTTGGGATTCAGAAGTTAAGAAACAAAAGCAAGAGGCTATAAAAAAATTTAATGATGACTTGAGGACAGAAACTAAAGCATTGTTGGATGCTGGCAAGCCTCCTCTTTCTGCAAAAGATATAGCTGATCGCGAAAAGGCCTTAAAAAAGCATCTTTCAAGCGATGATTTTAGAAAAGAGGTGGAAGATTCTGTTTTTGGAAAACAAAAGCAAGTTGAATTAGCAGATTTTGATGAAAAAATTAAAGAAGAAAATGCTGCGTTGGACAAGGCCGGCAAGCCACAGCTTTCAGATGAAGAAGTTAAGAAGCAAAGAATAAGCTTTGAGGCGAGCCTTGATAGTGAAGATTTTAAATATAAAGCCTTAGCCTTAGCAAAGATGCAAAGACTTCAAAAAGATAATCCAAAAGAGTATCAAAAAAAGCTGCTGGAAATTGCAAAAAAGTCAAAACTAAATCCATCTACTCTTGGAGAGATTTTTAAACCACGAGATGCGTCAAAAAAATTGACCGCTTTAAATAAGATTTTAACTAATCCTGAAACAGAGTATGAAAAATCACAAAAAAAAGCTTTGGAAGCCGCATATTTGAATGATGTTAAAACTGAGATGAGTCAAACATTTTACGAAAAAATGACTGATTTGTCTACTAAAGCTCGTGCATTTTCACAGTCTCCATCTGCTATGCTTTTAGCTGCTGTAGTACCTGCTATTTTGGCATTAATCTTGGGAGCAATACAAAAAAAAGTTACTGAACTTACACTTAATTGGACTGGATTAGATCAAGGCACCTTGTCACAGCGTGCTCTTATGGGCGATGACTTAAACGTACAATTAGCTAAAATGAAGGAAGAAAATCAACGTTTGGATTTTGTAGCTAAACAGAGAGCGGATGATATTGCAAAGATGTCAATAAAAAATGCCGCGATTAAAGTTCAGGCAGATACGCTTGATGCAGTGTCAAAAGTTTCCAATTTTTACTTAACATTTGATGATTATTTTAAAAATATTCTCAATAAATTTGGTTATTATGATAGAACTTTGAATGCTAGTTCAAAATTGAAATATTCTGGTGGAATTATTGATTCAGGAATTGTGTTGTTGTTTGAGTATGCTGGCGCTGGAAGCATCGCTAATTCTTTTACGCCTGTTTGTACAAAAATTTTCCCATCCACCATTGAAGGCGAACCTATACAATTTAATGCGATTTTAGAGTCAGTAAATGATTCATTCTCCTATGAATTAATGGCAATGCTTTTTGGCGGTTATCCTGAGCCAATATTTTTAATAAAAGCAATATCATTATTCAATACAGCAACCAAGCAATTTACTGATCCAGACAAGCGTGATGAATTTTTAGAAGACGAATTTTTTAAGTTATTTTTTAAATTGATGTGGACCGTTGATGAAAGAGCTACGTCAAGATCTAATGCTCTTGAGCCTAACAAGTATTTGTGGGAGCCGGTGTATTTTAAAGATGTTTCTAAATGTATATTTAATGCCCCTGATGTTTTACGTAATATTGTGAAAGAATTAGTCTTAAAAAGTGTTAAAGGTGATGGTGGAATAGTTGCTGATGTTTCGTTTGAACAATTTATTCTTGATAAATTCGAAGATTTCAATCTCCTTCGAATGGTTCCATTCGAAGGAGATGTTGATTTTGAGCCAGATAGTGAACAGTTTAATCCAAAAGAAATAGAGGTTGGCGTTCTTATTGTTTTGATGAGGGCTTTGAATGACGTTTTAAAATTAGAAAAAGAGCTAATAAAGTGTACAGATCCTGTAAAAATGAGATACATGAATGGAACGGAAGATGTAATGGTTGGAAAAACAGAATACTTGCAGATTACATCAGCAGCTTGGGATAAGCTTAATCAGGCTCAAGAAAAATTTGTTAAAGCTACTGTAGATCTTGGCTTTGATTCTGGTGATCCTGAATGTAAAACGCTTTATCAGCAAGCTGAGGCCGAGCATTTAAATGCTGCGTATGCTTACGATATTTCTGCATTAAATTTCAGAAAAAAAGTTAGCGCATATGTTTTTGATAGAACTCAGGGGCTTGAGCCTGAAACAGTTTTGGATTTTGTTGGACGAGAGATTAAACGATTTTATGGCCTTGCTTCAAATAAAGATGCTTTTGATGCTGCTTTTGTTAAAGTTTTTGCTCCGTTTGCTCCAAATTTTCCGTTTACTGCTCAAGATATTTTAAAATATGCCAAGGATTCAAGTCCGATAAAACATCCAAAACCTAAAATTATAGAAACTGAGATTGATGCAACATATGATCTACAGGCTGCGACAACTGCCGCATAAATCATTTGCTGATCGATTGTTTAAGTATTGAATGCAGTTTTTGCAATTTTTTGGAAAAACTGCTGCAAGCCTTCTTCTGATGCAGGCTTGCAGCTCGGATTATAAAAAATGTTAAATTCTTGAAACCATTGATTCGATCGAATGTTTAAGATGTTGTTGTTGATGTATGAGTCTAATAATCAGCATATACAGCATTTACTTTTTTAAAAAAAGGAAACTGATGAAGATACGATTTCGCCATTTTTTATTTTTTTGTTGGCTTGTAAGTTTATGTTTTAACGTAACGGTCCAAGCAAAGCAGGAGTATGGGCTTGCAATAATTGATTCTATTATGAATCAAACTCCTTTTCCTATTTCTCTTTACTCTACAGCTAGACCGTTAAGCAGCAAGGTCGGTGATGATGGTTCTGTGGTTCGAATAAAATCGCTATCAACAGGTAAATATTACAGAGTGGAAAAAGATGTTAATGGCATCTGGCGCCTTTATGCGAATGGGAAAGATGCAAGAGATGTAGCTACTCAATTTACAATATCTCATCAAAGAGATAAGTATATTGCATTTTATTCTGAAGTTGCCGAAGGTTTTTATCTTCAATCAGATCCAAAAACTTTTGAAGTTTTTTTAAAAAAAGAGATTGGAGATAATGCTTTGTGGGACCTTGTGGAGGATATAAACTGTGGAGATACTCTTAATACGGTATATATACGTAATGTGGCAACAGGAGGATGCTTGATTTCATCAGTTGATACATCTGCTGCTGATGTCGCAGATGATTCATCAAAAGCGGCAATTTTAAATGCAGAAATTAAGATACTTGAACGACAAATCGAAATCACTGAAAGAGTGAATCCACCACTAACTATTACTTACGCAAAAATTACTAACGGTTTTAAATGGTTTAAATCAGATGAAGATTTTGATTTTGATAACAATATGGGCTTAACAGACATTAAAGAGAAATTAATACCGCTGATAAAAGGCAATGTTCTTCATGTTGAGGGTTTTAATTGGCTTAAAGATATGGCCGGCGCATCTTACACTGTTCCTGGACGAGCAATACGTATAAAGTATACGGAATATCTTACAGATGAAGAAAAGCAAAAAGGTATAAATAATGAAAAAGAGATAAGGATACATGAAGGAAAGCTAGGCAAACCAGATGAAACATTACACATCGTGGCTGATGTATCAAGGCATCCAATTGTGCCACTAATAATTGCGCTTCAAAACAAAAAAATAGAGTTTGACAGGTTGAGACCAAAATTAAAAAAAACTGAAGAAATACAAAAAATTATACTTTCAGAGATTGGAAAGACTGGATATGATGGTAAGCCTTCGATTATAAATCAAGCTTCAAAAAATGCCATAGAAGTTATTGTATATATTCCTAACGAAAGTGGCGGAGGTGCACCACAAGAAACATCCGCTGGCTTTTCTGCTTTAAAATCTTCAGTTTGGGCGCATGATAATCCAGAAATTATTGGGCATGGCCGCTATAAAATAGATAATTTTGGTCCAGAAATGGTGGTAACAATAAATCCTTTATATTCAAAAGGGTTTGCTTGGATTGATGAATCATTGCCAATACCTGGACAAGGAACCGTTATTTTTGAAGCATTTTCGCCTGAAGGTGATGTACAAGTATGTTTTTCGGATGAAATTGCTCCTCAATCAATTTATAAAATTGCATTTGGTGCGGCAGAAAATACAAAAACGATAATTTATAAAAATGGCGAGGTTGTACAATCTGTTAACAATGAGCAAAATATAAATGCAAGGATCATGCCAGACATGATTGAGCAATTGTGGGTTAGTTATGATAAAGGCTTTATAGTGCTTGGAAAAGGCTCTCCAGGTACAAATATTATCATGTCATGGCGAGATCCAAAGCCTGCTAGTGGTAATTTAAACGTTGGATTTTGTACGCATGAATCAACTACTAAGATTAAAAATATTCAAAAAGTGGCAAGTTCCATCGTTGTCATGCCTCCACAGCGAATTTATGTAAAAGATACAAAAAATATTCAAGTTGGAACTAGTGATGCTCCTGCTTGGCATAGTTTGCCACTTTCTCCAACAGACTCAGGAACAGTAGCATTTGAAGCAAAAGGCTCGGAGGAAGCAATATTATTTTTGGGTAATTCGAACAATGAAGGATACAAAATAACTTTTGGAGCTGAGCAAAATTCTGCAACGCTTGTTGAGCGAATAAATGGGGGCCAAGATTTATATAGAATTGATGCTGGTATGCTACCAATAGCAGCCTTGAAGACGAATGAAGTAAATAAATATTGGGTTGGTATTTACAAAGGGCTTGTTGTTATTGGAAATGGAGATGTTGGTAAAAATACATTTTGTGTATTTGTTGATTCAAGCAGTCCAAAGGGTATATTCAAAATTGGGTTTGGAGGTAAGGCTTCTATCCAAAATCTTGAAATTTGGCCAGAAATCCAGTTTGTATTTAGTAAAGATGGTTCTGCATATAAAACACCTAGCTTAACTTCGTTAACTATAATATCTCCTTATGATTATAAAATTATGCAAGATGGCCCTGCGGTTAGATTTAGGGATGTCCTTACAGGGACCCTGTTTCAAACTAACGGCACTCCAGAGCCTGGTGCATCTTATCACATTAAAATGAATGTTTTAGAGTCTGGATTGCCAAATGTTACACATCTTTATCAAGATCAATCTAAAGAAAGGAAAGATTTGGAAAAATGTGTAAAAGCACTTGAAATTACTGGTGAAACTATATTTAAAGCAGCTGCCAGCTTAGCTCAAGCAACCAATCTTGAGGTTTATAGTAGTTTAGGCGTAATAGCTGCAACAGGTGCGGTTGCGATTCTTGCAGCAGCGTTTAAAATTGGCCAACAAGCAATGCAATCTAAAATTGATGAGTATGAAACGGAGTCGAAGCGTTACGTTTTTAGAGAAGATATCCAAAGAATGGTTGGTGGGTCTGGCCAAGTTAGTTCAGAAACTCTGAGAAATAGGCAGATTTTTGAAGCTAAGTTAGGTGTCGTTCTTCCTTTGCAACTTTCTGATCCAGTACAGCTTGATTACGGCATTAAACAGTGGGCTGATGCAATGCGGCTTATTACGGATTTTTATATTGTCGGTGATTCAACAGTAAAAGCAAAAATTTGCGATGGATTGGAAACACTTTTCAATAGTGTTGTTAACTTAGAGATAACACCTTATACAGTCATACTTCTTCAAACAGTGCTCAGTACTTTTATTGAGGCTTATAATAACCCTTATCTTACTGGTGCTGGAAATGCTGAAGATGAGGCAATAAGGGATAAGTGGTATGGATTGATAAGTAATATTTCAGCGAAACTTATAACCTCTCCATCGGTAAATCAGAATGGTATGCCAATTAAATTTAAAGGTGAATATTTTTGGTTCCCAGTAAAATTTCCAAGTCCTGCAAGTGGTTCGGTAACCTTTCAGGTAAAGGCAGCGCAGGATATATTTGTTGCTCTTGGAGAAGGGCCTTATAAAGTTCGTAACTTAAATAGTAGAATTTATGAAATTGTGTTTGGAAAATGGAACAATAAGGTTACAGCTATACACAGAAAAAGTTTAGGTGATGCTGTTGTTGAATTCGATCAAAAGAAGCTTCCTGACCTTTCTCCTGATCCAACAACTTTTAAAGAGTATTGGATAAATGTTGATGAAGGCATTATTTCTTGTGGAGTCGGCAAGCTTGGTCAAAATAAGCAATTTGAATGGAAAGACCCTTATCCTATGCCTCCTGTTACATGTGTTGGTTTTAGTAATTGGAATCGAGAGATATTAATTAAAGATGTTGAAGTTAGAGATTCTATTTCGACAATATTAAAACGTCGAGCAACTGACGTGTCTGTTAAAAAACCAAAAGAAGTGCCACAACCAAACGTTGTTATTCCTACAAAAAAAGCATCTGATAAACCAACTCATGCAGTAAGGCAAGTTGTACCTACAATTCCTGCCGTTAAACCTCAAGCTGTTCCTGCGGTGGCATAATTTTGTCGGAGCCAGTTTTTGCACTATTTTGAAAAAACATTCGCCTACCAGCATCCAATCGGTGCTGGTAGGCCGCATGTAAAAAAATATCATTTTCTTGGCAGATGCCATGTGCGGCTTGTTTAAGAGAAGCACGTTTGATGTATGCCCCTAAAAATCATGCTTTCGGCTAATATTTATTTATCTCTTCAAAGTCGTCAAAATGATGTTTTTTACCTTTTATTAAATAATAATTTTCATGGCCTTTGCCAAGAAGTGCAATGATTGAATTTGGATTTGATATTTGTGCTGCAGTTTTTATCGCAGACGCTCGGTCTAAAATGCACTGAGTGCAAGATTTTTTAATCTCTGGGATTCCAGCCATTATCTCATCTACAATCACTTGTCTGTCTTCATCTCTTGGGTTGTCGTCTGTTATTATAATTTGGTCTGCATAATTTGCAGCACAAAGACCCATAACAGATCTCTTAGTTTTGTCACGGTTGCCTCCGCATCCAAATACAACGATTAGATGGTCTGTTTGAGGTCTCAACGTTTTTAGAACTTTTTCCATTGCGTCTGGCTTGTGTGCGTAATCAACAAATGCCATGGCTCCATTTTTTAACTTGTGGCATTGCAGCCTGCCAGGAACTCCTTTAAAACTTGAAATTCCAGTTACTATTTTTTTCTCACTTAATCCAAGGCTTTTGCAAATCAAGCTTGCCATCGTGATATTGTATGCATTAAAGTCGCCAAGTAAATGTTGTGTATTCAGTGTTAAATCAAATCCTGTAATCTGAAATCTCAGCATGTTTAAATCGTTTTGAATTATTGAAATTTTTGATTCGGGTGAATGTTTTTGTCCAAACCCAAATTTGGAAAAGTTATATTTTTTATTCTCAAGTAATTGATGCGCTTTTTTGCCCCACTCGTCGTCGGTGTTTATCACAGCTGCGCCAGATGTCTTGACCTGATCAAAGATTTGAAATTTTGTTTGAAAATAATTATCCAGCGTTGGATGAAAATCCATGTGCTCTCGGCTTAAGTTTGTAAATCCTGCTGCTTCAAATTGAAGACAGTGAGTGCGTTTTAAAGCAAGCCCGTGTGATGACACCTCCATAACCACGTATTCAACGCCACGCTTGACGCATTCGGCTAAAAACATTTGGATATAATCACTTGATTGTGTTGTGAGTAAAACATCTTCTTGCTCGTCCAAAATTTTGTTTTTTATTGAGCCAAGTAAGGCTGTTTTATGCCCTGCTTTTTTTAAAATATGTTCAATCAAATAACTAGTCGTTGTTTTGCCACATGTTCCGGTTATTCCGATAATTTTAAGTTTTTCTGCGGGGTTACCAAGTTTTTGTGCTGCCATTTCTGACAATGAAGTTCTGCAGTCATCAACAAAAACATAATTTATTTTTGGTTGCTGATTCAGGATTGTGCCTTTTTCAATAACTATTGTAGTTGCTCCTTTTTCGATCGCTGCATCAATGAATTGTGCGCCATCCAAGTTGTTGCCTTTGATGGCTACAAACGTTGACCCTTGTCCAACGTGGTCTGTGTGGCATGTAACTGGATATACGTTATCAAACAACATCATTTTATTTCCTTTTATCAAGTTTTACATGTTTAAATTCTAGCAAATGTGTGACTTTTATTCAAAAATTGTATTTTATGTAAAATATTTTGTCGCAATTTTATCTATTATGTTAATCGGGTCAAATCAACTACCAAGAAGGCGGTTTCAAAACTGTTTCAAAATGATGCAATTTGTGTTGGCGATTTTGTGATGGGATGTTTTGAAATATTGTAACATAGTTACCAACATTCATTGTTGGTAACTATGTTACAATATCGCGATTTACATTATCAAATCAGAGGTTTGACTAGTTTGCGTCTTTAAAAAAATGCCAACTTGAAGAGTTAATAAGTGATGATTTTTAATAATATTGCGTGAACATATAATTTAAACTTTTTGATCAAACACAAGCGCGGCAGTTTTATGATTTCTTGAAATGTATGCATTAATTTTGCAACAATAAAAATCATTTTATTACCAAATTAAAGGAGTGCTGTATGTATTTATTTATTCAAAATGTTTTAGTCATTATTCTTATTTTTGGCTTTAATTCATTGAGTTTTAAGCCAGCAGATGGGGCGGTGGATGATTCATTTGAAGATACTCCTAGTTCTAAAATTTGGCAAAAAGTTCAACATCAAGCCAAGGATACTGTAGTTCAAGTTTTTGTTGATACCGCAACATTTAACTGGTTGGAGCCCTACAAAACGCCCAAGCAAAGCAAGTCTTGTGGGAGTGGTTTTTTTATTGATCAGGAAGGGCATTTATTAACCAATTTTCATGTTATCGATGAGGCTGCTGGTATCAAAATTCAAATTCCTTCGCTTGGCAAGGAGCAATTTGACGTAGATGTAGTTGGCGTCGGTCCAGATCGTGATCTTGCGCTTCTTAAGCTGAAAGATTCTGCTATGGCTGCAATCAAAAAAGAGCTTGGCAGTGTTCCTTTTTTGAAGCTTGGAGATTCGGACAAGATTGTTCGTACTCAAGAGATTATGGCGCTTGGCTATCCGCTGGGGCAAGAGAAATTAAAAAGCACTCAAGGCATTGTTAGCGGTCGTGATGTTGTCTGGGATGAGTCGTACATTCAGATTACTGCCGCACTTAATCCAGGCAATTCTGGCGGTCCATCGCTTAATACAGCAGGCAAAGTTATTGGCATTAACACCGCTCGTATTTCAAAGGCGCAGGGGGTAGGTTATATCATTCCAATCAATGATATAAAAAATGTGATAAGTGAATTATACAAAGTTAAATTTTTGCGCAAACCAATGCTTGGATGCGAGTTTAACTTTGGCACCAAACACATGACCAAGTTTTTGGATAACCCCGAGCCTGGCGGACTTTATGTAAGTCGCGTGTTTAAAGATTCGCTGCTTGAAAAAGCTGGCATTCAAGATGGCGATGTTTTGTATTCAATCAATGGTTATAAAATTGATTTGTACGGTGAAACAAGCGCTCCGTGGAGTGAAGATAAGATTTCGATTGTTGCTCTGTTAAACCGTTTTGAGCTTGGTCAAAAGATTGATCTGGAGATTTATAGAACAGGTCAAAAACTCAATTTTAATTTTAATTTTGAGTTAACAACTCCTTTGCCAATTCGACAGATGTATCCTGAATTTGAAGAGATTGATTACGAAATCATTGGAGGTATGGTTGTTATGTCGTTGGCGTTAAATCATATTCCCAAGTTTGAAGAAGAAAATCCGTATATCATAAAATATACCAGGCGTATAAATCAGTACCAACCTCGTTTAATTATTTCAAATATTTTTCCAACTTCATTGACGATGGATGCGCGAGTGGTTGGGCAAAGTGACATAATTAAAGAGGTCAACGGCGTGGTGGTCAAAACGCTTGAAGATTTCAGAGAAGCGGTGCGCAATTCTACGGATTATTTGAACATAAAAACCAGTGATAAAAAATTCATGGTTATTCCGCTTAAAAAAGTACTGGAAGACGAAGTCGATCTTTCAAAAAAATATTTTTATAAACGAACTAAATTTGTGAAAGAGCTTTGTTCGGTGTTCGACAAGGCGGAGTCTGTTTTAAATAAAGAGGAGAGGGAGAATCGATGAAGAAAAAAATTTTATTGATTGCGCTGGCATGTGCCGTGTTTGGTAGGGCTAGCTGCATGGAAGATACGGAGCAAAAAGCGGCTTCCTGGAAAGGCCAATGCTTGTCAAATATTTTGCAACTAATAAATATAAGCGATAAAGAGTTATCTCCGATGGTTGCTCGTGCCGTCGATCAAGAACGCAGGGCTGATAAGGCTCGTTGGTTTGGCAAAGATAAAAAGTGGAGCGGAGAAGAAGGATCTGTCGCCGAAGTGCAAAAAGTTTATGATGCTAAAAAAGAAGAAATAATAAAATTGCGCGATTCAGCCAAAGATTTGAACGACCTAACCGATGCTAAGCTTAAAATGGTCAACTCAGCGCTTGCAAAAATTGAGTTACTCAGCTTGCCTGCATACGCATACAAGAATGTCGAAAAGGACAGAAAGATAGGAGAAGTTGCGCAATTTGTATTTTTATCACCTGGTCAGGCCAAAGAGCTGCGATTAAGAGTTGTTGAGGATTTGAAAAAAGAGGAAAACTATTCTGAAAGCAAGGCTTTTGATCTTGTGTGTAAGCATTTAAAATCAATAGATGCTGAAAAATTAAGCTATTTAAAAAAGGCGCAAGATGATTATAAAAATTTGTATAAATTTAGACTCGCGTTAATCAAGAATAATGATTTATATAAAGCAAACAGCATATTTTTCGAAAAATACCTTGAATTTGTCGCAGGGTATGAATCGTTGATGCGTGAAGTCGAGCCAAAGCAAGAATCTTCGGTTGCTAAATATTTTAACGATCATGCGTTGAATGCTGCAAGAACTTCGTTAGACGAGAAACGTAAAGCGCTTGAAGCTGTACGCGAAAGTGACGACGAAGAAAAAATAACAACAGCAGAAAAAGCGTTTAACGCGCAATCTCAAGCGGTTATTGATTTAGAAAAACAAGCGACTGGAAAATCAAACGCTGGCCAACCCTCTGATCTACGCGACAAATTGAGCGGCGACAAAGTTCAAAAACTGCAGTATTTACGCAATCTTGCCGGCAAGCTTCAGGCAACTGCTCAACAAAAAATAGCAGAATCTAGCAAGGTGATGTCAGATTTTTATCCACGACTTATTAAGACGGCTTTGGCTGGGATAGAAACATTGGTTGCGGGAGGACCTTTTGTTGCCGTAAATTATATCGCTCTTGGCGTGCTATTCAAAATCCCTTCGATGATACCAAATCGATTATCGATTATCAAAACCATTGTTAAGCTTTATAATGATTGGAAAGGGGACCTAGACCACTATCAAGGAGCTAGTCGTCTCGAAGAGCTGGAAAGAGCTAGTCATCTCAAAGAGCTGAAAAAGTTTGAAAATGCTTTGCATTCGTTTGATGTGACTAAATTTGACTTTAGATCACTTATTTATTTCGCTGGTTTGCCAGCATTGTTTATGGCTCAAAATTATTTGATTGATTTGTTCGTAAAAAATAAAAACATGAAACAAGCACAGGAATTTTACGCATTTTTCGAAATACAAAATAATGTTGCAAATATGATGGCAACGTTGCGTCGAGTAGAAGCCGTATCTGGTGCTAAATAATCGAGGAGAATAAAAATGAAAATAAATATATTTAAAATAACAGCTTTGTTGAGTTTTGTTGTTGTTGGGATGTGCTCTGCAATGTCGGACAATTCGTCCTACAACGTTTTGGAACAATATTATCAGCAGCTGGATTATGCCACATCCGTTTTGCCTCGAGATTACAAGTTTGAATTTGCGAAGCCGTCGGAAGCCGCATCAACAAGCGAGTCGGCTGCCAGCGAATTGTTAACGCTTGACAGGTTAAAAGAGAAGTTAGCTGAATTGAATGTGCTTTGTAAGCAAAGGCAAGCTGCTGTGGCTAAAAATAATATTTTAACATTGTATCATGATGGTTTTATGAGGGACAACAAGCCTTTGATGATGCAAGTGGAAGCCTTTAATAAGTTATCAGCTAACATCGAAGCAGTAAAAAAATCGTGGAATCCGTTATGGCGTGGATCCAAAATTAAAAAAGCTGAATACGAGCTTAAATCGGTAGGTGATGAGTTAAATAAGAATGCTGCTGAATTAGTGCCTCAGCTTGAGACTCTTTTAGAAAACATAAAAAAAACAAATGATGCAATTGTAGTAGATGAGGCATCATTTGCATTGTCTAAGCAGGTTTATCAGCCATTGATGAGTCGAGTTAAAGAATTTATCGAATTATTAAATCGCAAAGATATCAGGAACGCAGAAGCGTTTGCTGCATTGATCAATCAAATATTAACAGCATTTTGTGATCCTGCAATTGAAGCCGGGCTTGCAGAAATCAATCAAAATTTGGGCGATCAGGCGGGCTTATTGGCGCAAATCTTTGATAAAGTCATGCGCGATGCCCAAGCTTACGAGCTTGCAATGTTTAAATTTGAAATATTCAAATTTCGATATGGGGAATTAAAAAATTTGGAAGATGCAAAGTCGCGGACGAAAGCATCAGATATTGAACAAGGCCGCAGTCCGCTCGACGCAATAAATTTTGATGAAATAAAGAAGTCAATTACCCCAACAACTTCTTTAGAATCAATTTTTTTCGAAGGCCGTGTAGATCTGTCCGATTATTTCAAAAAAGATTTGAAAAATTATATTAATGCTGAAAATAAGCCTTACGATGTGTTGTTTGTTCATAATTATTTAAAGGCGATTAATGGCGATAAATTAGCAGCCGACCAAGTCTTGCACAATCTTGACATGCTTGATTATTGCGTTCCTAGCGGATATTTTTCTGGTGGAAAATTAAAATGGATTAAAAATTTTATCACATCCACTTTAAACCCAGAAAAGTCTTCCGATAGTAAGTAGCCAATTAATTGATCTGTTCGGCCGTATCATGAATTTTGAGTTTTGCAAAAGCTCTGGTACGGCCTTTTAAATTACGCTGCCATTTTTTGTTATTTTGGAAAAACTTGATCCACAGAAACGTCCTGATCAGGTGTAGCGGCTCGCTTCTAAAAAATTACCAATTGTTTGGCAGACTCGATTTGCTCGTATTTGCAAAGCAGTATAGTTAATGTATAAGCGTGAATATGATGGGCTTGGCGCGTCGTGTGATTGTTGGTGATCAATGCGTAAAAATTTGGTAAATTGGTGTGAGTGGTTTTAGCGATTATTTATTTTAACTACATTTCGATAATTTAAACTTGGCGTAATGATAATTTAATTAACGTGTGAATGTTGAATTGTCATCCCGGACTTGATCCGGGATCCAGGGAATTAATAAATAATCCATGGATCCTGAAATAAATTCAGGATGACAAGTACATGCAGCAACAAGTATTTACAGCGATGAATCAATTGTCGAACTGGCGGATTTAGGATGGGGTCATGGCGGTCAAAAAGCGGTATCAGGACGAGCTGATATCAATTATTCACAAGCATTTGCCGAACTGCACGATATATCTTTTTGGTTCACGGGCAACAGGCAAAGAGCGCCCAGGATCAGACATTGATCTTGCTGTGAATATTGGAAGTTCGATTCCGTATCAGACCTTGCTTAAAATTTTGGTTGATATCGATGATACAACCATTCCCTTAAAAATTGATTTAGTCGATTTAAGCACGGTTGACCCAGATTTTAGAAAAAATGTTTTGAAAGAGGGTATAAAATGGACAAATTAACGCAGAAGCATCGGCAATTGCTGCTTGCTTTAAATTCGCTTGAAAAATCAATATCAAGTCTTAGTCGGTTTGAACGGATTTATTCCGAATTTAAAGAAAAATTTGATTACGACGAGGAATATAAAATTCATCGCGACTCGGTGATCCAAAGATTTGAGTATTCGATTGATATGTTTTGGAAGTACATCAAAAAATATCTTGAAGAATCGAATGTTTTGATGGAGTCGAAGTTTTCAGGAGATGTTGTAAGAGAGGCTTGTGTAGCGCGTCTTATCTTCGAGGATGAAGCGGAAATCTTGCTCGTGATGATTAAAAGCAGAAACAAGACGTCGCATATTTATGTCGAAGCGGTAGCTGCTTTGCTTGCATCTCAAATTCCTGAATATTTTAAAATCTTGAATTTAATTGCGTTTCGAATTGGTCCAAAAATCTAAACCTTAGTTTTATAGACAAAATATTTCAAACGGCTACTAAAAATGGTGGGTATTAAGTTGTTATTAACTCACGATATTATTTATACGTCATTCCAGGCTTGACCGGGAATCCAGGCTGAAGCGTTTGTATGGATCCCCGCTTTCGCGAGGATGACGTGATGTGAAAGCGTTTATTATTGCTGAGCAATGCAAGCCTGTTATTCTTGATGGCCGTTTAAAATATTTGCACTTTAACTCAACAATTTTTGAAAAATATCATTCAAAAGCTTTGGATTTGCTTTGCCTTGCGTCTCTTTCATTGCCTGACCAACAAAGAATCCAAACAATCGAACATTTCCGGCTTTATATTTTTCAACTTCGCTTGGATTAGCCTCAATAATTTTTTTAGCTATTGCTTCCAAGTCGCCGACTGAATCGATTTGCCGCAAGCCATTGTCTTTGATGATTTCTGCTGGTGATTTACCAGTTTCGATCATCTCTGCAAAGACGTCCTGAGCGACTTTATTATTAATGTCGCCACTTTCAATTGCGTTGACAAGTTCGCCAAGCAATTGGGCTGTGATTTTTGTTTTTGAAATTTCCGTGTTGTGTTCTTTGAGATAGGCTAATAAGTTTCGCAAGATCCAATTGCTCAGCGTTTTGCTGTGCTTACTAAACTTACAGCATTCTTCAAAAAAGGATGCCAGCTGCAGATCTTCAATCAAGATTAAAGCATCGTTGTAGGGCAGTGCAAAATCAGCTTGAAAGCGTTTGATTCTTGCGCCTGGAAGTTCGGGAATAGTTTTGTTGATGCATTCAATCCAGTCTTTGTCGATATCAATTTCTGGCAGGTCTGGTTCTGGAAAGTATCTGTAATCATCAGCACCTTCTTTGCGGCGCATGACGATTGTTTTTTGATTTTTGCGGTCCCAAAGCCTAGTTTCTTGATAAATTTTTTCACCTGATTCAAGTTCTTGAATTTGACGTTCAATTTCGTAGTCGATTGCCTGGCCGATAAACTTGAAAGAGTTTATATTTTTGAGCTCAACTCGTTGCCCGAGCTTGGCATCTGTTTTTTTCTTGACTGAAATGTTTACGTCTGCGCGGAACGAGCCTTCTTCCATGTTTGCGTCACTGATGCCCAGATATTTAATTATTGAATGCAGGCGCATGACATACGCTCTTGCTTCATACGAGCTTTTCATGTCCGGATGGCTGACTATTTCAACCAGCGGCGTGCCGGCGCGGTTGATGTCTACGAGGCTGTATCCAGCGTCTGTGTGATGGTTTTTGCCGGCGTCTTCTTCGATGTGTATTCGGATAAGGCGAATTTGTTTGTCGGATCCATCTTCAAGCTCAATTTGTATGAAGCCATCTTCACAAATTGGGTTTAGATCTTGTGTAATTTGATAATTTTTAGGCAAATCTGGATAGAAATAATGTTTGCGAGCAAAATCGGTCTTTTGGGCAATTTTGCAGTTTGTGGCAAGTCCCAGCATTATTGCATAATCAACAACTTTTTTGTTTAATATAGGCAAAACACCAGGCTGTCCGGAGCAAACTTGACATATGTTTTTGTTTGGCGTGTGTGTGAATTCATTTTTGCATCCGCAAAAAATTTTAGATTTCGTTTTTAGTTGGCAGTGAACTTCAATTCCGATTGTAGCTTCATAATTGTGCGTATTTATTTGAGATCTGGCTTGTTCCGACATGTTATTCCTTAAACTGAAAAATAAATTTTTATTGCCTGCGAAAGCTAAATTGGTCGTCGTCGTAATCTTCGTGACTTTCGAGTGTAACCTTACAATTTAGGCTTTTTTCCAGTCCTAAAATAGTATTATATTCGTTTTGAACAAGATGATCAAAAACTTTATTGGATATCGCAAAAATAATTTGATCTTTAAGGTTGTGGCGAATAATGTCTTCCTTGAAATTGCGCAGGACTTGGTAGCTGATTGTGGCAATAGATCTTGAAAATCCGCGTCCATTGCAGCATTTGCAAGTGTTTGTTAGTTGTGCCTGCAGTGTTTTGCCAGAACGTTTACGGGTCATCTGAACAAGCCCAAATTCTGATATTTTAAGGGCTACAGATTGGTATTTATCTTTTTCTTTCAACATTTTTTCAAGAAAACGCGAAAGCTTTTGTCGGTTAGACGATGATGCCATATCAATAAAGTCTATAACAATCAATCCACCGATATTTCTCAATCTTAGCTGTATGACTACTTCTTCGGCTGCCTCAATATTTGTTCGTAAAATAGTATCTTCTTGATTGCCTGAGCCTGTGAATTTGCCGGTGTTTACGTCTATTACCGTCATTGCTTCAGTTGATTCGATTATCAATGTTCCGCCAGACTTTAACAAAACCTTTTTTTCGAGGGCTTTTTCGATTTGTTTGTCTATTTCAAATCGCTCAAAAAGTGATGGTGGGCCTTGGTAAAATCGAATTTTATTCAAACTTTCAGGTGAAATATATTTCACGTATTTGCTTTCTTTGCTGTCGGTAATCACCATTTCTATATCTTCGTCAAGATGCTCACGTATGGCTCGAAGCGCAATTGGCAAATCTTCATAAAGTTTTTCGCCAGGCTTAGCTTTGTGGACTTTTTTTTGGATTGACGTCCACGTTGAGACCAAAAAAGCTAAATCTTTACGTAAATCCTTTTCAGATCGGCCGTCTGCCGTAGTTCTGACAATGACGCCCATGCCTGGTGGTAGACTTTTTTGCATTATTTCTTTTAAACGAGAGCGTTCTTCGCGAACATCTATTTTTTTAGAAACACCAATTTGAGGAATATTTGGCATCAAAACCAGAAAACGTCCAGGCACAGTAAAACACGTCGTCAACTTGGCGCCTTTTTCGTGAATCGGCTCTTTGATGACCTGTATAAGGATGTCTTCGCCTTCGTTAAAAATTTTGTCGATAGAAATAGCTTCTTTGAGTTCGAATCTGGTTATCTCGTCACGTTCATCTTCTGATTGAGTGTCAAAAACTTTTTCTGTTGCAAGCGCGCGGTCAACTTCGCTGATATGAAGAAATCCAGCCTTTGTCTGGCCAATATCAACAAACGCTGTTTGAATGCCTGGTAAAACTTTGCATACTCGGCCTTTGAAATAACATCGCTCAAGGTCTTCCTTGCTCGATGTATCAAAATAAATATCTTGTAATTTATTATTACTTAAAACCGCGGCACGAGTTTGCCATAAATCATTATTAATTATTATTTTTTTCACAATATAAAGTCCCCTCAAGTTTTTTAATTTTGTCCGCTGTTACTATTATATCAGACTATTATTAAATTATGAGTAGAAAATTTAATAAAAATGTGTTAAAGTGTGTGGGAATTGTAAGAAAAAGAGTTGTTTTTAGTGAAAATGTCAAAATTTCTATATTTTTATACTTTAGGAGATGTGGACCATGAAAAAGATATCCTTACTCGCATTGGCTTTAATTGTAGTTTTTGCCGGTTGTGGTAAAAAGAAGTGCGATAAGGCCAAAGATAGTCACGTAGAAGAGTCTAAAAAGATAGTTGATAATTCAGATATTCCAGTATTGTCACAAGAAACAGAAAATTTAGTAGATTCTGGCGATGTATCAGATTTTGCTTTTGTTGACGATGAATCAGATGGAAATAAGAAACTTTCAGAGGTAAAAGAGGCTTCTCCAATTGCAACAAGCCAACAAGGTTATGCTTTGGTAGATAACGATTCAAGTGATGAAGGTGATTCCGAATCAGATATTTCACTTAAATCAATTAATTTTGATTTAAACAAAAATAGCATCAGACACGATCAAATTGCATCACTTGCAAAAGATTGCGAAGTAGCAAAATCGGTTATAAGCGATGGTAAAAAGGTTGTTGTTCAAGGTCACTGTTGCCAACTAGGCTCATATAGCTATAACATGGCATTGTCTCAACGCCGTGCAGATGTAGTAAAACAAGAGATGGCAAAACGTGGTGTTCCTGCAAACTCAATCAAAACTGTTGGCTGTGGTAACGAGATTCCTCTAGTTTGGTCAAACAAGACCGACAGAGCTTCTTTGATTAAAGAGCTTGCTCCAAACAGAAGAGCCGAAATTCTTTTGAACTAATTTTGATCTAGATTAAGCTTTTTGAGGGCTCGAGATTTATCTCTGGCCCTTTTTTGTTGCGTAGTCGGATCCATATGAGCGCGATTGCTTAAAGTGTTGATTAACCTGAGTTCGACATTATAATACCAATTCCAGATCAAAGAGTGAAAAAATTTAGCTACTAAAAAATCAAAGCCTTGACTGATAGAGCATAAAGCAACTCACGTTTTCTATGTGGTCTTCCAGATCGAGCATTTGGTGGAGATGAAAATATCATAAAAAACATTACCCTAATTCCTAGGAAAAAAAAGAAGGAAAAAGGGTTTGGACATCTTCGTATAAATACCTAAAATAAAGCTTTTTGCGTTTGGTTGTAAATCTACGATTGGAAGCTAGTTGTAAATGTCGTGGGCATTTTTCATTATTTTGAAAATTTTAATTCGGCAAGCCACATCCGGGTCTAAAAAATTATCATTTTCTTTGCAGCTCTGATGAATAGCCGCATGCGAGAAGCCATAGTCGATGTATCAATCTGCCTATGCATGTTTTGGAATGGAGCATAGATGTTAAAATTAGAATTGTATTACAGCTAACAAAGCAATGACTAGAAATAACGTCTTTTGCGTGATTCACTTAGCCTCGAAAACAATGTCTTTTGCTCGACGTTGGCTCTTTTCAAGCTCAATTAAAGGATTAAGAATATCGTTAAGATCTCCATCCATTACCAAATCAAGCTTTTTAAGCGTCACCTCTGTTCTATGATCGGTAATGCGGTTCTGAGGAAAGTTATAAGTTCTAATTTTTTCTGCACGTTCTCCCGTTCCAACTTGCGCCCTACGTTGCTCTCGCTCGACAGCTTCCCTTCTTTCACGCTCCTGTTCAAATAAACGAGCTTGCATAACCTTCATCGCCTTGGCCCTATTTTTGATCTGAGAGCGCTCATCCTGGCAACAAACAACGAGACCAGTTGGAATATGGGTCAAACGCACGGCTGAATCGGTTTTATTAACGTGCTGACCGCCAGCGCCACCTGCTCGATACGTGTCAATTCGCAAATCTGCAGGATTGATATTAACATCAACCTCGTCAACTTCAGGCAAAACGGCGACTGTAACAGTAGATGTATGAACCCTGCCAGCAGTTTCGGTTTTTGGCACACGTTGAACGCGATGCACGCCAGACTCGTGTTTTAAATACTTGTAAACATTCTTTCCTTCAATGTTTACGATCAAATCCTTGTAACCACCTAAATCGGTTGTGCTGTAATCTACGATAGAAGTGCGCCAACCCCTCGCTTCTGAATACAATGAATACATCCTAAATAACTCGGAAGCAAACAGAGCGGACTCCTGCCCCCCGGCTCCTGCGCGAATTTCTACGAATACAGATCGCGAATCTAGCTCATCGACTGGGTACAAAACATCTTCAAGTTCGGATGTCAATTTGCTTAAAATGGTCTCAATTTCGTGAATTTCAGCCTCATACAACTCTTTCATCTCACCCTCTTCTTGGGAAATCTGGAGCTGGCATTGCTTAATATTTTGCTCACATGCAACAATTTGTTTGTGCAAGTCCAAAATATCTGAATAAAAAGAAGCCTGTTTTTGCAAAGCTGCCCTCTGACGAGTTTCAATATTAATATCAGAAAGCTTCTCTACCAAGACATCGTAATCGACCTGAACCTTGTTCCAATCAAGCATATTTATCCTAAAAAAACAAGCCTATCTCAACCAAGTCAAGGTTAAAATAGGCTTGAAAATTTAAACTCAATTTACTTTTTTTTAATATTATAGCGCTTTTCAAATTTTTCAATTCGTCCTGCTGTATCAACAAATTTTTGTTGACCCGTAAAAAATGGATGGCAGTTTGAACAAATATCAAGATCCAAACTTGGAGATGTTGATATTGTTTGAATTACGTTACCACAAGCACAATGAGCTCCAATTTGAAAAGTTTCTGGATGTACACCTTTTTTCATAGCGTCAACCTCTATTTGAGACCTTTTTGTTTTTGTTTCGATTTCAACGATTCAATAAGCTTTACGTCCTCGACACTTACTCCACGAGCCTTGCCCAAGTAATAAGATGCGAAATCAGACCATAAAATTACATTAAATAACTGACTTTCAAAAGTATTGCCTAAAACAGGCGGTTTGTAAAGCACAACATCGTATTCCCTCAAGATTTCACATGTAGCCTCCACAGCCATACTTAAATTTAATGGTAAAAATTCAGAATGAAAAAATAAAACGCATGGCCGTTCTTTGCAGGCCGCAAAACCATTAATTAGGTTATGATTAAGCTCTGGGAAAGCCGAATAGACCGAATGAACTTTGCTATTTTCATTAAACTGAGTCTGTGCACGATAAGCAAAAGCATCAGTATCACCGCTAACACCCCAAACATGAAAAAAATCAAAACCTTCTACAATGTTTAAAAAGTCCTTAAAATACGCTGGTTCTGCAAATTTCGGGATATAAAGTTCTGCGTGCTTAACAAAAGCATCTAATTTATGCTTTCCATCCATAATTGCCATTTTGTCGAACAACCCAAGAAAAAAGCCTAGCGTATCGCCCAGCGCCGAACGCGGAGTAACCGAACTAGGCATTATCACGAAAGGAAGATTTTTAGCCTCAGCTATCTCAATAGCTTTCCCGCCATGAGCCAAAACAACTGTTGGAACGAATTTTTCAGCCAACTGATTCAAAACATCCAAAGATTCCCAGGTATTGCCCGAATATGAGACAACAAACACTAGCGTGGATGAGTCTATGTATGCAGGCAATTTAGTAGAATCCACAACAAAGCAGGTTATACCTTCCTTGCTGTCCAAAAACGTTTTTATTATTCTGCCGGCAATACCAGAGCCACCCATGCCAACAAATGCTATTTTTTTGGGAGATTTTAGGATTCGGCCGGAATGGCTTGTATAAAAATCTTGAGCTAGTTGAAATCCGTTTCTTAGCTTTTGACTCCAAAGCAAAAATTCTTTAATCATCATAAAAATATCCTTTAATAAAGTTAAACTAACTATGCATATTTTGATGCAAATTTAAAAAATGTAGTTGCGTCCAAAGTTTTGCCATGAAAGTGGCAAAGTTTACTCAGGTTAACTAAAGCACTGCTATAATTAGGCCTTAACGCCAAGGCCTTTTTAAAACATATTTCGGCCTCCTCGTATGCATAATGTTTCATGTTTAAAATGCCTAAATTATTAAAAAGCTCTGGATGGCCTTCGCCAATCTCAAGAGCTCGCTTGTAATGCCAAAACGCAATTTCGTCCTGATTCAGCCGTTGATACATCAATCCCAAATTTATATGCGGCTCTGCATAAAAATTATCTCTTTTTATAGCCTCTTCATAATAATGCATAGCATTTTTTATATCACCCAAGTCGGCGTATGCATTGGCATAATTATTGTAACAACGAGCCTTGCCACTTTTTTCTGAAGCATCTTTCCAAAACAACAGATCAGAGCTCCAAACATTGGTTCTTATTTTTGAGGAAAGACCAAGAACAAAAACTAATACTACGAAGCCTGTCGGCTGCATATAAATATATTTTGTATTGTTCAAAATTTTTGCAAAATAATGAAAACCCTTAGCAAAAATAAAAGCAATTAAAAATAAAAGACCAAACGATGCCGAATAAGTTTTGTAATCACACACAAGTTCTGTGGAAATAAAAAATGATGCACGAGGTAAAATTAAAATAAAAAACCACAAAATTCCGAATGTACCAAGATCTGCTAAGTTACGCCAAAGCCTAATGGCCGCCCAACAGACAATTGACGCCAAGACAAAAATTGGCGCTAACACATCAAAATTAAAGAATCCAGTTGAAAGCTTGTAATCATAATCAAAACAAAGATTAAGAGGAAATAAAAAGATATAAATGTAGTGTAAAACTACTTTAAACTGCGAAATTAAGTAATAATAAGTTGTTATGCAATCTTGATGAGTAGGAGTTAATATGTTTCCTCGATTGTTGCGAACTGGTGTTACAAGTATTGACGTAATATTACGCGGAACTAGGTATCCGTAGCTAAAAAATAACCCAAAAATAATAAGCAAGCATAATAGATGAATTGGAATTCTGATTTTAAAATTATTAAAATCACCCTGAGCAACAAAAAACCAGTCCACCGCTACGGTAATAAACGGCAACACAATCGCTATTTCTTTTGTTCCTGCGGCAAATGCGGCTAAAAGTAATGAAAGTCCGTACATAAGACATTTTAGCAAATATCTTTTCGTATAAGCTCCAACAACAAAACAAAGTAAAACTGCAAAAAAGAAAAAAGCAACCAAGCCTTCCAGTCGCATTTGCGTAATGTAGGTTACAGTCTGCGTTTGCACCGGATGTAATAAAAATAAGGCCATCGCCAAAAGCGATATCAGATAGGCGTTTTGATGAACAAATTTATTTTTTTTATGTTGCCGAAGTACAAGAAATAAAAATAAAAACATCAGCAATCCAGTCGCCAAGTGTAACGATATATTAAAAATACGATAAGCCCATGGATTACTCTTCCAATGAACAAATGTAAATTGATTTAACAGTCTAGATATCCAGCGAGGATTTTGAAAAAATTGTCCTCCACAATCAATCTTTCGGGAATGAATGTTCTCTGTAATTGTTGGCAAATCATCGAAAATAAAGCAAAAAATCAATGTTGGATAATAAATAAAAAAAGTAAAAATAAGCAAACCAATCGGCGGCAGTATTTTTTTGAAAAAATACACAAGGTTATCCGACAAAACCATAACCGCTCCAAATTTAAGCGTTATTTTGTGCTTGTGGCTTACCTAAAGCCAATGCCTGCTTTAATTCGCTTACTTTAACTTTATTACCATTTTTATCTATTTTTTCCTGAATTGCTAAACGAGCCATTTCAGTTCTTATATTCTTCTTAAATGCATCCGAAGTGTTTACTTGCTCAAGCTGTTTTAAAAAATTCATTGCTTCATCATACTTATTCATCATCTCTAAGCAGCTTACAATTCTAAAAAATGTTTGTGAAACAGGCTTGGCAATCGAAGTCCCTTTCTTGAACACTTCCAACGCAGTAGAATAATCTTTTTTTGAGTATAATGTTTCACCAAGATTGTGTAAATATCTGCCATCCATAGGATTTTTTGCTACCAGATCTTGATATATTTTCTGGGCCTTATCATAATCCTTGAGCATAAAATACGAATTTGCCAGGTTAAACCAAACAATTTCGTTGCCTCCACCACGTTTAATAATCGTGTTAAGAGCTTGGGCTGCCTCTTCAAATTTTTTCAAACGAAGGCAAATCTGCGCATAAGTATAAAAACCTTCTGGTGTGTCAAGATCGCCTTCCACAGCCTTTTTAAAATATCCCAACGCAACATCGTTTTGATTTTTTTCAAGATATAAACGACCCATGTTATAGTATGCTTTACCGTAATACGGCCTAAGTTCTATAGCTTTAAGCAGGTAATCTTCAGCAATTTTGTACTCTTTTTTCTTAATGTACAAAGTTCCTAAATTATTCAATGCTTCTGGATAATTTTGGCATAAAACAAGTGCCGATTTTAAGGCGTCAATTGCCTTGTCTGTCTCATCTTTTAATGAGTAAGCCACGGCGATATTGCTTAGTGGGTCTGAATAATATTTATCAAGGTCTATAGCCCTTTGATATGCAATAATAGACTCATCCACTCTGCCCGCTTCTGACAATGCTACACCATAATTATTAAAAACCCTTGCCTTTCCTGGAGCATTTTTAACATTGTCTTCCCAAAAAGCAATCGATGACGACCAAATCTGATTACGATTATAAGTCGAAAAGCCAACAAGAATGAATAGTGCAGAAAATGCAGCAACCTTTGCCTGCCAAAAAAAAGCGTATCTAGAAAGCTGTTGAACGTTTTGAAAAAGCCACTCAGCGAATTTCACTAAAAATACTGATAAAACAAACAGCCATCCAACAGATGCCAGATATGTTTTATAATCACAAACAAGCTCTGGCGAAGGTATAATCGACGAACGAGGAGCTACACAAATAAAAAACCAGAATATTCCGAAAACAAAATATGAATTTATTTTATGAAAGAAAGAATAAATAGCTGTCCCAACAATCGTCAATAATCCGATCAATGGCAGCAATACATCTGCTTGCCAAAAACTGGCAGCAACCCTCCAATCATACTCAACGCTTATATTTAAAGGCCAAACAAACATCCATAAATAATGCCAAACAACTCTAAACTCAGACATCAAGTATTGAAGTGGTGTTATCGTATCAAATGCACAGTCCGTCAAAACGTTTCCTCGATTATTGCCAGTAACAACATTCAATGTCAAAGCTTTGGTTGCAAATCCTGGCGAAAGATAATGTGCCATCAAACTTAAAAAGTAAATGTCAAATATTGCATGAAACCAGAGACGTGATTTAAAATTATCCCACTGCTGATTTGACAAGAAAAACCAATCTATCAAAGCCATCAAAAATGGTGTAACTATAACTATCTCTTTTGTGCCACATGCGAACAGTGCAGAGATAAAAAGTATAAAACCAAGCACACTCTGCATAAATAAATTTTTGGATGCTGCTGTAAATATTTTAACAAAAAGTAGTAAAATAAACAGAACAAGTAAGCTTGCTACACCCTCAATTCTCGCTTGAATGACGTACGAAACTGTTTGGCTCTGAACTGGATGAAGTAAGAATAACCCTGCGCAAACAAATGATATTATCGTTGAGTTATTATAAAAAAAAGATTTTTCTTTGAGCTGTTCACACAGAGCTTTAATAAGGTAAAAAATCGCTAACCCTGCAAAAACATGAATCATAACATTGCACAAACGGTACCAAAATGAGTCAAATCTCCCTATTTCAAAATTTAGCCTATTCAACCAATCACCAAACCAACGTGAATTTACCCACCACCGCGACAGTGGATCGTCAAAACGAATTGCAAATTTTTTGGTAATGTTTGCAATATCATCAAACTGAAATGGATAATTTAATGAAAAATAATAAAAAAAGCTGGTTAAAATAACCAAAATTCCCGGAGGAATTAAGTATGAAAACTTGTTCAAATTATTCAACAACTTGGATTGATTTGTATGCGCCAAATTTTGGACAGAATTGCGTTTACCTTTAATCATGGTATTCCTCGTTCCACTCTAAAACTCATTACTTTTCCTTGACCTAAAACTGCTAATAAGTTAGCATACTTTTAATTTAAATACAGTGATCAATATCCAGGAATAAAAAAAATGAAATATTTTTTTAGACACCACGATTTTTTGCAATTTTTAAAAAAAATCCTCTGCAAACGGCTACCAATCAATTCCCGTAGGCCGCTTCTAAAAAATTATCAATTTCTTTATAAGCATGACTGAATCAGGCACTTTAAACAGTATAGTTAATGTATAATGTTGTTAATAATGGTTTTGGCTATAGCCAACTTTTGCAAATCTGTTAAAGGCGTTCGGCTTTATTTGTATTAATTATTCACTTTTTGATGTAATAATGGCATTCTAAATATATGACTTGTTCTTTATTTGTATATGTTGATAAAATTTGTAAAAAGGGAAAATCATGTCGTTAAATATTTTTAATTCAACTGCGTGGCAACTGATTTTGCAGTCTGATTGGGTTTGCAGATTTGTGCTACTTGGACTTTTTGTACTATCTGTTTATTGTACGGCCATAATAATTTATAAGACAATTATATTTATAAAGCATATTAAACACCTCAAATTTTTATCAAAACGGCTACGCCAAATCTCTAACTTCCAAGAATTGATTGAGGTAAATAAGGAGTTTAAAGAAACACTTGGTGGCAGTTTTTTACACTCCTCGCTCAATGAGTTAAAAAGAATAGTAGAAAAACAAAAAAGTGACCAAAAAAATATTTCGGCTAAGGATTTCGACATTTTAGAGCTGTCTACAAATCAGGAAATAACATCAATACTTGAAGATGAAGAAGTTTATATTCCAGTTCTATCTACTAGCTACGCAGTATCGCCACTTGCAGGCTTGTTTGGAACTATTTGGGGATTAATTCATTCATTTATAGATATAGCACAAGAAAAAAGCGCTGACATTTCGACAATTGCACCAGGACTTGCAGAAGCTTTGACAACAACACTTGCGGGACTTATTGTTGCAATTCCAGCACTGGTTGCATATCATTATTTAACTCATCAGCTACACAAAATAGAAGCTCAACTTGTTGATATTAATGAAAAATTTTTGAAAATAGTTAAAGAAACATTGGGCGAGTAGGACGAAAGATGAAGATCAGAAAAAGAGCTCTAAGGAAATATTATGCACCAGAGATAATTCTTACGCCAATGATCGATACCTTTGCAACATTACTTATAATGTTTATGGTTACTGCGCCAATGGTCCAAAATAGCATAAAAGTTGATTTGCCTTTCGGCAAAAGCCGGGAAGCTGCAACAAGCCAGGAGATGATTGTAACGCTAAGTAAGGATGGAAAGATTTACTTCAACAACTATCCGATTGAGAAAAAATCATTGGTTTCATCGGTGCAAAAGGCAATTTCGCAAAAAGAAAATGTTCCAATTTTTGTAAAGGCAGATAAATCAATTGCTTATGGCAAAGTGATTGAAGTAGTTGACCAATTGAAAGAGGCCGGCGTGCATTACGTTGCAATGTCGACCCAACAAGTATCTCCTTAAAAATTGCGGCGGGGACAATGATTTTAAATCTCAAAAATTGTTTATATTCATCGCTTACATTTCATTTACTACTTTGCGTAGCTGCATCTGTAATCACAAATAACGGTGGAATAAAAAAAACATTCGTTGTCTTTGGAGCCCATTCCAAAAAAAATTACCACACATTATACAAAAATGGAAATTTGAAAAAAACAAATAGAGCAACTATCCCATTCGTTGGTGGCGGCAAAAAATTTGGAACTAAATCTGGGCATGGATCAAAGTCAGGGTCACGCAAGGCTAAACAGCGCACTAAATCAGTGTTACGCAAAACTAATAATTCATCCAAATCAAATATCGCAAACAAAGCTCAAAATTTTAAAAATGCTAAATCCGGACTTAAGCCAACAAAGCAAAGTAATGCAAAATCTAAAAATTCAAAACCATTTGCCAAGCCTAAAAGCATCAAAATGTCACAAAATAAAAAAGAGAACACTGAGGTTATTAAAGATAGACCAATAATTCCAGAAATTTTCGGCAATAAAAATAAATTATTGGCAACGAAACTAAAAAATCAACAAACCCAGAAATTGGCACAAAAAAAGAAGCAGGAAAAAATTGCCAACGATGAAGAAATTAAAAAAAAGATAGCGCAAAAAGAAGCATTTGATGAAGTCAAAGCCATAGAAAATGAAAATCCGAAGATTGATGTAACGTCTAAGATTGAGCCAAAACCTGATGTAATTGAAAATAAAGCATTAAACCAAATCGATGATCAACCCGAAGATCCAATCTTGGACGAAGAAGATTTTGATGACGATCAGTCATTGGATTTTAATGAAACCTCAAGCACTCTTGTTTTAAATTTTAATGGCAAATTTGACCCTGAAATGGCGTTATATCAAAAATATGTACAAATCGAAGTTGAAAGACTATGGAAACCTCCTTTGGGCGTTCCAAGAGGGACAACTTGCAGAATAGGTTTTCTAGTTGACAGGCAAGGAAAAATTAAACATTTTGAAATCATAAAAAGATCTAATGTTTTAATTTATGATTTGAGTATACTACGTATTGCTCATCTTTTTAAATTCAATAGAAAACTTTGGGGCAAAAACTTTACCATTGATTTTTGTCAATAGCGCTTACATTACTCTTTTAACTGTTTTAAATAATCCCAGATACTAGCAAAACAAATAGGAGCTTTTATGTATATTTACAGAAAAAAAATAATGTTATTATTTATATTTTTTTATAATACTACTGCTTGCCTTTTTAGCAATCTAATGCAGCAAAAAGCACCTGATAACCTTATCCAAACAACAGTAAATGCGACAAGTCATGCTAAAATTAAATGCTTAATGTTGAGTCTAAACGAAGATCCTATTTTCTTGCAATTAGCAAAAGTTATTCAATTTGACCTTGAATTTACAGACCAAATATCTGTCGAGCTCAAAAAGACAGACACAGAGCCAGACAATAAAGTGTTAGCCAACCTCTTTAAAAACGATGTTTCTTTGTGTGGTTTTTTAAAAGAAGAATCTGTAGATAAAAACAATAATGATAGTAGAATAATCTCTGTCACGATGAAAGAGCCCTCATCAGGACAATCAGTTTTTCAAAAAAAATTTAAGTTTAATGATAAAAGCATAGTTTGCGATGCGCACGCAATTTCCGATATTCTTTTGCCAGCATTGACAGGACAACATGGTCCAATGCTAAGCACGCTTGCTTATTGCAAACAATTATCAAACAAGTGTAAAGCGATATGTATATCGGATTATGCGTGTAAGCAAGAAAAAGTTTTATATACTTCTCACCGTATAAACCTTGCCCCAAGATGGCACACTCAAGCCCCAGTATTATTTTTCTCTCAAATAACAAGGGAAAATAGCAAATTAATGTCCATCGATATCATGTCAAACAGCTTAAAAGTGGTTTGTCCTTACGATGGATTAAATATGCAACCATCGTTTTCTGAAGACGGGTCTAAAGCAATTCTGTGCATGTCAGGTAAAAAAAATTCAGAATTATACTTGTACGATCAGAATATTTGTAAAAAACTAAAAAAGAAAATTTTTACCCAGCTTACAAACAATGGCGAAAATAATGTTTCTCCATGTTATCTACCAAATAACGATGTAGTCTTTTGCTCCGATTTTGAAACTGGACAACCGCAAATTTATCTACTAGACACAAAGAATAAAACAACGAAACGTGTCACGAACGGAAAGGGGTACTGTGCAGCACCATCTTACTGTAAAAAAAATAATTCCATTGTTTTTTGTCGCCTTGTAAATGGGTATTTCCAGTTATTTACGATGGACCTTGATAATAAAAAAGCAACAGAAAAACAGCTTACATTTGATAATGCTAGCAAGCAAGAGCCGGTTTGGTCAGAATGTGGCAACTACATAGCCTTTTCAGTTGATTATTTGCATCCTAAGGCTTACAAAAACGTGCCTCAGATAGCTGTTTTAAATACAACAAGTAAAAAAACTAAAATTTTAACATTTGACGACAAGCCCAAGAGTTTTCCTTGTTGGACTGGAAAAACTTATTACAGTTAGAAAAAAAACAAGCAAAAATAGTGATGGAATTATTTAATTTTATTTATTAGACTATAGATGTTACATCGCTTGTATTGCTTATTTCATATATCTTTATCATGAATGGAAACTCGAAAGACTTCAATTTGTTGTTACGGAATCTAAAAGTTTTTAAGAGCAATTTATAGATAAAATAGGTAAGATTGAGTGGTTTATAGCTGTTATTTTCAAATTTGTATTTGAGGAAAATAATTATGAAAAAAAGTTTTAGCGGAGGAAATCCGGGCCCAGGAGCTCTTTGGCTTTTATTGGCAGTGGTTGGGATCGGAGTTTTATATCTTTTCTGGTTCAACAGTGCAAACAGAGAGGTTGAGGTGTTAACGTATACAAAGCTGCTAAAAGAGATGGACAATAAAAAAATTGCATCCATTATTGTGCAAGATCAGTACGTTCAAGGAAAATACGTAAACAATAAGACATTTTCTGCTTACATAGCCCCAACAGAGATGTTTTGGAGCACAATTAAAGCAAATAATGTTGATGCCGAGGTTTACCCTGCAGAAAAGCATTCTTGGGGGATGTACTTATTTTTATCTCTGCTTCCGTTTTTAATTTTATTAATATTCTTTTATTTCAGGCAAAACCAAAATAATTCGGGTGGCGGTGGCGCTGGTAAAATTTTTAGTGTTGGAAAAAGTAAGGCCAAATTTTTTTCCCCAAACACAATAAGTGTAACATTTAAAGATGTTGCAGGAGTTGTCGAAGCAAAAGAAGATTTGCGAGATATTATAGAGTTTTTAAAAAATCCACAAAAATTTGAACGTCTTGGAGCAAAAATTCCGCGCGGAATCCTGCTCAGTGGTGCTCCTGGAAACGGAAAAACTCTTTTAGCAAAAGCCGTTGCAGGCGAGTCCAGTCGTCCATTTTTTAGCATCAGCGGCTCTGATTTTGTGGAGGTTTTTGTTGGCGTTGGAGCCTCAAGAGTCCGCGATCTCTTTGCTCAAGCCAAAAAACACAGCCCTTGCATAATTTTCATTGACGAGATTGATGCTGTTGGCCGGCAACGCGGCATAGGCTTAGGTGGTGGAAATGACGAGCGCGAACAAACTTTGAATCAATTGCTTTCTGAAATGGACGGTTTTTCAACAGAGGCCGGAGCAATAATTGTTCTTGCTGCAACAAACAGACCAGATGTTCTAGATAAAGCGTTGTTGCGTCCTGGACGATTTGACAGAATTATTGAGGTTCCATATCCGGACCTGGTCAGTAGAGAAGAAATTTTAAACGTGCATTCCAAAAACGTAAAGCTCGATCCAGAGGTTAATTTAAGCAAAATCGCCAGAGGTACACCAGGTTTTAGTGGCGCTGATCTAGAAAACCTTATAAATGAAGCAGCTTTGTTAGCCTCTAAAACAGGTCTTCTTACTGTTAAAATCGAACAAATTGAAATAGCAAGAGACAAGCTAATGCTTGGCGCTGAACGCAAAACGTTGATTGTGTCAGAAAAAGATAAGCGCATGACTGCGTATCACGAATCTGGACATACTCTTCTAAATGTTTTACTTCCAAGCTCTGATCCATTACATAAAGTGACGATAGTCCCACGCGGCAGAGCTCTTGGAGTCTCATGGTCGTTGCCTGAAATGGACAAATACTCAAGAAGCAGAAGCGAACTGGAGGCAAAAATCGTTATTTGCATGGGTGGCTTAATATCTGAAAAACTTATATTTAACGAACAAACCACTGGCGCATCCAACGACATTGAGCAGGCCACAGATATTGCAAGAAGCATGGTATGTCGCTACGGAATGTCTGATTTGGGGCCAATAGATTTGAACTCAATTGAAGAACATCCATATTTAGGACGTGATATTCAAAAACACAAAGACTTTTCCGAAAGCACTGCTCAAAAAATTGATACTGAAATCAGCAAAATAATTGATGGGTGCCTAAAGAAGGGCCAAGAGCTTTTAATAACAAATAAAGATAGATTGGATTTGCTTGCAACCACTCTATTTGACAAAGAAACTCTTTATGCAAAAGAGGTTTACGAATTGTTAAATATTGAACCAAGAGAAATGCACGCCTTTCGACCAAATGATTAATGGTCTTGGTAAGTGCTTACTTTTTGATAAGATATTTAAAATATATGAATTTATGCTAATATAGAACTTGCAAAATTAAATTATTCGAAAGGATTCTGCAAAATGGCAAATATATGTGCAATATGTGATAAAAGACCGCAGGTAGGAAATCTTGTGAGTAACGCAAACAACAAAGTAAAGCGTTGGGTTTATCCAAACGTTCATGTGATGCGTTTTAGATTAAAAGGTCAAACAAATGTGTATCGCGACGCTGTTTGTACAAAGTGTTTAAAAGCCGGTAAAATCGAAAAAGTAATATAAATAATATTTCAGGGAAGTAACAATGGCAAATATTAAATCTGCAAAAAAAAGAGCTGTTCAAACAAAAAAAAGAGAGCTTGTTAATTTGGCAAGACTCACAGAGATAAAAACCTACACGAAAAAAGTTTTAAAGGCTTTGGATGATAAAAATATCGAAGAAGCAAAGTCTCTTCTGAAAATTGCCGAAGCAAAGATATCAAGGGCAAAAGGCAAAAGAACATTAAAAGCAAACACTGCGTCTCGTAAAGTTAGCAAACTAGCAAAGAAAGTTGCTGCTGCAACAAAATAAGCTCAGACTAAAGTTTGTGAGTTAAAGCAAGTTTCATAGCGAGGGTAAGGATAGTAAAATGAAGTCAGGGGAACTAGTTTTGATTATAGACTCCGTTGAAGAGGGGGTCAAATTTTATACTGAAAAATTAGGGTTTGATCTTTCCAGCTTAAAGGAGGGAATGGAAGGCGAAAAACATTTGGTTTACGCGCATCTTCGCAAGGGAAAGTGCGGTATTAGTTTACGAACTCCACAAGTTGAAGAACTTGCCGCATTCAGCTTTATAAAGAGATGTGCAAATCGTTGTACAGGCTTTTTTGTTGAGATGAAAAAAGGCATAGAAAAATACTATCAAAAATGCCTAAAAAAAGATCTCAAGATTGCCACAGAACTAAAAACTACTGATTGGGGTTATAAAACATTTTCTATCAGAGATCCCTTTGGCACAATAATTTCGTTCGGAGAGCCAATAAAACAATCTACTGCTCCTTTATTTAAACTTGAAAAATTTGGAATGATTATTGACAGAGAAATGATCAATGCAAAAAATACTACCGACATTAACGCTCAAATTGAAAATTCAGTAGGATATTTAAAACAATTTGGCATATCTCGCAGAGCTGGAAAAAAATTTGCAAAACTTAAAGTTAAATTGTTTCAAAAAGCTTCAAAAAAATAAGCTCATTTCTTTGATTTGTAGGGCTATTAAAATCATGCAAGTTTTTTGAATTCATCTTTAAGCATTTGATAAACAATTTGAATATCAGAGCTAAGCATTTTAATTTCACCAATGGTTTCAAGAAAATTTGTATCTCCAAACCAGCGAGGCAAAATATGAAGATGAAGATGGGACGGAATACCTCCTCCACCTGCAACACCCATATTTATTCCAAGATTGAAACCTTTGGCTTTTAAAGCTTTTTCTACAGCCGTCAAGGTAAGCGCCGCAATGTCAAAAAGCTCGGCACGAATTTCTGATTTTAACTCTCGCAAATCAGAAATATGGTCGTATGGCAAAACCATCAAATGCCCAATGTTATATGGATATTTATTCATCATCACAAAGCAGGTTTTAAACCGCTTAATTATAAAAAATTTGTCATCTTCGGCCAATGCCACCTGATGGCAAAAAATACAATCGTTTTTTATTGGCATTTTTACATCATTTTCACGATTTCTGTTCACATATTCGTGGCGCCAGGGGGCGTACAAAATTTTTCTTTCCATGGCCTCTCCAAACAAAAAATTTACTGTTAACAATAAAAATATAGATATATTCGGATAAAATATCAATTTATTATCAAAGAAAATGTTGTTCGACTTGATTGAATCAGGGTTTTGACTAAAAACTCAAGCCAAATCAAAAGCTGGCATAGAGTCATACCATTCTAATTTTAAAATCTACCAAACTTTGCGCCATGTCAAAACATGCATAAGCAGGTTGATACATCGACTATGTCATTCCAAAACTTCGATAGAGTCGGCCATGCCAGCAAATTTACAAGTTTTTAGACTCGGCCTGCAGCAATTGATCTGGTCGTTGATAGCTAACAAGATTTTGAAAAATAACAAAAACGTCATGTCTACTACTAATTATTATTTAATTTATTGATATTCTGTTTGTGAATTTGTAACACTACATCAGTAGTATATTTATTAGTCTGAACTCTTTGTATCCATTATTTTAATTGCAACTGGCATCGGTATGGGTATAACGATGGACAGTGGTAGGGGTATAACGATGGACAGGGGTAGGGGTATAACGATGGACAGGGGTAGGGGTATAACGATGGACAGGGGTACGCTGCATGGCCCTCTGTTGTGTTTATGGTTGATGATATTTACGTGTTTTAGCTTGATGTCGATTAATGCTATGGAAGTTGATCCGCAGGCTGATTTTAATGCCAGTGAATTCAAGGATGATGTAGCGTCGAATCGAATATTTAACACTCCCAACAGTGATCCATACAAAATACTTGGAGTTGAGGAGGGGGCTGATCCGAAAAATGCATATAAAAAACTAGCGTTCAAGTATCATCCAGACAAATTAGTAGGAAAAAACGTTGAAACGCAGCGTACTGGTAACCTCTTGTTTACAAAAATTGGTGCTGCGCATACATTAATAAATTCGGCATCGGTAAAAAATATAAATAAACTGGATGAGGATGGATGTACAGATCTTCACAGAGCGCTAAGAGCGAAGGATGGTGTCGCCGCATTATTTTTGCTCAGCAAGGGTGCTGATCCAAATTTGAAATTTAATTTAGTAATTGATGATAAAGTCAAGATTAATGATTGCACCGCTTTATATTTAACAATTCTTACGATAGACAGTGCGATTGATGTAATAAAGAAGCTTTTAGAGTGTGGTGCTAACCCATGGGATATAGTGACTACCTGTGAACGTGAAGACGATACCATGCCCTTTAAAAATACATACAGTGAAAGTGTTTTTGATTTTGCACGAAAGATTCCTAAAGATTCGCCTGACTTTAAAAATTTTGAGGTATTGATGCAATATGAAGAGGATAAAATAAGAGATGCTATTAAATCAGGAAAAGCAGATCAGACGCATATCGATGCCGCACTAAGGATTGGGTCTAATGAGTTAGTTGACGCTCTTATAAGAGATGCTATTAAATCAGGAAATACACGTCCAGCAGATATATGTTTAGCAGCAAAGATTGGGTCTAAAGAGTTAGTTGAGGCTCTCTTAAGAGCTGGAGCGAATGTTAACGTGTTAGATAATAGTAATTATACTTCATTATTGTATGCCGTGATTAACAAAGATGAGAAAATGGTTGACTTACTCCTCAGATTTAAGGCCAATCCGAATACTGATATGCCCTATGATACTAATACTGGATATAAGATTATTCATTTTGCTTTAGAAGAGGGCTTAGTTGAGATAGCTAAGAATCTACTTATGTTTGGAGCCAATCCGAATGCATGGTACGTGCATAAAGCTCGAAAAAATGTGTATATTTACGACAAAGATTACTTTTTTGATATAAAGGAAAGTAAGTCTCCGTTATTTTTAGCTATTAAGCATAACCTGAATTTTACGTTAATAGAGTGCCTCATAAACCATGGAGCCAACATCGATTCAATTTTTAAAATACAATGCGATAAAGACAGCGAATATAATAAGTCTAACTCTTTACTCGGCTATGCTAGTTCTGATAAGTCTTACTCTTTACTCAGCTATGCTAGTTCTGAACTTCAAAATCCTCTTTTTACTCAGCATCTCAATGATCTATTAAAGAAGCATGCCATCAAAAAACTTTTATCTTCAATGAAGTCTTTTTTTATTCGTAATTATAAATATACAACTTTTTATGGTGCGACGATAAAGAGAAATTTAAGTGTGTATGGTGCGACGATAAAGAGAAATTTAAGTAAATTGATAAAATCCGTTACGCCTAAGCGGTTTATTCAACCTCAGCAGCAGGTAGAAACGTTGCCGCCTGAGCTCTCCACAACGCCTATTGTTGATGAGCAGCTGCCGCCGCAATCGCAATCATCGACAGGAGCAGGTGTGGACTAATATAAAAGGCATTACTCAAACCCTCGATTTTTGCACTTATACATCAAGTATTCAATCTTGAATCCCTGATTATGGCGATTATTTTAAGGGAATTATAAATTTTTGAATGCGCCCTGCCGGCAGTGATCTGGTCTGGGCTGGCGAATGAAAAAAATAAAAATAACAAAAACTGGTTGCGCGCTCGGCAGACTTCATTTAATCACGCATGATACATGATAATTTGCAGAATTAAATAGTTTTTTAAGAGTTTCTAAACCAATCATGTAATCAGCGATTTAGTAAATTGAGTTTTATGTATTATTTTGTCGATTTGGTATGAGTCCTGCTTGGCAAGCGCCTTCTGATCGCAATTTTGCCCAATAATAATAATAATAATAATAATCTTCCAATCAGCTACACAAATTATGTATCATTCAATCAACGTAGGTCGATATCAAATCTTAAGGCTTGGAGTTGGCAATGAAGAAATACATTTTATTTTTTATGGTTTTTAGCGTTTGTAGCGGTTTGTATGCGGCTGATTCGGTGCAAACAGCTACAAATCCACAGCAACAAGGCGAATTCTCGGAGAGCTGGACTAAGCGTTTTAAAGATAAATTAAAAAATGCGTCCATGGCAATAAAATTAAAAATTTTGGCACGGGTGAAACGTTTAAAAAAGCATTCTATCCAAGTATGTCAATATTATAGTAAGCATGGATTTAGAAAATCGATTGCAGATTTGTTTCGTGCAGCGTGGGCAAAATGTGTCCAAGGCCGTGGCAGTGGTGATAAATCAAGCTCACCGATAGCTCCTCCAGTGCCCGCATTGTTAGTCCCAGAATTGCGGATCGCAGATGTAAGAGGCTTTAAGTTTGATGAATTTGAGTGTATAAATACAAATTGGGTCAATGTTGATGAGTGGTGCGATGAGATTACTGATCGAATTGGATCATGTGGTTGGATACAATATTCAACTTCAGGACAACAAGCGCGTAGTGGTTATATTTTTATAATCCCTGAATTGCTTAGTGATAACCATTTGTATCAAGATACAGATATATTTAATGGCGATCAGATAGCATGTCAATTTTTTGAAGCAGATATTAGCCGTTCATTAGATCGTCGTCCTATGAAATTTGCTGAAAATGGATATGCTTATTTTTCATTTTTTACAAGCATTGTATCGCAAAATTTTGACGACCTTAATGAAATATTATCCCATCAAGGCTCGGCTAGAATATCAGATGATTTAACTGGATTGCAGCAGTTTGTGAGCGCAGCTAAAAAGTCTTGTGGATCAGTTTTTAAAATGCATCTACAGGTAAAAAAAGAGTATCTTCCTGATTTTAGTTATAATTTTGCTAAATTTTTATTGCAGAGCAAACTCATTGATATAGCTGAAGATGGAAAGATTACAGGTAAAATTAACAATTTTAAAATATACTATCATCCATCTGATGGAAATGAGCCTCAAAATGAGCATTCACGTGGAGTAATGCCTAGAATTGTTGTTTATTTGACTGAAAAATATTTACCAGATCCTGTGCCACGCCATAATTATCTAAATTCGATAGTTGATCCAATTATTATGTTTGTTAAATATTATTGTACGTTTAGGAATATAACCTTACAAGATCTTGCATGGCCATTCCAGCCTCGCATGAATTATAAAATTAACGATGTGGTTTATATCGCTGGAGATAGCGGTGATTATAAGCTAGCATACCAACAAATTGATTATAGAAAGTTTCCAATTATTGCAGATTTTTATACTCCGGACTTTAACTTTGTAACGGGTTTTGAGTATCAGTATATTCCACCAGCCCAAAGAGGCGCAAACCCACAATAAATACGCTCATACATCGACTATGTCATTCCAAAACTTCGATAGAGTAGGCTATGCCAGCGTTTTTATAAATTTTTGGATGCGGCCTGCCGTCAATGATCTGATCTTTTATAGCGAACAATATTTTGGAAAATAACAAAAAGTGCCATCAGTGTTGAGCGGTCTGATCTGTTGATGCATTTGAATATGTCTAAAAGCGTCTATACGACAAGAGTTTCTTGCACGGTATAAAACGGAATGATTTGTTGCTTGCCGGCTTCATCAATCAAGATTATATCGCCATTCGGCATGACCTGAAGCATTGTACCAGAAATGGTTTTGCTGCTGGTTAAATTAATTTTTAATTTCTTGCCAAGATTCAGCTGAGCCTTGCGCCAAGATTTATAGATCTCATCAAACGCGCCTGCCTGCCACTTTTTATAAAACTCATTCATCGAATGTAAAAGATTTTTATAAATGGCTCGCATGTCCAGGTCCTTGCCAATTTCTTGTTTCAGGCTTGTTGCGATGTCAAAAAGCTCATCTGTTGGCTTAAATTCGTTATTGATGTTTATTCCAAAACCCAAAATTATACCTGCCGGAAAGTTGTTTTCCCAAACAACTTTGAACAGAAGACCTCCGACTTTTTTGTTATTCAAGACAAAATCGTTTGGCCACCTCAGGCCCACGCCGTATTCAGCTAAAACGGTTTGAATTCCAAGCGAAATGGCCATATTTAGCTGATTTAGCCTGATGGGTAGGTCTTCGGCTGAGCTCAAATTAAAAGTTTTTGGTTTTAAAATAATTGTTACAGCCAGCTGGCCCGGCTGCCAGAGCCATATTCTGCCGTTGCGTCCGTGGGCGCTTTCAAGTCTGTCCGCAAGAAATACTGATCCGTCCGGTGCATCCGATAAATGTTGGCTTGCCCAAGCAATCGAGTCCACACAAGATTTTGTGCGATAAAGTTTAGAACCTATCATTATCCCCCCTTAAATTTTGCCCCTGATTATTCTCTGAGTCTCTCTTTTTATATCCTTTTCTTTTAATTCTCGCTTTTTATCTACTGATTTTTTATGTTTTGCAAGGCCAAGCAGAACCTTGCAATAACCTCGTTCATTAAAATACATTTTTAGTGGGATTAAGGTCAATCCTTTGCGTGAGACGTCGCCAATCATTCTATTAATCTCTTTTTTGTGCAAAAGCAAAGTACGGCTGCGACGTGTGGTGTCGTCTATGCTTTTTACGTATGAGTGCGTGTACGGCGCGATGTAGCAGTTAAGCAGGACGATTTGACCTTTGGAAACAATGGCATAAGAGTCGGAAAGCGAGGCAGAATTATTGCGGATGGACTTAACTTCGTCTCCACGTAGCTCGATACCGGCCTCAACCGTATCAAGTATTTCGTAATCAAAGCGAGCTTTTTTGTTCTCCGCAACTGTTTTCATAAATCCGCCTTGCCAGATTTTAAAAGCCTTTTAAATAATAAACTTGCAAACGGGTAACTGATTAAGGCTACAGCTAAACCCAGCACGTTTCCACCAACAAAAAAAGATACCAGGCATATTTTACCAGATCCAAAGACTTTTGCCAAAGATATGCAAAAATCGGGGTTCCTGCCTAAAACGTTGTGTACCAGCCAGTAGCCAAAAAAGTAGTCTGTTGAATAAAACGGAATAATCGTCCAGGGATTGTTTATCGATGTTGCCAAAAACATCATTGGAAGGTTCAATCCTAGAATCCAGTGAATAAGAAAAATCATTACCGCATGAAGCCCAGGAAATGGTGAAAATGCAATGTAAATACCTATGCTGCATGATATTGCAAGTTTTTGTGGCGAGGCACCAGATTTTAATATTTTATTAAAAAAATCTAATATTTTTTGTTTATTAAACATCTGTTAATACCTTTGTTTTACATATCTAAACAATTGATTTCAAAATAATTTCAATTATTATAGATTCTAGAATATCATAATATAAAATTACATAAATACGATTATTCCATGATCTTAGTATTTTGGCTGAATTTAATAGGATAGGGGTTAGCATGAATCTTAAAAGTACATTTAATATCAATATTTACTTAATAATTAGCGCTTTGTTTTTGGTAGGCAATTTAAATGCCATGCCCGAGAGCCCTATTTCCGGCACGTTAAATAATCCTAATTCTAGTGAAAAAGTCACAAATTTGCCAGCAGGTTTACGCGACAACCAGACTGTGGCCAAGGGCCTTATTCAGGTAAAAAGCACGATCGAGGATTTGCCTGGATTCAGAGTTTATTTTGATGGCAAAGTTGCTGTAAGCGATGATAATGGATTTTATTCATTTCCTGTCGACGATTTGGATCTGGCCAAGTACAGGCTTATAATTACTCGAAGACTTGAGCATGTTTTTGATAAACATAACACTATTAACAATTTTAAAATTATTCCTGACAAAGACTACATTTGTTATTCATTTAAAAAAGTTGGCAACTACTGTTCGTGGATAAAGAAAATCAAGCCACTTAATCATAAAAACTTTGCTTTACCTAAAAATAGTATCGTTCTTTTGCTGAGCCCCAAGTATATCGATCATATCGAATCATGGGATATGGAATTGCCAAAAAATCTGGTTGCTTTGCCCAAAATTGTGCTACGAAATGATATTTCAGAAAAAGAATTGAGGCGAGTTGCGGCTAAATCATTGCTTTGCCTTGAAGACACTGTTTTTCATGAAAAAGTCGGCAAACGAAATAATTTTGTGGAACAAAAAAACAAAAAAATAAAAGTAACATTTCCTTAGTTGTCATAAAAAGGCTTGTATAAAAGATGCTAAACTAGGCGTTTTTTATATGATATCAGATTAATTATTCTAATATTTACTCGATTTCTATAGCTTCTAAAATGTCTTGAAGTGGTCGATGAATAATGCGTACTAAGCGGAAGGGTTTTTAATGAAGGCAATTTTTAAATTTTTATTATTGCTGTTTTTAATAAATATCGATGTGTTGCAAGGAGGTTTGGTATTTTCGAATCGAAGCTCATCTATTCTTATTTCTCCAGGTGGTAAGTTATATCTGCAAGATACAAATTCAATAGCTGGCTGGAGCAGAGAGTCTATTGTTCAGACCTCTGGTAATAATTCTCCAATAAATTGGGATCCAAGTTGGACTGGCGACAATTCCATCACATATCAAGTTGCTCCAGAGCCATTTCTTCCAGAAAATCGTGGAGATATAACGCTTCAAGTTTACTATCACGAGCTTAAAACAGACTTATTACTTGGACCTAACCGCCATTTTATTATTCAATCTTCGCCTTCAACCAATTATACATTTATTCAGGGGAATGGTTATACCATAAATCTGGCTGAAGGCTTTTCAAATTTGATACAAATTGAGGCGGGCCAGACCGTTGAAATTGCGAATACCGTAATAAAAAATTATGATGAAAATGGGATATATTTGCCCGCTGGAGCAACTCTAAAATTTCTTAACTCTACCATCGAAATAACCGATAATAGAGCACTTTATAAGCCTCTAAATCTTGCCGGCGAAGTTATTATTAATGGTTATGGATATACGGTGAGCATGAATCCTGGGGCATACGTTAACATAGACGCCGGTCAATTGACGATTAATAATGTTGTTTTTTATGGAATAGGTGGTCAAAATTTGGCATGTAAAACGGCTGATACCAACCTTATCCTACAAAACTGCAATCTATTTTTAACAGATAACTACAGATTTAAAAATGGTGGGCTGCAGATGATAGATTCAACTATATCTGGATTTGAAGGGTTTAATTTTGAGTCTTCGCAGACATTTTCTATATCACGTACAGTAATGTTTGATACGGGAATTACATTTAGTTACAGTCCTTCAAATGATAGGCGTGATTTGTTATACATGGATGACAGTTCAATTTTATATTTGAATGGATGTACACTTAGAACCACAATAACTGGCATGCAATTGACGACTGGAACGCTTATTGTTAACGGTCAAAATCACGTGTACAATGATGGCGCCGTAAGCTTATCGCAAGCATTCTTGCTTGGAAATGGTAATCCTGCAAACGACTTAGACATAGAAATTCTTCCTGGTGCAAGCATTTCGCTTGAATCTGGTAAGCTTTTGTATGCGAATGTAAATCTCTAAAAATATAAAACGGCCACGCTTTATTGACGTGGCCGTTTTATATTTTTAGCTTAATCAAAAATTACTGAACTAACCCAATCTTTGAACAAATCAATCTTACTCCAGAAAAAATCATGGCTTTTGTTGTGTAATATGATGCTTTTATTGTTTGCATTGCCATATTTCCTAGGCAGCCAGGCAAATTCTTGAGGCCTGAACTCATGCAATCTTTAAGCATGCCTAATTCGTATGCTGTAAAAGTTTTAATGTACCCCAAGATGCTTTGAAAATATGGATTCATCCACGTATAATTGTTAACAATTTCAAATCCAGCAGCGGTTTCAGTTGAGACAATCCCGTTTTCTGCAAAAAATTGAGCTGCAACCGTAGCACCGTGCATTAAAAATATCAATGCGCCTAACCACAATAAAACAGCAGTTCCTTCATAAATAGCACAAATTATTTGTTTAAAATCTTTTTTTTCAAATGCATCGCCCAAGTTCTTCCCCATGGAATACAAGTGCTTGATCGGAAAGAATATAAATTTTGGAGTAAATTTAATTGTTTCCCAGCCGATTCGTGCTGTTAGCTTTAGTCCACCTTTTAAAACGGTTTTTGACAGTTCCCAAATTTTACCGCCAGTTGATTGCGGTTGTTGTGCTGCATTGATTTGTACGCTGCTCATTGAACAAGATACAAGTAATAGTGATAAAAATATTAAATTATTCTTCATAAAACTTTCCCCCAATTCATTTAATTTAAATTACTACCATACACCCATGATATCATAAATATTCTATTTGTAAATAATTTTATAAGTGCTAAAATCACTCAAAAATGCCTAATTTTGTATGAAAAGCGATGTTTTTGATTGTTTTATTTGAAGAAATCATTCAAATCGAGCATGAAATTTATGGTTTTCAAGATTGGCTTCTGATCGAAACTTTCAAAATGAGGGGGTTTTTTGCAGTTTTTTGTAAAACCATCTGAAAACTTCGACCAGATAATGGCTGGCAGGCCGCGTCTAAAAACTTATCATTTTGTTTGCAAGGCCTATGTATTCTATGCTTTCAATGATGGTGGTTGATGTATGCAGCTGAATATGGATGGTTTGGTGCTGTAATTGTAAAGTGTTTGACTTTAAAATTATTTAAGTTTAAGTTTAAAACATGAATTTAAACTTAATGTAAGGAAAAAAATGTTCAGACGCAGTGCCCTAAATCTCAATCAAAATAATAATCAAAGCAATAATAATATTGCTGGGGTTGAGTTGCGCACGTGAACTGAAAACGAAACGTAAAAACTTAACCCCAGCTTAACCGGCTGGGGTTTTTTGTTGTGTAGGCCTAATTTTTCGAAAGGATTTTATGAATGATATCGATGGTAATAATAAGCAACTAGAGATTGTTTTTGAGATATGTTTGAAATTTAATTTTTACGATCCGCCAAATTCAAGGATTTATTAATGGATAAAATGATAAAAAAACTGGAGAGTGTTGTTGTGGCTAAATCGCTCAAAGAAGTACAAGAGTCAATTCAATTTGTTAAAGCCTGTTTTGAAAAACGGCTTGCGACAAAGCTACATCTTACAAAAGTTACGTCACCTCTTTTTGTTAAAGATGGCACAGGTATAAACGATGATCTAAACGGCATTGAGCGGCCTGTGATGTTTGCAGTAAAATCAGATGCTGATCAAAAAGCCGTCGTAGTGCATTCGCTTGCAAAGTGGAAGCGAATGGCTCTTGCAAAATACGGCATGAAGTCTGGAGAAGGTATTGTTACAGACATGCGCGCAATTCGAGCCGATGAAGATTTGGATGAAATTCATTCACTGTTTGTTGATCAGTGGGACTGGGAGAGGGTTATTACGTCTCAAGATCGTACACTCAAATTTTTAAAAAAGATTGTTTCTGATATTTATTCGGTCATCAAGCAGACCGAGAAGGCCGTTTGTGCGAAATATTCAGACATTTCACCTGTTCTGCCATCAAAAATTACATTTGTTCATACCGAGGAGCTTGTGAGCAAATATCCTCATCTGACGCCAAGGCAGCGTGAGCACGAAATTTGCAAAATTCATGGAGCTGTTTTTTTAATTGGAATAGGTGGCGATTTAATCGATGGTAAACCACACGATGGTCGCGCTTCTGACTACGATGACTGGTCAACGCCAACGGATACGGGTTTTAAAGGAATTAACGGAGATATCTTGGTTTGGAACCCAGTTTTGCAGACATCTTTTGAACTTTCTTCGATGGGTATAAGGGTCGATAAAAAATCTTTGGAAGCTCAGCTAAAACTTAAAGGCCATGAGCATCGCAAAGAGTTTTTATTTCATAGAATGCTACTGGAGGACAAGTTGCCGCTATCCATTGGCGGCGGAATTGGGCAGTCTCGCATGGCAATGTTTGTGTTACGTAAAAAACACATTGGGCAGGTTCAGCCAAGCATTTGGCCAGATCATATTTTAGCAGATTGCAAAGCAAAAGGTGTCGAGCTGTTATAAAAAAGGGATATTCGATTAAAACCGTTCGTACCAATTCGACTCCGCTACGCTTCGCTCAGGGCGTAGTCGAATCCATTTGAACGGTTTTATTTAGAATATATTTACCCGCATTTGCCAAGCCGTATAAAATTTAATATCATTCTGACGCTGGATAATTTTTTAAAAAGCGAAAGGCTGATATGCAAGATCTAAAAGTAAAATTGATTAACCTAGTTTATGAAATCAACAGAGTTACAAGTGAATCCTGGATAAAACTGTTTGGGTTTTGTTTGGCATTATCATGGATTTATGCGGCTAGTTCGCAGTGTTGCATTCCTCTGCCATTCAATCCGGTTCCATTTACCCTTCAGTCAATTGCATTTTTGTTTTGTGCCTGGCTGTTTGGCAAAATGGCTGTTTATGCCTACATTATTTATCTTTTGCAAGGTTTGGTTGGGGCTCCATTTTTTGCACATTTCGGCAGTGGACCAGCTCACTTGCTTGGCCCAACCGGTGGTTATTTGATCGGGTTTTTGGTTGCGATGATTTTTATGGCAACAACACGCAATTTTATGCGCAAATCTAACTTTATGTTGCTATGCAAATATTGGACTGGATCATTGATAGTATTTGCTTTTGGGTTATTGAGATTGGCTTGTTTTGTTCCGGTACAAAAAATTTTAATGATAGGTTTTTATCCATTTTTTGTAGGCGACTTTGTAATAAAAGCTATAATAATGCTGTTGTTGGCAACAAGATTTAAAAAATAAAATTCTTACTTTTGGGATAAGTTATGTCAAAGAATAAAATATCGCCACTAATCGGTGTTTTAATATGTATCAATACGATGATAGGCGCTGGACTTTTTATTAATTCCAAACAGATAGTTCCAATTGCCGGTGCTTACAGTTTTTTGGGTTATATTTTTGCAGGGCTGCTGATGTTTCCGATCATTTTAAGCATCGCAACACTTGCCAAGCTGCATCCAGTATCTGGAGGCCTGTATGTCTTTAGTAAGTCATATATCAGCGACTGGGCTGGGTTTTTGAGCGGTTGGGGGTACTTTATTGGCAAGACAACGTCGGTTGCGCTTTTGATGCATAAATTTAATACATTTTTTCAGGCACAATTTTCGGTTTTGAGTAACGTTCCGACAATTGCCATGGATTACTGTTTTATTTTTCTGCTTATCCTGCTTAACCTTGCCGGTGCCAGTGTTGGCGGGAAAGTTCAGTACGTTTTTTCTACGCTCAAAGCATTGCCGATTTTATTTGTTTTTGGCGTCGGATTTTATTCGTTTGATCCATCTGTTTGGTCGTTTGGATCATCCGATTTTTCAAGCATATTTTTGATTGTACCGCTCTGCGTTTTTGCAACGATGGGCTTTGAGATTATTTGTTCTGTCGGTCATTTGATTGATGATCCTACTCGAAACATAAAAAAAGTTATCTTAACCGCATTTTTTGTGGTTGTGTCGATTAACACGGTGTTTCAGTTTTTAATTTATGGTTCGCTTGGCGCAATGCTTGGAAGTGTTGAAGTTCCGATTTTGGGCCTAGCACAGAAGGCTTTGCCTAGTTTGGAAATATTGGGCAGAGTTCTGAATGGTTCGGTTTATGCGGCTATTTTAGGCGCATGTTTTTCGATTTTGACTACAAATTGTTGGAACTTGTACACGCTGGCCGATAATAACCATATTCCATTCAAAAGATTTTTTACAAAGCTCTCTTCAACAAATGTGCCATGGATAGCTATTTTGGCTGAGGGCGTTTTGGGGTGCCTAGTTTTAACCGTCAGCAACGATCAAACCGCATTAACCAGCCTGTCGGTGTTTGCGCAGTTGATTGCGATATTTTTGAGCATGATTGCGGCGTACAAAGCGGTTGGCGTTGTTTCAAATTCTGGATTATATCGATTCATTCCTGTGCTTGGTCTTGGTACATCGCTGTACATTCTAACAATGGCCGTATTTAATATCTGCAAGTCTGGCGTATCGTTTCCGTTTCTTGCAATATTTTTGATCGGTATCGTTTTAGCCATTTTTAAAAGGTTTTTTCAAAAACGCACTAAACAATAAAAATGCCTTCAATTTTCAATTTGAAAGCATTTGATCAAGTATCCGATATTCAGGGTTATACATCAAGCATGTTCTTTTAAATGCGCCTGCCCGTCGGTTCTGCCAAGAAAATGATAAGTTTTTAGGTGCGGCCTGCTAGCGACGTGTGGGAGATGGCTAGCGAATAAAATTTTTAGAAATTGCAAAAACAGACATCAATAAACTTTTTTCGAATCTTACAACTCAGCATATTCGTCATTCCCGGTCAGGCCGGGAATGACGAATAAATAATATCGTGAATTAATAACAACTTAATACCCACCATTTTTAGTGGCCGTTTGGAATATTTTGTCTATATAACAGAAACTCTTGCTGGGTCCCCGCTTTCGCGAGGATGACGTATTGTTAGCCCGTAAGTTTCAGAAAATGCCTAATAAAACTCGCTGTCTCAAGTCTGAGTCAGAACAAAGACCATCTCGTCTGGTTTGCTCATTTGTAGATCTTGGCGGGCAAACTTTTCTTTCTGGAAGTTGTCGTTTTGCCAGGCTTCAATTTTGGCTTGAAGTTTCTTGTTTTTTTGTTCAAGCTTTGCGAGTTTGGCCTTTTCGTGCTGGATTTCTTTAGAAACCTGATAATACTTCATGACCCCGCGTTGGCCGAAGATTATAAAATAAAGACATGCGGCCAAAACTGCGATCAGAAGCGAAAAGTGCAGTGCGTTTTTTGTCATCTCTCTCCTTACTTTTTTACTACTCTTTTCCGATGTCGCGATGATTTGTCAAAAACTTAACATTATTCCAGTTTTGTTGCTTCATTTTTTCAACAAAAGAGACCGATCTGTGCTTGCCGCCGGTGCAACCAAACGCGATTGTTACAAAAAATCTACCCTCTTCATAAAAGTGTTCGCTCGCATATTTTGTAAAATCCAAAACCTTGTCCCAGTAGTCTTTTACGAGTTGTTGATCAAATAAATATTCTTGAATTTGGGGCGTTCTGCCGTCAAGATGTTTGAGTGCTGGTATAAAATAAGGGTTTGGCAAAAATCTTAGATCGAGTACGATATTGCTTTCAGATGGTAGGCCGTATTTAAAGCCGAATGACACGAGGTTAACAACAAGTTTTCTAGAGTTTTCTGCCGCAAACGAGGCCTGAACCCAGCTGCGAAGATCGTGCGAATTTAGGGAGTTGGTATCAAGCGTGATATCGGCCATTTTGGCGATAGGCTGCAACAAAACCTTTTCTCTATCGATTGCCTTTAAAAGATCGACGTCCTTTGAAATCATCGGATGATTCCTGCGTGTTTCTTGATATCGCTTGATCAACGTTTCTGTTGATGCAGTCAAAAATATGATCTTTAGGTTATCTTTTAGCTCATCTTTTAGCTTTTGAACCTCTGCTACCAGATTGTGCAGAAATTGCTCGCTTCTGGAATCGATGCCTAGCGCAATTTTGATTGTGTTGGTTTGTGTTTGGAATGCAAGGTTCAGCAAAATTGAAAGCATCGGCACGGGTAGATTGTCAACGCAATAAAAGCCCAAGTCCTCGAGCCCTTTGAGTACACCCGATTTGCCCGCTCCAGAAAGCCCGGTGACAATGATCACTTGTTTGTTGGGATCGGTGTTTGCGATTTCATTTGATTCACAATTTTGAAGTAATCTAAATTTGTTGCTTACGCCACATATTTATTGATACCTTAATCCAATCATAGATTGTTTATATTTTTTTTGAAGTCCCGTCGATAAAAATAGTTTAATTATTTATTTTGAAGGAGCGAGATATGAAGTTTAAATTTCTACTTGGATATTGCTGCGCAGTAGCGGTTTTTGCCACCATGTCGGCTGAACATGCATTGCTTGTAGATGCCAGCATTGAAGAGTCTAAAATTGTAGATGAAGATTCGTCCAGTGCCGATGACACCTCTGAAGCGATTACCGAAACGACGGATATAGTTGTTGATCAGGCCTCAAAAGAGGCGGCAAAGGAATCGAGCAATGACGACAAAAAAGAGGTAGACAATGAATCCGATAAAAAAGACGAAAAAGCTGAATCAAAGGACTATAATTCAGAAAAAGATATTTTGCAGTGGTTTCAGACTTATTCAGAGGCTGTTGCCACAATCGAAAAAAAGGCTTTTCGCAAGGTCGATTTTCAAAAATTCATCAAAGACTCGTTAAAACTGGCTATTTCAAACGTTGATGCGCATTCTGCGTTTTTTGATAACGAAGAGTTCAAAAACACGCTTGAGACAACGACGGGCGAGTTTTCTGGTATCGGCGTAAGTATAATTGGCAAGGCAATTGACGACGATGCGCTGTTGATCATAGATGTGGTGCAGGGTGGCCCTGCGCACAAGGCCGGTCTGAAGCGTGGTGACAAAATAATTAGCGTAAACAAAGACACGTTAAAAGGCCTTTCTACTGATGAGGTTATCAACAAGCTCAAAGGCAAGACTGACACCGAGGTTAATTTAAAAATTATTCGAGCAAAAAAACCGCTTTCATTTACCATTAAACGTGAATTAATCAAGGACCAGACTGCGGTTTGCTACTGCTTCAAAGAACAGCGTGTTTATTACCTTTCACTCAAGCACTTTGCCGAGATCGCTGCAAAGCAGGTGAAGGATTTGTTAGAAAAGGCCAACAAGGGCAAGTGCAAGGGCATAATTTTGGATTTGCGCAGCAACCCTGGCGGAACGCTTGATTCTGCCATCGATATGGCGGGTCTGTTTTTACCTAAAAATTCGCTTGTGTGCTCAACCAAAGACCGCAACGGCAAAACCGTGGCCGAATATTTTACTCGCACTGATCCTGTTTTAAAAAGTGACGTGCCAATCATTATTTTGATCAACAACTTTACCGCATCAGCTTCCGAGATTTTGGCCGGGTGTCTGCAATATCATTCACAAAAGATTTATGAGTCGGGCAAAAATGACCGTAAATTTATGGTATTTTTGGCCGGCACGACAACTTTTGGCAAGGGCTCGGTGCAAGAGCTTATCCCTGTCAAAAATGGCTGTGCGCTCAAACTTACCACCATGCTGTATTTCTTGCCTGGCGTAAAGTCCATCCAGGCCCAGGGTGTGGAGCCAGATTTTGAAGTTAAGGCAAAGATCGTGCCAGAGGAGGATATGAAGTGGATCAAGGAGCTGTACGGCAAAGAAAGCTCGCTCAAAAATTATATCACCGAAAACGAGGTGCGCGAAAATCTTGGCCTGAAGCCAGATCCAAACAAGAAGTCAGATGGCAAGGAAAAATCAGATAAAAAAGAGGTCGCGGCTAGTCAAGAGTTTGGCGATGACGAAAACGGCTCCGAGCCGATCGAAAAAATAGAGAGCGAAGAAGATTGGCAAAAGAAGCAAATCAAGGCCTTGGGCGAAGACAATCAGGTTCTGTCATGTGTTAACATGATAAACATGCTGCACATGATTAAAAAATGCAAAAAAGATAAAAAGTTTACACGTCAGCGCGCGTTTACGATGCTTAAGAAGAATTATCTTGTTGATGTTCAGCCGGAGATTGAAAAGGTTCATTAGCGCTTAGAATGGAACAAAGAAAAGAGGGCCAGCCTTTAAGCTAGCCCTCTTTTCTTTAAATATCAAAATGTTTTTGAATTAATGCGTTGCTGCTAGTACTTATTTTGGGTCTACTTCTGTTGTTGGTACTTCTTTTAATTCGGTACCGGGTTCGATATCGGGTTTAGCTGGTGATGTATCTACAGGTGATGATGCTGGTTTTTTTGTCAGCGTTTGAGTCAACATATACACGTGATCAGTAATGAATGCACAGACTATGATTAAAGCAACTGCGTATGCTGTCTTTTTGCTGTCTTGAGCATAAAATTGTGCTGCGCGAGTGAGTGTGAGAGCGGCGGTACAAAGCTTGATTGCGTATGCATTACCGGTGTAATTCAAGCCTGCACGTAAAGTTGCCAGTGACATTTCCAGGATCGGTGCAATTTTATTAATTCTAGCGACTAATTTTGAAACTTTTACACTGCTTTTATCGTTGGTGAGGGAGTATTCTTTTTTGTATAACTTTTTAATTTTTGTTACTGCGTCGATCAAATCTAAGAGTATGACTGGTGCGACGCCTACTAAGTTGGTAAGAATTGGATGCGTTTTAGGGTTACTCGCGTTATACATTGCTGTAACATCGTTTAACAATCTTGCCAAGTCTGTGCAAGTCCCTGAAATAATGGCTTGTTTGCTGTCTGCGCCAAATTTTCCTTTGTTTCGCATCTCGATTAGTATTGCTAAATCTCTTGCTACGGCTGAACCCAGCTCAATGTGTTTTGACGTCATGATTTTTTTTGCAGCTTTTAATTCTGGCTTGTCTTCTGTTGCAGCTTTTAATTCTGGTGCTGGTGCTGATGCTGCGCCCAATGCGCTGCTTGCGTTAACACAGGCTACCGTGAGAAGCAGTGCAAATAAGTTTTTTCGGTTTAAAAAATTGATCATTCGACAGATCCTTCCTAAAAAATAGTGTTAATAAATACAACTCTGATTTTTATATTTTGACGCATTAACAACGAAAAGTCAAATGGGTTGAGACTGAAAATTGCACATAATTCAGCGTGTAATTTTCAGCTAGATTTTGGTTGTTTAAAGTTTTCAAGACCATGGTCGTTTCTTGCAGTTTTTATAAAATTCGCTTGAAACTCAGCATCCAATCGTGGCCTGCAGGCGGGGTTTAAAAAATTATTATTTTCTTGTTGGGACTGATTGGATCGATGTTTTGTGTTGTTGAGGGTAATGTATGAGCCTGAAAATCATGAATTTGGCGCAGTCTATTTTTTGGGTGTGAAAAATCTAAAATTTAATCTTGGTTTTTTGAAATAATCTGCTTATAATATTGGCGTTGATGTTTTTGATGCGGTGGGCGTAGCTCAGTTGGTAGAGCATCAGATTGTGGTTCTGAGGGTCGCGGGTTCGAGACCCGTCGCTCACCCCAGACAGTATCAATGATCAATTTGAAATAAGTGTCAGTTTGAATGTCGGGGTGTAGCGCAGTTGGTAGCGCACTCGCTTTGGGAGCGAGGGGTCGTCAGTTCGAATCTGACCACCCCGACCATCTTTTTTATTAAATAATTTTATAATTTAGCGCCCGTAGCTCAGCTGGATAGAGCAACGGATTTCTAATCCGTAGGTCGCAGGTTCGAGTCCTACCGGGCGCACTTTTTTTCTGTCAATGCATAATCTTGCCCGCTCATGGTGAGCCTGTCGAACCATATGAGCGATCAAACCCTTCTACAAGCTCAGGACGAGCGAAGTGAAATTTTATTGATAAATAAAAAAACGGCAAACATAACGCATGTCGGCCGTTTTATAAGTATAGGTGTAAAGAGCTTAAATAATAAATCACATATCGATTAAATGTCTAATTGTATTTAATGTACACTTGTCTCGAAGAATGTCAATTCTGATTGGAAAAGTATTTTTAATATTCATGATTTTTGTTGTGTATGTTAAATTAAGGCATAAAATATAGTGAATTTGTGAAATTTGATTAAAAAGTAGGTGTTTTTATTAAAAATTTTAAAGTGGCTCAGTCTAGAAATCTGAGAGCATTTAAGATCTGCGGGGTCTTTTTTTTATTTTTGATTGGGATAATTTTAAGACTTTTTTATTTGCAAATTGAGCAAAAAAGCGTTTTAGCGGGGCTTGGCGAAAAGAATTTTTTGAGAATAGAGGTTATAACGCCATTGCGTGGTAATTTGTTGGACTGTTGTGGCAATTTAATGGCGACAAATAATCCAGTTTTTGACCTTTATTGGCAGGGCTCTGGCCAGACAGGTCTGATAAAAGAAAAGGTAGATCTATTAAAAAATCTATCTCAAATTTTAGGCATCGATTTGCGATGTGAGCTGATGCTGCAAGATTTGGCTTTTGCTGAAAGGTTTTCTCGTCGTATTCTGTTGTTTGAAAATTTAAACTTTGATAAACTATGCCAGGTTAGTGAGCAATGTGATGCTGATTCAAGTTTGGTTGTCGAAAATCGGTTTGAAAGGGTGTATCTTTACGGGCAACTTGCAAGCCACGTGCTTGGTTTTTTGAGCCGGGTTGAAAGGATAGGTCAGGCTGGCGTCGAAAAGCTCTTGCAGAGCTCGTTGGAGGGGCAGGCTGGATACAAAAAAACGGTTACAAATTCGACTGGGAAAAAGCTTGGGCTGCAGGAATTTAGACAAGCCAAGGCTGGCGCTGATATTGTTTTGACTCTTGATCTGAATATGCAAAAAATGGCAGAAACTTTTTTTGAAGAAGGTCAGTCTGGAGCTTTTATTTTGATGGATCCAAAGACAGGTGCTGTCAAAGCGCTAGTTTCATTTCCAAATTATGATCCAAATATTTTTAATCAACCAATTTCTTTCGATGAATGGCAAGAAAAAATGGTTTACAACAATCCTCTTTTAAATAGGGCAACCGCAGCACTTTATCCTCCTGCATCTACCTTTAAACTTGTGACGATTGCCGCCGGGCTAGAGCAGGGTATTATAGCTTCAAATTCGACATTTCATTGTCCTGGATATTTCTTGTTTTACGGCAGAAAATATGCCTGCATGAATAAATTGGGGCATGGAAGTCTGGATCCACGCATGGCGTTAACATATTCTTGCAATGTTTACTGCTTTGAGGTTGCTAGGCGAATCAGCATAGATATACTTGCTTTTTATGCAAAAAAGTTTGGGCTAGGCAAAAAAACTGGATGTATTCTTTATGAAAAAGATGGCCTAGTACCAACATCTGCGTGGAAATTTCAAACGAAAAAGGAAAAATGGTGGAAGGGTGATACCGTGTCCGCGTCGATAGGACAAAGCTACCTTGTCGTTACACCATTACAAATTGCGCGGATGGTTGCAGCAATCTGCACCGGAAGTTTGGTTAGGCCTCGTATTTTGGAACTTGAGCCGATTGAAAACGAACCTCTTGAAATTTCTAATTATACTTTACGTATTTTAAAGGATGGAATGAAGAACGCTGTTTTGCTAGGAACTGGTAAACTATTGAGTTATATCAAAGGATTTGATATCTATGTAAAGACGGGTACGGCTCAGACTTGCGATTTGCGAAAAGAGAAGAAAACAAAACGGCAACTTGATCACGGGTGGGTTTCTTCATTTTTTTATTACAAAGACGATGACCCTTTGGTTTTGACCGTTGTTGTTGAAAATGCTGGATCATCTGCACCGGCGTTGCAGATCGTGAACAGGTTTTTAAGGGCATACAAAAAATATAAAGAGTCTAGCAATATCCAGAATACTGACAGGGTTGAAGATGTTCGTTGCGGTGCTACAGATCAATTAGGCACAGCGACACTTTTGGGGGATAAGTTAAAGGATTAAATCATGGAAATGAAAAAAACAACTTTGGATGAAAATCAAAGTTTTTCTGGAAATATGTTATTTTTTTATAGCTTTGATATTGGAGATGATACTGATTTGGCCGCGATAAGATGTAAAAATATTTTAGAACCTTTTGATATACCGCTTTCAACTTACTTTAAAAATTACAGGGTACCATATTCGTTTTTGCTTCCAGGGGAAGCCAATCCGGTAATCACCGGAAACAAGGGCCGAGTTGAAGGGCATGGCTGTATTCTTAGTAGAGTTTATCATTTTGGAGCATTATCATTTTGTTATCAAATACCATTCAATGATAGTTTTGATAATTTGAAAAGTAAGCTAATCGAAATTAAGAGGCAATGTGATGTAAAAAGTGAAGCAGATGCTAAGCTTGTTTTCAATAAAATTAGTCCGTACGTCAAAAAACCTCGCTTTTTTAATTTAAAAAACGATTATTTTGCCGTTCAGGTGAACACATTGCCAGAAAAGATTGTTCCCGAGGATTTTAAAGATCTTTATGGTGCAAAAATAGCATCATTACTTCGGCTTGAAATGGAAAATTTGTCTGATTATCAGAAAGATTTAATTTTAGAATCTTCGACTGGCTATTACGGTCAAGATTTAATTATTATCGATTCAAAGGCGGCATTTATTTATGATAATGAATACTTTGAGCCGGTTGAGCTTTTTGAGTCTGTAACTGTTCAGTTGCTAGAATTTCAATATTTTGATCGTTTAATCGACCAAAAGCTTGAATTTTTTTATGGCCAACAATCTTACAAAGTGCCATTGAAAGCTTATTTACCACTGATGGGTCAGCGTTTCGACTCTCCCATTTCTCGACTTGCAAACCTACGTGTTGATATTTCCGTTATCACTGAACAGCTTGAAAATACGGTAAAAATGACTGGTGATGCATATTATTTGAAATTTTATTCAATGTTGGTAGAAAAGCTTTATTTAAAGGATTGGCAGGATTCAATCAATCGCAAACTCAACATAATTCGCGATTTGCACATGGTTTACGAAGAACGAATGGATACCATTCACGAAGAAATTTTAACCATTGTTATCATAATTTTGATTGCCTTTGAAGCTGCGATGGCTTTTTTGCGTTAAATTTAGTGCAAATGGCCTTGAAATCTATTTTAAAGTGGTTAAAGTATTTACGTTGATTGGGTTGTTGTATAATTTATAAAATCTTAAAACAAATAAGATTTGCATGTATTCAAAAATAAAAACTAATAATATTTTAAAATTGGCATTTCCTGAGATTGCCACTCAACTTGTTATAGTTGTTGCAACACTTATTGAAATGTTTAATGTTGCCAAGCTTGGTGTTGTGGCTATTGCTGCAATGTCGATTGGAAACATGGTAACTATGACAATTAATAGTTTTTTAGGTGAAGTTGATATGGGAGCTCGGGTCTTGGCTGCCAGATTTTTAGGAGCGGGCGATAATTCTTCATTACTGAAAACTTTTGTTGTAAGTATTTATGTTCCAGCCATTCTTGGTTGTGCTGTTGTATTATTTAGCCAAAATATTAGCTTTTTGGCTTTTTATTTGATCGGAGATAACTCTTTAAATCAGGTGGGCATACTCTATTTGTCTACTTTACTTAAATCTGTTCCGTTTGCGCTGATATTTTTTTCATTGAATGGATTTATAGCTGGCATTGGTGATACTTTTAGTCCTTTTTATATCAGATTAATTATGCATTCATTCGAAATATGTCTTGGTTATATTTTGATGTTTGGTTATTTTGGCCTGCCAAAGCTTGGAGTGCACGGTGTTGCTATTGCTTTGGTTTTTACTTACATGCTTGGAATGTTGTTGTGCTTGGTTGTGATTTTGTATAAAAAATTTGCTTTGTACAATATTAAATTTGCTTTATTTAAACAGGTTTTTTTCGAAAATGAAATTGTTTTAAAGTCTTACATTAGCTTATCTTTTGATCTTGGCCTCCAGTTCGGGTTTTCGGATATAGCATTGTATCTTTTTGTAATTTTTGTTGGTTGGCACGGAATAAGTGCGGTTGCTGTTTATCAGATTGCTTATTGTCAGGTGTTTTCGTCTATGCAGCTGCCGTTGTATGGCTTTTATACTGCTGCATCAATTATTATGGGACAAATTTTGGGTGAAAATAAGATTTTGTGGGCAATGCCAGCTGCTAATAAGATACTGAAAATAGCATTGATTTTAAGTACTGTTATGGCGGCAATTGTTTTTGGTTTATCTTCATTTATTGGACAATTGTTTAGTCCGCTTGATGCCAATGTTGCTGCAACTTCGGCTCTGGCTATAAAAATATTGTCGTTAAATATCATACTTGATACTTTTTATATAGTTGTTAGCGGAAGCTTAATCGGAGCTTATGAATCTCATTTTGTTATGCAGCTTGGGTTGGCTGTAGAATATTTATTGTTATTGCCTGCATGCTATATTCTATCTATTCAATTTGGCTTTGGCTTTGTTGGAGCATGTGTTGCGCTTTGCATTCGCTCTTCAATAAATTGTTTGATAGTTGGATGGAGATTTTTTGTTGTCAGAAAATGGGATAGCGCAAGAATTACCTTTCGTAGACGCAAAATTTTTGCTATCCAATCATCAACGATTGCAGGTCGTCCAGTTTATGATCAAAAAGGCTTGGTGTTTGCCATGAATGATTTTCTTGAAGAAGGGGTTATTATTCCTGTTAAGTTTCTAAAGAATAAATTCGATTCTTTACAATAGTTTATATTATACCAATTTGCAGAATTAAATAGTTTTTTAAGAGTTTCTAAACCCATCGTGTAATCAGCGATTTAGTAAATTGAGTTTTATGTATTATTTTGTCGATTTGGTATTATTTATAAACCATCAATCCAAATTTTTTAAACGTACGATCACTGTTTACCAGCCTGTTTTGGCAATAATTTCTTTGAACCAGAAAGTATAGTTTTCAGGATTTTCTTTTAAATCAGACATTAAATCGTATAGTGCTATCCATTTGATTTCATCGGCTTCTTCGGAATTTGGGATAACAAATCCATCGTATTTGCCGACAAAAACATGGTCGTATTCGTACTCAAAAATTTGATCTTTTTCAAACCAAATTTTATAGATAAATTCAAATTTTTTTTCCAGAGCGCAATCAAAACCCATCTCTTCAAGCAGCCTTTTATGTATGGCGACATAAAGGTCTTCATTGATCCGTGGATGGCTGCAGCAAGCGTTTGTCCACAGCCCTCCAGAGTGATATTTATGCAAAGCCCGTCTTTGTAAGAGTATTTCATTTTTAGAATTAAAAATTAGAATCGAAAAGGCGCGGTGCAAAAGCCCTTTTTTGTGGGCATCAAGCTTTTCGGCTGTTCCGATTATTTTATCATTTTCATCAACTAAAATTAGATTTGATTGCATGATCTCTCGCTTACTGTTTTGTTATTTGTTTAATAAATTTTTTAAATAATATATCCCAGAAATTAAATAGCGCAAGTTTGTGAGTGGGTGAGAATTTGTAGTGATATGGCATAAATGTACGCGATTTTATCATGTCTGGAAGAGGCAGTGGCATTTTTTGCAATTTTTTCTAATGTTATTCTAAACTCAGCTTCAGCACGTAGCCATCAGGCCGCGTTATAAAAATTGTAAAAGTATTTACAGAGGCGAATTATTCGAAGGTTTTGCTGTTTAATGTGAATGTATGACTCTTGCTATCATGGTTTTGACTATTGTTTGAAATTATGGTTTTTTGGCAACAGGCTGGCCCATTTTTATAGCTGTTTCTATGTTGTTTTGCGAATTGTGTAAAATTTTGTCGGCAACTTTGATTTCATATTTTTTAAAAATCATGACTATGCTTGATCCACCGAAAGCAAAATATCCTGCTTCGGCGCCTTTGTTGTAAAAGAGGTTTGGCGTGAATGTTTCGACTATTTTGCCTACAACCATGGCTCCGACTGGCACAAATTGCACGTGACCGAAATTTTGTGAATTCAATGTTATCAAGTGCCGTTCGTTTTCTGTCAGTGGTTGCACTCCGGATTGATAGACGACTGGGTTAACAGATTCAAGCTTGCCATGAATGAATTTGACTTTGCTAGGCACGCAGTCGAATGGAAAGTGGAAGCGATGATAGTCTTGAGGCGCAAGGCGGAAGAGTAGCAAAGTTCCGCCTTGATATGTCGCAGCTAAATCTTTTTCTTTTAAAAATCTGCGGACATCAAATTTGCAACATTTTACAAAAAATGTTGAATCGTCGCTTAATTTTTGAATTGCAAAGACTTTGCAGTCTGCGGGCGATGTAATTATATTTTTGTCGAAATCGATGTTGCGGGATCCTGGCCTTAATTTGCGATAAAAAAATTCATTGAATGTTTTATATCCACCTTCGGGAATAATAAAATCGGTCATATTAATTTTATGTGTCTTGATAAACGAAGGGATGAAATATCGACTGACAAATCGATTTGCTGCGTATCCCAAAAATTTGCTCACAAATTGTTTTGTGAGCAGTGGACGAACTATCTTGCCAAGCCTGTTTTGATAAAAAAAGTTTAGCATTATCAAGCCTTAGAATGCGTAATTCATGCTTAGATGGAATTCGCTAGCAGGTTCGCCAGGCTTGCGGTCAAGTTTATAACCCCAGTCGATTTTTGCTGGAACCGGGTTAGTCAAATTAAAGCCGAAACCGACAGCGTGACGTAAATTAAACTTGTCACGTTTTATCATTTTAGGGTCTTCAACGTCATTTTTAGGAGTGCTCCAGCCTGCGCCTGTGTCGTAGAACACGTGACCCTTCATTGAATAATCTTTAACAAGCGGAAACGTCAATTCCGCATTTAACAGCATGGCATTCCTTGCTCCAAGCGGAGAACCGTTGATCCAAGCAGGGCTGATGCCGCCCCACAAGAAACCTCGTACCGTGTTTTGGCCACCGATCTGATACAGCTCTTTGTATGGAATTGTGTGATCGTTGGTCAGGCTGCTCACTCGTCCAGCAAGTATATGCAAACCAAATACTAGATCGTCTTTACCTATGACAGATGTGAACCAACTTCCCTCAATCTGCGTTTTCATAAATCCAAAGTTGTTGTTAAGTGGAGTAGGAGCCATCCTGGTGCTCAACATTACCTTGTAACCTTCGTTTGGATAAACTTTGTGATTGCGAGTGTCTTTGACAAGATCCAGCCCGATGGAGAAAAGGTCGCCGCGTTGGAACGTTCTATTTACAATTATTTCGAACATTGGATTATATGATTTAGGATTATTATTTCTTATGTGTTCAAATGATAGGTCTGCAAAGAGTTGTAGCCTCTTATCTATTTTTGTGAGAGGAAAGCCAAGTCGTGTTGTAAAGCCTAATATTTTTTCGACTGGCGTTCTGTTGACGTTTGTCCAATACTCGTATTCAATCCAATTTTTGTAGCCTTCAAATGCACCTGAAAGGTCTGTGTCAAACAGATTGGCATCAAAAAAATGACCTTCTATGCGTTGCAGTCTGTGTCTGTTGGCTTGTATCATGCCACCAACATCGTAACCAAGCCCGAACAGATTGTTTTTTTCCAAAGAAATGGCGCCTTTGAGTGATGGTCGAGGTGAAAATTTGTCACTGCCATAGCTTGCCATTACATTGAAATTACCCGTTTTGGCTTCCTGAACCTTCATTTCAAGATCGGCAAGGTCGTCAGATATTCTGTGAATCTTCCAATCAATGCTTCCGCGCTCAAAGTAGCTGAGATATTCGACTTGATTTTGTGAGCGCTTTAATTTTTTGCTTGTTATCAGGTCGCCTTCAAAAATGTCGAGTTGTCTACGAATTACTTTGTCTCGAGTGTAATTATTTCCAGTGATGTTAATGCGATTTACGTACATTAAATTGCCACGCTCAACGTGAAAAGTTACGTCGACTTCGTGAGTGTCTTCGTCGGGTTTTATTTGTGGATAAACATCTGCGTAGATATAACCTTTTTCTCCCCACAGTTCTCTCAGCCTGTTCATCGAATTTACAAGGTTTGCCTGAGAATACGGTTTCCCTTTTTCAAGACTGATAAGCGGCATTAACTCATCTTCACCAAATATTTCATCGCCATTAGCGCTAATGCTTCTGACTGTATATTTTGGACCTTCGCTGATGTGGTATGTTACGGATACATCTCTGTTATTAGGAGAGAATTTGACATCAGTTTTGTAAACTTTTGCTTGCATAAATCCATAATCGCGGTAAAAATATTCGATTTTATGTTTGTCTACATCCACCATTTCTTCTGAATAAACGCCAGCATTATCCGTGAAGCTTAGAAGCCAGTTTTCACGAGTGAACGCAATTTTGCGTAGTTTGCGTTCAGGAATTTCTTTGTTGCCAACAAAAAACACCCGAACAACGGTTGATTTTGGTCCTTCTTTTATATTGAAAACAAGCTTAACTTTGTCCGGATTTTCTTTGTTTTCTATCAATTCGTAAGCAATCGATACTTTATGACGCTGTTCTTCCCTGTAAGCCTTTTTCATCTCTTTGATTAATTTTTGGACTGTTCCGTGATCGATGGTGCTAATTTTGTCCAGATTTAAGGTCTCTTTAAATTTCTTTGCATTTATTGACTTGTTGCCTTTAAATTCAATTTTTTCAAGAAGCTTTTTTTCTGCAACATGTATGCAAAGATTTATGGATTCATTGCCAAGATTTTCTTTTTCAATTTGAATTTGTCTAAAATATCCTAGATCATAAAGATTATTGATGGCTATGGATGTTTTATCTTTTGCAAATACATCACCTTCCTTGTATGGAATTCTAGCCAGAATAACATCCTTTCTGACATACTTGTTGCCTTTGACTATTATTTTATTAATTTTTTGAGAGGGCTCTTCTTCAATTTCTGGTGACAATTGTTCTGTTTGATGTGCGTCAGTTGCCAAAATAGATGCGGCATCTTTGTCGCTATTATCTGCAGCAGCTGCGTAGCTAAATCTCAAAAAAATTAAAATTACAAACAAATTTAAATTAAAAAACTTATTTTCCCCGAAAAACATCTATTTCTCCTACGTGGTCTAGCCTGTTATCTAAAATGATGCAAACCAACCAACTCGATCTTCAAAAATTTAACAGGAATAGTAGGAAATTATGATACAAGGTCGGGAAAAAAAAGCTATATCTTTTTAACCATTTCCAGGACCTGATAACTTAAAATGTTGTTGAATTTAGCGTTAATATTATTAAAAATTAGCGCCAAATTTGTATCTTTTTCTTTGTCTTCGATTGGCTTCCACTTACCGAAATCCTTTTTTAATCGATCAATGATGTCGAATGGAAAAAGTTCCTCAACTTCAACTCTAAATTCATCGTATTTTGAAACTTGAAATTTCAAATATTTGCCATCTTTAGATTTTTTAATATTAACATCAAAATCATTGTGTGTGTTTTTGGCACAACTGAGTGTTTTTGTGATTAATGGTATAAGAACGATTATTGGTAGTGGAGATAACGATGATTCATTTTCCCTTCCCCACGCTGCAAACCAAAGGTCTTTATGTGTTGGATCTTTTAAACCATCTGCGAAGTACGCCTGTGCGCTACTTATAATTTTATTAAAAAGTGTTTCAGAAGCCTCTTGTTTTTGAGCATCATTTTTTATTGGCTTATCTAAAATATTTATTTTTTCTTTTTTCATACTTCTTCCAATCATTACTCTTGCTTGAATTATCTTGTTTTGATTGTGGGCTATTCTTGGACTTATTCGTTGAGAGCTGTAGCCTTGCTTGGTGGAAATGAAGTCTATTTGTTGAACATAGTCTTTTGTTGAATAAATATTATAAATTTTTTCGAAAAAATCGTAGTTGCAAAAATTCTCTGTTTCTGGCTGAATTGGCACACCTAGCAAAACCAGTTCCTGCACTTTTAAATCTTTATTTAAAGGTAGGTAATCATATTTTTTCATTTTGCCCTTCAATTTTGCAACCTCTTTGTTTGGAAGGGTTTTTATTAGATTTAAAAGCTCTATGAGTGAGTCATGCTCGTTTTTATTTTTATTTAGCACTTGTAGAGCGTTTGTTGGTTGCTGTATTATATAATTTACAGCTGCAAGGTTTAAGCATAAATTTCCGCCATGGCTGTGGGTGAGTATTCGTATTTTGGGCTTTATCCCCTTGTTTTCGTATTGTTTGTACTCCTCACAAATTTCATTATAAAAACGCACAGCTTCTAGTCGACGTCTTTTTTGGCTAATTAAACCTGTCCATCCAAAAACATAATAGTTATTGATTTGGTTTGGATTTGTTTTTTTTATAATTTCATCAAACGCTTTTGTGATAGGGTATGCGGCAAGCCTTTGGTTGTTTAGGTCTGCTGGATCAAGCGTTGGCGTGATTTTGAGTAAGCCCTTTTTTAGTATGGTTTGTTCTGTAAAAAATTTAGGATCTTTGCGCATATCCCTGATGATCTCGTGATACCAAGACCCTTTTACGTCGTCTTTGGCCACCTTGGACAAGCTCAACATTCCAAGCATTGTTCCAAATGATCCATGAACGAATATGTTTAACCAAACCTCTTTTTCTTGGGCATTTGTAAGCTCCTCTGGCGGTGATGCTTGTTCTTGAAATATTAAGTTAAGCTTATTGAAATAACTACTCAAAAAATAAACCAGAACTCCTACGCAAAAAAACACAACGATAACATAGACAATCTTTTTCATGACTCCTCCCCCCTAAAACGTTACCCTTTAATAAAAGCCTATATTATTTGGATTTCAAAGTTCAAGTTGTTTTAAAAATGCGACCCAGTCGATTGGTTTTATGGAATGTATTTAAAATAATAGTTTAGCTCATGTTTTTCACATGCAACACTATTTTTCGCAGTTTTTAAAAAAATCATCTTGCAGCCCTGGCTGGATTGATACTTGCAGGCAGGATTATAAAAATTGTTAATTTCTTGGAATGAATATTCTATGGCGGCCTTTGGAATGTCTTTGTTAATGTATCGCAATTTTAATGAAGGTTTTGACCGGAGGCGTTTGTTGGTTTTGCTATTTAGTTTCTATAAATTGGTCTGAATTATTAATATGTTGAAAATAACGATTTACATTGATTAAACTATTATTGGGAAGATTGGTTGAACTTTAATGCGTTGGGGGAGTCATGAATAAAATATCTATTTTTATATTTTTACTGTTCGTCACAAAATTATTGTGTTGTGCTGCCAAGGACGGGGATTTGTGGTCGACTGTTGTGTCTGGGCTTAATGAGATAAGCGAAGAACGCGATGCTCGACTTGAATCTATGGTTAAATGTAAGGTTCAGGATGTCGAACGTGAGACTCAATCATCAGTTGTAAATCTGCGTGCCGAAGCTTTAAAAAAGGCAGATAAAATCAAGCAAAACTTGAAGCAGGAAATTAAAGATGTGCAGACCGAGGCCGAGCAAGAAATTGTCGAAATTGCAAGCGATTCACAGCAAGAGTTGGAAGGTGTTAAGCAAGAGCTTGATGTTCAAGTTACGAATGTTAATAAAAGTGCCTTGTACGAAGTTATTGAATTGATCAAAGACGCTGAAGGCACGGCGTTTAAGATAGGTCAGAAAAAAATGGAACGGGCCGTCTTAGAAAAGCTACAAAAAACGTTTGAAAATCCACAAAAAGAAGCTGTTGCGTTTAAAGATTTAAATGGATCGTTATTTCTAGTACCTGTTCCAATTTATTGGAAAAAGCAGGTAGCTCAAAATTTTTATGAAAATTCTGCAAAATTGGAACAAATTGTTCTTGAGTCGGAAAGTTCTGATCAGGCAACTGATTTTATAAAGTGTTTTAAAGACCAGAGAGAATGGTTTGACAAAACATTGAGCACAACGAATTATACATCCGATTTCGGGTATTCTCAGATAGTTCGTAAAAGCGAGATGATGGATAATATCGTTCTGGCTGTAAAAAAAGCTGAAAATTATTTGGCCGGGTGGGCCGACATGCTTAAATTTACAGAAGTTGAAGCAAATAAAATTAGATTACTGTTTTTGTATGAAGTTAATTCGCAATTAATGCGTTTACATGATATTCCTGTCAGTATAAAAAGTTTTACAGATGATCAAATACGACTTTTAACTTTAAAAATAGCTAACGATGTTACTGGTCGCGTCGTAAAAGCCTTTCCGGATATTGATTTTGATAGTATACAATATTTGAATGTGCCTAAAAATATGAACATTGTTTCACAAATTAAAGAAGATATTTCAGATTTAAGGCTTGCTACAGATAAAAAGCATTTTGACTTACTGGTTGTGAGAAATTTTTTAAAAAAGCTAAATTCTGACTTGTCAGATTTATCTGTGCAGCTTTATGAAGATAATCGAATGAAAGATGAACTAAAAAGTACTGTTGAAACGTTAAAAACCGATGTGTTTAAAAAAGATGTTGCAACAAAAAAAATCAAAGGCGTACTTTTGGGCAAGGGCCGCGAGATTAAGTCTTTAAATGCTGAAATTGACCAAACGAAGCGTCTTTTGGCTGAATTGAAACTGCGCAACGATGAGACAATCAAAAAAAATGAATTTATTGAAACTATGACAGAGCTCAAACTGAAGGAGCAGTTAGATGTTGTAAAAAAGAAATTTTCAATTGCCGCAGCTTCAGGTGATTCTGATAGGGTAAAGCAACAGGAAAGTTTAAATAGGCAATTAATTGAAAAGGAAATTTTACAAAGAAGTGGTTTGAAATAATTAGAAAGAATGTTTTTTTATTATTTTTAAAAATGCTTAGAATATTCATAGTAGTTATGTTACCATAAAATAAAAAAGGTATTAGGTCGATTATTCAGAGAGATCTAAGAAAGGAGAAATGATGAAGTGTCCGAAGTGCGGTGGTTTGCTTGTGCTGCAGTCGTTCTTTGATCACTTCATAAATTTCGAGGGGTGGAAGTGCATTAATTGCGGAAGAATAATTGAAAAAAAGGGTAACACTTTAAAAGATGATGCCTTCAGTATCTTTTATCAACATCAAAAAATAAAACGTCAAACTGAGTAAATTGATATATGCAATCAAAGTTTTTAAGTATTCATGGTAGTTATAACGGTTTAGATATAAGCCTATTTTCTGATCAAAATCTTTTAGAGAATGTGTCGAAAATTGATTTACGTGCAAGTTCCGGTTTAATTCAAGCAATCGATTCGTTGCTTACAAAGCATAAATTAAATTTCAAAGATTTAAATTTTATTGCTGTGGACAAAGGTCCAGGCGCGTTCACGTCTTTACGTGTGACGTTGGCAACTGTTAACGGTATCGCTTTTGATAAAAAAATTCCATTGATTGGTATTAGTGGACTAGAAGCATTAGTTGAGCAAGCCGTTGCGGAAAATTTAGATTTGATCATTGGTGAAATCAGCATAGCTGTGGCTCTTTTGAATGCCTACAATAACGATGTTTATTTTTTAATTTCAAAAATTAATGATTCTGATGGCAAGTTTCCTTCGACAGGGCTCAGAATAAGCTGTGTTGATGAATCAGCTCCCAGTCTTCGCTCTGACGAGCTTCGACGGGCAGGCCGTGGTGCCTGTGCTCCGAAGCCTTGGCGTAGGAGTAAGCTGGTCGAACCATTTCAACGGATTCATCAGTTGCGAAATAGGTTTGTTATTCTTGAGCAAGCAAGTCAAAAGATAGACCTTCTTTTAAATAAAATTAAAACCGATTTTGAAAATCACAAAATATTTTTTTGTGGCCAAGGCATGCAATTGCATGAAAAACTTATTCGCATGTCACTTTGCGATCAAGCAATTATTTTTGAAAATGTTCCATCATTTGCATCATCCAAGACTATCGGCCTGATGGCGTACGAGTGTTGGCAAAATAAAGAAAATATCGTAGATCAGATTGAACCACTTTATTTAAAGACTCAATATTTCGCAATAAAAAAATAATTTATTTTGCAGTACTTCTGACTCCGCCAAGGCCTACAATTACAGCCTCTCTTGAACGTAAAATTGTTGGTGTGAGCGCATAGGTTTTAAAGCCTATGTCAGAGACAAGGATTTCTTCTTCATGCGTCAGCCCTCCCTCAGGCCCGAACAACAAAGCGGTGCAAGTGTTAGGCATTTTTTGAATTGTTTGTAACAGATTTATAAAATTTTGGCCTGTCGGATCAAAGTAAGCCTTTATTGGGCATTTGTTCTCTGCAAAAAAATTTACAATTTCTTGAATTTTAATTGGATTATGCAGCTCTGGCATGATAAAGTTTTTTGATTGTTCACACGCTGAAATCATGATTTTGGTTAAGCGCTCAAATTCTTTGTGCTGTCCCCAGATTCGTTGAGTTTTGGCTGAAATTAAAGGGACTATTTTTGTCACGGCCATCTGCGCTGCTGCGTAAATTACCTCTTCAAAGGCCTCTTTTTTTAGCAAGCATGGCATCAAAATAATTTCGGGTGATGTTGGGTTGTTTTGCTCAAGTTTTAAAATTGTTCCACTCAGCCTATGTTTTGACTGACCGGTATCAGAAATTTCAAGATCTAGATTTATTAAATTATCGAAAAATGTTAGAATCTCGCCGTTTTTCATCCGTAAGATTTTTAGAACACGATTAACAAGCTCTTTGTCAGCAAATTCGACAATACCCATAGTTGTTGAGCTTACAATTTTTGACAAATCCGAATAAAAAATGGCAAACGTATGTTTTTCAGACATGTTTAGTTTATTATAGGAGGTGTTGTTTTATTTTTTTTTAACTTGTATATCAAGTATGCTATTACCACAATAGCCGTTACGGTTCCAGCCGCTCCTAGGCTACAACGTAGTTTATGTTTAGCTACATATTCTTTGGCATTAAACATATAACTATCTAGCTGGACTTGTGCCCCAAGCCACAACATTTCCCATGTTACTTTAGGCGGCTCCGGAGGAATAATATCTATGTCAATGTCGTCGAGTACATCAAAGGCTGAAAGCCCGTTGTCTGATTTGATCATTATTTCGTTGTCTTGGGCGACTGCATCGCTTACTGTTTTTTCGTCTAAAACCTGTTTTACTACATCAACTGGTTCTGTTACAGCTTCAGTTGGAGGAACCGTTTCGGTTTCTGACTTTAAACATTGAACTGTCAAAACCAGCAAAAACGTTAAGTTCAATAAAAATCTTTTCTGCATTCTGGCATCCTTTATTTAAAAGTTATTCTTTGATGTAATTCTACATAAATATTATCTGTTCTACAAGATAGCTGCAGTTGCGTTGGTTTACAACATATAATGTTTTTGCAGTTTTTTTATTTTCTATACCAAACCACTGATTGAATCGTGGCCCGCAGGCCGCATCTAAAAACTTATCAAACTTACACAACAATCGACAGAATCACGCATTTGGAGGTCTATGGTAGATGTATGTCCGTAAATATGGCGGTGTTGGCTACTCCTCCAGCATCGGTTTCAAATATCGGCCGGTGATGCTTTTTTTGCAGTCAGCAACATCTTCTGGTGTACCGCTGGCAACAATAAATCCGCCCGCTTGGCCACCTTCAGGACCAACATCAATCAGATAATCGACTGATTTGAGGACGTCCAAGTTATGCTCGATAACAATCACGGAATTTCCACGAGCAACCAATTTTTGTAGAACATGCAACAATTTTTCAACGTCTGCGCTGTGCAGCCCGGTCGTTGGCTCGTCAAGAATGTACATCGTATTTTTGTCGCGCTTTGCAAGCTCGTTGACCAGCTTGATACGCTGTGCCTCACCGCCAGAAAACGTTGGAGATGGCTGCCCAAGCTTAATGTAATCAAGGCCAACTTCGCACAGTATATCTAATCGCTTTTTGATGCGAGGAAATGTATCGAAGAATTCGACAGCTTCAAGCACAGACATGTCCAATATTTCGGCAATATTTTTATCTTTAAATGTTATTTCTAAAGTTTTTTGGTCGTAACGAGCGCCTTTGCAAGTTTTGCATGTCACAAAAACATCCTCTAAAAAATGCATAGAAACTCTGATTGTCCCTTCACCGCTACACTCAAAACAACGGCCCTGAGGCACGTTAAAGCTGAACCTGCCTGCGTTATAACCTCTGGCGTTACTTTCTGGCAATGATGCGAATAAATTTCTGATTTCATCAAATATTCCAAGGTATGTTGCAGGATTGGACCGCGGGGTACGACCAATCGGACTCTGATCGACTAACACAACGTTTTTGAGCTGATCAACGCCATCAATTTCATCAAAATTACGCCCGATGGCATAACCGCTTCTGAAATAAAGTTGTAAGGCTGGAGCCAAAGTCTGCATTACAAGACTGCTTTTACCCGATCCAGAAACGCCTGAAACTGCAGTCAAAATCCCAATCGGAAATTTAACATCTAAATTCTTTAAATTGTTGGCACGAATACCCTTCAGCGTGATAAATCCTTCAGCACGACGGCGCTTTGGTGGAACTGAAATGGATCGCTCTCCGGACAAAAACTTACCAGTCAACGATTTGGCGTTACGCGCCACCTCTTTGGGCGTGCCAAACGCTGTTACTTCACCGCCCAAAATGCCGGCTCCAGGCCCCATGTCGATCAAATAATCGGCTTGTTTAATTGTGTCGATATCATGCTCAACAACAACAACCGTGTTACCAAGGTCTCGCAAATTTTTGAGAGTCTTGATCAACCGATCATTATCTCGCTGATGCAGTCCAATGCTTGGCTCATCAAGAATGTATAACACGCCGCTAAGCGAAGAACCCAGCTGCGTGGCAAGCCTGATTCGCTGCCCCTCACCGCCAGACAAGGTTCTTGCAGGTCGGCCTAAATTTAGGTAAGACAGTCCAACATTATTTAAAAATGTTAATCGATTAAGAATCTCGCGAAACAGCGGAGCTGCTATCTCTTTTTGTTCATCCGTTAATTCAATTTTTTGTACAAAATCAAGCAAATCACTGACTGACAGCAGGCAAAACTCGTAAATATTTTTGTCGGCAATTTTGACAGCCAGAGCCTCATCATGCAGGCGCTTGCCTTGACAGTAATCGCAGACCTTTTCTTTTTCTTCAAATGTAAAGTACGATGACGGTCCAAAGCCATTTTCGCTCAAAGCCTGCGTGGAATAATCGGTTTGATAAATAAAACCAAGACCATGACAATGCTTACACGCACCAATCGGTGAGTTGAACGAAAACATTCGCGGCTCAATTTCAGGAAACGATCGTACGCAAGAAAGACATATTCGCTTGGACGAGTACATGTGTACCTTGCCAGCATCATCAATAACTCCGCAAATGCCACCGTTAAGAGCAAAAGCCTTTTCTATAGCCTCTTGCAGACGGGCAGAATCTTCAGATTTTACCGCAATTTTATCGATCAGTACGCTGACATCGTGTTTGTATGATTTTGTTAACTTAATTTTATAGATATCGGTCTGATTTTCGAATCTGTACGTGTTGCCGTCAACTAAAAAACGGTAATAACCGTCGTTAAAATACTTGACCAGATCGTTTGTAAATTCACCTTTTTTTTGGACCGCAACTGGTGATGCGATTGTAACAGTTTTGCCTGTAAACTTTTTTATAATAACTTTGGTAATTTTTTGTGGTGATTCGGCATGTATAGGCTTATCGCACGATGGGCAATGAGGTATGCCCACACGAGCAAACAAAACACGCAAATAATCGTAGATTTCGGTGATTGTGCCGACGGTAGAACGTGGGTTGTAACCAACCGTTTTTTGTTCGATAGCGATGGCGGGACACAGGCCTTCAATTCGCTCTACGTCAGGGCGTTTTGCAATCCCCAAAAATTGACGCGCGTACGAAGACAGTGACTCAACGTATCTACGTTGACCTTCTGCGTACAAAGTGTCCATTGCCAGCGTACTTTTGCCAGATCCGGAAGGTCCAGTGATAATTACCAACTTTTCTTTGGGAATATCGACTGAAACAGACTTCAGGTTATGCTCTTTGGCATTGATAACTTTTATTAAATTTTTATTCATATTAATATATCCCCCACAACCAAATTATTTTATAAATTTTGTTTATTAAAACCTTTTTAAAATCAAAACAAACCGTAACATTTCATTTTATACTAAAAAACTGCGGTTTGCCAAAACTGTGTATAAAAATGGCATATTAATGAGTATTTTGTGGCACACACCAAATTCAACAATTTCAATTTGCCAACAAAATGTCGATTGATGCGCCATTGACAATTAAATGCAATATAATAAACTTTACACAACAGCGGTGATATTATTATTTTTTAACTTTTATCCTGAGGTTTTATTATGAAAAATTTTAAACATTTGATGACAATCTGTGCATTTGTAGGCCTTTTTGGCGCATCTGCCGATGTTAAAGCAATGACTGACTTAGCCAAGCCAGAGGTAAGCCAAGAAGGTAGAATTTTAGTCAATAAAATACTCGAGCATGCTAATTCTTTAAAGGCTGAAGATGCTAAAGCGCTTTTGCTCGAATCATTTGAGAAATCATTAGAATGCTTAAAATCAGCAGTCTCTAATTTTGATTATACTGGCATGGTAACAATAATCAAAAATGAAGCAGGCTGTGAACTTGAAACAATAACGAAAAAATGCACCCCAAAATTAATTACGCATCTTTTTACAAATTATAAACATTTTTTTACCGACATTAATCACATTTCTCTTTATTCAATTTGTTTAACAAATTTAATTACGCAATGTCCCGACATTAAAGAATATTTAAAAACGCTTCAAAGTTTTTATGAAGACACAGATGTACAAATCCATTTTAAACACGTTGAAGAAGAGATTAAAAGCGAGTTAGGCCTCATTAAAAAAGAGCAATCCGACGCTGAAATAGCCGAAGCTCTTAAAAATGCATTTAATAAAATATGTAATAAAATAGCAAATTACAGCATCGGTATTATGAAAGCAATGTTGTATCCAGAAGCCATCATCAATCAATTAGCGAGACAAAACTTCCTCAACATATTGAGCCTAAATGCAAGAATGTGCAATTGCTCCAGTTCATCTCGTTCAAATCCAACTCAGCCCACAGAACCAACTCCAGCGACTTCGACAGAAGTAGTTACGCAATAATTTTTAATCCAAGAATTTACATGGGCCAGCGGCATCGCGGGCCTTTTTTGTGCCAAAATCATGCGCTAGATCGGCATTTTATTTAATGTACGATTCAAACCCTTGAGCCGTTATTTTGTCGGCAAGTGGAAATGTATCTTTGTGAGGATGAACAACGTAAAGATGGTCTAACGCGAGGTCTTGCAAGGCGATATGCATGGATTTGGTGAGCTTGGGAGTATCTGTATATTTAATTTCAAAACCGATGCGCCTTCCGTCTTTGATTATCAAAAGATCCAGTTCAGCACCACCTTGAGTCGCCCAAAAAAAGCATTCTTCCGGTTGCGCCTGATAAATTTTAATAATTTCTTCTAAAGCAAACCCCTCCCACGATGCTCCTAATCGCGGATAAACCTGAAGGTCAGCTTCTGTTTTAATACCTAGCAATGCATGAAACAGGCCGCTATCGCGAATATACACCTTGGGAGTTTTTACTTGTCGCTTACTTATATTTTCGAACCATGGGTCCAAAACTCGAACCATGAATGTTCCTGCTAAAATTTCTACGTAACTGCGAACAGTGTGATGTGTGATGCCCAAAGATTTACCAATTTCAGACATGTTAAGAAGTCCACCATGATTGTGTGCAAGCATCATCCACAAACGCCGCATTTGCAATGCGGGGATATTAAATCCAAGACCAGGAATGTCCCGCTCCATGAAGGTTGATATGTAAGCTTGGCGCCAACCATAACTTTCTTCGTTTGTGTTTGCCAGATAAGAAAGTGGAAACCCTCCCAAAAGCCAGAGTTTTTTGTATTCTTTTGTGTCTGCGATTGAAAACGGTGTCAGTTCAATGTATCCGATGCGCCCGGCCAACGTCTCTGACGATTGTTGCAACAAATCACGAGATGCGCTGCCCAGGATCAAAATTTTGCGCGGTTTTTCATCAACAAGAACCCGGAGTATGGGAAAAAGCTCCGCCCGTCGTTGAATTTCATCAATAACAATCAAATCGCTTTGAATGTTGGACAATGTCAGCATTGGATTTTCAAGACGAGCCAGATCGAATGGGTTCTCCAGGTCTAAGAAATAAGCATTGGGTATATTTTTTGCGTACTGCTTAGCTAAAGTAGTCTTTCCAATCTGCCGAGGTCCCAACAACCCGCAGACTGAATGAATTTTATACTTAAAATCGATTTTTTCTAAAAAATTAGATCTATTTATCATCAAATACTCCTTGTTATTTGGAACTTACGCTTCCAGATTACAATGAAGATTGTCAAAATGCAAGAATATTACTCAATTATTAACCTAATTAACCCTATTAATTATTTCAATTTGACAATTAACCGCCGTCTAGTAAGCTTGGAATAGGTTATTAATTTTATTAGTTTTAACTTTGATTTGGGGGTTATTATGAAGAATTTTAAACGTTTGATGACGATCTGCGCATTTGCCGCTATTATTTTTACATCTGTGAACCTTTGCGCCATGGAACAAGATCAGGTCAGTGCTATTGATTTTTCAGAGCTCAGCAAATTTATGGATGATATAAGAACATCACATGAGCGACATGATGCCAGCATTAAGTTACTTGCTGAAATCGAAGCTAAAGCCTACGAATTGCACATCGACAATGCCAAGGGTATTTTATTCAACAATTTAACTGCTCAGGTAAACCAATTCTTATCTTCCATGGCTAAATTTGACTACACATTATTTTTGGATGCAGCTAAAACGAATGATAATGCTAAACTTGGACAAGCGATGGCCAATCTTATGGCAACAATAATGAGCCCAATACTGGGTGATATATCTTCATCGCTTGCACAGACCGTTTGTTTTATGGTTATAATCAAAAATGATAACGGCTTTCCTCATAAATGGACGCTTGCTTTATCTTCTGCGTTCAACGAAATGCCTGCATTAATGGGCCAAATGTCTACACAGCGATTTGATAAAAACAAATCCGATGCCGAAAATATCGATAATTTAAAAAACACATTATTTTTATTTCTTGAAGCATTGTTTAAAAAAGTGGTCGAAAATGCACAACAAGTGCTTTATCCAACAAAATAAATTTTAATTCTAGACTTTATTACTGCAAGACCGCTGCTGTCGAGGATGTTAGAAACATAAGCAATTGGGGGTTTTATTATGAAGAAACTTAAATATTTGATGACTATCTGTGCATTCGCTGGCCTTTTTGGTGCATCTGCAGATGTTAAAGCAATGACTGATGATTTACAGCCAGAAACGCTTAAACTTGACTCAGTTACGTACACTGTAACCGATGGATTAATGCTAAATTTGCCGACTCGAATCAATGAATTCGGCCTGTGTGAATTCTACATCGGCGACGATCTGGCTGATAACGGCGCCAATCTAACCATGGCCAAATGCTTCTCGATGATCAACCCATCTGAACAAGCTCTGGCTATGGATAAAATGAAAGCTGATGATAATGCCGCACTTGAACAAGCTATGGCTAATGACGATACCAAGAGAATCGCATTCGACAAATTGACGAAAGATGTAAACGAATGCTTATCGTCAATATCCGAATACGACTACACATTATTGGTGGAAGCAATAAAAACTAATGATTCGAGAAAAACTGCACTAGCTACATTCTTACTTACGATAACAGTATTTGGCCCAATGATGGAAAATTCATCGGTTACACGGGCCATTTTGTTTATGACTATAAAAGACCTTCCTCAAAACATAGTTCCTGCGTTATCTTGTGATAAAAACAAATCAGATGCTGAAATTATCGAAAAATTAAAATTATCGATAGAAACATTATTAAAAAAAACTGTCGATAAAGCAGAAGAACGGTTTTATCCACGAAGACATTTTTTTAAGAAGTTATGTCCAGAATTCTGTAAAAAAATAATCGGCATTTCGTAAAAAAATTCAATAACAAAAAAGGCCCGCGATGCCGAAGGCCTTTTTTGTTATTTTAAAAATTTTCATTCCACGGCCCGCATTCAATCGTTGCCAGCAGGCGGGATCTAAAAAATTACCAAATCTACGGCAAGGCCGATGTAGTCACAATTTTGAAGCGCACATATTAATGTATGCCCCTGAATATCAATATCTTGAACTATAACAATTTTTTGAATTTCAACCTATTTGATTTTGATTTAAATATCCTGCTGACAACAAATAAATCTATTCATGCTATCAACAAACAATTCAGAAACAAAGACAAAGCCACAGACATTCTTTCGTTTCCGTTTCATCCAAACTTAAAGCCAGGACAAAAAATAAAAGTAACTTCACCAGACGACAAAAACCTAGGCGACATCATTATTTCGCTTGAACACGTGCAAAAAGATGCTGCCGAAAAATGGAACCGCACGTTGCAACATCACCTGACCGCCCTACTCGCCCATGGGATCGCTCACTTGATTGGCCATGACCACCACACAGACGATGAATACAATGAAATGCTCAAGCTTGAAAAACGGCTTCTAAATTCTATTAATTTAAAATATTAATTTAAATTCTTTACACCCCCCCCCTAAATTAATTTATATTTGTAACAAGAAGATGAATCATGTTTTATTAAATTAATTTTGGGAGGAGTAATTTTATGGGAATATTTAATCGCACAAATCTTTTAGCGTCGTTGCTTTTGTTGTTTTTAAATTTTCTAGATTTAGGGGCAGACCCAACTGATGACTTGGTCACAGCTCTTGAAGCGGCAAATTTTAAAACCGCCAGGCAAATTTTAAAAGACAATCCTAATCTTAACCCCGATGATGTAAATAAACGCCTTGAAGAAGGTTTTAAAAAATGGAAGCCTGAGTTGATGGAAAAGGCACACGATAGCTGTAAAGAGAGCGCAGAGTTACAAGCCCATAAAATTTTTCATCCATATTTAAATTTCGACCCAAGGGGTGAAGATGCAAAGATAGCTCAAAAACTGGTGGATTGTTTGCATCAAACATCAGCTATCAGAATGTGGGCACAATATGGCATTAAACCTTCAAAAATTCGTAACCAACTATCAGCAGATGATGTGATACAACGTTCTATGAGTGAGGGAAGGTTAGTCCCAGATACTAGTTTCATTGCTAAGACATGCGGTATAAATCTCGATCGTGATATTTCTATATTTGTATCAATTGATACTGACCATAAAATCGCAATGGAATACATTAAGTTATCCGCAATTTATGCAGCTCACATGGCTCCTTGGTACAAAAAAATTACGCTTTTTTTCAGAGGATGGCTTAGCAATGGAAGAGTTAGAGAAGCTCTCCGACGTGTTATGTATTCATTTAGCTGGGTAGAGCTGCTAGAAGATGATTTAAAAGCGACATTCAAAAATTCATACGCCTCGGCAATCAAGAACCCTGCCGGCATACCTAAAACAACGTCTGACCTAAAAAATTGGCCGCAAGCTGAAAAATAATGTTTAATTTTAGCTAAAAACAGTATTAGCAAAAGCGCCATCTATGCTGATGTTTCAGGCTTGATGGCGCTTTTCGTTATTTTCAAAAATTTCATTCGCCAGCCCTGACACAATCGTTGCCCGTAGGCGGGATCTAAAAATTTATCAAATCTACAGCAAGGCCGATGTAGTCACAATTTTGAAGCGCACATATTAATGTATGCCACTGAACATCAATATCTTGAGCACCGGCTGTTTCTTTTATTTAAAAAATTTGTATCCATTTATTTTTTTTACTGCTTGCACTAAAAACTTGACTTGGCAAAACAATAAAATGCACCCTTGATCAACGATGAACAAAACACAAATCGAGGTGGAATTAAGCCATGAAAAAAATATGTAGATTGTTTATATTTTATTTTGTGATTCAAAGCGTTTTTACAATATCAACCGTTCCGACCCAATCGCAAAGTCAACCACAGCAAAGCATTGATCCGCTTACAAAAATTATCAACACGCCGCTGGTTGCAGACAAATATGAAGTGGCGATTGGCACGTCGCTACCGCTCAAGGGAGAGGCGGCAATAATGGCTCAGGATATACTGGACGGAATGCTGCTTTATTTTAATAAAATGAAACAACTGCAGCCGCCATTAAAATTTTTTATCAATCTATCAGCACTCAACGACGATTCAGAAATTGAAACTTCACAAATCAACATTGATAAATTAAAACAACAAACTTCGCTATTTTTAAGTTTATTTGGAACAAACTCAACTAAATGTGCGACTAATTCATTAAATAGCAACGAGATATTATCAATGTTCCCGATCGAAGGCACATCGGCAACTAGAAATCAAAAATTAAAAAATCAGATATTTTTAAGAGCCGATCACGAAAGCGAAATAAATGGATTAGTAAAATATTTAGTAGAGACTTTAAACAAGAAAAAAATAGCCATATTTTATGAAGAAAGCGACTGGGGAAAAGACGCTCTAAAATCTGCTATAAAAATTCTTGAAGAATACAATATCAAACCAGAAGCAACAGCAAGTTATCAAGAAAAAACTGTCAACATTTCTAACGCGGTAAAAAACATATATAATACAACACCAGCAGCCATAATTTGTCTAGCACAAACTCGACCTGCTTATAATTTCATATGCGAAACCATGAACGAAGGTTTGCACAAAACAACCTTTGCGGGCTTATCAAATCTTTATTGGATTCAAAAAACCCTCAAAGAATCTCGTGGCATATCAGTATTACTTTCGTCAGTTGTTCCAAACCCGTTTAATAGCGAGCTTGCAATAGTGCAAGAATTCCGTCAAGACTTGAAAATACACATGCCAAACAAAACAATCTCACCTTTCGTTTTAGAGGGATATTTGAACGCATCAGTATTTTCTGCAATAATCCAAGCAACCGGCTTTCCTTTAACCTTGCAAAATATTTTAAAAAAAATAACCGACCTGAAAAAATTCAAACTAACAACAACCATAAAAGCTGATAAAGATATGACGTTCAAACTTGATCAAGAAACAATGTGCTTGTCAAAAAACAGGGTTTGGGTAAACGCTGAAGTAGATAAAAAATGGAAAATGGAAAAAGGCGATTAAATGTTGATAAAATTTAAAACATTAATTAATAAAATAGATATTGTTAGTGCAAAATTCAAAACGACAATCATGGTTTTGATGTGTTTAATCATATCAATTGTCTTTACAATCGCGCTATCCAAATTCAACACCACGGATACTATTCCTGAGCTTAAAGCCATAAATTCAAAAATAATTCAAGAACTTGGCCCGCTTGCAGTAAACGTAAAAACTGGCATGTACATCAAAAATTTCCCAACATTTGATGTAATCAAAAATGATATAACATTTGATGCAATATTGTGGTTCGAGTTCAACTCAGATGAAATATCGCTTGATAACATTCAAAAATTTTCATTCGATCAGGACAAAATACTCTATAAATCCCCACCAGATATAAAAATTTCAGGCAATCAAATTTTTGCTAAATTCCAAATAATAATTAATATCAAAACATCACTTAACTACAACAAATTTCCATTCGAAGACCACAAAATTGCAATAATGATGACCAATAACTTCTTCACACCAAGCGAAATGTATTTCACAACCGATTCCAACTCATTTCAGCTCGCGCCAAACATCATCCCCACCAGCTGGAAGCCAAAAGATTTAAATGTAAACGCTGGATATCAAGAACTCGACCTTAGCAAAGAGGATAAAACTAAAAAAGTCTTCGTGCCAAAGGCTCTTTTCACAATCGATATCGAAAAACAAGGAATACGAAAAATATTAATTATATTCATACCGCTCTTTGCTTCGGTATTTCTGGGATTTTTCTCATTTGCTATGAATATTGCAAATATTGTAGGAAAATTCAGCTTATCGATTTCAGCCGTCACAGCGCTACTTGGCTACCGCTTTGTTATTGAGCAAATGATGCCACAGGTCGGATATTTAACACTCACGGATATTCTTTATCTACTACTTCTTTTAATCGCTCTGATGTGCTTTATTTTTCAACTACTCATAACTCGCTTATACCTGCTATATTCGGAAGATGCTAAAAAAACAGCCGATAAAGGATTAACGCAAAAATTTAACTACTTAGAAAAAATTAATGGAATAACGTTTTTAATAATTTCATTTATTTTAACAGTATTAACAAGCGTCATCATCATGATGTAAACGAACAAAGGTGCTATCGTGGTAATAAAAGTGAAGCGTCGCTCTAGACAAAGAAAAAAATTAAACATAAAAAAATTTTTTATGGCTTTAACCGCCGTAATTTTTCTAATTTTTATTGCTTTTATGGTAATGCCTGAACCGAGTTACAAAGAATGCTTCCACGATTTAGCAGCCCTGCAGCGATATGCAAAGGATACCAATGAGAACACGCCGATGGAAAACAATGATACACTGCGACCAGAGTTTACAAAGTATTACCAATCATTGAGCCCAACGTCTTTACAAAAAATTAAAAATAAAGCAATTTGGCTTCTATCTAAAATCAATTTGATCAAACCACCTGCATGGGACATTTCAGCATTTAAAATATTGCTTGAAGATCTTGGATCTACTCGACAAAAATCAGGCATGAAAGATAGCTATGTTTATAGAATACAAACACAGTCAAATTCAAAAATTGTCGTTTTCGGCAACTTGCAAGGATCGCTCCATTCATTTGTTAGAAGCCTCACAAAGCTTAAAGAATTGGGAATAATCGACGATTCACTAAAGATTACACAACCGCAAAACTATATTTTTTTGATGGGCGATGTTATTAACCGCTCGCCATTTACTTTAGAAACGTTAACAGCAACTATGCGATTAACACAGGTTAATCCGAATAATTTTATTTATTTGCGCGGCAACCACGAAGATAACAGTTACTGGCAAGAACATACATTAAAAACTGAATTACAGATACGCGCAAAAAATCTATCTAGAGCCGCAACACCATTTGAATTAGAAGTAAGCACATTTTTTAATTCTCTTTCAATCGCAGCTTATCTAACAATACCAAATGCAGCCAATGATTTCATACGATTATCCGACCAAGGACGACAAGATTCAACTATTTTGAATGAAACTAATTTCGCTGACATTTTAACTAAAAATACTGTAAATAGTGCAACATATTTTTCAGTCAAAGAGGGCGGTACGCCATCATCAACCAAAATCAATATCAAAGCAATAATACGCGGCGAGAAAAAACGAAAAACTTTCCAAAAAAATGAAGGGCTCCGACTGCTCGCTCCAGACGTAGATTCAGTGGCATGGAATGTACTTTCATGTCCAAATGTTGTTTATCAAAAAGCTCTTGATTTTTATTTTGATGCATTTGCAGTTATAACTACCGCCGAAAATCTTAACGACTGGGTTATAACACTTTATAACCGAGACTTGCGCACCAATGATCCATTCAAAGAAACAAAATATAATTTCATTTCTGGACTTAACGCCGAAACTCACAAAAAAATAGACACAACCCCAACGCAAGCGCACGCAACACCGCCAGCACAACAATCTGAAGCTCCACAGCAACTTCAATCACAGGCGCCAGCAAAAGAACTGCCTGCGCCAGCTTCGCAACAGCAAACGCCACAAAACGTTATGCAACAAAATGCCGTACCTCAACAAGATCAAACACAACCTCCGGCAACAATCCACGCCACGCAAACACTTTCAACACCACCTCAACAATCGACACCCGCGACTCAACAACCACAACAGTTGTTGCAAGTTATTCCCGAAACTGAACAAGAAGATCCGCAAACACAACAGCCAAAGCAACCAAACCAGACCAACAACACAACTGCAACAATTCCGGAACCAAAACAATGAAAAACGACACGAGCTCAAACCCTCATTTTCAGGGCCATACATCAACTATAGCACCCAAAAGCATGCTCCTAATCGCACCTGCAAACAAATCAATAAATTTTTCAACCAGGCCTGCAAGCATCGATCTGAAGACGGTTTTCGAACAAAATTTTAAAAAATTGCAAAAAGTGCCTTCAGTTTTGAAATGTTTTATAAAAAAAATGCTTTTAAGTTGGTTCATCTCAATAAAAAGGGGTTTTCGATGTCAAAATTTAAAAAATTAAAATACATTTTAACACTTATATTCGTCCAGCAAATGAGTTGGGCTCAGAGCGATGTTCCAAAAGAAAAATCATTTTTAAAACTTAGTTCAAATGAAGTTGAAATGATTTTAAGAGGCGTTTTGCAAGAAGACTATTTTTTTTACAATCGCGTGCGCACATTAAGCGATAATTTTTATGATCAGAATGACTTTTTTAGACACAAACTTTATCTTGACTTCAGCTTAAAACAGGGCGAAAAAAGATACGGCAAACCGGCAACAGAAGCGGGAGTCAGGCTAACGAATTATGTGGTCTGGCAGCAAAATAATTATTACATGCCATTCTCTCGCGAAGATCTGCGCTCAAAAGCCTTAGACTCTGTTGTTACGGCAGACGCTGTAACAACAAAAACAATTCTGCCATTGATATTTCTTGAAGATGCATGGCTAAAAATAAATTTCGATACATTCACCAGAACATTTAATAAAAACCCAACATCTTTAACTGCAGGTTTTTTTCAATACGAGGTTGGGCGAGGATTATCGCTCGGCTATCACGACGATCTGGCCGTTGAATATATGGGTTGGCCCGGAACTGGTAATTTTACACGCTATCCTCAAATGCCTCCGGGAATCTTGCTAAAAAGCCAAATTTTAGACGATTTGAGCTTCGACGCATATTTCATGAAATGGCTTGAAGTTGATGCCAATCTAGATGACGTGATGTATCCAAGCAGAGCTCAAAGACTAGGTTCAAAGCGTATGGAACGAGGCGCCAACAAAGATCGTTATAATCTTGCACTCAGACTTGATTATACACCTGAGGAAAAAGAGTATGGGCAGATGTGGTTGCAGCCTTACTGGGTTTATACGCATGCTCCCGAGCTTTCAGTAGAATTTGAATCTGATTCTAAAGCGTATCTACATACACTTGGTTTGATGGTTGATTACGATTACAACGGGTTTGAAATAAATTGCGAACTAGCAGGACAATTCGGCGATCAGACAATGTTTGCAGTCGATAGAAATGTAAAACAATTATCACGTAGCAATAAAGATGGATCTGTCGAAGAAATTTTCAGCCATATATTTTTTGATAGCAATACCAGTCGCGATCAAGTACCGGTAACAAACAAGCTTGGAGAAAGCACATCCCCTCAAAATTATGAGCCACAAAAATACCTTTCATATATTGTAAATGCTCCATATAACAGAAACATTGGCAAGCAAGGATCCCAAGTTACAGACGCTAACGGATCAGGCCAAAAGCGAGTATTTAATTCAGATTTATTTGGAAATGCCAGATTCAGGCCAGAATACACACTTGAACATCGGGGTTTTATGGCCTTGCTTGATATTGGTTATTCATTCAAAAAACATCCCTTCAGAGTTGGAGGCGCGTTGGGGCATATTTCCGGAGATAATTATCCATACAACGAAGAGATTTCAAAGACTTATCATGGATTCATTCCGATGAGGTCAAGATATAAAGGCATGCATGTCAAAAACACATTAATTTTTGATCGGCTAGTCATCCCAAGACCACTGAATATTTCTTACAGAACAATGTATGCTTACGACAATTTAAAAGACTTAAGCAACCTCCAATTCATCGGAATGGGTTTGACGTGGTATCCACTCAATAAAAAAGAAAAGTGTTTAATCAGTAGCGATTTGATGTTTTTTTGGGAATCTGCAACACTTTATAAATGGGATAAAAATGGGCATCACTCAAACCCTGCAATAGAAAATCAAATAGCTTACGATCGAGCATATCTTGGATTTCCAGGAGTTACACCACAATATCCAACAACTGATTCCACAAATAATGGGTGGTTAAGCAATGAAACTGCAAGCAGATTTCTGGGCGCAGAGCTTGACATACGTACGGAATGGAAGCCTATTAAAGATCTATCGTTTAACGGTCAAGCTTGCCTATTTTTTCCAGGCCAACTTTATAAAGATGTTGAAGGGCAGCCTAATCTTTTGACCCAATACATTGATAATCAAGAACAAATTCATTACGAAAGTCTTGGCGACAAATTTGCATTTGCTCTAGTCGCTGGAATAGATTATAAATTTTAAAAAAAAGGAATATTATGAAAAAAATAATTTTAATACACCTGATATTTTTTATCTCTGGCTCAATAATTTTGTGTAAAGATACCGATAAATTTAAATTGCTTAAATCTAAAATGATGGATGCTAACATAAAAACTGACACAAAACAATTTGCAACTGATGCCGATACATTAATTGCCAACTTTTTTAGCACCAAAAAAATCAAACTTAAAGATGTGCCAAAAGAAATGCACGGAGAGCTATCATTCAAAAGATCCCAATTAATTAAAAAATTAGACTCCATGAGCAATCGAAGACTGAATAATAATAAGACCAATGAACTAAAAGCTACAAAGTTTATCATTAAAATATTTGATGAATTTGTTAAACGGATAAAATACATTCAAATTACAGACTGGAATAATCGTCTAATTCAAGCCATCAATGAAAAAAAGGGCCAGAGCGCCACATCAACTAACTGCAGCTACCCAGAAATTGATACAAACAAAAGATTTTTACTAGCACGCAGTCCTGAGTAAAGGCTATATCGCGCCTGCTTGTTTAAGTTTTGCATGCATGAATTTAGCCATAGCACCTTTCTTAGTTTTAACTCTTTGATTTGCGTAATACAGAGGAGTATGATCATCATTGTCCTGAATATTTAGATTGCATCCCAAGATTGAAACAAGTAGGTTAAACAAGGGCAAGTTGAAAGAATATGATTTCTTGCCGTTAGGCTTCCAGCCCTTACATACATAATGCAATGCAGTATAGCCCTTTGAATCTTTCTGATTTACAACATTAGAGATTTGATCTCGAAAATTACTATAAAAATCATCCTTAAATAAATCACACAACCGTGCAACAATCTCTTCATTTTTCGGACAAGGAGAAGCCAGGGCCAATCTATGCAAAATACTTCTATTCAGACTTCCTAACAGCTGAAAATCGTAGCCCAACTCAACAAAAAGATTGAATAAATTTATATTTTCAAGCCCAGTCATGCAAACGATGTGCATCGGAGTATTTCCTACATGATTCCTGATAAGATCAAAATTAATCGGTTTTAACGTATTAAGAACATGGCCAACTTTGCATGCCTCTTCAGCCGAAACAACTGACCCATTACTATTTGATCTATTAACCCATAGATGCAATGGAGTATTGCCTTCGTTATCCAAAGCACCTATCTTTGCAGCTCCATTAATTATCAAATCGCTAACACACTCGACTTTATGACCTAAAACGCCTGCATTGTGCGCATCAAGAGCCATTGCGATATGCAAAAGAGTCTTCCCATTATCCAATCTACTGATTACAGCAAGCCTCTGCAAAAAATTAATATCTCCCCTACGACCACTACTACGCCAAAGACTTGGCCATATCTTAACAGTAGAATCGTTCAGCATAGATCGAGATGGGTTTTCACGCTTTTTTGCAGAATCGGTTTGAGATGTAACATAATTTTCGTCATCGTCCATTGCAAAAATATTGGCAGATAAAGCACTTAAATACATTATTCCAAAAATTAATTTATTAAATTTCATAATCAGTCCCTCCATTGTTTTGGCAACAGACAACTATCCTTAATTTTGACGTTAACAAAAACAACACACTAATTGCAATAATCAATACATTTATTATCGAATAAAACGAAAATCAAAACACAGACAATGGTCTACCTGAAACAAGAAAATAATAATTTTTATAATTCGGACAGCAAGCTATGATCATGAGCCTGATGCTTTTAAGCTACTGCCAAGGAACAGTCTCTGTGTGATCCACTTTTTCCGAATAAGAACTGCAAAGTGGGCACTTTTTGCCACATTTGCTTAACGATTGATCAATGCAGCCTTTATGAAAAAAATGTCCACATTTCAGAAAGCCAAGCTGCTGCCATGTCGTAAAAGTTTCAAGACAGATTGAGCACGTTTCGCCTTTAAATTTAATTTTATCAAATATTGGCTGCAACATCGTTCTAGCTGTATTTTTAATGTCATTCACATATACATATTGATTGTTGTTATAAGAAAATTTGTTATTTGTGTCTTTAATAATTTTTTGCACAACATCGCTATAATCAGAAATAACCCTTGCTGGTAAAGTGTCTTGTGTGTAACCTTTTTCCTGCAAAATAGAATTCATTATTTCAACAACTCGCTTATTCACCTCACTTTTATAGACCGTATCATAATCAGAAGTCGTTGAATTAGACGTTAAAGTCGACAAATCTTTATCAAGATCATTTAAGCTCGAATTTGTATCAATTAACCAATGCCAGAAGCCGTTATCTTTATTTTTTTGCTTTTCAGATTCGTCAGTTTTTGATTTTTTTATGCGGGCAATCAAAACTATAAATTCACCACTTACGGCGGTTTCAACTTCCAGCTTCGTAACATAATCTCGATACTCATTCATCATAGTTTTTTGTAATTTATCTTTAACCTTGCCGTATCGAGAATTATACTCTGTGCTAGCATGTTTAAAGATATCGTTTTTAACCAGCCCATTTTTATGTAGCAGATTGCAAATTGCATCATTAATTTCATAATCAAGTTGAGTTGAAAATACCAACGTTGCAATAAAATCTACAAAACTTTTAACCTCTTCGGCTGTAACATTTTGAATTGCGTATAAATCAACAAAAAAATGCCCCTGAGACCAACAAATACCATCCAGCCGACTAAGCGTCCTGGTGAGGCAATTTTCATAATTTTGTTGCAACGCAAACGACAGAGATCCCATGTTTATATTTTTGGCCGCAATAATTTTATCACCCTCTTGTCTGACATAACTTGAAAAATAATCTTTGTGGATGCCGCTATAATTCGTCGTAGAATACGAATGTAAATTTGAATTAATAAAAATACAAACTAATAACAATGCGTAACGTTTAACCATTTTCACTCCTCCTTCTTGAGCTGCATTTAACAATAAAACACTTCAACTAAAGCGTATCACCATAAAAGTGAAAATCAAGAAACCGCATCCGGACAATTAAAGTTTTTGATTCCACTCCAATGTTTAATCAAAAAAAATTTTTTAGGACGTTTTAATCTAAAATAGCGATAGTACAATGAAAGCTGCTTCAAAGCCTCCTTTTTACTCTTGCCTTGCTGCTCCAAAACCCACAAAGCCGCTGCCTCTCCGGTTCTGTCGGCCCCACTCAAGCAATGGATTAAAATTGGACGAGGCGCTATTTTATAAATATGCAAAAGAGCTTTTAGATCATGTTTTTTTTCGAGTTTTTTTGCACAAAAAGGAAGATTATAATATGTGACGCCAAGTTCCTCCGAAACCATTTTTTCAGCCTTCCACCAATCACTATGCGCATTCTCACCACGCAGATTTATAACAGATTTAATCCCATATTTTTTAATGTATCGGGCCAAGGTTTTAGGCCTTAGCTGTGCCGACCGATAGCAAATACCTGGCTCAACGCTATGAAAATTATCTAAAATTTTTTTTAAGCCACTGATATGAACTTTATGTTCTTTGCAATTCGCCTGTGGCCCAATTAAAAAGCTCTGTATTAATAAAAAAAATAAAAATAAACTAAACATGAAATATCCCTGTAACTCGTAAGATTCTAACCAGTTACAGGGATATAATTCAATAAATTAACTTAACTGCGACAATAGTGCTCAATCAGCCTAAAAACTTCTTAAAAAAACCAGATATTCCACCACCAGAACTTTGGCAAGAATCGCCAATCTGTTTTGAATATTCAAGCAATGATTTTTTTGCTTCCTCAGATAACTTGGTTGGGATATGGCATTGCGTAATAATTACCCAATCGCCGCGACCGCCACGCTGAATCCTTGCAAAGCCTTTTCCAGAGAACTTAATCTCTTCACCAACTTTGCATCCTCGCGGAATTTTTATTACTTCTCTTGATCCATCAACATTTTCCAGCTCAAGCTGACAACCCAAAACAAGCTGTGGATAAGTAAGATTAAGCGTTGAAACAAGATCGTCTTCTCTTCGGTAAAACTTAGTATCAATCTCAACTTCGATAGAAAGATAAAGGTCCCCAGATGGCCCGCCGAAGGAGCCTGAGTCACCCTTGCCTGCCACTCTTAATTCTGCACCGGTATAAATCCCGGCAGGAATGTTGACTGAAAATTTTTCATATTTTTGATAACGAGACTGACCGTGACATTTTACGCATTGATTCTTGATTTTGAACCCCTGCCCGCTACAATCAGAACAGTGCTGACTGTAAGTAAAAAAGCCCTGCCTGTAATGCATTGAACCTGTGCCTTGGCAAGTATTGCAAATATCTGACTTTGTACCAGCCTTACATCCGGTATGATCACACTGCTCACATTTTTCGTAGCGATAAATATCAATCTCTTTTTTGCAACCGATATAAGAATCTTTGAGTGAAATTTTTAAGTACTGAGACAAATCATGCCCGCGCTGCTGCATTGGACTAGATTTCGACTTTTTGCCTCGTTTTGAAGCCTGCCCGCCAAAAAGATCGCCAAACACGTCACCAAATTGCTCAAAGATATCGTTAAGATCGGAATATTGCGCACCGCCTCCGCCAGCGCCTTGTCCCATTCCAGCATGACCAAATTGATCGTAAGCCTTGCGTTTTTCTGGTGTCGATAGCACATCATAAGCTTCAGAAGCCTCTTTAAACTTATTTTCGGCTTCCTTGTTGTCAGGATTACGGTCTGGATGGTATTGTAACGCTAATTTGCGATACGCTTTTTTGATATCTTCTTGATTTGCGTTACGTTCAACGCCAAGTATTTGGTAATAATCACGTTTTTGCATAATTTAAAATCTCTTTAATTTATCATCTGCATTTCGCCGGATGCCATGTTTAATTAAACTTACCAGAATAAAACAAACAATTTAAAAACAAGTTTTATATTGATATTAAAGCCAAAACTCAACCAAGGTTGAGTGTATCACTCTTAAATATTAAATTCAAGAACCCAACATCTTGGATGCCATGTTAAATGTGGTGCCGAAGAGGGGACTCGAACCCCTACCCCTATTCAGGACTAGACTCTGAATCTAGCGCGTCTACCAATTTCGCCACTTCGGCCTGTTAAAGAAAACCGAATTAATGATATCAATAAAAACAAATACTTTCTAGGGCCCAATTTTTATTTTTATTCAACTTGAAACGCACGATTAGCACGCCATAATGGCTCAATCCAAAAACAACTCTCAATCACAATCGCCAAGGCCATGGGCAGTTTTTGCAATTTTTTGAAAAATTATATCGCAAGAAGCTCCCATTCAAGGCCTGCAGGCCACACCTAAAAATTCACCATTTTCTCGAAATACACTATAAAATCGAAACTTTGAGAACCCACAGTCAATGTATGCCCGTAAAAATAGTCATTTTGACCAGCACATCCGTTTGACTAAGTTTAAAAGTTATGCAAAAATCGACCTCCGTGAAAATTGTATGATAATTATAAATTAGAGGACGATTTATGAAATTAACTAAAATTATTACATTTTTAGCTGTAGCAATCATTTTCTCGAAATACACTATAAAATCGAAACAAAAATAACACATAGTCAATGTATGCCCGTAAAAATCATACATTTGACAACAATAAAAATCGGCATACAAGTTGACTAATTTTGGCAGCCATGCAAAAATAACGTCGTTAAATTTGTAATTATCACCACTCGCTAATTCGATTGGATTTCGAATGAAAATAACAAAAATACTCAGTTTTTTAATTGTGGCAATTATTTCAAGTCAGAGCCTGTTTTGCGCAACACAAAGCCCAGAAATACCAACAAAATTGAATATTCTAACCATTATCGAAAAACAGGTAAATAAAGATATTATAAAATATGATGCTGACAAAGACGAAGTTACCATCTTTATTGATAAAGACGCAGCTGTCGCATCAATCAAAATGGTTGCAATAATATTTGCTGGAATAGGCGCATGTGCTGTTGCCGGAGGATGGATGGGCAAAAATATTGGCTTAGACGCCGGCGCTAGAATAATGATTGGCGGTATTGGAGCCGCGTTCTTTTTGGTAGGAACTTGGCTGATGTTGAGCGTAAGGAATGTTACAAAAAAGGCATCTCTAGAAACCCTAAAATTCACGTCCGATGGCCTAAAAAAATATACCGATTTCGTCATGGCATGGCAAGACGTCGCTCAGTCGGAGAAGACTACCATTATTGACGAATTAGTCACACGTCGAGGAAGACAAATCAAGGCGCTGCCTGATGCATCAAGAACGAAGGTTGTAATCCGCTACAAAACAAAAAACAACTCGCGACTGTTTGATTTGGATGAATCTAACGATCCGTTCTGTGCAGTATCGTCAAAAGATCTTCAGGAACTGATTAATTACTACGTCGCAAAATACGGCAACACGCAAGCCGCTCAGGCATAAAAATTCGCCCCGGGCCTTAAAATCCGGGGCTTTTCATTGCTATTCACACAAAAACTGGCCAAATGCCGGTTTTGACTATATCTTAGATGCATGAATATTTTTAATAAAAATGCCTTCAAACTTCATAATCCGTTTCAACCCAGCGGCGACCAGCCCAAAGCCATTCAAACATTGAATGACAATCGCCCGGGCAAGTCTGTTCTTCTGGGCGTAACCGGCTCTGGCAAGACCTTTACGCTTGCAAACGTTATCGCGCAACAAAACAAGCCCGTGCTGATAATGTCGCCGAACAAAACACTTGCAGCGCAGCTTTATGAAGAGTTCAGCCTGTTTTTTCCTGAAAACAAGGTCTGTTACTTCGTCAGTTATTACGATTATTACCAGCCAGAGTCGTATCTGCCAGCGCAGGACGTTTATATTCCCAAAGAAACAAAGGTTAACACTGAAATTGAGCGCCTACGCGTTGAAGCGACTGCATCGATCATCAATCGTAACGATGTAATCATCATTGCTTCGGTTTCGGCGATATACTCGCTTGGTAATCCGTGGGATTATCGCGAGCTTACCATGCAAATCAAGGTCGAAGACAAAATATCGCGCAGGGACTTGATTGATAAGCTTATTTTTATTCAGTACAAACGAAACGATTTTGAAAACGCCTATGGCAATTTTAAAGTGCTTGGAAACACAATAACCGTCAACTTGCCGTATATGCGCAACAATCTACGCATAGAAATGTTTGGCGATGAGGTGGAACGTCTAGAATTTATTGACAGGCAGGAGCAAAAAGTCCTTTCTGTACTTGATAACGTCTTGGTCTTTCCAGCAAAGCACTTTTTAACCACGAAAGAAAAACGCGACTCCGCGATAGAACAGATCAAGCGAGATCTTGAACGCGAAGCGCCTTTAATCGAAAACCCGTTGTACAGAGAACGCTTGTTGACACGCGTCAAACACGACATAGAAATGCTTGAAGAGACAGGTTATTGCACCGGAATTGAGAACTACTCGCGTTACTTTGATGGACGCAGGACAGGCGACGCTCCCTATGCGCTCTTTGACTTCTTTGACAAAGATTTTCTTTTGATTATCGATGAATCGCACATCGCCATACCCCAGCTGCACGGCATGTACAAAGGCGACCGAGCACGCAAACAATCGCTTGTAGATTTTGGTTTTAGACTATCTTCATCGTACGACAACAGACCTTTAAAGTTCGAAGAAATTGAAAAATACTTTAAAGACGTAATCTTTGTTTCGGCCACACCAAGCGACTACGAGGTCAAAAGCGCAGACTCAATAGCAGAGCAAATTGTCCGGCCTACCGGCATTATTGATCCTGAAATTGAAATCGTCAAACGCGAGGGCCAGCTCGAGCATTTGATCGGGCAAATCAAAAACACAACAGCAAACGGCTTTCGTACCCTTGTTACGGTGCTGACAAAAAAGGCTGCCGAAGAGCTCGCTCAATACCTTGAAAACAAAAAAATAAAAGTTTGTTACATGCACAGTGAAATCAAAACGCCCGAGCGAACTGAGCTGATACACAAGCTACGCAGCGGGGTTTTTGATTGCCTTGTCGGAATAAATCTTTTGCGCGAGGGCCTTGATATCCCCGAGGTAGCACTCGTTGCTATAATCGATGCTGATATCGAGGGCTTTTTGCGCAACACCAGATCGCTAGTTCAAACGATTGGACGAGCTGCAAGAAACACGGAAAGCAAAGTTATATTTTATGCCGATAAAATCACTCAATCGATGCAGCTGGCAATTGCAGAAACCAACCGCAGACGCCAGCTTCAGATCGAATACAACACAGAGCATGGCATCACGCCGAAAACGGTATCCAGAGAGGTTGGCAAGAGCATATCTAAACTGCAAGAGCGAATTATGCAGGCATCCAAAGGTGCCAAACAAAAATATCTAGAAAAATTTAAGCCCAAAACCGTTGAAGAGGCCGAACTACTAATTCAAGAGCTTGAACAACAAATGCAGCTTGCTGCAGAAAATCTTGAGTTTGAAAAGGCCATCGAAATTCGCGACAAAATTCTTGAACTAAAAAAAGCCATCAAATAGTAGGCTATTTTTTATTGAGTTATCGGTCAGGACATGCTAACAAGCAAATTGTGATTTTATCAGCGAAAAATCACGAGAGGGTGACTTCTTCAAAAATTTGAATAAGATTGATTTTAGTAACTGTAACTTTGAGAGAGAAAGGATTTTGTCATGAAAATAAGTCGGTATTTTTTTCAAATATTTTTATTATCGTTATTAGTTTTTCAAGTTTATGCAGGGAATCAAACAACGCTGGTGTCATCGGATTTGATTGAGTTAAGCGGACCTAGAGATAAAGTTGACTCTTTTAACAATCATAAAAAATATCAAAACAGCAATGAGTCCAAAGAATTGCCGCTATTCAAGAAATTTCCAGAACTGTTTATACAATTGCCTCATCAAATTCTTGGCTCATTTCCAACTCCAGTAAAAAGACTTGAAAAATTGGAAAAATTGATAGGATTTAAAAATATTTATATCAAGCAAGACAGCTTGTCTGGGACAAAATCAGATGACGAAGCGGCGCAAGTTTTTGGTGGCAATAAAGTTCGTAAGCTTGAGTTTTTGTTGGCAGATGCATTAAATGCTGATGTAGAAACGGTTGTCACTGTCGGTGCTGCTGGATCAAATCATGCTCTTGCGACGGCAATTTACTCACAAATGTTAGATCTTGGTTGTATTATTATGCTTACACCGCAAGAAAATACTTCTTACGTTCGCCGTAATTTATTGATGGATCTTTATTATAATCCAGATATCAAGGCTTATGCTAGCGATGCTCAGCGGACGGTTGGAATATTTAATACATCGTGTGAGTATATTTTAGATGATAAAAAATCTCCTTATTTTATACCAATGGGTGGATCGAATGAAATTGGCGCTATTGGCTTTGTAAATGCTGCATTTGAATTAAAAGAACAAATCGAAAAAGGTGAGCTTCCTGAGCCAGATTTGATTTATGTTACTGCTGGTAGCTGTGGTACCGCAGCGGGTTTAATTCTTGGAGTTAAGGCTGCGGGTCTTAAGGGTAAGGTTGTGGCTGTTAAAATTAGTGGAACACGTGAGTCGAAATCAAAAGCAATAAGCGAAATAATATCTAAAACCAACCAGTACTTAAATAAATTGCATTCAAGTTTTCCAATTTTTGAAATTACTGAAAATGATTATCGAATAATTGATGATTTTGCAGGCGAAAAGTATGCAAAGATTACGGTTGAGGCTGCTTCTGCAATAAAATTACTTAAATTAAGCGAAAAGATTCAGCTTGATGGAACGTATACCGGAAAGACGTTTGCTGCAATGTTGGCTGATCTTAAAAAGCCTGAAACAAAAGATAAAAATGTTCTTTTTTGGAATACTTATTGTGCTGGGGATTTTGAAGATATAACAAAAAATATGAACTATCTTGAGCTGCCTAAATTACTTCAAGGATATTTCAATGTGCCTGTGCAGGATTTAGACCAAGGTTGCTAAATTTATTGGAAAATTATGACTACAAAAGAAATTCTTGTAGGCTCACATGTTTCATCTGCAGTGGCATTGCACTCGGCATTCAGGCGAGGTGAATCTATCGGGTGTGTTGTGATGCAAATTTTTACCAAAAGTGGGCGCAGTTGGCTTGGTTCCAAAATTACCGATAAAGAGGTTGATGCGTTCAAAGCGGCTGCAAAAAAGTCATCGATTAAAATGGTTATTTCACATGCTGGGTATCTGATTAATATTGCATCAAATAAAACAGATTCAGTCAAAAACTCGATCAAATCATTAATAGATGAAATTGAGCGTTGTGAAATTCTTGGTATACCTTATTTGGTGCTGCATCCTGGATCACATCTTGGAGCTGGCGAAAACAAAGGCATAGAGCAAATAATAAACAACACTGAGATTGCGCTTGAAGCTTCGCCTGGCAAAACAATGATTTTACTTGAAAACATGGCAGGGCAGGGTACCAATTTGGGATACAAGTTTGACCAACTAAAACAAATAATTGACGGATGTAAGACCAAATATCGCAAGCGTCTTGGAATTTGCCTTGATACATGCCATGCATTTGCAGCTGGTTATGATATTTCAACGCCAGAATCATATAAAAAAACCATCAAGTATCTAGATGAAGTTATTGGCCTTGAACATGTTAAAGCAATTCATTTGAATGATTCGTACGGAGCCTTAGGCTCTAGGATAGATCGACATGCACCGCTTGGTGAAGGCAAAATCCCGCTTCAAACGTTTGAATGGATAATGAACGATAAAAAGCTTGCTGATATTCCAAAAATTCTTGAAACGCCAAGCGATAATGAAATGGCGCTATGGGCCAAAGAAATTAAGCTCTTAAAGCAGATGGTTGTTTAAATTTAAATGAAACATAAAGCCTCCATTTATTAAATTATTAAACCGAACCACAACCATTTTATTTGAATTAAATATAGCGCAGTCGTTTTTGCGAAGTAAATATGTTATGTTTTTATTATTTTTATATCTGCACTTTTTGCGATTTTTCTAAAAAACACATGCTAAGCCGCTCCTAATCGTGGCTGGTAGGCCGCATTTAAAAAATTGTTAAATGTTTGGTAGGGCTGTTGGGTGCTTGAGTTTGGAGTGATATGCTTAATGTATATCCCTGAACATCATTGCTTTGATTCTTAACTGTGTTTATAAAATAAAGTTTATGCACAATAATTTTTATAAAACAACACCATCTCAACCATCTAAGTATTTTATGCATCTGCGCGACTAAATTGATGTACAACGCCTAATATTTCTTTTTCTATCAAACCTTGATAATCTGCTTTTTTCGTTGCCTTCCAATAAGTGGTTGCTTCCGTTCAGTTAGCGACTCTTGCTTTATTCTTTTTGTTTGCTAATCTCCTTTTAGTAGGTATATTTGGATTTTTTTAACAGAAAGTCTAATGATGGAGAGGCCTATTGTTGTTGTGATTGGAACACGACCAGAGGCAATTAAATTACTTCTGTTGCACAAAGAACTCAACAAGGCAGGACTTATCTCAATTTTAGTATCTACAAATCAACACAGTGAGCTTCTAGAACAAGTCTTCAGCATATTCAATATTTATCCAGACATCAACCTTAATATAATGATACAAAATCAAGACTTGTTTCACATAACAAGCTCGGTTTTGGAAAAAATGAAAATTATTTACTCAAAACTTAATCCAAGACTGGTTATCGTTCAAGGTGATACAACAACAGCATTTGCCGCATCATTGGCCGCTTTTTATGCCAAAATTCAAATCGCGCATGTTGAGGCAGGATTGAGAAGTGGCAATTTTCAATCTCCGTATCCTGAGGAGATGAACAGAGTTTATATCTCCCACATTGCCGACTATAATTTTGCGCCAACACATTTGAGTTACGCAAATCTTCTTGCCAGTGGCATAAATCGTAAAAAAATATTTTTAACCGGCAACACCGTTGTTGATTCATTATTTTGGATAAAAAAAAGAATACTTTCAGGAGAGATATCAGTTGATCAAGAAATACTTGATCAAGTTAGGTTTTGCAAAAAAGAGTCCAAAAAAATTATACTGCTCACCGCACATCGCAGAGAGACATTTAATGAAGGACTTTTACGAATATTTAAGTGCATAAAAATTTTTATAGAAAATCGTCAAGACGTTGTGCTATTTTATCCCTTACACCCAAACCCAAATATAAAAAAAGCGCTGCTTGACTCGAAACTATCGGATGCAAATAATGTTTTTTTAAGTAGTCCGCTTCTTTATAAAAACTTGATTTATTTGCTGCTGAACTGTGATTTTGTCCTTACAGATTCCGGCGGCATTCAAGAAGAGGCTATGAGTTTGGGCAAGCAAGTAGTTATACTTCGCGATGTTACAGAAAGAATGGAAGGTGTCTGGGAAGGACTAGGTATGCTTGTAGGATCAAATGAAACTTTATTAACGAAAGCGTTACAAGAATTTTGTGATAATAAATTATCCGCAATTCCAAGCAATATTTTTGGAGATGGCAATTCTGTTTACAAAATTGGTCAGATAATTAAATATAAATTGAAAAATGAGATCAAAAATTTCAATCATGATGTGTTTGGAAGCGAAAGGATAATTAAAAATGTTTAATAATGAATTGCTTACAGGGGAGGATAAATGAGACGCATCTCTGTTGTTGGTCTTGGTTATATAGGATTGCCCACAGCTATACTTGCAGCACAATCGGGATTTGAAGTTTTTGGTTTTGATATAGATTTGGACAGAGTAAAAGGTATAAATTCCGGAAATATATCAATTGTCGAACCAGGACTTAGTGATCGTCTTTTGTCTGTTTTAAGCAAGGGTTCGTTTAAGGCATACAAGGATCTGCAATACGCGGATTGCTTTATTATTGCTGTACCTACACCAATAAAAGAAAATAAGCGTGCAGATTTAGGCTATATTTTTTCTGCAGGCGAAGTGGTCGCCAAACGCCTTATGCCAGGCAACTTAATAATACTTGAGTCAACAGTTCCAGTCGGAGCAACCGAAGCTCTGGCTGCACAATTAGAAGAGTTATCAGGCATGAGAGTAGGCATCGATTTTTTTGTATCGCATTGTCCCGAAAGAGTCTTGCCGGGTAAAATATTAAAAGAATTAACTGAAAATGACCGTGTAATTGGTGGAATGTGCCACAAGGCATCCGAGTTGTCAAAACATTTTTATTCAAAATTTGTGAATGGAATTTTGCATGTAACTGATGAAAAAACTGCTGAAATGGTGAAGCTGATTGAAAACAGTTCGCGTGACGTTCAAATAGCTTTTGCAAACCAAGTTGCGGCAATGGCTGAAAAAGCAGGAATTGACCCATTTCAGGTAATCGAGCTTGCCAATAAACACCCACGCGTAAAAATACTATCTCCAGGAACAGGGGTTGGTGGACACTGTATAGCAGTTGATCCATGCTTTTTAATCGAAAGTTTTCCAGAGGAAACAGAGCTTTTGCTTGCTGCTCGCAAAGTTAATAATAATAAATCATTACACGTTCTTGATAAAATTTTGGCTAAAATTGATTATTTACAAGACTCTGGCATCGAACGTCCAAAAGTTTTTGCCTTGGGCCTCACATTTAAGCCAAACGTTGATGACATTCGCGAATCTCCTGCATTGAAAATTGCGATAGAGCTTAACAGGCGTAAAGAGATCATTGATTTTTATGCTTTTGATCCAAATTTATCGAACCACACCCTTCAAAAGCTGGGTTTGATATCAAAAAATATGATCGATGGAATAAAGCAAGCAGATATTGTCGCTATTTTAGTCAGACATCAACAATTTGAATCGATACCCGAAGAATTGTTCGAAAACAAAGTGGTCATAGACCCTTGCGGACTTATTTTTTATATGCATCAAGCCGGATCGAAAAACATGTTAAGTGCTACTTCAAAATTTAAGTATTATTTTGGCGCACAATCAATGTAGTTAAAATTTGGTGAAAAATGAAACAGGTGTTTTTGCAAAAAGGCAAAGTAAAATTATTTGACATTGATATTCCAAAACTTGAAAAAAATAGTGTGCTTGTAAAAACGCACTACTCATTTATCAGCAGTGGAACGGAGTTTGCAACAATATCCGCTTCTGGCAAAAACATCATCCAAAGAGCTACCTCAAATTTAAACCAAAATATTCAAAAAGTTTTTGGCGCCGTAAAAGAAAGTGGTGTAGCTTCGACAATAAACTTAGTATTTGAAAAGCTTGATCAAGTTATGCCTCTTGGGTATTCATGTTCTGGTCAAATTATTGCACTCGGCCAAGATGTTGAAAATTTCACTGTCGGCGATTATGTGGCCTGTGCTGGAGCAGGTTTTGCCAATCATGCAGAAATTGTTGTTGTGCCACAAAATTTGATTGTAAAACTTCACGACTCTACCTACCTAAAACAAGCCAGTCTTACAACGATCGGAGCAATCGCATTGCAAGGGCTACGGCGATCAAATCTTGTTTTTGGCGAAAGCGTTTGTGTAATTGGCCTTGGTTTAATCGGGCAACTGACACTACAAATGGCTAAAGCGGCTGGCTGCAATGTGATTGGTGTTGATATTAAAAAAAAGCGTTTAGAGCTTGCAAAAACACTGGGCGCTGATTTTGTTGTAAATCCAGAAAACAATAATTTGATAAATGAAATGGATTGGATAACGAACAAACGAGGCGTCGACGCAACAATCATCACTGCTGCAGCTTCGACTGGGGATTTGATACAACAATCAATGAACATAACCCGCCGCAAGGGACGCGTCGTTCTTGTTGGCGATGTAAAAATTGATTTTGATCGCGATCCATTTTATTCAAAGGAAATAGATTTTGTCATTTCATGCTCCTACGGCCCTGGCCGTTATGATGCATCGTACGAAAAAGATGGCATAGATTATCCATACGATTATGTTCGCTGGACAGAAAACCGAAACATGGAATTTTTCGCATCCCTAATTCAAAATAATAAAATTTTAATCGATCCGTTAATTTCATCAGAATTTGATTTAGAGAACATTGAACATGCCTACGAATCGCTGGGTAAAAAAGACTCGCTTGGAATAGTTTTGAGCTACCATTCCGAATATAACGATTTTGATTTTAATGAAATACAAAAATCAAAAAACTTAGCTTTACAAGACTGCAAGCCTTTTGTGCCGAATGCAGCACATATTCGGCTTGGCTGCGTGGGCGTTGGAGGTTTTGCAAAAACAAAACTTTTACCGATCTTAAAAAACATTAAAAATATTTCGATTGCAGCTATAGCGGATTCAAATGCATCAAACATGATTAATGTCGCTAGAAGTTATGACGTAAACGAACCTACTAACGATTATAATAATTTACTTGAATCTGAATTGAACGCTGCGTTAATAGCTACGCCACATTTTTTACATGCAGATCAAGCAATTGATTTCATGAGGTCTGGCAAGGCTGTGTTTGTAGAAAAGCCTGCAGCTGTCAATTTTGAGCAATTGAATAAGCTAGAGCAATTTTTAACATCAAACAAAAATTATCTTTATTGCGTTGACTTTAATCGACCATTTTCTCCGTTCATGTCAGAAATAAAAAATGTTTTGAGTAAACGGCATGGCCCAGCAATGATTTTTTATCGCATGAATGCCGGATTTATTCCAAAAGATCACTGGATCAATTCTCCACAAAACGGTGGTCGCATCATCGGCGAGGCATGTCACATCTTCGATTTATTCATATTTTTGACCGACTCAAATCCTGTTTCAATATCTGTGCAAACAATCAATCCAAAACAAGACATGTTAAGCATGACTGACAATTTTACGGCACAGCTTCGCATGAGTGATGGCTCATGCTGCTCATTTTTTTATTCGGCAATCGGCAGCAACGATATGGGCAAAGAGCGTATGGAAGCATTTTTTGACGGTAAATCAATAATCATGGATGATTTTTATGAACTGAAAGGTTTTGGTTTATCACAAGATTTTAATCAAATTTCAAGAAGCCAAGACAAAGGCCACGAAGCGCTTTTGCGCAAATTTTTCACAGCCACGCAGACCATGAATTTCGAATTGCCAATTCCAGTTTCAAGAATTTTGCTAGCCACAAAAGTAAGTTTAATCGTCGATGAACTTGCAAGGCGTGGCGGAGGGTGGCAGGATTTATAAAATAGACACATGTCAAAACATGCATAGGCAGATTGATACATCGACTATGGCTTCTTGAATGCGGCTATTCATCAGAGCTACAAAGAAAATGATAATTTTTTAGATCCCGCCAGCAACATGCGATTGGATGTGGCTTGCCGAATTAAAATTTTCAAATGCCCCTGCCATTTACAGCTAGCTTCCAATCGTAGATTTACAACCAAACGCAAAAAGCTTTATTTTAGGTACTTTAACAACTTGGAATGGTATAACAATTGCAAAAACAGCTCTCACATTTGCGCAAAATTTATGTTTACTCAAAAATCGAAGCTTGCTTTTCTTTCGACACAGCTTTTTTGCTTTTTTTAAATTGAAGTTTATAAAGATGTTCTAGCTCAGTTACTTCAGTAGCCTCGGCCGCTTTTTTGTCCGGACGGTACCCAATCAAGCGAGGGAAGCGCAATGCATAACCTGATTGTTTGCTGGTTTTGCCAGCTGTGTGCAACGGCGAAAGCGTGATCTCATCAGCGCGAATCATGCAAACAATTTCTGGATCCACCCAGACGTCTGGAAACAGTTCTTTTGCGCACTCGACATTGTGCGATTTGTCGTGAGTTTTAATTTTATCGCACTCTTTTTTTTGATATTTCCACTCAACATCGGTCAAGCCTGTACCAATTTTTGCCACTGTTTGAAAAATATCTTTTTCTTTGTTGTAAACTCCGACAAGCAAGGCTCCAATGCCAAAAGATGCTCGCTTGCCGTGCCCTGAATAATATCCCAAAATCACGCAATCTACAGTATCATTCAGCGAGCCTGATTCTTGGCGCTTAAGCTTGATCCAGTTAAAATTTCGCTTGCCAGCCTGATAAACAGCGTCTGTGCGCTTGACCACAATCCCCTCCAGCCCGCTTGAAATATTCTTCTCAAAATATTCAGATAAATCTTTGGATGATTCAACTTTTTGTTCTTCGATCGGCAATACCACCTGATGCTTTTCGACAGTTTTTTGTTCAAGCACATCCAAAAAATCTTTGCGACGTTGTTTGTGAGTTTTTCCGAGGTAAGACTTGCCATTCAGATAAAGAAGATCAAATACATAAAGCTTTAGCGGATAATCATGCAAAACGCTCTCGATATCATGCTTTCGCTTACGTTTGACAGTTGCTTGAAAAGGCAAAAAATTGCCAGTCTCAGCATCATAGGCAATGGCCTCGCCCTCAAATACAATGTTTTCAACTTTAAGTTCAAGCAAAACATGCGCAAGATCAGGAAACATGTGCGACATATCTATCAAATTGCGCGAAAAAAACCTGACCAGATGAGGCTTTTGAGTGTTGTCTACATGCACCTGAAGCCTGAATCCATCAAGCTTTGGCTGGGCAACGCAAACTCCAAGTTTTTTAAAAATAGATTCGGCATCTTCCAGGCGTTCGGCTGCAGCTGGTCGAATTGGAATGCCTGGCGTTATGTTAAGCTTTTTAATGCCATTAACGCCATCCTCTTTGAGCACTTTAATAATCTGTCCGATGTCCACACAGATATTATAAGCCTCTTCCAGATTGCATCTGATCGACTTATCGCCACACTCCATCCATGAAAACGCGTCCAGCAAAGTCATGTCAGAAAAACCCATGCGTAGCTTGCCCAAAATTATTCGAATGATATATTTTGCCGATGCTGCATCTAAATTTGAAAGAAGGTCGAATACAGCCTTTTCTTTAACGTCCTGAGATCCAATGCCGGAAATGTCCAGCAGATTATTCAGCTCTTTATTTATATCATTTATCGTGTAATCACAGGTATTTTTGCCAAAACCTTCTTCTTGCTGCAAAACAAGTCCAAGATCGCCAAGTTTGGCAATTTCGCGCGTAATAGTCGGTTCGCTTTTATCAATTAGTTTTGCCACAACTTTTATTAAACTTTTGGATGCCAAATTAAATTGCGTGCCGACGTAAGGCGGGTTTAAGCTGCCAAGTGAAAGATATGATATAATCGCCGCTTCGTTTGGTGTAGCGTGCTTCAAAAGCTCGGCCAGCAGCTGCGTTATTTTTGTACGCGATGACTCTTTTTCTATCTCGTCAAAGGCTATTGCGACATCTATAAACTTCATTTGTACCTCATGTTTATTTGCTTAAATTATTATGCCTTTTATTATGAGAGTTGCCTTCCTGTGTGTCAATTTTAAACAGATTTACATTTTTCAAAAACTTGATTAATAATTTCTTGCAAGAGCAAAAAAATGCTTGTATAATCAGAAAAAATTAATGATTCTTTGATTATATTTGGGGCCTATAGCTCAGTTGGTTAGAGCACCCCGTTGATAACGGGGGGGTCAGTCGTTCAAGTCGACTTAGGCCCACCAAAATTATGATTTGGGGGTATAGCTCAGTTGGTAGAGCATCCGCTTTGCAAGCGGAGGGTCAGCGGTTCGAATCCGCTTACCTCCACCAATTTTCGTTCATTTGGAACTGTGCCTGGCACGGACAGAGTTGCCAAAGACTAATTATTCCAAAATGCACCATTTATGTGCATAACTTTTAAGTTTTGATGGTAAAATGATTTGATAACAACATATCATGTTTTTGCACATAACTTGTGGCCCAAATTTCACAATTATTATAATTAAACAAAAAAGCCATTACGTCACACTCAAGCAAAATTTGTTGATTAAGATTGTTATGTGATTGTATATCATACACATTAATGGTTGAGCTTGTTGTATTAACTCCTTTTAAATAGGCCAATTTTCTACCATCATTACTAAATTTCGGATCAACAACATTTATCAATCCACAATCATCTTCAAAGATTAGTTCACCGCTATTAAGATCGAATAATTTTATTTTCAAATGATGCTTATATCTTATATCTGATGGATTGTAAGCTAAATTATGAGTATCAACTTGATCTAAAATCTCTTCTAAACATACCCAAAATTTACTATCATAACTGAAAAATGCAGATTTAATACATGACGAAAAATACAAATCTTGATTAGTCGTTAGATTACGCAAAGCAAAACCGTTACCTTTTTTAATCAAACAAAATTGATAATTATCGCTTACAATCTGAACTGTAATTCTTTGATACTGAAAATCAGTAGCATTAAAGATCCATTTAAATGCACTGGTTGCAATATCATATACATAGTATAAATAGCTATCAGATTGTTTAATTTTGCACACCCAAAACAATTTATTATCAAAACACTTCCAATAAAATTTATCCGGAATATGTTGCCTAGAGCAAATTCCACTATCTAAAATGATAGATCCCTGCGGAATTCCAGCATAAGCCAACCCATACTGTCCAACCGCGTAGCTCTCATCCACATGACTCCTGGCAGCACCATTCAAAGTATTTACAAACATTGAAACAATAAATACTCCAATAATCCAGATTCGCATAACATCTCCTAAAATATTTGCTTAAATCTATCCCATATATCGTGGTGAAGCTAGCATACAAATTAAATCATTGTCAATTTTATTCCAATTTTTATAGGCTAAAAAAACTTGATAACAGCTTGCTTATTACTGGATAATAACTTATGACACAAATTTCATTATCATCATTATAAAATGTAAAAGCCATTACGTCGCAAGGAAAGAAGTAAGGAGCGATAAGCCTGATCCTTGCAGATGTATCATTCACACTAATTATTACCATTTCATCAAAAGTAAACCCTTTATCTTTTTTTAAATAGGCCAACTTGCTACCGTTATTGCTAAATTTTGGCTCAACAACATTTATCAATCCACAATCATCTTCAAATACTAAGATACCGCTACTAAGATCAAATAATTTTATTTTTAAGTAATACCTATGCCTTATATCTGATAGATTGGGGTATAAATCATTAAGATTAACTTGACTTGGGTCATCTTCTAAACATACCCAAAATTTACTGTCAGAACTGAAAACTGAAGATTTAATATTTTGCGAAGAAAACAAACATTCCTTTGTCATCACATTGCGCAAAACTAAAATGCCTTCTTCTTCTATTAACTCAAATTGCTGGTTGGGGCTTGCTTTTTGCAATACGACTCTTTGATCAGGAATCTCAATATCTTTAATAATTTTTTGGTGTTTGCAGGTTTCAATGTCGTATACATAATATAAACTGCTATCTGATTGTTTAACTTTACATGCCCAATAAAATTTATTTGGAACATTTTTTTTAGTGCAAATTAAACTGTCCAAAATGATAGAATCTTGTGAAATTTCTACATGATGATTATATATTTGTGCATTCAATGTGCGCTTGGCTATAAATCGTGCTTTCGCATTCACACGACATCTAGCTGAACCATTCAAAGTATTTGTAAACATTGAAACAATCAATACTCCAATAATGCCAAATTGCATCTCTTCTCCTAAGATATTTGTCTACATCTACCCAATATATTGAAGCAAAATTAGCATACGAATTTAATCAATATCAAGTTTATTTTCTGAAAATCAAGTATGTGGCAGTGATTAACCGCCATCCTATCATACCATTCTAATTTTAAAATCTACCAAACATTGCTCCATTCCAAAACATGCATAGGTAGACTGATACATCGACTATGGCTTCTCTCATGCAGCTATTCATCAGGGCTACAAAGAAGATGATGATTTTTTAGACCCAGCCTGCAGCATGCGATTGGATTGGGCTTGCCGAATTAAAATTTTCAAAATAAGGAAAAATGCCCCTGCCATTTACAGCTAGCTTCCAATCGTAGATTTACAACCAAACGCAAAAAGCTTTATTTTAGGTATGAATTTTACTATTCAGTACGACGGACCGCAAAATCTCGAGATTTTGCATTACAAGCTGAAAGAATTCAATTCGTTTTACAACAAAGTGCGTATACATCAGGCCTTGCGTTACTCAACCACTGAGTTATACTATCAATCCTGACCTGAGGGGCCAAATCAGTCTAATATGCACTGAACCATTACATGCTGTTTCTAAGAAGTAGCAAATTTGTTAAATTTATACCATGTTTAATGAATTTAAAGAGAGTTTTTATGAATAAAATGTTTTTACCAATATTTTTAGTTTTTTTGATGAACTTTGTTGCGTTCGCCGAACAAAAATCACTGCAGACAAATGAAGCTTGCGAAGTAACTGATCTGAACGTTAAACACCATGATCATGATAAGGATAAAGCCTCTCTGGACGAGAATGCTGACGCAAGTCAAGGCTCAAAAAAGTCTTTGGATCAACGCAAAAAAAATAAAACTAAATCCAAAATAGACATTGAAAGCTTAGCGCTGGGCGGTGTAGCATTGTGTGGCATGGCGCTTATAGTAACTGGCACGCTTGCACTAAGAGACTCCGTTTCACATCCCAGTAACACATGTCAATCAAATGATCAAGTTCGACTAGATCGAATATTTGAGTATGCTACCGGATTAGAAGAAAGAGCCGATATGCCATTGAATTTTGAGCAGGACGATAACGGCCTTTCATACATTTTCAATAGAAAAACACTACAGCCGCTTTGCTGTGGAGCAATCGTACAATCAACACTTGTTAGATTGCGACAACAGTATGCTGCAGCTCAAGCTGCAGGCATTCAAAAATTAGGAAATCCGTCCTTCCATATTCTTTGTTATTTCTCAGGAAATGCCGACACATTCGATCGTGTAGATATTGGCGCATTGCAGGCCGATCCAGCAAACAAGGATGCTGTTTTTCAGCTGGCATCGCGAATGCATTGCCTGGAGGGCGGTTGCGCACATAACGGTGTAAATGCGAATGCTAACTTCGGTTTTACAAATGGCATGAGTAGGCCAACGCAAGGAGAATTAGGCTGTTTTTCGGCAGCACCAGGCACATTTTATAAAATGTACGGTCATCCACCTATGAATTTGCTCTTGAATACACCATACGAACGCCTAATCAATCCAAACGCATCAGGCGGAGGAATGCCAACAGTAGATCAGCTAGTTGTGGCGGCAACGCCAGACGTTCCGGCTAACTGGACCGATAATTTGCAAATTTATTTTCATCGCGATATCGATGTTGTTGTTGGAGGAAGAATAAGGCCATGCGAAAGTAAAAACGATAAACTCTCTGAAGTGCGTAAAATATGGCAAGCGCCAATTAATCGCATTAATCAAATACCAGTTGCAGCATTTGACTGGAGATTATTCAATCCAACAAGGCTTATGGCTAAAGATGATCCAAGAAAGGTTTTTCTCAAAAAAATAACAAAGCCAATGCTTGAAGGATTTTATGAAGGAACACTTCTTGCCGCAGCATTAAACGGCAAACGTAAAATATATTTAACAGCTGTTGGAGGCGGAGCATTTGGAAACGATTTAGACTTGGTAGCTGGCGCCATTTCAAATGAGATAAATCTAAAAATAATATGTGACTATGGACTGGAAGTTATATTGGTAATTCACGAGATAGGCAAGTTGGACAATGTAGCTTTATGGCGCAATAGCATGGATTCTTTTTGGCAAAGCAAAGTAGGTATCAAATACGACGGATTTGGTATTATTTAACCAAAGTTGTGACATAATTTATAGTTGCAAAAAAAGCGTATCTACGTCAAAATCCTTAAATAAATTTCCGAAACTCGAGAAATGATCGACAAAAACCTTTGCTTCTGATGATAAAAAACTTGTGAAATTTTGTTTGAGGATGAAGGAATTTTTTGCCATGAGTTGTTGACATTTGTGTTGACTGTCGTAAACGTTATTGCTATTATTCGTTTCCTGCATGTATTAATGTCATTATTAAATCAAGGAAAAATATGAAAAAGTTTGTATTAATAGCGCTAACATTTTTTTGTATTGTAAGCATGCAATTGTTCTCTGAAAATGCTAACCATTTATATGAATCGTGTATTAAGTTAAGCGCGGATTTTGAGTTAAATTTGCAAAAAAATAAAACGGCTGATTGTGTTACATGTTTTTTTGCATCATACGTAAATTTACATAAGCAACTTATTGATGCTCAAAAATCTGATCCTATTAGTATTTCAACCATACCACATTACGCTCTTTGCAACGACGCAACATTGGAAAAATATCAAAACATAGTAAATCGTTTTCTTGGAACAAATAGCGTAGATCTAGAATCCTATTTTATTTACATGAGGTTGTACGAATATTATAGCACATGCGACACTTATACTGATGAATACGGATGCGCGAAAACAAATCCATTTTCCGGGATACCTTATCGTTTTATAAACGGCTAAGACTATAATGATCGCATCGTATTTTCGATTTGAATTCTAGCCGATTCGTACGAATCGGCCTTTTTAAATTTTATTGGCTTACCTATCTTAATTTTTACAACTACGCGACGACGTGGAATAAACGATCCGTATGGAGCCAAGTTTTCAATACCATCTATTTTTATTGGAATTATAGGAACATGCATTTCTACAGCCATCAAACCCGCTCCTGATTTTAATGGCTGAAACTTACCATCGACGCTAATTTTGCCTTCTGGAAAAACTACTACATAAAGGCCTTTATCAAGCGCTTTACCCATAACATCAAGGCCAGCTCGAATGTTTGACTCCTCAGATCTAGGCAATGAAAATGTGTTAAAAAACAACTCACCAAGCCAGGAAATCCATTTAAACTTTCCATACAAAACATCTTCCGCTGCAGCAAATGTTAGTCTTTTTCGAATCTTAAAAGGCAGGATTTGCAAAACTGCCAGCGGATCAAAATAACTATTATGATTTGGCATAAAAATTACTGGAGTTGATACATCTTGAATATTTTCAAGACCATCAATTTCTACTTTCATAAAAATTTTTGTAAAAAGAAGTATCCAAAACTGTCCTACAGCCCGCACTATTTTTGCCCACCAGCTACATGGCCATTTTTTTAATTCAATTTTGTGCAGGCTAAATTTTTTTTGTTTAATAATATCTTCAAGTTGACTGACGGTTGTATTTGCATTTATAAACGTTTCATCAAGACTGAAGCCCAGCTCTTGCTCAACACGCATCACAAACTCAACACGCATCAATGAGTCAATGTTAAGATCTCGAACTATTCTGGTGTTTGAATGAATATTTCGCAACTCAACGCCAGAGACCAAGCTCAAAATATTAGCGATTTTACTATGAGACTCAATGTTCTCGCATATGTCTCCGCTTTGTTTTGCCAAAATAACTTTAATCACCTCATCGCGCTTAATTTTGCGCGTAGCTGATCTCGGAAAATCATCCTCGTCCCAAGTCGACCATGAATTGATTTGTTGGTATGAGGCCAAATTTTCGTTAACAGAGTCAATTATTTTTTCTGTATCAGTTGCCTTGTTGTTACATAACAGAACAGCATGTATCAGCGTGCTTTTGCCTGCATTGTCCAATCCAAGTACGCAACTATCTTTTATTTCAGGTACTTTATTTAATTCAGTTTCGATATCTTCTGGAAAAACATTTTGTCCGCCAGGACCAAGAATCATGTATTTTTTGCGGCCCTTTAAAAATAAAAAACCATCTGAATCAAAATAGCCAATATCACCAGTCATAAACCAACTATCCGATGAAAAGGCCTCTTTGGTTTTAGATTCATTTTTATAATAACCCTGAAAAACATTTGGTCCACGAGCTAAAATCTCTCCATCCGACGCAATTTTTACCTGTACACCTTCAAGAATTTTTCCAACTGATGCAAATTTATGTTTATCAAAACTATTTAACGATATCACTGGAGATGTTTCGGTTAGACCGTAACCCTGAATAACAAATACACCCAAAGCATTCCATTCTTTTTCTAATGTTATATCCAGCGGAGCTCCACCACTTGCAACTGTATCAAGCCTTCCGCCTAGTTTTTTAAGCACAAAGTAAAATAAAATTTTTGATAATGGTCGGCAATTGATTTTAGATGAAAAATTCATCATTTTTTGTAATAACCAAAATTTTCCGTTTTTAACAGCATCGCCTTTTATTCGATCCATCAATACCTTCAAAAGCTCTGGCACCACAACCATTTTACTAATTTTAAATTCCTGCAAAAGATTTCCTATTGCTGCGTATGAATGGGCATAAACAACGTGCTCTCCGAAATGGAATGCCAAAAATAAACCAATCGTTTGCTCTAAAATATGAGTTAGCGGAAGCACTGACAAAAGGCGCTCAGATTGAGGTTTCAGCTCAATAACTTTGATAATAGACAAAACATTTGAATAAATATTTTTATGCGATAGCATAACACCTTTTGGGTCTCCTGTCGTACCAGAGGTATAAAGAATCTCTAACAGATCATCCTCTTCAAGTTCAGCTCGTTTGAAATTTTGCAAATTTATATCATGCGTTAATTCATCAATAAATTCAATATCAAATATCTGGACATCTCCAAACAGATCTCGCTTTAATTGTCGACTTTTAAAAACAATTTTTGCTTGAGTCTGCTCGATAATCTTTTTAAGTATTTCTGACGTGCTTTGAATATTTACCGGAACCGCAACGCTGCCATTCAGCATTGCGCCGAAAAAAACACAAACCCAAAAAGGTGAATTCGGAGCAAATATCAATACTTTGTCATTTTTTCCGATTTCTTGCTGTTTTAAAAATTCGGCAACCTTACATGAGAGCTCATAAACTTGCGCATAATTTAAAGTTACTGTGCGATATCCCATACGCATGGTTAGAGCTGGCGTCACGGCAAAAAATCTGGCATTACGCTCCAAAAGATCGGTAAGTAGCATGATTTCATCTTTACAAAATATAGCCATATAAATTAACCGCCTTCCCGAACTTTATCAGAATAATAAAAATCAAGTCAATAAAAGAAGCATATCTACTGATACCAATTCCATTGTCTTTAATATAGCCAAACACACGATTTTTACAGCTATACATCAACTATATTACTTGTAATAGTCCATGAAATCAATTATTGCAAGAAATTGACAAGTTTTTAGATGCGGCCTACCGGCACTGATTGAGACGCATGTTTCGAGTGTAAATTTTAGAAATTGTAAAAAGTGCCATCGATATTTTTATAGATTACTCCTGTATTAAAATCATGTCATGATAACAATCTAAAAAAATAGAATTAAAAGCGAATGAGAGTTGAACCTGCCGGTCATAGCTCCGTATGAGCGAGGACTGGTGGAGAGGGTGGGATTCGAACCCACGATTCCAGTCTCCCGGAATAACGGTTTTCAAGACCGTCGCGTTCAACCACTCTGCCACCTCTCCAGAAAAAAAATTTAAATTGGAATATTTGGACTGGCCTGCCATACGAAGCCACGAGTGAAACGAGGGCGAAGTATGGTGGAGAGAGTGGGATTCGAACCCACGATCCGGATCTCTCCAGATACTTGCTTAGCAGGCAAGTGCTTTCAGCCACTCAGCCAT